>NZ_FPBG01000001.1:0-1586187 GCF_900116505.1 Pseudomonas sp. NFPP25 | reverse complement strand
GCTGCGGCTTTGTGTTGGGAAGCGGCGGCGAAGGCGTCCTGGGCTTCACGGCTGATGCCGTATTTCTCCACCAGGTTCTCGGCGGTGATGCCCATGTGGTAGTCGTTGAAGGCGTCCCACAGGCCGTCGCTGATCATGGAGTCGACCATCTGGCTGTGGCCCATGCGCAGGCCGGTGCGGGCGCCGGGCAGCACGTAGTTGGACAGGCTCATGTTTTCCTGGCCGCCGGCGATGATCACCTCGGCATCGCCGCAGCGGATGGCCTGGGCGCCCAGGTGCAGGGCCTTGAGGCCGGAGCCGCAGACCTTGTTCAGGGTCATGGCGGGTACCGCGTGGGGCAGGCCGGCCTTGATCGCGGCCTGGCGGGCGGGGTTCTGCCCGGCGCCGGCGGTGAGCACCTGGCCCATGAGCACTTCGTCGACCTGGGCCGGGTCGATGCCGGTCTGGGCCAGCAATTGGCGGATGACCGCGGCGCCCAGGTCAACGGCGGGAATGTTCGCCAGGGAGCCCTGGAAACTGCCCACGGCGGTGCGGGTGGCGGCAACGATTACGACGTCTTGCATGATGGGGCTCCTCAGGCGAACTGCATTTCAGGCACGTGGTCCGGCACGATCAGCTTGCCGGCGGTCTTGCTGACGATTTCCTCGACGCTGACCCCGGGGGCGCGCTCCTTGAGGATGAAGGCGCCGTTCTCGATCTCCAGGTACGCAAGGTCGGTGAGCACGCGCTTGATGCACTGGGCGCCGGTCAGCGGCAGGCTGCAACGGCTGAGCAATTTGGATTCGCCGTCTTTCGAGGCGTGGGTCATGGTGACGATGATGTTCTCGGCACCGGCCACCAGATCCATGGCGCCGCCCATGCCCTTGACCAGCTTGCCGGGGATCATCCAGGAGGCGATGTTGCCCTGCACGTCCACTTCGAAGGCGCCGAGCACGGTCAGGTCGATATGGCCGCCGCGGATCATCGCGAAGGATTCGGCGGACGAGAAGATCGAGGCGCCGATGCGCGCGGTCACCGTCTGTTTGCCGGCGTTGATCATGTCGGCGTCGACTTCGTCCTCGGTGGGGAAGGCGCCCATGCCCAGGAGGCCGTTTTCCGACTGCAGCATGACTTCCATGCCGTCGGGGATGTAGTTGGCCACCAGGGTCGGGATGCCGATGCCAAGGTTGACGTAGAAGCCGTCCTGCAGTTCGCGGGCGACGCGCTGAGCCATTTGTTCGCGGGTAAGAGCCATGTTTGTTGTCCTTTTAGTCGGGCTGGGGAAGGGCGATCACTTGCGCACGGTGCGCTGTTCTATGCGCTTCTCGAAGGTGCCGCAGATGACCCGGTCGACGTAGATGCCGGGGGTGTGGATCTGCGTCGGGTCCAGCTCGCCCGGTTCGACGATTTCTTCCACTTCGACCACGGTGATCTTGCCGGCGGTGGCCGCCAGGGGGTTGAAGTTCTGCGCGGTGTGGCGGTAGACCACGTTGCCAAAGTGGTCGGCCTTCCAGCCCTTGACGATGGCGAAGTCACCGGTGATGGACTCTTCCATCAGGTAGGTGCGGCCCTTGAATTCGCGGGTTTCCTTGCCGTCGGCCACCGGGGTGCCGACGCCGGTGGCGGTGAAGAAGGCCGGGATCCCGGCGCCGCCGGCGCGCATTTTTTCCGCCAGGGTGCCCTGTGGGGTCAGTACCACTTCGATCTCGCCGCTGAGCAACTGCTTCTCGAACAGGGCGTTTTCACCCACGTAGGAAGCGATCACCTTGCTGATCTGGCGGTCTTCCAGGAGCACGCCCAGGCCGAAACCGTCGACCCCGCAGTTGTTGGACACCACGGTCAGGTCGCGGGTACCGCGGCGCTTGATCTCGGCGATCAGGTTTTCGGGGATACCGCACAGGCCGAAGCCGCCGGCGATCACGGTCATGCCGTCTTGCAGACCTTCCAGGGCTTCCTCGTAGGACGCCACGCGCTTGTCGAAACCTGCCATTTGCACCTTCCTCTTTCTTGTTCGTTGGCGGCTGGCCAGCCGTTTGCGGGCCAGTGTTGCGCTGCGGGATTGATTTGTTAAGTTGATTTTTAAGGTTGATTGATTGGAAAAGCAGCATAATCCAGGGCGGCATACACCCAAGAGAATGGCAGATGACGGTTAAACAGATACGGGCATTTCTGGCCGTGGCCCACAGTTTGAGCTTTGCCCTGGCCTGCGAACGGCTGCACCTGTCGCAGTCGGCCCTGAGCCTGACGATCAAGGCGCTGGAGGAAGGCCTGGGTGGGCGCCTGTTCACGCGCAATACGCGCAATGTGGCCCTGACCCCGGAAGGCGAGGCCCTGCTGCCCCTGGCGCGGCGTCTGATCGCCGACTGGGACAACGCCGAGGACGAACTGCGCCAGCGTTTCAGCCTGCAGCGAGGCCGGGTGACCCTGGCGGCGATGCCGTCCTTTGCCGGCAACCTGCTGCCGCCGATCCTCAAGCACTTTCGGGCCAGATATCCCCAGGTCAACGTCACGGTCAACGACGTGGTCAACGAGCAGGTGCTGGAGATGGTCCGTGATCGCGAGGTGGAGCTGGGGGTGGCGTTCGAGCCCCAGGACAGCACCTCGCTGGTGTTCACCCCGCTGTACATCGACCGCTTTGTCGCCGTGGTGCCCCGGGATTCGCCCCTGGCCCGGCGCAGCGAGATCGACTGGCAGGCGCTGTTGCAGGAGCCCTTCATCACCTTGCAGCGGCCGTCCACGGTGCGGGTGATGCTCGAAGATCACCTGCGGGCACGGGGCGTGCAACTGCCGGTGGAGTTTGAAAGCCACCAGTTGGCGACCGTGGGGCGCATGGTCGCCAGCGGCCTGGGGGTGAGTGCGGTGCCGGCGTTGTGCGCCCAGCAGATGCGCGAGCTGGGCGGGCACTGCCTGACCCTGCACGATCCGGTGGTGGAGCGGGCCATTGGTGTACTGACCAAGCCGGGGGACGAGCTGTCCACCGCGGCCCAGGCGCTGTTCGACATCCTGCGCGAGGAAAACCTCGGCCAGCGCCTGGCGCTACTCTGAGGCTCAACGCAGCAGGCGTTCGGCCAACTGGGGCAGCAACAGGTCACAGGGCTCGCCGAGCTTGAGGTCCAGCAGCTCGTCGGCGCGGGTCTTGCCGAAGTTGATGGCCAGCAGCGGCTTGCCTTGCTCGGCCACGGCGCGGCACAGGCGGAACGCCGAATAGGCCATCAGCGACGAACCCACCACCAGCAGGCCTGCGGCTTCGTGCACGGCGCTCAAGGCCCGGGCAGCGGTGGCCGCGGCCACGTTCTCGCCGAAGAACACCACATCGGGTTTCAATCGCGAGCCATTGCAGTAGGGGCAGTGGGGCACCTGGAAGCGTTCCTCGAAGGCCGGGTCCAGCAGGGTGTCGCCGTCCGGCGCCTGCACCGCGTCAACGCCGGCCAGGTAAGGGTTGTGCGCCTCCAGTTGCTGCTGGATGGCCTCCCGCTGGCTGCGCTGGCCGCAGTCCAGGCACAAGACCCGCTGCAGGCTGCCGTGGAGCTCGATGACCTCCAGGCTGCCGGCCTCGTCGTGCAGGGCATCGACATTCTGAGTGATCACCCCGGCGATCCGGCCTGCGGCCTGCAATTGCGCCAACGCCTGGTGCGCGGCATTCGGCCGGGCCTGGCGAATGCGCGGCCAGCCGAGCATGGCCCGGGCCCAGTAGCGGCGACGGGCTTCGGGCTGGGCGAGGAATTCCTGGTACATCATCGGCTGGCGGCCACGGCGCACGCCCTCGCTGTCGCGGTAGTCGGGGATCCCCGACGGGGTGCTGATACCGGCGCCGGTGAGGACCATGAACGGCTTGCCGTGCATGGCGGCGGCGAGTTGTTCGAGCGGCGGGGCAGTGGGGCGATCGATCATGGGCTGCGCTCGTCTGTAGAGGGGACGGTTATCAGGAATAAACGCAAAACCTTGGGGATGCCAGGGTTTTGCGTCGATGCCTGGGCGGTCGCCCCGGTGAGGGCTCCAGCCCTAGAGCCTGAACACGTTCACCTGCTGCTCCAGGTTTTGCGCCAGTTGCTGCAGGGAGCGGGCGGTCTCGGTGGTTTCCTCCACGGCCTGGCTGTTCTGCTGGGACATCTGGGCAATGCGCTCGACGTTGCGCGCCACATCCTGGCTGGCGGCGGTCTGTTCCCGCAGGGCCAGGGAGATCTGGTCCACCACCCGCACCACATTGCCGGAGGAGGTGCGGATATTGACGATGGCCTCGCCGGCCTGCTGGGCCTGTTCGACGCCGCTTTTCACCTGATTGACTCCGACGTCCATGCTGCTCACCGCTTCCCGGGTGCCCAGCTGGATCTTGTCGACCATCTCGGTGATCTCCTGGGTCGAATTGGCCGTGCGCTGGGCCAGCAGGCGCACTTCATCGGCGACCACGGCAAAGCCACGGCCTTGCTCGCCGGCCCGGGCGGCCTCGATGGCCGCATTGAGGGCCAGCAGGTTGGTCTGCTCGGCAATGCCCTTGATCACACTGACAATGCTGGAGATCTGTTCGGCATGCTGGCCCAGTTCACCGATCTGGGTGGCCGAAGCCTGCACGGTCTCGGCGATCAGGCGCATGCTGCCCAGGGTGTCCTGGATCACGCTGCCGCCTTCCTCGGACTGGCGCCCGGATTCGCTGGACAGGGCATGAGCGTCCCCGGCGTTGTCCGCCACATGGTTGATGCTCACCGTCAGTTCTTCCACCGTGGCGGCCATGGATGAGGCCGAGTGGGACTGTTCCTGGGCCGATGCCGAGAGCTGCAGCGAGGCACTGGAAATGCTCTGGGAGGCGCTCACCAGTTGCTCGGCTCCCAACTTGATCTGGCTGATCATCGACCGCAGGCGTTCCTGCATGGCGGCGAAAGCCTGCTGCAGCTCGCTGACTTCATCGCGCCCCTGGGTGCTGATGCGGTTGTCCAGGTGGCCGGCGGCGATGGCCTCGGCCACTTCCACGGACTGGCGGATGCGTCCGACCAGGTTGCTCGACAGCGACCAGGCAACGAGCATGGCCAGCAGTGCCGCCAGCATGCCGCCGCCGAGCAGGATCGCCAGGGCCGAAGCCTTGGCGTTGTCCATGGCCTGGCTGCGGGCGTCCTGCAGGCTTTTTTCCGCTTCGCGCAACTCATTGGTGAGCTGGCGCATGGCGTCCATCTTGGCCTTGTCGCGGCCGGCGCTGATCTGCTCGGCCATGGCGGTGGCCGGCTGAGTCCCGGCATTGATCGCCCGGCGCAGGGCCAGGTTGCCCTGGATGTCCTCGCGCAGCCACTGGTCGTGCAGGGCCTTGAGTCGCTCCAGGCGCGCCTGCTGCTCGGGGTTGTCGGCGGTGCTGCTCTTGATCCGGGCGTAGTAGTCGGTAAAGGCTTTTTCGCCTTGTTCCAGAGGTTCGAGGAAGCTGTCGCGACCGGTCAGGGCATAACCGCGCATGCCGGTCTCGATATTGATCAGGCTGCGCAAGAGGGCGTCGGACTGGTTCAGCACTTCATGGCTGTGGATGGTGCTTTTGACGCTGCTGCTGACTTGATCGAAGCCGCGCAGGGCCGCCAGCACCAGCAGCAGGAGGATCAGCAGGACGACGCCGAAACCGGCATAGAGCTTTTGCGAAATGCTCAGATTGGAAAACATAGGAAGGACCGCTCCTAAACCGTTGACTGAATGCTTCACAGGGGCGTGCCTCGATGAGGCAGCGTGATAGCTCAATGATGTTTAAATGACATCAACGGTCCGACTTTTCCTGTACAAAAAAAGTTTCATGTACAGGAAAATATTTTTGCGGGGCATGCAGAAGGGCGCGCCGAGCATCGCCCCAAGGGGGGCGGCTCGGCGTGCGGCAGGGGTCAGCTGGAGTGGGCGTTGCTGTCTTCTTCGGGGTCGACGCTTTCGGTCTGCCCCGGCAACTCGGTGATCACGCTGAAGTCGCTGACTTCCACCGCTCCCAGGCCATAGCCCAGCAGGTGGAAGGAGAAGGCCTTGCGGGTTTCCGGGTTGTCGAAGCTGAAGTCCATCTGCAACGGCTGGTCGGGTGTGACCAGCATTTCTTCCGGCAGGCCCAGGGGCACGTCCTGTTCCAGCTCCTTGCCCTTGAGCAGGATGTAGGCGTTTTGCTGCGGGTCGGCGGAGCGCACGGTGAAGCGCACCCGGGTCTGGGAGCCCTTGGGCATTTCCAGGTACTGGGCGCCGATCAGGTTGTCGGCCCAGTCGTCCTTGATCTGCGCCTGCAGCGGGATGATCGCCGGGCTGCCGAACTGGTAGTGCTGGTTCAGCGGCGACTGCAGCAGGCTGCGGTCCAGGTTCGCCGCACGCGCGCTGATCTGCCGGGCCCGCAGGCCGCCGTACTGGCCTTGCAGGCTGGCGCTGTCGGCGATGAAACCGGGGCTGGCGTAGTAGCGGCAGCGCTGTTGGAAGTCGCACTCGGTGAAGGTGCCCTGGCCATCGTGGTAGCGCAGCTTGCCGTTGGTGTAGGACATGATTTCCCGGCCCTGGGCATAGTCGCGCAACAGCGAGCGGCCGCTGAGGCTGGCGGGCACCGGCAGGCCGAAGTAGTCCAGCACCGAGGCGCTGAGGTCGACGTGGCCGTAGGTGCCGGACTTGAGATGGGGCAGCAGGTCCTGGTCCGGGGCGAGCATCAGGTTGAAGCCCCAGGACGAAGCCAGGCGCACGCCGTCGATGCCGTGGGACTCATCGGAGGTAATGATCACCAGGGTGTCCTTGAGCACGCCCTTGCGCTCCAGGCCCGTGAGGAACTGGTCGATGGCGTCGTCCAGGTAGCCCACGGCGGCCTGCTTCGGCGTCTCATAGCGTTCCAGGTAGTCCTCGGGCGCCGAGTAGGGCTGGTGGGTGCCGACGGTCAGCAGGGTGAGCATCCACGGCTTCTTGTTCTTCTTCAGCTGGTCGACGTAGCCCAGGGCGCCTTCGAAGAAGGCCTTGTCGTCCTTGCCCCAGGGGAACTCCAGGTAGTTGTCGTTCTTGAACCACTCCAGGCCGTGGGTCGAATCGAAGCCGATGTGCGGCATGATCTTGTCCTTGGCCATGAAGCGCAGGCCGGCGCCCTGCAGGTAGTGGGTGTTGAAGCCGAACTTGTGCATCTGCGCCGGCAGGCAGGCCTGGTTGCGCTGGCTCTGGGTGAGCATCTCGACGCCCTTGGGGGTGCCGTTGTCGAGCTTGTCGTAGTCGCCGCAGAGCATGGCGTACAGGCCGCGGATGGTCTGGTGGCTGTGCAGCACGTAGTCCGGGGTATTCATGCCGCGCTCGGCCCAGGCGCTGAGCTTGGGCATCAGGTCTTCCTGGTAGCGGCTGTTCAGGGCTTCGCGGTTGGTGCGGATATAGGCACCGGGAATGCCTTCGAGGGTGATCAGCAGCACGTTGCGCGCGCGGCCAGCGCTGGGCAGCAGCGGCTGGCCTTCCAGGTCCAGGCGGGTGAGCCCGGCCATGGGCGGTGGGACATCGGCGACGTCGCCTTGCAGCCAGTCCTCCACCTGCATCTGCGCCTGGCCGGTGGCGGTGGCCAGGGCCTGGTGGGGCAGGTTGAACAGTTGCCACTGGTCGGCTTCGCTGGGCTTGAGGTACTGGATGCCGCCGTGGGCCACCAGCAACAGCACCGGCAGGCTCCAGCTATGGCGCGGCAGTGCCGGGGGGCGCACCCCGCGGTGGGCGCGCTGGACCACCAGCCACAGCACCAGCCCCAGCAACAGCGCCAGGCCCAGGTCCGGGTGGGTCAGCCCGCCGCCGGTGGAGTTGCCGACAAACTGCGGATCCACCAGGTAGTGCAGGTCGGCGAGGTTGGGCATGCGCCCCACGGCGCTTACCAGCTCGGCGCTGACCAGGGTCAGCAGGGCCCAGACCAGCAGCACCGGCAGCGCCAGCCACCAGGGCCGGCGGTACAGGAGTACGGTCAGCAGGCTGGCGCTGGCCAGGTCCGACAGATAGCCCAGCGGGTTGGACCAGCCCAGGGCCAGGCGCGCGCCCATGGGCAGCAGCAACAGCAGGCCGAACAGGGCGCACAGGGGTGCAAGAGGGTGTTTTAGGCAACGACGGATCAACTTCACAAATAACCTGCCTGTCATCAAATCTTCACGCAAATGTGCGCGATCTTAACAAGAGCTGACGGCAAGACGTTTCTTAATCGTCAAGGAAAGACCTGGGGACAGGCTTTGCGAATCGCCCCCAAGAGGCGGTGGAATCCGTGCAAAGCCCCAGCCTGGAAGGCTGGCGGCGAACAGGGGCAGGTTTCACACCGCTTGGATTTACTATTTCAGGTTGTTAAAAAAATGTGCCTTGGGTGCTGATGCCGATCAATCAAGGGCAAGCACTGTAAGGGGGGGGCAGGGGAGCTTGCTCCGGCACCTATCGCGACCACTTGATGATCAGCCGGGCGAAAAACGCGCCGCTGACAATCACCGCGAACAGGCGCAGGGTCTGCATCGCCAGCACCAGGCCGACATCCGAATGGGTGTCCACCGCGATGATCGCCATGGTGTCCAGGCCGCCGGGGCTGGTGGCCAGGTAGACCGAGAGAAAGTCCTTGCCCATCCACAGGGCCAGCCCCCAGGCAGAGAGGGCACAGAGGGCGATCAGTAGCAGGGCGCCGCCGATCATCGCCGGCAGGTGGCCGAACACATAGCTCAGAGTCGGGCGGTCGAAGCGCAGGCCGATATAGCCGCCGATGGCGCCGTAGGCGCAGGCCAGCAGCCAGGACGGCAGGCTGATCTGCAACAGCCCGCTGACCTGCAGCGCGCCGCCCAGCAGCAGCGGCACCAGCAGGGCCCCGGCAGGCACCCGCGAACCCAGGAGCACACCGCAGACGATCGCCACGATGCTCAGGCCAACATTCGGCAGGCTCATGCCGTGCAGGGCCATCTGGCTGGCGTGGGCCTCGCTGCCGCTGGCCGGAGCGCCGATCCAGTGGCTGACCAGGGCCCCGACCATCACCACGCACACCACCCGCACGTACTGCATGGTGGCCACCACCCGTGAGTCGGCGCCGAACTCGTCGGCCATCGACACCATGGCCGAGGCCGCACCGGGCGCCGTGCCCCAGGCCGCGGTGCTGGCGGCAATCGCGCCGAAGCGCACCAGCACCAGGCCCACCAGGGCGCTGAGGCTGACGGTGAGCAGGGTGGCCACCAGCATCACGTGCCAGGACTGGAGCATGGCCGTGAGCACGGCGAGGGTCATGGAGTGGGCGGCGAGCATGCCCACCGAGCCCTGGCCCAGGCGAAACGCCAGGCGCGGCACGCGGATGCTGGCACCGCACACGCCAAACAGGATCGCCGTGAGCATCGGCCCGAGAAACTGCCCGGCGGGAATCTCCAGGTACTTGAGCAACTGGCCGCTGATGCCGGCCAGCAACAGCCAGGCCGGCCATTGCAGCGCCTGGGGCCAGGTATTCAGGGATAGACGAAGCGATGGCGACAAGGGACGACTCTCCAAGACGCTGGCCACTCCTGTTGCGGGAGCGGTAAAACCTGCGCCGGAGCAAATTATTGATAGCGCGATTGATCAAGTCCAGTTTCTAATTGTGATCAACTCATAACTATTGTTGATCGATCATGGACCTGCGCGACCTGACCTATTTCGACACCATCGCCGAGCTCGGCCACCTGGGCCGGGCGGCGCAGAAGCTCAACCGCAGCCAGCCGGCGCTGACCAAGAGCATCCAGCGCCTGGAGGAGTCCTTCGGCACCAAGCTGTTCGAGCGTGAAGGCCGCGGCATCAAGCTCACCGCCGTGGGTGAGTTGCTGCAGCGGCGCAGCCGGCAACTGCAGCAGAACATCGCCGAGACCCACCGCGAGGTGCGGGACTTCGCCAGCGGCGTGCTCGGCAACATCCGCCTGGGCTGTGCCGCCAGCATGGCCGAACACCTGCTGCCGCAGATGACCGCCACTTTGCTGGAGCGGGCCCCGGACATCACCTTGAACCTGGTGATCGGCCAGGACGACCTGTTGCGCGAGTCCCTGCGCTCCGGGCGCCTGGACATGGTCATCTGCCCGATGTTCGAAGGCGACCCGCACCTGAGCCACCACACCCTGTTCGAAGACCGGGCGGTGGTGGTGGCCAGCCGCGACCACCCGATATTCGCCACGCCCATGCGCCTGCGCGACTTGTGCGCCTACCGCTGGGTGCTGCCGGGCACCCGGGTGTCGGCGCGACGCTGGATCGACAACGTGTTCCAGAGCCATGAACTGCCGCTGCCCTCGGTGCAGATAGAGACCAACACCATCTCCCTGTTGCCGCGGCTGATCGCCAAGACCGGGCTGCTGAGTTTTCTGGCCCGGGAAACCCTGGACGACTTCAAGGGCATCGCCCACCTGCGGGAAGTGCCCCTGGCGCAAACCTGCATGCGCCGCAGCATCGTGGTGCTGGTACGCGCCGAAGGCTACCTGTCGCCCGCAGCCCAGGCCCTGCTGGATCTGCTCAAGAGCGATGGGCGGCAATTCTTCACGGCGGGTGACGCCCTGTGAGCCAGGGCGGCGCAGGGCCTGGGGTCATTCGCCGCGGATGTACTGCTCCAGCTGGCGGATCAGGTCGGCCTGTTCGGCGATTGCTTCCTTGACCAGGTCGCCGATGGACAGCAGGCCCAGCAACTGGCCGTTTTCCACCACCGGCAGGTGGCGCAGGTGGCTGTCGGTCATGATGTTCATGCAGGTGTCCACGCTCTGGTGCGAGTCCACGGTGATTACCGGCGAGCTCATGATCGCGCTGACCGGGGTGCCCACCGAGGAGCGCCCGTGGAGCACCAGCTTGCGCGCGTAGTCGCGCTCGCTGATGACCCCGACCACCACGCCATTCTCCAGCACCGGCAAGGCGCCGACGTTTTTCTCGGCCATCACCATCAGCGCCTCCAGGACCATCTGGTGCGGGGCGATGGTGTGCACTTGCTGGTTGTGCTTGGCCTTGAGTTTCAGCAGTTCTGCGACGCTCTTCATGGGGCGCTCCGGTTGTTCTACGTGGGGCGGCGATGCGCCGCCCTGAGGGGTTTCTAAAGAATCGTAGAGACTCGGCCAACCAGCAAGGCTGAAAACGGCAGATAAACGGCGAAAAACGTCACCCCGAGGATTTTTTTTCACCACGGCCCCGATAAAGGGGCCGTTGCCGTCAGTTGAAGCGGTGCAGAGAAAAACTTTCCAGGTCGATTTCGCTGCAGCCGTCCACGTGCTGCTGGGCCAGGGCTTCGCCAATCGCCGCCGAATGCTTGAAGCCATGGCCGGAACAGGCGCTGACCACGGTGACATTGGCCAGGCGCGGGTGGCGGTCGATGATGAACCCCGAATCCGGGGTCACGGTGTAGGCACAGACACTGGCCTTCACCAACTCGGGGGCCAACCCGGCGATATGGGGTGCGATCAGCTTGTGGAACAGGCGCTGGGCGTCGGCGCTGCTGGGCTGGCGGTCGAGGCTGTCCGGCTGGCTGCTGGCGCTGTACTGCTCGGTGGCGATCTTCACGCTGCCTTCGCCGGGAATCGGCGGGAAGCCGTAGCAGGCGTCCACGTCATCGGCGCTGTGGAGAATGAAGCTCGGGGAGCGGGCCGGGTAGCGCTCGGGCTCATCCAGGCGGAACCAGTACAGCTGCTGACGGCACACCTGCAACAGCGAATCGAAGGGCGCCCCCAGCAACTGCGCCGACCACATGCCGGCGCTGACGATGACCTGTCGGGCAAACAGCCGCGAGCCGTCGCTGATGATGTGCACCCCGTCATCCTGGGCGTCCAGCTCCAGCACTGTCTGGCCGGTGATCAGGGTTGCCCCCAGTTGCCGGGCCCGGGTCAGTTGCGCATCGATGCAGCGTTCCGGGCGGACAAAGCCGCCGCCGGGTTCGAAGTAGCCCCGGGCGCTGTCATCCAGCGGGGCGAACTGCGGGAAGCGCCGGCGGATCTCGGCGGCGTCCAGCTCCTGGTGCTCGATGCCATAGCGCCGGGCCAGCTCGATGCTGTTGTCGGTGAAGTCCCGGGCCCCTGCCGGGCGCTGCGGGTCGGTGCTGGCGGTCATCACCAGCACCCCGCATTGCTCGAACAACTGCACATCCAGCTCCGCCTCCAGTTCGCGCCAGATCTGCTGCGAGCGGATCGCCAGGGGCACATAGGCCGCCCCTTCGCCCACCGCCTGGCGGGTGATGCGGGTGTCGCCGTGGCTGGAACCCAGGTCGTGGGGCGGGGCGAAGCGGTCGATGCCCGCCACCCTTACCCCGCGCTTGGCCAGTTGATAGAGGGTGGCGGCGCCCATGGCGCCCAGGCCTACGACTACAACATCGAAATCCGGTGTGTGCACGGCAAGATCCTTGGGATGGAAGGCTCAGCAGTTATTGATAGTGGCCAGGGTCATGGGCGCGATGATCCGGTGGAACGGCGCCACCGGCAGCATGTACAGGCGCCCCAGGCGGTTGTGCGGGTGGACCACGGTGGACAGCACCACCGGGCGCCGGCCCTCGGCGTCCAGCGGCAGGCGGTTGAGCGACAGGTGCACGTCCAGGTGCTTGTCGCGGTCCACCACCAGCACCTCGTCGGGGCTCTGGGAAATCAGGGTGAAGATACCCACCCGGTCGCCGGGCTGGTAATCCTCGTCGGGGCGCGACAGGTCGATGCGGGTCAGGCGCCCCAGGTCCTTGAGGCCGAACAGCTGCACCACGCGGTTGCGCAGGCCCATCAGGCGGTCGATCCAGGCCGGGGTCTGGCTCATCAGGCACAGCAGGTGACGCATGGCGCTGCGTTCGGGGTCCTCGGCCAGGGTGCGGCGGCAGTCGATGAAGGTGGCACCCGGGGCCAGGGCCGCGATGCTGGAGTCATGGGGCAACGGGCAAGGGTGTACGGCAGACTTCATCGGTGCAGCTCCCTGAAAGTTGGCGGCCTTGGCTTCATGCCGATCAGCCACGCCAGAAGCCGCAAAAAATACCACTTCCTGAGGCGAGGAACCTGCTGTTGTGTAGCGGCCAGTTGCCGCTGGGCAATGGCCGCGCCGGGATTCGGCTGTTATCAGCCCGAAGGGGGCCGGTGCGAGCAGGAGCCCTCGGGACCCGCCGGGCTGCTCAGTCCTGGTCCGCGCTCTTGTGTTCCAGCCAGCCAATGCTCTGCTTGCCATAGCCGGTGCTGTCCAGCAGGCGCCGGGCATCGAACCATTGCTGGCCCTCGTGGTTCTGCCATTGCTCGCCCCAGCTGTTGAGCACCTTGAGCCCTTCCTGGCACTGGCCCTGGGGCGTACACAGACGGGCATGTGCGTAGGCCACCAGGCTGTGCCGGTACTGCTCGGGGCATTTTTTCTGCTTGGCGCCGCGATACAGGCAGACGTTGGCAATGATCACCGGGTTGTCGGCATCGATCGCCTGTTTCAGCGCCGGGTACAGGCCAGCGAAGTTGTTCTGCGCGGCCGTTTCCGGCAGGGCGCGGATCTGCAGCTTGTCCTGGAGTTCGAAGAGTGCCCGGCGGCTCAGGCGCCGGCATTCGGGGGGGATGATGATGGCCGAGAAAAAACCGCCGAAGTGCGGCTTGCCCAGGGCCTGGGCGATGCCCCGGGGATCGCGGGTGGTGGCGTAGATGGCCTGGAGTTCGGCCACCTGCGTCGCGCTGGCGACACACTCGGCACAGGGGGCCTTGAGCCGGTTCTGTTGATAGAAGTCCTCCAGCGCTTTGAGTACTGCGCGCTGGGCCTTGACGTCCTCGGCGCTGATGGCGCCGCTGGGCACGAACTTGTCCTTGAACAGTTTCTCTTCGGAAAAGCACGCCTGGGACACCACGGAGCCCACCATCAGGGCCGCGGTTTCCAGGGTGTAGAGCGGGTCACCGCCCTCGTCGATGTCCTCGTAGGAGGCGACGCTGTCTACCTCGCCCGTGGGTTTGCGGCCAAAGCGCGCCATGTCCAGGGGCGCCGCCAGCTGGTTCTTGTCGATGCGGGTGCAGTCTTCCTTGGCCGCCTGGCACTGGTAATAGTTGAATACCGCCGCCGCGCTGTGGCTGAAGCACAGGCCCAGGCCCTGTTGCGAGGTCGCCAGCGGCATGTTGCCGATGGAGTGTTCGCTGCCCGGCGCCGGCTTGGCCGTAGAGGGCAGGGCCACCAGCGCCAGCACCGGTGGTGCGGCGCTGGCGTACAGCGGGAACAAGGCAGAAGCCAGCAAGAGCGCACGTAAGGTTGCATGCATGTCGAAGGACCTGTGGCGGTCATTGTACGAAGTGGGAGGGGAGCCGTGTCGGCTGAATCTAGCCAAAGTAATGGCTGTCTGCCAGCTGTAGTCGCTGCCGAGCGTTAGCGAGGCTGCGAAAGGGGCCGCAGGACCCTCTGTTGCCGGGATCGCCTATGTCGCTCCAGCCATTCGCGCCTGCGCCAGCGGCTGCAGGGAACGCAAAAAAGGCGCCCGAAGGCGCCAAGGATTCACCCCAACCGAGGGAGCCGGGTGAAGCCGTTCGCAGGAGTGTCGCGGTGGTAAGGCGCGACGTGAACGGAAAAAGGCGAGCGGTGCCCGCCAGCGGCGGGCAGCTTGAGTCATTTGCCCAGCTTGATCCTGGTCCAGCCGCGGTTCATCACGCGCTGGATGGCGATCGGCTGGTCCGGTACTGCGTAGAGGGTGGCCAGTACGGCCTGGGGCGGGTAGGACGCCGGGTCGTTGCGGATCGCTTCGTCCACCAGCGGCGTGGCCGCCGCGTTGGCGTTGCTGTAGCCCAGGCTGTTGGTGACCTCGGCGATGATGTCCGCGCGCATCAGGAAATTCATGAACAGGTAGGCGTTGTCGACGTTGGTGGCGTCCTTGGGGATGGCCATCATGTCGTAGAAGCTGCCGGCGCCTTCCTTGGGAATGCTGAACGCGACCTTCTCCTTGTTGCCGGCCTCTTCGGCGCGGGAACGGGCCTGCAGCACGTCGCCGGAATAACCCACGGCCACGCAGATGTTGCCGTTGGCCAGGTCCGAGATGTACTTGGAGGAGTGGAAGTAGGTCACCGAAGGACGGATCTTCATGAACAGGGCTTCGGCTTCGAGGATCTGCGCCTTGTCCTTGCTGGTCACCGGGTAGCCCAGGTAGTGCAGGGCGGCGGGGAGCATCTCGGTGGGCGAGTCGAGGAAGCTGATGCCGCAGGCCTTGAGCTTCTCGGCGTTCTCCGGCTTGAACAGCAGGTCCCAGGAGTTGGTCGGGGCGTCGGCGCCCAGGGCCGCCCTGACCTTGTCCGGGTTGTAGCCAATGCCGATCGAACCCCACATGTAGGGAAAGGCATGGGCGTTGTCCGGGTCGCTGGCGGAGGCGTTTTTCAGCAGCACCGGGTTGAGGTTCTTCCAGTTGGGCAAGCGGGACTTGTCCAGTTCCTGGTAGACCCCGGCCTTGATCTGCTTGGCCAGGAAGCTGTTGGACGGCACCACGATGTCGTAGCCGGACTTGCCGGTGAGCAGGCGCGCTTCCAGGGTTTCGTTGCTGTCGAAGACGTCGTAGGTGACGTGGATGCCGGTCTCGGCCTCGAACTTCTTCAGGGTGTCCGGGGCGATGTAGTCCGACCAGTTGTAGACGCGCAGCACTTTGTCGTTGGCTTGAGCGCCGGTAACCATTGCGCCCATCAAGGACAGTGAGAGCAGAGTCCTGCCAAGCATTTTCATCACTACAACTCCATTTCTTATTGTGCAGATTGCTGCGTGTGCAACTCGAGGGTTCGGGGTGAGCCTTTTTCGCCAGCAAGCTGGCTCCTACAGGTTTGGGTTATCCGTAGGAGCCTGCTTGCTGGCGAAGAGGCGATTAGGCCGTCGCAGGTGTTCGTACCGCAGGTTTTTTCGCTGCCGGTGGCTGCCAGGATTCGTTGGCGGTGAAGTCCATGGCCTCCTGGATCGCCCGCTTGCGGGCCGCTTCGGCGCGACGGCCGAAGTACCAGACCAGGAAGGTCACCAGGGACACCGCCAGCAGGATCAGGCTGGCCACGGCGTTGATCTCCGGCTTGACCCCCAGGCGCACCGCCGAGAACACTTCCATCGGCAAGGTGGTGGAACCCGGGCCGGAGACGAAGCTGGCCAGTACCAGGTCATCCAGGGACAGGGCGAAGGACATCATGCCGCCGGCCGCCAGTGACGGCGCGATCATCGGGATGGTGATCAGGAAGAACACCTTGAACGGTCGCGCTCCCAGGTCCATGGCTGCTTCTTCGATGGACAGGTCCAGCTCCCGCAGGCGCGCGGAGACTACCACGGCTACATAGGCTGCGCAGAATGTGGTGTGGGCGATCCAGATGGTGACGATGCCCCGTTCCATGGGCCAGCCGATCAATTGCGCCATGGCCACGAACAGCAGCAGCAAGGACAGGCCGGTGATCACTTCCGGCATCACCAGCGGCGCGGTGACCAGGCCGCCGAACAGCGTGCGGCCCTTGAAACGGGTGACCCGGGTCAGCACGAAGGCCGCCAGGGTGCCCAGGGCCACCGCGGCAATGGCGGTGTAGCAGGCGATCTCCAGGGAGCGCATTACCGAGCCCATCAGTTGCTGGTTGTCCAGCAGGCCGACGTACCACTTGATCGACCAGCCGCCCCACACTGTCACCAGCTTGGAGGCGTTGAACGAGTAGATCACCAGGATCAGCATCGGCAGGTAGATGAACAGCAGGCCCAGCACCAGCATCAGTTTGGAAAATTCGAAGCGTTTCATGCCCGTGCCTCCATCTCTTTGGCCTGGCTGCGGTTGAACAGCAAGATCGGGATAATCAGGATCGCCAGCATCACCACCGCCAGGGCGGAGGCCACCGGCCAGTCACGGTTGTTGAAGAACTCCTGCCACAGCACGCGGCCGATCATCAGGGTTTCCGGGCCGCCCAAGAGTTCCGGAATCACGAACTCGCCCACCACCGGAATGAACACCAGCATGCAGCCGGCAATGATGCCGTTCTTGGCCAGGGGCACGGTGATTTTCCAGAAGTTGTTGAAGTTGCTCGAACCCAGGTCGGATGCGGCTTCCAGCAGGCTCTGGTCATGCTTGACCAGGTTGGCGTACAGCGGCAGCACCATGAACGGCAGGTAGGCGTAGACCACGCCTATATAGACGGCGGTGTTGGTGTTGAGGATTTCCAGCGGCTGGCTGATCAGCCCGGTCCACATCAGGAAGCTGTTGAGCAGGCCGTTGTTGCTGAGGATGCCCATCCAGGCGTAGACGCGGATCAGGATCGCGGTCCAGGTCGGCATCATGATCAGCAGCAGCAAGACGTTCTGCGCCTCCTTGCTGGCCTTGGAGATGGCATAGGCCATGGGGAAACCCACCACCAGGCACATCAGGGTGCTCAGCAGGGCCACCTTCAGCGAACCCAGGTAGGCCGAGAAATACAGCTCGTCGCCGGCCAACATGGCGTAGTTGCCGAGGTTCAGCAGCAGCTGGAATTTCTGTTCGGCGTAGCTGTAGATCTCCGAGTAGGGCGGAATCGCCAGGGCCGCTTCCGAGAAGCTGATCTTCATCACCAGGAAGAACGGCAGCATGAAGAACAGGAACAGCCAGAGGAAAGGAATGCCGATCACCAGCTTGCGACCGCTGGGCAGCATACGGAACAGCTTCTGATTGAAAGTGCTCATGGTCGATGTACTCATGCTCGCAGTACCACGCCGCTGTCGTCTTCCCACCAGACGTAGACTTCGTCATCCCAGGTCGGCCGCGAGCCACGGCGCTCGGCGTTGGCCATGAACGACTGGACGATCTTGCCGCCAGGCAGCTCGACGTAGAACACCGAGTGACCGCCCAGGTAGGCGATGTCATGCACCTTGCCCTTGGACCAGTTGTAGCGGGCGTCGGGCTTGAGGGTGGTGACCAGCATCTTTTCCGGGCGGATGGCGTAGGTCACCGACTTGTCCTGCACCGAGGTGCTGACCCCGTGGCCGACGTAGATCTGCTGCTCGAGGTCCGCGCAGTCGATGATGGCGTAGCCTTCCAGGTCTTCGGTAACGGTGCCGTCGAAGGCGTTGACGTTGCCGATGAATTCGCACACCAGGCGGCTCACCGGCGCTTCGTAGATGTCCACCGGGCTGCCGGTCTGGGCGATCCAGCCCAGGTGCATGATGGCGATGCGCTGGGCCATGGTCATGGCCTCTTCCTGGTCGTGGGTCACCATCACGCAGGTCACGCCCACGCGCTCGATGATCTCCACCAGTTCCAGTTGCATCTGCGAGCGCAGCTTCTTGTCCAGGGCGCCCATGGGTTCGTCCAGCAAGAGCAGCTTGGGGCGCTTGGCCAGGGAGCGGGCCAGGGCCACGCGCTGGCGCTGGCCACCGGAGAGCTGGTGCGGCTTGCGCTTGGCGTACTGGGTCATGTGCACCAGCTTGAGCATTTCCTCGACCCGGGCGTCGATCTCGCTGGCCGGCAGGCGGTCCTGCTTGAGGCCGAAGGCAATGTTCTGGGCCACGGTCATGTGGGGGAACAGGGCGTAGGACTGGAACATCATGTTGATCGGCCGCTCGTAGGGCGGCATGTCGGTGATGTCCACGCCATCCAGCAGGATGCGGCCTTCGGTGGGGCGTTCGAAGCCGGCGAGCATGCGCAGCAGGGTGGATTTGCCGGAGCCGGAACCGCCCAGCAGGGCAAAGATCTCGCCTTGGTGGATCTCCAGGGACACATCGTCCACGGCCACGGTTTCATCGAACTTCTTGGTCACGCGGTCGATCTTGACCAGGACCTTCTGCGGGCTCGGAGTGCCTTCGAGGGCCTTGCGGTAAGTGCTGGAGGCGTTTGCCATGTGAAACTCCCAACAGGTGTCAGCAGCCCGATCAATTCGGCCGGGCCTAAAGGTTGATTGCCAGCCCGCAGTGAGTGCGGGCTGATTCGGCGCTGCCTCCCTGGCGGCCTGACGCTATTTGTTGTTGTGGTCTTGCCGTGTGTTGCTCACGCTGGACGACGGGCGCGCACAGGCGCGCTCGCCGCGGGGCAGGGCGTGATGAATCGTCTGGGTTATGGCCGCGGCCGGTGGTTCAGCGCCGTTGTGCGGCCCGTTGCCGGCAGGCGTCGCCAAAGGCCTGGAAGATCCGCAGGTAGGCCGGGTTCGACAGCACCTGCCATTCCGGGTGCCACTGCACGCCGAAGGCGAAGGCCTTGCTGTGTTCCACCGATAGCGCCTCGATCAGGCCGTCCGGGGCCACGGCCTCGACCCGCAGGCCGGGGGCCAGGCGGTCGACGCCCTGGCTGTGGATCGAGTTGACCTGGATCTCGCCGCCCAGGCCCATGGCCTCGAACACACCGCCGGGCTGGATCGCCACCGGGTGCGCCGGGGCGTACTGCACTTCGATGCGCGGATCGTCGGCTTCGCGGTGGTCCATGTAGCCCGGCAGTTCATGCACCTTCTGGTGCAGGCTGCCGCCGAAGGCCACGTTCATTTCCTGGAAACCGCGGCAGATGCCGAGCACCGGCACGCCGGCGGCAATCGCCGCGCGCAGCAGGGGCAGGGTGGTGGCATCGCGCTGCGGGTCGTGGGCGGTGCCCGGCTCGCTGGGAGTGCCTTGGTAATGGAAGGGTTCGACATTGGATGGCGAGCCGGTAAACAGCAGCCCATCCACTTGCCGCAGCAGATCGTCGATGTCGATCAGATCCGCCAGGGAAGGAATGATCAGGGGCAGGCCCTCGGCCGCGACGCTGACAGCACGCAAGTACTTGTCGCCGCTGACGTGGTAGGGGTGCAGGCCGATCTCTTTGACGCACGCAGTAACGCCGATCAATGGCTTGAATGCCATTTTTATCACCTCGAAATTCACGCTGGAACGAGTTTTTCCAGAGCTTATCCTCGTTGATTTTAATTAACAACTTTCATGTAAAAAATTCTAAACATTATCTGCTTGAAACCCGCAGGCGGCGCGGATTGCGCGGCGTATCGACCTTTAGTGGGGCAAAATAATTGACGAATGGTGGCTGCTGTTGGCTATTGACTCCGGTTTTTCTTTCGGGTTGACTGCTGGCGTGTCACAGCAGTGAACATAATAATTAACACAATAGGTGCATCATGTCGGTCCCCCCGCGTGCCATTCAACTCAATGAAGCCAATGCCTTCCTGAAAAAACACCCCGAGGTTCTCTACGTCGATCTGCTGATTGCAGACATGAACGGTGTGGTGCGCGGCAAGCGCATCGAGCGCACCGCGCTGCACAAGGTCTACGAGAAGGGCATCAACCTGCCCGCCTCGCTGTTTGCCCTGGATATCAACGGTTCCACGGTGGAAAGCACCGGCCTGGGCCTGGACATCGGTGATGCCGACCGCATCTGCTACCCGATCCCCGGCACCCTGAGCGTCGAGCCCTGGCAGAAGCGCCCCACCGCGCAACTGCTGATGACCATGCACGAGATCGAAGGCCAGCCGTTCTTCGCCGACCCTCGCGAAGTGCTGCGCCAGGTGGTGAGCAAGTTCGACGAGATGGGCCTGACCATCTGCGCCGCCTTCGAGCTGGAGTTCTACCTGATCGACCAGGACAACGTGAACGGCCGTCCGCAGTCGCCCCGTTCGCCGATCTCCGGCAAGCGTCCGCATTCCACCCAGGTCTACCTGATCGACGACCTCGACGAGTACGTCGACTGCCTGCAAGACATCCTCGAAGGCGCGAAAGAGCAGGGCATTCCGGCCGACGCCATCGTCAAGGAAAGCGCCCCGGCGCAGTTCGAAGTCAACCTGCACCACGTCAGCGACCCGATCAAGGCCTGTGACTACGCAGTACTGCTCAAGCGCCTGGTAAAGAACATCGCCTACGACCATGAAATGGACACCACCTTCATGGCCAAGCCTTATCCGGGCCAGGCGGGCAACGGCCTGCACGTGCACATCTCGATCCTCGACAAACAGGGCAACAACATCTTCGCCAGTGAAGACCCAGAGACCAACGAAGCCCTGCGCCATGCCATCGGCGGCGTGCTCGACACCCTGCCGCAGCAGATGGCTTTCCTATGCCCCAACGTCAACTCGTACCGCCGCTTCGGTGCGCAGTTCTACGTGCCGAACTCGCCGACCTGGGGCATCGACAACCGCACCGTGGCCGTGCGCGTACCCACAGGTTCTGCCGATGCGGTGCGCATCGAGCACCGGGTGGCTGGCGCCGACGCCAACCCTTACCTGCTGATGGCTTCGGTGCTGGCGGGCATTCACCACGGCCTGACCAACAAGATCGACCCGGGCGCGCCGGTTGAAGGCAACTCCTACGAGCAGAACGAACAAAGCCTGCCCACCAACCTGCGGGACGCCCTGCGCGTACTGGACGACAGCGAAGTGATGGCCAAGTACATCGACCCGATGTACATCGACGTGTTCGTGGCCTGTAAGGAAAGCGAGTTGGCGGAGTTCGAAAACTCCATCTCCGACCTGGAATACAACTGGTACCTGCACACGGTCTGATGACCGTGTCACTTCCTGCGTTGAGTATTTGCCATGACTAAATCCCGCAGCGACTGGGAGCAGCACTTCCAGTCCCTCAGCCTCGAAGGCCGTGCCTTTATCGACGGCCAGTACTGCGCCGCCGCCAGCGGTGCCACCTTTGAATGCCTGAGCCCGGTGGACGGGCGCTTCCTGGCCAACGTCGCCAGCACCGATCAGGCCGATGCCGATCGTGCGGTGGCCGTGGCGCGCCAGGCGTTCAACAGTGGCGTCTGGTCGGGCAAGGCCCCGGCCGAGCGCAAGCGCATCCTCACGCGCTTTGCCGAACTGATCCTTGAGCACCAGGAAGAACTGGCGCTCCTGGAAACCCTGGACATGGGCAAGCCGATTGGCGACTCCATGGCCATCGACATTCCGGCCACGGCCAACGCCATCCGCTGGAACGCCGAAGCCATCGACAAGCTCTACGACGAAGTGGCGGCCACGCCCCACGACCAGCTGGGCCTGGTGACCCGGGAACCGGCAGGCGTGGTGGCGGCCATCGTGCCGTGGAACTTCCCGCTGATCATGGCCAGCTGGAAGTTCGCCCCGGCCCTGGCGATGGGCAACTCGTTCATCCTCAAACCGTCGGAAAAGTCGCCGCTGACCGCGATCCGCATCGCCCAGCTGGCCCTGGACGCCGGTATCCCCAAGGGCGTGTTCAACGTCCTGCCGGGTTACGGCCACACCGTCGGCAAGGCCCTGGCCCTGCACATGGACGTGGACGTGCTGGCCTTCACCGGCTCCACCGCCGTGGGCAAGCAGTTGCTGGTGTACTCCGGCGAAAGCAACATGAAGCGGGTGTGGCTGGAAGCCGGTGGCAAGAGCCCCAACGTGGTGTTTGCCGACGCCCCGGACTTGCGCGCAGCGGCTGAAGCAGCGGCTGCGGCCATCGCCTTCAACCAGGGCGAAGTCTGCACCGCCGGCTCGCGCCTGCTGGTGCAGCGCTCGATCCGCGAGCAGTTCATCCCGCTGCTGGTGGAGGCCCTCAAGGGCTGGAAACCGGGCCACGCCCTCGACCCCGAGACCCGGGTCGGCGCGGTAGTGGACCAGCGCCAGCTGGAGAACGTGCTGCGCTACATCGACATCGGCAAGGAGCAGGGCGGCCAACTGCTGGCCGGTGGTGCCCGTGCCCTGGAAAGCACTGGCGGCCTGTATGTCGAGCCGACGATCTTCGACGGCGTGACCAACGCCATGACCATCGCCCGGGAAGAGATCTTCGGCCCGGTGCTGTCGGTCATCAGCTTCGATACCGAAGAAGAGGCGCTGCAGATCGCCAACGACAGCATCTTCGGCCTGGCGGCCGGGGTCTGGACCGCCAACCTCAGCCGCGCCCACCGTTTTGCCCGTGGCCTGCGGGCCGGCAGCGTATGGGTCAACCAGTACGACGGCGGCGACATGACTGCGCCGTTCGGCGGCTTCAAACAGTCCGGCAACGGCCGCGACAAGTCGTTGCACGCCTTCGACAAATACACCGAGCTCAAAGCGACCTGGATCAAGCTCTAACTCTTATAACAACAGCGGCGGCGGGCCTGGGCCCGTACCCGCTGGGGAATTTCTCATGCAAACCTACGTGAACAGCTACTACGCGGCGACCCGCAACCAGAACACCGACTACCCGCAACTCGAAGAGTTGGTGGAGTGCGACGTCTGCGTGATCGGCGCCGGCTACACCGGCCTGTCCTCGGCCTTGTTCCTGGCGGAAGCGGGCTATAGCGTCACCGTGCTGGAAGCGGCCAAGGTCGGCTTCGGCGCCAGCGGGCGCAACGGCGGGCAACTGGTCAACTCCTACAGCCGCGACGTGGACGTGATCGAAGAACGCTACGGCGAAAAAAGCGCCGAAGTGCTCGGCAGCATGATCTTCGAAGGCGCCGACATCATCCGCCAGCGCATCCAGCACTACGACATCCAGTGCGACTACCGCCCCGGTGGCATCTTCGCCGCCCTGAACAACAAGCAGCTCAAGGGCCTGGCGGAACAGAAGCGCAACTGGGAGCGCCTGGGCAATAACAACCTGAAGATGCTCGACAAGGCGCAGATCGACCGCGAAGTCGGCACCAAGAACTACATCGGCGGCCTGCTGGACATGCAGGGCGGCCACATCCACCCGCTGAACCTGGCCCTGGGCGAAGCCAGCGCCATCATCGGCCTGGGCGGCAAGATCTTCGAACAGTCGGCGGCGGTGGAAATCACCTACGGCGAACCCAACGTGGTGCGCACCGCCAAGGGCGTGGTCCGCGCCAAATACCTGCTGATCGCCGGCAACGCCTACCTGCAGCAGGACCTCGACCCCCGCGTGACCCGCAAGAGCATGCCCTGCGGTTCGCAGATCGTGGTCACCGAGCAGTTGCCGGAACAACTGGCCCGCAGCCTGATCAGCAACAACTACTGCGTGGAAGACTGCAACTACCTGCTGGACTACTTCCGCCTGACCGGCGACAACCGTCTGCTGTACGGCGGCGGCGTGGTCTACGGCGCCCGGGAACCGGATGATATCGAGCAACTGATCCGGCCGAAGATCCTCAAGACCTTCCCCCAGCTCAAGGACGTGAAGATCGACTACCGCTGGACCGGCAATTTCCTGCTGACCATGTCGCGCATGCCGCAATTCGGCCGTATCGAAAAGAACGCCTACTACATGCAGGGCTACAGCGGCCACGGTGTTACCTGTTCGCACCTGGCGGGCAAGCTGATTGCCGAAATGATCCGCGGCGACGCCGAGCGCTTCAACGCCTTCGCCTCCCTGCCGCACATGCCGATGATCGGCGGGCGCACCTTCCAGGCCCCACTGACCGCCATGGGCGCCGCGTACTACGCCCTGCGCGACCGCTTCGGCATCTGAATGTGCACGCGGCTACAGCCTCCACCCTGTAGCCGCTGCCGCAGGCTGCGACGAGGTCCGCAGGACCTCCCGACGCCCCCCGACAACGCCCACATTTCCCCCGCGGCACCCCTCATCGCCAGTCTTTACAGCTTGCCTGTCAAACATGTTTAAATAGCCGCCTTTTCAGGCTCCAGGGCAGCCAAATCGCGACGTTCGCGACCCAACCGCCGCAAAAATACCCTTAAGTACTTCTCACATAAGGCTGTTATGGACACGGGCACCCGACTCAAACTCGTTCGCGAAAGCTACAAACTCTCCCAGCGCGAGCTGGCCCGTCGTAGCGGCGTAACCAATGCCACCATCTCCCTGATCGAACAGAACCGCGTCAGCCCCTCCGTCAGCTCCCTGAAAAAGCTGCTGGAAGGCATCCCCATGTCCCTGGCCGACTTCTTCACCTTCGACCAACCGCCCCGGGAGCACCAATACGTGTTCCGCGCCAACGAACAGCCCGACCTGGGCCGCGACGGCCTGCGCCTGTTGATGATCGGCGCCCCGGTGGCCAACCGGCAGATGCGCTTTCTGCGCGAGCAATACGCCCCCGGCGCCAGCTCCGGCGAAGAAGCCATCGTGCATGCCGAAGGCGAGGAGTGCGGCCTGGTGACCCGCGGCACCGTGGAGTTGACCGTGGACGGGCAAGTCAGCGTGCTCAACCCGGGGGATGGCTATTACTTCCCCACCACCTTGCCCCACAGCTTTCGCAACATTGGCCAGGATGAGGCGGAAATCATCAGCGCCAACACCCCGGCGAACTTCTAAGGGGCCGGGTAACTGATCCGGCTCGACCTGCTGCAACCCTATCCAGCCTGCGCCTTGTGTCGCGGGCTTTGTTTTTTAGACCGGTGACTGCGCGTTGCCGCGCTTGCCGGCAACGCCTGGAGCGGGCGCCGTTCAGGTAAGGAAGACCCATGACCAAGGACAGACGACAAGCATTCCTCAGCGCAGAACGCCTTGCGAACTTCTTCAGCAACTACCAGCACAGCGTGGAGTTCTTTGCCGAAAACACCTTTGAGTCCGACTCCGAAGCCCAGGAAAAGTCCCTCAGGGCCCGGCATTTCCAGAAGTGGATCTTCAAGGAAATCCTCATCCGCTACACCGCCGGCCACAGCATCGACCTGCTGATTCCCCTGCTGGAAACCCTGGTGGACAGTTACGAACACCTGCAAAGACAACTGGCTGAATACAACCAGATTCCGAACATCACCCCCTTGGCGATCGACGACTGGCTCGACCATTACCAAGAGTGCGTCCAGGTGTTCAGCCTGTGCATCCTGCTGCACCGCAGCGACCTGCTCCAACGCTTCGTAGCCCTGATCGACCCCGCAGGCTACGCCGGGGACGACACCCTCTACGAAGACCTGCTGAGCAAACTGCTGCCCGACCGATATGACGTCGATGACTGGTACCACGACGTCTACACACCGCTGATACAAGCCATCTACGCCGACGACCCGACCAAGGCCAGCGGCCTTTTGCAGCAGTACTGTGACGACTGGTACCCCGCGTTCGAACAGGCGCCCTGGCACGACAGCCACCTGCAAGGGGACGAGGGCAGCTATTGCGGGTATTGGGCGTTCGAGGCGGCAGCCATCGCCTTTCTGTATGGCATCGATGACAGCGGGGTCGAGCATAGGGTCTATCCCAAGGATCTGGTGGCCTATGCGAGGAACCTTCGGCCGAGCCACCCGAAACGTGTAGCGCCGGTGGTGGCGGGGGAGACCTGTAGTAAGGCCGGTTATTGGTTTACCCCGGCGGCGCCGGAG
This sequence comes from Pseudomonas sp. NFPP25, assembly GCF_900116505.1. Lineage (NCBI taxonomy): Bacteria > Pseudomonadati > Pseudomonadota > Gammaproteobacteria > Pseudomonadales > Pseudomonadaceae > Pseudomonas > Pseudomonas sp. NFPP25. The sequence continues at coordinate 1,560,244 of NZ_FPBG01000001.1, read as the reverse complement.
TCGCGGCGCTACTTTGCGCAGGGGGAAGTGATGCCGGCGTTTGAGGGGGGAGCGGTTTGGTATTGGGTCGCGCAGGGGTAGAGGGGAGGCGGGGCAGTCATCCGTAGTAGCGTTTTCCAACGCTAGTTTCTGGTCGAGTGCAGAAGGGGCTGCTATCGACTCAACGGCATCCTGAGAGAAATCTCGGCCATCCGAGTAAGGCTTCAAATCGCAGGACAAAGAGCCTGCGGGCGGTTCAACTGCTGCTCGGCCATTCGACGCTGGAGAGCACCGTTCGATATCTGGGTATTGAGACCGATGATGCCCTGGAGAGGGCGAAGCAGACTGAGGTTTGACCATGCATAGCGACGGCCGAAGACGGGCCGTCGCTAACCGGTACCGATCAGTTATTTAATGAAACTTTGAAGAGACTCGGACTGTGAAACTCAAGAAAACGACAGCTGGTGACATCGTATTGATCCCTGTAGAAGGAGGATTTAAGCCAGCCAAGGTTTTGTATGTATCAGAGCGACACAAAGACACCATTTTGCTTGGAATATATAAATTTTTTCTACTGAACAAAGACTTCCGGACGAGTTACCTGACAGATTTGATCTCCTGCTTTACACATCAAAAGCACCTATTCAAAACAAACGCTGGCACTACGTTGGGCACGAGGATTTAAGAAGCACTCAGACAGACCTAGATCTTAGAGTTGTAGCTGGGGAGCTGTGGAAAGGTGATGTTCATATCGGCGCTGCATCAGACGAAGATAGAAAAAGCTTGCCTGAAATGCTGGTAGTGGGAGCTGGGCTAGTTGAAAAAAAGGCCACTGCATTGAACTGAAGAACGCAAAAGGATCTACAGGCCGCGGTTCTACTGAACCGCCTCTTGATACTCAATGACTGCATTTGGCCGATTTCTACCGTTCGTGACAGGCCGCAATCGGCCAGAAGCGGTCGCTCCTGAACTATTGAATCGACTCGTTGCGCACACGTAGCAGCTACTTTTTTCCCTCAGCTCTGTTCGCCCCTCATCGTCTTGCGCTGCAGTTGATTTAACGATGCTATTGCTGCAATTAATGCATTAATGTTCTGCATTAAGCCCATCTTGTTCATCTGAGGTTAAGTTCTCACACTGGCGGCATCGGCTTGGAAACAGCTTCTGACTGTGGAGAAAATTACCATGATATCCGCTATCCGTTTTAACCAATTCGGCGCGCCTGAGGTTCTGAAACTGGAACCAGTGAATGAGCAATTGCCAGGGCCAGGTGAGGTTTGGATTGAACAGGAGGCCATTGGGGTCAACTTCCTCGACGTGACTCAACGAAAGGGCGTAACGCCTGTTGCGCTGCCATCCGTTCTCGGATTAGAGGGAGCCGGACGGGTCGTCATCATTGGTGAAGGTGTCAGTAACGTTCAGGTTGGCGATCGTGTCGCTTATGCCACCGGACCTATAGGATCATACGCGTCCGCCCGACTTTATCCGGCAGAGCGGCTGGTGAAGATACCCGAAACCTTGTCCTTCGATGATGCTGCCGCTGTCATGTTCAAAGGCATTACAGCGCAGTACTTGCTAAAAACCACCTATCCAGTAACCCACGGCAAAACTGTCCTGATTTATGGTGTGGCGGGAGGATTGGGAGAGATCATGGTGCCCTGGGCCAAACACCTTGGGGCGACAGTGATCGGTGTAGTTTCAAAACAAGCCAGTGTTGAAAAAGCACTGACATCAGGTTGTGATGAGGTACTGGTGTTCGACGCCAACAACCTGGCATCCGAGGTCAGTCGTATTACCCAAGGCCGAAAGGTCGATGTGGTCTATGACCCAATCGGACGTGCTTCCTTCGAGGCGTCTTTGGATAGCCTACGCCCACGCGGACTGATGGTATCGTTTGGGGCATCGTCAGGTGCGCCCTCGGCTGTTGAGTTGTCAACGCTTAACGCTAAAGGATCGCTGTTTCTGACGCGTCCATCGCTTGCAGCGCACACCGCCAGCGCGGCTGAATATCAAGAGCGGGCACAGGATGTGTTGGCAGCTATAGAGTCGGGGATTATCAAACCTCGTATCTGGGCCAGCTACGCTTTGAAAGATGCATCGCTGGCGCACACAGCGTTGGAGTCGGGGCAGTCCTCAGGAGCTATCATTCTAAAACCATGAATCTTGACGTTCTGAATAATCAGCACAGTGACGAAATCGCTGCGTTTCTGGCCGTTGCCTCGCAAGGCTCCTTTGTCGCTGCAGGCAGGCTTCTGCAGCGACACCCTACCATCGTTTCGAAACGACTGGCCGCGATGGAAAAGCGCCTGGGAGTCCGTCTCGTCGAGCGCTCCACACGGCAAGTCCGAATTACGCAAGTGGGCTCCAAGCTTGAAGAGCGTTTGCGCGCGGCCATAGACCTGATGGATGCAGCTCAGCAGCAGGCGGCGGAAGGTGCTAACGAAGTTCGAGGTACCTTGCGACTCGCTCTGCCGGCAGCTATGGGACGGCGATGGCTTGGCCCCATGTTGCCGGAGTTTCTCAGGGATCATCCGCACGTCTCGATTCTCGCAGACTATAGCGAACGCCTGGTCGACATCATTGACGAAGGATTTGACGTTGCGATCCGGATCGGAGAACTGGAAGACAACCGACTAATAGCAATGCAACTTAGTGACCATCGCCGGATTCTTTGTGCTTCGCCGGCGTATATCGAAAAGCACGGCATGCCCGAAACCCCACACGACCTGATCGAGCACAATTGTCTTCGCTTCAGTGGTCTTGCGTCTTTTCCGCAGTGGAAACTTTATCGCGGCAGCGAATTCCAGACCGTCTTGCCAAAAGGAAACCTGACGGCCAACGACAGCGAATCATTACTCGCCGCGGCTTGCGCTGATTCAGGAATATTGGGTGCTGGCGAATGGTTGATACGTCATGACATTGCGGCCGGAAAGTTGCTTCATGTTCTCCCGGACTGGCAGCTGGACACCGCCGGAGGGGTTTATCTGGTCAGACCCTCATCTAAGTTTCCCAGCGCCGTAGTAACGGCCTTCAAAAAATGGGTCGAATCAAAATTTATTCCCGCGCCCCCATGGGCAATTTAGCCGTCGGATAATTCTCACTTCAAAGAAATGGAGGCCCCTTGTTCAAAGGCGTCGCTCTGTCTATCACTTCATCCTGCCTTTTCGCCATCCTTTACTACTACGCAACCTTGCTATCCCCACTCACTGGAGTGGAAATTTTTGGCTGGCGCATGCTGCTGATGCTGCCTTGTATCACCGCTTTTTTAATAATTAGCGGAGCATGGCATGGTGCCAAGTGAAGATCGTCTGGCAACGCCTTAGGCAGAGGCCACGGTTACTCATCGGACTTTGCTTGAGCAGCGCTCTGCTGGGTACACAGCAATGGCTATTCATGTGGGCACCGCTCAACGGGCATGGCCTCGATGTTTCACTTGGCTAATTCCTGCAGCCTCTCGTAATGCTCCTGTTCGGCAAAGTTGCTTACGGTGACCAGCTGACACCAATCCAAAAAATTGCCGCTCTTTGCGCTGGGCTAGGCGCGCTCAATGAGCTTTATCAGGTTGGGAAAATATCGTGGTCTACGCTGTTGGTTGCCTTCGGTTTTCCACTGTATTTCATGTTGCGGCGTAAGCTCTCTACCGCGAGCCTCGGCTTACGCTACCGGTTGCCGCCTATTTTGCGATGGGAGTCAGGTCGACGCCGGGGGTGTTCACTCAGGTGCCCAATTTGTATCTATTGCTTGCGCTGTTGGCAATCATCAGTTCGGCGGCATTCATGTCCTACACCGTTGCAGGAAAGCATCTACCTTTCAGCCTGTTCGGTTTACTGGGTTACGTAGAACCGATATTGATGGTCGCAGTAGCGTTGATCCTGGGTGAGCGGATCAAGCCTGAACAGTGGCTGACATATGTGCCAATCTGGACTGCGGTTGGGTTGCTTGTTTTAGACGGTGGACGCTATTTGTGGGCAGCATGGTTTTCAGCACGCGAACAGCATTCAGCAAAGGCCAAAGTGGAATTGTGTAGTTTCGATTGAGAAGTGAGACTAGAACTCTACAGTTGCTCACCGGCATCTAAGGGATGACTTCAGCAGGATCTGACGGGCCGCTATTGGCCGGTAGCTGCCCTTTGCGAGAGGCACCTATCGGCCAGCAGGAGTCGTCACAAGTTGTGAAGAAAAGCGTATTTCTGCGATGTGCGTGAGTTATGTTTCATTGGTTGATCCGCTGGTACCATCAACGTAAATCAGCATTTTCTAGGATTGAGTATGCAGGGCGAACTAAGCTTCACCGATGTGGTACGGGAGATTCTTCGGCAGCATCCTGAGGGACTGACACCGCAACAGATCCGAGAGTTCGTGAAGACCGGATACCCTCAGTACGTTGGCACGCCAAGCCATTTGAAAAACGTCGCTGCAGGTAACTACAAAGATGTTGACCATGCTGTTCTTGCCCGAATTTACTTAGCCTGCAGAGGCGCCTCGGACATCGCGGCAGATAAAAGTCGTAAGCCTCACCTAATGACTCTCTTGGCAGACGCCGCCTCAGTGGACACCAAGGCTGATGATTTCATTGAGGGGGAGGACCTTGCCAAGCTAGAGGCGGATATCGGGACGCTGTACGTGCTCTCCACCGGTCTCTATACCGCTGAGCAAGTCGAGATCGTAAAGATTGGAATAACCAGTGGGTCAGTCGACAAGCGCATCACACAGCTCTATACGACGGGGGTACCTTTTCGCTTCACGATCTTAAGCCAGCTTGAAACCACAAACTATTCAAAGCTAGAGCAGGCTTTGCATTGTTTGTTTGATAAATATCGGATCAATAAGTCCCGAGAGTTTTTTACAGGGAATTGTCTAAAATTCCTTCCTGATCTGATCGCGATTCACCGGAAAATTGAGGAGGCGTGAGCCGGTAGGGGGGGAGCGAAGGAAGCAATGGAGCAGGGTTGATTTTCCTACTTTGACTGAAAGTTTTCGGCCAGAAGCGTCACCCTCGGGGAGGGTGGCTCGTTACGAGCAGCAGCAGTAACAGGCCATGGACACGTTGCTAGCGACTTCGTAATCTCCGTGAAGACTCATGTCGCTTTTCCCCCGCTATTGTCGCGTTATAGCCGTACCTAAGGTGCTGCTGAAGGGGAAGTAACTTTATCAGACACAAGTGGCGGAAAATTTTATCCCGCGTGTGTCGTCTACTTATAGTTAGGGAATGGCCAAACTATGCAAGACCCGATTCAGACAATCCGAGAAATTCTGATCTCAGCTGCAAGAGACAGGAAAACTGTTTCTTACCCGAAAATTTACAATGTCTTCAAAACAGGCACGCCAAAGAACGAGGTATGGGATACTTTTGAGGAGGCGTGCAGAGGTATTTGCGACAGCAAAACAGCAATCTACGGCGCGTTGCTTTCAAAAAAAGACACTGGACTCCCCGAAAGTGGTTTCTTCGATATTTATAAAAACATGAGGGGAGCTCATTACAGAGCAATTGCAGGCAACGTCGAGGCAAACGTTTTGACAGGAGCTCATAAAAAATTATTCTGTGATACCGAAAGAAGCACTGTCTACCAGCATGTCCTCACTATCTCCTAACAACGCGCTCAAAGAGCTCACTTCGCTCACTGGGACGGGCTGGGTCATGGGGGCGAAGCTGAGATGCGTGTGAGGCACCTTTTGGCCGATTTCTGCCTATGCCCACCGTCAGCTTAGGGTCGAAAGCGGCCATTGGTAAGAGGCTGCTTCCGGGCAAAGGCAGCCTGTCACAAGCTGATCACTGTATGTTTTTGAAACGATAAACCGAACGATCTTTTACCCAGAAATTGTCATCGAGCGAATGTCACTTCTATAGTCCAACACGTCACCGCAACTTAAGTGACTGGTCATCGCGGGCCAAAAAACTATGGGCATAAACCTCGTCTCTTAGCCGATTCCAGTTGGCTGTTTGACGGCGGTAAAGACTTGTCTCTCATGGAGCTTCACCAATGACCCGCACACCTACCTGCAACCCCATCCCGCTCACCCGCAACGACACCGACTATCCCGTCCTCTACCTGGACGCCAACGCCTCGTTGTCCGATCTGTATACCTGCGCTCAGCAACGCATCGGCGCAGCTCGCAACCTGCTGGAAATCCTCGACTGCGCTTCTGGTCCGCAGGACCTCTCACAGATCCGCTTTGCCATCGGCCTGTTGCTCAGTGATGGCTTCGATCTGTTGCGTACCTTGGGTGATAGAACCTTGGGGCAGGCTGATCCTGCCTGACCCCTGGTTGCGTAATGAAGCAACAAAAAAGGCGACGCAATGCGTCGCCTTTTTGCTTGAACGGGGCGCTTTCCAGCGATCGGCTTTGTGCCCGCTTTCCTGCCTCTGCTCCAGTGCTTTTTTCTAAAAGTTGAAACGTTGGTCAAACACGGTCTGCTCGCCCACCGTCACGCTGCATTGGCGGGCCACTTCAGCCGGCATCACCTTGCCCAGCAACGGCGCCAGCGACTTGTAGAACACCTTGTCACAGGCGTCGTCTTTGCTGAAGGCTTGGGAGTTACCGGCCGCGTCTGCCGTAATCCGGCAGCCTGCCACCAATTCGGTGGGCAACTCGTTCAATGGCACTGTTGTCGAGCCAGAGCCCTGCAACTCGATCAGCTCATTGCATGTGCCCTTGGCCGGACCTTCCTTGATGGTTTTGGTAAAGGCGACGCGTTGGTAGTCGGTACCGGTGAACAGCACCTGGTCGTTAACAGTGACTCGGTATTGTGAGGGTTTGAAGGCGATGGTCTTGATGCAGAACTGCGTCGTGACCGGTTTCCCATTGAACTCAGCGGTGGCCGCTTTGCAACCTGGGGTGGCCTGGGTGAAGGAGGTATCGGGCGAGCTGACACAACCGGCCAGTGAAAGCAGGCACACACCGAACAGCATTCTTTTCATGGGACTTCCTGTGCTCAAACACACCGCCTCCAGCAGGCGGCTCCCGACGCAAATCATACCAGCGACCTGTTGGCCAAAGGCGCAGAAAGGCAGGGTGGCCCTTTAACTCGGCTACTGAACCCCATCTCGACAGCTGTCTGCTTCCGGCCCAGGCGGTGTGAAGAACCCAAGTAAAAATCGAAACCCGCGTTTCTACATGAAAGCTGAACTGTAGTGGTCGCCACAAGAAACACGGACAGATTTATTTCTCTACCCTAAACGTCTGCTATTAGCCGTTTTTAACTTTGAGCGTGTCTCTTTGCCCACCGGGCCTTCAGTTCCGGGAGATTTCATACAGATGTGGCGCACGCACGTTCCATAAAAAAAACGCTCATCCACTTCCTCGCCTAACCTGATTTTAGTTGCAGACGGACTCTGCCGTTTTTTGTTCACGGCCAATTGAACGCTGCACGGCGGTAGCACGCTTTCGGGGGAAATACAGGAGGATCAACACATGGATAGCGCACGATCGCCGGAAGATAAGGGCAAGTTGAAGGCAAGGGCTCGGCAGCGTAAGGCTGCGATCATTGCACTATGTGGAGTTTTGTTTGTACACGCGCTCTTCCTGGTTCCACCTGAGCGAATGACCGTGCCAGTTGTCAGCATTATTACAAGCCTCATATGGCCGATTATCGTCCTGGTGATATTGGTTTTATTCCAGCCGTACGTCGAAAGGCTTTTCTTAGAGATAACCGAGCGAATCAAGGGAGGGTCTGGCTTAAAAATTGGAAGTTTTCTTGAGATCCAGAGTCTTCCCGAGCAAGCGCGGAAGATTCCTGTTCCCAGCGAGGAGCAGAATGTAACGCTGGAAAACATCGCCTTGCTGCACACGAGCTTCTTTTCGGAGACAGGAACACGTTTGTACGGTGGCGACGGTCGAGCGTATTACCAGTTTGAGGTGGTTGTTATGGCGCCAGACGTCGTCATGGAGCACGTGGACAGGGTAGTTTACCGCCTCGAAAACACTTGGCCTGAAGCGCTCAGAACAAGAGAGACTCGCGACCGCGCGTCAAGATTCAAGATGAAGGACTTGGCCAATGGAACTTCAATTGTCGAGGCCGACGTCTACTTTCGCGGTAGCGACCAACCTCTGAAGCTTAACCGCTTCATTGATTTGCGCCCCGACGGCCCGCGCATCTAGAGTTCTCGCCCTCAGCATTTGAACATTAATGCACCAGAGCAAGTGGCAACTTGTACGTTGAGTCCACAGCCAAAAGCGGACCCGACCGATAGGTAGACACGGAGTCGGCGACGGTGCCCACCTAAACCCTAACCCTTGTCGCCATGCACCAATATCCGGCCGTCATACCCACAGCTGATCCAGCCACCGGCGCGGGTGGGGAGCACATCGGTTGCAAAGTTGTCGTGTGAGCCGATGCTCACCCCCTGTCGTGAGGGCAGGTTCCAGCGCTTGACGAATCCGTCCTCGCCGCAGGTCAGCAGCATGTGTCGCGCCTCGAAGCGCACGCGCCGCACAGGCCCGTCATGAGTGGCAAGGCAATCCAGGAGCGCGAGCATCGGTTCGGTCGCTAGCAGGTGCACCGCGCCGTCGAGATCACCAGCGGCCAAGGTGACGCTGCCATCGGCGTCGATCCAGCTCGCCAGCGTCCTCAGGGGGCGGCCCAGATCGAGCACTTGTACGCAGTCCCGCTCCTCGGGTTGCCACAGCCTGACGGTTCCGTCCTCCGATGCGCTGGCGAAACCACCCTTGGCCGTAGGCGCGATCGCCCAGACCCAGCAGGCGTGGGCCTGACGCTTGTCCGTGGCACCTGTCGCCAGGTTCCAGACTGTCACGCGACCGTCAGCAGCCCCGGTTACGAAGAGGCCAGCGCCTAACTTTGCCGAGGACAGGACGGCCGAGTCCGATGTGCCGATCAACCTTGACTTGCCGGTCGCCAAGGACCAATGCCGGACTGTTCGATCCCGCGAGTGAGAAACAAGCTCGCCAGGCGCCACGCCCACCAGACCCAGAATGGATTGTGTATGTCCGTCAAGCTGGCCCAGGCACCGGCCCTCGCGATCCCACAGCCGGATGGTTGCGTCACGCCCGGCGCTTGCAAAGCCCCTGTCGCCAAGGTCGGCAAGCGCCCATACGTAACCGCGGTGGCCCGGCTGGAAGGGGCCGTCGACTTGCAAGGATTGCTGTGGCTCGTACATCAGGTCACTGCGCATGACGTATTTTTGGCCAGCGTCCACTAAGGCGCCGGCGTGCCAGAGTGTGTGGTCGAATACGATCAGGCTGCCCTTTCGGGGGCGCAGCCTGAGCGTGGAATTCCGGTTCGACATGGCGGCGGACCGTCCCTCGAAGAACACGGTCTCTCCGCCGCTGAATGCATCGTCGTTAAGATAAATCATGAAGGTCAGGCGTGACTGTTGGCGCTGGCGATGGTGTACACCATCCTGATGGGCACGGAACTGGGTGCCGGGCCGGTAGCGGCAGAAGCGCAGCCGCTCATTGATGCCGACCGGACGCCAGCCGTCCTCATCGATCACCGTCCCGAGCCTCGGCATCCGCAAGGCGCAGTGCTTCAAGCGTTCGAATAGCCGCCCGGCCAGAGCTGGGTCGTCTGCCACGATCCGGTCATTATCGCGGTAGGAGGACGGGTAGTCCGACCCTGCGCTGGCGAATCCGCACTGCTCCGTGGCTTCTATCAACGCTTCGCACTCGCTGGCTGAAAGAAACTCGTGCACCAGGACACACCGCACCTTGTCACCCAGCGGTAGCTCGACCGAGGCCGACGGAGCCGTGGCCCCGGCCACCAGTTTTTCAGCGAAGGAATTCATCGTGATCTCCAAAATTGGTCTGATAACCAATATTCGGAAAGCTAGGGTGTGGCAGGGTCGATGTCAATGCTAAGCTGGTCGCGCAACCAACATTGGAAAGGTGACATGGCACGGCGCTCGAACACTGATGAAAGACGCGGTCAGATCGTGGCGGCACTCCAGGCCGTCATGGCCAAGGCCGGCTACGCTGGCGCAACCGTAGCGGCCATCGCCCGGCATGCGGAGCTAGCGCCTGGCCTCGTGCACTACCACTTCAAGGACAAGCGCGAGATCTTGGTGGCACTGGTCGACTCACTGGCCGGCTACGCCCATCAGCGCTACGAGTCCCGGGCCGCTGAGGCCCAGACCGCCGAGCAAAGGCTTCAGGCCTACATTGCAGCACACCTTGCCTACGGTTCGGACGCGCAGCCCGATGCGGTGGCGGCATGGGTGATGATCGGCGAGCAGTCGGCCCACGACCCAGACGTGCGTGAGGTCTATCAGGCCGTGCTAGCGGCGCAGATGAAGCTCCTCAAGGGCCTGCTCCGGCAGCGGTTCGCCGAACGCGGACGCCGCGTCCGAGGGCTCGACGCGCTGGTGGCGGGCATTACATGCTTTATCCAGGGGGCGTTCACGCTGTCCACCACGGCGCGGCCGCTGCTGCCGACGGCCTTCGCCGCACCGACGTTGATCGCCTGGGTCGAGCGTTACATTGATGGGGAGGAGGAGCGATGAGGGGAACGCCAGAAGGGCGCAACCTCTTTCCGGCCGGCGCGCACGGCGCCCCCGAGGTGCCTGATGGTGTGGATTTCGCCGCCTGGGCTCGCCTCTGGGCGGAGCTTGGCGTCGGATGCCCGCCGCGAGAAACCTACGAAGAGCTCCTTCGACGCTACCGCGAGCCCCATCGTGCGTATCACAACTGCCAGCATTTGCAGGAATGCCTCCAGGTGCGCCGACTCATCAACGCTGCTTGTCACGCCCCCGCTGAAGTCGACCTCGCACTTTGGTTTCATGACGCCATATACGACCCCCTTCGCAGCGACAACGAGCTGCGCAGTGCGCAATGGCTGGACGACGTGGCACGCGATAGCGGCCTGGACGATGAAATCCGACGCAGGCTTTACGGCCTGATCATGGTGACGCGACACGACGGCGCTCCAGCGTCGGCAGACGAGGCCGTGTTGGTGGACACGGATCTGGCGATCCTTGGGGCATCGGCTGCGCGGTTTGAGGAGTACGACCGCCAAGTCCGTCGCGAGTACCGATATGTACCTCTGTTTGTGTACCGCCGAAAGCGGCGCCAGGTCCTGGAGGGCTTCCTGGCACGCGGGCGCATCTATACGACCGCACCGTACTTCGATGCATTCGAACAGCAAGCCCGCGTCAATCTTACAAGCGCCATCGACCGCCTCGGCTGAGGAACGGACCCCAGTGGAGGGGCGGGAATTTCGCCTTCGCAGGTGCCTGGCCATTCTGCAGTTCAAGCCGTCACCGCAAATAGATGACGCGGCATCGCCGGTCAAAAAACCATGGTTACAGGTCACACAGGCTGCCGTTGCCGTTGCGCCCGTGATACCGACCTAAGGCTTGGCCCGGTCCCAGCGACATTCCGCCAACCGGTGCACATCGGTTCCGCTCTTTTCTCGCCTGTCGATGTCGCCTCAGCGTTCAGGTAGATAAACGAGGTGGTATCGAGAGGGCATCCTGCAAATGCACGGATTCTGGACACTCATTGGTAGCCACGCCAATAGGCCTCGACGTGCCACAGTGGGCGTCCTGTCAGGACTTCCCGTATGCCATTGATCACGGCTTGATACTGCTCGGCATCGAACTTCGACCAGCGTTGCTTTCGTGCTTGTGCCCAGACTGCCCGTAAACCGCCAACATCTTGATCGTAGAGCTCATCCAGCAAAAGCTTGTCGATAGGGGGATGCAGAGCCTGGACATGGGGGTGCAACTCCTGGCCGGCGCAGACAAAGGCACCCTTGAGATAAACATTGATGAGCTTTGCTGCGACGCCGTGGCCGAATCCGACCAGGCCCTTGTTCCTGGCTGCTTCGATTGCGGTCTCGCGCCATATTTTGTGCTGGGCATCGATGTTCTCGGGAGACGGCAGAAGTTGCGGGCCCGCTAGTAGCAGGTGCAGGCCTGTGGCTTCGATGATTGTCTTGCCGGTACTCACATCGAAGCGACAGGTCTTGGTGCTCGCTGCACGACTTGCCGCCCAGGCGGTGTAGCGGTGAAGGTGTTCGGCAATGTCGTAGGGCTTGATCAATGTGGGAGCGTTCATACGGGCATCTCCAGCTGTTCATAAGCGTACAGCCAATACAGTGTTCTTTGGTTGTTGAAAGTCTTGACCTCGACCACGCCACGGTTCTCCGGCAGCCAGCTGTTGTCCCAGGTTCGGGTGGAGTCTTCCATTTGCCACCAACTGACAATGTTCGGGTGCCAGGTTTCGGCAAGCATCAAGCGGTAGACACTGCGGGTCTTGGTGGAAGGGGAGATGAACTTCTCCAGGACCGGGGCCAGGTTTTCCGCTTTCATCCTTTGAAAGTCGATACGCAGTTGTTCGGCTTTCTTCGGGGTGAAGAGGCGCTTGGCCTCGACAAAGAACACACGTTCCTTGTCGAACAACATGCAGTCGATCCGATACTCATAGCGCTGGGTGAGCGGGTTGAGGAACGGCACTTCCATGAACGCATGGGCGTTGTTGCGTGTGCCAAACGCATTGGCCAACTGAAAGGTGAGGTTGCGTTCGTTCATGCCATTGCGGCCGTAGGATGGGTAGAACGCACTCAAGCTGTCGGAAAAGTTTTCCGCTGCTTGTTGAATGACACGGTTGATGACTCGACTCACAGTATCCCTTTGCTTTTATCCTTGAAAACTGGCCTGCACAGGTGCCTGTTGCCCCGAGCATGGCTTGCATCATAAACAACGAGATCCGGGGGTTGCTATCAAAATGCCACTATCGATGTTACGTCTTTTCGCGGGCTGGGCGTTTTGGGCATCAGTGCGATCTGTGCGGTCGAAAGCAACGAAGCGTTCCTTCTTGATCGCTCCTTGTGGTGTTCACTGCGTGGTTGCCTGATCAATCTTGATGCGAAGCAACCTTTAGCCAGTGCGCGGGCCACTCATCTAGGCGTGCAAATGCTTTTTCAAGAACGACCGGGTTCGTTCGTGAGTCGGGTTCTGCAGGATCTCTTGTGGCGCGCCTTCCTCGACCACCACGCCACCGTCCATGAAGATGATCCGGTCCGCCACTTCGCCGGCAAAGCGCATTTCATGGGTGACGATCAACATGGTCATGTGTTCGGCGGCGAGTTGCTTCATGACCTGGTTGACCTCTTCCACCAGCTCGGGGTCCAGCGCCGAGGTGGCTTCATCGAACAGCATGACCTTGGGGCGCATCGCCAGGGCCCGGGCAATGGCCACGCGCTGTTTCTGCCCGCCGGACAGGCGAGAAGGGTACTCGTCGAACTTGTTGGCCAGGCCGACCTTCGACAGGTACTCCATGGCCAGCTCGCGAGCGGCTGGCCTGGTCAGCCCTTTGAGCTTGACCGGGCCGAGGGCGATGTTTTCATGCACGGTCAGGTGCGGGAACAGGTTGAAGTGCTGGAACACCATGCCCATCTGCTGGCGCACGCTATTGATGTGCTGTTCAAAGGCTCGACCTTTCAAGGGGCGGTTGACGTGTTCGCCTTCCAGCCAGATCTCCCCCTCGTTCAGCACTTCCAGGTGATTGATGGAGCGCAGCAGGGTGCTTTTGCCCGAACCACTGGGGCCGATGATGGCGATGATCTGCCCGCGCGAGACAGACAGATCGATGCCTTTGAGCACTTCAAGTGCGCCATACGCCTTGCGCGCGCCCTTGACTTCAACCATGAGCTTTTCTGTGGTCATCGTGACATCTCTACCTTGGTTTCAAGAAGGTGCAGGCCGGCTTCCAGGACAAGATTGACCGCGTAATAAATCACCGCGACGGCCAGATAGAACTCGAACGGGCTATAGGTCTCGCTCACGGCGCGCTGGGCGCTGTAGACCAGTTCGGCAATGCCGATGATCGACACCAGGGAGGTGTCCTTGAGCAGCACGATCAGGTTGTTGCCCAGGGGCGCCAGGGTACTGCGCAGGGCTTGCGGCACAATCACGTAGCGCTGAGCCTGGCTGCGGCTCAGGCCAATGGAGCGCGCGCCTTCAATCTGCCCCGGATCGACCGACAGGACCCCGGCACGAATGACGTCGGCGTTGTAGACGGCGAAGTGCAGGCTCAGGCCGATGATGCCAGCCATCAATGCCGGGATATCGATCCCCACTTGCACCAGGCCGTAATAGATCAGGTACAGCTGAAGCAGCAGGGGCGTGCCCATCAGCAGCCAGGTCATGAAGCGTATGGGAAGGGATACCAGTTTGGGGGTGTAGAGCACGATAAGGGCGAAGGCTATGCCCGCCATCAGGCTCAATACGCTGGAGCAGAGAAACAAGACGATGGTCCACCAGAGTCCGGTTGCCAGCAGCTCGGAATAGGGGGTGAGGATACTGAGATCGAGGCTTTGCATTGACGCGTCTCACTTTGCCGCGAAGCGTTTGTCGAGGTGGTCAACCAGCAATCTGACCGTGTAGACCATGGCGATATACAAAATGGCCGACACCATGAAGATCTCGAATGGCTTGTAGGTGGAGCTGATAAAGCGCTGCGCTGTATAGGAGAGTTCCACCACCGAGATGGTCGACACCAGGGCCGAGCCCTTGATCAGCGCGACCGCATTGACCCCCAGTGGCCTGATCATCAGCTTGGCGGTTTGCGGCAGGGTGATCAGCCACAGGGTCTGGCCCTTGCCGAAACCGATTGAGCGGGCCGCTTCGACCTGGCCGGGATCGACGTTGCTGATGGCGCCGCGAATGGATTCGGCCATGTAGGCCGCGATGTTCAGGCCCAGGCCGATGACGCCAGCGGAAAACGGCTCTAGCTCAAGGCCGATCTGCGGGCCGCCAAAGTAGAGGAGGAAGAGTTGGACCAGGCAGGGCGTGCCGCGAAAAACGCTGATGTAGACCCTGGCCAGGCAGCGAAGCAGGAAAAAGCCGGACAGCCGGGCCGCCACCAGCACGATGGCGACCAGCAGGCCCAGCAGCAGTGCCAGTAGCGAAACGTGCACCGTGACCCAGGCCGCCTCCAGAAAAAACGGCAGGGTGCGCTGTATGAGTGTCAGATCCATGGGCAGGCTCGAAAAGGTCAGGTTGACCGGCCCGACCCCAGGTCGAGCCAGGCTGAAGAGGAGTCAGCGAATGTCCTTGCCGATCCACTTCATCGAGATCTTTTCGTAGCTGCCATCGGCGAGCATGTCGTTCAGTGCCTGCTGCATCGCCGCCTTGAGCTCGGGGTTGTTCTTGCGCAGCGCAATGCCCATGCCTTCAACCCCACCGTCACTGTCGGGTGGCGTGATGATGCGCACTTTCTGCCCGGTTTCCTTGACGGCCACCAGTACCGGAACGCTGTCCATCACCAGCGCGTCGAGGCGCCCGGCTTCCAGGTCGACCAGCATCTCGGGAAGCCCTTTGTAGGTCTTGACCTTCAGGTTGCCGCGCGCCCTGGCCCATTTGTCGTGGGCATCGCCGAGGGTGACGCCCACCGTCACATCCTTCAGGTCAGCCAGGCTGTTGATCGGCGAGTCTTCCTTCACCACGATGGTGCGGCCGGCGTGGTAGTAGGGGCCGACGAAATCCACGGCCCTCAGGCGTTCAGGGGTGATGGTCATGGAGGCGATGATGGCGTCGTATTTCTTGGCCAGGAGCCCGGCAATGATCCCGTCGAAGGGCGTGGTGACAATGCTGACCTTCACCCCAAGCCGCTGGGCCAGGGCTTCGCTGATGGAGGCGTCGAAGCCGACGATCTGGTTCTGCTCGTTGGCAAAGCTGAAGGGCGAGTATTGCCCGCTCATGGCGATGCGGATTTCTCTGGATTCCCGGATCGATTGCAAGTCATCAGCCTGAGCGGCTGCGGGGCAGAGGAGCGCCGCGGCGGCGACGGTGGATGCGGCAAGCAGACCCTTGAGCGTTCTGGTTAGCATGGGATGGCACCTTTGAAGAATTATTATTTTTTGTTGTGGGCTCTTCACCCTGGCTCGGGAAAAGCTTTGCACAGGTCATTGCGCAAAGCACCCGGCAAGGTGTCCGCGTGCCGGACACATTGCCGGAGTTGGCCGACACTATGTCGGCCAGCCCGGTTTGGAGCACTGTGGCCTCGATCCTGATGCTCTAGCGCAGTGCCGCCTTGAAGCTTTCGTCCAGGACCTCAAGCAGGAAGTCGGCGTTCTTCTGGCTGAAAATCATCGAGGGGCGCATTTTCAGTACGTTGTCGTAGGGGCCTTCGGTGCCGATCAGAATCCCGCGCTCCCGGGCACCATCGGCGACCTTTCTGGCCAGTTGCGTAGCGGGAGCCTTGCTCTTGCGATCGGTGACCAGTTCAATCCCGAGGAACAGCCCCAGGCCGCGTACGTCGCCAATGGCATCGTAGCGCTGCTGCAGCGTGCGAAAGCCATCGAGCAAATAGTTGCCCACCGTCAGTGCGTTGAGTTTCAGGTTGTCGCGTTCAATCACATCGAGAACGCTGAGCCCCACGGCACAGGAAACCGGGTTGCCGGCGAAGGTGTTGAAGTACTCCATGCCATTGTTGAAGCTGTCGGCGATTTCGCGGGTGGTCACCACTGCCGACATCGGGTGCCCGTTGCCAATGGGTTTGCCCATGGACACCGCATCGGGCACCACGCCCTGGGTTTCAAAGGCCCACCAGTGGCTGCCCACTCGACCAAAGCCGACCTGGACTTCATCGGCCAGGCACAGGCCGCCCTCGGCACGCACCATTGCATAGACTTCCTGCAAGTAGTTTTCCGGGAAAAACAGTTGCCCGGCGACGCTGGGAATGGACTCCGCGAGAAAGAACGCCGGGGCCCGGCCCTGCTTGCGCATGCTATCGATCTGCTCGGCGACACTTTGCGCGAAACGCTTGCCCAGCTCCTCGAATGGCCAGTGATCCGCAGCGCGGTAGGCATCCGGCACCGCCGCCTCGAATACGTGTTCTGCACGGCCTTTGCCGGCCTTGCGCTTGTACTTGTAGGGGCTCAGATCGATCAGCTCCTGGGTGGTGCCGTGGTAGGCCCAGTCCAGCACGATGGCATCGTTGCGCCCGGTGTGATTGCGCGCCATGCGCAGCATCAGGCTATTGGCTTCGCTGCCTGAACAGCCGAAGGAGGCCACCGCCAGGCCTTCGGGCAAAGTCGCGGTGAGCCGCTCGGCGTACTCGACGATGTTGTCGTGCAGGTAACGGGTGTTGGTGTTCAGGCGTGAAGCCTGGCGCGCCAGGGCCTGCACCACATCGGGATGGGAGTGGCCCAGATGGCAGACGTTGTTGAAGCAGTCCAGGTAGGCCCGGCCAAAGTTGTCTATCAACCAGACCCCATCACCGCGTACGAACTTGATCGGGTCCGAGTAGGAAATCGACAAGTTGGGCAGCAGCAGTTGTTTACGCTTGGCCACGATCTCTGCTTTGCTTCTGCCTTCCTGGCTGTAGGTTTCCGCAGGGATTCCGGCCAGGGTCGATGCATCCGGGAACAGGTCGGCCCACACCTCAAGGTAGGCGCGCTCACCGACGCCGATGAACTCGCTCGCTTGCAGCTGGGTATCGGTGGACATCTGGAAGTGCACATGGGGCAGCCAGCCGCCGTTTTCCGTGTCCGCGCCCATGTGGCCCACCAGGGCACCCGCCTCAAGACGGTCCCCGGGCTTGAGGCGGGTCAGCGCTTCGTGGGCCATGTGCCCCCACAGGGTCAGGAACGGCGGGCAGCCCTCAGGCGAATGCTCAAGCATGATCAAGCCGCCATAGCCCAGCGGTTCACGCTCGACCTCGACGCTGCGCACTACGCCGGCAAGCGGTGTGTACAGCGGCGTTCCGGCCGGCATGATCAAGTCGACGCCCAGGTGAATGATCCGACGTTGCCCTGCAATGAAGCGCGATTCAAATGCCGCATCGGTGTAGATGGTCCGTTCTTCGCCCCAGGGGCCGATGCCCAGTGGCACTTGATGTTCAGCCGCGAAATCGTTCCACCATTTCGCCGCCTCTGCCGGACGCTGCTCGGCGGAGGCGACCGTCAGCACATGGGCGGCATCGGCGAACGGCACAATGGCCTTGTTCAGGGTCGCCGCCGCCGGATGCACGATGTCCGCGAAGGCGTGGCGGTTTTCATCCACCCAGCGGCGAACCGCCCCGGCACCTTCTATCGCGTCATAACCGCAGGCCTTGCGCAGGATCGCCGTCGCCAGGCGCGGGTTCATGCGGTCCATTTTTTCCAGCAGGCGCCAGGCCGGGGCTTCGCTGATGGCCAGGTAAGGGTTGTCCTGGGTCTGCTCGTGGCGCGAGGCCGACAAGGTGACGCTGATGACCAGGCGCATGGCGATCAGGTTGAACAGCACGTCCAGTTCTTGCGGCTGCAGCGGGTAGCGCTCGTGGAAGCCGGCGGTGAGGGCGGCGGCCGCGCCGATGGGGTCCTCCATGTCGAGAATGGAGTAGGCGCAGGTGATGGCGACTTCGGCAATCAGCACCGTATGCACGGCATCGCCAAAGTCGATGATGCCCGAGACCTGCTGATGAGTCTGCGGGTCGACGAGGATGTTCCAGTCATTGCCGTCATTGTGAATGACCTGCGTGCGCAACCGCGCAAGCCTGGGTTGCACGGTGTTTTCGAACGCGGAAATGAAGCGCTCCAGAATGGCTCGTCGGCCAGGGTCCTTGACGAAATGCAGGCGCGATCTGGAGCGCGCGGCGTGCCGCAGGTCCCAGTCCAGGTCGCGCACCGCACCGTGATGCATGAAGCCCTGCAACGCACGATCCATGTCGGCGAACGATTGGCCCAGGCTGCGCATGAGGGCGAAGGTGCGCTTGACCTCGGCCAGGGGAGTGCCGTGCAGCCAGCTCACCAGGCGCACCGCATGGGTTTCACCGGAGGGCGCCACGGCCGAGGCGAGGAAGCCACCGGCAAGGCTCTTCTTCAGCTGCGGCACGGCAAGCTCGGGGTTGTAGCTGGCGAGGTGGCTGAGGATGGCCGTCTGCAGCTCGCTTTCAGTTCGCGGTTCACTCGAATTGACCACCTTCAGAATCCACCCCGCATCGCTTGCAGTGTTCAACCGGTAGTTGCAGTCGCGCTCGCCATCCAGGGGCGAGGCCGTGGCGACGACATTGAAAAGCTGCTCGGCCAGTTGTTCGGCATCGCGGGGCGAGAACTGCGGGGCGGGATGGGAAAGGTTGGTCATGGTAATGGTTTTCCAAGTTATTGTTTTCAGTTAGCTTGGCATGCGAAATCCTTGACGGCAGTAGGTATGCGGTCGGTGTTGGCCTGCATATTGTCGGAATCGACCGGCACAAATTCGGTAGTCAAAGTGAGGAGTCTTGATGCGCGACCTGGACGTGAAAGATCGCGAAATACTGGACATTCTGTCTAAAGAAGCGCGGATTGCCCTGAAGGCCCTGGCCGCGAGAATCGGACTGTCCAGAAGCGCCACCAGCGAGCGTGTCCTCAACCTTGAGCGCAATGGCGTGATCAGGGGCTACCGGGCGGATATTGGCGAAATCGACGCCAACGTGATTCGCGCCATGTTTCTGGTGTGCCTGAAACGCACGCCGGCCATCAGCCTGCTGGACATGCTGGCCCAGCACTCCCAGGTGCGACGCATCTCTTCGGTCAGTGGCCAGCTTGATCTGGTGATCGAGATCGAATCCCGGACCATTGATGATCTGAACCGAGTCCGGGATGCAGTGGCCAGTCACGAGTCCGTCGAGGACATCACCACGGCTGTGGTGCTTCGCCGCGATATCGATCGACAGACATCCTGATTCGCCGCTGTACAACTCCCGCACTGAAACAATAAAATGAGAAGCATTATCATTAATGCGAATCTCCCATGCACAACCACAGCCTCTCTTCGCCCGTCGCCCAGTTGTATGCGAACCATCACGGCTGGCTGCGGGGCTGGCTGCACCGGCGCCTGGGGCACAGTGCCGATGCCGAGGACCTGGCCCATGACACCTTTATCCGGGTGCTGCGCTCCCAGGAGGATGTGCGTGAGTTGCGCCAGCCCATGGCGTTCCTGGCCACCATTGCCAACGGCCTGCTGATCAATCGCTGGCGCCGCCAGGCGATCGAACGGGCTTATCTGGAAGCCCTGGCGGCGCGGCCGGTGGGGGAGGAGCCTTCGCCGGAGGAGCGGCATCTGATGATCGAGACCCTGTTGCAGCTGGATTCGCTGCTGGTGGGGTTGTCGTCGCGGGTGCGGCAGATTTTCTTTCTGTCCCAGCTCGATGGCCTGACCTATCCGCAGATCGCTGCGCAGTTGGGCTTGACCGTGGCCCAGGTGCAGCGGGCCATGGGCAAGGCCTTCAGTGTCTGTTACGCGAGCCGTTTTGAATGAGTGGCGCTGCGGTCGATCCCCGAGTGCGGGACAGCGCCATCGACTGGCTGGTGCGGATGCAGTCCGGGCTGATGAGCGCCGCGGACCATCAGGCCCTGCAGCAGTGGCGGCAAGCCAGCGTCGAGCATGAATACGCGTGGCAGCGGGTCAGCAGCCTGCCGCTGATGTTGCAGCCAGGGGCCAATCTGTTGGCCGATGCCACGGCGCGCCGGGCATTGCAAGCGGCGGGCGCCGATCCGCAGCGACGGCGACAGGTGCTCAAGTGCCTGCTGGCCCTGGGGCTGTTGGGGGGCATTTCCTGGCAGGGGGCGGATTCCACCCTGGTGCGCTCAGCCCTGGCCAGTTATCGCACCGGCGTCGGCGAGCGACGCCATTGGGCCCTGGCCGACGGTGGCTCGTTATGGCTGAACACCGCCAGTGCGGTGAACCTGGACCTGAGCGCCCGGCAGCGCAGCCTGCAATTGATCGAGGGCGAACTGGCCCTGGACACCCCGGCGGGCTCTGCATCCCTGCAACTGTCGACCCCGGATGCGGTGCTCTATAGCCGTGGTGCCAACCTGCTGGTGCTTCACGATCGCCTGGGCACCCAGGTGACGGTGTTGCGCGGGCTGGTGCAGGTGAGCGCACGGCAGCACCCAGCACCGCTGGCGTTGCAGGCCGGCTGGCAAACCCGAGTCGATGGCCGGGGAGCAGGGCGGCCAAGCCCCATCGATACGTTTCTGGCCCAGGCCTGGATGCGCGGCATCCTGCCCGCCGAGCGCATGCGCCTGGATCAGTTGCTGGCAGAGCTGTCGCGCTATCGCCCGGGCTTCTTGCGTTGCAGCGAAGCCGTGGCGGGCCTGCGCGTAACCGGCAGTTTCCAGTTGGACGACACCGATGCCGCCCTGGCCCTGGTAGCCAATACCTTGCCGGTGCGCATCGAGCGAAGAACCCGTTACTGGGTGACCGTGGTGCCGGCCTGAAACTTTTTTTTCACCGGCGCGATAGTTTTTTCGATCTGGCTTGGCCTTCAGGTATTACCCACCGGCACAGGTGGGTTTCGATCCCTAGGAGCCCTGCATGATTTTCCCTGCTCGTGTCTTGCGTACCCATACCTTCGGCCTGCTGTTGCTCGGTTTGCAGCCGCTCTGTAGTGAAGTGGTGTTGGCTGCCGGCGAGCGCCACTACAGCATCGGCGCCGGTCCCCTGGACCAGGTGCTGTCGCGCTTTGGCGCCGAGGCGGGCATCAGCATGGCCGGCAGTGCGCTGCTCACCGCAGGCAAGACCAGCCAGGGCCTGCAAGGGGATTTCAATACCGAGGCGGGCTTGAACCAGCTGCTGTCGGGCACCGGCCTGGGCTACGTGCGCCAGGCCGACGGCGGCTATGCCTTGCGCCTGCGCCTTGATGCGGTGTCGCTGCCGACCCAGAAGGTCAAGGGCGAAAATCCTGACGAGGAAGAGGTGTACCGGGCACCGCGTTCATCGGTATACATCTCTGCCGACGACATGCAGCGCTTTGGCGTGGTGTCGGTGGGCGACATGCTCAAGGGCCAGCCCGGGGTCCAGGTCGGTGACAGCCGCAATGGCGGCGGCCTGGATGTGAACATCCGCGGCATCCAGGGCCAGAGCCGGGTGGCGGTGACGGTGGACGGTTCGCAGCAGGCGCTGGATGTCTATCGCGGTTATGCCGGGACCCAGCAACGCAGCTACATCGACCCGGACATGATCAGCGACATCGCCATCGACAAGGGCCCGAGCCTGACCTCCAGTGCCATAGGCGGCACGGTGAAGATGCGCACCCTCGGGGTCGGCGACATCCTCAAGGACGGTCAGAATATCGGCCTGCGCCTCAAGGGTGATGTCTGGAACAACGGTGTGGCCCCGGCCTCCCGCGATCCGCACTCCAAGACCCAGGACCTGTACTCCGAGCCGCATCAGAGCCGCGGCGGGCTGTTCGGCTCGGAGGCCGAGGCCGGCAGTGCCGCGTTCGCCTATTCCCATGAATTCTTCGATGTGGTGGCGGCCTACGCCCATCGCAATCAGGGCAACTATTTCGCCGGCAAGAAGGGCCAGGATCGCTACCGCACCTATGACCGTTACGGCGATGAAGAGACCAGCGTCGCCACCACCTACAACGCCGGGGAAGAGGTGCTGAACTCCTCGTCGAAGACCGAATCCTGGCTGCTCAAGACCACCCTGCGCCCGGCGGACGGCCACACCTTCGACCTGGGCTACCGGCGCTACGACGGACGCATCGGCGAGATCATGCCCTCGGACATCTTCCGTTTCGGCACTGGCGGCATCTACCAGTACCCCCTGGGCCACACCCAGATCGACACCTACACCGCGCGCTACAACTACCTGCCTGCAGGCAACCCGCTGGTGGACCTGAGCGCCGACCTGTGGATGACCGATGCGCAGACCAGCCAGTTGACCGCCGTCTCGGCGCCGGCATCCCAGGCCTACCGTTCGGACCGCAACTGGAGCCGCCAGGCCGATCGCCGGGTGGGCGGTGGCCTGGCCAATACCTCGCGTTTCGAGACCGGCTACGGCGACTTGAAGCTGGACCTGGGCGGCTCGTTCCAGCTGGAGGAACTGCGCCCGCAGAAAAGCGTGGCCACCACCCAGGACGATATCAACGCCAACCGCATGCTGCGCGAAGGTTCGCGGCAGGAGTTCAGTTTCAACGGCAAGCTGGAGTACAAGCCGGTGGACAGCCTCACCCTGTGGGGCGGCGGGCGCTACACCCACTATCGCAGCAAGGATCACGTGCCCACGGCCACGGCGCGTCGCGAGGAACGTGACCTGCGCTACCTGCGGGTTTCCAACGGCGACAATTCCGGCAACATGATGTGGTTCCCCGACCAGAACGGCCAGTACACCGACGCCACCGACCCGCGCCTGAACAACGGCATCGTCTTCCAGAACACCAACTTCCCCTTCGAGGGCGTGCGCTACAACGACTTTGGCGCCACCGACTCCACGGTCTATCCGTCCCAGGTCGGCGAGGTGGTCACCGGCTACAACTACTCCGGCAAGAACAGCAACAGCGGTGGCGCCTTTGCCCCGGCCTTCGGTATCAATATCGAAGTGCTGCCGGACACCTTCGTGTATGCCTCGTACACCCAGGGCTTTCGCATGCCTTCGCTGTTCGAAACCAGCCAGGGCGTGCAGCAGACGATGCCCGGCAAGGGCCTCAAGCCCGAGCGTTCGAGCAACTGGGAGATCGGCGCCAGCACCCTGCAAAAGGGCCTGCTGGTGGATGACGACTCGGCGGCGTTCAAGCTGGCCTACTTCAACAACACCATCAAGAACTACATCACCCGCTACTACGACCCGAGCCCGGGCCTGTGGGGCCTGATGCGCTTCAGCAACACCGACAGCTACAAAACCAGCGGCCTGGAACTGCAGACCCGCTACGATGCCGGGCGGGTGTTTGCCGACCTGTCGTCCACCTACTACCTGAAGACCGAAACCTGCGACGCGGCTTTCGCGGCCACCCTGCGCGCCACCAGCAACCCCTACCAGAAAACCGCCGACACCCCGGACTGCACCCCGGGCAGCTTCATGGGCTCCTACACCAACACCCAGAACCCGCCACGCTTTGCCGGCAACCTGACCACTGGCCTGCGCTTCTTCGACCAGAGCCTGACCCTCGGCACGCGCATCACCTACACCTCCGGCCCCACGGTTACCGCCGACAAGCCCTGGCAGACCGGCGCCACCACGCCGCAACTGAATTACCGCGAAGTGGCGCTGTTCGATCTGTTCCTCAACTACAAACTGAAGGAAGACGCCAGCCTCAACGTGTCGCTGCAGAACCTCACCGACCGCTACTACCTGGACCCGCTGGCGCAGAGCTTCATGCCGGCACCGGGGCGCACGCTGCGGGTGGGGATGCAGGCGAAGTTCTAGGATGCGGGCGGCCCTCTCCGGACCAGGCAGCAAGGTGCGGCCTTGCCGCGCCGGCCTTTTACTGCGGCGGGTCGACGCAGTAAAGTAGGCCGCTTTCGCCCCCATTGGCCGGCACTCGCCCCTGATCTGAGCGGTATTGCCAAAGGGATCTGGCCCTCGCTGCGTTACAGATAAGGATATCCAATGAAGACCCTGGTAAAGCGCCTCCGCCCCCTGGCTGTTCTGGTTTCAGTCACGCTCTTGAGCGCCTGTGCCCCGCTGGGCAGTTCCGACCTCAATGGCAGCGCCACGCAGAACCCGACCAACCAGATCCTGGAAATCATCGATGGCGCGACCCGGGACGGTATGTCCGTGGTGCTGGTGCCGGCGCTCATGCCCAACAAGAGCGTGACCGACCTCTCCAGCTATTCCCATCGCGTGATCTTCAGCAACAAGGACCAGCCGGGCCAGGGCTACATGCAGTCCTTCGCCAATAACGACCTGGAGAAAATCAAGGAAACCGTATTTCTCTGGGACTTCCTTGAAGTGCACATCGTCCCGCCGGGAACCTACCTGATGTCCGGCGGCATTGATTACAGGATCGACAGCAGCCTGGCCCAGGTAGGCGCCGCGAAGGGCCAGCCGGCCAGCAGTGCCCGTGGTTCGGTGGACATGTCTGCGGTGCTGTATCGCCAGTTCGTCAAGGAACAATACTGGCGCGACGCTTCCTACGCGGATACCACCCACACCCAGAATGTCTGCAGTACCGTGCATGTCGCCTCCGGCCAGTGCGTGGCCTGGCAAGAGCAGCAATACAACACCCGCCGGCAGGTGTCGGAAGGCGGTTGGACCGAAGGCACCAAGATCCGTGATGTCCAGTCCGTCAAGTTGAAGGCACAGATCCCCGACGCCTACGCGCCCCTGGCCTTCAGTATCCAGCCCGGCCAGATACTGCTCAGCGACCGCTTCCACCTGAAAACCCCGGCCGTGAGCTACGACAAGAAGACTTGCAAGGCTATCGACCCGCAGAACATCAAATGCGCACTGCGGGATATCCAGGTCTACGTGAGGCCGGCCCCCGTGGAACTGGTCAAGAAGTTCAGCGACAAGGAGCTGGCGAATGTCAACGACACAGGCCGCCGGGTGCTGGCGCGTATCGAACCGATGAAAACCCGCCTGCAAGGGGACACCGGCATGGAAGAGCTGGTGTGGGGCATCCCGGTTTCCCTGAAGAAAACCGCCAGGTAAGGGGGCTTGCCTTGGGGCGCGGAGAACAGCGCGCAGCGCCACGGGCCATTGCTAGTTGAAGGAGCTGCGCAAGCCTTTGATGACCTGTTCGATGGAGGGCCCTTGAATGGCCGGCGGTTGCGGGTTTTCGCCGAATTCGCGCCAGATGAACAGGGTCAGTTCCGCCCCGTCAGTCAGTGACAGGGCGTTTTCCTCATGGGCGAAAGTTTCAAGCAGCCGGTAGCGCTGATCACTCCAGAACAGCTCCTCGACCCAGGGGTACACCGGAATAAAGTGGAAATGGATGGGGTAGCCGGGGGCATGGCCGAACCGGCTGATATACAGCCACTTGGGTTTGAGCTGCAGCTCCAGGTTTTTCTGCACCCTGGCGAGCAGGCCGCCCAACTCCGTCAGGGCGCTCTCGTGCAGCTCGGCCAGTGAATTGACCCGGGATCGCGAGCCCAGCATCAGGTAGCCGGGCAGGGCGGACGACAGGTGATGATTGAGCACCCAATGGTCGGTTTGCAGAATGATGAACTCGGGGGCTATGCCCACCTGCTGGGCGGAGTTCAAGGCATGGGCTCCTGTTCGGGAAGGTCGCTCTTGTATTCGCCCCATTGCATGTACGCGTAGTACCGGGTCATTGCTTCGAAGTGGCTGGGGGCTTCCACTTCCCACACAAGCCGGGCGTCGGGGTGAAGCAGTTTGCGTGCGGTGTTTCCCTGTGGGCCGCTCAGGCAGAAGGTCTGGCAGTCATCCGGTTCCATCCAGAGTTGGTAGTTCATCTCTTGCGCTTCAGAGTGTGGGGGAGGCTATCGTCGTTGTGGCTCGAGCAACCTAGATCGATCCGACCGAACGCAGGTATTTCCGTGCCTGAGGGCTGGTGATCTTTTCGGGTTCAAGGACATACAGCGAGCTCCAGAGCGGCGGTAAACCCAGTTCCTCCATGTAGGACGTGAAGCTGTTGAAAGGCTCGGTGCCAATGACCTCGGCGCTGAGCCAGAGCAACTCGCACTCCTGGCAAAGGTGCAGGATTTCCTGCGTTGCCCGCACTTGAACCTGGGTTACTTCGCCTTGTTCACATTCCGGACACAGCATTTTTTCACCTCCCCATGGGCGCGCAGTCTATCACTGACCAGGTTGCACGCGGCCAGCAACGAAGGTCTGCCTGCGCTCAGAAACCCGCCATGGAGGACGCTGCTTTCGACCCTGTCCGGAGCGGGCCTTTGCGGCACCCGCATCCCCGGCCCCGGTCGCATAAATTTGAAATGCCTGGCATTGCTCGCCAGAATCGCCCCCCGATCCGGCACAAGGTGCCGGACCTTGGTGGTGAAAAGGGGCAGCAGTTGAATCAGCAGACATTGTCCATGCGCCTGGCGCGCGTGGCGGCGCATGTACCAACCGGCGCACGCCTGGCCGATATCGGCTCGGATCACGGCTATCTGCCGGTGGCCTTGCTGCTGCGCGGCAGCATCAGCGCGGCGGTGGCCGGAGAGGTGGCGTTGACGCCGTTCCACGCGGCCCGGCGCACGGTGCGCGACAACGGCCTGGAGCAGCAGGTCAGCGTGCGCCTGGCCGATGGCCTGGCGGCGATCGAACCGGGCGACGCCATCAGCGCCATCAGCCTGTGCGGCATGGGTGGCGAGACCATCCGTGACCTGCTGCAAGCCGGCAAGGCGCGCCTCAATGGCCAGGAGCGGTTGATCCTGCAGCCCAACGGGGGCGAGCAGCCCCTGCGCCAGTGGCTGATGGACAACGGCTACCGCATCCTGTGCGAAGAGGTGCTGCGGGAAAACCGTTTCGACTACGAAATCATCGTCGCCGAGCGCACAGGGCCGGTGAGCTACAGCCCCCGGGAGCTGTACTTCGGCCCTCTGCAACTGCAGGCCCGCAGCCCGGCGTTCCTGGCCAAATGGCAGCGCCTGCTGCGCCTGAAACAGCGCACCCTGGAAAACTTCAGCCGGGCACAGGCGGTGCCCGAAGAGAAGGTGCAGGACATGGCCCGGCAGGTGCGCTGGATCAGCGAGTTGCTGGGCTGAGTGCGCCAGGCGGCCGCTTGCCAGGGCCCGGTGCCAATCACCGCCGGCCCGTACGACACGCTACCGAGCCGCGCAATGTCCCACGCTCAGCGCGTTGCCGGCTCCAGGCCTTATGCCTGGGGCTGGATGGCCGGCGGCGTCGAAACCTGTTGCAGGAACCGTTCGATCAGCCATCGCGCCGCCGGGCCCGGCGGCGTGTCGCTGCGGTAGATGGCGTCGAAGGCGTAGATCCCGCTTTGATATTCCGGAAGGTTCAGGCGCACCAGCCGGCCGCTGCGCAGGTCCTCCTCGACCATGGGCCGCGGCATGTTGCCCCAGCCGATGCCGGCACGCAGCAACATGTGCTTGGCGCCCAGGTCCGCCAGCCGCCAGGTGCGGTTGCTCAGCACCGCGAAATCCCTGCCCCGGGTCAGCGTCGAGCGGTCCGACAGCACCAGCTGGATGAATTCGCGCCCGGCGCCGGTTAGGTTGGCATCGCTGACGGCCAGGGGATGATCCGGCGCGGCCACCGGAATCAGCTCGACACTGCCCACCCCGATTCTTTCGATCCCGTCGATGCTTTCGTTCATCGGCCCACTGATGCCGACGACTGCGCCGCGCTCGATCACCCGCTCGGTGACTGCTCCCAGGGCTTCCATGTGCAGGTGCAGGGCCACCGTGGGAAAGGCTTCGCGAAAGGCCTTGAGGGCGTCCACCACACGCTCGGGGGCCAGCATCACATCGAGCACTAGGTGGACCTCGGCCTCCAGGCCTTGCAACAGGCCCCTGACCTTGGCACGCAGGCCATGGACGCCGTTGGCGATGGTCCTGGCCTCTACGAGCACGGTGCGTCCGGCCTCGGTGAGTTGCGGCTTGCGCGTGCTCTGGCGGTCGAACAGCGAGACCCCGAGCTGCATTTCCAGGTTGGCGATGGAGTAGCTGATGACGGACGTAGCGCGGTGCAGTTTTCTTGCGGCGCCGGCGAAGCTGCCGACTTCCACCACGGTCAGGAATACGCGCAATTGGTCCAGCGTCGGGGTGCCGGGGTCGTAGATCATCTCGGGTTCCTTGAGCGTTATCGGCGTTGACGCCCCGGCAGTGTGATCGATTCCAGCCGGGGAGGGGGTGAGGCAGTGTCCAGTGAGCGTTGTATTCTTGCCTATTTTATCGAACCTAATGATCTAAATTAGTCGGCTATTCAGAGAAGCTGTGGCGGCGCAAGCTTTCTTCACCCGGGCGATTCATCTCGGATCGCACCCAACTGAAGGAAATACCTCATGTCCGCTTCTGCCCATATTGCTCAACCCGACACTCGCCAACAAAGCCGCTCCGATACTCCCCAGGCCGTGGCCGCACTGGCTGGCCGAGTGCTGCTCAGCGCGATCTTCCTGTTGTCCGGCGTCTCGAAGCTGGCGGCACCGGCGATGATGATCGGTTACATCGGCTCTGTCGGCTTGCCATTTCCGCAGCTGGCCCTGGCCCTGGCGGTCATCGTTGAAATTGGCGGCGGCCTGGCCCTGGTCGCTGGCTGGCGGACCCGCACTGTCGCGGCATTGCTGGCGTTGTTCAGCGTGGTCACTGCCTTGGCCTTCCATAACGCACTGGGCGACCAGAACCAGTTCATCCACTTCTTCAAGAACCTGGCCATGGCCGGTGGCCTGTTGCAGGTCGTGGCGTTCGGTGCCGGTCGTTTCAGCCTCGACGCCCGCCGTCGCTGATCACCCGCCAGCGGGGGCCGGTTCCCTCGCGGCGGCTGCGGTTTCCCTGTGTTTTCTTGCCTGATCGAGGTGTCCATGAAAGCCATACGTGCCTACCAATACGGCAGTCCCGATGTCCTGCGCCTGGAAGAAGTTGCCGACCCTGTGGCTGGCGAAGGTGAAGTGCTGATCGATGTCGCCGGTGCTGGAGTCAACCCTATCGACTGGAAGATCCTGTCCGGTGCCATGCAGGCATTCATCCCGCTGCCACTGCCTTTCACCCCGGGGGTCGAGGTGGCCGGGCGGGTGCTTGCCACCGGCCGGGGCGCCAGCCGGTTCGAGGTCGGTGACCGGGTGTTCGGTTTCATCAACATCACGGGCGGCTATGCCGGCAAGGCGGTTGCCCGGGAATCCACGCTGGCGTTGCTGCCCCGTTCCCTCACTGCGTTGCAGGCCGGCGCCGTGCCCGCCACGGCGCTGACCGCCTGGCAGGCCCTGACCGAACATGCCGGCGTGCAGCCCGGGCAGAAGGTGTTGATCCATGCCGCGGCAGGAGGTGTGGGCAGCATGGCGGTGCAGATCGCCAAGTACCTGGGGGCCGAGGTCATCGCCAGCGCTTCGGCGGACAACCATGCCTACCTCAAAGGGCTAGGGGCCGATCAGGTCATCGACTATCGCCGCCAGGATTTCACTCAATGGCGGCCCGCGGTCGATGTGGTCCTGGACTTGGTGGGGGAGCAAACCCAGGCGCTGTCGTTCGCCCTGTTGAAACGGCACGGGGTGCTGGTTTCCCCGGTGAGCCAGCCCGACATCACCCTGGCCAACGACTATGGCGTGACCCCGGTGAATTTCGCCACCCGTGGTGATGGTGGCCAGTTGGCGAGGATTGCCGAGCTGTTCGACCAGGGCCGCTTGCAGGTCGCTGTCCAAGCCTTCCCCCTGAGTGACGCCCCGCAGGCGCTGGAAAAAAGCAGGGGCCGCCATGGCCATGGCAGGCTGGTCCTCGACATGGCCCGCTGATCGCTTGACGGGCTCCCAGAACAGCCGGCACCACCGGCAAGCCAGGGCGGCGGTCCAGGGTACGGGCCTGCCGCTTGCGGCATTGGCGAGGGCTAACCGGCGGGCCTGATGCCGAAGGGGCCGTTGCAGTCAGCCCTGCACTGTCCAGAGCATGGTCTGCACCTGGATGTGGGGGTGGCTTTGCAGAGGCTCCCACTCATCAATGAACGCGAACCCCTGGCGCAGATAGAAACTCGCGGCCCTGGCATTGGCGGGGGAGACGTCGAGGAACACCCGCTCATGGCCTTGTTCCCGTGCGCGCGACTTCACCGCTTCCACCAGCCGGGCCGCCACGCCGGAGCCACGGGCCGCGGGTGCGACCCACATGCCGATCAGGTTGTAGCGGTTTGCCTCACTGACTGCGGCGCCGATCATTCCCAGGGGCTGGCCATCCTCGATGGCCAGCCAGAATGCGCTGGTCGCGCCCGAGGCACGTTCCTGCCACTGCTGGTCACTGTACCGGGCGGCACTCTGGTAGCTGACCCCGAACGCGGTCGGGGCGTCCTGCAGCGCGGCGAGACGAACTTGCTTCAACAGCCTCCAGTCCTTGGTTTGCGTCGGTCGAATATCCATGGTGGTCTTCAGGTCGAGTGAGGCAGCAACCTCTCACAAGGCTGGCGCAGGAACAAGCGCGTCTTGCCCGGTGCTGCGCTTGCCGGCGGCCTGCGCTTGCCATTTGCCAGCATCTTGTCGCTGATGAAACGCTGGCTATATGATCGCGCGTCATGCCATTGGCCACTTGCGTGGCCGGCGTTTCCTCATCGGTTCTACAGGGATGTTCCAGGGATGAAAATCAAGAGCAATACAGGTCTGCACAAGGAAGGCCGGCTGGCTGCGCGACTGGCCGGCTGGTTGCTGGCGCCGTGCATGCTGGCGGCTTCGATGCTGGCCCAGGCCGGTGCGCCGATCCCTCCCGGCGCAGTGCTGGCGGTGATGCAGAACGTCGAGGTGCCGGACCAGGATGAAGAGGTGGAGCTGGAAGACGGCGTTACCGCCACCTTCTGGTACGGCCAGGAGCTGGACTTCGACGGCAAGCACTACTACGCCACCTTTGTCTGGCACACCCGGGACCGCGCCGCCCGCGAGGGCGAGGATTTTGCCGCGCCGGAGGTTCAGGTACGGCTGGCCGATGCCACCTTCGAACTCACCAACCCGGGCCAGAAGCAGGCCTATTCCATTCGCAGCATCGAACGCAAGATCGGCTTCTTCGGCGGCGGCGAGAAGCCCGAGGAAGTGGACACCAAGCGCAAGGCCGTTGAGCACCGTACCGCTGACGGCCGCCTGCTGCTGGCGGTGCCCACGGCCACTTTCGACAATGGGGTGATCACCAGGGGCTACACCATGCTGGTGTTCAATCCGAACAAGAAACCCGAAGACGATGGCTGGGTCTGGTCCTATGTGGGCCAGGTGCGCACCGGCGAGGACAACTCCGCGGCCTGCGACGACGGCGCGGTCATGCCCTGCATCGGCAGCGACGGTGAGCTGAGCTTCGTCGCCGGCCAGGAGCCGCTGCCGCAGGTGCAGGTCAAGGTCAGCGGCACTACCTTCGAGGGCCCGGGAAAGGTCCGTTCGCTGGCGGCCGCAGACAACCTCACCTATGTCTACGACAGTAAGACCGAGCAGTACGTCAGCCGCTAGTTGCGACAGCGACGGCCAGGTAGCGCAGCCTTGCCAAACCCACGATCCTCCAGGGAGGATCGTGGGGCGCTTTCACCCCGGTCCGGCACAGCCATCATCCAAGGAAACGGCGAATGAGTACGCGTATCGACATGCTGATGAACCCGGGGCCGGAGGTGCGCGCTGCGATCCTCGAGCCCTTGCGGGCCCACAACCGGGCCCAGGCGGGCGATCCCAAGCCCGAGGCCATCGCCCTGGTGGTCCGCGACGAGCACAGCGGTGAGATTCTCGGTGGCCTGCAGGCGGAGATTTTCTATCGCTGGATGTTCATCGAGCTGCTGGCGGTCCCCGAGCAGACACGGGGCCAGGGCACGGGCTCGCAATTGCTGAACATGGCCGAGGAGCTGGCCCGGGAAAAGGGCTGTATCGGCATCTGGCTCGATACCTTCGACTTTCAGGCGCCGCAGTTCTATCAGCGGCATGGCTTCAGCGAATTCGGCCGGCTGGAGGATTTCCCGCCGCAGCACCGGCGTTTCTTCCTGCACAAACGCCTGGTCTGAACCCTCGAGCCCTGGCTGGCGAACCCGCATGCAGTGCGTTCCCGCAGCCTGGGCTGCGGCTACTCAGGCGTGGGCATCGACGCCGATCCGCGCCAGCAGCCAGTCCTGATAGAGCGCGGGGCTGTCGGTGGTCTGGCCGCCGTTTTTGGCAACGACCGTCTTGCCGTCCAGGCGCCCGATTTCCATCAGGTATTGCAGGCCCTTGAGCACATGGGTGGCGTCGTCCTTGCCCAGGGACTGCACATCGGGCAGTTGGACGGAGTTGCTCTTGTCGTCGAATGTCGCCCAGGTGGGGTTGGCTCTGTATTGGGCTATCAGTTTGGCGTCCGAGATTTGCGATTCATGAAAACTGGCGTCGATCTTCGCCTGCATTTGCGGCGTCGCATTCTCTACCTGGATTTTCATGGACTTCAGCGTGCCATTCTCCAGCGCCCTGGTGATTCCCTTGAGGCCCATGGCTACGAGGGATGTCGAGTTTGAGATGCTTCCTGTCATGAGACTGCTCCTGGGTGGGTTCTGGCCAAGCAGAGCAAAACCCGGGCCATGGGCCCTGAACATGATGCGGCGCGGCGTTGGCAGCGGCGCCAGCAGCGATGGCGGGCAGAAGTTGGCCGTAGTGGGCAAGGGATTGCCATTGGATCGCCTGCTTTTGCCAGCCACTACTGCCCCGAGGCGGATATCGACCCGTGTCCGCCGCCCTGGTGGCCGTGAAGAAAAACTCGATCTGCATGGCCAATCGGCGCACAGTGGCCGCCTGTACTGTTGCCACTTCCGATTGCCCGCCCATGACCCAGCCCCGAACCTCCACCGCACTCGCGGCCCTGATTGCCCGGCACACCCCGCACTCCGGCGACTTTCCCAGCGCCGTGCCCAACCTGACCTTGCACCGCCGTTCCACGCCGACCTCGGCCATTCCCTGCATCTACAGCCTGGGCCTGGGGGTGATTGCCCAGGGCGGCAAGCAGGTGCTGCTGCAAGAGGCGGTGATCAATTACCGGGCCGGGCAGGGCATGCTGACCAGCATCGACCAGCCGGTGGTGGCCCGGGTGACCGAGGGCTCGGCGGCCGAACCCTTCCTGGGCATGATGCTGACCCTGGACATGCACCAGATCCTGCAAACCGCTGCGCAGATGCAGCCGCCACCGCCTTCGCGGGCCAGCGATTATCGGACGGTGGTGGTGGATGAACTGGAGCCGGGGCTGGCCAGCGCTCTGGAGCGGCTGGTGGGCTTGCTCGACGAGCCGGCGCTGATTCCCCAGCTGGCGCCATTGATCCAGCAGGAAATCATCGTCCGGCTGTTGGCCGGGCCCTACAGCCTGGCGTTGCAGCAGTTGCTGGCGGTGGGTTCGCCGACCCAGCAGATCTTCAAGACCGTGGCCTGGCTCAAACAGAACTTCACCCAGCCGTTGCGCGTCGATGATCTGGCGCAGCGCGCCCATATGAGCCCGTCCACCTTCCGCCAGCATTTTCGCGCCATCATCGGCGTCAGCCCGCTGCAGTTCCACAAGCAGTTGCGCCTGCAGGAAGCCCGGCAGTTGATGCTCAGCCAGAACATCGATGCCGGGCGCGCCGCGGGGCTGGTGGGCTATGAAAGTGCTTCGCAGTTCAGCCGGGAATACAGCCGGGTGTTCGGCGCGCCGCCGCAGCGGGATATCCGCAGGATGCGCGAGGCCGGGTAAGGGCCAGGTTGCAGTGCAGGGTTCAGCGAAATAGGCAAACAGGCTGTGGCGCGGCTCTGGGCGCCTAACCATTCGATCCGCCACGGATAGGCGTGTTTCTAGCTGTTTGTGTTGCAGCGAAACGCCCTTCGGGGTGAGCCGGCAGAATCCGCAAAACAGGCAAACTTGCCGTCAGAATAGGCAAGGTTTCGCCGCGAGCCATTTCTATACTGGTGCCCGACGACGCAGCAGCCCCAAGGCCTGCCGTGTCCCGGGCGCTTTCGGTAACGCCCGACTCCGCACTCCCGCACACGGGAGCGAGCGGTCCGCCTATCGATCCAGACGAGCCTGCCCAGGGCGGCTCAAGGAGTACGGTCATGAGCAACAGCATCGAACACGTCAGCTTCCCCAACTTCGGCTGGAATAACGCCGCGGACATCTATCTGCCGGCGGATTTCGACCCGGGCAAGCGCTACCCGGCGATCGTCAGCACCCATCCCATCGGCAGTTGCAAGGAGCAGACCTCCGGCAACATCTACGCCGCCGGGCTGGCCCGGGCCGGGTTTGTGGTCATCGCCTTCGACGCCAGTTTCCAGGGCGCCAGCGGCGGCCAGCCACGCTTTATCGAAGACCCGGCCACTCGCGTGTCGGACATCCGTTTCGCCATCGACTACCTGGTGACCCTGCCTTATGTCGACCCCGAGCGCATCGGTGCCATCGGTGTCTGCGGTGGCGGTGGCTACACCATCCAGGCGGCAATGACCGACTACCGGATCAAGGCCCTGGCCTCCATTACCGGGGTCAACTTCGGCCGCCTGATCCGCGAAGGTTTCAGCAACTTCGATCCGGTCAGCGCCTTGCACGCCATGGCGAAGCAGCGCACCGCCGAGGCCCGGGGCGAGGCGCGTCATGTGATCGACTACCTGCCAGCATCGGTAGCCGAGGCGCAGCAGAACGGCATCAGCGACATCGACGTACTGGAAGCCACCGAGTACTACAAGACCGCCCGGGGCCAGCAGCCAAACGGCGCCACCAGCGGTCTGTTTTCCTTCAATAGCGCGGCCTTCGGCTGGGATGCCTTCCTGCAGGCCGAGGTGCTGCTGACCCAGCCACTGATGGTGGTGGTCGGCGACAAGCCCGGCGGCTTCGGTGCCTACCGCGACGGCCTGGAAATCCATGGCCGCGCGGCCTCCAGGGACAAGCATCTGGTGGTCGCTGAAGGCGGGTCCCACTACGACCTGTACGACCGCGCCGAAACGGTGGCGCTGGCCATGGCGCAATTGGTGCCGTTCTTCCAGCAGCACCTGTAAGGGGAGAGGCAGCCGCCGCTGTCGCCTGGCCGGCGACGGCGGCTTTGTCGCGCCCGGGCACCAAACCGCTCCCCCGGCAGGCCGCCGGTGAGCAGCAGGCTGGCGAAGCTCAGGGGGTAGGCATTGATGACTCACTGCAGGGCCGTGATGCCGGCATCCATGTCCCGAGCAATGGATTCCAGGGCGACATTGACGATCGAGGTGTCGAGGATCACCACCCCATAGCTCCGGCAGGGGGCGATCAGTACTTGGCGTTGCAGGCGGTGCTTGAGGTCCATGGGGGCGTATTTCCTTTGCCGCAGTGCGGTGCGACTATACGAACCTTTTTGCACACCATGCTTTGGGCTGGATCGAAGTGTGCGGCGAAACCTTCGCCGAGCCGGTGCGGGGGGCATGCTCATCATCCTGTCCGATGGCAGCTCGCTGTCCGCCAGCGCCCTGGCCGAAGCGGCGGGGATGTCACCGCAGACCGCCAGTTCGCATCTGGCCAAGCTGCTGGAGAGCTATTGCAAGCTGGGCTGGGAGCAGTTGCAGCGCCAGCTGGGTGTCCAGCCGCTGGCCTGAAGCCCTTGTGGCCAGCCAGCGAAAGCCCCTTCAAGCCATTACCCCAAGGAATGACGAATGAGCCGCCTGCCCCTGCAACATATCGACCTGAGCCAGGTGACGAGCACCGCTGAATTGCACCTGGTGCTGCGCGATGCCCTGGGTTTTCCCCATTGGTACGGCTGTAACTGGGACGCCTTCTGGGACGCCATTACCGGGCTGGTGGAAATGCCCGAACAGTTGCATATCAGCGGCTTGCCAGCATTGTCCCGGCGCCTGCCCCGGGACGCGCAACTGCTGCTGCAATGCCTGGAGCGGATGAAGGTCCAATACCCGACGCTGGCTGCGGACCTGCTGTTGGAGCCAGCCAAGCCTTAGTCCTGCCTATCGCCGGACGCGCAATTGAGCCACGACGCTGCCAGGCAAGGGTTTATTCTTTCCCGAGGCAGTGAACAGCCACCCATGGAGACGCCTGTGAGCATCAAAGACCATCCCGCGGATTACCAGGACCTCAAGCGCGCCGTCGGCTTGCTGGAGTCGCCTTCACTGACGGCGCGCCTGTCCGGGCTGCTGGGTTCGCCCATCGAAAGTGCGGTCAAGGCGCTGCCGGCGGTGGTGGCGAAAAAGATCAACGGCGCGGTGGTGGCGGCCCTGCACAGCTCCGCCGATGCGGCGCTGTGGAGCCTGGACAACGCGCCCAAAAAGCCGGCATCGACCTTGCTGCACAAGATGTACGCGGCCACTTCCGGCGCTGTGGGCGGGGCCTTCGGTTTTGCCGCGCTGTTTGTCGAGTTGCCCATTTCCACCACCATCATGATGCGCTCGGTGGCCGATGTGGCCCGCAGCGAAGGCTTCGATCTGGCGGATTTTGCCACCAAGCAGGCCTGCATCGAAGTGTTCGCCATGGGCGGCAACAGCCAGGCCGACGACGCCACGGAAACCGGCTACTACATCACCCGCAGCTTCACCACCCAGGCCATGCAGCAACTGTCCAAGGAGCTGGCGGCCATTGCCGCCAAGCGCGGTGCCGGGGCGGTGGGCAGCTTGTCGCCGGGGCAGGTGGGCAAGTGGCTGGCACTGCTGATCGAGAAAGTCGCCAGCCGTTACGGCGTGACCATCTCCAGCAAGTTCGCGGCCCAGGCGGTGCCGGTGATCGGCGCCTTTACCGGCGCCACCATCAATGCGCTGTTCACCGACTTCTACCAGGACATGGCCCGTGGGCACTTCACCGTCAAGCGCCTGGAGCACAAGTACGGCTTTGAGCAGATCAAGGACGAGTATGCGCAGATCCTGCGCGAGCAGCTGGCAGGCTAGGGCGGTATCCCCATGAGCGACTTTCCCGTTATCCGCACCCCGCGCCTGATCCTCAGGGAACTGTGCCCGGCCGATGTCCCGGCACTGTTCGCGATCCACAGCGACGCCGATGCCATGCAGTGGTTCGGCACCGACCCCATTACCGACTACCCGCAGGCCGAGCAACTGCTGGCGCAGTTCTCCAGTTGGCGGACCTTGCCCAACCCAGGGGTTCGCTGGTGCATCGAGCGCCAGTCCGAACCCGGCCTGTTGGGCACCTGCGGCCTGTTCAAATGGAACCGGCAGTGGCGCAGCTGCGCCGTCGGTTTCGAGCTGGGGCGTGCGGCGCAAGGGCAGGGGCTGATGACCGAGGCGCTGGAGGCCGTGGTTGGCTGGGGCTTCGAGCATATGGCGCTCAACCGTATCGAGGCCCAGGTGCATCCGCGAAACCTGGCGTCCCTCAGATTGCTGGAGCGGGCGGGCTTTGTCCGCGAAGGGCTTTCACGGCAGGCGGGATACTGGCTGGGGACTCATCATGATCTGGTGCAGTACGGGTTGTTGAGGGCCGACTGGTTCAGTCTGGCGCCGCTCGCCGCAGGTTCTGCGTAGCCCATAGCGCGAATATCAAGCGGGCGCTGGCAGCTCAGCTGTTGCCCGGCGTCGGCGCATCGCTGTCCTCGACGGGCTCCAGGTCGTGGTAGGAGGGGAAAACCTTCCTGTTACTGATCTTCAAGCCTGTCGGTTGCTCGAGCCCGTGGGTTTTACTGGAGTCCCAGGTGCGCCGTTCGCCGCAGTAGGTATGCACCACCTCCGAGTTGTCCCAGAACAGGCGCTCCAGCAGGGCTTCGTACTCGGCCAGCCACGAATCATCGAAGATGTAACTGCCTTTGGGGTAGGTGGCGAAGTGCACCATATGCCCGAAGTAGCAGTGCCCCCGGCTGTTTGGCAGCACGCTGAAAAGCGCCCGGGTGATCTGCGCCCCCGTCACTGGCAGGCTTTGCAGCACCGCACGATTGTGCGCTTCGGCAGCCGGCGAAGGGTCAAAGCAATGGATGTATCCATACAGGTTGCCGCTCATGGGGTCAGTTGCCTGCGTTATGGGTTGATTGGCGGCATCCGTTGTTGCGGGCGAGTCGATCGATCGCTTGCACACCCGCACGCATCTTTTCCACGGCGCTGGCATTGGCCGAGTGGATGTGAATACGCGGCGGATGAAAACCATTGAGGGCCACGGCCTCTTCGATCCACAGGATCACGTCGTAACCGGTGCCGCGCTGATCATCTCCGAGGTCGTGGTCGAGGCTGACTTCCTCGACGCCACCGGCTTTCAGCAGCGCGATGACTTCGTCCGGCCAGTAGGTGCGAACCCAGCCTTGCGGGGTTTGGCGTTCGTCGTCGAGGTAGATTTTCATGGGCCTGTTTACTCTTGCAGATGCAGTTCAAGCATCGGCGTCGTTCGCGATGACATGCAGCACAAGGCTTAGCGAGTCGTCGGTGAGCAGCGGTGGGTGATCCTGATGCCGCTTGTCGATGAAAAAAAGCGCACCCGGCGCTGTTTCAGCGGGCATGGAGAGGCAAGGGTAGAGTCGGTTTTTACTGGCCTCGGCATACTGGATATGAACCTCGCTGTGCTCAATCCAGATCCTGCTCGATTGACCGGAGCAACTCAGGAACAAGGTGCTGAAACTGGATTGCTCCTGCTCCAGCGGCATTGATTGAGACTCGCCGTGCCGGCCTTTGCGAATGGCTCGTGCCATGGCATTGAATGCTTTGGGTGTGCCAAAGAAATGCAGTTCCTGCCCGTTCAGTCTTGCCAGCACGTCAAGTTTCCTTTCATATCGCGTCGGTCAACGCTGGGTCATTGCAACCTGCGCCGGAGCGCTGACAGGACCGCGTCAGCGTGGCAGAGTGGCCTGCCCAGAGGAATGGCGCCGGCTGTTTCAGGTGCCAAGGTGATCGTGCTGGGCACGCCCTGGTCGCAGAGCTGCTGTTGAACTTGCAACAGGACTCGGCGGCTGCCTGTAAGCCAATGCTTGTTCTGCTCTGACATCTGACAGCGGTGCAGCGACTTGCGGTGGATGGTCTTTTACGGTGGATGTCTGGATGAATTTTCGCCCAGCTGTATACCCCGATATTGAGCAATAAGCCATTGCCGGGCTCAAGGTTGCATTGTTTCTCCGGCACTGGATTAGTCCGCCGCACTTGTGTAGAAACGCTCCTTCCTTCAACCCGGCACCCGTTGCCACCCCAGGTAGAACCCCATGCGGCCCAACGCCGAACTGCGATTGTTTGCACTGCCCCTGTGCGCTGGCCTGGTCTACGCCGTGATCAAGGGCCTGATCAAGGGCTGGAATGGCACGGAGCTGTTTTCCGGGTTTCTGTTTGGCAGTGTGATCGCCATGGTCCTGGGCATTCCCCTGTTGCTGTGGACTGAGCGGCGCTGCCCGCAGGCCAGGGCGCGCTACCTGTGGATCAGCCTGATCCTGAGCCTGGTGGCCACGGTGCTGGTGCGTACTTCATGGATGCAGCTGTTGCTGCTGCCGCTGGCGGGCGGGCTGGCCCTGGCTGGCCTGTACAGCCTGCTGAGCCGTGGAATTGATCAGCTGTCGGTGCCGCCCCATGGGCGAGGGCCGGGCTTGCGGCGGCTGCTGGCGGTGCCGCTGTCGGGGGCGCTGACCCTGGGGGGCGTCGCGGTAACGCTCTATCCCAAGGGCGCGGAAAGCCTGCCGGTATTCTTGCTGGGGGCCATGATCGGGGCCTGGATCAGCATGCTGGTCAGTTGGCCGGTGCTGTGGCTGGTGGAGCGCTTTCTCGCCACTGGCTGGCGCTATGTGATCGGCGGTGGCCTCAGTGGCGTGCTGATCTGGCTGCTGTCCGGCGCCCCGGGGCTGTTCGCCGGGTCCCTGAAGGGGGCTTCGGGGCTGGACTACTGGATCCCCTTGCTCAACCGTGGGATCTTTCCGTTCCTGCTGCTGGGGCTGCTGGGCGGTGGGCTGTTCACGGTGCTCCACGGCATCGGCCCGCGCCGTCGTCCGGCCGCTTACGACTGAATTACATTGCCCAAAGGTCCTGCCTGATGAACCTCAGCCCCATCACCCACGTCGCCTTCGAGGATGAAATGCTCTGCCTGAGTTGGGCCGACGGCTTGCGGCTGCGCCAGCCCCTGAGCCGTTACAGCCGGCTGCGGGAGGCCACGCCCGAGCAGCGGGCGGATTTTGCCATCGCACCTCGGGGCTGGTCCGTGTCCTGGCCGCACCTGGGCGAGCCGGTGCTCAGTCTCAACGCCATCGACTGGATCTGGGAATGCCTGTGCGATGAGTCCATGGCTCGCCTGAAGGCCCTGGACTGGCAACTGCAGCAACTGCCGGCGGACGACCAGGCCATCGTCGCGCTGTGGCGGCTGGAGGCGGACGGCTACAACGGCGGCTTCCTGCAGTTCTTCTGCAACTGGGGGCAGCAGACCTGCGAGCTGGCGCTCAGCACCCTGGCCGCGATCGG
The DNA here is from genome assembly GCF_900116505.1 of Pseudomonas sp. NFPP25. Lineage (NCBI taxonomy): Bacteria > Pseudomonadati > Pseudomonadota > Gammaproteobacteria > Pseudomonadales > Pseudomonadaceae > Pseudomonas > Pseudomonas sp. NFPP25. Next base: position 1,519,736 of record NZ_FPBG01000001.1, on the reverse strand, counting down.
CGCGCGCAACACTCGGGCCCTGGTCAGCCGCCAGCGCCAGCTGATCGCGCACCTGGAAGGCCACCCGCAACTGGAGCAACTGTGGGACATTCCCGGGCTGCTGAGCGACGAGGAACATGAGCTGATCAGTGGCGAACTGGACGAGCAACTATGGTCGGCGATGGAGGAGGTCCCGGCCTTGGCGGTGAAGTATTTTTACGTTGGCTGAGGGGCCTGGCGCCGTGTTCTAATGCCGCGCCTCGTCTCGGCAAATGGACTTCACCCCATGTCTGAACCCCGCATCCGCGCGCTCGCGCTGTGCATCTTCCATCACCAGGGCAAGATCCTGGTCAATCAGTTCTTTGATGCCGACAAGCAACAGATGCTGTTTCGCCCCCTGGGTGGCGGCATCGACTTTGGCGAGCACAGTGCCCAGGCAATCGTTCGGGAAATACAGGAAGAGCTGGGGCTGTCGATCAACAGCCTGCGCCTGATCGGCACCCTGGAAAGCCTGTTCACCTATGCCGGCAAGCCCGGCCATGAGTTCGTCCAGGTCTACGACGCCCGCTTCGACGATCCGAGTGTCTACCAGTGTGCCCAGCTCGATGCCCGGGAAAGCGATGGCGCGCCCTTCGTGGCCCGCTGGCAGGGCAGCGCCAGCTTCACCGAGCAGACGCCGCTGGTTCCCGCGGGCTTGGCGGACCTGCTCAAGCAGGCGGGCCTGCTTGGCTGACGGGCACTGATGCTGCTTGGTGCCCTGCCGGGCGGGGTGGCCCGGCAGGGCCGCCGGCTCAGAAGTCCCAGCGGGTGCTGAGCATGAAGTTGCGGGGTTCGCCGTAGGCTGCCGAGTTATAGAAACCGACGTTGGTGTAGTAGGACTTGTCGAAGATGTTGTTGACGTTGAGGGTCGCCGACAGGTTCTGGGTGATCTGGTAGCGGGTCATCAGGTCCACCAGCCAGTAGGCCTCCTGGGAAATGTCTTCGTTGATCTTGCGCGGTGCGTTGTAGACCGAATACCAGCCCTCGCTCTGCCAGCGCAGGCCGCCACCGACGGTCAGCTTGTCCAGGTCGCCCTTGAGCTTGTAGCTGGTGTAGAGGTTGACCTGGTCCTGCGGCTCGAAGGTGGAGATCTTGTCGCCCTCGTCATCACGCACGATCTTGTGGGTGTAGCCGGCCTGCACTTGCCAGCCCGGGCTCAGTTCGCCGGAAATCTCCAGCTCGTAGCCCTTGGTGACCGCCTTGGCGCCCTTGAACGCGTAGTTGTCGGGGGTGGGCGACTGGTTGTTGTAGGCATCGTCCGGCACCGAGCGGTTGGTCTCGTGCACTTCGAAGTAGGCCAGGCTGCTGTTGAGGCGGCCTTCGAAGAACTCGCCCTTGAGCCCCAGCTCGTAGTTCTGGCCTTCGTCCGGGTTGAGCAGCTTGCTGTCCTTGTCCTTGTTCCAGCTTTCCTGGGGCATGAAGATATCGGTGTAGCTGGCGTAGACCGAGAAGTGGTCGTCGAGGTCGTAGACCGCGCCGACGTAGGGCACGAAGCGTCCGCTTTCCTTGTAGGACGGGGTCAGGCCGGTGAGGTGATAGTTGACCACGCGCCCGCCCAGAAACAGGTTCAGGTCGTCCATCAGGTTGAGGCGGGTGGTCATGTAGGTGCCGGTCTGGCGCACGGTGTCGTCGGTGCGCTGGGCCGGCAGCCCCCAGATGGGCCGTTCGATCTTGCCGTGCCAGTTGTAGAAGTCCACCACGTTACCCTTGCCCCCGGGGAAGTCCGGGGACCAGTAGCCCTTGCCGGTCCAGCGCGAGTTGGCGATGGAGCCGCCCAGCACCAGTTCATGCTCGCGGCCGAACAGATTGAAGGGGCCGCTCAGGTACAGGTCGGCGGAATCGCTGGTGGTGTCGCCGGTGTACTTCTGTGCGTTGACCTTGGCCGTGCCATCGGTCTGCGGCTCGTCGAACTGGATCGAGCCGAGCTCGGCGTGGTAGCTGTTGATCTTGTGGTCCAGTTGCAGCTTGGTGACCCAGCCATCCCCCAGGTCGTGTTCGAGCATGGCAAAAGCGGTGCGGGTGTATTGCTCCCAGCCGCTCCAGGTCGCGCCGTTGTTGTAGGAGCGCGACATGCTGTTGTGCCCGCCGGTGGCGTTGATCAGCGGGAAGGTGCCGGACCAGCTGGAGCCCTTGGGGATGTTGTCCTGGTAGTCGCCGCCCACGGTCAGCAGGGTGTCGGGGGACAGGTCGAATTCGAGGATGCCGTAGTAGGTCGAGGTCTTGCGCGAATAGTGGTCGAGGAACGACTGCTTGTCCTGGTAGGCCGCCACTGCGCGGCCGCGAACATTGCCGGTTTCGGTCAGCGGCCCGCTGACGTCCAGTTCGCTGCGGTAGTTGTCCCAGGAGCCCATGCCCAGGGAGGCGTGGCCCTGGAACTGGGCAGTGGGCTTCTTGCGCACCAGGTTGATGGTGGCGCCCAGGGAGCCGGCGCCGGTCAGCAGGCCGGTGGCACCCTTGAGCACTTCCACCCGGTCGTAGATGGCCATGTCGCTGAGGGTGTTGCCAGCCGAATAGGCGACGTTGCGCACGGTGGAGGGGATACCGTCGTACTGGAAGTTGTTGATCGAGAAACCGCGGGCGTAGTAGTTGGTGCGGTCGGTATCGTAGGCCGAGACGGTGATGCCCGGGGTGTGGCGCATCACGTCGTCGACATTGTTGAGGCCGAAATCTTCCATGTGCTGCCGGGTGACCACGGTGATCGACTGCGGGGTCTGCCGCGGGGTCAGCACCATGCGGGTCGCCGTGGCGATGGTGCCTGGGGTGTAGGAGCCGCTGCCTTCGGTGACGGTGCCCAACTGGTTGCTGACGATCTGGGTGGCCTCCAGCTCCACGGCCTGGCTGCTCTGGGGCAGGCGGGTCAGCAGCACCGCGTTGGCGCCGTTGCGTTCAAAACCCAGGCCGGTGCCGGCCAGCAGCTTGCCCAGTGCCTGTTCCGCGCTCATGCGCCCGCTGACCCCCGCCGACTCGATCCCCTGGGCCAGTGCCGCGGAGTAGGCGATCTGCAAACCGCTCTGGGTACTCAGTTGGTCCAGGGCATTGGCCAGGGACTGGCGGGCGATGGCAAAACTGTAGGTGGCGGTTGCCTGGTTGTCGGTAGCGGTGGTGGGCTCGACCGCCATCACGGGGTTGCAGGCCAGGCAGATGGCCAGCGCGAGGATGCTGCGGGCCGGGGTGAGTGTTGGAAGGTGCATGGAAGTCCCGTACGAAATAGGAATGATTTGCATAAGCAAACACCCTGACGGGTTGGCCTCGGCAAAGCCGTAAAACTTTTTTCAGCCCCCCCGGGCAGTGTTTCAGCGCAGTACCAGGATGCCGCCCGGCAGGCGGGTGAGCTCGGTGGCGGTGACTTTGCTCAGGGCCCGGACAATGGCCTGGGGGTCATCGAGCTGATAGTTGCCGCTGACTTTCTGCTGCGCCGCGTCGGCGTTGAACAGCAGGATCGGTGCGCGATGGTAACGCCCCAGCTCTTGCAGAACCTGGGCCAGGGGCGCGTCCTGGAAGGACAGGCGGCCGTTGATCCAGGACAGTTGCCGTTCGCTGCCCTCGGGGTTCAGGGGCAGTAACCGGTGGCCCTGCAACTGTTGCCAGTTGCCGGCTTGCAGCAGGCTCTGCTGGCCGTTTTCGTCGGCCAGGCGTACCCGGCCTTCGCGTACGGCCACGGTCACCCCGTCGGCCTGGCGGCTGACGCTGAAGCGGGTGCCGACCACGGTCACCGTGGCGCTGCCGGCCTCGATGGTCAGCGGCCGGGACGGGTCGTGGAAGGCCTCGACATAGAGCTCGCCGCGCAGCAGCTGGATGCGCCGCCGGGCGTTACTGAAGTCGCTGCTGATGGCGCTGTCGCTGCCCAGCACGATGTGCGAACCATCGGCCAGGTCGAAGCGCTGGAGTTCGCCGACCGCGCTCAGGTGATCGGCCTGCAGGCGCAGTGGCAGGTCGCCGAACCAGCCGGCACCGAGCATCACCAGCACCGTGGCCGCGGCGGCCAGCCAGCGAGTGCGGTGGCGTTTTCTGCGCGGCGTGGCGGGGGCCGGGGCGGCCGGCAGGTCCAGGCCCAGCGCCAGTTGTTCCAGGGCCTGTTCGAAGGCGCTGGCCTGCCACAGGTCTTCCAGGGCGCGGTAGGCCTCGGCGTGCTGCGCGTGGCTGTTGCGCCACTGTTCAAAGCGCTGGCGCAGCGGCAGGTTGTGGGTCATGGCCTCTCGCTGGGTGAACCAGTAGCTCGCCTGCTCGCGAATGGCGTCGCCGGGGAGGGCGCTGAGGTGTTCAGTCATCGGGGTTCTGCCGGTCGGTGGCTTTGATGCAGGCATTGAGTGCATGGCGCAGGTCCTTTTCCACCGTGCTCAGGGAAACCTGCAAGCGCTGGGCAATCTGGCTTTGCGAAAGATCGTGCAGTTTATGCAAAACCAGGATTTGTTGCTGGCGCTTGGGCAGGGTGGCCAGTACCTGTTGCAGCAAGTGCAACTGCTGCTGGCCCTGGACATGGCTTTCCGGCCCGGGGGCAGCGGTGGGCACTTCGCTGAGCTGGCTGGCGTCGGTGGGCTGGTACTCGAAGCGGCGTTTGCTGCGTTGGCTGCGCAGGTGATCGAAGGCCAGGTACTGGGCGGTCTGATAGAGGAACGGCTGCAAGTGCTCGATGGGGCGGGCGTTGAGCGCCTTGGCCACCCGCAGGTAGGTCTCCTGGGCCAGGTCCTCGGCCAGGTTGGCGCACCCCACCACCCGCGCAAGCATGCGGATCAGCCCCCCGCGCTGTGCAATGAACAGCGCGCTGAGTTGTTGCTGGTCGTCTCCGGTTTCCATCGCCCACTGCTCCCACTACCTGATACGGCTCAGCGTGAATGGCTGGGCATTCTAATGAGAATTCTTATCATTACCAGCGAATTTCCACGGGAGCCTTGTCCTGGGCCTTGTGCAGGGCTTGCGGCACCAGGGAATGATTCGCGCGGCCCATGGTCGATTCAACATGGCCCCCGGTGACCCGTTCGCTCCCCCTCGACGCGCCATCGTGCCGGCCATGCTGCAACCGGTTGCGCCGCTCTGCCGCCAGGTACGTTCAGGGGCGGCGCTGGCAGGGGGTAAAGGTTTTTCGGGAAGGATCGATCATGCGCTGGATTGTCAGGACCCTGTGTTTTGCCTTGTTGTTGCCCGCAGCCCAGCTCTGGGCCGCCGACCCGCAGCCGGCGGTGCAGGCCGCTGCCCAGGACAAGGCCCAGGCGCTGGAGCAGAAAGCCGCGGACAAGGAAAGCCCGAAGGTCGAGCCCCAGGCCGCACCCATCACCAAGAACGAAGTGCAGGCCGTGGACCCGGCCGGCCAGGCCCCGGTGGACGACGCCATCACGTGCCTGTCGCGGACCATCTACTGGGAAGCCAAGGGCGGTGAAAGCGCCGATATGGAGGCCGTGGCCAATGTGGTGCTGAACCGCCTGGGCCATGAGGGGTTTCCCGGGACGGTGTGCGAAGTGGTCAAGCAGGGTTCGGAAAAAAGCCCCTGCCAGTTCTCCTGGTGGTGCGATGGCCGGCCCGACCAGGTGGAAGAAGAGGGCCGCTATACCATCGCCAAGGAAATTGCCCGCAAGGCGCTGAACCAGCAGCTCAAGGACCGTACCGGCGGCGCGCTGTTCTTTCACGACCGCAGTGTTTCGCCGGACTGGTCCCGGGCCTATATCAAGACCACCGAGATCGGCAGCTTCAGCTTCTACAAACCCAAGGACGTCGCGGCGCGCTAGTGGCGTGGGTTTGAGTCGTGGGTACGGGCCTGGTTGTCCTGGCGTAGCCAGCGTTTGCCGAGGGTGGTCAGCCGATGGCGGATGGGCTGGCTGAACATTTTTTGCGAGACCTGGTGCAGCAGGCTTTCGCACAGCTCGCGATCCAGCGGGAAGCCGGCTTCCAGCCATGCCACAGCACAGTGCTCCCAGTGTTCGGAGCCGGACCCCAGGGCGCTCAGCAGCAACTGGCGCAGGCACAGCGGTTCACCCGGCGGGGGGCTCTATCCTGAGCCCGGCGAGGGCGCCAGGCAGGTCGGCCGCGACCGATTCGTAGGGGCGTTCAAGCAACGGCAGGAGCCAGACGTAGCTGAAGTGCCGGGTCATGACAGGGGCATTCCTCTGGGTGCGGCGTGGCTTATTGCACTTGGTCGAACTGATCGGTGATTGCATACCAGTCGGCCTTCATGGCCACGCAGTAATGCTGTTGCCTGGGGGCTGCGAAGGGCGTGTCCAGGGTGGCAATGGTGATGGAAATCCACTGGCGATATTCGCCCTGGGTGTCCTGCCAGAACAACGAAGAGCCGCAGTGGCAGCAGAACTGGCGCAGCACGCCAGGGGAGGATTCGTACACCTTGAGCGCCGATCTCTGGTCGCGGATTTCCAGATTCGCACGCGGCGTACTGGCGTAGGAAGCAAAGGCCGCGCCGTGGCCCTTCTGGCACTTGTGGCAATGGCAGTGGGTGACGGCTTTCAGCGCGCCGCACACTTGGTAAGTCACCGCGCCGCACAGGCAACTGCCTTGATGCTGGTTTTGCATGGTCAGGGTTTCCGAAGTTTCAGGGCCAGCATTGCCGCGAGTGGGTGAACCCTTTATAAAACGCCGGCTGCTGATCGCAGCAGCTGCCCAGGAACCCGACCCGCAAGGAGCGACATAGTGAGTCAATCGCCTCACCCCCTCAACACCTGCATAGGGCGCGTGCGCCTGCCGGGTCTCGCCGGCCTGCTGCTGGCGCTGGCCGGCTGCGGCGCCCTGACCGATGTGCGGTCCTTTTCCACGCCCTATTCCACGCCGCCGGGTGGCGAAACCGTGCGCCTGCGGGTGATCAGCGACGGCATGGTGCGCGGTGTGCCCAGGTCCGACTGCGTGGATTTCCGCCTGCCCGGTGCCGGGGTCGTGGTGGCTGCCCGGGACGGCTACGCCAACCGTAACGGTGAAAGCCTGGGCATGGCGGCGCCGCAGACTCCCGCAGTGCCCGGTACCCGGACCGAAGTGCTGGTGCCGGCCGGGCAGCCCATGGCGTTCCACTACCTGGGCAACCAGTGCTACAACCTGTTCAGCTTCGTGCCCAAGGCAGGCATGGACTATCAGCTGGAAGCCTCGGGGATGTACAAGTGCGCGGTGATGCTCAAGCAGGCGCCGCTTGGCTCGAAGGAATATGCTGCGGCCCCGTTGAAAGACAGCAAGCTGTGCCGGGTGACGGACAACCTGTAACGCCCCGGACCTGAACCCGGGCAGAGGAGAGAGGCACCATGCAGGCCTTGGAAAACCGCATTCCACCCCCCCTTGTCGCGGTCCTGTTCGCCGTGTTGATGGGGCTGCTTGCGCGCGGCTTGCCGGGCCTGGATCCGGGCTTGGGCACACGCCTGTTGCTGGCGCTGCCGCTGGTGATGGCCGGGCTGCTGTTTGTCCTGGCCGGAGGGCTTGCCTTTCGCCGGGCCAAGACCACGGTCAACCCGCTGAAACCCGCCAGCGCCTCGGCCCTGGTCACCTCGGGGATCTACCAGTACACACGCAACCCGATGTATGTCGGCTTTGCCCTGTGGCTGCTGGCCTGGGGGCTGTACCTGGCCTCGCCCCTGGTGCTGCTCGGCGTGCTGGGGTTCGTCCTGTACATGAACCGCTTTCAGATCTACCCCGAAGAACGGGCGCTCGGGCAGTTGTTCGGGGCTGATTTTGCGGCGTATCGCCAGCGTGTGCGGCGCTGGCTTTAGGCGGTACGGCTGTTCAAGCCGCCACTTGCGCCTGCAGTTGCAACTGGCCATCCACTTCGCGGGTCAGGCCGCTGGCGACGAACAGCGGTACCAGCAATTTGTGCAGTTGGGGGTCGACGAATTCCTTGACCGTTGCCAGGTCCAGATCGCCGCTCGCCGGCAGCTCGGCCTTGGTGAAGGACAGCCAGGCTTTCTTCAGGGCCTGCAGCACATCGCTGCCGGCGGTGGAGGCGAAGCGGCGGTTGGCCACCCGGCCGGCGAAGTTGAAGGTGTGCTGGTAGTCGTAGCCGCTCTCGTCACCCTGGCTGGCGACGCAGCGACCACAGGAGCAGGGGCCATCGGCGAAGGCCGCGCGCAGGTAGCTGTTGAAATCGACGATGGGCTTGAGGGCCAGGCGCTTGTCGACTTCGAACAGGTCCCCGGTCATTTTTGCTTCACTGCTCAAGGTCATTTTCCTCACTGTCAGGCGGTGTATTTCTCAAGGGGCGCACCATACCAGCCGGATCGGCCCAGGGGTACTTTTCTGGCATTGTTCGCGGCTTGAGAGAGGGGGGACATCTGCTAGGATCCATCGGCTTTTATGGCGGGGCGACGGGCAGCACCCGGCCCCTGTGTCTTGATCTCATCGAGGAACACCCATGTCGATCTACGCAATCACCGTTCCCTGTTTTGCCCAGATGCTGCGCGCCCTGGAGGGCTTTCTTGCCAAGGGCGAAGAGCAGGCCCGGGAGCGGGGGGTCGAACCCCAGGTGCTGTTGCAGTCGCGGCTGGCACCGGACATGTATGACCTGGCGGCCCAGGTGCGTTTTGCCTGCACCCAGGCCCGGGAAGCGGTACAGCGCCTGAGCGGGCAGCCTGTGACTGCATTGCAGGCGCCGGCCGGTATGGCCGAGGCCAGGGCACTGATCGAAGACACCCTGGCGTTCCTGGCGGCGGCGGACCGCGAGCTGATCGACAGCAGTGGCCAGAGGGCCATCGCCATCGAGCTGCACAACGGTATTGCCTTCGACATGAACGGCGAGGAGTTCGCGCGCAACTGGGCGACGCCGCAGTTCTATTTCCACCTGGTCACGGCCTACAACATCCTGCGGCACAACGGTGTGCCCCTGGGCAAGGCCGATTATGCCCAGCACATGTTCGCCTACCTGCGCCAACCGCAAGAAGCCTAGCCGCGCCGGCCGCAGACTCCCCGGCCAGCGTCAGGTCAACGCCGATGGCCGCATCACCCGGCGCTCCAGGCCCTACAGCGCCGGCCGCGGCAACTGCACCCATTCCTGCACTGCCGGCCGTTGCCACTGGCGCCGGGCATAGTCCACCAGGCTCGCCGGCACCGGGTCACCGTTGAGGATCAGCCGGTTGAGCATCAGCGCCAGGTCGACATCGGCGATCGACCACTGGCCGCACAGGAAGTCGCGGCCATCCGCCAATAGCTCCTGCGCGGCCTCCACCAGGGTGTTAGCCGCCGCTTGGGCCTGGGGCGACAGCGGTTCGCCCTTGCAGCCGTAGAACACCACCAGGGTCGTGCGCTCCTGGCGGATCGGCAGCAGGTCGCTGCGCAGCCAGGCCTGGACCTGGCGGGCCTTGGCACGCTGGCGCAGGTCCTGGGGATAGACCGGGTTGTGTGGGAACAGCTGTTCCAGGTATTCAGCGATGGCCGAGGATTCGGACAGGGCAAAATCCTCCAGCACCAGGGTCGGCACGCGCTGGGTCAGGGACAGGCGGGTGTAGGCCGGCTCGCGGTTCTGCGCGGCGTCCAGGTCCAGGGGCAGCAGGTCGAAGTCGATACCCTTTTCCCGCAGCACCACGAACACGGACAGGGCATAGGGGCTGGTGAACTGGGCATCGACGTACAGGCGCGGGCGGGAAGCGGTCACGGCGGTCTCTCCAAGGGGGGAGCGCCCACGCTAGGAGATCTTGGTCGATAAATAAAATGCAGGTTTTTTATCCGTGCATTCCTCATAGGAATACTGGCGTTTCGGCCTCCGTGCGCGATGCAGCCTTGGCGATGCGGTTCTGGAGTCGCGGGCGGGCGTCGGAGGCGGACCGGGGCGTGCAGCGTTGGCTGTGCAGTCGCCAGCGTCGGTTATCGAGCCGGTCCACGGGGTGCGGAAAAACCCGGCTTCAGCGTGTTGCAGTTGATCGACTGGCGTCAGCGGCGGGTGCGCCTGTGCCGCGCGAGTGGCCAGCATTGGCAGGCACATTGCCTTGATCGAGAAGGCAAAGTACTGGCCCCGGGCAGTCTGAAGTGTCGCCAAAATCACTTTATTTTCAGGTGGTTAGGTGACCGCAAAATGCGCCATGTGTTGATTACGCTGACTTCGTTTGCCCTGTTGGGCGGGGCTTCTGCGGCCCAGGCCCGGGAGCTGGCGGCCAATGACCGATATATCTGCAGCTGGGGGGCGGGCACTGCCGCCAGGGCCCAGGAATTGAAGTTGTCCGGGGTGTCGCTGTATGCGGCGCGGCAGAAGATCCAGACCTACAAGTTCAGCAAGGGCTGGATGCGCATGATGGCCCTGGGCATTACCGAGCAGACCTACGACAGCCCCTCGCGGATCAAGCCCGAGGCACTACGCAAAAGCTTTAACGAGGATTGCCTGAGGTATAAGTTGGCTCGCCGCTGAGGGGGGCGCAGATCTGCACCGGGTCGCAGGCCTGTAGCTGGCCCGGGCCGCCCCGGGCAGGAGCCTGAAGGGCGCGCGGCCTCCTGCGGCAGTGTCTGATCTGCCTGTTTGATCGTGAATGGAACTTGTGATCATCGCGATTAAAATGAGTTTGTCTCACCAAGTGCCGAGTGCCGACAATGGCTCCCATCAAACACAGGGGAGTTGCATGTCATGGCTTTGGCCCATTCTCTAGGATTTCCGCGCATTGGCCGCGACCGTGAACTGAAGAAAGCGCAAGAGGCGTTCTGGAAGGGCGAACTCGACGAAGCCGGCCTGCGCGCCGTGGGCCGTGATCTGCGCAAGACTCACTGGGAGCTGCAGAAAAACGCCGGTATCGACCTGCTGCCCGTAGGCGATTTCGCCTGGTACGACCAGGTTCTGACCCATTCCCTGATGTTCGGCGTGATTCCCCAGCGTTTCCGTCCGCAGCATGGCCCAGCCACGCTGCAGACCCTGTTCGGCATGGCGCGTGGCGTCAGCGACGGCTGCTGCGGCGGTGCCCACGCCCAGGAAATGACCAAGTGGTTCGACACCAACTACCACTACCTGGTGCCTGAATTCGGCGCCGACCAGCAATTCCAGCTGGGCTGGGAGCAGCTCTTCGAAGAGGTCGAGGAGGCCCGGGCCCTGGGGCACGCCGTCAAGCCGGTGCTGATCGGCCCGCTGACCTACCTGTGGCTGGGCAAGGCCAAGGGCGCAGAGTTCGACAAGCTGGAGCTGTTGGACCGCCTGCTGCCGCTGTACGGCCAGATCTTCCAGCGCCTGGCGGCCCAGGGTGTGGAGTGGGTGCAGATCGACGAGCCGATCCTGGTGCTGGACCTGCCCCAGGATTGGAAAAACGCGTTCGAACGTGCCTACAACCAGATCCAGCGCGAGCCGCTGAAAAAACTCCTGGCGACCTATTTCGGTGGCCTGGAAGAGAATCTCGGCCTGGCCGCGAACCTGCCGGTCGACGGCCTGCACATCGACCTGGTGCGTGCTCCCGAGCAGTACCCGACCATCCTCGATCGCCTGCCGGCCTACAAGGTGCTGTCACTGGGCCTGGTCAATGGCCGTAACGTCTGGCGCTGCGACCTGGAAAAAGCTCTGGCTACCCTGCAGCACGCCCATGAGCGCCTGGGTGAGCGCCTGTGGGTGGCGCCTTCCTGCTCGCTGTTGCACAGCCCAGTGGACCTGGGCCGTGAAGACCAGCTGGACGCCGAGCTCAAGAGCTGGCTGGCCTTCGCCGTGCAGAAATGCCAGGAAGTGGCGGTACTGGCCCAGGCGGTGAACCAGCCGCAGGCCCAGGCGGTGCTCAAGGCCCTGGAGCAGAGCCGCGCCGTACAGGCCAGCCGCGCGGCCTCGCCGCGCATCCACAAACCGGCGGTACAGGCTCGGGTGGCGGCCATCACCCCCAAGGACAGCCAGCGGCGCTCGGCCTTCATCCGGCGTATCGCCAAGCAGCGCGCCGGCCTCGACCTGCCGCTGTTCCCCACCACCACCATCGGTTCGTTTCCGCAGACCGCCTCGATCCGCCTGGCACGCCAGTCGTTCAAGCAGGGCAAGCTGAGCGTGGCCGAATACACCGAAGCCATGCACAGCGAAATCCGCCACGCGGTGCTGGTGCAGGAACGCCTGGGCCTGGACGTGCTGGTGCACGGCGAGGCCGAGCGCAACGACATGGTCGAGTATTTCGCCGAGCAGTTGGACGGCTATGTGTTCACTCGTTTCGGCTGGGTGCAGAGTTACGGTTCCCGGTGCGTCAAGCCGGCGGTGATCTTCGGTGACCTGAGCCGCCCCAAAGCCATGACCGTGGAGTGGATCCGCTACGCCCAGGGCCTGACCGACAAGGTGATGAAGGGCATGCTCACCGGCCCGGTGACCATGCTGATGTGGTCTTTCCCGCGCGAAGATGTGAGCCGCGAAGTGCAGGCCCGGCAATTGGCCCTGGCGATCCGCGACGAAGTGCTGGACCTGGAAGCCGCCGGCATCAGGATCGTGCAGATCGACGAAGCCGCGTTCCGTGAAGGCTTGCCGCTGCGCCGGGCGCAGTGGCAGCACTACCTGGACTGGGCCACCGAAGTGTTCCGCCTGTGCGCCTCTGGCGTGCGTGATGAAACCCAGATCCACACCCATATGTGCTACAGCGAATTCAACGATGTGATCGAGTCCATCGCCGCCATGGATGCGGATGTCATCACCATCGAGACCTCGCGTTCGGACATGGAACTGCTGGACGCCTTCAAAGCCTTCGCCTACCCGAACGAGATCGGTCCGGGCGTCTATGACATCCACTCGCCACGGGTGCCGGATGCCTCGGAAATGGCCAACCTGCTGCGCAAGGCCGCCCAGCGCATTCCTGCCGAGCGCCTGTGGGTCAACCCGGACTGCGGCCTGAAGACCCGCGGCTGGCCGGAAACCGAAGCAGCCCTGGTGCACATGGTCACCGCGGCCCGTCAGTTGCGTAAAGAACTGGCCTGATCGGCCAACCCCGCCACCGGAGCCCGTCGGCGTGCTCCGGTTTTCTGCTTCCAGCATGGCATCGTGGGCAAGTGGTGCGAGGGCGAGCAAGCAGGTAGCGGAGGCCGGTGCGGCGTATCTGATCCGTATTTTTCTTGCGCATCTGCGTCTGTTATCAGAACAGCCATGGTTTGAAAATGGCGCGCCCGGCCGGCTTTACGGCTGGAGACCGGGCCCGCTGCACCGCATACCTACTGTTCAGGAGGCCTGATGACTAAGATGGCGTTTTTCTTGTTTGGATTTTTAGCCTTGACCATCGCGCTCGGTGCGCTCGCGACTATCTCTCCGACCTGACCCCCGAGCCCTTTGCGGCTCTTGCTTCATATCCCCGCGCAATCAGTGGCAGCCCGGCAAGCGCCGCCACTGCCTTGTACTTATTTGGAACACTTTCGTGCCCCGACCACGCAGAGGATCACCGCCACGGTGACCCCGAGCATGCCCAGGCTGACGTGCTCGTGGAGCAGGCCGGCGGCCAGGGCCAGGCCGAAAAAGGGTTGCAGCAACTGCAACTGGCCGACGGCGGCGATCCCGCCCTGGGCCAGCCCGCGGTACCAGAAGACAAAACCGATCAGCATGCTGAACAGCGATACGTAGCCCAGGCTGACCCAGGCCGGCAGGCTGATGCCGCTAAAGGAGGCGGGCATGCTGAACAGGGTCAGTGCGGCCATCAGTGGCAGCGACAGCACCAGGGCCCAGGAGATCACCTGCCAGCCGCCCAGGGTGCGCGACAGCTTGGCGCCTTCGGCATAACCCAGGCCGCATACCAGTACGGCCAGGAGCATGAGCAGGTCACCCTCGGGTGAAGCCGTGAGGCCCTGGGACAGGGCATAGCCCACCACCAACAGGCTGCCGAGCACCGAGAACAGCCAGAACACAGGGCGCGGCCGCTCGCCGCCGCGCAGCACGCCGAACACCGCGGTGGCCAGGGGCAACAGGCCGAGGAACACAATGGAATGGGCCGAGGTCACGTACTGCAGGGCCAGGGCCGTGAGCAGCGGAAAGCCCAGCACCACGCCCAGGGCAACGATGGTCAGGGGCAGGAGTTGGACGCGGCTCGGACGGCGCTGCTTGAACAGCAGCAGGATGCACAACGCCAGGAGCCCGGCGATGGTGGCCCGGGCCACGGTGAGGAATAGCGGGTCGAACTCCAGCACCGCGACCCGGGTGGCCGGCAGTGAGCCGCTGAAGATCAGCACGCCGATAAAGCCGTTGAGCCAGCCACTGGCGGTTTTTTCCAGGGCTGGGGATTGCAGGGTCGATGTCCGTTCCATTCGGGGAGTGCTCAAGAAGTGGGGGGCCGCAGCGGCGGGGCTTGTGTCGAGCCCATCCTAGGATTGAAAATCAGCACAATCAAAAAATTGTCATGGATACAGCGCCTATGGCCCGTGCCCGCTACAAACAACTGGTGGACACCTTTGCCGCCGATATCCGTACCGGCATCCTTGCCCCCGGCACCCGCCTGCCCACCCATCGCGAGCTGGCGGCGCGGGAAGGGCTGGCCCTGGTCACTGCATCGCGGGTCTATGCCGAGCTGGAAGCCATGGGCCTGGTCAGCGGTGAAACCGGGCGTGGGACCTATGTCCGGGAAACCGCCTTGCCGCCAGGGCAGGGCGTGGACCAGCCCGCCACGGCACCGGGCACCCTGGACCTGAACTTCAACTACCCGGCGTTGCCCGGCCAGGCCGAACTGCTGCGTAGCGCCTTGCGCCAGTTGGCGGCGACCGGCGACCTGGAAGCCTTGCTGCGCTACCAGCCCCACGCCGGGCGCAGTCATGAGCGGGCCACGGTAGCGCGCTACCTGGCAGGCCATGGGCTGGTGGTGGAGGGCGAGCAGGTGCTGCTGGTCAGCGGCGCCCAGCACGGCCTGTCGACCACCCTGATGGCGTTGCTCAGGCCCGGTGATGTGGTGGCGGTGGATGCCTTGACCTACCCCGGGTTCAAGGTGGTGGCCGAGGCCCACGGGCTGGAACTGCTGGCCATTCCCCTGAGCGAGCAGGGGCCGGACCTGGAGGCCTTCGAGCGCCTGTGCCAACGGCGGCGGGTGCGCGCGGTATACGCCATGCCGACCCTGCACAACCCCATGGGCTGGGTGCTGGACCTGGCCTGGCGCCAGCGCCTGGTGGCGATTGGCCGGGCCCACGGGCTGCTGATCATCGAAGACGCCGCCTACGCCTTCCTGGCCCAGGATCCTCCCGCGCCGCTGGCTGCCCTGGCACCAGAGATCACGGTCTACATCTCGGGGTTCTCGAAGAATGTGGCCACCGGCCTGCGGGTCGGTTATGTGGTGGCGCCGCCGGCCTGGGTGGCGCTGATCGAGCGTGCGATCCGCACCAGCACCTGGAACACCCCGGGGGTGATGACCGCCATGGCCTGTGCCTGGATCGAGGACGGCACGGTGGCGCGCCTGGAGCACCAGAAGCGCGAGGATGCCCAGGCCCGCCAGGCCCTGGCCCGGGAAGCCCTGGCCGGGCTGGCCTATGTCAGCCATCCGAACTCCTACTTCCTCTGGCTGCCCTTGCCCGAGGAAGTCCGGGCCGATCAGGTGGCCATGGCGCTGCTGCGGGAGAAGGTCTCGGTGTCCACCGCCGAGCCCTTTGTCGGCGCCGGCCCGGTGCCCCACGCCATTCGCCTGGCGTTGGGCTCGGTGGCCATGGCCGATCTGGGCGTGGCGCTAGCCAGGGTCCGGCAGGTGATCGGCCGCTACGCCTTCTGAAGCGGCAAGCGTCAAAGCTTGAACTGGGTCACCAGGGCATTGAGGTCCACCGCCAGGCGTGACAGCTCCTGGCTGGCGGCATTGCTCTGGTTGGCCCCGGCCGAGGTCTGGGTCGACAGGTCGCGGATATTGATCAGGTTGCGGTCTACCTCGCGGGCGACCTGGGCCTGTTCCTCGCTGGCGCTGGCGATCACCAGGTTGCGCTCGTTGATGGTGGTGATGGCCTGGGTGATCTGGTCCAGGGCCAGCCCCGAAGCGCGGGCGGCTTCCAGGGTCAGGTGGGCGCGCTCGTTGCTGTTGCGCATGGCACTGACCGCACCTTCGGTGCCTTCCTCGATGGTGTTGATCATGCTTTCGATTTCCTGGGTCGACTGCTGGGTGCGATGGGCCAGGGCCCGCACTTCGTCGGCGACCACGGCGAAGCCGCGTCCGGCGTCCCCGGCCCGCGCGGCCTCGATGGCGGCATTGAGCGCCAGCAGGTTGGTCTGTTCGGCAATCGAGCGGATCACTTCCAGCACCTGGCCGATATTGCGCACGTCCACCGCCAGGTTTTCCACCCGCTGGCAGGTCTGGGTCACGTCTTCGGCCAGTTGGCCGATGGAGTCGACGGTGTGCTGTACCTGCTCGCGGCCGTGATGGGCCGTGCGGTCGGTTTCCTGGGAGGCTTCGGAGGTGCTCACCGCATTGCGCGCCACTTCCTCCACGGCGACGGTCATTTCATTGACCGCGGTGGCCGCCTGCTCCACTTCATTGCTTTGCTGGTGCAGGGTCTGGCTGGAATGCTCGGTGACCGCGTGCAGTTCCTCGGCGGCGGAGGCCAGCTGGTTGGACGAATCGGCGATCCGCTGCAGGGTGCCGCGCAGGCTGGCCTGCATGGTCTGCAGGGCGTGCAGCAGGCGCGCCGGTTCGTCCTTGCCGCTGACTGCGATGCTCTGGCCGAGATCACCGCGGGCGATGGTTTCCGCTACCTCCACGGCCTGGCCCAGGGGGCGCACGATGCTGCGGGTCAGGAACAGGGCCAGGACCACGGTCAGGGCCACCACGACCAGCATGATCAGCAGGACCATGCCCACCGCACCTTTGAACACCTGGTTGCTTTGCGCCGCCGCGGCGATACCGCCCCGGGTGTTGACGTCGATGATGGTCAGCAATTCCTTGAGCATGGCATCGGCATTGGCCAGGAACGGGCCGCCGTCGACGATGTCGATCGCCGCTTCCTTGTGGCCCTGGCGCATCAGGTCGGTGATCCGGTGCTGGTCCTTGAGGTATAGCGCCTCGGCTTCGACAAAACGCTCGTAGGCGGCGCGTTCGTCGTCGACGTTGATCAGTTTTTCATAGGCCTGCTGTTGCCGACCCTGCTGCTGCTCCAGCTCGCTGAGGCGCGACAGCAAGGCCTGCACGTCACCGCTGTCGCGCACCACCAGCATGCGCAGGGTCAGGGTTCGGATCTGGGTGCTGGTCAGGGCCAGGGCATTGGCGGCAACGATGGATGGCTGCCAGTTCTGGTCGACCTCAAGGGATTGCTGGTTCATGCGTTGCATTTCCAGCAGGGAGAAACCTCCCAGGGCCAGGGCCAGCAAGGCGATCAGGGCGAAGCTGAACCCTGCGCGGCGGGAAATGTTCATCGTTCTCAAGAGCATGACTGTGTTCCTTGTGGCGGCAAAAAGTACAACCGGCGAGGCGAGTCGCGGTTTGCATCGGTGCGGTGCGCGGTGGGGCCAGGCCCCACGGCACCGTCGGCTTTTTGCACACAAGGCAGGCGGCAGGCGCATCTGATCGGCGCCTTTGTCCAGTGCTTTCCAGGATCGACAGGTTGCACGGCCTGCCTGGAAAACCAGTCAATGATAGCACGGTGACATCTGTCGCGGGCGCCTGGCCCGCGGCTTTCACCGGCCTTCGGTCTGGAGAAAGCCCTGGATGGAGCGGGCGCTGGTGGCCGGGTCGACCTGCATGAAGCAGTGCTGGCCATCGATCACCTGGGTGCTCAGGTGCCGGTTGATGGCCGCCCAGCGCTTGATCGAGCGAGCCACGTAGGGGTAGCTGTCGCGGCCATGGATCACCAGGCTTGGGGTCTTCACCTGGCGCAGCGAGCGCCACAGGCGGCGGGGAAAGGAGCTGTAGATATCCACTTCGCGCTCGGGGGCGCATTTGAGGGCCACGCCTTGTTCGTCGTCCTTCAGGCCGTGTTCGACATAGGCGGCCAGGGCCGCGTCGCTCCAGCCCTTGAAGATGCCCCGGTTGGCCAGCGCGGCCTTGGCGGCGGCGCGGTCCGGCCAGCGCCGGCGGCGGGCGGCGGCCTTGCGCGCGAGGCTGTGGCGGCGGTTCAGGCCCAGGGCCGACAGCACGCCCAGGGAGCCGATCATGGAGGGGGTGAAGATCACCGGGTCCAGCATCACCGCCTTGCGAAACAGTTGCGGGCGTTCGGCGACGATCAGGCAGGTGAGCACCCCGCCAAAACTGTGGCCCAGCGCATAGCGCGGTACCTCGCCATAGGCATCGAGCCCGGCTTCGAAGGCCTCGGCTGCCAGTTCGGCGGTACGGTTCCAGCCCAGGAACGGGCCGCCGTGGTCGGTATCGCCGTGGCCCTGGACGTCACTGAGCCACAGGTCGAAGGACTCGGCCAGCAGCGCCAGCATCGGCTGATAGGCCATGGAGCAGAAACCGTTGCCGTGCAGGAAGTGCAGCAGCGGCTTGCCCGAAGGCGCGGAGCGCAGGCCGCGCAGGGTGAAGCCTTCGGGACAGGGGTAGGACCAGGGAAGCAACTGCATGGGGCCTCGGGG
Source organism: Pseudomonas sp. NFPP25 (assembly GCF_900116505.1). Lineage (NCBI taxonomy): Bacteria > Pseudomonadati > Pseudomonadota > Gammaproteobacteria > Pseudomonadales > Pseudomonadaceae > Pseudomonas > Pseudomonas sp. NFPP25. The sequence continues at coordinate 1,501,372 of NZ_FPBG01000001.1, read as the reverse complement.
CAAACGCTGAATACAGCCGGGCATTGTCGATGGCCCGGCCCTTGAGTCAAGGGCCGATCCTGACCGAGTCCAGCACTACCCGGTCTTGAGCTGGCGAAACGACAGGCTGATGCGCTCGCCGGCGTCCGGCGCCTTGGGGATCGCGTGCAGCCAGTGTTTCTGCAGTTCGTCCGACATGTGCAGCAACGAGCCGCTGGCTAGGCTGTAGTCGAAGGTGGCGCCGCTTTCCTTGTGGCGAAAGACCATGGCCCGGGCGTGGCCCAGGGAGACGATCACCACCCCGGTGCCTGTCACCAACTGTTCATTGGCGTCGGAATGAAAGCCCATGGAGGATTGGCCGTCGGGGTAGCAGTTGAGCAGGCAGTTGTTGGGACGAAAGCCCAGCAGTTGCTCGATGGGCCCGCACAGCTGCTCCAGCGCTTCGGGCATCGGCACGGCGGGGTAGGTGATCTGCGAGTAGTCGTAGGGCGCGCCGAAACTGGCGGTCTTGCGCGCACGCATGCGCTCGTCCCACAGCACGGAGTCCTTGAGGTGGTTGAACAGCCGATGCGGGTCGGCGATGAAGTCGGGGAAAAAGTCGATTTCGGGTGGAGTCATGGGAGTACTGCCTGTCGTGAAGGACAGCGCCTGCGGGGGGCAGGGCGTGATCCTTATCGGTCCTTGATGGGTGCCTGGAGTGTGCCGCCTGCCACCGACTGGATAAACTGTGCGGCCTTTTGCCCCAGGTCCGCCTGGGAAGCGCGGATCAGCAGGACCAGGGGCGCCAGGGACAGTGGCTCGATGTCCAGCCGTTGCTGGCTGGAATTGCGCAGTATCAGGGTCAGCTCGGTCCACTGGTCATCGTCGGTGGTCCGGCTGTCACCATCGGAATCCACATTGCAGCCAGCGCCCCACAGGTGTTCGGCCACCCGGTAGAACGCCGGGCGTGGTCCGGGCTGTTGCAGAAGCAGGGCATGTGGCGAAGGCATGGCGTGGAGCTCGGGCGAGGTGGCGTTCCAGGTCGGTAACGGTATCTCGCCGCCGGCGTGCGGCGCAACTGCGAAGAGGGCAGGCGCCGAGCATCCGGCCGGCTTGCTCAGCCGCCGTTGGCGCTGAGGATGCTCGCCACCTGGCGTGGCTGGCAGTTGAGGTAGGGCGAGGTTTTCAACCAGCGCTGGTCCGGGTACCAGGAGAACATGAACTGGCCATCCTTGAGCTTGTCTATCACCTGGCGCGCCACTTGCGGGCGCACCGCGGGGCAGCCCTGGCTACGGCCGATGCGGCCCTGGCGCTGGCTCCACAAGGGGTTCACGTAGTCGGCGGCATGGATCACGATGTCGCGGTCCCGGGCCCGGTCGTTGAAGCCCGGTTCCAGGCCGTCCATGCGCAGCGAGTAGCCATGGCTGCCTTCGTAACTTTCCTGGGTGCGGAACAGGCCCAGGCTGGATTGGTAGCTGCCCAGGCGATTGGAGAACTGGGTAGCGAAGTTTTCCCCGGATTTCTGCCCGTGGGCCACCAGGTCGCGCAGCACCAGTTTTTTGGTCCGCAGGTCGAAGATCCACAGGCGCCGTTCGGTGGAGGGCTGCGAGTAGTCGATCACCGCCAGGTGGCGGGCTTGTCGGGCGCCGCTGCCTACCGCGCATTGCATGGCGCTCAGGGCACTTTTCAGGGCCTGGGGATTGAGTTGCGGGGCGGCGTGGGCGAGGCTGGCGTACAGCGTGGGGCTGGCGACGGGCTGGACTTTGCTGGCGGCGAAGGACGAAATGGAAAAGGCGCCCAGGGCAATGGCCACCAGGCAGAACCGGCACGAGAAATTCAACATGTATAGAGCGTCCCCATGGTCACTTTGGCTCCTGACGTCCTGTCGTTCCCCCGGCAGTCTGGTCTATATGTTTAATGCCCAGGCCCGATTGTTTTCCGCATCTGCCGTAATGGTTGGCCGCCCGCTGGGCGCCCACGGATTGGAGTAAAGCAGTTGTTCAAAAAACCCGCATGTTACTTGACCCTGTGCCTGCTCGCTGCGCCATTGGTCGCGCTGGCCGATGAGCTGCCACAGCTGTCGGCGAGCCCGATGCAAACGGCGCTGACGCAACTGGCCGTGGCCTGCCCGGCCCTGGCGCCGCGGCTCAATACCCCGGCCCAGCAGCTGTTGCAGGGCTTCTACCAGCAACAGGGCGAACAGCAGGTGTGGTCCGTGGCGGGCCGCCTGGCCAGCTTGCAGGCGCAGTTGGCGCAACTGGTGGACGACGGGCTGGACCCGGGCCACTACCGCCTGCCGCAGGCGAGCCCGGCGGGAGATGGCCTGTGCAGCGATATCGATATCACCCATCAGTACCTGCAAGCCCTGCAGGACCTGCATTACGGTCGCCTGGCGCAAAGCCGTTTCGAGCCTATGTGGCGGGCCCAGCCGCTGCCGGACGATCGCCAGAGCGCGCTGCTGGCGATTGCCGTGCCGGGCATCGCCCACATCGCCACGGCCTTCGAGCAGGCGCGCCCCAGCCTCGCGCAATACCGCAACCTGCGCCAGGCCTATGCCCATGAGCGCCAGCAACCCTTGCCCCAGTGGCAGGCCGTGGCCGGCGGCCCGTTGCTGCGCCCGGACATGCAGGACAAGCGGGTGCCGGAGCTGGCCCTGCGCCTGTACCACGGCGGCTACCTGCAAAGCCCGGTGGTCAACCCGGACAACGCCTACAGCGGCGAGCTGGTCAGCGCGGTGAAGAACTTCCAGCTTGGCCATTCGCTGCAGGCCGACGGTGTGGTCGGCGCGGGCACCCTGAAAGAGATGAACATCAGCCCGGCCGAGCGCCGCGAACAGCTGCGCATCAACCTCGAACGCCTGCGCTGGCTGGCCCAGGATTACGAGCCGAACCTGGTGCTGGTGAACGTTGCCGCCGCCCAGCTGACCTTCTATCAGCACGACGCGGTGGTCTGGCAGACCCGCACCCAGGTCGGCCGCGCGGAGCGCCAGACGCCCTTGCTCAAATCCCAGGTCACCCGGCTGACCCTGAACCCCACCTGGACCGTGCCGCCGACCATCCTCAAGGAAGACAAGCTGCCGGAAATCCGCCGCGACCAGGGATTCCTCAACCGCCAGAACCTGCAGGTGCTGGATGCCAACGGCCAGCCCCTGGCGGCCGAGGACATCGACTGGGACCGCCCCGGCAACATCCTCCTTCGCCAGGGCGCCGGCCCGCGCAACCCCTTGGGGCGCATCGCCATCCGCTTCCCCAACCCGTTCTCGGTGTACCTGCACGACACCCCGAGCCAGGCGCTGTTCAGCAAGGGGCCGCGGGCCTTCAGCTCCGGCTGCGTGCGGGTCGAGCAGGCCCTGCAACTGCGCGACTGGCTGCTCAGCCCGGCGGAGCGGTTGCGCACCAACGAGCTGTTGGCCACCGGCCTGACCCACGAGTTCCGCCTGGCCAAGCCGGTGCCGATCCTGCTCAGCTACTGGACGGTGCAGGCCGACAGCCACGGGCAACTGCTGTATGCCCCGGATATCTACGGGCATGACCAGGTGCTGTCGACTGCGCTGGGCAGCAAGATCTGATGTGGCTGTGTGGGTGAAGGCAAACCCTGGCCAGGGAGCTTGCTCCCTGGGGGGCGTAGCCGCCCCGAGGCCTTCATGGCGCTCTAGCGGACGCAGGCTCTCTCGCCACCGTCGCCTTAGCGCGAGCAGAAAAAACGCCGCGGTGCCTGGATGGGCGTCGCGGCGTTTTCCATAGCGGGTTTCAAGGCTGCACAGGCGCCAGCCGGTCGTAGATCACATCCAGGGCCGGGCCCAGGTCGCCGTCGCCCTGGGCCACGGCCTTGATGCCCTGGGGTACCGGCAATGACGGATCGCCATGCATCCCGAACGGCGGCGGCAAGCCTGCCACCTTTGCCGGACGCTCATAGATCACCCGGCCTTCCTTGACGGTCTTGAGCACTTGGATCTCGCTCAGGGTCTCGGGTTTGACGGTCAGCGGGTTGGCCGAGAGCACCGCGAAATCCGCCAGCTTGCCCGGGGTGATGGAGCCTTTGCGGTCTTCTTCGAAATGCTGGTAGGCCGACCACAGGGTCATGGCCTTCAGCGCCTGCAAGGGCGTCACCCGCTGGTCCGGGCCGAGTACGTAGCCGCTGCGGGTGGTGCGGTTGACCGTGGCTGCCAGCACTCGCATGGAGTCCGGCAGGGCCACCGGTGCATCGTGGTGGGTGGTGAATTTCATCCCGGCCTGGAGCACCCACTGGGTCGGCGAGATGTTTTCCGCGCGTTCGGGCCCCAGCACCGACTGGCGATGCCAGTCGCCCCAGTAGTAGGTGTGCATGGGGAACAGGGAAGGGAAGATCTTCAGTTGCTTGAGTTCGGCCACCTGGTCCTTGCGCAGGGTCTGGCCGTGGATCATTACCGGCCGCACATCGACCCCGGGGTAGGCCTGTTCCGCGGCACGCATGGAACCGAGCAACTGGTCGATGGCGCGGTCGCCGTTGGTGTGGGAAAGGATCTGCCAGCGGTTGGCCAGGGCCTCTTTATAGATGGCCAGGGCGTCGGCGTCTTTGACCACGCCGTAGCCGGCATAGCTGGCGTCCTGGCCCTGGGGCGGCTTGAAGTAGGGCTGGCTCAGCCAGGCAGTCTTGCCCTGGGGCGAGCCGTCCAGGGTCAGCTTGACCCCACCGATGCGAAAGTGCTGGTTGTACACCACCGGCTGGTTGCTCGGGTGATACCAGGGGGCGACCATCAGTTGCTTGACGCCGGGGGTGAGGATATCCGGGTAGGAGACGATGTCCGCCAGCAACTTGCCATCGCCCGCGGCCTTGATCGCGGTCTTGACCTGGTCCGGGGAAGAGCGGCCGTCCTGGATCGTGGTGTAGCCATAGCTGACATACAGCTTCTGCCCGGCGCTGAGCATGTCCACCGCCTGGTCGGCGGTGAGCTTGGGGAAGATCCTGATCAGGGCGTTGAAGAAGGCGTTTTCCTCCAGCACTCCGTTGGGCTCCTGGCTGCCGTCGACGCGGCGGATCACCCCGCCTTCCGGGTTGGGGGTCGACGCGTCGATCCCCGCCAGTTCCAGCGCCTTGCTGTTGAGCACCCCCAGGTGCGAGGACTGGTGGACGATGGCGATGGGCAGGTCGCGGGTCACGGCGTCCAGGTCGGCCTTGGTGGGGTGGCGCTGTTCCTGTAACTGGGAATCGTCATAGCCAAAGCCGAACAGCACGCCGAACTGCTTGGGGATCGGCGACTGCTGCTCAAAGCGGCGCAGGGTTTCCTGGAGCCCGGGGATGCTGTTGTTGGTTCCATCCGGTGGCGGCAGCAGGTTGGCGCTGGCAGCCTGGAAACCCACCATCGACACATGGCCGTGGGGGTCGACGAAGCCCGGTAGCAGGGTCGCGCCCTTGAGGTCGAGCATCTGTGTGGCCGGGCCCTTGTTCTTGAGTACCTGTTGCCGGTCACCCACGGCGAGGATCTTGCCGTCCTTCACCGCCACTGCCTGGGCCTTGGGGTGCTGGTCATCGATGGTGATGATCGGGCCGTTGAACCAGATGGCGTCGGCCACCGGCGGCGTGGCCGCCAGGGCGCTGGCACTGGCGAGCTGGAGCGCTGCCACGAGCAGCGCGAAGGAGGTCTTTTGCATGTGCGTTCTTCCTTGAAGCGGGCAGGAGCGCACTAGCCTAGCCGCAAAGCGCCGCCGTGGGCGAGTGGCTTGAGGTATGGTGTGCGGCCTTTTAGCTGCGACTCAAGGCTTGTCATGCCATTCAACAAACGCCAGCAGGCGGCCACGGAGCGCCTGCTGGCCGCCACCCTGACCGAAGCCTGCGAAGCCGCCAAGGCCGAAATCGTCGGTTTTTCCTGGCTGACCCACGAAGTGGACTACGCCGCCTTTGCGGCGAGCCTGGTGGTGGTCTGGGTCTTCGACACCCAGGCCCACAAGGAGCAGGCCCTGGCGGCCGGGCAGGGCGCGCGGATGCTCGAACTGACGGCCCGGGCCCTGGAAGAGGCCGATGTTCACCTCGACGCCCTGGAAACCCGTGTGTTCTTCGACAGCGAAGAGCAATGCCGGCGGATCAATGGTGGCGATTGGGCGCAACGCCTGAAGCGCCTGCGCCCGGGCCGGGGTTGAGCCATGGCCAAGGAAATCGACAACCCCTGCATCGCCCTTTGCCAGCTCAGTGGCGACCTGTGCCTGAGTTGCGGGCGCAGCAAGGACGACATCCGCAAATGGAAGCGCATGAAGCGCCCGGAAAAAATGGCCGCCGTGCAGCGGGCCGGCATCCGGCTCAAGGCCTTGCAGAAAAAGAAGGGCTGATCAGGTATCGCTCTGGAATTGGCCGGCGCCCAGGCGCCGCACGCTCAGCCAGAAGTCTTCCCCAGGTTCGTACTCGGCCAGAGACAGGCGGTGCACCTGTCCCTGCTCGTCCTCCACCGTCAGGCTGGTCTCCCAGTCGAAACCCGGGTTCTGGGAAATGGTGTAGGACGGGTAAGGGCTGTTGATCTCGAAATGAATCGAGTAGACCTCCAGTGGCGGGCACGACAGCAGGCCTTGTGCGTACAGCTGCCAGACCTTGCGCATGCCGGGCACGCACAGGCGCTCGGCAAAGGCCAGGGCCTGGGGGATGTCGTCCCAGGCGGCCTGTACCCCTTGCTGCGCGGTCGCGAGCCGGCGCTGGGGCGGTTCGTTGCTGGGGTGCTGGACGTAGACCAGGCGGCTGCCGAACTGCAATTCGCATTGCAGCACGCCGGCAGTGGTTTCCCAGTGGCCCAGCAGCGATTCCTTGAGCAGGTCTATTTGCATCGCGCCTGAGGGCTCAGGCCGTTTGCCGGCGCATGGCCAGGATGGTGGTGCCGAAGAAGATAAAGGTGGAACCCACCACCCGGTTGACCCACTTGGACAGGGCCGGCCGGGTCAGCACGCCCTTGGCCCGGGAGGCCAGCACCGCGTAGACGCTGAGGGAGGTCAGGGACAGCGCCATGAAGATCAGGGTCAGGATGAAGAACTGCGGCAGCAGCGCGGCGTGCTGGTCGATGAACTGGGGGAACAGGGCGGTGAAGAAAATCGTCGCCTTGGGATTGGTGGCGGCGGTCAGGAAGGCCGACTTGAACAGCTTCAGGCGCGGCGGCTTGCCGACCTTGGTGCTGTCTGCGCTGGCTTCGCTCAGCAGTTGGCTCTTGCTGAACAGCTGCTTGGCACCCAGGTAGAACAGGTAGCCGGCACCGATGATCTTCACCGCGTTGAAGATCCATTCGGAACTGGCGATCAGTGCCCCGAGGCCGAGCATGGCCGCGGCAGACATGCAGAACAGCCCGCTGACATTGCCCAACGATGACCAGATAGTGGACTTGGCGCCGTAGGCCACGCTGTTGTGCAGCGCCACCAGGGTAGCGGGGCCGGGGCTGGCGATGGCGATGGCTGCCACCAGGGTGTAGGTCAGTATCGAGTGAGCATCCATGGTCCGGACTCGTCTTGCAGAAAAAGGGGGCTTGATTCTATCGGGGCCAGGGCGAGCTGTATGCCAGAAATTGACGGCTTTATCGAAGGGCGCGAGCGGCGCAGGCCACCGCCTCCGAGGTGCATCGGTGCCCATTGTCAACCATTGCTGCAATCGATAGTTATCATCAAAAAGTGCAGGTTCCGTTTTTCCGGCAAAGGAGGAAGATAGCGCTTACACCGTGCTTGCTGCAGAAGGAAACACCCGATGAGAATCTCGACTCTAGTGACCCTTGTGGTGCTTTTGATCGCGGGAACCGGGGCTTCTGCGGCCACCCTCGCCACTGAAGACACCTCCTGCCACTTCCTGCCCATGGCCGACAGCAGCGCCGACCTGCAACACGCGCAGTCGGTAGGCGTGCTGTACAGCGAAAACACCATCAGCACCCTGCAATACCTGGAGCACTACCATGCGGTGGCGCTCAACGGGGCGAAGAATGCCGGCCTCGATCCGCGCATCAGCCAAGCCTTCGTCAACAGCTCGGACCCGAAACGGGCAATCGACTGGCTGATGGCTTCGCTGCAGAAGCATTTCGGTTCGGTGACCGTCTATGACAGCCTTGACGCGGTGGTCCAGGCCCACCCCGATGTGGTGGTGATGCTCGATACCTACAACCAACTGGTGACCAAGCGCAACAGCAAGGTCGAGGCGCGCTTCATCGCCAAGTTCTATGACGCCAACCTGCAATACATCGGCCAGGCAGCCGGGATCCAGGCCAAGGAACTGCCGTCGGTCTGGGTACGGGGCAAGGCGGCGCCGGAGATCGCTGCGCAGATCAACCAGCAGACCGAGTTGCAGGTCGATGCCCTGAAGCAGTTCGACGCATCGCTCAAGGCCCTGGTGAGCCAGGGCGAAGCGGGGCAGATGGCGGCCAACAAATGAGTTGCAGGCAGGCCTGATGAAAAAAAAGCCCCGAATGTTCGGGGCTTTTGCTTTGTGCCTGGGCGGGGGCAGCCTGTGGCGCGGTGCCTAGGCCGAGGCCAGAACCCCCGCGACCAGCAGCGCTATGCCCAGGTACCAGCCCCAGAGAAAGGGCCGGGCTTGCGGGGCTTTCCTGGCGTAGACGTATACATAGAAGGGAATGAACAGGCTGAGGATGGCATTGCCCAAAGAATTCTTCAGGGCCACGCAGAAAATCGCGAACTGCATCGCCACCGTAAGTGCCAGCCCTGACAGGATCAGGAACATAACCATTGAATCGTCTCGCTATCGAATGAAGGTCGGTCACCCCCTCTGGTGCGTCGCGGCCCGGATGCGGGCAGCGGCGCGCCAGAGGGAGCGGTGTGACGGGTTATCGACACGGCGGTGCAAAGCAATAGGCAAGGGTGCCGTCATCGACCCTTCATTCACTTGCGAGCGTTCACTGCTGGTGCCAGGCCGGGTTTCAGGCGCCGCTGCCCAGGGACGCCATGTCGATCACGAAGCGGTAGCGCACATCGGCCCGTTCCATGCGTTCGAAGGCCTGGTTGATGTCCTGCATGGCGATCATTTCGCAGTCCGGGAGGATGTTCTTGCGCGCGCAGAAGTCGAGCATTTCCTGGGTCTGGGCGATGCCGCCGATGGGTGAACCGGCCAGCCGGCGCCGGCCCAGGAGCATGGGCAGGGTTAGTTGTTCGTCGATCGGCCCGACCTGGCCGACGATCACCAGGGTGCAGTCGATGTCCAGCAGGGGCATGTAGGGCGAGACGTCGTGGCGCACCGGAATGGTGTCGATGATCAGGTCGAAGCTCGACTGGGCGCGGGCCATGGCCTGCGGGTCGCTGGACACCAGCAGTGCATCGGCGCCCAGGGCCAGGGCGTCGGCGCGCTTGTCGGCGCTGCGGCTCAGGACCGTGACCTTGGCTCCCATGCCCACCGCCAGCTTGACCGCCATGTGCCCCAGGCCACCGAGGCCGATGACCCCGACCCGGCTGCCGGGCCCGACATTCCAGGTGCGCAGCGGCGAATAGGTGGTGATGCCGGCGCACAGCAGCGGCGCGGCCTTGGCCAGGTCCAGGCCCTCGGGCACCCGCAGGACGAATTCTTCGCGCACCACCAGGTGCTTGGAATAGCCGCCGTAGGTCACCTCGCGGGTGATGCGGTCCAGGCCGTTGTAGGTCTGGGTATTGTGCTCGCGGCACATCTGTTCTTCGCCCTTGCGGCACTGGTCGCACACCTGGCAGGAGTCCACCATGCAGCCGACGGCGACGCTGTCGCCGACCTTGTACCGCTTGACCTCGGGGCCGACGGCGGTGACCCGGCCGACGATCTCGTGGCCCGGGACCATGGGGTAGCGGCTGGCGCCCCAGTCGTTGCGCGCCTGGTGCAGGTCGGAGTGGCAGACCCCGCAATAGAGGATTTCCATCGCCACATCGTTGGCGCGCAGGGCGCGACGGTGGAAGGTGAAAGGCGCCAGGGGAACCCCGGCGGACTGCGCTGCGTAACCGAAGGTTTGCATGATCAGCGTTCCTGTGTGAGGGAGAGCGAATGATCCGAAGGCAGGGCTACAAGCATAGAAGCCCCGGGCGCACGGTGAGGACGGCCGACCGATGGTTGTGCGGGCCAACCGGCCGCGCACCGCGCAGGCCGGGGCGAGTGAGTGTCGTTCCTTCGTTGTCCTGGGGGGCCGATTGCTGCTTCAGGGTGTAGCAGCCACGCCCAGGCACTGGGCTCAGGGCGCGCCGAACATCGCGGTCCAGTAAATGCCGGCATCGCTTTTCGGGTCCACCGCGTAGGCCGCGCCCAGCTCGCTGTAGGCCGGGTTCATCAGGTTGGCGCAATGCCCGGGGCTGGCCAGCCAGCCGTCCACCACCTTGCGCACCGTGTCCTGGCCGGCGGCGATATTCTCGCCCACCTGCTGGCCGGCATAGCCTGCCAGTTCCGCGCGGTCACCCGGGGTGCGGCCGTCGTGGTCCTTGTGGTCGAAGTAGTTCTGGTTGGCCATGGCCCGGCTGTGTTCCTCGGCGGTGGTGCCCAGGGTGGCGTTCCAGGCCAGGGGCGCGGTGGCGGCAAAACCCTGGCCACCGCATTGCCGGGGCTGGCCGCGGGCACTGTTGATCTGCGCGAGCAGTTGCTGGCCCTCGGCCTGCCAGTCCCCCAGGCGCGCGGACAGCAGCGGTCGCGCGAGCACGATGCGCCACTGGTTGGCCTGGCGATTGACACCGATATCGACGAACTGCGGGTCCAGCACCACCTGGCAGAAGCTCTCGCGTACCGCCTGCATCGCCGCCTGGGCATCCCGGGGGCCGGAGAGGCTGATGGCCTGCACGTTGACCATGGGGTAGGCCGCCCGGGCCAGGGCCTGCTGCAGGTCACCGACGTTGTCCACCGGCAGGATCAGCCGTGGGTCGCCGGTCAGCGGCGGCAGCTCCGAGGAGGCCTGGTTGGCGCAGCGTTGCGGCTGGCTGCGGTAGGCGTTGATCGATTCGATCAGTTGCGACTGGTCGTCGGCGACGGCGCCGGTGGCCGCCAGCAAGCCCAGGGCCAGGGCTGTGGCGGGCAAGAACAGTGAGCGCATGGGCATGCAAGTCTCCCGGGAAATGGACAGCGCCCATGATGCACCCGGCGCCGGGGCATTTCATCCGCCGGTGGATGAAATCGGTGTTAGCCGCTGCGCCTCAATGGAAGTCGTAGTACAGCGCCCATTCGCCGCTGGCGGGGTGTTTCCAGAACATCAGGCTGCCGCCGTGCACCACGTTGAGTCCGATCTTGGCGTCGGAGGAAATCTGCATCACGAATTCGAAGCCGTCCCCGACATCGATTCCCGACTGGCAGAACGAGGGGTAGCCCCCGAGCTTGTGCTGGTAGCAATGGTTCACCAGGTCGTAGTAGCACTCGATCTGCCCGGAGTTTTCCAGTTCGAGGATTTCCCGCTCCAGGTCCTCCGGCACGCCACCGCCGTCCCACAGCGGAAAGTCCGCGGGCACTGCCTCGGGCTTGAGCGGGAAGGGCTTGAGAAAGGCCCCGGGGGCAGTCAGGTCCTTGCGCACCAGCACATCCTCGGCACGGTACTCGCGGATCAGCCAGCGCTCGCCCATGGGTTCCAGGGGTTCGGGAAAGGGGTTGGCGACGAACACCGTGAGCACCTGCACGCCTTCCAGCAGCGGGCTGTGGAAGGGCAGCGCCGGCAGATAGAGCTGGGCGAACGGCAGCAGGGTTTCCCCGGCGCTGTTGCGCGGCAGCTCTTCATCCTCGCGAAATAGAAAAACCTGGCCCAGCCAGCTTTCCTCGTCGCTGCCGGAGGGGCGAAAACCGCCGGGAATCAATTGCAGCGCCGGCTTGGCCAGGCGGCGCTGGATTTCCTGAATGTCCATGGTCAGGGCAGGTGTCCTGTTCGAAAGAAAGGGAGCGGCAATGTATCAAAAGTCCTCTTGCCTGGGGACCGTGGTGGGCTCAGCGCAATTGCCTCGGAGTGACGTTGAGCAACTTGCGCATCAGCCGGCGCAGGGCCGTGGCGTCCTGGTATCCCACCTGTTCGGCCACGCGCTCCACCGAATATTTGCTGCTTTGCAACAGAGCCCTCGCCCGGTTCAGTTGCACATTCTGGATCAGGCGCAAGCTGCTGTGGCCGGTGACCTTGCGTATCTGGCGCCCCAGGGTCCGTTCGGACATGCTGAACTGTGCGGCCAGTTCGCCGACGCTGGGCAGGTTTGGCAAGCCGGCTTCGATATGGGCGGTAAGCCGGCTGATCAGGGTGCTGCCCTGGGCCATCATTGCCGGTACCCGAAACGGTGCCTGCAATTGCCGCCGATCAATCAGCAGCGTCTGCCCCACCGCGTCTGCCAAGCTCGTGCCGAAACGGCTGCGCAGCAGATGCAGCATCAAATCCGATTGGCCAAATGCTGCTCCGGCGGTGGTTAGCGGAGGGTCGACCACAACCATCTGGTCCGGATCCACCTTGGTGTCGACGGCCCACTCTTGCAGCAGCGGCGCCAACCACCAGGAGGTCGTAACCCGGCGCCCGGGCAGGAGCCCGGCGGCCTGCAACAGGAAAACGGCGGAACAGGATGCCGCTACTTCGCCTCCGAGTTCCAGATGATCGCGCAATGCATCCAGCAACGGGGCAATGTCTGCTTGCAGCAGGCGCTGGGCGATGGCCTCGGGGGTGTCGATGCCCAGCCCCGGCACTATCCAGCAGGACCGATCATCGCCCCTGGCATCCAGGGCCTCGACCTCGAGCAGCAGGCCCTGCCCCAGGGCTACCTGGCCAGCCTGCAAGGCACAAACCCGCCAGCGCGGAGCCCCGAGCCCCAGGCGTGGGGCCAGCAGCGCGGCGCTGGAAAGCATGTCCAGGGTCAGGGCGACGCTGGAGGCAAAGGAACCGGGTAGGAGCAAGACGGTGAAATCGTTCATTGGCGGATTATGCATGAAAGATGTCGAATCGGTCGCTGTTGGCCAGGGATGAGCACAGGCTCAATAGCCGCTCCTTTTCTGTGTAAGTGGTGATGCCGATGCCTAATATTCTGATCAAGATCCCCCAGGGCGCTTTCGATGCCCGGCAGCGTGCCAAGGTCCTGCAAGAGGTTACCCAAGTGGCCCTGAGGGTGGAGCAAATAGGTGATGACCCCCGTCAGCGGGCGTTGTGCTGGGTACTGCTGGAAGAGCTGGCGCCGGGCTTCTGGAGTTGTGGAGGTGCCGACTCCAGTGCCCAGGCGGTTCCTTGCATGGTCCGGGTCAAGGTCCCGGCGGGCGTGCTCGATGCTGCCCAGCGCCAGGCCTATGTCGAGGGCTTGCATCAGGCGCTGGCCGCCTGTCTGGCAGAGGACGATCCGCGAATGCTGATGACCTCGATCCTGCTGGATGACGTGGCTGATGGCACCTGGGGGGCCAACGGTTCGTTGTGGCGGCTGGCGGATTTTGCCCGAGCGGCGGGCTATCTGCACCTGCCCCACCTGCATGGGCGATAGTTCCGACCGCCTTCCCTGGCCCCCGGCTCAGGCGTCTCTACCGTGAGCCGCTGCCGCGAGCTGGCTGGTATCGACCCGCACGAAGACCGAATCGCCAATGGCGGTCAGCACATCGCCGGCATACACCTCGCAGATCACCTGGCTCTTGCGGCCTACTTCACCCTCGACCCTGGCACGCAGGGTCAGGGGCACGCCCATGGGGGTGGGCTTGATGAACTTGATGCCCAGGTTGCCGGTGACGCAGTCGATGCGTGGCAGGCTGCCGGGCTCGCGCTGTTCGTTGCGGTAGTGGTAGGCCATGGCGGTCCAGTTGGAGTGGCAGTCCACCAGCATGGCGATCAGGCCGCCGTAGACCAGGTCCGGCCAGCCGCAGTACTTGGCGTCGGGCAGGTGCTCGGCCACCACGTGCACACCGTCCTCGTGCCAGTGGCTCTTGATGTGCAGGCCGTGATGGTTGCTGCTGCCGCAGCCGAAGCACACGCCTTCGGGGGCGGTGGTGTCTTGCAGTGAGGTCGGGTGCATGGTTGTTCCTTGTTGTTCTTGGGGGCGCGGCGCCGGGTGCTTTCCCGGCGTTGCAGCGCAGCATCCTATCCAATTTGCCTGAACGATCGAAGGACGGATTGCAGCTAGCTGGGGTAGTGCATGGTCAGCACGGCCCAGCGCAGGTTCTCGACCCCGGGTACTTCGCCAATATCGCGGGAGGCGTGTTCGACCCAGCCGGTGTATTCCACGACCGCCTCCAGATGCTTTGTCCATTTATCCTCTGTGAAGCCGACGCCGAAGATGATCACGCTGCCGCTGGCGACCTTTTCTTCCTTGGCCTTCAGGCGTGTCATGTACCAGTAGTCGTCCGATGCCGAGATGAACAACTTGCCTTGGTTGGCGTTGGCAAAGGGCGCCTTGAGTTCGATGAAGTGGAAGCGCCGCTTGTCTGCATCGCGGATCCACAGGTCACATTGCTTATGGTGAATGTCCATGTCGGACCAGCGCTGGTCCAGGGCGACCTTGTATTCCACGCCCACGTCGCCGAGCCAGCCGTCGCGTGGCCCGGCCAACCCCCGGTGCTGGATCAGCCAGAAATAGAATTCGAACTTCAGCCAGCCTTCGAAACCATTGCCGAGCACGCTGAGGGCCGAGGGAAGGTGCGGGCGCTCCTGTTCCCAGGACTTCAGGAACGCGCGGAACTCTGTTGCGACACTGTCGATACCTTGCATGGCCGTCCTTTGCAGTAAATGGGTGAAGGTGGTGTTGTGGCGCGGTGCCATCATGCATCAAGGTCGCCTCTTGGCGAAGGCGCATTTGCCGCTTTGAATGAGGGGCGGCCAGCGTCGTTGTGACGCATTGATTGCGGCAGGTGTCGTACAGCGTCGAGGTTTTCCCGGGCGGGCGGCTCGTGGCTCCGGCCAAGACAGGCTGATGCCGTAATGATATTCTTGCGCTGAATCGGTTCATCGTTTGTGCAGAAATACCTTACCCGTGCTTAGCTTCAAGTGGCCTGTTCGGGTCCCTTGCAAGGCTGTGGGAGTGTCTGCACGACCCCGCCGAATGTAATGTCAGGCAGTGTTCGTTTACCTCTTTGGTTGAACCCGACCCCTAATTTCCTGTTGGCCCCCGCAGTTGCGGGCGTCATTCTTGTTCGTCCGGCAGTTTGCGGCGCGCAAGGTCGGGCAGGGGGAAACTGCCTGTTGGTTGCGTCCCGTGACGTGCCCTGAGAAACACTGTCACTCAAGTAGCTGAAGCCAAGAACGACAAGAAGTCAGCGCCGGAGCGATATAAAACTGAGGTCGAGCCTGTCTCGTCGGCCTTGTGTGCCCACCCTCCAGTTCTTTTGAATGTGTTGGTCCAGGACCTGCGAAATGACTGTTTCGCAATCACCGGAGTACGCAGGATCGAGGATGGGGCGGCGGATGGCGTTCTATCGTAGGTACTCAGAATGTTTAAGAAAGTGAACACGGCCCTGATCGGGCTGGCGATGTCGATAGGCCTCACGACCGCGCACGCGGCTGAGCCGAAGAAAGTGGATGTGCTGCTGATCGGTGGCGGCATCATGAGTTCGACCCTCGGGGTCTGGCTCAATGAGCTGCAGCCGGATTGGTCGATGGAGATGGTCGAGCGCCTGGACGGCGTCGCAGAAGAAAGCTCCAACGGCTGGAACAACGCCGGTACCGGCCACTCCGCTTTGGCCGAGCTGAACTACACGCCGGAAGGCAAGGACGGCAAGATCGAGATCGCCAAGGCCATCGAGATCAACGAAGCGTTCCAGATTTCCCGGCAGTTCTGGTCCTGGCAGGTCAAGAACGGCGTCCTGAAGAACCCGCGTTCGTTCATCAACTCCACCCCGCACATGAGCTTCGTCTGGGGCGATGACAACATCAAGTTCCTCAAGGCCCGCTACGAGGCCCTGCAGGCCAGCCCGCTGTTCAGCGGCATGCAGTACTCCGAAGACGCCGAGCAGATCAAGAAGTGGGTTCCACTGATGATGGAAGGTCGTGACCCGGCGCAGAAGATCGCTGCGACCTGGACCCCGATCGGCACCGACGTCAACTTCGGCGAGATCACTCGCCAGTTCGTTGCCCACCTGCAGGCTCAGCCCAACTTCGCGCTGAAACTGTCCAGCGAAGTGCAGGAAATCGAGCGCAATAAAGACGGCTCGTGGCGCGTGACCTACAAGAACCTCAAGGACGGTTCGAAAACCGAGACCGACGCCAAGTTCGTGTTCATCGGCGCCGGCGGCGGTGCCCTGCACCTGCTGCAGAAGTCGGGCATTCCTGAAGCCAACGAATACGCCGGCTTCCCGGTGGGTGGCTCGTTCCTGGTGACCGACAACGCCAGCGTGGCCGAGCAGCACCTGGCCAAGGCCTACGGCAAGGCTTCGGTCGGCGCGCCACCGATGTCGGTTCCGCACCTGGACACTCGTGTGCTGGACGGCAAGCGGGTGATCCTGTTTGGCCCATTCGCTACCTTCTCCACCAAGTTCCTCAAGGAAGGTTCGTACTTCGACCTGCTGACCAGCACCACCACCCACAACTTCTGGCCGATGACCAAGGTGGGCATCGAGCAGTACCCGCTGGTGGAATACCTGGCCGGCCAGCTGATGCTGTCGGATGACGACCGCTTCGCCGCGCTGAAGGAATACTTCCCCAACGCCAAGCAGGAAGACTGGCGCCTGTGGCAGGCCGGCCAGCGCGTGCAGATCATCAAGCGTGACGAAGAGAAGGGCGGCGTGCTGAAACTGGGCACCGAGATCGTGGCCTCCGAAGACGGCAGCATCGCCGGCCTGCTGGGCGCGTCCCCAGGTGCTTCGACCGCCGCGCCGATCATGCTCAGCGTGCTGCAGAAAGTCTTCAAGGACCAGGTCGCGACCCCGGCCTGGCAGGAGAAGCTCAAGCAGATCGTGCCGAGCTACGGTACGGCCCTGAACGACAGCCCTGAGCGTGTGGCCAAAGAATGGGCCTACACCGCTGAAGTGCTGCAACTGACCCCGCCACCGCCGGTCAAGGGCGCGGCGCCTCAAGCTCCGGCCAGCCTGGCCAAGCCAGAGAGCAACCCAGCGGCCGACATGGCGCTGTAAGCCCTCGCCCCGCCCGCGTTCGTCGGGCGGGGTACCGCGGATGCGCCGGTGCATCCGCATCCTGTGCCGGTTGCGGCCATGGTCCCGCCATAGCCGCAGCCAGCCAGTCTCTTGCTCCCGATCCCATTCGCGCTCTTTCGCCGATGCACGCGCCCGATGCGCTGCCCGGTTGTGCGCCTGTGTCACCCGCGCCGGGTTATCATGGCGCGCCCGCCGTAGCCGGGCATGCCCCAATCCTCGGAGTCACCGCCTCGATGTCCAGCATCACCCTGTTCCA
Source organism: Pseudomonas sp. NFPP25 (assembly GCF_900116505.1). Classification (NCBI taxonomy): domain Bacteria; kingdom Pseudomonadati; phylum Pseudomonadota; class Gammaproteobacteria; order Pseudomonadales; family Pseudomonadaceae; genus Pseudomonas; species Pseudomonas sp. NFPP25. Next base: position 1,484,199 of record NZ_FPBG01000001.1, on the reverse strand, counting down.
AGCCCCGCCGCCCGAAGCCATCCAGAGCCAGATCCAGCAGATGGTGGTGGACTACATCACCGACGTCAGCGCGGTGGCCATCGCCCCGAGCAACCCGCTGTACAACCTGTACCAGTACGGCGTCGGCTATGAGGTGCACCTGTACCTGCAGGCCATGGACGGTTCCCGGGGGATTGCGGTGGAGCTGGTGGTGGCCACCGATCCGCAGGCCCCGGACCAGGTGCTGGGTTTCACCCTGTACCTGCCGGTCAAGGACGATCCCCAGGCCTGCGCCGTGGCGTACATGGCGGTGCTGCAAGGCCACCGGCGCCAGGGCATTGCCCGGCAGATGCTGCAAGCCATGCTGGCGCGTTACCCCCATGCGGAACTTGCCTGCAACGTGGCCAAGGTGGGGTGTTTCGAGGCCCTGGGCTTCCAGCTGCTGGGCGCCCGCGGCCCGCAGGTGCTGATGAACACCCGGGACCATGGCAGCGACGGCCTGCTGGCGGTGCTGGATGTGGCGCCGATCTACCAGTCGGTGGAAGTGCGGCAGATCCACACCTACCTGCTGGCCCAGCACGGGCGCAAGGCCATGCTGGAAGCGGAGAAAAAGCGCGACCGGCAGCTGGACCAGATGACCCGCCAGGCCCAGGCGCTGGTGCGCGAGCGCCTCGGGGAAGCGGCTTTGTACCGCTCACGGGCGCCGCAGCTGATCAACTGATCGGGTTGCTTGTTTTTGCCCGAGTGTCTATGTAGCTTGGCGAAAACACGCAATAACGGGCATAAACATGCAAAGTCAACACCCGCCAGCCGAGCTGCCATCCTTGCGTCGGCAAAAAATCCTTCTGCTGCTGGAGCGCGACGGCAAGGTCATGGCCACCGAACTGAGCCGGCATTTCGCGGTGTCCGAAGACACCATCCGTCGCGACCTGGCGGAGCTGGATGCCGCCGGACTGGTGCAGCGGGTCCATGGTGGCGCGCTGCCGCGGCCCAAGGACAGCGGCAAGGACTACTTCACCCGAGTCGGCGAAACCAGTGAGGCGAAACTGCGCCTGGCGCAATATGCCGTGCAATGGGTGCAGGACGGCCAGACGGTGCTGTTCGATTCCGGCTCCACCACCCTGCACATCGCCCAGTCGCTGCCGGCGGGCATCAGCCTGACCGCGGTCACCGCCTCGCCGATGATTGCCGTGGCCCTGGCCGAGCACCCCAAGGTCAGGGTGATTCTCGCCGGTGGCCAGCTCAACCCGGCAACCCTGTCCGCCAGCGGCCATGAAGCACTGCGCATGATTCAGGGGATCAAGGCCGACCTGATGTTCACCGGCGTCTGCGCGATCCACCCGGAGATCGGCATCAGCTCCCTGCATTTCGACGAGGTGCCGATCAAGCAGGCAATGTTCGACAGTGCCAGCGAGGTCATCGCCGTGACCACCGCCGACAAGCTCGGCGCCATGGAACCCTTCGTCGTGGTGCCATGCAACCGCTTGCACCGGCTGGTGACCGAGCAGGAGGCGCCGGGTGTGGACATCGAAGGTTATCGGCAGTTGGGGATCGAGGTGCTGCAGGTCTGATCCGGCAGCGACCCCCGTTCCGGCGCCGTTTGCAGTAGATGGGGCAGCGCCTCGCGGGGTTGAGCCGTTTAGAAGCCCTGGTGCAGCCGTTGCCGGGGGCGGTGCAATTGCAAGGGTCAATTCCTGGATGGCGGCGGGGCCAGTGCCTGGCTCATCCACTGCGCCATCTGCCGCAAGCGGTCGCTGAAACCGGCGCCGGCGGGGGCCGTTGCCTCGGCGGCCTGGCGAAACACGTCGATGGGGCCTGCCATTTCCGGGTAGTGCTGCACAAACAGCCGCACGTGCTCATCCAGGCTCTGGGGCCAGCTCGGCTCCTGCTCCTGGCGCAGCAGGTTGGTGGCGCGAACGAGTTTGCGCGAGGCCTGCCGTTGCAGCCGGAGGACTTCGGCGGGCATCTGTTCGCGGTCGATGCGCTTGGCGTAGTCGTCCAGCACTGCGAGAAAGTCACCGTTCACCGCCAGGGCAATCTCCCGGCTGGGCCTGAAAGGTGCAAAGCGCGAGCGCAGGTCTTCGCCCCAGAGGCAGCGGCAATGGTGCTTGAGCCAATAGCCCCAGCTGTCGAGGTTCCGCGTTTCCAGCACCTGGTTGAGGTCGCCGATATCGAAATCGATCTTCGACACCAGCGGGTGGCGCGCTTGCAGGGCCTGGCGCAGGTTTTCCAGATGCAGGCACGCGGCCGGGGCGGTGGGATCTTGCAGGATCAGGCACAGGTCCAGGTCGGAAGCTCCAGGCCGGGCTGTGCCACGGGCGACGCTGCCGTACAGGTACAGGCTATGCAGCGGCGGGCTGGCGGGAGCGGTGAGGGCGGCGCACAGCTCGTCGAGCAGGGCTCGGTACTCGGGCTGCAGGGGTGGTTCGGCAGGAAGGGCGATCAAGCCGTTGGCATCGACGCCGAATGCGCTATCGAGTGACATGGGGTGGCCTGTAATGCGGGTTCAGCGGCCACCTTAGCAAAGTCTGCCCGGGCCGTTGGAGCGGCCCGGGCAGGGTTGGGTCCAGCCTCAGTTCTTGAAGGCCGAGTGCTTGCGGCCCTGGTCGAGGAAGGCGAACACCACCACCAGCACCGCGGCGACGGCGAGAATGATCACCACGCCGTCGGTGGAGTGGGTGGCCGAGGCCGTCACCAGGGACAGAGCGCCCAGCGGCGCCAGGCCACCAGCGATGGCGGTGCCGATCTCGCGCCCGGTGCCGAAGCCCGAAGAGCGGGTCGCGGTGGGGAACTGGCGGCTGAGAAAGGAGCCCTGTGGGGCGAACATCATCGGCGCCAGAATGCCGGTGCCGACGCCGATGGCGATGTAGATCATCAGGCTCTCACCGGTGTTGAGCAGGGCCAGGAAGGGGTAGGCGAACAGCACCGAGAACAGCCCGCCGAGGATCAGCACGGTCTTGCTGCTCCACTTGTCGCAGAGCCAGCCGAAGAACGGCACGGCGACGATGGCGATCAGGCTGGCGATGGTCACCGACAGCGAAGTGACGTGCACATCGACGTTCTTGTACTGGGTCAGGTAGGCCAGGGAGAAGGTCTTGAAGATGTAGCTCAGGGCGTTGTAGCCCACCGCCACGAAGAACACCACGGCCAGGCCCTTGAGGTCGTTCTTGAACAGCGCCTTGAGCGGCGAGGCCTTGGCTTTCTGGCTTTCCTTGCTCAGTTCCTTGAACTCCGGGGTTTCCGGAATGCTGTTGCGCACCCACAGGCCGACGGCCACCAGGACGATGCTGCAGACGAACGGAATGCGCCAGCCGCCGGCCAGCAGGAACTCGTTGCCGTTGATGGTCAGCAGGTAGATGGTCAGCGACGACAGCAGCAGGCCCAGGTTCAGCCCCAGCGCCGGCCAGGCGCCCTGGCTGCCGCGCTTGCCCTCGCTGGCGTGTTCATAGGAGGTGACCGCCGCGCCGGACAGTTCGGCGCCGGCGCCCAGGCCCTGGATGATGCGGATTGCCACCAGCAGGATCGGCGCCCAGATGCCGATCGACGCGTAGCTGGGGATCAGGCCGATCAGCGCGGTGCAGACGCCCATCAGGCAGAAGGTCAGCACCAGTACCTGCTTGCGGCCGAACTTGTCCCCCAGGTAGCCGAACAGGATGCCGCCGAAGGGGCGGGCGATAAAGCCGATGGCAAAGGTCGAGAAGGCCATGAGGGTGGCGCTTTTCGGGTTGCTGTTATCGAAGAAGATCTTCGAGAAGACGATGGCCGCCATGGTGGCGTAGAGGTAGAAGTCATACCACTCCAGCATCGAGCCGAAGATGGTGGCCGCCGCGACCTTGCGCAGGCGTTTCTTGGTTTGCTGTGGGGTTTCCGCTGCAGTACTGCTGGTTTCAACTGCGGTCATATCCGTACATCCTCATGAATCATTGTAGTTATTGTCGAGTTGACGCGAGCCTTGCGCGCCGCGCCCTAAAGGGCGGCCAAGGGGTATTGCGGCGACACGCGGCCCGCTTGGCAGTGCCGGGGCACTGCGCTGCAAGGTGATGGCGCGGGGTGTTTCAGGCGGCCTGGAAAATCCGGTCGGCAATCATCGAGCCAATGGGAATCGCCGAGGTGGCGGCGGGCGAGGGCGCGTTGCACACGTGCAACATGCGCGGGGTTTCGGCGAACAGGAAATCGTGCACCAGGCTGCCGTCGCGCATCACCGCCTGGGCGCGGATCCCCGCCTCATAAGGCAGCAGGTCTTCCACTTGCAGAGAAGGGCAGTACTTGCGGCACTGCTCCAGGTAGCCGGACTTGAACAGCGAGTTCTTCATCTCGGTGGTGCCGGAGCCGAGGTTCTGCCAGATGGTTTTCCAGAAACCGGGGAAGCTGGCGTACTGCGCCACGTCGCGCCAGTTGATGGAGAACTTCCTGTAGTTTTCCCGGCCCAGGCCCAGTACCGCGTTGGGGCCGACGGTAACGCTGCCGTCGATCATGCGGGTCAGGTGCACCCCGAGGAACGGCAGCTCCGGATCGGGGATCGGGTAGATCAAGTGATTGACGATGTTGTTCTTCGACGCCGGCAGACGGAAGTATTCGCCGCGGAAGGGGATGATCTGGTGGTCGATCTTCACCCCGGCCATCACCGCCAGGCGATCCGATTGCAGGCCGGCGCAGGCCACCAGCTTCTTCGCCTGCCAGCTGCCGCCGTGGCTGCTGACGGTGACGCTGTCGGCGCTTTCCTGGATCGCGGTGACGGTCTGGCTCAGGCAGATCTCGCCGCCCTCGCGGCGGATCACCCGGGCCATGGTGTCGCAGACTTCGCGGTAGTCGACGATGCCGGTGGCGTCGAGGAACAGCCCGCCAAGGCCGACGATATTCGGTTCGCGCTGGCGCAGTTGCTCGGCGTCCAGGCGCTCCACCTTCAGGCCGTTCTGTTGCGAGCGCTGGTACAGGGCCTCCATGCGCTGCACTTCCAGGGCATTGGACGCCACCAGCACCTTGCCGCAGACCTCGAACTTGATCCCGTGCTCGCTGCAGAACTGCTTGGTGGCCTCGGCGCCACGCTTGCACAGGTCGGCCTTGAGGCTGCCCGGAGCGTAGTAGATGCCGGCGTGGATCACCCCGCTGTTGTGCCCGGTCTGGTGCTTGGCCAGGACGTTTTCCTTTTCCAGGATGACCAGCGAAGCGCCGGGCTGGCGCTTGAGGATCTCCATCGCCGTAGCCAGGCCGACGATGCCGCCGCCGATGATGCAAAAGTCATAAATCATTGTTCTTAGGTACCTTGGATCCAATGCGTTTCGGTCTGGTTATCAGGTTGTCAGACTAACTAATCCGACAAAAAACCGCAGGCCGTGGCATGCGGCTCGAAGCGTGAAGCTGGGGTCAATCGATAGTCGGCAGCTCCAGGCCCAGGCGCTTGGCCGAAGCCCGCAAGTGGGCGTCGGCGCAACCGGCGGCGGCCTGGCGGTCGCCAGCGGCAATCGCCTGGTACAGCGCCTGGTGTTCCTGGGTGGCATCGGCGGAACCGCCCACCATGCGCAGCGCCGAGTTCTCCCAGGCGGCCTTGCGGGCGCTGGTCAGCTGGCTGCGCAGAAAATCATGGAAGGCCACGAAATAGTCGTTCTTGCTGGCCTCGGCGATGGCCCGGTGGAACTCCACGTCGGCCAGCCCCGCGGCTTCGAAATCACTGCGCTTGTCGTGCATTTCCTGCAACGCGCCCTGCATCCGTTGCAGGTCGGCGGCATCGCGGCGCTGGGCGGCGATCGACGCGGCCTGGGTTTCGATCCACAAACGCATCTCGAACATCTGCGCCAGGTCCGGCAGGCGGCCATCGCCCTGGGGGAAACGGAACACGGTGCCGGCGGGGGTCTTGGAAATGTACGAACCCAGGCCACGCCGGGCGATCAGTACGCCGTCGGCCTTGAGCTGGGCGATGGCCTCGCGAATCACCGAGCGGCTGACGTTCAACTGCTCGGCCAGTTGCTGCTCGGTCGGCAGGCGCGATTCGGGGGCCAGGCGGCCGGAGTCGATCTCGGTGCGGATCGCATTGACCACGCGCACAACGAGAGAGTCGGGTCGCTGGAGTTCAAGCATGGGTGGGTAAAACCTTGGTAGTCAGGTTGTCAGACAATAGCCGTTGGGAATTTTCGCTGTCAAGAAAAACCCACGCCAGTCAGGCGTAGGCGGGGTCGCGCAAACGCGCACTCAGGCCGTCAGGGGGCAGCTGAAAATCAGGTCGTCGAAGTCTTCGCCACCCCTGCGGAAGGCCCCTTCGTCACGTTGCTGGAAGACGAAACCGCATCGCTCCAGAACCTGGCAGGACGCAGCATTGCCGTCGGTGACCGTGGCCACCAGGCGCTTGATCCCCAGGCTGTGGCGGGCGTACTGCATCAGCGTGCGCAGGGATTCCGTGGCCAGGCCCTTGCCTTGATGACCGGGGGCCAGCAGGTAGCCGACCTCGGCTTCGGCGCTGGGCCGGTCGCTGACTCGCAGGCCGGTGAAGCCCAGCTCCTCGCCGCTGTGGCGATCGCGGATCACCAGACACAGCCAGTGGTCGCAATCCATGTCCCAATGGGGCAGGCGCGAGGTGAAACGCTCCTCGATCTGCATCCGGGAGAGCGGATCGCAGACATAGCGCAGGTTTTCCGGGTCGCTGTGCAGGGCCAGGAACAGTTCCCAGTCATGGGCGTTCAGGGGGCGCAGGTTAAGGCGAGGGGTGTGCAGTTCCAGCATGGGGGGCTCCCGATCCGTGGGCAGGAAAGATTTTGGGCACTTTACAGGAGAAAAGTCTGACCGCTGCGCTGCTTATTTCGCATAAGATCCCGGGCCTGGGTTTTCAGGGATAGGGCAGGTAAGCGTGAACTGGGACGATTTGCGGTTTTTCATTGCCGTCGCCAATGCCAGCAACATCACCGACGCCGGGCAGGCGCTGAAGGTGTCGGCCTCGACGGTCTCGCGCAAGATCCTGGTGCTGGAGCAGGCCTTGAGCAGCGTGCTGTTCCTCAAGACCACCCAGGGCTATTTCCTCACCGAAGCCGGCCAGGCCCTGCTGCCCATGGCCCTGGAGATCGAGGAGCGCTTGCGCCTGATGGAACGCCAGTTGTCCCGGCCAGGCGCGCGCATGGCCGGGGTGGTGCGCATCGAATGCCCGGAGTTGATGGGCAGCCACCTGATCATTCCCGCACTGGCGCAGTTTCGCTTGCAGCATCCGCAGATCAGCTTCGATTTCGTCAATGCGGCGCGCTCGGTCAAGCTCACCCAGAGCCACAGCGACCTGCTGCTGCGCCTGCAACGGCCGGAAGCCGGCAACTTCACCCTGCGCCGGGTCGGCGAGTTGACCCAGGCGCTGTTCTGTTCCCCAGGTTATGCCGCAGCCCATGGCTGCCCCGAGAAGCCTTCGGAGCTGCGCCAGCATTCGCTGATCGGCTGGAACCAGACCCTGGCCCACATGCCCCTGGCCCGCTGGCTGGACCAGCTCAGCGGTAATCAGCCGTTGTGGATGCGCACCGGCAACCTGGAGGCGCAGCTCAAGGCGGTGCAGGCGGGCCTGGGGATTGCCGCCTTGCCGGCCTATATCGCAGAACCCCTGGGCCTGCACCGGGTCTTGCCCCAGGCTCCGGCCCACCGCGCGGATATCTGGCTGCTGCGCAACCTGGCGACCCAGGGCCAGGAGCGGGTCGAGCGGGTGGCGGAATTTCTCTGCGATCTGCTGGCGCGCCAGGGCTTGCAGAGTGAGGGCAAGGCCGGCTGACGCGCTAGGCGCCACGCAGCAATAGCCACCCGGCCACCGCCATCAGCAGCAAGCCGAACAGCGCATTCTGCGCCAGCAGCAGGCGAGGGCGGTCGTGCATCAGCCGCTGCAGGCTTGAGCCCAGGCTGGCCCACAGCAGGTGGCCGAACAGGTTCACCGCGATCAGCGCGGCGCTGAGCGCCAGCACCACGGCAGTGCCCGCATCGGCGCCCGGGCTGAAGGTGGAGAACATGACCAGCAGCATCACCAGACCCTGCACGTTGCCCAGTTGCAGCATCACGCCATCACGAAACTGCAGGGCTTCACTCTGCTCGCCAGGCTTGCGCAACGGCCGCAGCAGCAGGCGCAGGCCCAGCCAGAAAATGTACAGGCTGCCCGCTATCCGTAGCCCCCAGAGCAACCCTGGGTACGCCGCCAGGCTGTGATACAGCCCCAGCCCCACCAGTAGCGCCAGGAGCAGGTAGGTCAGGTCCAGCCCGCAGATGAAGCGCAGGGAACGCCGCACGCCGCTGCGGGCGCCGGAGCTGGCCACCATCAGGTTGCCGGGGCCGGCGCTCAGGGCCATGGGCAGCATGGTGGACAGCCACAGCGGCCAGTTGATGTCGTGGATCGGGGGCACGGGCGGTTCCTGGAAGGCAGTGCGGATTGCACTGGCGCCAGCTTAAGGCGCCGCCACGCGTGGGGTTAGGGGCAGGAATGGAAAGCGGTTTTGCATCGCTCCAGTCCTTGCCGGGCGGGCGCCTCAAGCTTCGGCCGAACCCTGCAGCGCAGCCTGTAGCCACTGCGAGAAACTGCGGGTCAGCGGGCTGCTTTCACTGTCGCGGTGAATCAGCCAGGCCCAGGTCGGGCCGCGCACGCTCTGTTCGCACAAAGGGCTCAGCAATTGGCTGACCAGGGCAAGGCCCACCGCCTGCTGGCCAGCCTTTATCCCGGGCGGCAGGTGATCCAGCTGGATATCGACGCTATCGCCGCAGGGGGCGGCGGCATTCACTGCGTGACCCATCAGCAGCCCGGGCTGTGAGGGGTTGGGAAAAGTGGTCTGTTACAGATGGCAGAATTGGCCTGATAAAATCCGCCACTCACGCACTAACCTGCGCACTCTTCAATAACCGGGGCTGATCCCGGTGTGGATGATCAAGAGGAGCGCGTAATGAGCGATCAACAACCTGCGGTGACGGTACGGGCGATTCAGCCTGGGGATTACCAGCAATGGCTGCCGCTGTGGCTGGCCTATCAGGATTTCTATCAGGTGACGCTGAGCGAAGAGGTCAGTCGCCGCACGTTCGAGCGTTTCCTCGATTCGCGGGAACCGATGTATTCGGCGGTGGCGGTGCAGGGCGATGAAGACATCGGCTTCGTCAACCTGGTGTTGCACCGTTCGACCTGGGCCGTCGGCGACTTCTGCTACCTGGAAGACCTGTACGTGGCCCCGTCGATTCGCGGCAGCGGGGCGGGGAAACTGTTGATCGAGTGGGTGCAGGCCTTTGCCCGGCAACACCAGTGCGCTCGTTTGTACTGGCATACCCAGGAGAGCAACAAGCGGGCGCAACGGTTGTATGACTGGGTGGCGCACAAGCCGGGGGTGATCGAGTATCGGATGGAGTTGTAAGGGCCTGGCTGGATGCCCGTTGCTGCAGCAACGGCCACCCAGCCAGGATCAAGGCCTATGCCCCATGCCGAAATACCAGTGCCTTGAGCCCGCACTGCGGATCCGCATCCGGAAACTCCGGCGGGTTCTCCAGCCGCTGTTCAAAGCGCAACCCCGGCGCCGCTTCGGCCATCCCCTCCAGAAGAAAATCCACGCTAAACGCCGGATCATTCATGCACGCCAGTACGCAACCATCGGCCGTGAGCAACTCCGGCAGGCGCCGCAGCACCCGCGCATAGTCCTTGCCGAGGACAAAGCTGCCTTTCTGGAACGACGGCGGGTCGATGATCACCAGGTCATAGGGCCCGCCCTGCTTGACCTTGCTCCAAGACTTGAACAGGTCATGGCCGAGGAAGCTCACCCGGCTGGTGTCGTGGCCGTTGAGCCGGTGGTTTTCGCGGCCGCGGCTCAAGGCCGCCCGGGACATGTCGAGGTTGACCACCCGCTCGGCACCGCCGGCAATCGCCGCCACCGAGAAGCCGCAGGTATAGGCAAACAGGTTCAGGACATTCTTGCCCCGGGCATTGGCCCGCACCCAGTTGCGCCCGTAGCGCATGTCGAGGAACAGCCCGTTGTTCTGCTTGCTGCCCAGGTCCACCTGGTAGCGCAGGCCTTCCTCGGTGATGGTGCAACTGTCGATGGCCTCGCCCAGCAGCCACTCGCCACGGCTGTCGGGCAGGTAGCGGTGTTGCAGCATCAGGCTGCGGGCGCCGCTGGCCACCCATTGCGGGGTCGAGCCCAGGTCCGCCAGCAACTGCTGCAGGGCTTCGAGTTGCCCGGCTTCGGGTTCCTTGAACAAGGACACCAGCACTACCCCCTGCAGCCAGTCCACGGTCAGCTGTTCCAGCCCCGGCCAGCAGCGGCCGCGGCCATGGAACAGGCGCCGGGTTTCGCCGGGCGCGGCGGCCAGGGCGGTCAACAGGTGCTGGTTGAGGGTGGCGAGGGCGAGAGGGGTCATCAGCGGGGCCGGTCATTTTTTCGGGGCGGCATTTAACCACGGGCAGCAGCCCGCCCGCCAACCAGCAATTGCTGCTGGCTGGCGGCCGCCTGCTGTCGGGCCAGGGGCTTGTCGGCACGTGTTTCAACGCGGATCTGGACAGCGGTGGTGATGGCGGGCGACTGCACGCCAAGGGCGACGAGCTCGAACCGTGCCGCACGTCGAGCAGGCTGCGCCCGTTCGCTCTTGCCCCTTGCCCCCGCTAGAGAATGGCGTTTGCCCATTTCTGGGTGCCGGCCAGGCGGCGCTTGACGCTGTCGATGCGCCATTGGCCGGCAACCCGCTTGACCACGAAGCGATGCTCGTAGCAAAGGGCCCGGGACGCCGGGTCGCGCACCAGTACTTCGGCCTGGGCGGGCTTGAGCAACTGGCAGCCCAGTAGCTCGTCGGCCTCGGCGTGGGTCGTGGGGTAACCATAGGAGGCTCGCGGATAGGCCCGCGGTCGCAGGGTACAAAAACGTTCGAGCAACTGTTGCGGTTCGGCCCAGAAGGCGGCGTCGAGCGCGTCGTGGCCCAGGGCGTTGCCGCGCTGTTCCCAAGAGTACAAAGCCAGGGTATAGGCCCGCACCTGGGTGACCGGATCTGCGCTGCTGTCAGTACCAGGCACCAGCGGCGGCCAGGGCAGGGAAGGGGCCGGTGCAGGTGCTGGCGGTGCCCCGGTACCGGCCTGCTCCAGCTGTTGCATGACCTGGGCATGGCCATTTTCTTCGGCCAGGGACCAGGCGTTGCGTTGCTGGAAATCCACGGGCGAGGGGTTGGCGCCGGCCTCGAGCAGCAAGGCCACCATTGCCTCGTGGCCAGCCTGGGCAGCGTTCATCAGGGCGGTGCGTTGCAGTTCGGGGCTGGCCTGTTCGAGCGCTGCGCCATGGGCGATCAGCAACTCGGCCAGGGCAGTGTCGCCGTGGCTGGCGGCCCAGGCCAGGGGGCTGTAGCCCAGGGCCTTGCACGGCTGCTGGACATTCGCGCCGCGCGCCAGCAGCAGCGCCACGGCCGGCCGGTGCCCGGCGATAGTGGCGGCCAGCAAGGCCGTGCGGCCGGTGCCCTTGTGCTGCCATTCAAGGTCCGCACCCGCATCCAGCAGGCGCTCGAGAGCAGCAAGGTCGCCGCGCGCGGCGGCTTTTTCCAGGAGATGGGACAAGGTCGGAAATCCGTTCGGTCAGGGGGCAGATGCCGCCGCATGGTAGCGCTCTGGGGCCAGGTTCTGCCACGCCCGGGCTACTCCACGCACCGGTTCCGGCAGGCCGGGCGCGCTGGGCTGTACTGCGATACGCGACGCCGGCGTGGGCAGTGGGCTGTTTCGAGCGTCGCGGGTGGGGAGGGGAGGCTCATGGACGCCTTGCGGAGGCTTGCGTAGGATGGCGCGTTCGCGCTCTACGCCGTTGCAGCCAGCGCTGCAGCCTCCCTTGCCAACAGGAGTCCATGATGTTCAAGGCCATTGTGATCGACAAAGACACTGCAGGTTATCGCGCCCATCTGCGCGAGCTGGAGGAGGCGCAACTGCCTGAGGGCGATGTCACGGTCCGGGTGGCCTACAGCACCCTGAACTACAAGGACGGCCTGGCAATCACCGGCAAGAGCCCGGTGGTGCGGCAGTTTCCCATGGTCCCCGGTATCGACTTGGCAGGCACCGTCGAAGCCAGCAGCCATCCGCGCTTTCGCCCGGGTGAACAGGTGCTGCTCAATGGCTGGGGCGTGGGCGAGAGCCACTGGGGCGGGCTGGCGCAGAAGGCCCGGTTGCAGGGCGACTGGCTGATCCACCTGCCTGAAGCCTTCAGCGCGCGCCAGGCCATGGCCATCGGCACCGCCGGCTACACCGCCATGCTCTGCCTGATCGCCCTGGAGCGCAGCGGCCTGACCCCCGAACACGGCGAGGTGCTGGTCACCGGTGCCAGCGGCGGGGTCGGCAGTTTTGCGATCAGCCTGCTGTCGCGCCTGGGCTACTCGGTGATCGCCGCCACCGGGCGTCCGGAGGAGGCCGACTACCTCAAGGCGCTGGGCGCCAGCCGCATCATCGAGCGCGCCGAGCTGTCCCAGCCGGGGCGTCCGCTGGCCAAGGAACGCTGGGCGGCGGCCATCGACTCGGTGGGCAGCCACACGCTGGCCAACGTCTGTGCCGGCACCGCCGCCGATGGCCTGGTGGCCGCCTGCGGGTTGGCCCAGGGCATGGATTTCCCGGCCTCGGTGGCGCCCTTCATCCTGCGTGGGGTGAGCCTCTTGGGGATCAATAGCGTGACCCGTCCCTATCACGAGCGGGTGCATGCCTGGGAACGCCTGGCCGCCGAGGTGGACCAGCAGCACCTGCAGCGGATCACCCGCGAAGTGGGCCTGGAAGAGGCCCTGACCGTCGCCCACGAGTTGCTTGAAGGCAAGGTTCGCGGGCGGGTGGTGGTCGACGTCAACCACTGATATAAACCCCGGGCCGCGCTGTCGGAACGCCGTGCGCGGCCTGGGTTGCTACATGTTTCAGGTCCGACGCGAGCCCCGTGCCACGGGGCTTCTTCGCGGCCCTTCGTCCTCTTGATCCGAGGTTGCCTGTTTCATGTCCATTTCCCCTCAGCGCCCCCTCTGGCAGGTGTACCTGGTCTTCCTGCTGCCCATGGTGCTGTCGAATTTCCTGCAGTCGTTTTCCGGCACCCTCAACGGTATCTACATTGGCCAGTTGCTGGGCACCCAGGCGTTGGCGGCGGTGTCGGGGATGTTCCCCATCGTGTTCTTCTTCATTGCCCTGGTGATCGGCCTGGGGGCCGGCGCCTCGGTGCTGATCGGCCAGGCCTGGGGTGCACGGGAGCTGGATGCGGTGAAGTCGGTGGCCGGCAGTACCCTGATGCTGGGGGCCTTGATCGGCCTGCTGGGGGCGGTGCTGGGCATGCTGTTCGCCCGCCCGGCCCTGCAGGGCCTGGGCACACCGGCGGATGTACTGGACGACGCAGTGGGCTATGCCCGGGTGATGATGCTGATCATGCCGCTGCTGCTGGTGTTCGTGCTCTACACCCAGTTGCTGCGGGGTGTCAGCGATACCCTGTCGCCCCTGCTGGCCTTGATGGTCTCGACCCTGGCGGGGCTGCTGCTGACCCCGGCGTTGATCCGTGGCTGGCTGGGCCTGCCGCCCATGGGTATCCAGAGTGCGGCCTTCGCCGGGCTGGCGGGAAATATCCTGGCCATGGGGTTTCTGGTCTGGCGCCTGAGTGGCCGCGACCACCCCCTGGCCCCGGACCGGGCGCTGTTCGCGGCGCTGCGGCTGAACCGGGCGATACTCGGCAAGGTGCTGCGCATCGGCCTGCCCACCGGGGTGCAGATGGTGGTCATCTCGCTTTCCGAACTGGTGATCCTGGCCCTGGTCAACCGCCACGGTTCCCAGGCCACGGCGGCCTATGGCGCGGTGACCCAGATCGTCAACTACGTGCAGTTCCCGGCGCTGTCGATCGCTATCACCGCCTCGATCCTCGGCGCCCAGGCCATCGGCGCCGGGCGCCTGGAGCGCATCACCCCGATCCTGCGTACCGGGCTTGCGATCAACCTGTGCCTCACCGGCGCCCTGGTGCTGCTCGGCTACCTGGTTTCCCACTGGCTGCTGGGCCTGTTCATCATCGACCCGGCAGCCCTGGTGCAGGCCCAGCACCTGCTGCACATCATGCTCTGGAGCATCCTGGTGTTCGGTTTCCAGGCGGTGGTCGGCGGCATCATGCGCGCCAGCGGCACGGTGCTGGTGCCGGTGGCGATCTCGATCTTCTGCATCCTCGGGGTGCAGGTGCCGGCGGCCTATGTGCTGGACGCGCATTTCGGCCTGCAAGGGGTGTGGATGGCGTTCCCGGTGGCCTACCTGACCATGCTGGTGCTGCAGGTCTGCTACTTCAAGCTGGTGTGGCGCCACAAGGAGATCCAGCGCCTGATCTGAGGCCCGCGCTCAAGCGCCGCCGGCCAGTGGCTGCCGGGGCGGGCGCAGGTCGCGAACCACCAGGTACAGCAAGGGCCCGATGGAGACGAAGACCGCCGTCAGCAGCAGATAGGGCAGCACCGAACGCCAGGAGCGCCCACGGGCGCGGGCGTCTCCCAGCATCCACGCAGCCGCCAGCAGCGCCATCAGGTACAGGTCGATCACCACTTGTGCGGTGTCCGGGCGCGACAGCAGTTGCAGGCCGAATTGCAGCAGCGACTGTTCGGCCTGGAACAGGCAGTACAGGGTGTAGGCACTGAAGCCCAGTAGAGCCAGCAGGGCGGGGTAAGGGTGGCGCATGGCGCAGTCCTCGATCAGGGATGGGCTGGGTGTACGGCGCGGCGGTTGCGGGTGGCCAGGCCCAGCAGCAGATACAGCAGGCCGGCTGCGCCACAGCCAAAGATCAGGCTTTGCGACAGCAGGGAGTCGAACAGGTACAGCGGGTCGTCGCGCAGGCGTTGATGCAACCCGGCATGCACCAGGGCGAGCGCCGCCAGCCACAGGCGGGCAAGCTCGCGCACGCGACGGCGCCGATGGCCGCACAGCTGGACCAGCCCGGCACACAGGGGGACGTGCAGGGCAATGAACAGGTGCTGCCCGAGCATGGGGTCGAGGTCGCGCAGGCCATACAGCAGGCGCCATTCACGCTGCGCCACGGCATCCAGCTCATGGCCGGCGAACAGCCCGATGCAGAGTCGCCAGAGTGTGTTTTTCACGGTGAAAATCCTTGAACAAGCGGGAATGAACAGGCTAAGTGGCAAGCCTGTTGTCACTCAATGACCCCCCAGGTCATAGACAGCGGGGCGCTTCAGGCTGTCAGCTGGGGCGGTGCGACTTTCACTTTCAAGGATTGAACAGCGATGACTTCCAACCAGCAGGCTCCCGGCGCAGGCCGGGTGATCCGCGTGGCCGGGCCCGATGATGTGCCGGCCATGCTCGAGTGCGACACCTATGCCCGGGCCCACGCCAGCCGGGGCGATGCCGTACGCGTGGCGGTGGGCCGTGGCCAGGGTTGGGTGGAGGTGGCGGCCGGCCGGGTCGCCGGCTACCTGCTGCTGAACCATGACTTCTTCGACCATGGCTTCGTGTCTCTGGTGGTGGTGGCTCCGGGGCAGCAACGCCAGGGCGTGGCCCGGCGCTTGCTCGGCGCCGCCGAGCGGGCCTGTCGCACGCCCCGGCTGTTCATCTCCACCAACCAGTCGAACCTGGCGGCCCGGGGCCTGATTGCCAAGGCCGGTTTCCAGCCCAGTGGGGTGATCGAGAACCTCGACGAGCAGGACCCCGAGCTGATCTTCTGCAAGCGTGTGGGCTGAGCCGGGATGCCTGTGCCCGACAGCGGTCGCGCCGCCATGCCCTGCACCCTTGAAGCTCCCCGCGCCGGGCCCTTGCCGGTGGGCGCACAGTTGCGCCAGCTACGGCGCCAGGCGCGCTTGAGCCAGTTGGACCTGGCGTTGCAGGCGGGGATTTCCCAGCGCCACCTGAGCTGCGTCGAGACCGGCCGCGCCCAGCCCAGCCCGGCCTTGCTGGATGCGCTGCTGACCACCCTGGACACCCCCTTGCCCCAGCGCAATCGGGTGTTCCTCGCCGCGGGCTATGCGCCGCGCTACGCCGCCTTGCCCCTGGCCGACCCCGGCCTGGCGCCGGTGCGCGCAGCGCTGATGCACCTGCTCAAGGCCAACAACCCGGCGCCAGCGATCGTCATCGACAGTGGCTGGCAAGTGCTGGCGGCCAATCAGGCTACCGCGGCGCTGTTCCAACTGCTGGGGTTGTCGCAACACGCCATGGAACAGGGCTTCAACCTGTTGACGGCCCTGCTGGAGCCCGGTGGTTTCGGTGACTGCCTGATCAATGCCGAGGAGGTGCGCCAGGTGGCCTGGCAGCGGGCCTCCCGAGAGGCCATGGGCGACCCCGGCTTGGCGGCGCTACTGGCCGGCCTGCCGTTCCCCGGAGAGTCGCCGGCGACCCCGAGCCCGGCCGAGCCGTTGCTGCTGACCCGGGTGCGCGGGCCCGGGGGCGAGCTGCGTTTTCTGTCCACCTTCACCACCTTCGGCATGCCCCAGGACATTACCGTGGCGTCGCTGCGCATCGAACACCTGATTCCCGCTGACGAGCCGACCTGGCAGGCCCTGACCCTGGCTTGCGAACGCGTGGGCGAACTCGAACCGGGTTAGATCGCCAGGGCCCGGGCCGGCAGCCCCTGGGCGCTCGCCAGCGCCGGCAGTGCCCCGGCCAGCACCATGCGGGTCAGGGTGGCCGCGACGCTCTGGAAGTCCCTGCTGGAGGGCTGGGCTACGCCGCTCATCAGGGCGATCTGCCAGCCCAGGGTGGGGTAGGTCTGGGTCGCCGCTCCTATGAACAGCAGCAGGTGCTCCGGGGCAATGGCGCGGATCAGGCCACGTTCGGCCCAATTGCGCAGGCAAGCGATTTCACTGCGGTTCTGCGCCTCCAGGCTTTCACGCCAGGCCTCTGGCAACTGCTGCGCGCCGTGCAGCAACTCGCTGCAGAGAATCTTCGAACGCAGGGGGAAATCCTCGACGATCTGCATCCGCGCCTCGATGTAGGCCTGCAACGCCTGCGCCGGATCGGCCTCCGGGTGCAGCAGCCGCGACGCCTGGTGCAAGGGTTCCAGCAGGGGCTGCAGGACTTCGGCGTAGAGGTTTTCCTTGGTGTGGAAGTAGTAGTACAGGTTGGCCTTGGGCACCCCGGCGCGCAGCGCGATATCCAGGGTCTGGCAGGCACTGAAGCCCTTGGCGGCGAACTCGTTGCGGGCGGCATCGAGGATCAGTTGCCGATGCCGCAGGCGCGAGCGGCGTTCCTGGCGGGCTGGCGCTGGCACCCGGGGCGCTGCCGAGTCGGCCTCAAGCGCCTGCGAGGGCAGGCAAAACGGGGTGGATGAGGGGCAGTGCATGGGCAAATCTCGGGGGGTGTGAAATCGCAATATACAAAAGTATATAGCGAAACACCTGCCTCAGGCGTCGGCGCTGCTGTCTCGGCTGTTTCATAGAGGGGCGAACAGAGGAGGCAAGGCCGGAACGGTGCGCCGTTCCGGCTGGCGGCAGGCTCAGGCGCGGCGCTTGCGCAGCCAGCGTCGGGCCAGGTAGCCGTAGACCCAGAGGTTGATCAGCAGCACCAGGCTGCCCAGCCACAGCTGAATGCCCGGGGTCAGCCCGGCGGGGTAGATCAGCGGGATCAGGTAATGCTCGATGAAGCCGGCGCCGTAGCCGTCCTGGCCGGCGGCGTGGCGCAGCAGGTTTTCCCAGCGGGTCAGCGGGCACTCCAGGTGCAGCACTTCCACTGCCACGCCCCAGGCCGCGGCGGGCAGGTGCAGCAGCATCAGCCGCGGGTGGCGCAGCACCAGCAGGCCGCCCAGCAGCACGAAGACGATAAAGGACAGGTGAAACAGCACCAGGCTGTCGGCGGCAATACGGTAGAGCATGGGGGTTCCTTGTAGGGGGCAAATCCGTGGCGCAGGCGCCGGGGCGCAATATACCGAGGGCCGGTGGGCGGTGGCAGTGTTTCTTCGTGGTGCAGGAAAAAAGCCCGGCTCGCAATCGATCGGGCCCGCCTTTGCGCTACCTATACTGCTGGAGCGCCAGGGCGACCTGTCGAGCCTGGCGCGGCCTTTGCGGGAGGTACATGCCTTGCGGCCAACGATGCTCTGCTGCCGCCACGGGGTCCTGGTGCTGATGCTGGTGCTCGCCGGCTGCGCCCATCGGGTTCCCGAGCCGGTGGCCGCGATGCCGGTCAGCCCGGCCACCTGGCGCCAGGTCAACCATGAACTGCTGGAAGCCTCCCGCAGCGCCACTGAACAGGCCGAGGTCTATGCCCAGGGCTCCATGGAGCACTGGCGGGCCCGGGTCTACCAGCAGACCGAGGAAAACTTCATTCCCTGGTTCAGCGGCTACTGGACCCAGGAATGGCTGTCGCTCAAGGTCGGCTGGTATTCCCTGAACGATAAAGGCGACGCCGGGCAAGCTTCCCGGCGCCTGGCGGCCTACTTGCAGGAACAGTACCAGGAACGGGTGCTGGCACCGGTGGCGCTGGAAGTCGATGCCGATGCGATCACCGGCGAGGCCATGGAGTTCTATGTGCAGTTGCTGCGCCAGCAACTGGCGCAGATCCGCAGCCGTTACCCACTGCCGGCACCGCAACTGGAACTCCATCTGGACCAGGTGCTGGCCATCGACCTGGGGCCGGCCCCCGAGCAGCGCGCCTCCTTGAACCAGTTGATACGGGCCGAGCCCATTGCCCGCTTGCCCGCCTATGGGCCCTTGCTGCAGCAGATCCATGGCACCCCGACCGGCGAACAGGGAGCGCCGGCCCCGGGGGTGTCCCAGGTGGCGCAGGTGACCAGTGACAAGCTCCAGGCCCAGTTCGCCAGCCGCAGTGTGGCCGGTGCGGTGGCGGCGGCGGTGGGGCGGGTGGCCGGCGCGCTGATTTCGGTGGGAGTGGCCGGGGTCCGGGCGCTGGTCCAGGACCATGACCGGGAAGACCTGCAGGCCCAGACCCGACGGGACCTGGGCGCAGCCTTCGATCAGGCCTGGGCCAGGCAGTTGCATGACCCCGAGCATGGGGTCATGGCCGGGGTGTATTACCTCGGCCAGCAGCTCGAACGCCAGCTGCAGGCGCCGCTGGTCAATGAGGACGCCGGCGATGGCCGGGGCCCCTGAGCCCGTCCTGGCGGCTCAGCCCCGGGTGGCCTCGGCACCAGGATCCAGCGGCACTTCGTAGTCACTGACCCCGGCCGCATGGCGCCCGGCGATGTAGCCGAAGGTCATGGCCGGCCCCAGGTTGATACCGCCGGAGGGATAAAAGCCGCCCATCACGCTGGCCATGTCGGTGCCTGCGGCATACAGCCCGGGGATCGCCGTGCCGTGCGAATCCAGCACCTGGGCCTGGGCGTTGGTCTTGAGCCCGGCAAAGGTGCCGAAGCTGCCGGGCAGCACTTTCACCGCGTAGAAAGGCCCCTGTTCGATGGGCGCCACGCAGGGGTTGGGCCCGGGATACAGGGCGTCGCCCTGCTTGCGATTGTAGGGCGTCGAGCCGCGGCCGAACTCGGGGTCCTGGCCGTTGCGGGCATGCTGGTTGAATGCCTGCACCGTGGCCGCAAGGCCCTGGGGGTCGATGCCGCACTGGCTGGCCAGGGCCTGGATGGAGTCGGCCCGTACCAGGTAGCCGCTGCGCACCAGCGGCCCCACCGGCAGGGGGAAGGGCCGGGCATAACCCAGGCCGTAACGGCGCTGGAAGCGGTGGTCGCAGATCAGCCAGGACGCCACTTCCTCGCCCGCGGGAACCGCCTCCAGCATGGCCGCGGTGTAGTCGTAGTAGCCGTCCGCCTCGTTGACGAAACGCTTGCCGTTGGCCAGCACGCCGATCAGCCCGGGTTTGGCCCGGTCGATGATGTGGGGAAAGTGGCCGATGCTGCCGTCGGCATGCCGCACCCGAGAGACGGGGGCCCAGGCTACCGGGCTGGCAAGGTCCGTGGCCAGCACGGCACCGGCCTGTTCGCCGAGGCGGATGCCGTCGCCGCAGCAACTGCGCGGCGGCAGGGCCAGGTGCTCGTCCGGCCCCGGGGCGCGGGGAAACAACGCCTGGCGGCGGGGCAGGTCATTGGCGAAGCCGCCGGCGGCCAGCAGCACTCCACGCCGGGTGCGGATTTCCCGCGGCCCCTCAGGCGTGTCCACCAGGGCGCCCTGCACGCCCTGGCTATTGCGCAGCAGCGAGCGGGCCGGGGTGGACTCCAGCAGGTTGACCCCCAGGTCCTCGGCGGACTTGCCCAGCCGGCCGATCAGCGCCACGCCGTTGACCAGGTGCATGGCCCGGCCGTGTAGCGCCAGGTCCCGCAGGTGGCGGGCAAAGCGCCCGGCCACATGCAGCAGCGACCTGAAGGAACGGGTCATGCTGAGAAAGGCCCCCAGGTCGGCCCCGGCCATGATCGGCATGCCCAGGAACGAGGTTTCCCGCAGGGTCTTGCGCAGCCGTTTGAGCAGTGGGCCGATGGCCCGGGCGTCATACGGCGCGGCGATCACCTGATGGCCCTCGATCCCGGCCCCGGGCACCTGGCCGTGGATATCCGGGATGCCATTGCCGTCGACGAATTGCAGGGCCGTGTGTTGTTCGAAGAAGGCCACCATCTGCGGCCCGTTATCCAGAAAGGCGTCGATGCGTGCGGCATCGTAGCGCTCCCCCAGCTCATGCTTGAGGTAGGTGCGCGGTTGCTGCGGGTTTTCATGGATGCCGGCGCGGCGTGCCAGGGGATTGCCCGGCACCCACATCCAGCCGCCGGACCAGGCGCTGGCACCGCCAAAAGTGGAATCCTTTTCCACAACTATCACCTTCAAGCCATGCCACGCGGCGGTCACCGCACAGGCCAGGCCGGCGGCGCCGGAGCCGATCACCAACAAATCACAATCCAGGGGCGGGAGGGTTGCAGCGGGAACGTCGCTCACAATGACAGGGCCTTTTTTGAACTATGATAAAAAATGGAATTGAGTTCCATTAAGTTGAAAAACTATTCCACACTGCCTGGGAAGCTGTCAAACCGCGAGGAGGACCAGGCAGGCTCATTGGCGCAGGGGAGCAGAAGGCGCTTTTAGCTACGGGGGCACCTTCTGGAGGGGCTGGCGGAAGGGCAGGAAGGCGATGTCGCTCAGGTGGGAAAGTCAGAGTGGCCAGCAGGCCTCTTTGTGCTGCTCAAGGACGCAAGGCCGCTGCACAGAGGCGCTTGCGCTGCGGGTGGATGCCGGGCAAAAAAAACGCCGCGTTCCCAGGCAGGGAACGCGGCGTTGTTCAAGGCGGCAGGGCAGGGCTCAGTTGACCACGCGGTAGCACGGTACGTAGGCGGCGCCGCCGGGCAGCTTCATGCGGTGCTGCTCGACGAAGGCTTTGAGCAGCTGGTCCAGGGGCTGCATGATCGCCGGGTCGCCGTGGATGCTGTACGGGCCTTTCTGCTCGATCAGGCGAATGCCCTGGTCCTTGACGTTGCCGGCGACGATGCCGGAGAACGCACGACGCAGGTTGGCCGCCAGTTCGTGGGGCGCCAGGGCATGGCTCAGTTGCAGGTTGGCCATGTTCTCGTGGGTCGGATCGAAGGGACGTTGCAGGCTCTCGTCGATCTTCAGCAGCCAGTTGAAGTGGAAGGCGTCGTTGCGTTCGCGGCGGAACTGCTTGACGGTCTTGAGCCCCTCGGTCATCTGCCGCGCCACTTCCGGCGGGTTGTCGATGATGATCTGGTAGTGCTGGCGCGCCGCTTCGCCCAGGGTTGCCAGGACGAAGGCGTTGAGCTGCTCCAGGTAGGGCGCCGCGCTCTTGGGGCCGGTGAGGATCACCGGGAAGGGCAGGTCGCGGTTGTCCGGGTGCATCAGGATGCCCAGCAGGTAGAGGAACTCCTCCGCGGTGCCGGCGCCGCCGGGGAAGATGATGATGCCGTGGCCGACGCGCACGAAGGCTTCCAGGCGCTTCTCGATGTCCGGCAGGATCACCAGCTCGTTGACGATGGGGTTCGGCGCCTCGGCGGCGATGATCCCCGGCTCGGTCAGGCCCAGGTAGCGGCCGCCGCTCATGCGCTGTTTGGCGTGGGCGATGGTGGCGCCCTTCATCGGGCCCTTCATCACGCCCGGGCCGCAGCCGGTGCAGATGTCCAGCTTGCGCAGGCCCAGCTCGTGGCCGACCTTCTTGGTGTATTTGTATTCCTCGGTATTGATCGAGTGGCCACCCCAGCACACCACCATCTTGGGCTCCACGCCGGGGCGCAGGGTGCGGGCGTTGCGCAGCAGGTGGAAGACGTAGTCGGTGATGCCCTGGGAGCTGTCCAGGTCAATGCGCTGGCTGTCCAGTTCGTTCTCGGTGTAGACGATGTCGCGCAGGGCGCTGAAGAGCATTTCCCGGGTGCTGGCGATCATCTCGCCATCAACGAAGGCATCGGCCGGCGCGTTCAGCAGTTCCAGGCGTACGCCGCGATCCTGTTGGTGAATGCGCACTTCGAAATCGTGGTAGGCGTCGAGGATGGTCTTGGCGTTGTCGACGTGGGCGCCAGTATTGAGGATGGCCAGGGCGCACTGGCGGAACAGGGTATAGATGCTGCCGGAACCGGCGGCGCTGAGCTGTTGCACTTCACGTTGCGAGAGGGTCTCCAGGCTGCCTTTCGGGCTCACCGAAGCATTGATCACTTGTCTTTGCGGCATTCATCCATTTCCTGAAAGCGTCGCCACCGCACCATGCGCGGCCAGTGGCGAAAAAATAGCGGGGCAGTGAACAGAGCCACCGGTACGGGGCTTGGTTTCCAGCGGCAGGGCAAGAAAGCAAACGTCGTCGCGAGATTGTTCGCTGCTTGAATCTACCTCATGCGGGCCCGCCGTGGCGGGAAAAATGACGATCCGCCCTGGTCGTGGCGGATTTTTCACCGGCCTTCAGCACAGGCTGGCTCGGGTCGGGTCCAGCACCGGCGCTGCCCCGGCCAGGGCCAGGCGCTCCATCAGGGCCGGGTAGCCCTCGGCCTGGCCCCAGGCGTGTTCGGCCAGGGTCAGGCCGATGATCTGCAGAAATCCGAAGCGCCCGCTCAGCAATTGCCGGGGGCCGGCAAAACCCGGCGCGGGGATGAACAGCAGTGCCTGCAACAGGCTGTCGCCGCCATTGATCGGCTCGCCGGTACGCATGCGGTCCCATTCGCCCAACGGCGGCTGCTCGCCAAAACGGCCGGCGGCCAGCAGCAATTGGTAGGCGCAGAAATTGCGTAACAGGCGCAGGGCCCAGGGTGACTGTTCGCGGGTTTCCAGCAGCAGTTCGTGGCCCATGCCGGATTCGCCATCGGCATCGGGCCGGGCATCTTCCCAGGCATTGGACAGGCCCGAAGTGACGTATAGCCAACTGCTGCGCCTGGCATTGGGCGGTGATTCGAAGACCCCGTGGGTGAGCCAGCGCGGATCGACGTCGTGCTGGCCAAAGACCTGGCTGAACAGCGCCATGTCCAGGGGATAGATGCCCGGGCCCAGTGCGCCGAACAGCGTCGGGTAGATCTGTTCTTCACGTTGCGCCCAGGCGGCTTCGAGCCATGAAGGGTCGGGGGATTGCGGCATGTGAAAGCGTCCTTGAACAGAAGCGGCGGCCCGGCTTGAGCCGCCAGGGAATCAGGCAAAGGCCTGGCGCAATAGTTCCGGCAGCAACTGCCCGGCCTTGCCCTCCAGGCTGTATTCCTCGGCGCCGGTGCAAGCCTGGGGCTGGGGATTGATATGCACCACGCAGGCGCCGTGCTGCAGCGCCAGTTGGGGAATTCGCGCCGCCGGCTGGACCAGCCCGGAGGTGCCCACCGACAGCAGCAGGTCGCATTCTTCGGCGGCGTTGAAGGCGGCCTTGAGGGTTGCCTGGGGCAGGGGTTCGCCGAACCACACCACCCCGGGGCGGATCTTGCCGTTGCAACCGGTGCAGCGCGGCGGCTCCAGGCTGGCGCCCTGTTCCGGCAAGTCCGGCAAGGGCAGTTGGCCCTTGAACGGGCGGTTGCAGGCAAAGCACTTGGGGGTGTGCAGGCTGCCGTGCAAGTGCAGCACCGAGGGGCTGCCGGCGCGTTCGTGCAGGTCGTCGACGTTCTGGGTGATCAGGGTCAGGCGCGGCACCCGCCGGGCCAGTTCGGCCAGGGCCAGATGGGCTGGATTGGGCTGGGCCTGGAGCACTTTCTGGCGTCGCCATTCATACCAGCCCCAGACCAGCGCCGGGTCTTCGCGAAAGGCTTGCACGGTGGCCAGGCGCGCCGGATCGAAGTGTTCCCACAGGCCGGTCAGGGCGTCACGAAAGGTCGGGATGCCGCTTTCCGCCGAGACCCCGGCACCGCTGAATACCACCACATGCCGGGCCAGGGCCAGGCGCTTGGGATCGAACTGCATGGTTGAAGATGTTCCTGCCGTGGGTGAAAGAACGGGGCGCCCGCTTCCGCGTGCGGATCGGACCGGTACTAAAAACGCGCCGGCCTTGCAGCGTAAATGAATTTATCGTCAAGGCGCCGCTCATAACTCTTGTCAGCGGTCCTGTGTGTAGCCGCCTCAATCCGTCAGGGAGTGTCACCCTCATGAACCCAGCCACGCCAGTCAATCCCGGCGCTCAATCCCGTTTGATCCTGGTGGTGGAGGATGAGCCGACGGTGCTGGAGTTTCTCTGCGAGATCCTGCAGGACGAAGGGTTTGCCACCCATGCGATGGACAGCGCGGATCGGGCCTGGGAATTCCTGCAGGAACAGGCCGCGGACGTGGCCCTGCTGCTGACCGATATCACCATGCCCGGCACCCTCAATGGCGCGAGCCTGAGCAATTTGTGCGGCGAGCGCTGGCCGCAGTTGCCGATCGTGGTCATGTCGGGTTTCGAGACCCCCGAGAGTTCCGGGGTGCGTTATCCGGTGTCCTTCATCCGCAAGCCCTGGACCATCGGGCAGATCCTCGACTGCGTGGAAGGCGCGCTGAAATCGGCCCAGGGTTGAGGCGTGGCGCCTCACCCCGGCCAATCGCCGGTGTTACTCCTTGACGCTCATGAACTCCTTGGCCCAGACGATGTACTCCTCGGGCTGGGTGTAGGTGTGGGCCAGCTCGGTGGCGCTCAGGTCCGACGCCTGGGTGAAGATCTGCCGCTGCTCGCGCAGGCAGTCGTAGGTGGCCTTGATCGCGGCGAAGTAGGCGGCATGACCGTCCACGGCGATCTTCACGCCCAGCTCGGCCAGGCGCGCATCGTCCCGTAGCGCCGGGTTGCCGTAGGTCACCAGCATCAGCGGCACGCTCAGGTGCTCGGAGATCTGTTCCAGCTGTTCGAAATCACGGATGCCCACCATGCAGATGGCGTCGGCGCCGGCACGCTCGTACTGCTGGGTACGGCTGATGATTTCCTGCACCGGAAGGATGCCGGCGTTGGTCCGGGCGATGATCGCCAGTTCCGGATCAACCCGGGCTTCCAGGGCGGCGCGGATCTTGCCGACGCCTTCGGCCACCGAGATGAGATCGGTGGATTTGCGCCCGAACTGGGCCGGCAGCAGGGTGTCTTCGATGGTCAGCGCGGCAATGCCGGCGCGTTCCAGTTCGACCACGGTGCGCATCACGTTCAGCGCGTTGCCATAGCCGTGGTCGGCGTCGGCGATGACCGGCAACTGCGCCACGCGGCCGATGCGGGTGGCCTGTTCGGCGAATTCACTGAGGGTGATCAGGGCGAAGTCGGGGGCCGCCAGCACTTGCAGCGAAGCCACGGAGCCGCCGAGGATGCCCACTTCGAAACCCAGGTCGGCGGCGATACGGGCAGACATCGGGTCGAATACGGAAGCGGTGTGGTAGCAGGAGTTGGAAGCGATCAGTTCACGGAAACCGCGGCGCAAATCTTGATGGGAAAGCCTGGACATAACAGCTCCGAGATAGGATCGAGAGATCGACCTTGAGGTCGAGTCAAATTTTGCAATCAGTTCCCTTGGCGAGCCGGGGAAAGAGCGGCTCACAGCGAAACGTTAGTTGGGCAGATGAAGATGAAACAAGGTGGGTAGCAAGGCGTCTTTATCCCGTTCGGTTGCGCGAACCGACGGGTTTATTATGCGAGGCCGACATAGCAGGACGAGGCTATCACGCTCCAGGGCCGTAGATGATGAGGATTTTGCATAGCATTATGCCGGACCGGCATTGGCATTTTTTTTCTAACTGAATATTACAAGCACTTGCCAGGGGCGTTTCGGGGGCATGTCGAAGGTGGGCGGGGGCTTGTCGAGCGCTGGCAAATCCACCAAGCTGCCGCGCCTCGAATGGCAGCGTTCACGCTGCGCAACGGCTTAGTTCAAGGATGCAGGCAATGGCGCTCAGGGTGTTGGTGGTGGGTGGTTATGGCAATTTCGGCAGCATCGTCTGCCGCTATCTGATCCATACCCCTGGGGTGCATCTGCTGATTTCGGGGCGCGACCCGCACAAGCTCGCGGCCAAGGTTCAGGCCTTGCAGGCTGAAGGCGGGCAGCCCTGCGAAGGCTGGTGCGGCGATGCCATGGGGCCGCAATGGGTGCCGGCGCTCAAGGCCCTTAAGGTGCACTGGGTGATCCATACCGGCGGGCCGTTCCAGGGCCAGTCCTACGCGGTGGCCCGGGGCTGCATCGAGGCCGGGGTCAACTACTGCGACCTGGCCGACTGTCGCCAGTTCGTGCGCGGCATTGGCACTCTGGATGAGGCCGCCCGGGCCGCCGGGGTGACGCTGCTCAGCGGCTGCAGCTCGGTGCCGACCCTGTCGGCGGCGATGATCGATGAGCACCGTGAGCGTTTTTCCCGCATCGAGCGCATCGAGCACGGCATTTCCTCCTCGGCGAAGATGCCCGGCCTGTCCACCATCCAGGGCGTGCTGGCCTATGCCGGCAAACCCATCCTGCAACTCAAGGACGGCCGGCCGCATCCGGTGATCGGCTGGCAGGGCCTGACCCTGCGCAAGCTGCCCAGGCTGGGCACGCGGCTGGTGGCCAATGTCGATGTGCCGGACCTGGATCTGTTCGCCGAGCGCTACGGTGCCCACACCCTGAGCTTCCAGGCCGGCGCCGGGCTGAAGATCGCCGGGTTGGCCAATGCGCTGCTGGCCCAGGCGGTGAAGCTCGGCCTGGTGCGCGACCCGGCGCCCTGGGCGGCGCGCCTGCATCGCTGCGGCACCTGGTTCGAAGGTTTCGGAGATGGGCTCAGTGCCCTGTACATCGACGTGCACGGCCTGGGCCAGGACGGCCAGCCACTGTCGATGAGCGTGCAGCTCACCGCAACCCATGACCACGGGCCGGAGATTCCCAGCTGCGCGGCGGTGGCGGTGGTGCACAAGCTGCTCGCCGGCCATGTGCCGGCCCCGGGGGCCCGGTCCAGTGCCGGCGAGGTCAGCGTGGAGGAGTACCTGCGGGCGATCGACGATCCGGATCACCTGCAACTGCAAGTGAGTTTCTCGCGCCCGCCGGTTTAACCCCCGGTCACCACAGCAGCGGCTTGGCGAAGTCCTTCCAGAACAGCCAGCGCTGCACTTCGAGGTGCTCGCCGGTGCCGATCTGCCAGTCCGGGCGCCCGGCGTCCAGGTCAAGCTTGACGATGATCCCGGCATAGGTGGCGGCCACCAGGGTCTTGCCATCGGGGCTGATGTCCATGGCGGTGAGGGTCGAGCCGATATAGTGCTGCCAGCGTTCCTCGCCGTTTTCGCTGAAGGCCCGCAGGTAGCCGTAGGCGTCGCCGATGATGAATTCGTCGCCCCGTGACGCCGCGGCATACACCCGGGCACCTTCCTGCAGCACCGGGGTGCGCGCATCGTCACTGTAGAAATCGGTGGACAGCCCTGGCAGGTCGGCCACCGCCACTCCCACGCTGGCACCGCCATAGAAGTGGCAGGCATTGAGCAGCAGGCGATCGCCGCGCTGGTTGAAATGGGCGAAATGCGGGTACTCGCTGGCGGGGCCGATCTGCGCTACCCGTTGCAACCTTGCATCGAACACCAGGTGCGAGCTGCTTTGCTCGCCCACGGCGATCCACTGGCCATCGGGCGACACCGCGCCATGCTCCATGCTCAGGCCGATGCCCAGGTCCTCGGGGGCGACGCCATCGGCCAGCTCTTGCTGCAGGTCTTCCAGGCTCGGCAGCAGGCGCGTGGCGCCCTCGGCCTGCAGGACGAAGATGCCGTCGGAGCTCACCAGCAGTACCCGGCGCCCGTCGGGGAAGGGAATCAGGCTGCTGGGGCAGCAGCGCCCGGTGTCTTCAAGCGCCACCCCCGCCGGCAGGTTCGCGTGGGGATCGGGCCAGGCAAAACTTGCCACCTCTGGCCCGTTCCAGCCGTCGGTGAGCTGGATGCCGTCAGCCCGGGCCCAAGCGAAATAGCGCCGCTGGGGGCACATGCCGAAGCCTTCCACCTGCTCCAGGGTCTGGATCCTTGCGTCGTCGATATGCACCACCTCGCCAGCCTCGTAAGGTGCGCCGATGCGCGCCAGCAGGCTGCCGTCCGGCAACAGGGCCAGGGTCGGAATCATCCGTCCCTGGCTTTCCAGGCGTGGCGACAATGGGAAGTGCGCCGGCGGCCACTCCTGGCGGAATGCCTGGCGCCGGGCTGCGTCGTAGGGCTCCTGGTTGCTCGCTTCCAGGGCCGCCTGCCAGTCTGGCAGCAGGTGCTCGGTATCGGGCAAGTGCGGTTCCTTCAAGCCCTTCCAGCCGTCGCGGTTGCCGGTCTCGACATAGCGATTGATGTCGCGGGCATAGGTCAGCACGGCTTGCTGCCATTGCTCTTGCGGGGAGTGGTTCGAATTCGACTGGGACATGCGCGCAGGACTCCTTGTGGCGCTGGGAAAGGCGTAGCAGACCGGGGGATGGACCGGAAAAGCGCGCAGTTTATCCCTCGGGAGCGAGTTTTTTTCAGGTTTTTCCAGTGCTGCCGTTCAAGGCGCGTAGGTACTGACCCGGTTGCGCCCGGCGCGCTTGGAGGCGTACAGCGCCTGGTCGGCCCACTCGATCAGGCAGCGATGATCCCGGGCCGGACGGTCGAGGCAGGCGATGCCCAGGCTGATGGTGAAGGCGATGGCCTGGCCGTTGTGGATCACCTCCTGCTCTTCCACCGACTGGCGCAAGCGCTCGGCCAGGGTGCGGGCCCCGGCAAGGTCGGTGTGGGGCAGGAGAATGGCGAACTCCTCGCCGCCATAGCGCCCGGCCACGTCGCTGTCGCGCACATGCTGGTGGATCAGCTCGGAGACGCGCTTGATCACTGCATCGCCGGCCTGGTGCCCATGGCGGTCGTTGATCGACTTGAAGTGATCGATGTCCAGCATCAGCAGGGCGATGCTGCTGCCGTGGCGGCTGTATTCGAACTGCAGGCGCTGTTCCCAGTGGCCGCGGTTGTAGAGCTGGGTCAGGTGGTCGGTGCGCGACAGGTGCTGCAACTGCTGGTTGGCCTTCTGCAAGGCCAGGCTGTTGATTGCCACGTCGGTCAGGTCGTAGATCACCAGGCAGACGTGGTGGATCTCGCTGTTGGAAGAACGCAGCGGCAGCAGGGTGGTGTTCTGGTACATGAACTCGCCCTGGCCGGTGATCGGCTGGTAGTTGTTGAAATGCACCAGGTACGGCCGCTGCTTCCAGATGGTGAAGGCCGGCGTGCCGAGGGCCACCACGCGCCCCACCTTGCGGGTGAACCAGGGGCGCTCGACCTCGGGGAACAGCTCGAAGAACGACTGGTCGATGGCCTGCTTGGAGGGCACTCCGGAGCGGTTCTCCATGAAGCTGTTCCACACCTGGACCCGGCACTCCAGGTCGAGCACGACGATACCCACGTCGATGCTCTGGACCACCGCCAGCAACCAGTGCAATTCACTGAAATCCATTCTCTTGGGCATGGCTCAACTCATCAGGTAGGCGAGCTTCTGTTCCAGCAAGGCCATGGAGCCTTCGGTGAACAACAGCAACAGGTCGAAGTGGATGTTCTGTTCTTCCAGGCTGTAGCTGATCTCCACCGCCTGGGTCTTTTTCCAGCGCTGCTGGTTGAGCACGATCAGCTCGTCGATGGTGGTGTGTTCCCCCAGTACCTGGGGATGGCCCACGGAAAAGAACACGTCCAGCTGGTCGGCGATGCTGCTCAGGCAGGCGCCGATCAGCACGCTGGAGAGGTCGATCAGCACTTCCATTTCCTGGTAGGGGTCGGTGCCTTGCTCTATCAACTGGGCGATGTCGGCCACTTCGGAGTCGTAGAACATCAGCAAGGCTTCGCCGGCGATGCCGCTGCCGATGTAGCTCTGGCAGATGGCGGTCAGTTGCCGGGCGCGGTTGGCATCGGCCAGCAGCATCTGCAACTCGCCGGCTTCCAGCACATTGACGTGGGGAATCGGCAGGTGCACGAAGACATCCAGGACCTTGGCGATCAGTGCCGCGGCGTAGCCCATGGAAACGTTGACGGTTTCCCGGAAGGCGTCGCGAAAGGTCACCACCGGTGCTGGCGAAGGGGCTGCCAGTGGCTTGGTGTCCGTGCTGTCCAGCAGTTGCAGTTCGTTGAGCAGGGCGCGCAGTTGCTGCGGGTCGAAGGGCTTCTTGAGGAAGGCCCGGGCGCCCAGCTCGCGGGTGCGGCGCACGGCTTCTTCTTGAATGTCGCCAGAGATGACAATGATCTGCGCCTCGATGCCTTCTTCCTGCACCGCACTCAAGACCTGGTAGCCGTCCATCACGGGCATGGTCAGGTCCAGCAGCGCCACCTTGCCCAGCCCGCGGCGCAGGGCTTCCAGGCCTTCGCGCCCGTTGCAGGCCTGGGTCACGGACACCCGCCACTCGCTGGGCAAGGTCCGCAGCACCTGCTTGCGGGCCATGCTCGAGTCATCGCAGATGAGGAGGGGGATCATCGGTATCGGACGCTCATTCGAAAAAACCCGTAAGGGATAGTGTTCGGTAATAGGGCGAGTTGCCGCTTTATAGTTGTGCCGTATCGGGCTGTCCGTGCCGCGCCGCACTATAGTTCCCTCGGCAATAAAAGAACAAGTAGTGATGGCTTCGGTTATTTGCTCCAGATCATTGTCTGCTGCAATTCAAGCAGGCCTGGGCATGTAACTTAGAGTTGTTGCAGGGCAGCAGTTAAAAGGCCGCGGCGGCCCGTGGCGTGGGCTGTGGCAATAAACTGAGAGGCCTCTGTAAGCCTTGATATAGACAGATTTTTCTATCGGGGTAGGAGATTCGCGCCTGTTTTCTGACGTTTGAAAAATGACACTTTAGGCATAAGTTTAAAACTTTCGGAATCTTCTTGTTGATTGTT
The DNA here is from genome assembly GCF_900116505.1 of Pseudomonas sp. NFPP25. Lineage (NCBI taxonomy): Bacteria > Pseudomonadati > Pseudomonadota > Gammaproteobacteria > Pseudomonadales > Pseudomonadaceae > Pseudomonas > Pseudomonas sp. NFPP25. The sequence continues at coordinate 1,453,181 of NZ_FPBG01000001.1, read as the reverse complement.
GCCGGAGGTTCTGCGAGTGGTTCGTTTCAATGGTTGTTAAGAGCGCTGGAGTTGTGTGGGTTGAATGTGTCGTGCAGCGGTTCTTATAAACAACCCAGGGCCGCTGTTGTATTGATTCGAATATTAAAGAGCGGGCGCAAGGCTGTTGGCGCGAGTGCTGCAGGGGCGTAATTGTCGGGCTGCATATGCAACAAAACCTTACCGCGAACCTGGTTGTGCCGACCGCTGGAAGGGCGCGAGCCCCGGTCGTGCGCGGCCTGTGGCAAGCCGAAGACCAGCGCGGCGCCGTGGGCAAAAAAATGTCAGATTTTGAGTCCCGGCCTGGACCTTTTCCCGCAATGCGCAATCATTACTGCGTGGAAAACATAAGGAGAGACGCATGTTCATTCGGTCATTGACCTTCGCTACTCTGCTCGCTGTTGCCGGCCCTGTCCTGGCGGCCGACAACGACGGCCCATTGACCCAGGACCTGGGCAAGTCACGGCCACTGATCGTGATTGCCCCCAGCACCGTGGACCCGACCCTGGTGAGCCTGAAGAAGTCCCTGGAAGAGCCGGCCACCCGTCAAGCCTTCAACGAACGCAACATGGTCCTGTACACGGTGATCAACACCATCGGCCAGCGCGATGGCAAGGACATCGACCCGCAATCCACCATGGCCCTGATCCGCAGCCTCAAGCTGGGCGCCGGGGCGCAGACCAAGGTGATCCTGGTGGGCAAGGACGGCGAGAAGAAGCTGGAGCACTCCGGGGCCATCGAGCTCAAGGAAGTCTTCAGTGCCGTCGACCAGTTGCCGGCGGCGGAGAAACAGGCCGCAGCGCCGGCTCCGGCCCCCGAGCCGGAGGCCAAGCCGGCCAATGCCAAGGCCGGCAAGGCGGCCAAGCCCGCCGCAGCGCCCAAGGCGCTGGACGACTGAAGCCCATGGGCGGAGGCCGGGGCAGGCGCTGACCGCCCCGGTGCCTGCCGACTGCATTGCCCCGCCTCGCCCAGGCTAGAGCGCCTCCAGGGTCTGACGCAGCCCATCGACGATCATCTCCACTTCCTGCCCATCGATCACCAAGGGTGGCAGCAGGCGGATGGTGGTGCCCCGGGTGACATTGATCAGCAGCCCGTGGTCACGGGCGGCGACCTGCACCAGCTCTCGGGCCGGCTGCCGCAGTTCGATACCCACCATCAGCCCCAGCCCACGAATCTCCCGCACCGCCGGATGCGCCGCCAGTTCCTCGCGCAGCCGCCGCAGCAGTTGGGCACCGCGCTGTTCGGCGTTGGCCAGCAACTGCTGGTCCTCGATGACGTCCAGTACGGTGCAGGCCGCGCGGCAGGCCAGGGGGTTGCCGCCGAAAGTGCTGCCGTGGCTGCCCGGAGTAAACAGCTGGGCAGCCTTGCCCCGGGCCAGGCAGGCGCCGATGGGAATGCCGTTGCCCAGGCCCTTGGCCAGGGTCATCACATCCGGCACCACGTCTTCGTGCTGGCAGGCAAACCAGCGCCCGGTGCGGCCGATGCCGCTCTGGATCTCGTCGAGCATCAACAGCCAGTTGCGCCGGGTGCACAGCTCGCGCACGGCCTTGAGGTAGCCGGGTGGGGCCAGCTGGATGCCGCTTTCCCCCTGGATCGGCTCCATCAATACGGCACAGATGCGTGGAGCATGCTCGGCGACGGCCGATTCCAGGGCGGCCAGATCGCCGAAGCGCATCTTGAGAAAACCGCCTGGCAACTGGCCGTAGCCCAGGCGCACTGCCGGGCCGTCGCTGGCGGCCAGGGTGGCCAGGGTCCGGCCATGAAAGGCGTTTTCCATGACCACCACCAGGGGCTGCTCGATGCCTTTGTGCCAGGCGTGCAGGCGTGCCAGCTTGAGGGCGGTCTCGTTGGCCTCGGCCCCGGAATTGTTGAAGAACGCCCGGTCCATGCCGCTCAACCGGGTCAGCTTGGCGGCCAGTTGCTGCTGCCAGTGGATGTCGTAGAGGTTGGAGCTGTGCAGCAGCAGGCCGGCCTGTTCGCTGATGGCGCCGACCAGCCGTGGGTGGCTGTGGCCGATACCGGTCACCGCGACCCCGGCGATGGCGTCCAGGTACTCTCGCCCGGCCTGGTCCCAGAGACGGCTGCCCAGGCCTTTGCAGAAGCTCAGCGCGAGGGGTTGGTAGGTGCTCATCAGGCAGGCGGCGGTCATGGCGGGTAGCTCCATCTTGGGGGTGTGCTATCAGTATCGTTAGCCACCCAGGCTAGATAAACTCGCTATTTCTTTAATCATCTTGAAGTCAGGATTGATAATGGATCTGTTCCAGGCAATGTCGGTGTACGTCAAGGTGGTGGAGGCGGGGAACATGACCGCCGCGGCCCGGGAGTGCGGCATGTCCACCACCATGGTGGGCAATCACCTGCGGGCCCTGGAGCAGCGCCTCGGGGTGCGTCTGCTCAACCGCACGACACGGCGCCAGCGGCTTACCGATTTTGGCCGTGACTACTACCAGCGCTGCCTGGCGGTGCTGGGGCTGGTGGCGGATTCCGAGCGCCTGGCGGAGCAGGCCCAGGGCGAACCCACCGGTACGTTGCGCATCACCGCACCCCTGACCTTCGGCACCGAACGCCTGGCACCAGCGCTGGACGAGTTCCGCCAGCGCTGCCCCCAGGTCAAGGTCGAGCTGACCCTGGCCAACCAGCGCTTCGACCTGACCGATGGCACCTTCGATGTGGCGGTGCGCCTGGGCAACCTGGACAACGCCTCGCTGATTGCCCGGCGCCTGCAGGACTACACCCTGACGATCTGCGCTGCGCCGGAGTATCTGGAACGCTGCGGCACGCCCCAGGTCCCCGAGGACCTGCAGCGGCACAACTGTCTGGCATTCGCCTACCCGGCCGGTGATGAGTGGAGCGCCACCGCCACCCTGTGGCCGTTACGCGGGCCTGAAGGCGATGTGCAGATTCCGGTGTCGGGGTCATTGCTGGCCAACACCTCGTCCGGCTTGCATCGTGCGGCGCGGGGTGGCCTGGGGCTGGTGATGATGCCCGATGCGCTGGTGGAGGAAGACCTGCAGCAGGGCCGGCTGGTGCCGGTGCTGCAGGACTATCAGTTGCCCTTTCGGACGATGCACCTGCTCTATGCCCAGGACCGCTATCGCCTGCCCAAGCTGCGCAGCTTTGTCGACTTTGCCCTGGAGAAATGGGGGCGTCAGGCCGACTCGCTGGCCAGCAGCATCATCGCTGCCGACAGCGTGTGACCATCGGTGATCTGGCCGGCGGCGATCATTGCCAGCAACTCCTGGCGGCTGGCCCACAGCACATGGTCCACTTCGCCATCGGTGGCGGCGGCCTGCTGCTCGGCGATCTGCACCTGGCACACCGCCACGGCGCTGGCGATCAGCGAAGTGTTGCTGTGCAGCAGCCCCAGCTGGCGTACCTCTGAGGCTTGCCAGCCGGTTTCCTCCAGCAGTTCCCGGGCCGCCGCGTCGCAGGCGCTTTCCCCGACATCGATGGCGCCCCGGGGAAACTCGATGGACTGGCCGCCGATGGCCCGGCGCCGCAGGTTGACCAGCATCAGTCGGCCATCGGCCAGGGTCGGCACGGCCACGACGCCGTTCACCGCCTGGGCTTCCTTGATGATGAAGTAGCCGTTCTCACGGACCACCTTGAAGTACGGGGTTTCCAGCAGGCACTGGGTGTCGGGGGTGGAACTCATGGGGGCTATCACTCCAGGAAACAACGATCGAACAAATACAGCTCGGCGGGCTTGAGCTGCTCCACGGTGGCCTGAGGCCGGCCGCCGTCGCCGCTCTTCTTGCGCCCGGTGTCGCGCAGGTAGCCGGCCTCGCTCATCTTCAGCAGGCGCTGGCGGATGCTGGTCTTGAGCACCGGACGCTGCAGCACCAGGGAGAAGATGCTCACCGCCTCGGGGGCGCTGAACTCGTTGCCGAGAAACATCAGCGGCAGGCTGCTGTACAGGGATTTGGAAAACAGCCGCTCGTGCACCTGGGCTACCAGGGCGTTGTGGTCGAAGGGCAGCTTGAAGGCACCGCTGGCCACCTCGCCGAGGGCGAAGAAGCCCTGTTGCGCGGCGGGCTCCACCGGCTCGCTGAGGATCCCCAGGTAGAAGGTCGAGGACGACCAGCAGCGCGGGTCGCGAAAGGCGTCGCCCACCGTGCCCACCTGTTCCAGCCAGGCCAGGGGCATGTCCACCTTGCTCGAACGGCGCAGGCGTTCCACCGCGTCATTCAGGCTGCGGTCTTCGACGTCGCCGTTGACCACGATGCCCGGCAGCGCCCAGTGCCCGGCGAAGGGCTCGGCATCCCGTTGATGGAGGAGGATCTGCAGCTCGCCGCGTTCGCGGTGATAGCGCAGCAGGCACAGGTCGATGGTGTGCAGGTAGGCGCTGGGGAGGGTGGTGCGGTCGTGCATATCAACTTCCGTGGACGGCGTAGAGGCCGTAGTTTAGCGGATTCATTCCCGGAGCCAGCCATTGCCTGGGCGGCGTTTCGCCACGGGCCAGGCATTGGCGCAACACGCTGCTGCGCACCCCGGGCTGCTCTTCGATGCAGAGGACGGAAAAGCGCCGCAGCAGTTCCTCGCCGCGATGGAACCTGGGCAACTGGCGCGCCACGTCTTCGCCCACCACCAGGGCGATGCGTTTGCCGTCCAGGGCCAGGTCGTCGGCCAGGCGTTGCAACAGGGTGAAGCTGTAGACCGGGCCCGGGTCGGCCAGGGCCAGTTGCCGTTCCAGGCGGCTGACCGCCAGCTCGGCGTCGCACTCTGGCTGCAGGTGCGCGGTGATTGTCTGCAACCAGCTGGCGCGCTGCTCGAAGTCGGCCATGCGCTTGCCGTCCGGGTGGCGGAAGCTGGGCACTACCAGTACCCGGCGGGCATGGCGGGCGGCTTCGAGCATCACCTGGGCGTGCCCGGCGTGGGGCGGGTTGAAGGCGCCGCCATAGAGGGCCAGTTCAAACATCTGCTTTTCCTTGTTGGGTACATGACGTGTACCTTAGCATCGCTTTTGTCGGCGGAGAATCTTCTTTTTCAGCTTATTTGTTCGGTTTGATTGAAGTCCGATTGAGAAAAATAAAATCCAAGGAGGGCTTGTCATGAAAGTACATGACATGTACTTTGTGCTCCATGCAGAGGAGAGACCCAGCATGAACAGCCAAACGATGAAGACCGCTTCCTTCGATGTCGATGCGCAAAAGAGCTTCACCCCGCTGTGCCCGGACGAGTTGCCCGTGGCTGAAGGCGACCGCATCGGCGGCGAGCTGAATTTCATGGCGACCCTGGCCAGCCTGCGTATCGGCAGCAAGGACGCCCACAGTCCCCAGGCGCCCTGGGTGGTGACCGGGCACGCCCAGATGCTCCAGCCCACGGGCCTTGAACATGCCGATCTGACCTGGGTCAGCCACTGCGTTCCGGGCACTGAAGGCTTCACCCTTTTGGACGAACTGCCTGCGCCCTATGACTACGACTACTTCGTGTGGAAGGGCGTGGAGCCGGACCTGCACCCCTACGGCGCCTGCTACCACGACTTGCACGGCAAGCTGTCCACCGGGGTCATCGAGTACCTCAAGGGCCAGGGCGTACAGCAAGTCATAGTCGGCGGCCTGGCGTTGGATTTCTGCGTCAAGACCACTGCCCTGCAACTGGCCGCTGCCGGTTTCAAGGTGCTCATCCACCTGCCGGCGTGCCGGGCCATCAGCGCCGAGGGCGCTACCCAGGCCATCGCCGACATGCAACAAGCGGGCATCACGGTTGCCGCGACCCGCGAAGAAACCGCCAGATTGGCCAAGGCTTGAGGAGTCACCATGGAAAGTGCATTTGACCGCAACAACGGCGTGATCCAGAGCCTGCTGGACACCGACTACTACACCTTCACCATGATGCAGGCGGTGTTGCACCAGCACCCCAATGTGGACGTGGAATACCAGTTCATCGTTCGTTCCAGAGAGTCACTGGTGCACCTGATCCCCGAGATCCGCCAGGAGCTGGAAAAGCTTGCCGGCCTGCAGATGCGCGAAGGCGAACAGCGCTTTTTGTTCAACAAGCGCTTTCGTGAATACCTGACCCCTGACTTCGAACAGTTCCTCGGCCTGTTCCGCTTCAACCTGCGCTACATCCACGTGGCGGCGGTCGACGGCCAACTGAGCATCCGCGTCCGCGGCCCGATGCTGCACTGCATCATGTTCGAGCAGCCGGTGCTGGCCATGGTCAGCGAGTTGCGCAACCGCGATAAGTACCCCGAGGTGGAGCTTGAGGATGTCACTCGCCGGCTCTACCAGAAGTTCGAATGGCTGGAGAAAAACGCCAGCCGCGACGAGCTTGCCGAGTTCCGCGTCTCGGATTTCTCTACCCGCCGGCGCCTGTCGTTCAAGGCCCAGCGCGAAGTGGTGAAGATCATGCGCAGCGATTTCCCCGGGGTCTTCGTCGGCACCAGCAATGCGCACCTGGCTTACGAGTTCGACCTGCCACTGATCGGCACCATGGCCCACCAATGGCTGATGGTGCACCAGCAACTGGGGCGGCTGCGCGAGAGCCAGAACGCGGCCCTGGAGAACTGGGTGCACGAGTACCGCGGGCGCCTGGGCATTGCCCTGACCGACTGCATCAGCACCGATTTCTTCCTCAAGGACTTCGACCTGTACTTCGCCAAGCTCTACGACGGCCTGCGCCAGGATTCCGGGGACCCGATCCTCTGGGCCGACAAGGTCCTGGCCCGCTACCGGGAACTGGGCATCGACCCGCGGACCAAGGACCTGATGTTTTCCGATGGCCTGAACTTCGAGAAATGCCTGCCGATCCTGCGCCACGTGCGTGGCCAGGCCCGCTTCGGTTTCGGCATGGGCACCAGCCTGGCCTGCGATGTGGAGGGCGTGGAGCCGCTGAGCATCGTGATGAAGCTGGTGCGGGTGCATGGCGAACCGGTGGTGAAGTTCTCCGACGACCCGATCAAGAACGTCTGCGAAGACCCGTCGTTCCTCCGGTACGCGGCCCAGGTGTTCAACGTCGATCTTGCCCACTCGCCCCTGGAGGCCTGACATGAGCAATTCAACCCAAGCACGCATCGCCCGGGAACTGGGCATTGACCGGCAACTGGTTCGCGGTGGCGAGGCCGCCGAGATCGCCCGGCGTGTGGCCTTTATCCAGCAGGTACTGCGCGAGTCCGGCTGCAGCACCCTGGTACTGGGTATCAGTGGCGGGGTGGATTCCCTGACCGCCGGCCGCCTGTGCCAGTTGGCGGTGGAGCAGATGCGCGCCGCGGGGCAGGAGGCCCGTTTCATCGCCATGCGCCTGCCTTATCGGCAACAGGCGGATGAAAGTGATGCCCAGGCTTGCCTGGACTTCATAGGCCCCGACGCGGTGAGCACTTGCAACATTGCCGACAGCGTCGAGGGCCTGATGAACCAGGTGCGGATCGACGGCCTGCAGCCTTCGCCGGCCCTCACGGACTTCGTCAAGGGCAACGTCAAGGCCCGGGCGCGGATGCTGGCCCAGTACGCGGTGGCCAACTTCAGCAACGGCCTGGTGGTGGGCACCGACCACGGCGCCGAGGCCCTGATGGGTTTCTTCACCAAGTACGGCGACGGCGCCTGCGACCTGGCCCCGCTGTCGGGGCTGACCAAGACCCAGGTGCGGCTGCTGGCCGAGGCCCTCGGCGCGCCAGGGCATCTGGTGTACAAGGCGCCCACCGCGGACCTGGAGGAACTGGCGCCGGGCAAGCTGGACGAAACGGCTTATGGTTGCAGCTACGCAGAAATTGACGCTTACCTGATGGGCGAGCCCGTTACCGACGCGGTGCGCCAGTTGATCGAGCGTGCCTACCTGCGCACTGCCCACAAACGCGCCTTGCCACGGACCCCGGCGATAGCTGGCCTGTAGCAACGGACTTGTGTTGTCCGCCGAATCGCCTTCGCCGGCAAGCCGGCTCCTACAGGCAGCGCTGCACTCAATACCGTAGGAGCCAGCTTGCTGGCGAAGGGGCCCGGAGCAGCACCGCCACCCTTTGAGCGTTCAATCCGGCCATCTGCGCAACGCCTCACGGCATTCTTCGGTCAGCTCCGGCATATGCTCCCGTACCTGCGACCAACCCAATATCTCCAGCGCCTCGCGGGCGCCTTCTCGCAGCGGTCGCCATTGCGGGTGTTCGAAGCCGTTGTCTTCCAGGGTCAGGCCGTAAGCTTCCCGGCACAGTGCTTCACAGCCGCTTAACAGTGCTTGCAAGCGCGGCAGCAAGTGCGGCGCCAGATGCAGCGGAAACTGCTTCACAAAACCAGCGAGATAGTCCAGATAGCCAGACCACAGATTGCACTCGGCACAGCAACCGACCTCCACCCGTTGTCGCTTGGCGTCCAGGGCGAGAAATTCCAGGGCCACGCCCAGTTCTCCCAACAGGATGATCCTTCGGTATTCGTCCTGGCCGTACCAGGTCCAGACGTTCGAGGCGAGGGGGGAGGTGCAGCGCGACGGTGCTTCACTCATGCTGTCCGCCTTTATCCTGCGTTGTCGGTGCGGGCTGCCAGCCCTCGGGCCAGCGGTCGCTGAACGAATGGCTGTGCGGCATCAGCGCCGGGTCGCGGTTGTCATCGAAGCAGCCCAGGAGCAAGGCAATGGTCGGCTGATCATCGATGGCCCCCAGGGAGCTGCCGCAAGCCCGGCAAAAGGCCCGGCTCGAATAGTCCGACGACCTGAAGGTCGCCGGTGCGCCGCCAGGGCCGGTCCAGGTCACCCGTTCTCGGGGGAATTCGACCCACGCCAGCGTCAGCGCGCCACTGTGGCGCTGGCACAGTTTGCACGAGCAGGTATGGGGATTGGCGGCAGGCCCCTGGGCCTCGAAGCGAATCTGCCCGCACAGGCAGCCGCCCTGGTACAACGCTTGGTTCATGGCTGGGTCTCTGGACATGCGGCGCTGATGGCCGGTGGGCGAATCTACCACGGCCAACGTGCTTTCAAGGCACGACTAATGGCTGATCGAACGCTGTGGCCGCGGAGTCGTGTGTGATCCACAGACTTTCTTCGGAGTTTTTTTGCCCCAAGCCGCGGCTCGGATCGCTTTCACGGGGCAACGGGGGTTATTGACCGAACCCCGGCGCTGCCTCTTCGACCTTTCTTTTGTACTGCACCTTGGCCTGGTCGGGGTTGCAGGACAGCAGGGCATCGACCTGGACAAAACCCTTGGACAGCACCTGCCTTTCTCGCCACAGGTTGCCGCACGCGCCGAATACCCCGGCGCTGAGCAGCCAGCCCAGGGCGAACCCGTGGTGGCCGGCGCCTGTATCAGGGATCAGCAGGATCAGGCCCAGGGCAGCCAGGGTGAGGCCGGTCACCCAGTACAGGCTGACGCAGTACGACCAGAGTACGGTGAGAAAGCAGGCGGCAAAATTGAAGCCGATGGCCACGGCTTCCAGTTCGCCCCGGGGGGGTGCGATAGCGGCGGTTGAGCTTCAACTGGGTGTCGCCACTGAAGAAGCTGCAGGCCGAGGTCTGGATTCGCAACCAATGCTTGCCAAAGCTGTATTCGATATAGGGCTTGCCGCCGTTCCGAACCCAGCGGCGGTCGAAGTAGCCTTCCAGTTGCTCCACCTTCACGCCCGTGATGTCAGTCCTGGGTTGCGCCTGGGCGTTGAGCCACTTGGCGGTGCACCAGCCACCGACCATCAGGCAGAGGAAGGTGCACAGGATGACCTTGGCAAACAGCGGGCCATCCAGCAGGCAGATGAGGATGAGGCAGGGGAGCAGCAGGATGCCCGAGAGGACGCAGGTGGTTTCAACATCGGCCTTCCAGGCGCGGGTCAGGTCTTGATTGATGCGGTCGATTCTTTCCTGGTCGAGGACTCGGATAACGGTGGTCTCGCTGGGCCCAAGCCTCAGGCTTGGGCGGGTCTTTACAAGACGAAGCACAGGGACCGCCCGCGGGTTCGGGGCGGTCCATGCCTTCGAGGGGCGGGCAGACTACTGAACAAAGGGCCGGCTCATCAAGCTTTGCTGGCTCCTCGGCTGCCGCCCGACTCGCGTCGTGCCCTCAGCGCAGTTTCTCCAGCATCTGGTAGTACCACATGCCCGCCGCCAGCATCGGGTTGCCCAACTGGTCGCCGAAGGGCACGCGGATGTGCTGGCAGGCGGCGAAGGTGTCGTAGTGGCCGAGGTGGCCGGTCAGGGCCTGGGCCATGATCTCGCCCATGATATGGGTGGTGGCCACGCCGTGCCCGGAGTAGCCCTGGCAGTACCAGACGTTGTCCGAGAGCTTGCCCAGTTGCGGGATGCGGTTGATCACGATGCCCATGGCGCAGCTCCACTGGAAATCGATGCCTACGCCCTTGAGCGCGGGGAAGGTGCGTTCGATGCACGGGCGTAGTTCGCCGGCGATGTCCCGCGAGTCCTTGCCGCTGTAGTTGGCGCCGCCGCCGAACAGCAGGCGGCCGTCGGCGGTCATGCGGTAGTAGTCGAGCACGAAGCGGCAGTCGTAGACCGCCAGGTCCTCGGGGTTGAGGCGCTTGGCCAGGTCGCCCAGGGGCTCGGTGGTGACGATGCCGCCCATGGCGGGGAAGATCTTGCCCTTGAGTTTCTTCGGTTCCAGCTTGTGGTACACATCGCCCGCCAGCAGCACTTGCCGGGCGTCGATGCGGCCCTGGGCAGTGACCACCGCCGGGCGCTCGCCGTGGATGATCTCCAGCACTTCGCTGTGTTCGAAAATCAGCGCCCCCAGGCTTTCGGCAGCCCTGGCTTCGCCAATGCACAGGTTCAACGGATGCAGGTGCAGGTTGCGGGTGTTCTTGATGGCGCCGTGGTAGAGCTCGCTTTCCAGCAACCCGCGGACCTGGGCCCGGTCCAGCAGGCTGACCTCGTCGCCCATGCCGCGGCGCACCGCTTCTTCGTAGTCGGCGCGCAGGCCCGGCAGGTGGCTGGGCTTGTAGGCCGCGTGCAGGTGGCCGTGCTTGAGGTCGCAGGCAATGGCGTATTTTTCTACTCGCTGCTGGATGATCTGGTGCCCGCGCCAGCGCAGGTGCCAGATGAAATCGTCCACTTCCTCGCCCAGGTGGCGGCGCATCTGCTTGCGCATGGCTTCATCGCCGGAGAGGCTACCGGTGACCTGGCCGCCATTGCGCCCGGTGGCGCCCCAGCCGATCTTGTGGCTTTCGACGATGGCGACTTTCAGGCCGCGCTCGGCCAGTTCCACCGCGCTGGCGACGCCGGTGAAGCCGCCGCCGATGATCACCACATCCACTTGATGAGTGCCTTGCAGGGTCGGGTAGTGGGTTTCCTGGTTCAGGGTGGCGCTGTAGTAGCTGGGGCAGCGCTCGGCTGCCGGGGTCCGCGGATCGAAGGCGGCTGTCATGGATAGAACCTCGTAAAAAAGTGAGCCGGGCCGCTGCGGGCAGGCAGCGGCCAGGGCTTTGAAATCGGTCGATGGGCCGGCGGGTCCGGCACGCAATGGATGCGCCTGAGCCCTGCGCGGCAGATCGGCAACGGACCTCAGGCCTGGGTCAGGTACCAGCGCCAGTCCTGCTCGCCGACTTCGGCCATGAACTGGCGGTACTCGGCACGCTTGACCGCCAGGTACACACCGAGGAACTCGGAGCCCAGGGCATCCCGTGCCCAGGCCGATTGCTCCAGGGCCACCAGCGAGGTCAGCCAGTCGGTGGGCAGCAGTTCGGTGGCCTGGGCGTAGCCATTGCCCTGTACCGGCTCGCCGGGGTCGAGGTTTTCCCGCAGGCCGCGATGGATGCCGGCGAGAATCGCCGCCGCTGCCAGGTAGGGGTTGGCGTCGGCACCGCAGATGCGGTGCTCGATGTGCCGGCTATTGGCCGGGCCGCCGGGCACCCGCAGGCTCACGGTGCGGTTGTCGACGCCCCAGGTGGGGGCCAGGGGCGCGTAGCTGTTGCTCTGGAAACGCCGGTAGGAGTTGGCGTTGGGGCAGAACAGCAGCAGCGACTCCAGCAGGGACGCGAGCATGCCGCCCACCGCCTGGCGCAACAGCGGGGTGCCGGCCGGGTCTTGGCTGGCGAACAGGTTGCGGCCCGCGGCGTCGGCGATGCTCACGTGCATGTGCATGCCGGTGCCGGCCAGGTGATCGAAAGGCTTGGCCATGAAGGTGGCCTGCATCCCGTGCTTGTGGGCCACGGCTTTGACCAGGCGCTTGTAGCGCACGGCCTGGTCCATGGCTTCCAGGGCGTCGCCGTGTTCCAGGGTGATCTCCACTTGCCCGGGGGCGTATTCGGAGATCGCCGTGCGCGCCGGAATGCCTTGCAGCTTGCAGGCGGCGTAGAGGTCGGCGAGGAACGGTTCGATCTGCTCCAGCTCGCGCAGGCCGTAGACCTGGGTGCTGCGCGGGCGACCGCCGTCGGCATCCAGCGCCGGTTGCGGCCGGCCGTTGCCGTCGCGCTTGGCGTCCAGCAGGTAGAACTCCAGCTCGCAGGCCATCACCGGGTGGTAACCCTCGGCCTTGAGGCCGTCGATCACCTTGATCAGCAGGTGGCGCGGGTCGGCGATGCTGGCGGGCAGGCCCTCCTGCGGGTGCATGCTGACCTGCACCGCGGCGGTAGGGATCTGCCGCCAGGGCAGGCGTACCAGGCTGCCGGCCAGGGGGTAGGCACGGCAGTCGATATCGCCCACATCCCAGACCAGGCCGGAGTTCTCCACGTCGTCGCCGTTGAGGGTCAGGCCAAGGATGGTGCTGGGCAGGGGCCGGCCGCTTTCGTACACCGCCAGCAGTTCTTCGCGGTGCAACAGCTTGCCCCGGGGCACGCCGTTGGCGTCGAGAATGAACAGCTCGATCATGTCGATATCGGGGTTGGCGGCGAGGAAACTCCGGGCTTCGTCTAGGGCTGCAAAATTCATGTTTGGACTCGCTTGGCGCCCGTGGGGCGCGCAGGTTTTCAGGTCCTGCAACGACGCCGCGCACGGGCCGGTTGCAAGGGCAGAAATCAGGTCTGGAAGGGACCACGCAGAAGCGCGATCAGGCCAGCGGCGAGTGATCCGGAGGGCGTGAGGAATGGCGCAGGCGGGAACGGCACAGGGCCATGGGCAGGTTGACCAGAAGCTTCATGGGCAGGGCCTGTCCAGGAAGAGAAAACCGATGACGCCAGCGCGCACCTCATGCACCTCACAAGGGCGTTGGGCAGGGTGCAGCGGGGAGTGGCAGGGCAGTGCGATACGAGCGTCGACAAGCGTACCACCGCCAAGGCGCGGGGCCGTGGAGCGGGTGCAGGCCAATCCGTGGAACGGGCTCTGGGGATGCATCTGCCGGGTGATCTCGCTGTCGAGTTCGGGGTGATTATTCTTGGTTTACACCGGGCGCTGGAGGATGCGAACTGCTGTGGCGAGCCTCCAGGGCGGATCAATACTGCAAGAAAGCGCAGGCCAATGTAAGGGGGGTAAAGGGCGCAAGCCCCTTGGCGAGAGGCTTGCGTTCATGATGAAAGCCACGTGCTAGAGCGGCACGTCCTGGCTGCCAGGCGTGTCTGATTTTTTTTACAGAGCCTTAGTACAGGCCCGGCAGCAGGCGCCAGCTGCGGGCGCGATAGGCCTCGTATTCCTCGCCGAAATGCTTGAGCAACAAGGCCTCCTCGGCATGAATCCGCGCGATCAGCGGGACCAGGGTCAGTGCTGCCAGCAACAACCCCAGCCCCGAGCGAAACGCCAGGGCCCAACCCAGGGCATTCACCAGCAGGCCCAGGTAGCTGGGGTTGCGCAGGTGGCGGTAGAGGCCGTCCACCACCAGGTGGTGGTTGGGCTGGATCGCCACCAGCCCGCTGAAGCGCCGGCCGAGGATGAACACCGGCCACAGCCGCAGCCCGCCGCCGAGGATGAACAGCAAGGCCCCGAGCCAGCGCAGGCCTTCGCCGCCGAAGGTGCAGAAATCGATGCGGTCGCTGTAGGCCGGGACGAAGCCGCTCAACAGGCCGATCACCCCGAACACCGGCAGCACCCAGCGGTTGCCCTGGTCTTCCTGCTCGCCGCTGCTCAGGTTGACTTCGCTGTACAGCGCGGCGACCACCATCAGCAGGGTGGCGATGGCGATCAGGGTCAACTGTGGATGGCCGAAGAAGGCGGAGAAACCGCCCATGCCCCAGATCGCCAGGCCCAGGTAGGCGAGGGCACCGAGGATGCTGGAAACGGCCAGCCTGAGGGAGATTTTCATGATGCGCTGCGCCAGTAGCGGGAACCTGTGTTGAGTGTAGGAGCCCGCCTGCGGGTGAAGGCGTACGTTCGTCCGCTGCAAGGTTCAGCCCGCGGTTTTCTGGGTCAGGTGCCCCGCCAGAAAGTCGATGAAGGCCCGGGTTTTCTGCGGCACCCGCCGCGCCGAGGGGTAGACCACGTTGATGCTGATGGGCGGCGCCTGCCATTCACAGAGCACCGGCACCAGGCGCCCGGCCGCCAGGGCGTCCTCGACGATGAAATCCGGCAGCAGGGCGATGCCCATGCCGGCCTCGGCGGCCTGGGCCAGCAGGTCGCCGTTGTTGGCATGCAGCGGCCCGGTGACATGCACCCGCTGCACGTCACTGCCGTTGCTCAATTGCAGGCTGACGCCGCTTTGCAGGTAGCCATAGTTCAGGCACTGGTGGCTGCTCAAGTCCTTGGGCTGGCGCGGGATGCCGGCCCGGGCCAGGTAGGCGGGAGACGCCACCATGATCCGCGGTGCCGGTGCCAGCTGGCGGGCCACCATGGACGAGTCCGGCAGGCTGGCAATGCGCAGGGTGACATCGAAGCCGCCGCGCAGCGGGTCCACCTGCTGGTCGCTGAGCACCAGTTGCAATTCGATCAGCGGATGCTGTTCGTGGAACAGCGGCACCAGCGGCCCGAGCCGACGCAGACCGAAGGACATCGGTGCATTGACTCGCAGCACTCCGCGCAACTCGGCGATGCCATCGCGCGCGCGCTGTTCGGCTTCGTCCACCGTGGCCAGCACTTCCCGAACGCTTTCGTAGTACTCGGCACCGGCTTCGGTCAGGCGCAGGCTGCGGGTGGTGCGTTGCAGCAGTTGCACGCCGATGGCTTCTTCCAGTGCCTGGATCTGTTTGCTGACCTTGGAGCGGGGCACGTCCATGGCGCGGGCGGCTGCGGCAAAGCCGTTTTCGTCGACGGTGACGACGAAGGCGCGCATGCATTCGATACGGTCCATGATTGTCCCTTTTTTAGAATCAATGATTCTCAATTTTAGGTAATTGTTCCTTTTTCGGCCAGGCCCTAGATTAGCCACCAAGCCGGACGCCACGGGGCGCAAGCAGCGCCATCAGCCGGTCATGTTCGACCCTCACTCTCTGACTGCAAAAGGAACGCGCCATGTCCATTCGTGAATTGCTCAACCCGACCAACTCCGCCCTGATCCTCATCGACCACCAGCCGCAGATGGCCTTCGGCGTGCAATCGATCGATCGCCAGACCCTGAAGAACAACACCGTGGCCCTGGCCAAGGCGGCCAGGATCTTCAACGTGCCGAGCATCCTCACCTCGGTGGAGACCGAAAGCTTCAGCGGCTACATCTGGCCGGAACTGCTGGCGGTGTTTCCCGGCCAGCAGCCCATCGAGCGCACGTCGATGAACTCCTGGGAAGACCGCAAGCTGGTGGACGCGGTGAAGGCCACCGGGCGCAAGAAACTGGTGATGGCGGCGCTGTGGACCGAGGTCTGTCTGACCTTCCCGGCGCTGGAGGCCATGGCCGAAGGTTACGAGGTGTACATAGTAACCGACGCCTCCGGCGGCACCAGCCAGGAGGCCCACGACATGGCCGTGCAGCGGATGATCCAGGCCGGCGCGGTACCGGTGACCTGGCAGCAGGTGCTGCTGGAGTACCAGCGCGACTGGGCGCACAAGGACAGCTACGACGCGGTCATGGGCCTGGTACTGGAACACAGTGGTGCCTACGGCATGGGCGTGGACTACGCCTACAGCATGGTGCACAAGGCCCCGCAACGTCAGCTGTAGGCGCCGCCTGGCCGGCGAATGCGATCGCACCGACCGCTTCGCTGGCAAGCCAGCGCTTACGGGCCTTAACTGTGATGCGCAAATGCATCTCCTCGCAGACCCTGGAGCCTTCTGATGAACATCGAACTCACCGACGGTGTCGTGACCCTGCTGGTCCGTCACCGGATCAAGCAGGGCCAGGATCAGGCCTATGAAACCTGGCTGCGGCAGATCATCGCCAAGGCTCGCAGCTATCCGGGGCACCTGGGCATCGACGTGGTGCGTGGCCACAGCGGCGGCCTCGGGTTGTTCACCAGCGTGCTGCGCTTTGCCAGCACCGAACAGTTGCAGCACTGGCTGGATTCCGCCGACCGCCGCGAGCTGGTGCAACAGGCCCAGCACCTGCTGGCCGACGGTGACCAGACCGAAATCAACGCCGATCGCGAATTCTGGTTTACCCCTCAGGACGGCGGCGCACCGACCCCGCCACCGCGCTGGAAACAGGCGTGTGTGACCTTCCTGGTGATCCTGCCGCTGAGCTTCCTGGTGCCGCAATTGTGGAAGCCGCTGTTCGCCCAACTGCCCTGGCTTGGCGGCTATGTGCCGGCCACGGTGCTGATCACCCTGAGCATCGTGCTGCTGGTGGTCTACGTCTTCATGCCCCGGGTCACGCGCCTGTTCAGCCGCTGGCTGCAGCCACGCAGTGCGGCCTGATTCCTTCCCGACCTTCGTTTGGAGCAATGCCATGAAACCCGATGCAATTGCCGATCTGATTCTGTTCAACGGCCGCCTGCACACCGTGGACCGGGCCAAACCCCGGGCCAGCGCGGTGGCAATCAAGGACGGGCGCTTCATCGCCGTGGGCAATGATGCCCAGGCCATGGCCCTGCGCGGCGCCGGCACCCAGGTCATCGACCTCATGGGGCGCACGGTGATCCCCGGGCTCAACGATTCGCACCTGCACCTGATCCGCGGCGGCCTGAACTACAACCTGGAACTGCGCTGGGAGGGCGTACCGTCCCTGGCCGATGCCCTGCGCCTGCTCAAGGAACAGGCCCTGCGCACCCCGGCGCCGCAGTGGGTACGGGTGGTGGGCGGCTGGAACGAATTCCAGTTTGCCGAGAAACGCATGCCGACCCTGGAAGAACTGAACCAGGCGGCGCCGGATACCCCGGTGTTCGTCCTGCACCTGTATGACCGCGCCTTGCTCAACCGCGCCGCGCTGCGAGTGGTGGGCTACGACCGCAACACGCCGAACCCGCCGGGGGGCGAGATCGTCCGCGATGGCAACGGCAACCCCACCGGCATGCTGATCGCCCGCCCTAATGCGATGATTCTGTACGCGACCCTGGCCAAGGGGCCCAAGCTGCCGTTGGAGTACCAGGTCAACTCCACCCGCCAGTTCATGCGCGAGCTCAACCGCCTGGGGGTCACCAGCGCCATCGATGCCGGCGGCGGCTTCCAGAACTACCCCGACGACTATCAGGTGATCAACCAGTTGGCGGCCCAGCAGCAACTGACCGTGCGCATCGCCTACAACCTGTTCACCCAGAAGCCCAAGGAGGAACTGGCGGACTTCAAGCACTGGACCTCCAGCGTCACCTACGGCCAGGGCGACGACTTCCTGCGGCACAACGGGGCAGGGGAGATGCTGGTGTTTTCCGCTGCGGATTTCGAGGACTTCCTCGAACCGCGTCCCGACCTGCCGCAGAGCATGGAGCAGGAGCTGGAACCGGTGGTGCGCCACCTGGTGGAGCAACGCTGGCCGTTCCGCCTGCACGCCACCTACGATGAATCCATCTCGCGGATGCTCGATGTGTTCGAGAAGGTCGACCGCGACATTCCCTTCAACGGCCTGCCGTGGTTCTTCGATCATGCGGAAACCATCAGCCCGAAGAACATCGAACGGGTGAGGGCCCTGGGCGGCGGCATCGCGATCCAGGACCGCATGGCCTTCCAGGGCGAGTACTTCGTCGAGCGCTACGGCGCCAAGGCCGCCGAAATGACCCCGCCGATCCAGCGAATGCTCGCCGAAGGCATTCCGGTGGGCGCCGGCACCGACGCCACCCGAGTCTCCAGCTACAACCCCTGGACCTCGCTGTACTGGATGGTCAGCGGCCGGACTGTCGGCGGGCTGGAGCTGTACCCCCAGGGCCTGAGCCGCGATACCGCGCTGGAGCTCTACACCCACGGCAGCGCCTGGTTCTCCTCGGAACAGGGCAAGAAGGGCCAGATCAAGGTCGGGCAACTGGCGGACCTGGTGGCCCTGTCGGCGGACTACTTCAGCGTCGAGGAAGAGGCGATCAAGTGGATCGAGTCCCTGCTCACCGTAGTGGATGGCAAGGTGGTGCATGCCGCCGGTGACTTCGAAAAACTGGCCCCACCGAGCCTGCCGGTGACCCCGGACTGGTCGCCGGTGGCCAAGGTGCCTGGGCATTGGAAGCCCGGCGCACCGTTGCAGAACCAGGTGCACCAGTGCAGCGGCCCGTGCGCAGTGCATGCCCACGGGCACCAGAAAGCGCGCATGTCCAATGTACCGGTGAGTGACTTCCAGGGGTTCTGGGGGGCGTTTGGGTGTTCGTGTTTTGCGTTCTGAGTTGTAGGAGCTGGCTTGCCAGCGAAGGCGGTTTCAAGGCTAACACCGCTTTCGCCGGCAAGCCGGCTCCTACGGGTTTGAAATTGGCTTCAATAAAAATGGGCGCTCATGAAGAGCGCCCATTCAATTGTTTAAACAACTAGTTGGTGATTAACGAATTGATCGCGTTACTTAGCAGAACCGATCAATAACCCGAACTTCCGATTTATCCCGCAGCGATTGCCATTCGGCTTTCAGGGTCTCAAGGACCCGGCCGATGAAGTCCTTGTCGGCGGCGGCTTTCTTGCCGACGTAGCCCTGGCCGCGGCGGTACATCTTCAGGCGGGCCGCGAGGTCCCGGTTGTTCTGGTCGAACTCTGCTTCATGGCTATGGGGCGACAGGCAGTCGATATGCACTTGGCCCGACTTGGCGATCCACAGGATGTGGCTGTCGTGGCTGTCTTTCTGTGCGGCGAACATACGTGCCAATTCATCAATAGTGGGTTGATTATTAAGATTCATTTGTAGCCCCCTTGACCATTTATCGATCTATCTAAGTTGATTCGCTAATTCATCTTGCTACGTCGGTAAGTTGAACCCTGATACCGGAAACAGGGCGACAGAGGGTGTCTGTCGGATACAGATAAGGCCCAGAGCCTGATGCGTGTAGTTGCCTTGATTAACTGCTACGCAATAGCGTCACAACGAAGAGAAGCAGCGTAAACCTGGATGAAGCTGCCGACATTCCCACCATCGGCCACAAGCATCTTGAAGAGTTTTCGCCGGCTTCCCGTCTTGGTACTGGACGGTCAATGCCAGGTCAGTTTCATCAATCTGCCTTGTGGGCAGTACACATCCGGGTCACAGCTCGGCGGTCAGACGAGCTTGCTCATAACACCTTTGCCTCGTCCCCCGATCGGGGAGACGTCTGCATCATGCAAGGCCGAAATCCTCTCGTCAACGGTTTTGTAGTGAAAATTTTCTGGCACTACATATTGTCTGACAAAAGCCGAAAAGCCATCATCCGGCCCCCCCAACGCAGGGCTGGGCAGGTAGAATCGGCGCCTTGAAATGTTCTGAGGTTGCAGCGGTGGATGTACAACAAGGCTTCGTCCTGACCCGGCACTGGCGCGATACGCCGGCGGGCACGCAAGTCGATTTCTGGCTGGCCACCGACCAGGGGCCGCGCCAGATCCGCCTGCCGTTGCAGACTTCCGTGGCCTTCGTCCCGGCGGCGCAGCGGGCCCAGGCCGAGCGCTTGCTGACCGACGACCCGGATGTGCAACTGCGCCCCTTGCAGCTGCGTGACTTCCACCAGCGTCCGGTGTTGGGCCTGTACTGCCCGCAGCACAATCAGCTGATGCGCCTGGAGAAGACCTTGCGGCGCGCCGGGGTCGAGGTGTTCGAAGCCGATGTGCGGCCGCCCGAGCGCTACCTGATGGAGCGCTTCATCACCGCGCCGGTGTCCTTCGGCGGCCAGCCCGGCCCCGATGGCTTGCTGCTGGAGGCGCAGATGAAGCCGGCGCCAAACTACCGGCCGAGCCTCAAGCTGGTGTCCCTGGACATCGAGACCAGCGAGCGCGGCGAGTTGTATTCCATTGCCCTGGAAGGTTGCGGCCAGCGCCAGGTGTACATGCTCGGCAAGGCCCGGGACGACGACAGTGCGGTGGATTTCGACCTGGAGTTCTGCGCCAGCCGCGAGCAGTTGCTGGAGAGGCTCAACCAGTGGCTGGCCGAGCATGACCCCGACGCGATCATCGGCTGGAACCTGGTGCAGTTCGACCTGCGCGTACTCCACGAACATGCCCGGCGCCTGGCGGTGCCGCTGCGCCTGGGGCGTGGTGGCGAGGAAATGCAGTGGCGCGAGC
Source organism: Pseudomonas sp. NFPP25 (assembly GCF_900116505.1). Taxonomy (NCBI): domain Bacteria; kingdom Pseudomonadati; phylum Pseudomonadota; class Gammaproteobacteria; order Pseudomonadales; family Pseudomonadaceae; genus Pseudomonas; species Pseudomonas sp. NFPP25. The sequence goes on along the minus strand of NZ_FPBG01000001.1, from coordinate 1,432,868 downwards.
ACGGCAGCCGTACCCACTATTTCGCCTCGGCCGCCGGCCGCTTGATCATCGATGGCATCGAGGCATTGCGTTCGGCGACCTGGAGCTTCCCTTCCTTCAGCCTGGAAAACGTCGCCCAGACCCTGCTGGGGGAGGGCAAGTCGATCGACAACCCCTACCAGCGCATGGACGAGATCAACCGCATGTTCGCCGAGGACAAGCCGGCCCTGGCCCGCTACAACCTCAAGGACTGCGAGCTGGTGACGCGGATCTTCGCCAAGACCGAGTTGCTGACCTTTCTTCTGGAACGGGCCACGGTCACCGGCCTGCCCGCCGACCGCAGCGGCGGTTCGGTGGCGGCCTTTACCCACCTGTACATGCCGCTGATGCATCGCCAGGGCTTTGTCGCCCCCAACCTGGGCGAGCTGCCGCCCCAGGCCAGCCCCGGCGGTTTCGTCATGGATTCGCGTCCCGGCCTCTACGAGTCGGTGCTGGTGCTGGACTACAAGAGCCTGTACCCGTCGATCATCCGCAGCTTCCTGATCGACCCGGTGGGGCTGGTGGAAGGCCTGCGCCAACCGGACGAGCAGCATTCGGTAGCGGGCTTTCGCGGCGCGCGTTTCTCCCGCACCCGGCATTGCCTGCCGTCGATCGTGACCCGGGTCGCCGAGGGCCGGGAAGTGGCCAAACGCGAGCACAATGCGCCGCTGTCCCAGGCGTTGAAGATCATCATGAACGCCTTCTACGGCGTGCTGGGTTCCAGCGGTTGTCGCTTCTTCGACCCGCGCCTGGCGTCCTCCATCACCCTGCGTGGCCACGAGATCATGGCCCGCACCCGGCAACTGATCGAGGCCCAGGGGCATCAGGTGATCTACGGCGACACCGATTCCACCTTCGTCTGGCTCGGCGGCCTGCATGACGAGGAACAGGCAGGCCTGATCGGCCGTGCCCTGGTGGCCCACGTCAACCAGTGGTGGCGTGATCACCTGCAGCAGCAATACGGCCTGGAAAGCGCCCTGGAGTTGCAGTTCGAAACCCACTACAAACGCTTTCTGATGCCCACCATCCGTGGCGCCGAGGAGGGCAGCAAGAAGCGCTACGCCGGCCTGGTGCAGCGCGCCGATGGCAGCCAGGAGATGGTCTACAAGGGCCTGGAGACGGTGCGCACCGACTGGTCGCCCCTGGCCCGGGAATTCCAGCAGGAGCTGTACCAGCGCATCTTCCACCGCCAGCCCTACCAGGACTATGTGCGCGACTACGTGCAACGCACCCTGGCCGGGCAACTGGATGACCTGTTGATCTACCGCAAGCGCCTGCGCCGGCCCCTGGACGACTACGAGCGCAACGTGCCGCCCCATGTCCGCGCGGCGCGCCTGGCGGACGAATACAACCGCGAGCAGGGCCGCCCGCTGCAGTACCAGAACGGCGGCTGGATCAGCTACGTCATCACCCTGGCCGGCCCCGAGCCCCTGGAAAACCGCCGCGCGGCCATCGACTACGAGCACTACCTGACCCGCCAGTTGCAACCGGTGGCGGACGCCATCCTGCCGTTCGTGCAGGACGATTTCAGCACCCTGGTGGGTGGGCAGATGGGCCTGTTCTGAAGCGCTTCAATCCACCACGAACAGCTTGGCCCCCACGGCGGTGAAGGAGCGGTGCGGCTCGGCGTTGTCCGCCACCTGGTAGCTCATGCCCGGGGTCAGGACGAACCGCCGGCCGTCCTCCAGCTCGGTGTGCAGCTCGCCTTCCAGGCACAACAGGATGTGGCCCTTGGAGCACCAGTGGTCGGCCAGGTAGCCGGGGCTGTACTCCACCATGCGCACGCGAATTTCACCGAACTGCCGGGTGCGCCAGAAGGCGCTGCCGGTTTCGCCGCGATGCTCGGTGGGTTCGATGCTCGACCAGTCGGTGGTGGCGAAGGGAATTGCGCTGATGTGCATGCACGGCTCTTGAGGTTGTGAGGCAAAAGGGGAGAGGGCTCAGTCGTCCACGGCTTCGCAGAGACCACTGGCGCCATGCTTGTCGGTGTACTTGACGGTCACCGATTCGTCGTCCTCGACGCTGATGGACAGGCTGATTTCTGCCGTCTTGACCTGGAAATGCCGGTCATCCACGGCACTGTTCTTGACTGCTTTGCCGTTGATGTAAACCGGGCCGCCCTGGTCGGCGCTGACTGCCAGATTGCCCGGGCAGGAGACGTTGAACAGTGGAATGCCTTCGGCGTGGGCCGAGCCGGCAAGGATCATCAAGGTGCCCAGAAACAGGATTTTGCGCATCACAGACTCCTATCCAAAGAGGGCCGCGGGGCCCCGGTGCGGTGTCTAGCCTATCCCTTGGCGCCCCCTCGTGCGAGTGGAAAATTTACCCCGTGCCAGAGCGTTCCGGGAGCTTTGTAGGACAAAAAAAACCGTGGACTCACGGCTGACGGATATGTCAGGTTTCCAGCGCCTCAATGGGCGAGTGATAGGACGATCTCGCAGGCGGGGTCGCAGCTGTCCTATCGGATTTTTTGTCTGGAACAAGGACGTAGCAATGTCAAAAGCACTCTCGGAAGCAGTCGGCAACGGTATCGATTCGGCCGCTCAGGCCAGCCATGCCTACCAGCAAGTTCTGGCCTTCAGCCACCTGTATGACCGTGGCGGCAGCGAGCTGGTGAACGGCAAGCCATCCTTCACCGCCGACCAGGCGGCGGATTCGATCCTGCGCAAAGGCCTGTCCTGGCACGACCAGAACGGCGACGGCAAGATCGACCTGAGCTACAGCTTCCTCACCGAAAAACCGGCCAACTACAACCCGGCCCTGGGCAGCTTCAGCGAGTTCAGCGCACTGCAAAAAGCCCAGGCGCTGCTGTCCCTGCAATCGTGGGCGGACGTGGCCAACGTGACCTTCACTGAAGCGGCCAAGGGTGGCGACGGCCACATGAGCTTCGGCAACTACAACGTCAGCACCGGCGGCGCGGCCTTTGCCTACCTGCCGTCCGGCAGCAGCTACGACGGCCAGTCCTGGTACCTGATCAACGACCAGTACCGGGTCAACGAAACCCCGGGCAACGGCAACTACGGCCGCCAGACCCTGACCCACGAAATCGGCCACAGCCTGGGCCTGTCCCACCCGGGCGTGTACAACGCCGGCAGCGGCAGCCCGACCTACAACGACGTGACCTACGCCCAGGACACCCGCGGCTACAGCCTGATGAGCTACTGGAGTGAGAGCAACACCGGGCAGGACTTCAGCAAGGACGGCGGCGGTGCCTACGCCTCGGCGCCGTTGCTGGACGATATCGTCGCGGTGCAGAAGCTCTATGGCGCCAATCTGGAAACCCGTGCCGACGACACTGTCTACGGCTTCAACTCCAACACCGGTCGGGACTTCTACAGCGCCCACAGCGCTTCGGACAAGCTGGTGTTCGCGGTCTGGGACGGCGGCGGCAACGATACCCTGGATTTCTCGGGTTTCACCCAGAACCAGAAGATCAATCTCAATGAAGGGGGCTTCTCCGATGTCGGCGGCCTGGTGGGCAACGTGTCCATCGCCCATGGCGTGACCGTGGAAAACGCCATCGGCGGCTCGGGCAATGACCTGCTGATTGGCAACGCTGCGGCGAACATCCTCGAAGGCGGTGCCGGCAACGACATCATCTATGGCGGTGGCGGTGGCGACACCCTGTGGGGTGGGGCGGGGGCTGATACCTTCGTCTACGGCGCGGCCGCGGATTCGACCTTCGACGCCCCGGACTGGATCATGGATTTCGTCAGCGGCGAGGACAAGATCGACCTCACCGGGATCCCGCAATTCGCCTCCGGTGGCGCCACCCTGAACTTCGTCAGCGGCTTCACCGGGCATGCCGGCGACGCGATCCTCACCTACTACGCCGAAACCAACCAGACCAGCCTGATGATCGACCTGACCGGTCATGGCGCGGTGGACTTCGCCGTGGGTACCGTGGGCCAGGCGGCGGTCACCGACATCATCGCCTGATCGACCCTGGGTAACGGGAGCGGCGCCTCAAGGTGCCGCTCTCTGGCGAATTTCAGTCACCGCCCCCGCCGCCACAACCTCCGCCCCCGCAGCCACTGCTGTCGCCCCCGCCACCATCGCTGCCGCCACTGTCGCCATCACCGCCGAAACGCGAGCTGTCGCTGTCGCTGCTGCTGCCGGAAGAGTCGCTGTCCAGGGAGCTGCTGTGCAGCTCGCTGCCGCAGTGCACCAGGGTGGCGCTGCCGCCGTTGTCGGTCAGGCGGCGCAGGGACTGGCAGTCGGCGACGTAGTGAAAGCCCCCGGCAATCTTCAGCTTGGCGTCCAGGGCGAACAGCAGTGGCAGGCGGCTGGGCTGGGCCGGGTTGATGTTTTCTTCCAGGCAGGCCTGGCGCCAGACCCGGCGCAGGCCGTTGTCGCTTTGTTGCGCGGCGTTCTGGCCGAGCACCGCCGCCGGGGTGTGGTGGAGGAACTGGCCGAAGGCCTGGTTGCAGAACTGCTGGTAGTCCCGGGTATGCAAGATGAATTCGTGCCACAGGTCGTCCACCACCTGGGACGGCATCGACACGTAGCGCTGGCCGCTCTTGAGGTAGGCGAGAAAGAACTGGCGCAAGCCCTGGGCCACCAGCTGGCAGTCCTTGAGGTTCAGGTGTGGGTGCTGGGTGCGCAGGGGCTCGAACAAGCGCGGCGGCAGGGTGAAATTGCGGATGTGGGCTTCCCGACGCAAGGCCGTGAGGGCTTTCTGACGGCGCCAGAACACCAGGATCAGGGCCAGGGCCACCACTGCGGGCAAGATCAACAGCATGTTCGGTCTCCGCCGGAAAAAGTGCCGAGACAGTGGCGCAATGCGGCGTTTTATTCAAGCCATCGCCGTGCGCCTGCCGCCGGTGGTGGGGATCGGGGACACAGGCCGGGAAAAGTCCATCAGGGCCAACCAGCGCTTCTATCTTCTGCTTATTGCCGGACCACGACTTGGCTGGCCAGGGTTTACACACCACACGGAAGTCACCCCATGAAAGCACGCAGAACCCCCATTGCCGTTGCCATCGGCCTCGCCGGCCTGTGCCTGTTGCCCACGGTGCAGGCCGACCAGGGCAGCGACACGGTGGCCCGTCTCAACCAGTTGTACAACGACACCCGCCAGGATTGCGGCGGCCCGTCGAAACCGGCATTCCTGTGTTCCGGGGTGCTGTTTCGCGCCACCTGGCCGTCCACCGACTACCAGTTCTACAGCATCAGCCCGAAAAGCCAGGCCAGCGGCGGCGTATCGGCGTCCTACCTGCGCAAGGATTCGAAGTTCCGCAAGCTGGCCTACGGACTGCAGAGCGGCTTCATCTTCGACACCATCTTCGGCAACCCCAAGGATCACCAGGACTATGCGGTGCTCTGTTCCTTCCCCATCGACGCCGCCACCGACGACCGCGGGCAGCAGGGCTGCACCGACTCGCGGCGCACCCCGGGCAATATCGAGAAGTACTGCCACGAGATCGGTGTGACCACCGCCGAGCAATGGGGCGCCAACTACCGACAGAACCGTGGCGACCACTCGCGCCAGTGTTCCTTCGATGTACGTGACGAACGCAACAGCGCCGCCGGCCCGGCGTTCTACCAGAGCATCCGCTCCATGGCGCAGATCGCCGCAGAATCCTTCGGCACTCAGAATGAGCTGCGCCTGGCCAAGTGGGAGGAAAAACCGCCGCAATCGCCCTCGATCCTGGCCCTGTTCTACACCGAGGATGGCGGCCTGGAAGGTGCGCGGCTGAACCAGATCCAGTGGTACAAGGCCGTGCAGCAGTACCTGCCGGTGATAAACATGAAGCTGCCGCAGACGCCGGCGCAGGACGCGAGTTTCGTCTACGACAACAAGAAGCAGGTGATCTACCCGATCACCGAGAAGAACAGCTGCGATCGCTATGTGCAGAGTGCGGTATGGATCGAACGTGATGACCCGGGCTTCGGCAAGAAAGTCATGACCCTGGAAGTCACGCCCACCGATTGCGGGCGCAACGTCAAGGACAACCAGACCAACAACTTCTTCAACGAACTGGCCAGCGACCACTACCTGGACGCCCAGTGGAAGAACAACCCGGACAACCGCGACAGCAGCGTGGGCAGCATGCGCCGGCAACTGGTCTGCCACTTCAACATCGCCCGCAACAAGCCGGAGTGGAACCTGGAGCCTTCCCGGCCCTACACCTCCAACGAAGACTCCATCGCCAAGGGCTGCAACAACACCTGAGGCCCGCCAGACCGCGTTCGCCGGCAAGCCGGCTCCTACGGCCCCCGCACTATCACCGGCCACCGTAGGAGCTGGCTTGCCAGCGAAGAGGCCCGCAAGACCGCCCCCGTCGGCAAGCCCGAGCACGCTGCTCAGTTGTGGTTGATGTCGACGTCCCGGGTTTCCCGCAGGCACAACAACCCCACCACCAGGCTGACCCCGGTAATCAGCACCGGGTACCACAGGCCATAGAAGATATCGCCGGTGTAGACCACCAGGGCAAAGGACACGGTCGGCAGGAAACCGCCGAACCAGCCGTTGCCGATGTGGTAGGGCAGGGACATGGAGGTGTAGCGGATACGGGTCGGGAACAGCTCCACCATCAGCGCCGCCAGCGGGCCGTAGCACATGGCGGCAATCAGGATCAGCGCGACGATCAGCACCACCACCATGGTCTTGTTGACGTTCTGGCTGTCGGCCTGCTGCGGATAACCGGCCAGGGTCACTGCGCCGCGCAGGGCGGCCTCGTCGAAGCCGTTGATCTTCACATCACCGACGCTGACCTGCACCGGGCTGCCGGCGGGGGCGGCGATGCTGCTGTAGGGCAGGCCCTGCTTCACCAGGAAGGTCTTGACCTTGTCGCAGGGGCTGTCGAAGCGCGCCTTGCCCACCGGGTCGAACTGGAAGGTGCAGGTGGCCGGGTCGGCGGTGACGCTGATGGGCGCCTGGCGGCTGGCCTGGTCGATGGCCGGGTTGGCGTAGTGGGCCAGGGCCTTGAAGATCGGGAAGTACAGCAGCGTGGCCAGCAGCAGGCCGAGCATCAGCACCGGCTTGCGGCCGATCTTGTCCGAGAGCCAGCCAAAGAAGATGAACATCGGCGCGCCGATCACCACGCTGATGATCAGCAGGCTGTTGGCCAGGGCCGGGTCCATCTTGAGGAACTGGGTGAGAAAGAACAAAACGTAGAACTGCGCGGCATAGAAGGTCACCGCCTGCCCGGCATTGATGCTGAACAGGGCGATCAGCACCACCTTGAGGTTTTCCCACTTGCCGAAGGATTCGCGGATCGGCGCCTTGCTGGCGCGGCCTTCCTCTTTCATTTTCAGGAAGGCCGGCGACTCGTGCAGGCTCATGCGGATCCAGGTGGAGATGCCCAGCAGCACGATGGACAGCAGGAACGGCAGGCGCCAGCCCCAGACCTCGAACTGGTCGCCGGTGAAGTAACGGCAGGCCAGCACCACCAGCAGCGACAGCAGCAGGCCCAGGGTCGCGGTGGACTGGATCCAGCTGGTGTGCAAGCCGCGCTTGCCCTGGGGCGCGTGCTCGGCCACGTAGGTGGCGGCGCCGCCGTACTCGCCGCCCAGGGCCAGGCCCTGGAGCATGCGCAGGGCCACCAGGATGATCGGCGCGGCGATGCCGATGCTGGCGTAGTTGGGCAACAGGCCCACGGCGAAGGTCGCAACGCCCATGAGGATGATGGTGGCAAGGAAGGTGTACTTGCGCCCGATCATGTCCCCCAGGCGGCCGAACACCAGGGCGCCGAAGGGGCGCACCACGAAGCCGGCGGCAAAGGCCATCAGGGCGAAGATGAAGGCCGTGGTGTCGTTGACCCCGGCGAAGAACTGCTTGCTGATCACCGCCGCCAGGGCGCCGTAGAGGAAAAAGTCGTACCACTCGAACACCGTGCCGAGGGACGACGCGAAGATGACCTTCTGGCTGCCCTTGGCAGTGGAGTCCTGCAGGGGCGCGTTCAGGGGCTGTGCGTGTTCTGACATAGGGGGCTTCCTTACAGTGATTATTGTTGTTGTTCCACTGCCGACGCCGTTTCCGGCGCCGCTGTTGCAGATTCACCGCGACCGCACGATGAACCCTCGTTTCCCTCATCCGTAGGAGCTGGCTTGCCAGCGAAGAGGCCCGTGAGCCAGGTGCCGGCCTTGGAGGCGCCTTCGCCGGCAAGCCGGCTCCTACATCAGGTGCATCTGTTCCTGCTGTCCCGTAGGAGCTGGCTTGCCAGCGAAGAGGCCCGTGAGCCGGGCGCCGGCCTTGGGGGTTCCTTCGCCGGCAAGCCGGCTCCTGCGCTCATGCCGGGGTGGCGGGCTCCTTGTGCTGGACGGTGCTCCTGGGGACGCTGGCAAGGATCAGTTCAGCGGCCTTTTCAGCGATCATCAAGGTCGGTGAGCAGGTATTGCCCGAGGTGATGCGCGGCATGATCGAGGCATCGGCGATGCGCAGCCCCGCAATGCCGTGCACCCGCAGTTGTGCGTCCACCACCGCCTGGGCATCGCTGCCCATGCGGCAGGTGCCCACCGGATGGAAGATGGTGGTGCCGATGCGGGCCGCGGCCTCGTGCAGTTGCTCGGTGCTTTGCAGCTCGGGGCCGGGCAGGTATTCGCTGGGCTTGAAGGGTTGCAGGGCCGGGGCGCCGACGATGCGTCGGGTCAGGCGGATGGCGTCGGCGGCGACCCGCAGGTCCTCGGGGTGGCTCAGGTAGTTGGGCTGGATCAGCGGCGCATCGCCGGCCTCCACGGAACGGATCTCGACCCGGCCACGGCTCTGCGGGCGCAGGTCGCAGACCGAGGCGGTAAAGGCCGGGAAGGCGTGCAGCGGTTCGCCGAAACGCTCCAGGGACAGCGGCTGCACGTGGTACTCCAGGTTGGCCCGGGTCTGTTCCGGGCCCGAGCGGGCAAAGGCGCCAAGCTGGCTGGGGGCCATGGACAGCGGACCGCTGCGGTCATACAGGTAGCGCAGGCCCATGCCCATCTTGCCCCACAGGCTGCCCGCGATCTGGTTCAGGGTGCGGGCGTTCTCCAGCTTGTAGATCAGGCGCAGTTGCAGGTGGTCCTGCAGGTTGCCGCCCACCCCGGGCAGGGCATGGCTGACGCCGATCCCCAAGCGTTGCAGGAGCGGCGCCGGGCCGATCCCCGAGCGCTGCAGGATGCTCGGCGAGCCGACGGAGCCGGCGCAGAGGATGATCTCGCGGCGCGCCTTGAAGTTCTCCAGGCGCCCCTGGCAACTGGCCCGCACCGCTGTGGCGCGGCCGTCCTCGAGGATCAGCCGCTGCACCTCGATGCCGGTCAGCACCACCAGGTTCGGGCGCTGGGCGATGGGTTTGAGAAAGGCCTTGGCGGCGTTCCAGCGCACCCCGGCCTTCTGGTTGACCTGGAAGTAGCCGCACCCTTCGTTGTCGCCGCCGTTGAAGTCGTCGATGTTGCGAATGCCGCTCTGCTCGGCAGCGCTGCGAAAGGCATCGAGGATCGGCCACGACAGGCGCTGGCGCTCGACCCGCCATTCACCGGCGGCGCCGTGCAGTTCGCTGCCGCCGGCAAAGTGGTTCTCGCTTTTCTTGAACAGCGGCAGCACCTGGTCCCAGCCCCAGCCCGGGTTGCCTTCAGCGGCCCAGCTGTCGTAGTCGGCAGCCTGGCCACGCATGTAGATCATGCCGTTGATCGACGAGCAGCCTCCTAGCACCTTGCCCCGCGGGTAGCTCAGGCTGCGGCCCTGCAGGCCGGGCTCGGCCTCGGTCTTGAAGCACCAGTCGGTGCGCGGGTTGCCGATGCAGAACAGGTAGCCCACGGGGATGTGGATCCAGGGATAGTTGTCGCGGCCACCGGCTTCCAGCAGCAGCACACGGTGCTGGGGGTTGGCCGACAGGCGATTGGCCAGAAGACAGCCGGCGGGGCCGGCGCCGACCACGATGTAGTCGTAGGCGTCAAAGGCAGGGAGCATCCTTAACCTCGTTTTTCGTTCTTATTGGGAGCCATCCTAGTTGTTAGCTTTCGTTAAAAGAATGTTAGTTTTTACCCACCAGCTGTGCGTTTTCTAACAGCGTTGGCCTTCGACTCCGCCAAGGAAACCCCATGTTCGACTGGAATGACCTGCGCTTCTTTCTTGAGCTGCAACGCAGCGGCCGCCTGCTGACCGCCGCGCGACGGCTGAACACCACCCACGCCACGGTGGCCCGGCACATCGAGGCGGTGGAGAAGGCCCTGGGCACCGCACTGTTCGTCCAGCACGCCCAGGGCTACGAACTGACCCCGGCCGGCGAAGCGCTGCTCAAGCACGCCGAGGCCATGGAAAACGTCGCCTTGCTGGTGCAGGAAGAGATCACCCAGTCCAGCGCGCCTTTGGGCAAGATCCGTGTCGGGGTCACCGAGGGCCTGGGGGTGAAGTTTCTCGCCAGCCGCATGGTTGGGCTGTTCGAGCGGTATCCAGGGCTGGAAGTGGAACTGGTGGCGGTGCCGCGCTTTGTTAGCATTCTCAACCGCGAGGCGGAGATCAGCATCCACCTGGAGCGCCCCAGCGCCGACATGCTGGTGACCCGCAAGCTCACCGACTACCGCCTGGCGCTGTACGCCAGCCAGGCCTACCTGGACCGCGCGCCGCCCTTGCGCAGCCGCGAGGACCTGGGCCGGCATGCCTGGATCGGCTATGTCGATGATCTCTTGTTCAGCCAGGAGCTGATGTTCCTCAACAGCTTCTGCCGCAACCCCCAGGTGGTGTTCCACAGCACCAGTGTCATTGCCCAGCAGGAAGCGGCCCGTTCCGGCCTGGGGATCGCCGTGCTGCCGTGCTACATGGCCGCCGCCGATCCGCAACTGGTGCCGCTGCTGCCGGCGGAAAGCATCCTGCGCGCCTACTGGATCAGCACCCGCCGCGAACTGCACAAATCGGTGCGGCTGCGGGTGGTCTGGGATTACTTGGTGGAGCAGTGTGCGGCGCAGCAGCAGGTGCTGCTGGGGCCTGAGATCTAGCCTGGTTCAGAGGATCGGCCCGCAATGGACCGAGCTGCGGATCGGTGCCCCGGGCGTGATATCGACGAAGCGCGAGCCGTAGGACACTGGGTTCAGCGGGCCACCGTCCAGGCCCATGCCCAGGCCACCGGCGCTGCGGGTTTCGCCTTCCTGCATCAGTGGATCAAGGCATGCGCGCCAGTCCAGCAGGCGCAGGGTCACGGCCTGGCGGCGTTCCAGGTCGCCGGCCAGCAAGGGGCTGGAGCGGTGCCACAGGTATTTGCTGAACAGCAGGGCGTCGCCGGGTTCGAACGAGTCTTCGATGCGCTGTGCTTCGAAGCTGTCGGTGAGCATCCCGGGCGTGCAGTAGGTCTGGTGCAGGTGCGCGGAAAATTCGGCCACCGACTCGCCCCGTGCCAGTTTGCCTGCCAGCAGGCGCGAGAACTGAAAATTCTCCTGGGCCGAGAATTGCGACAGGGGCACCCAGGCCATGCCGCCACCTTGCACTTCGGGGCGGATCGGCTGCAGCGGCATCCACAGGCTGAAGGCCGGGTCCTGGGGGCGGATGTAGCGAAAGTTCAGCGAGTCGTAGTGCCAGGCAAAGCCCGAGCGTCCCACCCCCAGCTCGAAACTCTGGGCCTCGCTCATGATCAGGCGGCAGCCGCTGAGGCGGGTCAGCACCTGGGCGAAGGCCGGTTGCCGGTAGAGGCGTTCGAGGATGCCGACCTGGGTCACCCGGTGGGTCAGGCGACTGAAACCGTCGCCATGGGCCGAGGTGCCCGAGGAGGTCGAGCGCAGTTGGCTGTTGGCCAGCTCGCGCAGTTGCAGGATGGCCGCAGGCGTCAACAACCCCCGCAGCTTGATGAAGCCACGCTCCTTGAAATGCCGTAGATCGTCCTGGTCCAGGCGTAGCGGGTTGACCAGGGCAGGGGCGGTGTCAGGCAGGACCGGTGGCAGGTTCACGGGGGTATTCCATTACCAGGGGACAAGGCCCTTGAGTATGGACAGTGCGCGCCGGGGCGGCAGGCTGGATTCGACCTTGAGCAACGCCTTTGCGACATCGGGCAGGGAGGATGGCGCCTTAGTCGTCAGGCCGGATGTAGCGGTCCCGGGCCTGGAGGGTCGGTGCCACCACGGCGCTTGTCAACGAGCCGGCCTGGTGCCGGGGCTGCCGGCAGGCTCGCGGACCGCTTGCTGGCGAGTTCCCAGCAACAGCCCCATGGCCAGCAGGCTGGCGCAACCGGCCAGGGCCATGGCCAGGCCAAATCCGCTGGTCATGGCGGCGCCATAGAGGTCGGCGAACAGCGGGTCGTGCAGCGGCAGGCGGTGTTCGGTCACCGCTTGCCGGGCCAGTTCGGCGGCGCCGTCGAACCCGGCCGCGGCGCCGGATTCGCTGAGCACTTGCACTGCCCGGGTGCTCATCAGGCTGCCGAGCAGGGCGATGCCGACGCTCATGCCGGTCTGGCGCAGGGCGTTCATGCTGGCCGAGGCGATGCCGGCGCGCTCTGCCGGTGCGCAGGCCATCACCACCAGCCCGGTGGCCGGCACCGCCAGGCCCATGCCCAGCCCCAGCAGACCGAACAGCGAACCCACCAACCAGTAGGGCGTGTGGGCATCGAAGCCGGCCATGGCGCTCATGGCCAGGCCTACCAGGCCATAGCCGCCAACCATCAGCCAGGGCAGGGGAATGCGCTGGTGCAAGCGGCCAAAGAACATCGATACAACACCTGTGACCACGAACTGCGGAAGCATGCGCAGGCCGGTGTCGGCGGCGGACCAGCCCTGGATCTGCTGTAGGAAGATCGAGAAGAAGAACAGGCTGCTGTAGCAGGAAAATCCGAGGATGAACGAGGCCAGGTTGGCCACCGCAAAGGGTCGCTGGCGAAACAGGGTGATGGGCACCAGAGGCCGCTGTACTCGACGCTCGACCTGGATCAGGGCCAGCAGCGCCAGCGTCGCCAGCAGCAATGAGGTGAGCGCCTCGCGGCTGCCGAAACCGTCCTCGCCAGCGACGATCAGGCCGTAGGTCAGGGCCCCGAGGCAGAGCACGCTGAGGATCTGGCCCAAGGGGTCGAGCGCGGCGTGCTGGGGGTGCTTGCGCTCGCTGATGCCCCAGCCGCCCAGGGCCAGGGCCAGCAGGCCGATGGGCAGGTTGATCAGGAAAATGCTCTGCCAGCCCAGGTGCTCCAGCAACAGACCACCCAGCAGCGGGCCGAGGATCAGGGCCAGGGCACTGAAGGCCGACCAGCCGCCGATCACGTGGGCCCGTTGCCGAGGCTCGGGAAAGGCGTGGCTGAGGATCGGCATCGCCCCGGGAATCAGCAGGGCCCCGGCCAGCCCCTGCACTGCGCGCCCGGCCAGCAGCAGCGAAAGCTCCTGGGCCAGCGCGCACAGCGCCGAGCCGAGGCAGAACAGCAGCACACCGATCAGCCAGCAGCGCTTGTGACCAAAGCGATCCCCCAGGGGGCCTGCCGAGAGCATGAACGCCGAGAGGCAGATGGCGTAGGCATTGACCACCCATTGCAGGCCGCCCAGGTCGGTGGCCAGGGCCTGCTGCAAGGTTGGCAGGGCGACGTTGACGATGCTGATGTCGAGGGACGCCAGGAAGGTCCCGAGGTAGGCGGCGGCGACCAGGGCCGGGCGACGATAGCGCTGCATGGTGTATCTCCCGCAAGGTCTGGAATGGGCTTGCAGGGCGAGCATAGTATTTCGACTGACCGTCGGTCAATGGAGAATGAAAAAGATTCTCAACTCTCTTTTCCCCCACAAATCCCCTAGAATGGCGACCTTTGTCGAACAGCCCGGATTCGTTCATGAGTGTCAAAACCTCCCCGGTTGCCAAGCGCGCTGCCCAGCCGCGGCCGCGCACCAAACCGGCCGAAGTACGCCTGGAAGAGCTGATGGCCGCCGCCCAAGACCTGTTCCTCAGCCAGGGCGTGGAAGCCACCACCATCAGCGAGATCGTCGAGCGCGCCGAGGTGGCCAAGGGCACCTTCTATCACTACTTCCAATCCAAGAACGACATGCTGGTGGCCCTGGGGCAACGCTATACCCAGCACTACCTGCAGCGCCTGGAGCAGGCGGTGGCGGCCTGCCCCGAGGACGACTGGGTGGCGCAGCTCAGCAGCTGGATCCGCACCAGCGTGCAGGCCTACCTCGACACCTACCGCCTGCACGACATCGTCTACCCCAACCACCATCATCACGACCGCGGCAACCCGGAAAAGAACGCGATCCTCGAGCAGTTGCTGGGCCTTCTCGAAGGCGGCCAGCGCGCCGGCTGCTGGTCCCTGGCCCAGCCAGGGGTGATCGCTTCGCTGATCTACGCCGGGGTGCATGGCGCCACCGACGATGTGATCGCCGCCGGCGAGGACGATGGCCGGGCCCTGGCCGAGGCCATTGTCCAGGCGTGCCTGCGCATGCTGGGCCTGCCTCCTTCTTGATGTTTCCACGGGTAAAAGGAACGACCCTGCAATGAAAAAGATCAACCTCATTCTCGGCGCCGCGCTGGCGCTGTACCTGGCGTACCAGGCCTATGGCTCGTTCTACTACGGCACGCCGTATCAGGGCCGCGACTACAGCGCCGACCAGGCCTTCTACTACCAGAAGTACCGCTTGTTCAGCTGGCGCACCTGGATTCCCACCATGACCATGCCCGGCGATGGCGACAGCTCGCGCTACAGCGTTGGCGGCTACCTGCGGGTGTTCAAGGCCGACGGCACGCTGGTAGGGCAGTCCTATGACGGCTGCATCGCGGTGGTGGAAGTGTTCTGGTACGACGACGCAGTGGGTGGCTTCGGCTGCAGCGAGCACTTGATCGCGCTGCCCACGAAGGCCACGACGGGCTGAGCGCCCAGTCGCGGTTTGCGGGCCCTGTCGATCGCTTCAGGCCCCGGCCTTCCACAAGCCGAACTTGCCCGCCAGATCCAGCTTGGGATCACGCACCCGGGTCAGGTTGATCGCGGCGCCGGACCAGCCGCCCTCCATCTCTTCACTCAGGTGGTACTTCAACAGGTTGTACTGGATCGCCGTCCCCCCCAGTTGCTGGTAGCCGATGCGTGAGGTCACCGCCTCCAGCAAGCTGGAAATCAGGTATTGCAGCGGCGTTTCGTAGGCCTTGATGGCGATGCCGTAGTCGAAGCTCTCAGCGTTGCTTTCGCGAAAGCAACCGAAGAACTCCTGCTTGCTCATGCTGCTGGACATGGCCGTGTTGTAGCTCTGGCGACAGGCCTCCAGGTCGGCGGCGCCGGGCCGGGGCAGGGCCAGGTGGTTGTTGAGGTTCTTCAGGGTCACACAGCCCTGGGTGGCAATGACCTCGGGCATCAGTGTCACGTCCAGTTCGCCGGCACGGTCGGGGATGTTGTGCCAGGCATTCAGGCTGTTGCGCAAAAGCTCCAGGCTGCTGCCGGGGTAGCCTCGATACCCGTACACATAGGCTGGCGGCAGCACCAGGCCCATGACCGAATTCATCTGCGACACCGTCAGGTTCTGATAGTCGCGTCCATAGATGCGGGCGCTGTACTCGTCCAGGGAGTGGCGCAGCACCGAGGGCTTGAGGTTGCGCACCGACTTGCCGTTCTCCAGCGCCTCGAACAGGCTCTTCTCGTTGAGTTGGGACTTGACCTCCACGGTGGCGATCACCCCTTCGATCAGGTACACGTCCGCCGAGCCGAAGGTACGCAGCGTGGGGAAGTCGTTGCGGTAGATGATCAGGTCGATCTGCTTGGAGATGCTCCCTTCGGAGTCGATGATCTGCCCGGCACCGATGCTGATGTTGCTCGGCAGAAAGCGCTTGAGGACGTCACGGATGAAACTCTCCCGGGCGTCGCCGAGGACGCCGGAATGGCTGGCGATGGTGCTGCTGACGCTGAAACTGCTTTCCAGGACCCGGGCGATGGATTTCGCCCATTTGCTGATGATTGCCATGGGGCTTCCTTGGGGATCAGGGGACGAGCAAGTCGAAATGGCCTGTGGCCAGGGGTTCGCCGTTGACCAGCAATCGCACGCCGTGGCGCCCCGGATAGTGGCGGCGGGTGGTCAGTTCGCGGATCTGCTGGCTGCGGCCAAGCTCCACCTGGGCCAGGCCTTGCAGGGTGAAGGTCTTGAGCTTGAACACCTTGCTCGCGGTGGCGCCGGAGGCCTTGACGTAGTCGATGGCGTAATCCACCACCAGGCGCTGTTCGTGCGAGCAGGTGGAGACCAGGGTCAGGGACAGGTTGAGGCTGTCCCCCAGGCGCAATTGCCCGGGGGCCACCTGGAAGCGGCAAACCTGGACCTCGGCCCGGGCCCCGGCGCCGATCAGCGCCAGGGCCCGGCGGTCGCCCTGCTTGATCAGGCTGCGCAAGGCATGACGGGCGATCCAGGCACTGTGCGGCTGCTCCAGGGGCCAGCCTTCAAGACGTTCCAGGACCCACTGCGGGTGCTCTTTGGTGATGTCGTTGAGGTGGTTGGCCACCGACTTGCGCACGTACAGGCTGGGGTCATTGCGCAGGCGTTCGAGGATCGGCGCCGCCAGTTGCGGGTCGGCCTGCAACTGCTCCAGGCGGAACGACCAGGGCAGGCGCGGGCGGCTGCCTTCGCTGGCCAGGCGGCGTACGTGTTCATCGCTGTCCGTGGCCCACTCGTGCATCACGGCCAGCGTGCGCTGGCAGTCCTGGCGCAAGAAGTGGCGCACGGCGAACTCCGATGAGCCGAAGCCGGTGAAGTACTTCAGCGCCGCCATGGACAGCTCGAAGTCATGCAGGCCGTAGCTGGCCACGTAGTGGGGCAGGAAGATGCACACGAAGCGGCTGTTCAGGCGCGGCGCCAGGGCTTGCAGCAGCTCCAGGCTGCTGGGGTAGTCCAGGCCCAGTACCTGGTGCAGGCTCTCGCTGACCCGGGCCAGGCGCTGCATCAGCGACAGCTCGGCGAGGCCGTGGTCGGCCCGTTGCACGAACCCCTGGCGGTCGAAGGCCGGGTGCACCGCGTGCATGGCGTCGGCGATATGCATCAGGCGCTGCTGGTTGAAGATTTCCTTGAGGGCGGGGGCCTGCTCTTGGGTAGAACTCATGGGGCGTATCCATTCAAAGCCGGGGCGGCGTCCACTCTACACGCCCTCTGCTGACAGAATCTGTCGGTAGCCGCCGGAGGGCGTGTTGCGTCATGCAGATCGTTTTGCGGTGTTGCTGAGGCCGCCTTCGCCGGCAAGCCGGCTCCTACGGTGTGTCGTGCCGGCCTGTAGGAGCTGGCTTGCCAGCGAAGGGTACACCACGGCCCTCAGATCATTCCCCGGCGTCCTTGAGACCGCCTTCGCCAGCAAGCCGACTCCTGCGAGGTGGCGCAGGGCCTGGCGCCTCAGCGCATCGGCGGCAGCGGGCTTTCGATCTGTTCGTCCTGTTCGTCGGCTTCGAACAGCCGGGCCAGTTCGGCGCGGGCTTCCTGGGCGCTTTGCAGGACCTTGGCGGCGTCGTCGTAGACGGCATGCTGGGCCGCCAGCAGTTGTTCGTCGTGCTGGGTGAAACGCTGGATCCGCGAATCGGCCTGGGCCTGGCTCAAGCCCAGCCCCACCAAGGTGCGGCGGCTCATTTCCAGGCTGGAATAGTAGGTCTCCCGCACCGCCTGGGCCCCCAGGTCCACCAGCCGGTGCACGTGCTGGCGGTTGCGCGCCCGGGCGATGATCTTCAGGTGCGGGTAGAGCCGGCTGACCTGCTCGGCGGTCTTGATATTGGTTTCCGGGTCGTCGGTGGCAATGACGAAGTACTCCGCTTCGCCGACCTTGGCCGCGCTGAGGATCTCCGGGCGCAACGGGTCGCCGTAAAACACCGGCATGCCGCCGAAACTGCGGATCAGTTCGATGGTTTCCACCGAAGTGTCCAGGGCCACGAAGGGCACTTTCTGTGCCCGCAGGATCCGCGCCACGATCTGCCCCATGCGGCCCATGCCGGCAATCACCACCCGCGGCCCGTCGGAATCGATCCGGCGATACTCGGCGGGCATTTCCACCGGCTTGGCCTTGGGTTTCAGCCAGCGGGTGCAGGCCAGCAACAGCAGTGGGGTGAGGGCCATGGACAGGGTGATGGTCAGCACCAGCAGGTCATACAGGCGGGGCTCGAACAGGCCCTGGTCGCGGCCGATCTTGAACACCACGAAAGCGAACTCGCCGCCCGCCGCCAGCACCACCCCGAGGCGCACCGCACTCTCGCGTCCCAGGCCACCGGCCAGGCGCCCGACCACGAACAGCAGCGGCAGCTTGAGGGCGATCAGCAGCAGGGTCAGGCCCAGCACCGCGATGGGCGCGCTGAGCAGCAGGCTGATATTGGCGCCCATGCCGACGCTGATGAAGAACAGCCCCAGCAGCAGGCCCTTGAAGGGTTCGATCTGTGCTTCCAGCTCGTGGCGGTATTCCGAGTCCGCCAGCAGCAGGCCGGCGAGGAAGGCGCCCAGGGCCATGGACACGCCCACCAGGTCCATCAGCCAGGCGGTGCCGATCACCACCAGCAAGGCAGTGGCGGTGGAGACTTCCGGCAAGCGGGTCTTGGCCACGATGCGAAACACCGGGCGCAGCAGGTAGCGCCCGCCCACCACCACCACGGCGATGCTGCCCAGCACTTGCAGGCCGTGGCGCAGGTCCTCGGCGCTGCTGGTGTGGTGATCGCCACCGGCCAGCACCGGGACCATGGCGATCAGTGGAATGGCGGCGATATCCTGGAACAGCAGGATGGCGAAGGCCATGCGCCCATGAGGGCTGTTCAGCTCCTTGCGTTCGGCCAGGCTTTGCAGGCCCAGGGCGGTGGACGACAGGGCCAGGCCCAGGCCCAGGACAATGGCACTGTTGAGCGACTGGCCGAACAGAAACAGCGCCACCACGCCGATCAGCATCCCGGTCAGCAGCACCTGGGCCAGGCCGACGCCGAACACCGCCTTGCGCATCACCCACAGGCGCTTGGGCGACAGCTCCAGGCCGATGATGAACAACAGCAGCACCACCCCCAGCTCGGAGATATGGCTGACGCTCTGGGGGTTGCCCACCAGGCCCAGCACCGAGGGGCCGATCAGCACCCCGGCCAGCAGGTAGCCGAGCACGGCCCCCAGTTGCAGGCGCTTGGCCAGGGGCACGATGAGCACGGCGGCGCAGAGGAACACGACGGCGGCTTGTAGCAGGTTGCCTTCATGGGGCATCGGGGGGACTCCAGGGAGAACGGGGCGCAGGTGATGATAAAGGCTCGTCGGTGACGATGAGCGGATTGGTATTGCCAGTCTGCGCCCGGATAAAAACGGCGTGGATGTTCTGAGACTGGCGGTGCGCCCTGCAAGGCACGTCGGAGTACGGGAGAGCAGGGGGGCGGGCGGGTCAGTGCGGCCACTGCTCCAGCAGAATCGAGACAAATTTTTCCGCGGCCGGCGATAGCGACGCGCCGCGCCGGGACACCAGCCCCAGGGTGCGATTGACCACGGGCTCGGTCAGCGGAACGCTGACCAGGGTCGGGTGATCGGCGGCCGGCATGGCCAGGCTCGGCATCGCCGAAACCCCGAGCCCGGCCTCCACCATGCCCAGTGACGTGGACAGGTGCTGCACCTCGTAGAACCACTGGGGACGCCAGCTCAAGCCGGACAGGGCATGGTCCAGCAACATGCGGTTGCCGCTCAGGCGACCGACGCCGATCAAGCGATAATCGCTGAGTTCCGACCAGGTCACCGAGCTGCGCTCGGCCAGTTCATGGTCGCGCCGGCAGGCCAGGACAAAGGGCTCGTTGACCAGGGGCACGAACTCGATGTCCGGGTGTTGGCCGCTCATCATGTTGATGCCGAAGTCCGCTTCGCCGCGCAGCACCGCTTCAAGGCCCTCGTTGGCGCTGAGGTCGAGCAGGCGGATGCGGATTTTCGGATAGCGCAGGTTATACAGGCGGATCACTGACGGCAGGAAGTAGAAGGCCGCCGTGGGGATACAGGCCAGGGTCACCTGACCGATCTGCCGTTCTGCCAGCTCACGGATGTTGAGGATCGAGTCGTCGAAGTCGTCCAGCAGTCGTCGGGCCTTGGGCAGGAAGTCGCGACCGACGCTGGTCAGGCTGACCTTGCGCGTGGTGCGGTCGAGGAGCGCGGTGCCCAGGCCCTCTTCGAGCTTTTTCATACGTCGGCTCAGGGCGGGCTGGGACAGGTGCAAAGCGTCGGCGGCTTCGTGGAAACTCCCCAGTTCGGCGATTTTCACGAAAGATCTTATGTCCTGGAGCTCATATTCCATGCTGGTTTCTCAAGGCGGGCGTCGGGTGTGGCGGTGCCGGACACGATATTTAATTCATGCTCGTAACGCAATAATCTCTCTGATCTTTGCATTGGAAACACTTTTTAATCCCTGACACTCTTGTGTCCAGAACATCAATTACCTCGATTGATCAACAAGAGTCAGTGTTCATGCAACGAATTCCTTGTGTGTTGATGCGCGGCGGCACCTCCAAAGGGCCGTTTTTTCTGGCCTGGGATCTGCCTGTGGCGGTGTCCGAACGTGATGAGCTGTTGCTCAACCTGATGGGCTCCGGCCATGAGCTGGAAATCGACGGCATCGGCGGCGGCAGCCCGCAAACCAGCAAGGTGGCGATCGTCAGTCCGTCGCTGCACCCGGACGCGGATGTCGATTATCTGTTCGTCCAGGTCATGGTGTCGCAGCGGCGGGTCGATACCGCGCCCAACTGCGGCAACATGCTCTGTGCCGTCGGGCCCTTTGCCATCGAGCAGGGGCTGGTCAAGGCCACGGGGGCACAGACGCAGGTGCGGATTCGCAACCTCAACACCGGCACTTTGGTGAATGCCCAGGTCCAGACCCCCGATGGCAAGGTCAGTTACGAAGGCGACACCACCATTGACGGCGTGCCGGGCAGCGCGGCGCCGGTGGCCCTGACCTTTCTCGATGCCGCCGGCAGCAAGACCGGCCAGTTGTTTCCCACCGGCCGGCCTCGGGACCTGATCGACGGCATTGTCGTGACCTGCATCGACATGGCCATGCCCATGGTGCTGGTACAGGCGGCCTGCCTGGGCAAGCGCGGCGATGAAACCCCTGCCGAACTGGATGCCGATGCGGACTTTCTCCAGCGCCTGGAGAGCCTGCGGCTCAAGGCCGGCCTGGCCATGGGCCTGGGGGATGTCAGTGACAAAGTGATTCCCAAGCCGGTGCTGGTGTCCCAGGCCCGGGCGGGGGGCACCCTGGCGGTGCGCTATTTCATGCCCCACAACTGCCATCGGGCCCTGGCCATCACCGGCTCCATCGGCCTGGCTACCGCCTGTGTCACCGCCGGCAGTGTGGCGGCCGAGATACTGGGCGGGGTCCACGAACCGCGTCTGCAAAAGGTCCGTATCGAGCATCCCAGCGGGGCAATAGATGTCGTATTGTCCTACAGCGGAAAAAGCCCTGAGACCATCCGCGCCTCGGTGGTCCGCACCGCCCGCCGGTTGTTCTCCGGGTATGTCTACGTGCCGGCTTCACAGCGCCTGGCCGGTTAGTCGTTGCTGTCGACCCGCGTTGCATCAACACAATTCTAAAAATGGGTGATGCCATGAAAGTTGTTAAATCGCTCTATTTCCAGATCCTCTGCGCCGTGTTCCTCGGGGTCCTGGTGGGGCACTTCTGGGCCGCGCAAGCCATTGCCCTGAAGCCTCTGGGAGATGCCTTCATCAAGCTGATCAAGATGATGATCGCCCCCGTGGTGTTCTGCACCATCGTCACCGGCATCGCCGGCATGAGCGACAAGCGTTCCCTGGGGCGCCTGCTGAGCAAGACCATGCTGCTGTTCCTGGGCCTGACCCTGATCAGCCTGTTCATCGGCCTGGCGGCGGTCTACCTGTTCCAGCCCGGCGCGGGGATGAACATCGACCCCACCCGCTTGAGCACCCAGGGCCTGTCCCAGTACACCGATTCGGCGGCCAAGCTGGGGGTGGTGGAGTTCTTCATGCACATCATTCCCGAGACCTTTGTCGGTGCCTTCAACAAGGGCGAGGTGCTGCCGGTGCTGTTTATCGCGGTGCTGTGCGGGTTTGCCCTGTCGTCCCTGGGCGAGCGCGGCAAGCCGGTGCTGGTGGTGCTGGAGTCGGCCTCGCAGATGGTGTTCAAGATCTTCTCCTACCTGATGCGTTTTGCCCCCGTCGGCGCCTTCGGGGCCCTGGCCTTTACGGTGGGCCAGTACGGCATCACCTCCCTGGGCGCCCTGGCCAAACTGATCATGACCCTCTATGTCGCCTGCGGCTTCTTTGTCTGCGTCGTGCTGGGCGGCATTTGCCGGGCCAACGGCTTCAGCCTCTGGAAGCTGCTGCGCTACCTGCGTGAAGAGTTCCTGGTGGTGCTCGGCACCTCGTCCACAGAACCGGTGATGCCGCGCATGCTGGAAAAACTCCAGGCCCTGGGCTGCAAGAAGAGCGTGGTAGGGCTGGTGCTGCCCACCGGCTATTCGTTCAACCTCGACGGCACGGCGATCTACCTGTCACTGGCTGCGATCTTCATTGCCCAGGCGTGCAATATCGAGCTGAGTGCCGGGCAGGTGGTTACCATGCTGGCGATCATGCTGCTGTCGTCCAAGGGCGCCGCCGGGGTGACCGGCAGCGGTTTCGTGGCCCTGGCCTCGACCCTGACGGTGATTCATGACATTCCCGTGGCAGGCCTGGCATTGCTGATCGGTATCGATCGCTTCATGTCCGAGGCCCGGGCCTTGACCAGCCTGGCCAGCAACGCAGTGGCAACCGTGGTGATCGCCCTTTCGGAGCAGGCCTGCGACCGCCAGGTGCTGTTGCGCACGCTCGATGGCCAGCCGCTTGCGGCCCAGGCTGCTGCCGCCGATGACAGCCCAGCCGCCGCTCTGGCGAGCAAGCTCGGCTAGACCCGCCAAGCACCAGCGCTTTACCCCAAGTACCGACTCAACACCTGTGCCGGGCGCCCCTGAGGGGCGCCCGGTGCCCGGGTGGCCGCGCCCGCGCGCCGGCCACGCTCATCATAAAAACAAGAGAATCGACTTATGCTCGCTTTACTCGGCCTCGCCATGGTGGTGGTCTTCACCTTCCTGATCATGACCAAGCGCCTGTCGCCCATCGTCGCGTTGACCCTGGTGCCCATCGTCTTCGCTGTGCTCGGCGGGTTTGCCGGCAGCACCGGCAAGATGATGCTCGACGGCCTGAAAATGGTCGCGCCGTCGGCGGCGCTGTTGCTGTTCGCCATTCTGTTCTTCGGCTTGATGATCGATTCGGGGCTGTTCGATCCGCTGATCCGCAAGATTCTCAAACGGGTCAATGGCGATCCGACCAAGATCGCCATCGGCACCGCGTTGCTGTCGCTGGTGGTCGCCCTGGACGGCGACGGCACCACCACCTACATGATTACCTGCGCGGCCATGCTGCCGTTGTACAAGCGCATCGGCATGAACCCGATGATTCTCGCCACCATCTCCATGCTGTCTTTGAGCATCATGAGCGGCATGACCCCGTGGGGCGGGCCGGCAACCCGAGCCATCGCCGCCCTGGGCCTGGATGCCGGCGAGTACTTTGTCCCACTGTTGCCGACCATGATCGGCGGCGCCGCCTGGGTGGTGTTTACCGCCTACCTGCTGGGCCGAGCCGAGCGCAAGCGTATCGGCAATACCCAACTGCAAAGCGGTGGCGGTGACTGCTACATCAAGGCGATTCTGGAGGACACGCCGCATAAGCGGCCCAAGCTGGCCTACGTCAACCTGCTGCTGGTGGTGGCGGTGATGACCGCGCTGGTGCTGGGCCTGATGCACTCGGCGGTGCTGTTCCTGATCGGTTTTGTCCTGGCCTTGATGATCAATTACCCGCAGCTGGACATTCAGAAGGAGCGCATTCTCGCTCATTCAGGCAACGCCATGACCGTGGTGCTGCTGGTGTTCGCCGCGGGGATCTTCGCCGGGATTTTCTCCGGTACCAAGATGGTCGACGCACTGGCCCAGACCCTGGTGGACTGGATTCCGCCGTCCTGGGGCCACCTGTTCCCGCTGGTGGTGGCGCTGACCAGCATGCCGTTGACCTTCGTCCTGTCCAACGATGCCTACTACTTCGGCGTGGTGCCGATCCTGGCCAACGCGGCGGCGGCCTATGGCATTTCTCCCCTGGAAATCGCCCGGGCCTCGATCCTCGGCCAGCCGGTGCACCTGATGAGCCCGCTGGTGGCCTCGACCCTGCTGCTGGTGGGCATGGTGGACCGTGACATTGGCGACTTCCAGAAGGCCACGGTGAAGTGGGCGGTGCTGACCTCTCTGGTGATTACCGCCCTGGCCTTGCTGACCGGCGCCCTGACCCTGTTCGTCTGATTCGTTCGAAACCCTCTTTGGTGGCCCGGCGCGCTTGTTTCAAGGGCGCCAGGGACAACTGCGCCTTGAATAACAACAACGAGAACTACCTCATGAGCCATTGGCAAAGTCGCACCCTGATTCTGTCCAGCTTGAGCCTGCTGCCCCTGGCGGCGGTCCAGGGCGCTG
Source organism: Pseudomonas sp. NFPP25 (assembly GCF_900116505.1). Classification (NCBI taxonomy): domain Bacteria; kingdom Pseudomonadati; phylum Pseudomonadota; class Gammaproteobacteria; order Pseudomonadales; family Pseudomonadaceae; genus Pseudomonas; species Pseudomonas sp. NFPP25. Next base: position 1,408,518 of record NZ_FPBG01000001.1, on the reverse strand, counting down.
GATTCATCGACGACAGCAGTCTCAAGCTGCAGCTGCGCAACGTCTATTTCAACGAAAACTTCCGCGACGAACATGGGCTCAGCGCCAAGGCTGCGCGCAGCGCCAAGAGCGAGCGCACTGAGTGGGCTCAGGGTTTCCTGCTCGATTATCAGTCCGGATTCACCCCGGGTACCCTGGGGGTCGGGGTCGATGCCCTGGGGCTGCTGGGTGTCAGGCTCGACTCCGGCAAGGGGCGCAGTGGAACGGGGCTGTTGCCGGTGCACGACGACGGTCGCGCCGCAGGCGAATTTGCCAGTGCCGGCGCCACGGCCAAGGTGCGGCTGGCCAAGACCACGCTCAAGTACGGCACCCTGCTGCCCAAGACCCCGGTGCTGGTCTACAACGATGCCCGTCTGTTGCCGCAGACCTATCAGGGCACCCAGCTCACCAGCACGGATATCGACGGCCTGAGCTTGACCGGCGGCTATCTGCAGCGCTTCAAACTGCGCGATTCCACCGACAGCGTGGGGCTGGTCCCCGACGGCTACAGCGGCGGCCAGTCCGGGGACTTCCGCTACGGCGGGGCCGAATACAAGTGGAGCAAGAGCCTGCGCCTGAGCTATTTCCATGGCGAGCTTGAGAACTTCTATCGGCAGGACTTCGTCGGCCTTCAGCATGACCTGGCGCTAGGGCAGGGGACGTTGACCAGCGACCTGCGCTACTTTCGCAGCGCCGATTCAGGCGCGGCCTTTGACGGCAAGATCGACAACCGCATGCTCAGCGGGCAACTGACCTACGCGATCGCCGGGCATTCCCTTGGCGGTGGTTATCAGCGTCTCAGTGGCGATGCCGGCTTGCCGTATATCAGCGGCGCCACGGTCTACTCCTTCAGTAACGCCGGCATCGGCAAGTTCATCGAAGAGGGCGAGAAGACCTGGATGCTCGGCTACGGCTACAACTTCGCTGGCCTCGGTGTCCCCGGCCTGACCTTCAGTTCCCGCTACCTGAGTGGCAATGGCGGCAAGTCCAGGACCCGGGTCGATGAGTGGGAGCGCGACAGCGAACTGGCCTATGTGCTTCAGCAAGGTTCGTTCAAGGGGCTGGGGGTGAAGCTGCGCAATTATGTGTATCGCTCCGACTACGCCCGTGGGCGGGACAGCAACCGCCTCTACATCACTTACGACATTGCCCTGTGGTAGGGCCCTTACAGCGGCTTGAAGCGCCCATCCCACTGCGGGTCCAGGCGCTGGATGCGCGCAGCCAACGGTGGGTGGGTGGCCATCAGGCGGCCCAGGCGCAGTTTCACCCCCTGGTGAAAATACAGGTGGCTGTACTGCGCGGCGGCGAAGGCGCGCAGGCGCGAACCGGCGCTGCTGCCGCCGATCTTTTTCAGGGCGCCGGCAATGCCCTGGGGGTTGCGGGTGAACTGCACCGCCGAGGCATCGGCGAGAAACTCGCGCTGACGGCAGATGGCGGCCTTGATCAGGTTGCCCAGCAGGCTGCCCAGGGAACCGAAGACCAGCAGGGCCAGGCCCAGCACGGCGAAGATGATCTGCCAGAAGAAGCGGTGGCGGTCGCTGCCCAGGTGCTGCTTTTCAGCCTGGCGCAGCACCGCGATGCCCGCCAGGCTGAACACCAGCAGGCCGTGGATCACGGCCAGCAGGCGGGTGTTGAGGCGCATGTCGCCGTTGTGAATGTGGCTGAACTCATGGGCCACCATGCCCTGCAACTCGTCGCGGTCGAGGTGGACCAGGGCTCCGCGGGTGATGCCGAGCACGGCCTGCTGCGGGGTCAGTCCGGCGGCGAAGGCGTTGATCCCGTCTTCCGGCAGCACATACACCGCAGGCATGGTGGCGCCCGAGGCCAGGGCCATTTCCTCGACGATATTGAGCAGGCGCTGTTCCTCGCTGCCTCGTGGAGAGTCGTTGATCAGGCGCCCGCCCAGATGCTCGGCGATCACCTTGCCGCCGGCCCGCAGGCGCCAGCTCTTGTACCAACTGCCCAGCAGCACCACCAGCAGCATCAGCAGCGCCACCACGGCCACTGCGGTCCAGCTCAAGACCTTGGGCTGCTTGTATTCCTGGCTCAGCTCGCGCCATGCAAGGCCCAGCCCCAGGCTGCTGAGGCTGACCAGGGTGGCTACCGCCAGGGTCATCAACAGCACCAGCTTGAGGGTGTGGCGCCGGGCTCGGGCCTGGTGTTGAAAGAACTTCATGCAGGTTTCCGGGGGCAGGTGCAGTTACTGGAAGGAGACTTTGCTGGCGTCTTGAATGCGCGCGCTGTCGGCAAATTGCAGCAGGGCGGCATCGGCCCGGTGGCCGAACAGCCCGGCGAAAAACAGCGCCGGCACCTGCTGTTTGCACAGGTTGTAGTCGGTCACGGCGTCGTTGAAGGCCTGGCGCGCGTAGGCGACCTTGTTCTCGGTGCTGGTGAGCTCTTCGCTGAGTTGCGCCATGTTCTGCGAGGCCTTGAGTTCCGGGTAGGCCTCCAGGCTCAGGTGCAGGCGGTCGAGGACCTGGTCCAGGGCACCCTGGTCCTGGCCCAGGCGGGCGATGCGTGCGCTGTCGCCGGGTTGCGCAGCAGCCGCTTGCAGGCTATCCCGGGCACTGTTGCGGGCCTCGGCCAGGGCAGTCAGGGTCTGGCGCTCGTGCTGCAGGTAGCCCTTGACGGTTTCCAGCAGGTTGGGGATCAGGTCGTAGCGGCGCTTGAGTTGCACCTCGATCTGGGCGAAGGCATTGCGCAGACGGGTACGCCGAGTGGTCAGGCGGTTGTAGAGGCTGACCAGGTACAGCGCCAGAGCGGCGAGCAGCACCAGGGCGACGATATCGGCGGTGGCCATGGGATGTCCTTATCGAGTGAGGCGTGGGGGCGGCAATGGTAACGGAATCTTCCTGTTCGGTGACACACCTTCGCCGGCGACCCGTCAATGATTGCCAAGGGCCGGCAATTCTGCGAAAAAGCGCTCGGCTTGCGCGGGGGCCGAAAGGCACCGCTGCCTATTATTCAATGAACCAGGGACAGGTGATGGACAAGATCATGCTCAGGTTGACGGTGGTGGACGACTATCCGCCGGTGGCCAGCGAAGGGGTCTGGGCCGAACGCCAGCCCGATGGCCTGTACCGTATCGCCAACCTTCCGTTCTACTCCCAGGATGCCTGTTACGAGGACGACGTCGAAGTCCAGGTGGAGGCCGATGGCCTGAAGTGGTTCAGGCGGGTCGGGCGCAGCAGTGGCAACAGCACGTTGCGCCTGGTGTTCTTTGACGCCGGCAGGGCCCGGACCCCCGAGGTGCTGGCGCGGATCAACGCCCTGGGCTGCAGCTGGGAGGGCATGAGCAAGGCGTTCCTTGCTGTCAATGTGCCTGCCTCGGTGTCGCTGGACAGCGTGCTGGAGTACCTGCAGGAGTGCTTTGAGCAGGATTGGCTGGATTATGAAAGCGGGCTGTTGCGCCAGTGACCGCGAATAAGGAGCAAGGAGCGATGAGTTTGAAATTTCATGCCACTGGCTACAGTGCCTGCACTGAAGACGAGGTGCAGATCCTGGGCTTTGCCGACGACGGGCAGCCGCCCGGGCACTACCTGCTGTTGCAGCGCGCCGAATGCTTTGACGAGCAGGACCGGCAGTTGGGCATGGACACTTACCATGTCGAACTGGGCGGCCAGGCAGTGTCCGGCTATGGCGGCATCCGCCAGGTGCTGCTGGCCCCGGGCCGCCTGACCCTGCATTTTGGCGATTCCCAGGCCTGGTGCCGGGGCTTGCCCAGCCTTGAGATCAGCTGGAAGCCGGGGCTCGCCAGCGTCGAGGAGGTCGCGATGGCGCTGGGGGCGATCTTTCTCGATACCGATACCCTGATCGAGGTGGCGCCACAGTGATTGCCAAGCCGGGGCAATTCTGCGAAAAAGCGCGCCGCAGTCCCGTGACGGGGCAATGCTTGAACGGGAGTGAACCATGAGCGACGAATTGCAGGTCATCGATATCCAGCCGGGCGACGGCAAGGCTGTGGTCAAGGGCGCCTTGATCACCACCCAGTACCGGGGCTTTCTGGAGGACGGCAGCAGCTTCGACTCCTCCTATGATCGTGGCAAGCCGTTCCAGTGCGTGATCGGCACCGGCCGGGTGATCAAGGGCTGGGACCAGGGCCTGATGGGCATGCAGGTGGGCGGCAAGCGCAAGCTGCTGGTGCCGGCGCACCTGGGTTATGGCGAGCGTTCCATGGGCGCCATCCCGCCCAATTCCAACCTGATCTTCGAGATCGAGTTGCTGGAAGTGCTGACCCGGGACGATTGAAGGCTTGAGGAGCGAGGGGCCGATGCGTGCCAATAAAGCCTGCCCGGTGGTGCTGCGCCATTCCACCGAGCTGGAGATCCTGGCTTTCCGCCATCCGCTGGCCGGCCTGCAACTGGTCAAGGGCACGGTGGAGGCGGGGGAGTCCACGGCTACTGCAGCCGTTCGCGAGCTGGCGGAAGAGGCCGGTGTCCAGGCCGGGGAAAGCGGTTTCCTGGGGCTCTGGCATTCGGGTTTCTGCGGCCAGGTGTGGGCCTTCCATGAATGCCGGGTGCCAGCGCCGTTGCCGGAAAGCTGGAGCCATTTCACCGCGGATGACGGCGGCCATCGGTTCGAGTTTTTCTGGCAGCCCCTGGCCAGCTTGCCGTCGGAGCAATGGCACCCGCTGTTCCAGGGCGCCCTGGGATTCCTGCGCCAACGCCTGCTGGGCGAAGGCGCCGAGGCCTAGGCAGCGGCTTATTGCCCGAGACGGTAGTGGTTGTTGCCGCTGCGCCGGGCCTCGTACATCGCCTGGAAGCCGAACATGCCGTAGATCGCCTCCGACCATTACAGGCGCTGGGTATCGACCTCCCAGTCCCAGGTGTCGATCCGCGCAAAATATTGGCTGCGCTTGAACCGTTCGGCATCGTCGGGCCGGCTTGCGTTGTCGAGGGCAGGGGAGCAAGATGCGCTCTATATAGGTATAGGGGGTATAGGTATGTCGCACACTCACGCGCAGAAAGATGAGCTGCTCAAGCGGGTCCGGCGCATTCTCGGCCAGGTCCAGGCTGTGGAGCGAGCCCTGGAAAGCGGGGCCGACTGCGGCAAGACCCTGCACCTGGTGGCCGCCACTCGGGGCGCCATCAGCGGCCTGATGGGCGAGATCATCGAAGCCCATGCCCTGGAGCACGTGGCCAACCCCGAGCTCAGCGATGCCGAGCGGGCCCGGGGCGTGGATGAACTGCTTGAAGCCATCCGCCGTTATTCCAAGTAGGAGCCGCTCATGAACCTGTCTCAGCAGGCTGCACACCTGGCCCACGATCATCAGTTTCTCGGTGCTGATCACGACGACAACGCCCGCCGCACGCTGTGGGTGGTGCTGTTGACGGTGGTGATGATGGCGGGGGAGATCGTCGCTGGTTACCTCACCGGTTCCATGGCCCTGCTGGCCGATGGGCTGCACATGGCCACCCACGCCGGGGCCCTGGGCATCGCGGCGGCGGCCTACGGTTTTGCCCGGCGCAATGCCGGCAACCGGCGTTTCAGTTTCGGCACCGGCAAGGTCGGCGACCTGGCGGGCTTTGCCTCGGCCATCATTCTCGGCCTGGTGGCGCTGGGCATTGCCGGCGAATCCCTGGTGCGGCTGTTCCAGCCCACCCGCGTGGCCTTTGGCGAAGCCACGCTGATCGCCGTGGCGGGGTTGCTGGTGAACATTCTCAGCGCCTGGCTGCTGGGCGGGGGGCACGACCATCATGGCCATTCCCACGGCCACTCTCATGATCACGAGCATCACGAGCATCACGAGCATCACGAGCATCACGAGCATCACCAGTCGCACCGGGCCGGGGGCGACAACAACCTGCGTTCGGCCTATGTGCATGTTTTGGCCGATGCCCTGACGTCGGTGCTGGCCATTGCCGCGCTGCTGGCCGGGCGCTACCTGGGTTGGGTCTGGCTCGACCCGGCGATGGGCATTGTCGGCGCGCTGGTGATTGCCCGCTGGTCCTATGCCTTGATCAAGTCCAGCGCCGCGGTGCTGCTCGATGCCAGCGATGAGCAGGTGGCCGGGCAGATCCGCGCATCGGTGGAAGGGCCGGGGGATGCCAGTATCGTCGACCTGCACGTGTGGCAGGTGGGCCCCGGGGCCCGGGCGGCGATTGTCAGTGTGGTGGCCCGGGCCTCGCTCAGTGCCGAGACCGTGCGTGCGCGCCTGGCCGCGCTGCCGGGGCTGTCGCACCTGACCCTGGAATTGCGCAGCGTCTGAAGCCGGGCGCCTCAGGTGGCGCCCGGGCGGTACAGTTCCAGCAGCGAATAGGCCAGCCCCACCACGGCCACTGCCAGCAGCACCAGGCTCGACACCCCCGTCACCAGGCGCTTGTACTTCAGCGAGAAGCCCTGGCGCGCCACCAGGATATAGGCCCCCAGCACCGCCAGGTCGATCAGTACCCAGACCAGGGTCAGCAGCAGTGCGCTGTGTTCGAAGGTGCGGCCGACCTGGATGAACTGGGGGAAGAACGAGACAAAGAAGATGATGTCCTTGGGGTTGCCGATGCCCACCACAAAGCCGGTGGCCAGGCCCCTGCCGCGCCCGGCCAGGGGCTTGGCCGGTGCTTGCGCAGCGGGTTGGGCGGCGGCCTCGCGCAACCCCTGCACGGCCAGCCAGGCAATGAAGCAGCAGCCCAGCACGCTGATCCAGTGGATCAGCCGTGGGTCCAGGGCCAGCCCGCCGGAGAGCATCAGCACCGCCAGCAGGGCCAGCAGCAACGACGCCGCGTTGGTGCCCAGGGCGGTCAGCAGCGCCTGGCGCGGGCCGGCGTTCATGCTGGTGCTGACGATCAGCGCCACCACCGGCCCCGGGGTCGCTACCAGCATCAGCACGCTCAGGGTATAGGCCAGCAATAACGACATGTTCACATCCACCCGGCAACTCCTCGATCATTGGCAAAGGCCCTAGCCTGAAGGCTTGAGCCTGCGTTGAAAAACGCAAAAAGCTGTGACCTACTATGATTTTTAATCATGCTGAGTGCTTGCCGATGGTCGAGTCCCTGCCGCCGCTCTATGCCTTGCGCGCCTTTGAAGTGGCGGCCCGTTCCAGCTCCTTCACCCGGGCCGCAGAGGAGCTGTCCCTGACCCAAAGCGCCATCAGCCGGCATATCCGCACCCTGGAAAGCCAGTTCGGCTGCCGCCTGTTCGAGCGCCACGGCCCCAGGTTGGTACTCACGGACGTCGGGCAGCGCCTGGCCCGGGAGCTCAAGGCCGGGTTCCGGATCATCGAGGACGCCTGTCTGCCGCTGCGCAGCGGCAGTGGCCAATTACGCCTCAAGGCCCCTTCGACACTGACCATGCGTTGGCTGCTGCGGGCCCTGGACCAGCTCAAGCACCAGCAGCCGTCGCTGGCGGTGCAACTGGCCAGCGTGTGGATGGATTTCGATCATGTGGATTTTCATGCCGAGCCCTATGACTGCGCGATTCTGCTGGGCAACGGGCAGTTCGGCGCCGGGGTCGAGGCCTGCAAGCTGTTCGATGAGTGGCTGATTCCCATCGGCCCTCCGGAGGCTGTGGATGCGCCGCCCTGGACCCTGGAACGGCTCAGGGAGGCGCCACTGATCCACCCTTCGGCGGACCGCCGCGACTGGCGGCGCTGGCTGCAGGCCCAGGGCCTGCTGGGGCAGGTACGGCTGGACCGGGGCAACGTCTTCGACACCCTGGACCAGGCGATCTGCGCGGCCATGCGTGGCCACGGGCTGTCCATCGCCGACCTGTACCTGGTGGCCGAGGACATTCGCCAGGGCCTGGTCAGCCTGCCGTTTCCCCGTGCGCTGGCCTCGGGGGACGGCTATTACCTGGTGTGGCTGCGGGACAGCCCGCGCCGGGAACAGATCGACGGCCTGCGCGCCTTTCTGCTGGAGCAAGTGGTATCCATCGATGACCTTGAACTGGCTGACCTGACGCCTGGCGCGGGCTGATGGCGGGGCCGCTTCAACGGCGCAGCATGACCCAGTCGCGGTGCAGGTCGGCGCCGCAGGGGAACAGGGTTTCGCCGACCCTCACAAAGCCGTTGCGCTGGTAGAAACGGATCGCCCGGGCATTGTGTTCGTTGACGGTCAGGCGCAGGGGGCCGGGCTGTTGTGCCAGGGTCTGTGCCAGCAGGAACTGGGCGGCGCCACTGCCATGGTGGGCGGCATCCAGGTAGCAACGGGTCAGCTCGGCGATGCCGTCGGCACCGGCCACCCCGAGGTCCTGCGGGTGCAGGTTGACCAGGCTGTAGCCGATGACCCGGTTGTCATCGAGCAGCACCCGCAACTGTTTGCCGGGGGCTTCCAGCAGTGCGCTGAAATGTTCGGGCAGCAGGTTTTCCTGGATAAAGGCCTCGATCTCCGTTGCCGGGGTGTCCGGCGGGCAGGCGAGGGCAAAGGTCTGGCGGGCGATCTGGCTCAGGCGCTGGGTGTCGTCTTGCTGTGCGTTGCGCAAACATAGCGGCATGGCTCTGCTCCCTGAAGAAAAACGCCAGCATAGCCGGCCTGCGCGCGCTTCACTGGCCAGTCAGCCGGTTGCCACAGGATCACACCGCCCCTGTAGGAGCTGGCTTGCCAGCGAAAGGGCCCGCAAGACCGCCTTCGCCGGCCAGCCGGCGGCTACAGGATGATGTAGTCGTTGTGCTGCACGATGCCCTGGTGAGGGCCCTTCACCAGGTGCACGTAGCGGCCGTCCGCCAGGTCGATGGGCAGGCAGTCGTCGACGTCCAGCAGGGCATCGGTGTGGGATTTGTGCCAGTGGGCAAGCATCTGCTGCTTGCCTTTGGCCTTGGCCTGCGCCTTGTCCCGGGCCACCACCAGCAGGTAACGGTGGGCTTCGCCGAAGGTCGCTGCTTCATAGCCGCCCAGGTTGATGAAGTACAGGCGCGGCGCATCCGCCGCCGGGGCCAGGGCGCTGAGTTCGAGCCTGTAGTCGTCGATACCGTCCACCCGCATCCATGAGTCGATGTGCAACCCCGCCGGGCTGCCGAACCAGCCTTCGCGCAGTTGCGGGTAGGCCGCTTCGAGGCTGTCGGCGACCACGAACTGCACATCATGGACTTCAATTTTCGCTCTGGGGTGCTTGCCCCCCAGCATCACCACAAACAGCATGCAGGCTCCTTGTTCCGGGCTAGGTGGTGGCGCGTGCCGCCACCGCGGGCGCACGTTTTACCTCAAGCCGGGCGCCGGGCCAAGGCCGACGGTGTCAGCGGCCATGCAACCGGCGGCTGTCCGCAGGGGCCTGGCAACGCTCTTGCAGTCCATAGTCGCGCAGCACCGTCGCCACCCGCAGCCGGTAGTCGGCAAATACCTCACCGCGGCCCCGGGCCTGCGCCTGGCGGTGGCATTCCAGGTTGTGCCACTGGGCCACGGCCTGCTCGTCACGCCAGAACGACAGGGACAGCAGTTTTTCCGGCTGGGCCAGGCTCTGGAAACGTTCGATGGAGATGAAACCGTCGATCTCCCCCAGCTGGTTTTTCAGCCCGGCCGCCAGCTCCAGGTAGGCGTCGCGCTGGCCCGAAGCTGGCAGTACTTCGAAGATCACCGCGATCATTGTTCGGCCTCCCCGCGGTCGCTGAACAGCGGAATACGCCCGTTGACCGAGGCCTGGTACTGCCAGTCCAGGGCCAGTGCATCCAGGCCGGGGCCTTGCAGCAGGGCGTGCAACAGGCACCGGACTATGCCCAGGGCCAGCTCCCGGCCAGGGCAGCGGTGGGCTCCGGCGCCGAAGCTGAAGCCCTGATGCGCCGGGTTGCTGCCGGTAATGGCGGCTAGCGCCGGGTCCTGGTTGGCCGCGGCCAGCAGCACCAGAATGGATTCGCCGGCTTGCAGTTCCACGCCGTGCACGGTGCAGGGCGCGGTGACGAAGCGCCGGGTGTTCTGCACCGGCGGGTCCAGGCGCTGGCGCTCCAGCAGCCAGTCGCCCAGCAGGCCCGGTTCCTGGCGCAGGCGCTGCTGCATGGCCGGTGCAGCCAGCAGGGCGACCAGGCTGTTGCCGACCAGGCCGGCGCAGGCGTCATGGGTCTGCGCCAGCAGGCCCGCCAGATTGGCCCGCAGGTCCGCTGGAGCAAGCTCACCACTGCGGTCGAGAATCTGCCGCAGCAGCGGGCTGTGTTGCGGGGCCTGCACCAGGGCCTGCATTTGCGCGTCCAGCTCCAGTGCTGCCCGGTCGGCGGCCTGCAATCGGGGCTGATCGCTCAGGGGCGAGAAGCAGGCGACGAATTCCCCGGTGCGCCGGGCGAGTGTTTCGCACTGTTCGGCGGGGACGCCAAGCAGGCTGGCCAGCAGCGCCACCGGCAGTACGAACTGCCAGCGTTGCAGGTCGGCGGCGCAGGCCGGACCCGCAAGGGCCGGTTGCCACCGGGCCAGATGGGTCTCCAGCCCGGCGGTACAGAGACCCTGCAAGGCCGGCTCGATGGCCGCACGCGGGCAACGCTGGCGCGGGCCATCGTTCATCCGCATCAGGCGGCCGAACAACTGCCCGGCCGGCCTTCCGGCAATTGCCTGGGGTACCGGCTCGGTACTGGGGCGCACCTGGCAGGCCGGGTGGTCGAGCACCGCTGCCACCGCCGCGGCGCTGCTGGCGACCCATAGCCTGAGGGCGCAATCGTAGGTCAGGCCGCCCCGGGCGCGGAGGCGGGTGTAGTAGAAGTACGGGTCTGAGTGAGTAGCAGCGCTGATCGCGTCCATGATTTATCTCTTTGTTCTGCAGATATCCAGGCTGCTACTATCCTGACCCTTTCGAAGACACGATTCGTCAGGGAGCGAAATATGAATGTAGTGCAGAACGACATAGGGGTATCCCAAGTGGCGGCGGCCATCGCCGAGCCGGCGCGCACCCGCATGCTCTGTGCGCTGATGGACGGCCACGCACGCACCAGCACCGAGCTGGCGGCGATTGCCGAGGTCAGCACCTCTACCGCCAGCGCCCATCTGGCCAAGCTCAAGGAGGCGGGGCTATTGCGGGTGCAGGTCCAGGGCCGGCACCGTTACTACTGCCTCGGCGACCCGCTGGTGGCCCAGGCCCTGGAGGCGCTGATGGTGATCGGCCAGGGCCGCGGACCCAGCTTCACCCCGCGCACCCCGGACCGCCTGCAGTTCGCCCGTACCTGCTACGACCACCTGGCGGGCACCCTGGGGGTGCAGTTGCACGACCGGATGTTCGAGGCCGGCTGGCTGCTGGCGGCCGAGGAGGGCGGGGAGGGTGAGGCCTACCGGGTCAGCGACAGCGGCGAAGAGTTTTTCCGCAGCCTGGGGATCGAGGTGGCCGGGCTCAAGGCTTTGCGTCGACGCTTTGCCTGCCCGTGCCTGGACTGGAGCATGCGCCGTCCGCACCTGGGGGGCGCCCTGGGGGCGGCGCTGTTGCAGGCCTTGCTGGAGCGCAAATGGCTGATCCGGGACCTGGACAGCCGCGCCCTGAGCCTGACCGGCACCGGCGGTCGCTACATCAGCAAGCGCTTTGGCATGGCCCTGATCCAGCCGGCCCGGCCGCTGTCGTCCTCGGCCGTCATTGAATTGCAACGCCTCGGCGCCTGAAGCCTGCAAGCTCCAGTTCGAGAGCCCGGGCCGTGCATCATTCGGGCTGCAGGGCATCGAGCAGGTCGCGATCGAGCTCCAGCATGGCCTGCTCCAGTGGCTGGTGGTGGGGAGATTCATAGTTGAGCAGTTGCAAGGCGCGCGCGGGGTCGCCCATCGCCGGGAGGCATGTCAGCCACATCAGCATGGGCAGGATGAAGCGAGGCATTGGGGCTCCTGAACGAATAACGGCGCAAGGATGAGTCGAGAAGGAGTGGCAGGCTGAGCGGCCACCATACAAGAGCCTACCGTCAATGCTGGAAGTCAATATAGATCACGGGAGGGCGCAGAAAATCGGCCCATTTTCCTGGGTTGCCGGGGCTTGGGCAAGTGCGCTGCCGGGCGGTGGTCGGGCGTCCCTGGATCAGGGCTAGTGGCGGCCCGTCCTCAAGCCCGGGGCTGGACGCGTGTGGCAATAGTGGTAAAGCTGTGCGTCCTTCAACGTTGGCAGGGCCTTGCATGCTCATCGTTTTCAGCGGCTTGCCGGGCACCGGCAAGACCACCATCGCCCGTACCCTGGCGCCACACCTGGCGGCCACCTACCTGCGCATCGACAGCATCGAACAGGGCCTGCGTGACGCTGGTCTGGCGCAGGTGGGCAAGGCCGGCTACCAGATTGCCCTGCAACTGGCCGAGGCCAACCTGGCCCTGGGCAACCGGGTACTGGCCGACTGTGTCAATCCGGTGCAGGAAAGCCGCCAGGCCTGGCAGGCCCTGGCCAGCAGACAGGGGGTGAGGCTGCTGGAGATCGAGGTGGTGTGCTCCGATCTTGCGGAGCATCGGCGCCGGGTCGAGACCCGCCAGTTGGACGTGCCGGGCCTGCGCCCGCCCAGCTGGCAATCGGTGCTCGAGCATGACTATCAGCCCTGGGCGAGCTCGCCGCTGCGCCTGGACACCGCGCAGCTCTCACCGCAGCAGGCGCTGGCCGTGATTCTGGCGTGCCTGCCGGGCGCCTGAGGTTGCCGGGGGCAGCGGCGCCAAGTCTTTGAACCTTGATGGTGCGCTGATGGTCAGTGCTCAGGGCCCCGCGATGGCGCCTCAAGGCCGCGCTGTGGGGCGGCATTGGCCGGAAAACTCCCGATAACGGGGCAAAACATTCAGCGCGGGGGCTTTGTGCACCGATTCTGTTCGCGCAGGGCCGCGAGCGGCGCCGGCTACGCTGTTGGGGCTTTGCTGCTGGGTGTTCTCCAGCTTTCTTTATGTCTCTTTTTTGAATCTATTTGTCGCTAAGCGGTCATTTTTGCCACGGGCCACCTCCGGGGCGGCGCACCGTGCATTTGCGGCATAGCGATTGCTATCACTCTTTCAGGGGGGCTGGGCCCCTCACGCTCGAAGCCGGGTCACGCACACACAGGGTTCAAATAAAAAGCCGTTCACGTCACGGCAAGGAGTTGGCTATGTCCCGCGCTTTCTTTGATGAAATGTATGCTGCCGATGGCGTCTGCCGGCCTCACTACCAGGGGTTTGCCCGCTGGCTGGCGGACACTCCTCTGGAACTTTTGGACCAGCGCCGGCGCGAAGCCGACCTGCTGTTCCACCGCGCCGGTATCACCTTCACCCTGTACGGCGACGAGCAGGGCACCGAGCGCCTGATTCCCTTCGACATCATTCCCCGCAGTATCAAGGCCAGCGAATGGCGCACCGTGGAGCGCGGCTGCATCCAGCGGGTGCAGGCGCTGAACCTGTTCCTCGCCGACCTCTATCACGGCCAGCGGATTCTCAAGGAAGGCATCATCCCCGCCGAACAGGTGCTGGCCAACGAGGGCTATCAGGTGGCGATGCAGGGCCTGGACCTGCACCGCGGCATCTATGCCCATATCGCCGGGGTCGACCTGGTGCGCGACGGCGACGGCAGCTACTACGTGCTCGAAGACAACCTGCGCACCCCCAGCGGTGTCAGCTACATGCTCGAAGACCGCAAGATGATGATGCGCCTGTTCCCCGAACTGTTCGCCGCCCAGCGCATCGCGCCCATTGACCATTACCCGAACCTGCTGCTGGACACCCTGAAAAGCTCCAGCCCCCTGGACAACCCGACCGTGGTGGTGCTGACCCCGGGGCGCTTCAACAGTGCCTATTTCGAACATGCGTTCCTGGCCCGGGAGATGGGCGTGGAACTGGTGGAAGGCGCCGACCTGTTCGTGCGTGACGACCGGGTGTACATGCGCACCACCGCCGGTGCCCAGGCGGTGGACGTGATCTACCGACGCCTGGATGACGCCTACCTGGACCCGCTGTCGTTCAACCCCGATTCCATGCTCGGGGTGCCCGGGCTGATCGCCGCCTACCGCTGCGGCAATGTGGTGCTGGCCAATGCCGTGGGCACCGGGGTGGCCGACGACAAGTCGATCTACCCCTATGTGGACGAGATGATCCGCTTTTACCTCAGCGAGGAACCGATCCTCAAGAACGTGCCCACCTGGCAGTGCCGCAAGCCCGCCGAACTGTCCCACGTGCTGGCCAACCTGGCGCAGTTGGTGGTCAAGGAAACCCAGGGTTCCGGCGGCTACGGCATGCTGGTGGGGCCGGCGGCCACGGCGGCGCAGATCGAGGAATTCCGCGTGCGGATCAAGGCCCGGCCCGAGGCCTATATCGCCCAGCCGACCCTGTCGCTGTCCACCTGCCCGACCTTTGTCGAAAGCGGCATCGCGCCGCGGCATATCGACCTGCGGCCGTTCGTGCTTTCGGGCCGGGAAACCCGCCTGGTGCCCGGCGGCCTGACCAGGGTCGCGTTGCGCGAGGGCTCGCTGGTGGTCAACTCGTCCCAGGGCGGCGGGACCAAAGACACCTGGGTGGTGGAGGACTGAACCATGCTTTCAAGAACCGCAGCCGATCTGTACTGGATGTCCCGCTACCTGGAGCGTGCCGAGAACCTGGCACGCATGCTCGAAGTCAGTTACTCGCTGTCGCTGATGCCCCAGGCCGGGCGCGGCGACGGCCAGGCCGAACTGGCCATGTCGCTGCTGGCCGCCGGCACCCTGGACGATTACCACCAGCGCCACGGCGAACTCAACAGCGAGCGCATGCTGCATTTCTTCGCCCTCGACGAGAGCAACCCGGGCAGCATCTACTGCTGCCTGCGCGCGGCACGCAGCAATGCCCACGCGGTGCGCGGGCGGATCACCGCCGACATGTGGGAAAACATCAACGCCACCTGGCTGGAGATGCGCAACATCGCCCGCAACGGCCTGGGGCGCTATGGCATCAGCCAGTTCTGCGAGTGGGTCAAGGAGCGTTCGCACCTGTTCCGCGGCGCTACCGCCGGCACCATCATGCGCAACGATGCCTATCGCTTTATCCGCCTGGGAACCTTTATCGAACGCGCCGACAACACCCTGCGCCTGCTGGATGCGCGCTATGAAATGTTCGGCGAGGAGTCCGAGGAGGTCAGCGACGATTCGGCCCGCGGCTACTACCAGTGGAGCGCCTTGCTTCGCGCCTTGTCCTCCTTCGAGGCGTTCAACGAGATCTACCGCAATGCCCCGGGGGCCGAGCAGGTGTCCGAAATGCTGCTGCTGCGCGCCGATGTGCCGCGCTCGCTGCACGCCTGCGTCGAGGAGCTGGACCAGATCCTCGCCGCGCTGCCGGGGGACAACGGCCGCCCGGCCCAGCGCCTGGCCGCCGAGCTGAATGCGCGGCTGCGCTACACCGGGATCAACGAGATTCTCGACTCCGGGCTGCACCAGTGGCTGACCGACTGCATCGCTCAGATCCGCCACCTGGGGCAAACCGTGCACGAGTCCTATCTGGAGGTGGTATGAAACTGTCCATTCGTCACGACACGACCTACAGCTACACCGATGAAGTCTGCACCAGCATCCAGTTCCTGCGCCTGACGCCCCAGAACAGCCTGCGCCAGCAGATCCTCCAATGGCACCTGGAGCTGCCGCGGCGGGTGCGTGCCCAGCGCGATCCCTACGGCAACATCCTCCACGTCATGACCCTGGACGAGCCCCACGGCGCGATCGTCCTCAGCGCCTTCGGCGAAGTGCAGATCGACCCGCTGCGCGAAGTGGAGGGCGACAGCCAGTCGCCGCTGCCGTTCCTGCGCAGCAGCCACCTGAGCAAGGCCGACCCGGCCCTGAGCGACTTTGCCCGACAGCATTGTGGCGAGCGCCGCGATCGCGCCGCGCTGATCGAGCTGATGCAGGCCCTGGCCGAGCACATGCCCTACAGCCCTGGCGCCACCGGGGTCGGCAGCACCGGCGCGCAAGCCTTTGCCGGCGGCGCCGGCGTCTGCCAGGACCACACCCATGCGTTCCTGGCCTGCGCCCGTAGCCTGGGCATACCGGCGCGCTACGTGTCCGGCTACCTGTGCACCGAGGACCAGAGCCACCTGGCCAGCCATGCCTGGGCCGAAGCCTGGCTGGATGACGGCTGGTACAGCTTCGACGTGACCAACCGCCTGGACCGCCCCGAGCGCCACCTGAAACTGGCGGTGGGCCTGGATTATCTGGACGCCTGCCCGGTACGCGGCATGCGTCGCGGTGGCGGGGCGGAGCAGATGCACGCGCAGGTGCAGGTCAGTTCCATGATGCAGGTGCAGCATCAATAGGTGCGCCGGGCTCAGTCGCGGCCCATGGCTTGGCGGCGGTATTCATCCGGGGTGGTGCCCATCATCCGCCGGAACATGCTGATAAAGGCCGAGGCGCTGCTGTAGCCCAGGTCCAGGCCGATGCTTTCCACGGTCCGTCCCTGTTCCAGCAGGGCCAGGGCCTGCACCACTTTCAGGCGCTGGCGCCATTCCACCAGTGACATGCCCAGCTCGCGCTGGCTGCGCCGCATCAGCGTGCGTTCGCTGGTGTTGGCGGCATGGGCCAGTTGCGGCAGCGAGCGCGGGTCGCCGGGGTTGGCCTTGAGGGTGCGCAGCACCGGGCCCAGCAGCGGGTCGTCGGACGAGGGCAGGTAGCTGCCGGCGCAGGAGGCATGCCCCAGCTTGTCCACCAGCACCTGCAGCATGCGCTGTTGCTCGTCGCTCTGGGGCAGGCCCGGTGGCGCCTGGCGCAAGTCGTCCAGGAGCGCCAGGACCAGCGGGCTGAGGCTCAGGGCGCAGTGCCGGGCGGGCAGGGCGGTGCACAGCTCGGGCGCCAGGTACAG
The DNA here is from genome assembly GCF_900116505.1 of Pseudomonas sp. NFPP25. Classification (NCBI taxonomy): domain Bacteria; kingdom Pseudomonadati; phylum Pseudomonadota; class Gammaproteobacteria; order Pseudomonadales; family Pseudomonadaceae; genus Pseudomonas; species Pseudomonas sp. NFPP25. The sequence continues at coordinate 1,391,869 of NZ_FPBG01000001.1, read as the reverse complement.
CGAGCAGTGGCAGGCTTCGTGGCGGTTGAAGCCCATGTGCTCGACATTCGGCGGCAGCCAGATGCCGTACTGCGGCGGCGCCAGGTAATGGTGGTCGCCCAGCTCGATTTCCATCACCCCGCTGTAGGCATAGACGAACTCGCCCCACGGATGGCGGTGGCGCGGGTAGGTGGCGTGGGCCGGCAGATTGGCCGCGCGAAAGAAGATCGGCGCCGGCAGGGCTTCGCTGAAAGGCGGCAGGTGCAACTGTTGCGCGGCTTTGTTCATGTCGGGCACCGGTTGGCGGATAAGTGCTATGGGCTGGCGGATTAAAACTATATCTAGGAAAACTGTCAGGCGGACAATCCTTCATCACTTTTTCTCGATGAAGGATCTGCCATGGCCACTCGCCAACCCCTGGATGCCACCGCCTGCAGCCTGATGGTCGGCCTGTGCGCGATCTGGGGCCTGCAGCAGGTGGCGCTCAAGGCCACTGCGTCGGACATCGCCCCGGTGCTGCAGATTGCCCTGCGCTCCGGCGGCGCGGCGCTGCTGGTGGGCCTGCTGATGTGCTGGCGCGGCGAGCGCCTGGGGCTGGGCGACGGCCATTGGCGCCCGGGCCTGCTGGTGGGCGGGCTGTTCGCCCTGGAGTTTTTGCTGGTGGGTGAAGGGCTGCGCTACACCACGGCCTCGCACATGGCGATCTTTCTCTATACCGCGCCGATCTTCGCCGCCCTGGGGCTGCACTGGCTGATGCCGGCCGAGCGGTTGAAACCCGCGCAGTGGCTGGGTATCAGCGTGGCCTTTGGCGGCATAGTCGTGGCCTTTAGCGGCCCCGCCGCGGCCGGGCACGGCGGTGGCAGCCATGTGCTGCTGGGGGATTTTCTCGGGGTGCTGGGCGGGGTCGCCTGGGGCGCGACCACCGTGGTGGTGCGCTGTTCGCGGCTAGCCTCCAGCCCCACCACCCGGACCCTGCAGTATCAACTGCTGGGGGCCTTTGTCTGGCTCGGGCTGGCGGCGCTGCTGACCGATCAGACCAGCATCCGTTTCACTCCGTTGGTGGTCGCCAGCCTGGGCTTCCAGGTGTTGGTGGTGTCGTTCGCCAGCTTCCTGATCTGGTTCACCCTGCTGCGCCGCTACCCGGCCTCGCGGTTGGGCGTGCTGTCGTTCATGACCCCGCTGTTCGGCATCGGTTTCGGGGTCTGGCTGCTGCATGAGCCGCTGGAGCCGAACTTCATTTTCGGCGCGTTGCTGGTGCTGGCGGGGATTGTCATGGTCAGCGGCTACGAATGGCTGCGCCAGCGTTTCAAGCGCAATCGCGAAAGCCCGGTGGCGCCGCGCAGTTCTTGAACGCCCGGGCGCTGGCAAGTCGGCTCCTGCCAGCGAGACCGTTCCCGGGACGATTCAGCGTTTCGCCGCTTCAAGGGCGTTGCGAATGTCTTCCTGCAACTGGCGGGCACCGCTGCAGGCAGGGTCGGCGGGGCCGTGCTTGCAGGATTTATCCAGCACCTTCAGCGCCAGATCGGCGTCGGGCGCTACGCCTATGCCCCGGCTCAGGTGGAAGCCGTACATGGTGCAGGCCCAGGGGTCATCCAGCTCACAGGCCTTGTTGAAGGTCTGCACTGCACAGTGCCGGGTGCCCTGGCTGTCGGCGTCGGCCGTGAGCATGCCGGCGGCGCGGTTGGTGCAGCCGGAGACCAGGCCCAGGCTGCAAGCGCGCTGGTACAGCGGTTCATAGCCTTCGGCAGGCCCTTTGGCCTGTTGCAGGGTGGTTGCCAGCCAGTAGCAATCGTTGCCGTCGCCGGCCTCGCAGCGCTGCAGGCAGGCCCCCAGCTGCTCCGGGGTTTCGCAGCGGTTGGCCTGCGTGACCCGTATCGCGGCCCTGGCCGGCATGTTGTCGCCGGGGCATTGCCTGGCCTGGGCCTGCCAGTCCTGCCGGGCCTGGACTTTGGCGTACAGGGCAGCGATCAGTTCCTGGTCGGTGGGCGCGGCGCTGGCGGCAATGCTCGACAGCAAGGCCATGCCGAACAGGCAGAAACGGTAGAGGCGATGCATGGGGCAGAGTCCTTTCCAGGGGGCGTGGGCGCGGAGGGTATCTTAAGGATTTTCGCCAATAGCTCCAGGCTGCCGAGGGGGTGGCGAGACGTTTTTTTTCAATTTCCCCCCGGCAGCTCTCTTGTGGTCCCGGGGTTTTACTCTGTACTGTATATAAAAACAGTATCCGGGCCCGACCATGCAACTGATCGACAAGCTGAGCATCCTCGCCGATGCCGCCAAGTACGACGCTTCCTGCGCCAGCAGCGGCGCGCCCAAGCGCAGTTCCGAAGGCAAGAGCGGGCTGGGTTCGAGCAATGGCATGGGCATCTGCCACAGCTATACGCCGGACGGGCGCTGCGTCTCGCTGCTCAAGGTGCTGCTGACCAATTTCTGCCTCTACGACTGCCAGTACTGCGTCAATCGCCGTTCCAGCGACGTACCCCGGGCACGCTTCAGCCCCGAGGAAGTCGTGCGCCTGACCCTGGATTTCTACCGGCGCAATTGCGTCAGCGGGCTGTTCCTCAGCTCGGGGATCATCCGCTCGGCGGACTACACCATGGAGCAACTGGTGCAGGTGGCCAGGCTGCTGCGCGAAGAGCACGAGTTCCGTGGCTACATCCACCTCAAGACCATCCCCGACGCCGACCCGTTGCTGATCGAGCAGGCCGGGCGCTACGCCGACCGCCTCAGCGTCAACGTCGAGCTGCCCACCGACCAGGGCCTCAAGGCCCTGGCCCCGGAAAAGCACCTGGGTTCGATCAAGCAGGCCATGGGCACCATCTATACCGGCGAGCAGACGGTGCTCAACGAGCCCCGGGCGCCGCGCTTCGCCCCGGCCGGGCAGAGCACCCAGATGATCGTCGGCGCCGATGACACCGACGACAGCACCATCCTCCACAGCGCCGAGGCGCTGTACGGCAACTTCCGCCTGCGCCGGGTCTATTACTCGGCCTTCAGCCCGATTCCCAACAGCCCGAAAAGCGTACCCCTGGCCGCGCCACCGCTGATGCGCGAGCACCGCCTGTACCAGGCCGACTTCCTGCTGCGCGGCTATGGCTTCAGCGCCAACGAACTGTTCCAGGGGCCGGGGCACCTGGCCCTGGACATGGACCCCAAGCTGGCCTGGGCCCTGGACAACCGCAGCGTGTTTCCCCTGGACCTGAACCGTGCCGAACCGGCGCTGATCTCGCGCATTCCGGGGATCGGCCTGCGCACTACCCAGCGCCTGGTGGAACTGCGCCGCGAGCGGCGTATCCGCTACGAGGACCTGGCGCGCATGCGCTGTGTGCTGAGCAAGGCCAGGCCGTTCTTTATCACCAGCGACTATCACCCGCAGCAGGCGGAGACCAGCAGCGCGCTGCTCTACCAGCAACTGCGGGAACGCCCGCAACCGCAGCAGATGGGGCTTTGGGGATGATCAGCCTGGACTGTGACGACCTGTTCGACACCTGGCGCCAGCAGGCGCGCTGGCTGCTCAGCCATTCCATCGACCCGAGCCGGGTCAGTTGGTCCGGGACGCAGGACGCCGATCTGTTCGCCAGCGATGAGGCTTGCCCTGAGCAGCCCGGTCCGTTTCGTGCGCGGATTCCCCTGGCCCTGCTGGAGCTGCTGGAACGGGCCGCCTGCTATCGCGGCGAGCAGCGCTGGAGCCTGTTGTACGAGGTGCTGTGGCGGGTCAGCCATGGCGACCGCACGGCCATGCTCAGCGGCGATCAACTGGGCAGCGAGTTGCAGCGGCGAATCAAGCAAGTCGACCGCGAGGCCCATCACCTGCATGCCTTCGTGCGCTTCGTCAGCTTGCCCGCGGGCCGCTCACAGCTGGCCGAGCAGCCTGAATACGTGGCCTGGCACGAGCCGGCCCACGACATCCTGGCCCAGGCCAGCCGGCATTTCATCGGGCGCATGGGGCGCCACCGCTGGATGATCGCCACACCCCGGGACGGGGTGTATTTCGACGGTACGCAACTGCACCACCACAGGCGCTGCCCCAGCGCCTGGCGGCAACTGGCCCAGGCCGGTGAAGACCCCGGGGGCGAGCTGTGGCTGGCCTACTACAGCCATATCTTCAACCCGGCGCGGCTCAACCCCCGGGTGATGCAGGGGCATTTGCCGGCGCGCTTCTGGAAGCACCTGCCGGAGGGGCCGTTGATTCCGGCACTGATCAACCAGGCTCGCCACGGCAAGCAGCGCGACGGCCAGGCCAGCCAGGTGGCAGCACGGCCAGGCAAGCGGATCGGCCAGCCGCGCGGCGATAGCGCTGGGCAGGCCCCAGGGTCTTCCCTGACAATGGGCGGCTTTGAACAATGAGGCAGGCAGCCAATGGATGACGGCGTGGATGACGGCAAGGGCATTACCGAGGAATTCTGGTCGAAGGGAGTGACTGACGACGCGAAGATGATGTGGCGGGTGGGCAGCCGCGGCGTGACCTTCCTGGCGGCGCTGCTGCTGCCCAAGACCGGGTTCAAGGTAGTGGACATCGCGGTTGGAGTGCTGACCATGCTGATCCCCTTGCTGGTGATCGAAACCCAGAGGGCCTATTCGAAGTTTTCCCCCGGGTTCCTCGCCTGGGTGATCCGCATCAGTGTGTTTGCCAGCGGTGTGGCCATGGCCAGCCTGGGGCTGGTGGTCTACTTCGGGGTCGTGATGCCTTTGGTTTCAGCGGTGGGCATTCCTTTTTTTCAACAGAGCGCCAGCCTCCAGTTCCAGGGGCAGAGCGGGGTGGAACTGGTCGGTTTCTGGTGGATGGCGGCTGTCACCGGCTTTGCCGTGATGTATGCAGTGTTCAAGAATTTTCGCGAGACCAAGGTGTTCGAGATCGTCTATCACCTGCCACGCAACGGCGTGAGGCAGCTCATGCAGGAGCGGCCGCTGCGCGCCAGCAACTGGCCGATGTTCGTCTGGTTCGAGCTCTGCGTGTTGATCGCGAGCTTTTTCTACACCTTGATGGCATCCCAGGCCGCGCTGCTGGTGGTGGATGGAACGCAACAAGTGCTGATGTTGTTCGGTATCAGCCTCTGAGGGGAGCCCCTCCTTCGGTTGGCATTCTGCAGGCTCCAGGCATGAAAAAGCCCGCCCCTGGCAACCAGGGGCGGGCTCGGCTGAAGCAGGGGGGGAATCAGACCTTGACGATCCAGCCCGCTGGCGCTTCGACGTCGCCGGTCTGCACACCGGTCAGCTCTTTATAGAGCTTCTGGGTGATCGGGCCGACTTCTTTTTCGCTGTAGAACACGTGCAGCTTGTTCTGGTACTCGATGCCGCCGATCGGCGTGATCACCGCGGCAGTACCGCAGGCACCGGCTTCCTTGAAGTCCGCCAGCTTGTCGATGAACACGTCGCCTTCGACCACTTCCAGGCCCAGGCGGGTCTTGGCCAGCTCGATCAGCGACAGGCGGGTGATGCCCGGCAGAACCGATGGCGAGTTGGGGGTGACGAATTTGTCGTCATGGGTGATGCCGAAGAAGTTGGCCGAACCCACTTCCTCGATCTTGCTGTGGGTCAGCGGGTCGAGGTAGATGCAGTCGGCGAAGCTGGCCTTCTTGGCCTGGGCGCCGGGCATCAGGCTGGCGGCGTAGTTGCCACCGACCTTGGCCGCGCCGGTGCCCTGAGGCGCCGCGCGGTCGTAGCTGGAGATCAGGAAGTTGTGCGGGGTCAGGCCGCCCTTGAAGTAGGCGCCGACCGGGATGGCGAAGATCGAGAAGATGAACTCCGGCGCGGTGCGCACGCCGATGTTGTCGCCGACGCCGATCACGAACGGGCGCAGGTACAGCGCGCCGCCGGTGCCGTAGGGCGGGATGAAGCGTTCGTTGGCCTTGACCACGGCCTTGCAGGCTTCGATGAACTGTTCGGTGGAGACCTGCGGCATCAGCAGGCGGGCGCAGCTGCGCTGCATGCGTGCGGCGTTCTGGTCCGGACGGAACAGGTTGATCGAACCGTCCTTGCAGCGGTAGGCCTTGAGGCCTTCGAAACATTGCTGGCCATAGTGCAGGGCGGTGGAGCCCTCGCTGATGTGCAGCACATTGTCTTCAGTCAGGGTGCCTGCGTCCCACTCGCCGTTACGCCAGTGCGACAGATAGCGCTTGTCTGTCTTGATGTAGTCAAAACCCAGCTTGTCCCAATTGATGCTTTCGTTACCCATGACACCCTCTATCGCTTAACAACCGTCGGAACGGCTCAAGGCTTCTGACGTTTTTTTGGATGGGCACAACAATACTGCATTCCGGGGGCGTGCCGCATCCCGGACGATGGGAGGGGGCGCAAAAAAACTTAGCCTGCTTATGAAGCTTCCCCCATAACAGCCCCATACCCCTGTAGGAGCGAGCTTGCTCGCGAAGGCCCCGGCGCGAACGCTTGGCTATCCCCGTCAGCCCTTTCGCGAGCAAGCTCGCTCCTACCTGGGCACTGTCCTGTGTGCCCCTTGAATGGTTACAGATGCAGGGCGTGGCCCAGTGCCCGCAGCGCCGCTTCCTGGACCGCTTCACCCAGGGTCGGGTGGGCGTGGATGGTGCCGCCGATGTCTTCCAGGCGCGCGCCCATTTCCAGGGATTGGCCGAACGCCGTGGACAACTCGGAGACTCCGACTCCCACTGCCTGCCAGCCGACAATCAGGTGATTGTCACTTCGGGCCACCACCCGCACGAAACCGCTTTTCGATTCCAGGGTCATGGCCCGGCCATTGGCCGCGAACGGGAAGCTGCTGACGATGCAATCCAGGCCGGCAGCGCGGGCCTCGTCCGGGGTCTTGCCCACCACCACCAGTTCCGGGTCGGTGAAGCACACCGCGGGGATCGCTGCCGGGTTGAATTCCCGGTGCTTGCCGGCGATCAGCTCGGCGACCATCTCGCCCTGGGCCATGGCCCGGTGCGCGAGCATCGGCTCACCGCTCAGGTCGCCGATGGCCCAGACGTTGCGCATGCTGGTCTGGCACCGGTGGTCGATCTTGATGGCCGCGCCGTTCATGTCCAGGTTCAGGCTTTCCAGGTTCCAGCCCTGGGTGTTGGGCTTGCGGCCCACCGCCACCAGTACCTGGTCGGTGGCCAGGTTCAGGGTGTCGCCATTGGGCTCGCGTACCTGCAGGCTGCTGCTGGCGGCATCGAAGCCCAGCACGCTGTGCTTGAGGTAGAGCTTGATCCCCAACTGCTTCACCGAGTCCAGCACCGGCTGGGTCAGTTCGCCGTCGTAGGCGGGCAGGATGCGTTCCTGGGCCTCCACCACGCTGACCTCGACCCCGAGCTTGCGGTAGGCGATGCCCAGTTCCAGGCCGATGTAGCCGCCGCCGACCACGGTCAGGCGCTTGGGCAGGGTCTTGGGTGCCAGGGCCTCGGTGGAGGAAATGATCGGCCCGCCGATGGGCAGCATCGGCAGGTTGACGCTTTTCGAACCGGTGGCCAGCAGCAGGTGCTCGCACTGGATGCGGGTATCGGCGCCTTCGATCTCCACGGTCTTGCCGTCGATGACCCTGGCCCAGCCCTGGATCACCTGGACCTTGTTTTTCTTCAGCAGCGCGGCGACCCCGGTGGTCAGGCGGTCGACGATGCCGTCCTTCCATTCCACGCTCTTGCCGATGTTCAGGGTTGGCGCCGCCACTTCGATGCCCAGGGCCGAGCCCTGGCTGTGGTGGCGGGTCTGGTGGAACTGCTCGGCGACATGGATCAGCGCCTTGGACGGGATGCAACCGATGTTCAGGCAGGTGCCGCCCAGGGACTGGCCCTCCACCAGAATGGTGGAGATGCCCAGCTGGCCGGCGCGGATGGCCGCCACATAACCGCCAGGGCCGCCGCCGATGATCAACAGTTGGGTATTGAGAGTCTGTTGCATGTCTTACTCCACAAACAGCGTGGCGGGTTGTTCGAGCAGGCCGCGAATGGCCTGGATGAATTGCGCAGCGTCCATGCCGTCGACCACCCGATGATCGAAGGAGCTGGAGAGGTTCATCATCTTGCGGATCACGATCTGGCCCTTGATCACCATGGGCCGCTCGACGATGCGGTTGACCCCGACAATCGCCACTTCCGGCAGGTTCAGCACCGGCGTGCTGACGATCCCGCCCAGCGCGCCGAGGCTGGTGAGGGTGATGGTGGAACCGGAGAGTTCATCCCGGGCGGCCTTGCCGCTGCGAGCGGCCTGGGCCAGGCGCGCGATTTCCTCGGCGTTGCCCCACAGGCTGCGGGCTTCGGCGTGGCGCACCACCGGTACCATCAGGCCGACGTCGCTCTGGGTGGCGACCCCGACATGCACCGCGCCGTGGCGGGTGATGACCTGGGCTTCGTCGTCATAGCGGGCGTTGATCTGCGGGAAGTCGCGCAGGGCGACGACCATGGCCCGCACCAGGAACGGCAGCAGGGTCAGCTTGCCGCGGGTGGCGCCGTGCTTTTCATTGAGGTGGATGCGCAGCTCTTCCAGGGCGGTGACGTCCACTTCCTCGACATAGCTGAAGTGCGCGGCGCGATGCTTGGACTCCTGCATGCGCTGGGCGATCTTGCGGCGCATGCCAATGACCTGGATCTGCTCTTCATCATGGCGTTCGGCATAGCCGGCCCCTGGCGCCGAGTAACCCTTGAGCGGCTGGCTGTCCTGGGCCAGGTAGGCGTCCAGGTCTTCGTGCAGGATGCGCCCGGCCGGGCCGCTGCCTTGCACCAGGCGCAGCTGGATGCCCAGGTCCAGGGCGTGCTTGCGTACCGCCGGCGAGGCCAGCGGACGCTCGTCGGCTTCCCGGGCCACCGGTGCCTGGGGCGCTGCGCGGCAGGCTGCTGCTGGACTGGCGACGGGTTTTTCCGCTTTGGGGGCTTGGGCCACTGGCGCGGCGGCCACGGGCTTATTAATAGCTGCCGGCTCTTTTGCCGCCGGTGCGGCTGCCTGGGCGGATTCCTTGAGGTTGCCCGCGCCTTCGACCTCGATGCTGATGAGGATGCTGCCCACCGCCATCACTTCACCGGGCTCGCCGCCCAGGGAGATGACCTTGCCGTGCACCGGGGAGGGGATGTCGACCATCGCCTTGTCGGTCATCACGTCCGCCAGCACCTGATCTTCCACTACCTGATCGCCGACCTTGACGTGCCACTGCGCCAGTTCAACTTCCGCGATGCCTTCGCCGATGTCCGGCATCTTGATAACGTGCGTGCCCATTCAGACCTCCATGACCCGTTGCAGCGCCGCGCCCACTCGGGACGGCCCTGGGAAATATGCCCACTCCTGCGCGTGGGGATACGGCGTATCCCAACCGGTGACGCGCTCGATCGGGGCTTCCAGGTGGTGGAAGCAGTGTTCCTGCACCAGCGACACCAGTTCGGCGCCGAAACCGCAGGTACGGGTAGCTTCATGCACCACCACGCAACGGCCGGTCTTCTTCACCGACTTGACGATGGTGTCCAGGTCCAGGGGCCACAGGCTGCGCAGGTCGATGACCTCGGCGTCGATGCCGGTTTCCTCGGCCGCCACTTGCGACACGTAGACGGTGGTGCCGTAGGTGAGGATGGTCACGTCCTTGCCCGGGCGGGCGATGGCCGCCACGTCCAGCGGCACCTTGTAGTAGCCGTCCGGCACCTGGGCCGCCGGGTGTTTCGACCAGGGGGTTACCGGGCGATCGTGGTGGCCGTCGAAGGGGCCGTTATACAGGCGCTTGGGTTCGAGGAAGATCACCGGGTCATCGTTCTCGATGGAGGCGATCAACAGGCCCTTGGCGTCGTAGGGGTTGGACGGCATCACGGTGCGCAGGCCGCAGACCTGGGTAAACATCGCCTCGATGCTCTGGCTATGGGTCTGCCCGCCGTAGATCCCGCCGCCGCAAGGCATGCGCAGGGTCATGGGCGCGGTGAACTGGCCGGCGGAGCGATAGCGCAGGCGCGCGGCCTCGGAAATGATCTGGTCCGAGGCCGGGTAGACGTAGTCGGCGAACTGGATTTCCGCCACCGGGCGCAGGCCGTAGGCGCCCATGCCGATGGCCGCGCCGACGATGCCGCTTTCCGAGATCGGCGCGTCGAACACCCGCGAGGTGCCGTATTTGGCCTGCAGGCCTTCGGTGCAGCGGAACACGCCGCCGAAGTAGCCCACGTCCTGGCCGAACACCACGACGTTGTCGTCACGCTCGAGCATCACATCCATAGCCGAGCGCAGGGCCTGGATCATGGTCATGGTGGTGGTGGTCATGGCGGTGTCCAGCTGGATATTGTTGTTGTGATCGTTCATTTCAGATCCCCAGTTCCTGGCGTTGGCGTTTCAAGTGCTCGGGCATGTCCTTGTAGACATCCTCGAACATGGTCGCGGCGCTGGGGATCTGGCCGCCGGCGAGGGTGCCGTACTGCTCGGCTTCCTTCTGGGCGGCGATGACCTGGGCTTCCAGCTCGGCACTGACCGCGGCGTGTTCCTCTTCGGACCACTGGCCGATCTTGATCAGGTGCTGCTTGAGGCGGGCAATCGGATCGCCCAGGGGGAAGTGGCTCCAGTCGTCGGCCGGGCGGTACTTCGATGGGTCGTCGGAGGTGGAGTGCGGGCCGGCGCGGTAGGTGACCCACTCGATCAGGGTCGGGCCAAGGTTGCGGCGGGCACGTTCGGCGGCCCAGCGCGAGGCGGTGTAGACAGCGATGAAGTCGTTGCCGTCGACCCGCAGCGAAGCGATGCCGCAGCCCACGCCGCGTCCGGCGAAGGTGGTGGCTTCACCGCCGGCGATGGCCTGGAAGGTGGAGATTGCCCACTGGTTGTTGACCACGTTGAGGATCACCGGTGCGCGGTACACGTGGGCGAAGGTCAGGGCGGTGTGGAAGTCCGACTCGGCGGTGGCGCCGTCGCCGATCCAGGCCGAGGCGATCTTGGTATCGCCCTTGATCGCCGAGGCCATGCCCCAGCCCACGCCCTGCACGAACTGGGTCGCCAGGTTGCCGGAGATAGTAAAGAACCCGGATTCCTTCACCGAGTACATGATCGGCAGCTGGCGCCCCTTGAGCGGATCGCGCTCGTTGGACAGCAGTTGGCAGATCATCTCCACCAGCGGCACTTCCCGGGCCATCAGGATGCTTTGCTGGCGGTAGGTGGGGAAGCACATGTCGTCGATGTTCAACGCCAGGGCCTGGGCACTGCCGATGGCTTCCTCGCCCAGGCTCTGCATATAGAAGGACATCTTCTTCTGCCGTTGGGCGACCACCATGCGGTTGTCGAAGATCCGCGTCTTGAGCATGGCGCGCATGCCCTGGCGGAGGATCTCCACAGGCACGTCCGCGGCCCAGTCGCCCAGGGCGTTGCCCTGATCGTCGAGCACGCGGATCAGGCCACGGGCCAGGTCGGCGCAGTCGGCAGGTTCGATATCGATAGGAGGTTTGCGGGCCAGGCCGGCATCGTTCAGACGCAGGTAGGTGAAGTCGGTCTTGCAGCCGGGACGCCCCGAGGGCTCGGGAACGTGCAGGCGTAGCGGTGCATACGCTGGGGTCATGGCTTTCTACGCTCGATCTTGTGGATTTCTTGTAATTGGGCGCGCTAGCTGACAGTCATTCCCTGGGTAAGAGAAATCTTGTCCTACAAACATCATAGGCCGGGCGTAGAAGAATATTTATCTCTGTTTCATTGCGCTGGACGGTATTTGCAGATAAAAAATCTGCATAAACATAAAAAACAGGTTGTTTTGTCTCATGCGCAAACTGGACCGTACCGATATCGGCATTCTCAACAGTCTTCAGGAGAATGCCCGCATCACCAACGCTGACCTCGCCCGCTCGGTGAATCTTTCTCCCACCCCGTGCTTCAACCGGGTCAAGGCCATGGAGGAGCTGGGGCTGATCCGCGAGCAGGTGACCCTGCTGGATGCCGACCTGTTGGGGTTGCACGTCAATGTGTTCATCCACGTCAGCCTGGAGAAGCAGGTGGAAGAGGCCCTGCAGCACTTCGAGGAGGCCATCGCCGACCGCCCGGAGGTGATGGAGTGCTACCTGATGGCCGGTGATCCGGACTATCTGATCCGGGTGCTGGTGCCCAGCATCCAGTCCCTGGAACGCTTCATGATGGATTTCCTGACCAAGGTCCCCGGGGTGGCCAATATCCGTTCCAGCTTTGCCCTCAAGCAGGTGCGCTACAAGACCGCGCTGCCCTTGCCGGCCAACGGCCTGACCCTGGGCACCTGAGGTTCAGGCCGGGACCTCGCTCCAAAGCTGTTGCAGTTGCTTGAAGTCCCAGGCCTCTTGCGCTTCCCGGGCGACGATGTGTTCCTCGCCCTGCAGCCGTGAAAGGTCCAGGACCCGTTGCGGCAGGGGCATCTTCGAGCGTGTGGAAAAGAACACCTTGACCTTGGGCAGTAGCAGCGACTCGCTGTTCTGCTCCAGGACCACCGCCAGCTTGCCGCTGTTCAGGCGCACCAGGGAACCCACCGGGTAGATGCCCACGCACTTGACCAGGGCCTGCAACACCCGCGGGCCGAAATGTCCGGTCCAGCCGGACATGCGCTGCAAGGCTTCGGCCGGGTCCCAGCCACGGTTGTAGGGGCGGGTCGAGGTCACGGCGTCATACACGTCGCAGACCGCGCCCATCTGTGCGAACAGACTGATCTGCTCCCCTGCCAGGTGGTGCGGGTAGCCGCTGCCGTCGATCTTTTCGTGATGGTGCAGGCACACATCCAGCACCAGCGCGTCCAACTGCGGGTTCTGGCGCAGGATGGCACCACCGGCGGCGGGGTGCAGCTTGATCCGCTCGAACTCGTCGGCGGAGAGTTTTTCCGGTTTGTTGAGGATGCTGTCGGGGACGGTCAGCTTGCCGATGTCGTGCAGTAGTCCGGCGACTCCGGCCTGGTGCACCTGCTCCACCGGCAGCTCCAGTTGCCGGGCCACCGCCACCATCAGCGCGCAGACCGCCACCGAGTGCATGTAGGTGTAGTCGTCGGCGGTCTTGAGCCGGGCCAGGCTGATCAGCACGTCGGGGTGGCGCAGCAGCGAGCTGGAGATGTTGTGCACCAGCTCGTCCACCTGGACCAGCTCGATGGCCTGGCCCATGCGCACCTCCTGGAACATCTGCATCACCGCCTTCTTGGAGTGGGCGCAGATCTTCAGCGCACGCTGGATTTCCTCGGCCCGCTCGACCCGCAGCGGGGCTTCGCTCTTGAGCGGCGGCTGGGCGGCCGGCGCGCTGGGATGCGGGTTCGCCGGCAGGTCCAGGCCCTTGTCCGAGTCGATCCACAGGCTGCTGACATTGGACTGGCGCAGACGCTGCAGGTCGGCGTGGCTATTGAGCACGAAGCCAGCTTTCCAGAACGAATGGTCCAGCCACGAACCGCAGAACTGGTGGATATACATGCCCATCTGCAACTGCTGCACGGAAATGAGTTTGAGCACGGTCGAGCCCCCCACCTGATTCAGACCGGCCCGGGCGCCAAGAGGCGGCCCGGGCTGGCTGATCGATAACGCTCCTTGCCGTTACTTATCCTGAACCGCTTGACCGGTCGCGCCCGGTCAGAGGGAGAAGCGTGCCACCAGTTTGTTCAGACTGACCGCCAGTGACGACAGTTCACTGCTGGCGATGGAAGTCTGGCTGGCGGCGGACGAGCTTTGCAGCGACAGGTCGCGGATGCTCATCAGGTTCTGGTCCACCGAGCGTGCCACCTGGGCCTGTTCCTCCGAGGCGGTGGCGATCATCAGGTTGCGTTCGTTGATTTCGCTGATGGCCTGGGTGATATGACCGATGGCGGCGCCGGCCTCGTGGGCGATGGCCAGGGTCTGGCTGGCGTCCTCGCTGCTTTGCTGCATAGACAGCATAGCCTTGCTCGAACCGCTCTGGATGCCCTGGATCATCTGCTCGATCTCCTGGGTCGAGAGCTGGGTGCGGTGGGCGAGGGCGCGCACTTCATCGGCCACCACGGCGAAGCCGCGGCCCTGTTCCCCTGCCCGGGCGGCCTCGATTGCGGCGTTCAGGGCCAGCAGGTTGGTCTGCTCGGCAATGGCGCGGATTACATCCAGGACCTTGGTGATGTCCTGGGCCTGCTGGGCCAGGCCGGCCATTTCCAGCCGGGTGTGTTCCACGGTGCCGGTGAGTTTCTCGATGGAGTGGATGGTCTGCTCGACCCGCTCCTTGCCCAGCCCGGCCGAGCGCTCGGAGGCCTGGGTGGATTGCGAGGCGGACACCGCGTTGCGTGCCACTTCCTCCACCGCAGCGGTCATTTCATTGACCGCGGTGGCGGCCTGGTCGGTCTCCATGCTCTGTTGCTGGATGCCGGCGTTGGACTCGCGGGTGATGGCGCTCATTTCCTCGGCCGCGGAAGCCAGTTGGGTGGACGAATCGGCGATGTGGCGGATGGTGGATTTCAGGCTGTCGAGCATGGCCTGGGTGGATTTCTGCAGGTCGGTCAGCTCGTCCTGGCCGCTGACGTCCACCTGGGCCCGCAAGTCGCCCTCGGCGATCTTCTGGGTGGTGGCCAGCAGCGACAGCACCGGGCGGATGATGCTGCGGGTGAACAGGGTGGCGATGAGGATCGTCAGGACAATCGCCAGGACGATGATCACCGAGGTCAGGGTCAGGCCGGTGTCGAACTGTTGGCCTGCCTGGTTGGCGGAGTGCTCGGCGCCGTTTTCGTTGATGGCGATCAGTGCCTCGATGGCGGACTGCAGGGTGTTGGCCAGGGGCACGGTGACCTGGTTGATGTAGTCGCTGGTCTGTTGTGCAGTGTTGGTCTTGCTGCTCTCGATCAGCACCGCCAGCTTGTCCAGGTAGTCCTGGGCGCCGCGCTTGACCTGATCAAAGGTGGTTTTTTCCTCGGCGCTGGAAACCAGCGGTTCGTAATCCTTGATGGCCTGGGCCAGGCTGGCCTTCAGGGTCCCCAGCTTGTCCAGCGAAGCGGCTTTCTGGGCATCGTTCTCAGTGGCGTAGTGCAGTGCTTCCAGGCGCACGCGCAAGGTGCCGGATTCGATTTTCGTGGCTTGCCTGACGCTGGGCAGCCAGTTGGTTTGCAGATCCAGTGCCGCGTCGTGAATCTGTCCCATTTTCCACAGTGCCAGCCCTCCCAGACCAATCAGCAGTACACAGATGGCGCCGAAACTCAGTAGCGCCCTGGAAGTCAGTTTCATGTTTCTTGTCACCATAAAGGCACCTTGCAGGTTGGAGTGATACAGCCAAGTACGTTTCGACTCCTTGTCGCCTTGATATCACTCTGATCTCAAAGTTGTGAAAAATCTGCATAGATGTAAAAAAATATTTCTACGGGTGTTTTCCTGTTCAGCCCGCAGACAGCTTGAGCCCTTGCAGGACGCCGTGCTTGACCTTCATCAAGGCGCTTTCCGGGGTTTTGCGCCATGCTCGGCGCCTGTCCAATTGAAAAGGAAAAGGCCCATGTCCAAGCCTGAAACAACGGCGCCCACGGCCAAGGCTGTATTACCGATTGGATTGCTGATCGCCGTGCTGGCGATGGTTGCCGTGCTGCTGTTGCCACTGCCCGCCGACCTGCCGGTGGCGGGGCACCGGATGCTGGCGATCCTGGCCTTTGCCGTGGTGGTGTGGATCAGCGAGGCGGTGTCCTACGAGGCCAGCGCGATCATGATCACCGCCTTGATGGCCTTCCTCATCGGCACCGCGCCGACCCTGCAGGACCCGAGCCAGCTCTATGGCAGCTCGGCGGCCATCGGCCTGGCCCTCACCGGGTTCTCCAATTCGGCCCTGGCCCTGGTGGCCGGTGCCTTGTTCATCGCCGCCGCCATGACCCACACCGGCCTCGACCGGCGCATCGCCCTGGTGACCCTGACCCGGGTCGGCACCAGCACCCGGCGCATCCTTATCGGCGCCATCGCCGTGACCATCCTCCTCAGCCTGCTGGTGCCCAGCGCCACCGCGCGCAGTGCCTGCGTGGTGCCGATCATGATGGGAGTGATTGCCGCCTTCGGCGTCGACAAGCGTTCCAATATCGCCGCCGGGCTGATGATCGTCGTGGCCCAGGGCACCAGCATCTGGAACGTCGGGATCCAGACCGCCGCGGCGCAGAATCTGCTGACCGTGGGTTTCATGGACAAGATGCTCGGCCAGCGCGTGGCCTGGCTCGACTGGCTGATCGCCGGGGCGCCCTGGGCGGTGATCATGTCTTTGGTGCTGCTGTGGCTGGTGCTGAAACTGCTGCCGCCTGAAACCGACAGCATTCCCGGCGGCAAGGAGGCGGTGGCCCAGTCCCTGGCGGACATCGGGCCCATGACCGGGCCGCAGAAACGCCTGCTGACGGTGTCGGTGCTGCTGTTGTTGGCCTGGTCCACCGAAGGCAAGCTGCACCCCTTCGACACCACGACCACCACCTACGCCGGGCTGGTGATACTGCTGCTGCCGCGGATCGGCATCATGACCTGGAAGGATGTGCAGTCGCGCATTCCCTGGGGCACGGTGATCGTCTTCGGCGTCGGCATCAGCCTGGGGTCGGCGCTGCTCAGCACCCAGGCCGGGCAATGGCTGGGGAGCCAGGTGGTGGCCCATACCGGCCTGGACCAGGTGGGGCCTTTGGCGGTGTTCGCGATTCTCGCGGCGTTCCTGATCCTCATCCACCTGGGGTTCGCCAGCGCCACGGCGCTGACCTCGGCCTTGCTGCCGATCCTGATCGCCGTGCTGCAGACCCTGCCGGGTGAGTTCAGCCGCCTGGGCATGACCATGCTCCTGGGCTTTGTGGTCAGCTACGGCTTCATCCTGCCGATCAACGCGCCGCAGAACATGGTCTGCCTGGGCACCGAGACCTTCAATGCCCGGCAGTTCGCCAAGGTCGGGCTGCTGGTGACGCTGATCGGCTACCTGCTGATGCTGGTGTTCGCCATGACCTGGTGGAAATGGCTGGGCTGGATGTAGGAAAAGTAAATCCCTTCACAGTGACCCGCTGAACACCCGGGTCACGCTGCCGGCCAGGCGCACCTTGCCCTGGCCGTCCCAGCTCACCATTACCGGCCCGCCATCGCACAGCACCTGCACCGGGCTGTCCAGCAGGCCGCGGCGGATGCCGTTGACTGCCGCTGCGCAGGAGCAGGAGCCGGAACCCAGGGGGATGGCGCCATTGCGCTCCCAGATGCGCAGGCGGATGGTCTGGCGGTCGATCACCTGGATGAAGTGCACATTGGTCTTGTGCGGAAATAGCGGGTCGCTCTCGATCTGTGGGCCCAGCGTGGCAATGTCCAGCGGTGCCAGGTCGTCGACGAAAAAACTGCAATGGGGGTTGCCCATGCTGCACGCCGCCGGTGTTCCCGGCAGTGGCAGGTGCAGGCTGTCCAGCTCTCGGGCCAGGGGGATGGCCTGCCAGTCGAACGAAGGCAGGCCCATTTCCACCGACACCGACCGATCCTCAAGACGCAGGCATTGCTGCAGGCCGCGGGCGGTTTTCACCTGCACCGAGGTGACGCCGCTTTCCTGCATCAGCAGGTCGGCGGCGCCCCGGGTGGCACTGCCGCAGGTGTCCAGGCTGGAACCATCGGCGTTGAAGAAGGTCAGTTGCGCCGCGCTGTCGCTGCAATCGCCGAGCACCACCAACTGATTGAAACCGATGCCACGCCGGCGGTCTCCCAGGGCCCTGGCCAGCTCGCGGGTGATCGGGTTGGTGCGGCCACGGGCATCGATCAGCACGAAGTCGTCACCATTGGCGTGCATCTTCACAAAGTTCAGCGGCATTCGGGCTCCAACAGGCGAGGGCAGGGAAGGACGGGGGCCAGCGCATGCAGGATTCCGAAAAAAAGCCACCGACGCCAGCGCCTTAAAATAAAATTCATCCTGCAAGCCCGGGCATTGCCTGGGCGGCGGGATTTTCCGGCAGACTGCCGGACCACCGGGAATATCGCCGACCGCCGCAACAGCGGCCGGCACAGCACAAGGTCATGGCATGGATCACTACGCCCCGCGCAACTGGCAGCCCCACGAAAAGCCCAGCTTGCCCGGCTCCCCCTCGACACCGTTGCACCCCACCCACAAGCGCCTGGCCTACGCGCTGGTGGGCTTGCTGGTGGCCATCACCGGTGGCCTGGGCAACTCGTTGGTGATCGCCAACCTGCCGTACCTGCAGGGGGCGCTGGGGGCGACCACCGCGGAAATGGCCTGGCTGCCGGCCGCCTACGTGATGACCAACGTGTCGATGAACCTGTTGCTGGTGAAGTTTCGCCAGCAGTTCGGCCTGCGCGCCTTCACCGAAGTGTTCCTGGTGCTCTACGCCCTGGTGACCTTCGGCCACCTGTTCGTCAACGACCTGAGCTCGGCCATCGCCGTGCGCGCGGCCCACGGCATGGTCGGCGCGGCGCTGAGCTCCCTGGGCCTGTACTACATGGTCCAGGCCTTCCCGGCGAAGTGGCGGCTCAAGGCCCTGGTGCTGGGGCTGGGCGCCTCGCAACTGGCCTTGCCCCTGGCCCGGCTGTTTTCCGAGGACCTGCTGCAGATCGCCGAATGGCGCGGCCTGTACCTGTTCGAACTGGGCCTGGCGCTGACCTCCCTGGGCTGCGTGTTCATGCTCAAGCTGCCGCCGGGGGACCGCTTCCGTACCTTCGAGAAACTCGATTTCCTGACCTTTGCCTTATTGGCCACTGGCGTGGCCCTGCTGTGCGCGGTGCTGTCCCTGGGGCGCATCGACTGGTGGCTGGAGGCGCCGTGGATCGGCTACGCCAGCGCCGCCTCGATCCTGCTGATCATGGCGGGGCTGTGCATCGAACATAACCGCAGCAACCCGATGCTGATGACCCGCTGGCTGGGCAGCGGGGCGATAATCCGCCTGGCCCTGGCAGTGATACTGATTCGCATGGTGCTGTCGGAACAGTCCACCGGCGCCGTAGGCTTTCTCCAGGCGCTGAACATGAGCAGCCAGCAGATGCGCATGCTCTACGGGGTGATGCTGCTGGGCAGCATTGCCGGGCTGGCCACCAGCGCCCTGACCATCAACCCGGCGCACCTGCTGATGCCACTGGTCATTTCCCTGGCGCTGATGGCCGTGGGGTCGGTAATGGACAGCTTTTCGAGCAACCTCACGCGCCCGGCCAACATGTACTTCAGCCAGTTCCTGCTGGCCTTCGGCGGTACGTTCTTTCTTGGCCCGACCATGGTCCTGGGCACCCGCAACGTGCTGACCAACCCGCGCAACCTGGTGAGCTTCTCGGTGCTGTTCGGCATCTGCCAGAACCTTGGCGGGCTGATCGGCTCGGCCTTGCTCGGGACCTTCCAGATCGTGCGCGAGAAGTACCATTCCAGCCATATCGTCGAGCAGTTGACCCTGCTCGATCCCCAGGTCCTGGCCCGGGTACAGAGCGGCGGGGCGGCCTACGGCAAGGTCATCGCCGACCCGGACCTGCGCACCCTGCAAGGCATACGCAGCCTGGCCACCGCGGCCACGCGCGAAGCCAACGTACTGGCCTATAACGATGTATTCATGCTGATCGCGGTGATTGCGGTACTGACCATGATCTGGATATTCATTCGCAGCCTGTGGCTGATGAGCACGACCCAAGCGGTCGCGCCTGCCGCCCCGGCTCCCGTTCAACAAAGTGGTGCCTCTTCTTCATGAGCGAAACCGTCAACCCCACCACCAACGCCATTGCCTCGACTCCCGAGCCCAGCGGCCCGCCGACCATGCCGGCCACCGAGCCACGGCCGCTGGCGGTGCGCATCATCTCGTCCCTGGGCTTTGCCGCCATCGCCATCGTTGGTGTGCTGATCGTGCTCTACGCCTGGCAACTGCCACCGTTCTCCAGCGCCATCGAAAGCACCGAGAACGCCCTGGTGCGGGGGCAGGTGACCATCATCGGCCCGCAGCTCAGTGGCTACGTGTTCGAGGTGCCGGTGCAGGACTTCCAGCAGGTCAAGGCCGGCGACCTACTGGTGCGCCTTGACGACCGTATCTACCAGCAGCGCCTGGACCAGTCCCTGGCGCAACTGGCGGTGCAGAAGGCGGCCCTGGCCAATGCCCTGCAACAGCGCAACAGCGCCGAAGCCACCATCAAGCTGCGCCAGGCGGCCCTGGTCGACAGCCAGGCCCAGGCGCGCAAGAGCGCGGCCGACCTGCAACGCAACGAAGCACTGATTGCCGACGGCTCGGTGTCCCGGCGTGAACTGGACGTGACCCGCGCGGCCAATGCCCAGACCGTGGCCGCCGTGGCCCAGGCCCAGGCGCAACTGGAAATAGCCCGCCAGGACCTGCAGACCGTGATCGTCAACCGCGGCTCCCTGGAAGCGGCGGTGGCCAGCGCCGAAGCCGCGGTGGAACTGGCGCGGATCGATCTGTCCAACACCCGCATCCTCGCCCCGCGGGACGGCCAGCTGGGGCAGATCGGCGTGCGCCTGGGGGCCTACGTCAACTCCGGCGCCCAGCTCATGGCCCTGGTGCCGAACCAGCTGTGGGTGATTGCCAACATGAAGGAAACCCAGATGGACAACGTCCGGGTCGGGCAGCCGGTGAGCTTTACCGTGGACGCCCTGAACCACCGCAAATTCAGCGGCAAGGTGCAGCGGATCTCCCCGGCCACCGGTTCCGAGTTCGCCTTGCTGCAGGCCGACAATGCCACCGGCAACTTCGTCAAGATTGCCCAGCGGGTGCCGGTGCGGATCACCGTCGACCCGGACCAGCCGGAGCTTGAACGCCTGCGCCCGGGGTTGTCGGTGGTGGTCAGCATTGATACCAGCCAATAGCCGAAACAGCACCTCACGTAGGAGCCGGCTTGCCGGCGTAGGGGCCGGCAAGATTTGCACCGATGCTGCAAAGCCTTCGCTGGCAAGCCAGCTCCTACAAGGGCTGGGTTTTCCCAAGGCTCGATGCTTTGCGTAGGAGCCGGCTTGCCGGCGAAGCGGTTCGTAAGATTTGCAGCGATGCTGCCGACGCTTTCGCTGGCAAGCCAGCTCCTACAGGCTGAGGTTTAGACCGCCTGCATCGGCGGCAAGGTGCCCAGCAACGAGACCGCCGCCACTGCGGCCACTCCCAGCAGCCATTCCAGCTGCACGCTGTTGTGCAGGCTGGCAAGGCGCTGGTCGCAGTCGCGAATCCGCAGGCGGTTGAACAGCGCCAGCCCCAGCATCCCCGCCACCAGCAGCACCTTGATCAGCAGGATCAGGGCAAAACCATTGAACAATGGAGTCGGCCACCATTGCCCGGTGAGCACCCGCACGTTGATCAGGCCGGTTAGCAGCAAGCCGGTTACCAGCCCATAACCCACGCCGCTGAAGCGCTTTAACAAGGGCTCGACAGACAGCCCAGCGGGTTGCCGCAACACCAGCAACAACACCAGCAAGCCCCCCAACCAGATGGCGACGCAGCTTAAATGCACGATCTGATTGAGGATCAGCATCTGCCCCGCCAACCCATCGAGCATGGCGCCGTGGCCCACCGGAGCCAGGGTTGCCAGGAGCAGGGCGCCCAGGCCCAGTTGCAGTGGCAGGCGCCGGCCCAGCGGGGTCAGCAGCAGGCCCAGCAACAGCAGGTTGAGCGACAGGTGCCAGCTCCACACCTGGCCGAAGAAGGTCTTGCCCAGCACCAACTGCACGGTCGCCGGGTCCAGCGCTGCCGGCCAGGAGCCGGCCATGCTGGCGGTGATCAGCAGCAACCAGCACAGGCCGCTGGCCAGGCCGATCAGCGTCAACCAGCGGCTGAGCCGTTCGAGCTGTCGATGCACGGCGCCATGGCCGTTGTGCGCGGAATCACGGCCCAGCAACAGCGGGCGAAACACCCAGGCGCCCACCAGGGTCAGCACCACCGCAAAGTGCACGAAGCGGCACAGCACCAGCCATGACGCCATGGATTACTGGCTCACCTTGAAGCTGTAGCTGCCTTCGCTCTTGTGGGTATCCACCGACACGGCGTGCCATTCCACCTTGTACTCGCCGGCGCGCAGCGGCGTGGCGGCCGGGGTGACCACCAGGGTCTTCTTGTCCGCGCCTTCGGTGGCGACGCTTTTGACCTCCACCGGGGCGCCGTCCTTGCTCAGCTTGACCTGGGTGAAGGCCGCTTCCACGCCTTCGGTGAATACAAGACGCAGCTCGCTGGGCGCGCTGACACTGCCTTGGGCCGCCGGGGTCGAGCTTTTCAGGTGGGCGTGGGCGAACACCGAACTGGCGGCCAGCAGGGAGGTCAGCAGGGCGGTGGTGGTGAAGAGGTTTTTCAGGGACATGGCAGGTTTACCTTTAAAGAGAATGGGGCTCATTGGTCTTGCAACTGCATGTGAATGATCGGAAACGGCCGGCCTTCACCGTCGGTTTCCGAACGACCGCAGTCGACGAAGCCGTAGCGACGGTAGAAACCATGGGCCTGAGGGTTCTGTTCGTTGACGTCGACCTTGAGGCCGGGACGGCGTACGTGATCCAGGAGCTTTCGACCGATGCCCTGGCCCCGTTGGGCCGGTTCGATGAACAGCATTTGTACCGTGTCGTCGCTGGTGGCGATAAAACCGCCGGGGCTGGCGTCGGGGTTCTCCCAGACCCAGGCCTCAAGGGCCGGCAGGTAGCTGTCGCGTACCAGCGGGTACAGGCGCTGGATATCGTCTTCAGCGATAAAGTCATGGGTGGCGCGGACCGAACGCTCCCAGAGCGCGGTCAGCAGGGCGTCGTCCGCAGCGACGCGAGGGCGAATCTTCATGAGCATGTTCCATCGGTAACAGGACAGATGGCCGGCGATGGTGCAGGGCCGGCATTCGGGCAGAGACCTGTATGCCCGTGTCGCGAATTAACGCCTGGACGGAGCACCGCAGTGGCTGCTGCAAATGAGCGGGAGGCCGATCCTACCCAATATGGCCGGGTGGTGAAAGACCGACGCAGGCCGGCGATGTCGCAGGCTTGACAGCTCCCCGCAGCGGGCGGGCGGATGCTAGTCTTGCCCCAGACTGTTTTCGTAGGAGCCCTCATGGGCAATCACAAGATCGAGATTCGTCGCAGCAACGTGGAAAAGATCCTCCTGGGTGCCGAGAAAATCTTCGCTGAAAAGGGCTATGCCGGCACCGCCATGGCCGACATCGCCGAAGAAGTGCAACTGCCGCGCTCCAACCTGCATTACTACTTCAGCACCAAGAACGAGCTGTACAGCGCTGTGCTCCTGGACCTGCTGGATGTGTGGAAACAGGACGCATTGTGCTTCGAGATGTTCGATGACCCGCGGGTGGTGCTCAGCAGCTACATCCGCGCCAAGATGCAGCATTCACGCAGCCGGCCCTATGGCTCCAAGGTCTGGGCCAACGAAATCATGCACGGCGCCCCGACCCTGGGCGAGACCCTGGATGCCAGCCTGTACGACTGGGCGAAGATGAAGGAAGCGAAGATCCGCCAGTGGGTGGAGGACGGGCGGATCCTGCCGGTGGAGCCGTCGAGCCTGCTGTACATGATCTGGGCCTCGACCCAGCACTATGCCGACTTCGATCATCAAGTGATGATCCTCAACGACCACCAGCCCCTGTCGGACCTGCAATTCGAACGGGCGGTGCAGACCGTCACCAGCGTCATCCTGCGGGGTATCGGGCTGGAACCCTGAACCTGCATCGCCGCTTCCCGTAGGAGCTGGCTTGCCAGCGAAGGGGCCCGCAAGACCGCCTTCGCCGGCAAGAGCAGGCCTCTCTCTCAAACAGCTTCGCGGTAGGGGTTGCGCGGGTCGTGCAGCCAGTCGAGGAACGGTTTGCCCGTGTCCTGGGGCACCATCTCGATGCAGTCCTGCACCGGACAGGTGATCTGGCACAGGTTGCAACCCACGCATTCGTCGTCGATCACTTCATATACATGGCTGCCGTCGGCTTGCCGGAGGCTGGCAATCGCCTGATGCGAGGTGTCTTCGCAGGCGATATGGCAGCGGCCGCAGCCAATGCAGGCCTGCTGGTCGATCCTGGCGATCACCTGGTAGTTGATGTCCAGGTACTTCCAGTCGGTGGTGTTGCCCACCGCGCGCCCGGAGAAGTCCTGCAGGCTGTGGTAGCCCTGGCTGTCCATCCACCGCGACAGGCCGTCCTTCATCTCGTCGACAATGCGAAAGCCATGCAGCATCGCCGCCGTGCACACCTGCACCGCGCCGCAGCCCAGGGCGACGAACTCCGCCGCATCGCGCCAGCTGCCGATGCCGCCGATGCCACAGATCGGCAGGCCGCGGGTCTGCGGATCGCGGGCAATTTCCGCGACCATGTTCAGGGCGATCGGCTTGACCGCCGAGCCGCAATAACCGCCGTGGGTGCTCTGGCTGCCCACCATCGGGTGGGCCACCATGCGCTCCAGGTCGACGCTGGTGATGGAGTTGATGGTGTTGATCAGCGACACCGCGTCCGCCCCGCCACGATGGGCGGCGCGGGCGGCCATGCGAATGTCGGTGATGTTCGGCGTCAGCTTGACGATCACCGGCAGCGAGCAGTAGGTCTTGCACCAGCGGGTCACCTGCTCGACATACTCCGGCACCTGGCCCACCGCCGCGCCCATGCCCCGTTCCGGCATGCCGTGGGGGCAACCGAAGTTCAGTTCGATGCCGTCGCAACCGGTGGCTTCCACCAGGGGCAGGATGGCTTTCCAGGACTCCTCGACGCAGGGCACCATCAGCGACACGATCAAGGCGCGGTCCGGCCAGTCCTTCTTCACCTGGGTGATTTCCTTGAGGTTGATCTCCAGGGAACGGTCGGTGATCAGCTCGATGTTGTTGATCCCCATGACCTCGCGGTTGGGCCCGAAGTGCGCCGAGTAGCGCGACGACACGTTGACCGCCGCCGGGTCTTCACCCAGGGTTTTCCAGACCACGCCGCCCCAGCCGGCCTCGAACGCGCGGACCACGTTGTAGGCCTTGTCGGTGGGCGGCGCGGAGGCCAGCCAGAACGGGTTGGGCGCCTTGATACCAGCGAAGACAATCGACAGATCGGTCATTTATGCAGCCTCCTGGTTGAGCATCAGTCGGGCATGCATGGCTTCTGCGGCCAGCTTGCCGTGTTGTACCGCCTGCACGGTGAGGTCCTGGCCAAGGCTGACGCAGTCGCCGCCGGCGTAGACTCCGGGAATGCTGGTGCGCAGGTGTTCGTCCACCTGGATACGTTCGCCGCTGCGTTGCAGCTCCCGGGCCAGCGGGTCGCTCAGGGCTGTAGCGTCGAAGCTCTGGCCGATGGCCTTGAAGATCGCATCGGCGGCCAGTTCGAAGGTGTCGCCGGTGGTTTGCAGGCGGCCTTCCACCATGCGGGTGCGGGCGAAGCGCATGCCGCGTACCCGGCCCCGGTCATCCAGCAGCACTTCTTGCGGTGCGGCCCAGGTCAGCAGGCGCACCTGATTGGCCTTGGCGATCTCCTGCTCGTGCTCGGTGGCGCCCATGTCCTCGATGCCACGACGGTACACCAGATTGACGTCACTGGCACCCAGGCGCGCCATCTGCACCGCCATGTCGATGGCGGTGTTGCCGGCGCCGAGAACGATGCAGCGCTCGGCCAGGGGCAACTGGCTGAGGTCGTCGGCCTGGCGCAATTCGCGAATGTAGTCGGTGGCGGCCAGCAACCCGGGGGCGTCTTCATGCTCCAGCCCCAGTTGCTTGCTGGCGGCCAGCCCGAGGCCGAGGAACACCGCGTCGAACTGCTGGTGCAGCTCGGTCAGGCTCAGGTTGGCGCCCAGCTTGTGCCCGTGGCGGATCTCGATGCCGCCAACGCCCAGTAGAAACTCCAGCTCCTGCTGGGCGAAGTCATCCACCAGCTTGTACTTGGCGATCCCGTATTCGTTGAGGCCGCCAGCCTTGTCCCGGGCTTCGAAAATCACCACCTCATGGCCGTGCAGGGCGCAGCGGTGGGCGCAGGACAAACCCGCCGGGCCGGCGCCGACCACGGCAATGCGCTTGCCGGTGGGCGCGGCGCGCTGGAACGGGTGCTGGGTGAAGTGCGCGTTGTCCAGGGCATAGCGTTGCAACAGGCCGATCAGCACCGGCGCGCACTCCTGGGCGTTGTTGCGCACGCAGGCCTGCTGGCAGAGGATCTCGGTGGGGCAGACCCGGGCGCAACTGCCGCCGAGGATATTGGCCGAGAGAATCTTCTGCGCCGCGCCCTGGACGTTGTCGGTGTGGATATTGCGGATGAACGAAGGAATGTCGATCTCGCTGGGGCAGGCGTTGACGCAGGGCGCGTCGTAGCAATACAGGCAGCGCGAAGCTTCCAGATGGGCCTGGCGGGCGTTGAGCGGCGGCGCCAGGTCGCTGAAGTGGCCGGCCAGGGTGGCGTTGTCCAGGGTCGGGTGGGGCAAGTGGTTCAAGGTCTTGATCACGGTTTTGGCCTCACGGTTCGTTTCTTGGTTGCCTCTGACGGGCATTTTCTATAGCTGGGATCACCCATATCCGTAGGAGCCGGCTTGCCGGCGAATAGGCCTTTGACTCTTACAAGGGATCTGCGGGCGCCTTCGCTGGCAAGCCAGCTCCTACAGGGGGCATGGGTTTCTGTAGGAGCGAGCTTGCTCGCGATAGGGGGGCAACGCCCCCCCGGGATCAGCGTTTAACCGCCGTCGGCTTGTGCCGCTCGGCGCGCTTGCTCAAGAGGTCGAACACCGCCGGGTAGGCCGGGCGCTCGATGTAGCGCCCGGCGCCGCGTTCGGCCCGCAGGTCGCCGTCGGCCCACACCAGCTTGCCCTGGCTGATGGTGTGGCTGGGCACGCCGCGCACGGTCTTGCCTTCGAAGATGTTGAAGTCCACCTGCTGGTGGTGGGTCTTGGCGGAGATGGTCCGCGTGCCTTGCGGGTCCCAGAGCACCAGGTCGGCGTCGGCGCCGACGCGGATCGCGCCCTTGCGCGGGTAGAGGTTGAAGATCTTCGCGGTGTTGGTGGAGGTCAGGGCGACGAATTCCTGCATCGACAGGCGCCCGCTGTTCACCCCTTCATCCCAGAGCACGGCCATGCGGTCCTCGATGCCGGCGGTGCCGTTGGGGATCTTGCTGAAGTCGTCGCGGCCGGCGGCTTTCTGTTCGGCGCAGAAGCAGCAGTGGTCGGTGGCGGTGGTGTGCAGGTTGCCCGATTGCAGGCCGCGCCACAGGGCCTCCTGATGGCCACGGGGGCGGAAGGGCGGGCTCATCACGTAGCCGGCGGCGGTTTGCCAATCCGGATCGCGGTACACGCTGTCGTCCAGCAGCAGGTGCCCGGCCAGCACTTCACCGTAGACCGGCTGGCCCTTGCCCCGGGCATAGCTGATTTCGTCCAGGGCTTCCTGGGTCGAGACGTGCACCAGGTACAGCGGCGTGCCCAGGGTCTCGGCGATGCGAATGGCCCGGCTGGCGGCTTCGCCTTCGACTTGCGAAGGCCGCGACAACGGGTGGGCTTCCGGCCCGGTAATGCCCTGGGCCAGCAGCTTGCGTTGCAGGTGATACACCAGCTCGCCGTTTTCCGCGTGCACCGTGGGTACCGCCCCCAGTTCCAGGCAGCGCTCGAAGCTCGCCACCAGGGTGTCGTCGGCGGCCATGATGGCGTTCTTGTAGGCCATGAAGTGCTTGAAGCTGTTGATGCCGTGGTGCTGCACCAGCTCGGCCATTTCCTCGCGCACCTGCTCGCTCCACCAGGTAATGGCCACGTGGAAGCCGTAGTCGCTGGCGGATTTTTCCGCCCAGCCGCGCCACTGCTGGAAGGCTTCCAGCAACGACTGCTGGGGGTTGGGAATCACGAAGTCGATGATCGAGGTGGTGCCCCCCGCCAGGCCCGCTGCCGTGCCGCTGAAGAAGTCTTCGCTGGCCACGGTGCCCATGAAGGGCAGCTGCATGTGGGTATGGGGGTCGATGCCGCCGGGCATCAAGTATTGGCCGCTGCCATCGAGCACTTCGCAACCGACGGGAATATCCAGATTGTTGCCGATGGCGCGAATTAGACCGTCTGCGCAGAGCACATCGGCTTTATAACTTTCATCATGGGTAATAACGGTGGCGCCACGGATCAACAGAGACATTCCGAGTTCCTCGCAGGCATGACCGACTGCTGTCGGTTCTAACTTTTTTATTGAACGCACTGATAACTTAAACAATCCTGTCATCGGTGACAGGATTAGAAGCTAGTCGCACTTCAAAGAAACATCAAGAATATTTTTTATAAGCTTATATTCAATATAACTTGTTGAAATATAACGATTAAAAGTTCAAATCTGCAAAATGGTGCAGCCTCTCACCATTTTGACGCACTTGACAGGATCAAAAAATAGTCGAGATTTCCTATGTCAAATCAGCTGCTTGAGGAGGCGCTGGGAAGGCCGGGAAATAACTAGGAAAATAACCGTGCACTGCTTTGGGTCCTGATCGAATGGACAACTTGCCAAACACCCGGCCTGAGTGGATTGGCAACTAACCAGGGGCTTGAAAGTTGCTTGCATAAAACCCAATGACATCAGTTGTTTACATGGATTCCGCCAGCCGTGCAGCAACGACCGCGCAAGTACTTGGCATCTTTATTGAGTGCCGCCGCAGGTCGATGTGCCGGAGGGTGGAAGTCGTAAGTTCTCCGGCCATCGTCCGGCGCGCTGTCCCTTGGTGCGCCGGCCTGATGAGCAAAATAATCAGAACAACAGTGGAGCGGCCATGCAACAGATCAGATCCCAGGTGACCGAGCGCGCCGGCTTGTACGAGCTGGACGCCGGCAGCGACGTACTCGACAGCCCCCGTTACAACCACGACATCGCACCGACCAAGGTCCAGGAACGCACCTGGAACAAATGGCACATCACCGCACTGTGGATCGGCATGTCGATCTGCGTGCCCACCTACACCCTGGGCGGGGTGCTCACCGCCTACTTCGGCCTCAGTGTCGGCGAGGCGCTGCTGGCGATCCTGCTGGCCAATATCGTGGTGCTGATTCCCCTGACCCTCAACGCCTTTGCCGGCACCAAGTACGGCATTCCGTTCCCGGTGCTGCTGCGCTCCTCGTTCGGCATCATCGGCTCCAACGTGCCGTGCCTGATCCGCGCCCTGGTGGCCTGCGGCTGGTTCGGCATCCAGACGATGTTCGGCGGGCTGGCGATCCACCTGTTCCTGGGCTCGATCTTCGAGGGCTGGAAGGCCCTGGGCGGCACCGGCGAGGTGATCGGCTTCATGATCTTCTGGACCCTCAACCTGTGGGTGGTGCTGCGCGGCGCCGAGTCGATCAAGTGGCTGGAAACCCTGTCCGCGCCGCTGCTGGTGGCGGTGGGCATCGGCCTGCTGGTGTGGGCCTTGCCCAGCGTGTCGCTGACTGAGCTGTTGGCGATCCCGCCCAAGCGTCCCGAGGGCGCCAGCGTCACCGGCTACTTCATGGCCGGGCTCACGGCGATGGTGGGTTTCTGGGCCACCTTGTCGCTGAACATTCCCGACTTCAGCCGCTACGCGAAAAGCCAGAAGGACCAGATCCTCGGACAGATCTTCGGCCTGCCGCTGACCATGTTCCTGTTCGCCGCCCTGGGGGTGGTGATGACCGCCGCCTCGGTGAAGCTGGTGGGGGTCACCGTCTCCGATCCGGTGAGCCTGATCGGCCATATCCAGAGCCCGGGCTGGGTGGCCCTGGCCATGGCGCTGATCATCATCGCCACCTTGTCCACCAACACCGCGGCCAACATCGTCTCGCCCACCAACGACTTCCAGAACCTGGCGCCCAAGCTGATCGGTCGCACCACCGCGGTGATCCTCACCGGCCTGGTGGGGCTGGCGCTGATGGGCCACGAGCTGCTGAAAAAGCTCGGCCTGCTGATTTCCGACGTCAGCCTGGAGACCGTGTATTCCAACTGGCTGCTGGGTTATTCCAGCCTGCTGGGGCCGATTGCCGGGATCATGGTGGTGGACTACTTCATCATCAAGAAACAGCGCCTGGACCTGGCCGGCCTGTACCGCGACGACGTCTACCCGGCGTGGAACTGGCACGGTTTCATCGCCTTCGGCGTACCGGTGGCCCTGACCCTGATGTCCCTGGGCAGCAGCGCCTTCAACTGGTTCTACAGCTACGGCTGGTTCACCGGCTCGGCCCTGGGCGGGTTGATCTACTACGGCCTGTGCAGCTGGCGCAGCCCCCAGGTGGCGACCGCCAAGACCCCAACATGAACACCCAGCCACCGCCCTTGCGGGCACCAGGTGCGCGCGGTTTGCAGGAGCTGGCCTGCCAGCGAAGGCGTCGGCACGGGCGATGCACCTCTTGCGGGCTCCTTCGCCGGCAAGCGGTACGCCGCCCGGCCGACTCCTGGGCAAGAGCAGGTTTTTGCTAGGCCGTTATCCCGGGCGTTGCGCCACGCATCCCCCGACAAAACCAGAAGAAACGCCTGAGGAAATCACCATGAACGCTGCCGTCGAGGTTCTGCAATCCAGCCATCAGCACATCAACCGCGACCGCCTGTGGCAGTCGCTCATGGAACTGGCCAGGCTCGGCGCCACGGTCAAGGGCGGCGTCTGCCGTTTGGCCCTGACCGACCTCGACCGCCAGGCCCGGGATCTGTTCGTGCAATGGTGCGAGGAGGCCGGTTGCGCGGTCACGGTGGATGGCATCGGCAACATCTTCGCCCGCCGCCCCGGGCGCAATCCGCACCTGCCGCCGGTAATGACCGGCAGCCATATCGACACCCAGCCCACCGGCGGCAAGTTCGATGGCTGCTTTGGTGTGCTGGCCGGGGTGGAAGTGCTGCGCACCCTCAACGACCTCAAGCTGGAAACCGAGGCGCCCCTGGAAGTGGTGGTGTGGACCAACGAAGAAGGCTCGCGCTTTCCGCCGTGCATGATGGGCTCCGGGGTGTTCGCCGAAAAATTCACCCTGCAAGACACCCTGGCCAAGACCGACGTCGATGGCATCAGCGTCGGCGAGGCCCTGAACGCCATCGGCTACGCCGGCACGCGCCCGGTCAGCGGGCATCCGGTGGGCGCCTATTTCGAGGCGCACATCGAGCAAGGCCCGATCCTGGAAGATGAGCGCAAGACCATAGGCGTGGTGCTCGGCGCCCTGGGGCAGAAGTGGTTCGACCTCAAGCTGCGGGGTGTCGAAGCCCATGCTGGCCCGACCCCCATGCACCTGCGCAAGGACGCCCTGGTGGGCGCCGCCGCCGTGGTGGCGGCGGTCAATCGCGCCGCCCTCGGCCACCAGCCTCACGCCTGCGGCACCGTCGGCTGCCTGCAAGCCTACCCGGGTTCGCGCAACGTGATTCCGGGCGAGGTACGCATGACCCTGGACTTCCGCCACCTGGAGCCGGCGCGCCTGGACTCGATGATTGCCGAGGTGCGCCAGGTGATCGACAACACCTGCGAAGAACACGGCCTGAGCTTCGAACTGACCCCCACCGCGGACTTCCCGCCGCTGTACTTCGACCCGGTGTGCGTCGATGCGGTGCGCGGCGCCGCGCGGGGTTTGGGGTTGTCCCACATGGACATCGTCAGCGGTGCCGGGCATGACGCGATCTTCGTCGCCGAGCTGGGCCCGGCGGGGATGATCTTCGTGCCTTGCGAAGGTGGCATCAGCCACAACGAAATCGAGAACGCCGACCCCGACGACCTCGCCGCCGGCTGCGCGGTGCTGCTGCGCGCCATGCTCGCCGCCTCCCAGGCCATCGCCCAGCGCCAAGCGTAGGAGCCGGCTTGCCGGCGAAGAGGCCCGCAAGATGTGCATCGCCGGTGCCGACGCCTTCGCTGGCAAGCCAGCTCCTACACGGGGCTTGTGGTGTTTCCACAAACCTGCCCACACCACCATTCCCGTAGGAGCCGGCTTGCCGGCGAAGAGGCCCGCAAGATGTGCATCGCCGGTGCCGGCGCCTTCGCTGGCAAGCCAGCTCCTACAGGGGGCTTGTGGTGTTTCCACAAGTCCTCCCACACCACCATCCCCGTAGGAGTCGGCTTGCCGGCGAAGAGGCCGGCAAGACATGCATCGCCAATGCCGGCGCCTTCGCTGGCAAGCCAGTTCCTGCAAGGGGCAGCGTGAGGCGCTTTGCCTGGCGTACACTGGCGAACTTTTTCCATGGGATGCCGGTATGCACAGGATGGCGCTTTGTCTGGCCCTGGCTCTGAGCCTGGGCGGTTGTATCGATTACAAATGGGGCCACGATTGGAAGGCCGACAGCCTCGGCGGTTGGCAGGATGCCAGCACCGGCAACTATGACCAGGGCACTTCGTTCAAGCTGGCCTGCGGGGCCGAGCCGCTTTACGTGAAGGTGACATCCGCGTCGTCTCACCATCTGATGTCGCTGCTGTTCATTCCCCTGGTGCCCGCAGGCACCGGCGATGACAACCATCTGGCTATCCAGGCCAGTCACCCCAGTTTGGCGACATGTACGTCGGCGGCGCAGAATCCTCTGCTGATCAAGCTGGACAACCGGGTGATCGGCACCATCGGCTATGCCTCCTCCAGCAAGGCGGGCAGTTGCCAGCTCCGCTTGGACGCGCGCGAGCTGCAGGGCGAGCGGGTGTCGATCGAGGTCAATCAGGCCGTGCTGCCGTGTGCCGTGGCGCCGATGACCCTGAAAAAGGACAGTTTCTTCTGCCTGCGGGCTACAAAGTTCGGCGGCTCGACACCGTGCGGTCGGTAGCCAAAAGCAAGGCCCTGCGTACCGAACGCGGCCCGACCTTTCGCAGCCTCGCGGGCTCGGCAGCGGCTACAGGGTCTGTGGTGAGCTGGGTTTTTGTAGCCGCTGCCGCAGGCTGCGCACGCCCGGCACGGGCGTAGGGGGCAGGGCCGAGATAGAGCTGCCAGCCGAACCTAAGCTAATTCCTAAAAAGTATTTATTTTAGATTTGTTAGATCGATTAGCTTTTAGCGACTTTCCTGTCTCCCAGAAGGTTCGCCCCCATGCGCCTGCCCTTTGCTTTGCGTCGTAGCTTGTCGATCACCGCCCTGGCCGGCCTGGCGCTGGGCATGGCCCTCAATGCCCAGGCCGATACTGACCTGCGCATCGGCTATCAGAAATCCTCGACCCTGCTGGCCTTGCTCAAGGCCCAGGGCACCCTGGAAAAACAGCTGGCGGGGCAGGGCGTCAACATCACCTGGCACGAGTTCACCAGTGGCCTGCCGTTGGCGGAATCGCTGAATGTGGGCAATGTCGACATCAGCGCCGATGTCGCCGACACGGTGCCGGTCTTCGCCCAGGCCGCCGGGGCCCAACTGACCTATTTCGCCAGCGAAACTCCCTCCCC
The DNA here is from genome assembly GCF_900116505.1 of Pseudomonas sp. NFPP25. Taxonomy (NCBI): domain Bacteria; kingdom Pseudomonadati; phylum Pseudomonadota; class Gammaproteobacteria; order Pseudomonadales; family Pseudomonadaceae; genus Pseudomonas; species Pseudomonas sp. NFPP25. The sequence continues at coordinate 1,358,898 of NZ_FPBG01000001.1, read as the reverse complement.
GGCGGCCCAGTCCATCGTCATTCCCAAGGATTCGCCGCTCAAGTCCCTGGCCGACCTCAAGGGCAAGCGTATCGCCGTGACCAAGGCCGCCGGCAGCCACTACCTGCTGATCGCCGCCTTGCGCGAAGCGGGCTTGAGCTTCGCCGATATCCAGCCGGTGTACCTGACCCCGGCCGATGGCCGCGCGGCGCTGGAAACCGCCAAGGTCGATGCCTGGGTCACCTGGGAACCCTTCGTTGCCAGCGCCCAGCGCCAGCAGGGCGCGCGGGTGCTGCACGACGGCCAGGGGCTGGCCAGTTATCGCCGTTACTACCTGGCTTCCAACGACTACGCCAAGGCCCATCCCGAGGTGCTGCAGCAAGTGTTCGCCGAGCTGCAGAAGACCGGCACCTGGGTCAAGGCGCACCCGGCCGAGGCGGCAAAACTGCTGGGCCCGCTGTGGGGCAACCTGGACGTGCCGACGGTGGAACTGGCCAACAGCCGCCGCACCTACAAGGTGGAAGCGGTCAAGCCCGACGCCCTGGGCGAGCAGCAGAAAATCGCCGATGCCTTCTACCAGGAAAAGCTATTGCCCAAGCCAGTGGATGCCCGGGCCGTGCAGTTGTGGAGCCCGAAATCCTTGTAGTGGGTCGTTAGGTCGCTTTCGCTTGTAGGAGCCGGCTTGCCGGCGAACAGGTCCCCCCTTTTTCTTGTTCACCGCCGGCTACGCCATTCCGCGCCCGGCGTCAGGAGTTCCCGTGTCTGCCGTTCACCCCCAAGAGGCCTTTGCCGTCCCTGCCTCGTCCAGCCCGCCCGCGGTTAACGCCGACGTGGTGCTGGAATTGCGCCACCTGACCAAGCACTACGCCCGCCGCCGTGGCCCGTCCGCTCCGCCTGCGGTTGAGCAGGTCAGCCTCAAGGTGCGCCGTGGCGAAGTGCTGTGCCTGATGGGCACCTCCGGCAGCGGCAAGTCCACCTTGCTGCGCCATATCAACCGGTTGATCGAGCCCAGCAGCGGCGAGGTGCTGATCGACGGTTCGGCCATCAGCCAGCTTTCGGCCAGGGAACTGCGCACCCTGCGTTCGCGGCGCATCGGCATGGTCTTCCAGCACTTCGGCCTGCTGCCTCATCGCAGCGTGCGCGACAACGTCGCCTTGCCCCTGGAACTGCGCGGCGAACCCGAGGCCCTGCGCCATGCCGCAGCCGACGTGCAGTTGCACGCCATGGGCCTGGACGGCTGGGGTGATCACTATCCCCACGAACTGTCCGGCGGCATGCAGCAGCGGGTCGGCCTGGCGCGGGCCCTGGTCAGCGAACCGGACATCCTGCTGATGGACGAACCCTTCAGCGCCCTGGACCCGACCATCCGCCGTGACCTGCAAAGCCACTTTCTGCAGGTGGTGCGCGAGCGCGGCATCACCACCTTGCTGGTGACCCACGACCCGGCGGAAGCCCTGCGCCTGGCGGACCGCATCGCCGTGCTGCGCCACGGCCAGCTGATTCAGGTCGGCACGCCCGAGGAATTGCTGAAGCAGCCGGCGGATGCCGAAGTGGCGGACTTCTTCCAGGAACACGGCGCCCGCAGCGCCACGCCGGTGGCGACGATTGCCCCGCGCAAGAGCGCGACGACCCCGGCGCCGGTCAACCCCGGACTGTCCTTTGCCCAGGCCCTGCTGCTGGGGCCCGCCGCCCTGGCCGCCAGCGGTCGCGGTGGCCTGTACTGGCTGGGCTTCGCCCTGGAACTGGGGGCGGCCGCAGCCTTGGGGCAGGGGCTGGCCACGGCCAGTTTCGCCTGGGCCGCCCTGGCGCTCATCGGCTTGCTGCTCAGCCGCCTGTTGAGCCTGGCCCTGGCCCGCCGCCCCAGCCGCCTGGGGCGTTCGGACTGGTGTCTGCCGTGGCTGGTGTTGCTGCTGTCCCAGGCCCTGGTGCTGTGGCGGGTGTTGGCCACCGATGCCTCTGGCCCCTGGCTGCAATTTCCCGCCGACCGGCAAGTGCTGCTGGGCACCGCCGCGGCCATCGATCAACTGATTGCCTGGTCCCAGGTGACGTTCGAAAGCACCTTCGTCGGCGTGATAGTCGCCGTGCGCACGGTGATCGAAAGCATCGAAAGCCTGCTGGGCTGGCTGCCCTGGCCGGTGCCGGCCCTGGCCCTGGTGCTGCTGGCCTGGCGCAGCGCCGGCGCCGCCCTGGCCCTGACCAGCGCCGCGGCCTTGCTCTACATCGGCCTGTTCGGCTTCTGGGAACGGACCATCGCCACCCTGGCCCTGGTGGGCTCCTCGGTGCTGATCTCGCTGTTGATCGGCGTGCCCGCCGGCATTCTCCTGGCCAAGCGCGCCCTGGCCCGGCGCCTGATCACTCCGCTCCTGGACGTGATGCAGACCTTGCCCACCTTCGTGTACCTGATCCCGGCGGTGGCGTTCTTCTCGGTGGGCAAGACCCCGGCGGTGATCGCCACGGTGATCTTCGCCCTGGCGCCGATGATCCGCCTCACCGCCCTGGGGATTCAGGAAGTGCCCAAGACCGCCGTCGAAGCGGCCCTGGCCCACGGCGCCACGCCGTGGCAGATCCTGACCAAGGTCGAACTGCCCCTGGCTGCGGGCTCCTTGCTGCTGGGGATCAACCAGACCCTGGTGATGAGCCTGTCGATGGTGGTGGTGGCGGCGCTGATCGGCGCCGGTGGCCTGGGCTACGACGTGATGACCGCGCTGCGCAACATCAAGGGTGGCGAGGGCATGTTGGCCGGCGCCGCGATCGTGTTCTGCGCGCTGATTCCCGACCGCATCATTCAAGCGACCCTGCGCCAGCGGGATCGCACATTGCATCAATCATGAGGTGTCCCTTGAACAAGTCGTTTACCCGTACCCTTGGCGCCGCCGCGCTGCTGTTGGGTTTGTCCCTGCCGGTGCTGGCCAAGGACAAGATCGTCATTGGCGAGCAGAACTGGACCGGCGCCATCGCCATCCAGAACATCCTTGGCGAAGTGATCAAGAGCCGCCTCGACGGCGAGGTTTCCTACCTCGCCGGTGACGTGCCGGTGCTGTTCGCCGCCGCCGCCAAGGGCGACGGCTCGGTGGACGTGCTGACCGATATCTGGCTGCCCAACCAGTCCGCCGCCTGGGCCAAATACGTCACCGGCGGCACCCGCTCGCTGGTGCCCAACAAGCAGCCGTACCTGGGGGTTCAGGGCTTCTACATCCCCGGCTACCTGCAAGACAAATACGGCGTGAAGTCGGTCTACGACCTGCAAAAGCCCGAAGTGGCGAAACTCTTCGAACCCCTGGGCGGCGGCAAGGCGCAACTGCTGGTGGGCCCGGCGGGCTGGGAGTCGACCTACATCGGCGAGATCAAGGCCAAGGATTTCGGCTTTGCCGACAAATTCGAATCGGTGTCCACCGAAGCCTCGGTGACCTACGCCAAGCTGGCCGCGGCCTACAAGGCCCAACGCGGCGTGGTCTTCTACGCCTACACCCCGGACTGGATCTTCTCCGCCTTCGACCTGCGCCGCCTGGATGAACCGGCGTTCGACGGCTACGCCCAGGACAACAAGAAGGGCGACCCGCTGTACAAGGCCGACGGCTGCTGGAAATTCATCAGCCCCACGGTGGATGCCGACTGGCTGAGCAAGAGCAAGATCACCTGCGCCTACCCGGATGCCCGGGTGTATGTCCTGGCGTCCAGCGCCCTGCAAAAACGCGCACCGCGAATTGCCGCGTTCCTGGAGAACTTCAGCATCGAGCCTCAGGCCCTGAACGACCTGATTCTCAAGATTGAAAAGGAACAGCAACCGGCGGCGCAGGCGGCCAAGGAATGGGTCGCCGCGCATCCGCAGATCGTTGATGGCTGGCTGGGTGCCAGCGGCGAGAAAGTGGGAGTGGCGCAATGAGTGGGGCGCCGGTGAACAGCCTCGAACAGGCGACCTTCGGCGCCGGTTGTTTCTGGGGCGCGGAAGCCGCGTTTCGGGCGCTGCCTGGGGTCGTGGACAGCCGCGTCGGCTACGCCGTGGAAGCGGCGGACGAAGCCTTGCAGATAGAAGTGGTGCAGGTGGATTTCGACCCGCAGGTGCTGGCGTATACCCGCCTGATCGAACACTTCTGGGACCTGCACGATCCGACCTCGGTGGATCGCCAGGGCGAACATGGCGGGGTGAAATATCGCTCGGCGATTTTCCACACCAACGCCGCGCAAGCCGAACAGGCGAGGGCGGCCAAGACCGCCCTGCAAGACTCCGGACGCCTCAACAAACCCGTGGCCACGGTGATCGTGCCCCTGGGTCGCTTCGACCTGGCGGATGAAGCGCACCAGCGTTACCTGGAGAAGAACGGCCTGAGCAGTTGCCACATCTGATCGTTTGCAGGTACGCAGGCTTTTGTAGGGGCTGGCCAGGTCGCTCAAGGGGGCTTCGGTGTCGAGGTAGAACACCGGGTGTTCGGTGTGGTGGGTGTGGTTGGGTTTTGATAGGGGACATATCCGTTGCTGCGGGTGTGGCCACTTATGGTTTCGCCCTTACGGCGAGTCCCTTTTTACAAACGCCTAAAAAGGAACCAAAAACGCTTGCCCCTCCATGGGCCCCTCGCTAAGGCTCGGGGTTCCCTCACTTCGGCATTGCTCCGGGGGCCGCCGCCACCCGGCCATCCCTGGCCGGGTGGCGGCTAGCTCGGCATCCCTGCCGAGCTGCCCCCTACGCAACGCCTACGCTCGGCCGGCTGGGAAGGGGCCTGAAGATCAAGATCAAGATCAAGATCAAGATCAAAAGCAAAAGCCAAGCGCGTTTTACGCGCTTTTCGTAGGAGCCGGCTTGCCGGCGAAGAGGCCCGTGAGTCATGCAGCGTCTGGGCGGACGCCTTCGCTGGCAAGCCAGCTCCTACACGGGGGGCGCTACACGCCGCTCCAGCTCCAGCTCCAGGCCGGCCGGCAGGCCGCCGTCGCGCTCTTGATTTTGATCTTGATCTGAACGCCCCGTTAACCACGATGGCCGAACGCAGGCATTGAGCCGTGGGTAACCCGGCAGGGATGCCGGGTTAGCCGCCCCAGGCCATGGATGGCCTGTGGCGGCGGCCCACGGATCAATGCCGGAGTGAGGGCATGCCGAGCCTAGGCGAGGCACCGAGTGGAGGGGCAGAGCGTTTTGCTTACTTTTGCGCTTTTCAAAAGTGAGCCGCTGTAAGAGCGGAACCAATATCCGCCACACCCGCAGCAACGGATATGTACACCCTCCTCAAAAACTCACCCGTTCCACCCCCCACCCAACGCCACCACCAACCCCACACTGGCCTGCAACTCCCTTGTCTGCACCGCCTGCAACCCCCGCTGGGCCTGCAAGGCTGCGGTCTGTGCCGTCACCACATCCAGATAACTCACTGCTCCGGCCTGATAGCTGTTCATCGCCAAGGTCTGCGTGTGCTCGGCAGCATTCACCGCCGCCTGTTGGTCCAGCGCTTCCTGGCGCAAATCCCGCAGTTGCCCCAGGTCATCCTCCACCTCGCGCACCGCCCGCAGCACTTGCCCACGGTAATGGGCGGCGGCCTCTTCGAACTCGGCGTGGGCCTGGCGCTCATTGGCGCTCAGCCGGCCGCCGTCAAAAATCGGCAGGTTCACCAACGGCCCCAGGGCCCAATAACGATTGCCCGCGGCCAGCAGGTTGCCCACGCCCTGGGTCTGGCCACCGAGCATGCCGGTCAGGCTGAAATCCGGGTACCAGGCGGCGCGGGCGATGCCGATGCCGGCATTGGCGGCGTAGACCCGGCGTTCGGCGGCGGCAATGTCCGGCCTTCGTTGCAGCAGGGTGCTGGGCAGTTGCCGGGGAATGCTCGGCAGGCTCAAGAGTTGCGCAGTGGGCGCCAGATGGAATTGGCTGGCCGGTTCGCCCACCAGTTCGCCGATGGCGTGTTCGGTGAGGTTGCGTTGGGCGCGCACTTCGTCCAGTTCGGCTTCGGCGCTGGCCAGTTGGCTCTGGGCCCGGGTCAGGTCCAGTTCCGAGGCGATCTGCCCTTGATAACGGTCGCGGGTCAGTTGCAGGGCCTGGGCGTAATCCTCCAGGGAGTGGCTGAGGATGCGGCTCTGGGCGTCCAGGCCATTGAGTTGCACATACAGGCTCGCCAGCTGTTTTTGCAGGCTCAGGCGCGCGGCTGCCAGATCATCCCCGGAGGCCTGGGCCTGGGCATCTCCGGCCGCCGCTTGATTGCGGATCCGGCCCCACAGGTCGAGGTCGAAGCCCAGGGCAAAACCGGCGGTGTTGCTGTTGTAGATCGACGGTTGCGTGCTGCCGCGCAGGGGGCGGCTGTCCGACTGACGCTGGCGCAGCGGTTGGGCGCTGGCGCTGATCTGCGGGAACAGCCCGGCATGCAGTTGGCTGGCGTAGGCCTGGGCAGCGTCGTAGTGGGCCAGGGCCGCCGCCAGATCCGGGTTGGCTCGGAGCAGGCGTTGTTGCAGGTGATCCAGCTGCGGGTCCTGGTACAGCAGCCACCATTGCTCGGCGAGCACCTGGGGCGTGGTGGCCGGGTGCCAGGGGCCGTCGGCGTCCTGTTCGCGATAGTGCGCGGGCAGGTCGATGGGCGGCACTTGGTAATGAGGGGCCAGGGAGCAGCCGTGCAGGGCCAGCAACAGCAGGGCGGCGAGGGGCTTAAGCCTTGGGCGCATGTTCGCCTCCCGCGTCCGCCAGTTGCACCAGGTCACCTTCGCGCAGGGCGTCCGGCGGGTTGTCGATGACCTGGTCGGTCGCTTGCAGGCCCTGGTCGATCACCAGCCGCTCGCCCAGGTCCAGGCCGATATGGATGCTGCGCAGGTGCACGTGGCGGGAACCGTCGATCACCGCCACCTGGGTGCCCTGGGCGCGGAAGATCAGGGCGCTGGCGGGGATGCTCACACCGTGGGTGTCGGCAGGGATGGCCAGCGTGGCTTCGGCATAGTCGCCGGGCATCAGCGCGCCGTCCGGGTTGGCGGCGACGAACTGTGCCAGCAGGGTGCCGGAGCGTGGGTCGATGGCGGTGGAGTCGCCCAGCAGTTGCGCGCTGAAGTGCTGGCCAGGGTGCTCGGGCACGGTCAGCTGCGCTTGCAGACCAGGGTGGATCACGCTGGCGTAGTTCTGCGGAATCGGCACGTAGAGCCGCAGTTTGTGGGTGTCCGCCAGGTCGAACAGCTCCGGGTCGCTGTCGTTGTCGGCCTTGATCAACTGGCCGATATCGGTGTGGCGGGCGGTGAGGGTGCCGGCGAACGGCGCACGAATGGTCTTGTAGTCCTCCAGCGCCGAGAGCCGCGCATAGTCGGCGGCGGCCGCCTCGGCATTGGCTTTGGCGGCGGCTGCGTTGGAGGTCTTTTCATCGGCTTCCTGGCGCGATACCGAGTGGCTGGCCAAGAGGTTCTGCCAGCGCGCGGCGGTGGTCTGGGCCAGCCGGGCATTGGCTTGCTGCTGGGTCATCCGCGCCCGGGCCTGGGCCACTTGCTGGTCCAGGTCGGGGCTGTCGATATGGGCCAGTACCTGCCCGGCGGCCACGTGGGTGCCTATGTCCTGGGTCCAGTCCTTGAGGTAGCCGCTGACCCGGGCATGGATCGGCGCCTTGCTCCAGGCCTCCAGGTGCGCCGGCAGGCGCAGGGTGTCGCCCAGCACGTTGTGCTGCGGCTGGAACACCAGCACTTGCGGCACGGCGGCGGTTTCGGTCCAGGCAACGACGGCCCGTTCATGCCGGGTGCGCGCGGCCAGGCCGCTGGCCACCAGCAGGGCAGCCAGGCTCAGGCCGCCGATGCCCAGCAGCATCAGGCGTTTGCGCGAAGGGGTGTGATCAGGCGACATGGGTGTTTTCTCCAGCAACAGCGGATTGGGGACGGCGGCCGTGGACCAGGCTGAAGACCACGGGGACAAAGATCAGGGTGGCCACGGTGGCGAGGATCAACCCGCCGATCACCGCGCGGCCCAGTGGGGCGTTCTGTTCCTCGGACAGGGCCAGGGGCAGCATGCCGATGATCATCGCCAGGGCGGTCATGCACACCGGGCGAAAGCGCGTGTAGCCGGCTTCCAGCGCGGCCTTGAGGGCATCGCCGTGTTCCGCCAGGCGCTCGCGGCAAAAACTCACCACCAGGATCGAGTTGGCGGTGGCCACCCCCATGCACAGGATGGCCCCGGTCAGCGCCGGCACCGACAGCGAGGTGCCACTCAAGAACAGCATCCACACGATCCCGGCCAGGGCTGCCGGCAGCGCGGTGATGATCACGAACGGATCGACCCAGGACTGGAAGTTGACCACGATCAGCAGGTAGATCAGTACCACCGCACCCAGCAGGCCCAGGCTCAGGCCGCTGAAGGCTTCGTGCAGGGCGTCGATCTGCCCGTGCAGGCTGATCGTGGCGCCCTTGGGCCGCAGGGCCGCGGCGTCGTCCAGGACCTTTTGCATGTCGTGGGCCACGGCGCCCAGGTCGCGGCCCTGGACGTTGGCGTACAGGTCCAGGGTCGGCTGGATGTTGTAGTGGCTGACCACCGCCGGGCTCTCGACCCGGGAGATGTCCGCCAGGCCGCCGAGGATCTGCGACTGGCCGTTGCTGCCGGTGACCGGCAGCGCCTCCAGGGCCGGCAGGCTGTCCAGGCGGTATTGCGGGGTGGCGGCGACGATGGAATAGGACACGCCGTTCTTCGGGTTGAGCCAGAAGGTCGGCGCCACCTGGGAACTGCCGGCCAAGGAGGCCACCATGCTGTTGGTCACGTCGCGCTCGGTGATGCCCAGGCCGTTGGCCCGCAGGCGGTCGACCTTGACCTGCAGCGACGGGTAGCCGGTGGACTGCTGGATCCGCAGGTCGGCAATGCCCGGCACATGTTGCAGGCGCCGTTGCAGTTCCAGGGCGTAGGCACGGTTGGCCGCGTCGTTGGGCCCGGAGATTTTCACGTCCAGCGGGGCCGGGGCGCCGAAGTTGAGGATCTGGCTGCTGATGTCCGCCGGGAGGAAGGCGAACTGGCTGCCGGGGAAACTTTCCGGCAGGGCTTCACGCAGCTTTTTCTCCAGGTCGGCGCTGGGGGCGTGGCCGGGTTTGAGGGTGACCTGGATATCACCGTCCTGGGGGCCGATGGTGCCGCTGTTGCTGTAGGCCATGTCGATGCCGCTCAAGGGGATGCCGATGTTGTCGATGATGCTGTCCAGTTGCTCGGCCGGGATCACCTCGCGAATGCGCGCTTCGATGCGGTCGAAGGCCGCCGCGCTTTCCTCGATCCGCGTGCCCAGGGGCAGGCGCACGTGCAGGGCCAGGGCCCCGGCGTCGGTGGCGGGGAAGAAGTCCTGGCCCAGGCTCGGCAGCAGGGCGAAGGAGGCCAGCACGCAGGCCAAGAAGCCGAGGATGAAGGTCTTGCGTCGGCCCAGGGCCAGGTGCAACAGGCCGTGGTAGGTGTCGCGCACGCTGGAGAAACGCGCCTCGAAGCCCTGCTGGAAGGCCAATAGCCCGCGTACCAGGGCATTGCGCGGCTTGGCGTGCTGTTCGCCTTCGTGGTGGTTGATGAAGGCATCTTCCGGGTGGTGCCCGGGGCCGGCTTCCGGCGTGTGGGGCTTGAGCAGGTACATGGCCAGCGTGGGCACCAGGGTCCGCGAGAGGATGAACGAGCTGGCCATGGCGAAGATCACCGCCAGGGCCATGGGCCGGAACAGGTAGCCGGCGATGCCCTGCAGCAGGAACATCGGCACGAAGACGATGCAGATGCACAGCAGCGAGACGAAGGCCGGGCCGACGATCTGCCTGGCGCCGTCGAGGATGGCCTGCTTGACCGCCTTGCCCTGCTCCAGGTGCCAGTTGATGTTCTCGATGGTCACGGTGGCGTCGTCCACCAGGATCCCCACCGCCAGGGCCAGGCCGCCCAGGGTCATCACATTCAGGGTCTGGCCGCTGAGCGCCAGCAGGGCAATGGCCGAGAGCACCGCCAGGGGAATCGAGGCGGCGATGATCAGTGTGGAGCGCCAGCTGCCGAGGAACAGCAGGATCATCGCGCTGGTCAGCAGGGCGGCGATGATGCCTTCCTGGGCCACGCTGCCCACCGACTGCTTGACGAACACCGAGGCGTCCCCCAGCAGTGAGGTCTTCAGCGCTGGCGGCAGGGTTTCGTTGATGCGCGGCAGCATCTGGCGGATGCCGTCGACGATCGACAGGGTGGAGATATTGCCGTTCTTCAGGGCCGGCATCAGCACCGCGCGGCGTCCGTCGACCCGCACGATGTTGGTCTGCGGCGGCGAGCCGTCGCGCACGTGGGCCACCTGGCCGATGGTGATCAGCGCGCCGTCCACGGTCTTGATCGGCAGGTCGTTGAGCTCCTCGATGGCGGTCGGGCTGTTGTTCAACAGCACCGTGTATTCATCGCTGCCCAGCTTGGCGGTGCCCACCGGGATGATCTGGTTCTGCGCCGCCAGGGCATTGCCCACGTCCTGGGCCGACAGGCCCTTGGCGGCCAGGGCTTGCGGGTCCAGGTCGAGGGTGATCTGGCGCTGCTTGCCGCCCATGGGGGTGGGCATGGCCAGGCCGGGCAGGGAGCTCAGGGGCAGGCGGATGTTGTTCTGCACCAGGTCGCGGATCTTCGCCTCCGACAGGGTCGGGCTGGAAAACGCCATCTGCAGGATCGGCACCGTCGAGGCGCTGTAGTTGAGGATCAGCGGCGGGGTGATGCCCGGTGGCATCTGCTTGAGCACGGTTTGTGACACCGCGGTCACCTGGGCGTTGGCGGTGCGGATATCGACCCCGGGCTGGAAGAAGATCTTGACGATGCCCATGCCCGGCAGCGACTGCGACTCGATGTGCTCGATGTCGTTGACCGTGGTGCTCAGGGAGCGCTCGTAGGTGTAGATCACCCGCCCGGCCATGGCATCCGGCGACAGGCCGTTGTACTGCCAGACCACCGCCACCACCGGGATGCCGATATCCGGGAACACGTCGGTGGGGGTACGCAGGGCCGCCAGGGGCCCGATGATGCAAATGAATATCGCCAGCACGATGAACGTGTAGGGCTTGAGCAGTGCGGTCTTGACCAGCCCGAGCATGCCGAAAACCTCCGAGGGAGTGGGGTTGCAAACCTCGGCAGCCTGCAGCGACCCACCTAACACGCGGCTTTCAGCCAGGTGAAGGAAGTTTTAGGTAAGGCCTGTATTTCCTTTCATGTGGATTCATTTGTTCTCGCACCGGGGCCTCGACAAGCTTGGTGGCCATCGGCGCAGGGGTTTTTTTCGGGCTTGCGCCGCACTCATTACGGTCATTTGCGAGGTTTCTTCCATGTCCCTCAAACCCTTGTTGCTGTTGCCGGGCCTTGGCCTGGTGTGCCTGCTTTCGGCCTGTGCCGGGCCGCTGCCCAAGGCCGATCCTCAGCAGGCCTGGATCGATCTTGCTCCGGAGTCGCCCAACGACTTGCTGGCCGACAGCGTCGATGGCAAGCGCCTGAACGATGGCCGCTACTTCCAGGTCAGCCCCGGCCAGCACCGCTTGCGGATGGCCTTGCTGCAAGGGGCCAACGGCAACTCGGCGCAACCCGACTGCCTGGGGCGCCTGGACTATGCCGGGTTCCAGGCGGGGGGCCATTACCGACTGGTGGAGTCCAGCCAGGGCCAGGACGTCAGCGCCGCTCTGCTGGACGCCCAGGGCCGGCAGGTGGCCCAGAGCCGGCCGTTCAGTTGCCTGTAGGGCTTTTTTTTTCCATTGCCAAGGTAGATTTTCATGACACTCAAACCGCTGCTGCTGATACCCGTCCTGGGCCTCGCGTGCCTGCTCGGCGCTTGCGCCGGGCCCATGCCCCGGCCCGATCCCAGCCAGGCCTGGATTGGCCTGCAGGAAGAGGCGCCCAACGACCTGATGGCCGAACGGGTGGACGGACAGAAGATCGACGATGGTCGCTATTTCCAGGTCAAGCCCGGTGCTCACCGCCTGGACGTGACCCTGTTTGAAGAGAACGTCGGCGACTCCAACCAGCAAGACTGCGACGGCCACATCAGCTACGGCGGCTTCAAGGCCGGGGAGCATTACACACTGGTGGAGTCGAGCCTGGGGAACGAGGTGTCGGCGCGCCTGTATGACGCCAAGGGCAAGCAGGTAGCCAGTACCCACGACTTCAATTGCATGCCCGGCTGACGGGGCTGTTTACCGCGCTCAAACAAGGACATTTCGCTCACCACAAAGAGACGGGCCTGACTTCAGACCCATGGCGAGCCAGGGGATGATAGGGGCCTGTCTCCCAGCAAACGGGCGTGCGTCATGAAGCAAGAGGCTGAAGCGGCGATCTCTTCCACCGAAGTGGCATTTGGCGAAGTGGCGCAAATGATCACCGCCGCGCGGCAGCGGGCAGTGCGCGCGGTGAATACCGAACTGGTGGAGCTGTATTGGCAGGTCGGGGCCTATATCAGCCGCAAGATCGAGGCGGCGGAGTAGGGCGATGGCGTGGTCCGGCAATTGGCGGATTACCTGGCGCGGCAGCAGCCGGGCCTGCGGGGTTTTACCCGGGCAAACCTGTTTCGCATGCGCCAGTTTTATGAGGCCTATCGTGCTGACGAGAAAGTCGCACCACTGGTGCGACAATTGTCCTGGAGCCACCATCTGGTGGTGATGGGACAGAGCAAAGGGCCCAGTGAACGTGAGTTCTACCTGCGCTTGGCGGTCCAGGAACAATGGTCACGCAGAGAACTGGAACGGCAGATCAAATCCGCGCTGTTCGAACGCACGCTGACCCGCCCGGCCAATGTCTCGGCAACCTTGAAGCAGGCCCGTCCCGAGGCCCTGAAGGTCTTCAAGGATGCCTACATGGTGGAGTTTCTCGGCCTGGCCCAGGGGCATGACGAAGCCGACCTGCACCAGGGGCTGGTGCGCCAACTCAAGGATTTCCTGATCGAGATGGGGCGCGACTTCTGCTTTGTCGCTTCAGGCTATCCGCTGCAGGTCGGCGGGCGAGATTTCGCCCTGGACCTGCTGCTGTTCCATCGCGGGTTGAATTGCCTGGTGGCCGTTGAACTCAAGGTCGGGCGCTTCGAGCCGGAGTACCTGGGCAAGCTGGACTTCTACCTGGAGGCCCTGGATCGCCAGGTGCGCAAGCCCCACGAGAATCCGGCCCTGGGTGTTCTGCTCTGTGCCAGCAAGCATGACGAGGTGGTGGAATATGCCCTCAACCGTTCCCTGTCACCGGCGCTGATCGCCGAGTACCGGACCCAGTTGCCGGACAAGCAACTGCTGCAGGCCAAGCTGCAGGAGTTCTATGCCCTGGACACCCAGGCGCGGTGAGTCGGGTGGCCATGGTGTCGGGGGCACTGCACCGCCTTGGTGAGTCGAATGCCCAGCCTGGCGCCGATCTCTGGCTCATTCCGTCTCGCTGCCGAACCAGTCGGCCAGGCGCGCGCTGGCTTGTTCCCGGACCTCGGCGTTGATGTGGGCGGCTACTGTCACCACTGAGCCGGTCAACAGGCCGAGGTCATCGACGTACCCGGCCCCGGGGATCAGGTCGGGGATGATGTCCAGCGGCAGCACGAAGTAACCCAGGGCGGCATAGATGGTGGTCTTGGCCCAGATCGGGGTTTGCGGCCGTTGCGCGGCGTAGTAGAGCCATAGGGCTTTCTGGATCAAGGCCCGGCCGATGCGCGAGGCGTAGCGGCCGATCTTGCGCCAGAAACAGAGTTCAAGGGACTGGGCGGTGGACATGGCGCACTCCTGGGGGACATGGGTCCAGGTCATGGTCGCCACCCGAGCACTGGACCGGCAGAGGCCAATATTTCCCCGGTTGTTCTGAGCGTAGGAGCCGGCTTGCCGGCGAAAGGGCCGGACCAGGCGCCGTGAATCTTGCGTCAGGTCAGGGGCGTCTGTGAGCACGCCTTCGCTGGCAAGCCAGCGCCTACGGGTGGTACGTACATGATGCTCTAGGAGCCGGCTTGCCGGCGAAAGGGCCGGACCAGGCGCCGTGAATCTTGCGTCAGGTCAGCGGCGCCTGTGAGGACGCCTTCGCTGGCAAGCCAGCTCCTACGGGGGGCGCACATGATGCTGTAGGAGCCGGCTTGCCGGCGAAAGGGCCGGATCAGGCACCGTGAATCTTACGTCAGGACAGCGGCGCCTGTGAGTACGCCTTCGCTGGCAAGCCAGCTCCTACGGGGGGGCGTACACGATGCTGCAGGAGCCGGCTGGCGAAGGGGTCAAGGGGCAATCAGCCCCAGGGCGCCGCCGGCCAGCAGCAGGGCAGCGAGGATCCCGGTGATGGCGAACAGCTGTTGCAACCGCGGGCCGGCCAGGTGGCTGGCTACCTGGCGTCCCAGCACCAGCCCCAGGACCGCCCCCAGGGCAAAGGGCGCGCCCACCGCCCAGTGCATGATCCCGCTGAGGCTGGCGGTGACCACGCTGCCCAGGGAGACCAGGGCGATCACCGCCAGTGAGGTGGCGACGATGCTCTTGCTGTCCAGGTTGGTGTAGCGGCTCAGGGCCGGGATGATGACGAAGCCGCCACCCACCCCCAGCAGCCCGGAAAGCAGCCCCGAGAGCATTCCGGTGAAGGTCAGCGCCCGGGCGCAGGGCAGGGTCCAGCGCAGGCGGCCCTGGGCCGGGTTGAGCACGCAGGGCATGAAGGCCGGGCGCGGCGCCGGCTGGCCCTGTTTCAGTTCCAGGCTGGCCTTGCGCAGGATGCGCCCGCAGGCGTACAGCAGCACCAGGGAGAACAGCAGCGCCAGCGGCAGGTTGGGTAGGCGGTGGGCCAGCCACAGGCCCAGCGGCGCCATGAGGATGCCGATGCCGGCCACGAACCCCGCCGCGCGGTAGCGCACGATGCCCTGGCGCAAGCCCAGCACCGCGCCGACGCTGGCTGCCAGGCCCACCGCCAGCAGGCCGATGGGCGCGGCCTCGACCATGCTCAGGCCCAGGCCGAAGACCAGGAGCGGCACGGCGAGGATGCCGCCACCGGCCCCGGTCAGGGCCAGGATCGCGCCAATGATCGCCCCCAGCCCGGCGCCCAGAAGACTGTGTTCGCTCATGCTTTCGGGGTGTCCGTGGCCAGGGTCGGGTGGGCCAGCCATTCGTGGCCCTTGAGCATGCCGCGCCAGTACAGCGGTGGCAGGACCCGTTCCTTCAGCCACCAGGCGCGACGGGTTGGCTGGCGCCCGTCCAGCAGCCAGCGCGGGAAACTCGGTGCCAGCTTGCCGCCATAGGTGAATTCGGCGAGGACGATCTTGCCCCGTTCCACGGTCAGCGGGCAGGAACCGTAGCCGTCGTATTCGGCCAGGCGGGTCAGGCGCTTGAGGGCCACCAGCACATTGTTGGCCACCACCGGTGCCTGTTTGCGCGCCGCGGCGGCGGTCTTGGCATTGCTGGTATTGGTGGCGTCCCCCAGGCCGTGGATGTTCACGTAGCGCTTGTGGCGCAGGCTGCCCGGGTCGACGTCGATCCAGCCGGCGGCGTCCGCCAGGGGGCTCTGGCGGATGAAGTCCGGGGCGCACTGGGGAGGCACCACGTGCAGCATATCGAAGGCCCGTTCCAATGTTTCCTGGCGGCCATCGGCCAGGGTGCGGACAAAGGTCGCGCGTTTGGCCGGGCCGTTCACCGCCACCAGGTTATGGCCGAAATCCAGTTCGATGCCGTACTTCTTCACGTATTCCATCAGCGCCGGCACGTAGTCGGCGACGCCGAACAGCACACCGCCGGCATTCAGGAAGCGCGGCTTGATCTGCCCCAGGCGGCCGTGGCGCAGCCAGTGGTCGCAGGACAGGTACATGGCCTTTTGTGGCGCTCCGGCGCACTTGATCGGCATCGGCGGCTGGCTGAACAGCGCCTCGCCCTGTTGCAGTTGCTGCACCAGTTGCCAGGTGTAGGGCGCCAGGTCGTAGCGGTAGTTGGAGGTCACGCCGTGGTTGCCCAGGGCCTGGGGCAGGCCGTCGATGGCGGCCCAGTCGAGCTTGAGCCCGGGGCAGACGATCAGTTGGTCATAGGCCAGCACCCGGCCGTCCTCCAGCACGAGGGCGTTGTGTTCCGGGTCGAAGCGGCTGACCGCGTCCTGGATCCACTTGACCCCTTGGGGCATCAGCTCGGCCATGGCGCGCTCGGTGGATTGGGCGCTGAATACTCCGGCGCCCACCAGGGTCCAGCCGGGTTGGTAATAGTGGTGCCGAGCAGGGTCGATGAGTGCCACGTCCAGGTGTGGATCGCGGGTCAAGAGGCTGGCAGCAACGGCGATGCCGGCGGCACCGCCACCGACGATCAGCACCTGGTGGCTGCCGTCGACAGTGGGCAGGGCCGGGTTGAAGGGGCGCATGGCAAGGTCTCCGTGTGGAGTAGGTAATAGTTATAGGGTGTTCAGGGGAATCTTCAGGTAGCTCACGCCGTTGTCCTCGGGCTCGGGGAAGTGCCCGCTGCGCATGTTGACCTGCACCGAAGGCAGGATCAGCACCGGCATGTCCAGGGTCGCGTCGCGGGCTTCGCGCATGGCCACGAAGCTGTCTTCGTCGACCCCCTGGTGAATGTGGATGTTGTTGGCGCGCTGCTCGGCGACGGTGGTCATGTACTGCAGCTCGCGGCCGTTGGGCAGGTAGTCGTGGCACATGAACAGCCGGGTGCTGGGGGGCAGGGCGAGGATCTTGCCGATCGAGCGGTACAGGGTCCGCGCGTCGGCCCCGGGGAAGTCGCAGCGGGCGGTGCCGTAGTCGGGCATGAACAGGGTGTCGCCGACAAAGGCCAGGGTTTCGTCGCCGACCTGTACCAGGTAGGTCATGCAGGCCGGGGTATGCCCCGGGGTGTGCATGGCCCGCGCGGTGAGGCCGCCGATGGCGAATTCGGCGCCGTCTTCGAGCAGCACGTCGAACTGGCTGCCGTCCCGGGCAAAGGCCGGGGCTTCGTTGAACAGCGCGCCGAAGGTCTTCTGCACCCGGGTGATCTGGTTGCCGATGGCCACCTGGGCCCCGAGCTGCGCCTTGAGGTAGGCGGCGGCCGACAGGTGGTCGGCATGCACATGGGTTTCCAGGATCCAGTCGACCCGGGCGTCCAGCTCTTTCACCCGGGCGATCAGGCGATCGGCGGACTCGGTGTGGGTGCGGCCGGATTTCGGGTCGTAGTCCAGCACGCTGTCGATCAATGCGCAGTGGCGGCTGGCCAGGTCCATCACCAGGTAGCTGATGGTCCAGGTATGGCTGTCGAAAAAGGCTTCTACACGCAGCGTGTCGCTGATGATCATGGGGCACTCCAGGCAATGAAGGTGAGGGCAGTCTGCGCTGACGCTCGTTTCTTGAAGTGTCAATAAGCGTGCCAACCCGAAACGGCGTCGTTTGGCGCCTGTTCATTGGTTTAGACGCTTTTTCAACCCCTTGGTGATGTGTTGTCGCCAGGACTGTCATCCGGGCTTGGCAGTCATTTGGCAGTTGCTGGCAGAAAATGGCAGTGATGGCGCCCATGCTTTAAGCTGCCGCCTCTGCCCCGGAGTTGCCCATGTCCCTGATTGCCACCGACCTAGTCCCGCCACCGATGTCCGCCCTGGTGTCCTACCTCGAACACGACCCGCAGCCCACCATAGTGCTGGACACCGACTACAACATCATCGCCGCCAACACCGCCTACCAGCGTCAGTTCGGCGTGGCCGGCAAGCCCCACGTGGGCGCCAAGTGCTACCGGGTGTCCCACCAGTTCGCCGTGCCCTGTGACCAGGCCGGCGAGCATTGCCCGATGCGCAAGGCCCATGACAGCCGCGTACCGGAACGCATGCTGCACATCCACCACACGCCCCGGGGGCCGGAGCATGTGGACGTGGAGCTGCGGCCGATCATTGGCCAAGACGGCACGGTGGTGGCCTATGTCGAGCGCCTGAGTTCGGTGGCCGTGGCCTCGGTACAACCCCAGCAGAAGGGCCTGGTGGGGCGCTCGCCGGCCTTCAACGAAGCCTTGAGCGCCTTGCAGCGGGCGGCGCCGGCGCCGATCCCGGTATTGCTCCAGGGTGAATCCGGCACCGGCAAGGAGCTGTTCGCCCGTGCCCTGCACGACGGCAGCCCCCGGGCCAGCGGGCCGCTGGTGGTGGTGGACTGCACCGGGCTTACCGAAAGCCTGCTGGAAAGCGAATTGTTCGGTTATGAAAAGGGCGCCTTCACCGGTGCCCTGCAGCGCAAGATCGGCCTGGCCGAAGCCGCCCATGGCGGCACCCTGTTTCTCGACGAGATCGGCGAAGTGCCCCTGGCCATGCAGGTCAAACTGCTGCGCCTGATCGAGTCCGGCAGCTTTCGCCCGGTGGGCAGCCTGCGCACCGTGCACTCGGATTTCCGCCTGGTGGCGGCGACCCACAAGCCGCTCAAGGAAATGGTCGCCGCCGGCACCTTCCGCCAGGACCTGTACTACCGCATCAGCGCCTTCCCGATCCGCCTGCCGGCCTTGCGCGAACGCAGCGACGACCTGCCACTGCTGATCGACAGCCTGCTGCGCCGGCTTGACCCCGGGGTAGTGCCGCGGGTCGATCCCCAGGCCCTGGCCCAACTGAGCCTGTACACCTACCCGGGCAATATCCGCGAGCTGCGCAACATCCTCGAGCGGGCGCGGCTGTTCAGCGACGACGGGGTGATCCGCCTGGCGGACCTGCCGCCGGAGCTGCGCAGCACGCCGGCACCAGCGCCGCCGGGCCGCCGCCGCGGCAACAAGGACCTGGAGCAACTGGCCCATGCCCTGGAGGTGTTCGAGGGTTCGCGCAGTGAGCTGGCCAGGGCCCTGGGCCTGAGCGAGCGGACCCTGTACCGGCGGCTCAAGGCCCTGGGTCTGTAGCGGCGGGCGAGGGTGGCAGGGCCACCTCAATCTTGGGCGGGGTGGTTCTGGAGGGGCAGGTCGCAGGCCATCACCCACATGCCGATCTGTTCCAGGTCGGTGCTGAACGGCACCTCGTCGACCTGCCGCAGGCCGGCGCTTTCATAGAAGCGCCGGGCGCCGCTGTTGCTCTTGAGCACGTCCAGCCACAGGCAGGGCTCACCGGCAGCGCTGGCCCGTTGCAGCACATGCTCCAGCAACCGGCGGCCATAGCCCTTGCCGGCCTCGGACTTGAGCAGGTAGATCTTCTGCAGTTCGGCCCCGCGCCGGGCTCCATCGGGCAGTGGCCGGTTCCAGTTGAGCTTGGCAAAACCGATGGGCTGCTGCTGCGGATCCAGGGCCAGCAGCCACAGGTGCAGGTGCTTGTCGGCCAGGGACTGTTCCAGGGGGGCGGGGGCAAAGTCCTGGGCCAGGAACTGCTGCATGCCTTCGGTGCTCCAGATCGCGGCGAAGTGCTCGCGGTAGGTGGCGCAGCCAATGGCCTGGAGGGTGTCGATGTCGCGGCTGTCGGCTTCACGGATGGTGATCATGCGTCATTCCTCGAGGGGCGGCTGGCCGGTGTCGCCGGGCTGGCGGCTGGCCCGCAATCCGGACGGGGCAGCTTACTCCGTTGCCCAAAGGGGCTCCAGCGTTCGGGCCGGGGCACGATGGCGGCGCGCCGTGGTCGTAGTTGCAGCCCCCTTTTTACCGGCGTGCGGGATGTTTGGCGCAGCGTCGGGTTCTTCCGGAGATGCCATGAGCCAGGCCGTACTTGCCACCGAAACCAACCGCCGCCAATTGCAGCAGATCATCTCCGGTCTGTCCGACGGGGTGATCCTGATCGAGACCGACAAGGCCCGGACCCTGCTCTGGGCCAATGAAGCGGCCCTGGCCATGCACGGCGTCAGCACGGTCGAGCAGTTGGGCGGCAATCTGCGCGAATACGCCCGGCGCTATGCCTTGCGCTACCGCAACAACCATCCACTGGGCCTGGACAGCTACCCCATCAACCGGGTGGCTGCCGGAGAAACCTTCAGCGACGTGGTGGTGGAGGTCCAGGCCGAGATCGACGGCGAACCCCGGCACTGGGTGCACCGGGTGCGCAGCATGATCCTCGAGGACCGCAATGGCGCGCCGGAGTCCCTGGTGCTGATCCTCAGTGACGCCACCGACTGGGCCAGCGCCGAGCAGCGCTTCGAGAAGACCTTCAACGCCAACCCGGCGCCGGCGGTGATCTGCCGCCTGGGGGATTTGCGCTACATCAAGGTCAACCAGGGCTTCCTGGAGATGACCGGCTATGCCCGGGACCAGGTGATCGGCCGTTCGGTCTACGAGCTGGACGTGCTGGAAGACGCCGAGCACAAGGAACTGGCCGTCGAACGCCTGGGGCAGGGTGCGACCATCCCGCAGATGCAGGCCGAGCTGCGCCTGCCCGAGGGCGGCAGCAAGCTGGTGATCGTCGCCGGCCAGCCGCTGGACATCAACGACGAGGACTGCATGCTGTTTTCCTTCATGGACCTGGAGCCGCGGCGCAAGGCCGAGATCGCCCTGCGCCAGAGCGAGGAGCGTTTCGCCAAGTCGTTCCGCCTGACCCCGGTGCCGACCCTGGTGTGCAGCGCCGAGCAGCAGATCGTCGATGTCAACGAAGCCTTTCTCGACACCTGCGGCTACAGCAGCGAAGAACTGCTGGGCAAGACCGTGCAGGACATCGGTTTTATCGCCGAGCCCCAGGCAGCCGAGCAGTTGTTCGGCCGCCTGGAGAAGAGCGGCAACGTCATGGGCCTGGACCTCAAGGTGCGCAAGAAGGGCGCCGAGCAGGTGGACTGCGTGGCCTACGCCGATACCGTGCTGATCCAGGACAGCCCCTGCTACCTGCTGGTGCTGATGGACATCAGCGAGCGCAAGCGCTCGGAGCTGGAGCTGGTGGGCGCCATCGAGGAGGTGATGCGTGATGCCTCCTGGTTCAGCCAGACCCTGATCGAAAAGCTCGCCAATGTGCGCAACACCCGCAGCGCGCAAGCCCCGGCGGTAACCTCTGCCGAGCTCACCACCCGCGAGCGCGAGGTCCTGGGGCTGATCTACCAGGGGCTGGCGGACAAGGAAATTGCCGCGCAACTGCAGTTGGCCCCCAACACCGTGCGCAATCACGTGGCCACTCTGTACTCCAAGCTCGATGTGCACAGCCGCGGCGAGGCCATTGTCTGGGCCCGGGAGCGCGGGCTGTTTGCCGGCAGTGCCGGCTGACCCGGTGCAAATGCACCAGTGCAACCAGTGCAAATGCGCCTTTTGCCCAGGGGCGGGCCTTTCTATCCTGTGATTCTGCGCAGGGCTCTGTATCGGGCCTCTGCCATTCATGAACCGCAGTAGAAGGAGCGCCAGCATGGCTAGCGAACAGATCAAGGGCACAGTGGGCAAGGTGGCCGGCAAGGCCGAGGCCGTGGTGGGTGAGTGGCTGGATGATGAGCAACTGCAAGCCCGCGGCATGGCCCGGGAAGCCGCCGGGCAATTGCAGGAAAAGTACGGCCAGGCCCTGGACCAGGGCGAGCGCTGGGTCCGGGACAAACCGCTGTTGAGCGTGGCCCTGCTGGCCGGCGTCGGCCTGTTGGCGGGCCTGCTGCTGCGGCGCCGCTGAAATGCCGGCGGCCATCACCCTGGCGCAGTTGCGCGCTTGTATCGAGCAGCGCCTGGCGCCCCTGGCCTGCAGCTTCAGCAACGCCGGTGACGGCACCCTGACCCTGCGGGTGTTCGAGCCGGCCAGCGGCCGGGTCGACCTGGTGGTGACCGGGCTCAGCGCCCGGGCGCTGCAGAGCGAGGCCGATGTGCAGAAGATCATCGACGAACTGCTCTATGAGCTGGGCAGCAACTCCCTGGGCCAGCTCGATCTGGCGCCCTGAACCCGGCCTTGCACCGGGGCCGGTCGATGGCGACAGCCCACGGCCTGAACTATAAGCAAAGGGTCGACGGTCGGGTTCCCGGCCGTCATCTCCAGCCTTTTGCAGGTGCCCGGGCATGCCTTCAACCCTGTTGCCGCGCCGTATTTTCCTGATCACCTCGCTTTTCTGGATGGGCCCATGAACGCCCGGGCCCAGGGCTTGCCCCGGCGCCTGGAAAACATCGTGCTGGTGGCGGATCTGGCGGGCACTGCGGTGTTTGCCGTGGAGGGTGCGATCAGCGCCATGCGCGCCCAACTGGACCTGCTGGGGGTGATGGTGATCGCCTTTATCGTCGCCCTTGGCGGAGGGGTGACCCGTGACCTGCTGATTGGCGCCACGCCGCCCAAGGCCGTGGCCGACTGGCGGTACCCGGCGCTGGCGCTGCTGATGGGCGGGCTGGCCTTCGTGGCACGGGACTGGGTGCTGGGGTGGTCCGGGCCGCTGCTGATTCTGCTGGACGCCGCGGGGTTGGGGCTGTTTGCCGTGGCGGGCACGCAGAAGGCGCAGAACTTCGGCATCTCGCCCTTTGTCTCGATGCTCATGGGTACGGTGACCGGGGTGGGGGGCGGGGTGATTCGCGACATTGTCCTGGCCCGCATTCCCCTGGTGCTGCAGGTCGACCTGTATGCCAGCTCGGCCTTTGTCGGCGCGGCCAGCCTGGTCATCGCCCGGCGCCTGGGCGTGCCGCTTTTATGGTCGGCCTGGCTGGCGGGCACCGTCTGTTTCGCCCTGCGCATGCTCTCGGTGCGCTACGGCTGGCAACTGCCCAAGGCCTTGTAGCCGCTGCCGCAGGCTGTGAACGGCTTGGGCGGCATTGCGACGCAGAAGACACCGGGAGCGTGAGAGCGCGGAAGGTTTGGCGCAAGATCGTCAAGCAAGGCCCTGCGTACCGAACGCGGCCCGGCCTTTCGCAGCTTCGCAGGCTCAGCAGCGGCTACAGGATCACAGGGTCACAGGCACCGGATCACAGGGGCGTGGAGGCCGGGCTCAATTGTCGGCAATCAGGCTCGGCCGGCAGTCCAGGCTCAGGCGCGCGCCGCCGCGTTCGCTGCTGCCCACCTCAAGCTTGAAACCGTGCAGGCTGACAATCGCCGCGACGATCGACAGGCCAAGGCCAAACCCGCCCTGGGCATTGTTTTCATCCACCCGGTAAAAGCGCCGGAACACCGCCGCCCGTTCCGCTGCGGGTATTCCGGGGCCTGAGTCGAGCACTTCCAGGCGCGGGCTGCCGTCGTCGTCGATCCCCCGCAGGATCACTTCGCCCCCCGGTGGGGTGAACTTGATGGAGTTGCTCAGCAGGTTGGCCAGGGCCTCGAACAACAGGGCGCGGTCACCGGTGAGGCTGGGCAGGCTCGCCGGTACATCCAGCACCAGGGTCAACTGGCCTTCCTCGGCCAGGGGCAGGTAGAAGTCATAGAGCTCGTGCAGCAGGGGCAGGGGGTCGAGCACCAGGAAGCCCGAGCGCCGCTGCTGGTCCTCCAGTTCGGAAATCCGCAGCAACCCGCGAAAGCGTGCCATCAGGGTGTCGGCCTCGGCCAGCAACTGGTCCATCTGCAGGGCCTGGGGCGAGCCTTCCTCGGCCTGTTGCTGCAGGCGATAGAGCTGGGCCCGCAGGCGGGTCAGCGGGGTGCGCAGGTCGTGGGCGATGTTGTCGCACACGCCCTTGACCTCATGCATCAGCCGTTCGATGCGTTCGAGCATGGCGTTGACGATGGCCGCCAGCATGTCCAACTCGTCGCGCCGGTCCGACAGTGGCAGGCGCCGGGTCAGGTCGCCGGCGACTATGGCTTCGGCGCTGGCCTGGATCTGGCGGATGCGCCGCAAGGGCCGGCGGCGCAGCAGGTGCCAGCCGGCGGCGCCGGGAATGATGGTCAGGGAAATGCCCCAGAGCAGGGCGTGGAGAATGATCCGGGTCACCGCGAACAGCGAGCCGTTGTCGCGCACCAGCACCAGCCAGCGGCCATCCCGGGTGTGGGTGGCCACGGCGTCGCAGCTGTCGCGGGGCAGGCTCGGGTCGTCGGAGTCGATGCAGTTCTTCAGTTCGTGGATCTTGCCGTCCAGGGGCAGGTCGTCGGGTATCTGCCGGATCGGCCCGCTCAGGGGCCGGCGCTGCTCATCGAACAGGCCGTAGGCGTCGATGGCCCGCATGTCGAAAGTCATGCTGGTGGTCAGGGCTTCCACCAGCTGGTCGCCCTCGAAGCGCGCGAACAGGTGCTGGCGCTGCATCAGCGAGTGCTTGGCCAGGCTGTCCAGGTAGGTGGAGACCTCGTAGTACAGCACCCCCATGAGGATGCAGCTCCAGGCCACGAACAGCGTGCTGTAGAGCGCCAGCAGGCGGCTGCTGGAGGAACGCCAGCCTTTAGAGGGGTTCAGCAATGACATAACCCGAGCCTCGCACGGTGCGGATCAACGGGGTCATGCCGGGCGGGTCGATCTTCTTGCGCAGGCGGCCGATGTGCACGTCGATCAAATTGGTCCCGGGGTCGAAGTGATAGCCCCAGACCTCCTCGAAGATCATCATCCGCGAGAGGATCTGCCCGGTGTTGCGCATGAGGAATTCCAGCAGCTTGTATTCGGTGGGCAGCAGGCTCAGCAACTGGTCGGCGCGGGTTGCCTCGCGGCTGATCAGGTTCAGTTCCAGGTCCGCCACCCGCAGGCTGGTGTCGAAATCCTTGACCGTGTTCTTGCGCCGCAGCAGCACTTCGACCCGGGCCGCCATCTCGTCGGAGGCGAAGGGCTTGGTCAGGTAGTCGTCGCCCCCGGCCCGCAGGCCGCGCACCCGTTCATCGACGTCGGAGAGGGCGCTGATCATCAGGATCGGTGTCGACACACCGATGGTGCGCAGGGTGGTGACGATGGCCAGGCCGTCCAGTTCCGGCAGCATGCGGTCCAGGGTGATCAGGTCGTAGTCGCCGCTCACGGCGCGCACCAGGCCCTCACGGCCATTGTCCACCCAATCCACGTCGAGGCCGTGGCTGCTCAGTTCGGCGACGATTTCCCGGGCGGTCACGGCGTCGTCTTCGATGGTCAGAATGCGGGTCATAGGCGTTACCTGTTTGGCGGTTCGTGACACAGGCGGGCATTTTGCCAAGAAACGGCGGCCGCAATTCTAAAAAAACTTTCATCTGCGCCTCCAGGACTCTGTCCAGACCTTGAACAAGCCCCTGCCAGAGGCCGCGCTGCCTGATATTATCGCGCCACTTTTATGGCCAGGAGGCACATCCATGACGGGCCTGCCCCGGGTTGGCTGGAAGCCATTGTCCTTTTTCTGCCTGATGGTGCTGTGCAGCAGCGCGGTGCTGGCGGCCAACCAGCCCTGTTCCGGGCGCAAGGGCGGCATCGCCCGTTGCGACGGCGAGCTGTTCCTGTGCAACGACGGCTCCATCAGCGCGTCGAAAAAGAACTGCGCCCTGATGTCCGGCCAGCGCTCCACTACCCCCCGGGCCGAGCCCCTGCTGCGCGACGCCCAGGGATGCAGCTGTGGCAGCGGCAGTTTCTGCACCGGGCCCCGGGGCGGGGTGTACTGCCTGACCCCCAGTGGCAACAAGAGCTACAAGCGGCATTGAAAACCCGATTGACCTTCTGTGTATCAAGGTGTTGTGCAATGAACTACGCATCACGTTTCAAAGGCCTGCTGTGGCTGCTGGTGGCCAGCCTGCTGTTGAGCCTCGCCGTGGATCTGGCGCTGCGCCTGCCGGGTTACCTGGAAGCCTATGCTGCCGACCCTCGCTATGCGCGCTGGATGCTGGCGTATCGCGGCCTGGACGTCCTGGTCATCGCCCTGATGGCGGTGGCCGTGCCGGGAATCATGCGGCTGCTGGATTTTCGTCGTTCGGCCTGGCTGGCATTGCCGCTCTTTACCTTGTGGGGGCAGGGTATCGGGCAATTGGCCCTGGTGGGCAACCTGCTGCTGGCCCTGTGGATCCTGGTACTGGTGGTGCACCTGTGCTGGACCCGCGGCCGGGAGCTCTACCGGAGCCGGCAGGCCTGAGCACCGGGCGGGCCGTGCAGAACGCCCGCCCGAAAACTCCCGGGCCGGTAAATTGCACGATCCGGGATTGTCTGCTTATCGCAAGTCATTGAAATAAAAGCGCTTATAAAGTTCGTGCAACTGGCACGGTGGCTGCACTTGTCCCTTCGAGACGTGTAACACCATTTTTCATGCCTGGAGCTGAACAACAATGAACAGACCCTCTGAACACCTGCTGGCCACCGCAGATGCCTCGAGTCATCACTCGGGCGTGTCCTGGGCGGCGATCTTTGCTGGCGCCGCGGCGGCCGCCGCTCTTTCGCTGATCCTCCTGTTGCTGGGCTTCGGCCTGGGCTTTTCCGCGGTTTCGCCCTGGGCCGGCAGCGGCATCAGCGCCAAGGGCCTGGGCATTTCCAGCATTGTCTGGCTGGCCGTGACGCAGATCATCGCTGCCGGCCTGGGCGGTTACATCGCCGGGCGCCTGCGGGTGAAGTGGGCCAACCTGCATGGCGATGAAGTGTATTTCCGCGACACCGCCCATGGCTTCCTGGCCTGGGCCGTGGCCACCCTGGTCACCGCGACTTTGGTGGTGGGGTCGGTCAGCAGCGTCATCAGCGGCGGCGTGCATGCCGGCGCCCAGGTGGCTTCCGGCGCCGCCGGTGCCATGACCCAGGTGGCCGGCCATGCTGCCGCCCAGGGTTCCCAGGATGACTACGGCTACTTCGTCGACAGCCTGTTCCGCGACGATCGCCCGGCGGCGGTCAGCGATGACGCGGCCCGTGGCACGGTATCGCGGATCTTCGTGCGCACCCTGAGCAACGACGGCCAGTTGGCCCCTGAGGACCGCAGCTACCTGGCGCAATTGGTGGCCCAGCGTACCAACCTCAGCCAGGCCGATGCCGAGCGTCGGGTCGATGAAGTCTTCGCCAAGACCCGCCAGGCCGTGGAAGAAGCCAAGCAGGCCGCCAAGGAAGCTGCCGACACCGCAGCCAAGGTGGCTGCCTGGTCGTCGCTGTGGATGTTTATCGCGCTGCTGTGCGGGGCCTTCTTCGCCAGCCTCGCGGCGACCTTTGGCGGTCGTCGTCGGGACGCCGTGGTCTGGCTTGAAAGCGATGTCCAGCCGCGCACCGTAGCCCCCACCCCCGTTCACTGATCCAGGAGATTTCCCATGCGCTCATTACTCTTGTGGTTCCTCGGTGTGCCGATCCCGGTGATTATCCTGATCGCCCTGTTCATGCACTGATTCAAGCTATAAAGCCCGGCCCGAACGGGCCCGGGCCTTCCCGAACGCCGCTGCCGGCCATTGCCGCCAGCGGCGTTTTTGTGCGCGCTATCGCAGTTTTGCAAGGGCTGGCCACCGTCGGGTGCGAGGCAGCCGTTTGCTTGGCCCAGATCAATATCCGTGTCCGACAAACCGACTAGATTGGCCCGCGCTCGGTTCTGACAAACAGCTTGGGACCGGGACGTTGCCCGGTCCCGACCGCAGCAGCATGGACGGCGGGACGCCGGCAACCCCATTCATTTTTCACGGATGAACCCACAATGCGTCAGATAGACCGCAACTTCGATATTCAGCCGCTGCAGCATGCGGACATGACCATCAGCCTCAATGGCCAGCCAGTCACTGCCGCCCTGGGTGAAACCGTCCTCAGCGTGATCCAGGCCACCGGCCTGCGCCAGGTGGCGCGTAACGATCACGGGCAACTGGTCGGCGCCTACTGCGGCATGGGCGTATGCCATTGCTGCCTGGTGCAGATCGACGGCCGGCACAAGCGCCGCGCCTGCCAGACCCTGGTCAAGCCGGGGATGCAGGTGCAGACCCTGAGCAACCGCATCACTGAAACGGAGCCCACGTTATGAGCCTGAACCCGGTGATCGTCGGCGGTGGGCCGGCGGGCATGGCGGCCGCCATCGAACTGGCCGAGCACGGTGTGCGCAGCACCCTGATCGAAGAGGCCTCGCGCCTGGGGGGCGTGGTCTACCGCGGGCCGTTGCGCGACGGCGTGCAGCTGGATTACCTGGGGCCGCGCTACTGCGAAATGCTGGCCAAGCTGCACGGCGATTTCGCCGACCACGAACAGATGATCGACGTGCGCCTCAACAGCCGGGTAGTGGGCGCCGAGGGCACCCAGAGCCTGGTGCTGCTCGATGGCGAAGAGCAGGTGCAGCAGGTCAGCTACGAGCAGTTGATACTGGCCGCCGGCTGCCATGAGCGCAGTGTGCCGTTCCCCGGCTGGACCCTGCCCGGGGTCAAGCTGCTGGGTGGCCTGCAATTGCAGATCAAGAGCGGGGTGGTCAAGCCCCAGAGCCCGGTGGTGATCGCCGGTACCGGCCCCTTGCTGCCCCTGGTGGCGTGCCAGCTGCATGCTTCCGGCGTGCGCGTGGCGGGGGTCTACGAGGCTTGTGCCCTGGGCAAGATCGCCAAGCAGAGCCTGGCCATGCTCAACAAGCCGCAACTGTTTCTCGACGGCCTGAGCATGCTCGCCTACCTCAAGCTGCACGGCATTGCCCTGCGCTATGGCTGGGGCGTGGTCGAAGCCCAGGGCCAGGACGCCCTGAGCGTGGTCACCGTGGCGCCGTACTCCAGCGACTGGCAGCCGGACATGGCCAAGGCCCAGCGCATTGCTGCCCAGACCCTGGCGGTGGGCTACGGCTTCATCCCGCGCACCCAGTTGAGCCAGCAGATGGGCCTGGAACACAACTTCAGCGACGACGGCTACCTGCGCGCCAGCGCCAACGCCTGGCAGCAGAGCAGCGAGCCCCACGTGCACCTGGCCGGCGACATGGGCGGCATCCGCGGCGGCGAGGCGGCCATGCTCAGCGGGCGTATCGCCGCGCTGTCGATCCTCATGCAGCGTGGCGTACTGAGCAACGAAGCGGCCCTGCAACGGCGCCAGGGTTACGAGCGCAAGCTGGCCTCGATCCTGCGTTTTCGTGGTGCGGTGGACCGCTATACCGCGCGTGGCGCCGGGCAGGTAGAGCTGCCCAAGGGCGACACCGTGATCTGCCGTTGCGAACACACCACTCGCAACGACATCGAGCGTGCCCTGAGCCAGGGCGTGCAGGACATGGCCAGCTTGAAAATGCGCACCCGGGTGAGCATGGGCGACTGCCAGGGGCGGATGTGCGTGGGCTATTGCAGCGACCGCCTGCGCCAGGCCACCGGGCGCAAGGACGTGGGCTGGATCCGCCCGCGCTTCCCCCTGGACCCGATTCCGTTTTCCGCGTTCCCGCCGTCTGACCAGGAGGTCTCCCAGCATGATTAAGCATTACGACGTGGTCATTGCCGGTGGCGGCGTGATCGGCGCTTCCTGCGCCTACCAGTTGTCCAAGCGCAAGGACCTGAAGGTGGCGCTGATCGACGCCAAGCGCCCGGGCAACGCCAGCCGCGCTTCGGCCGGCGGCCTGTGGGCCATCGGCGAGTCGGTGGGGCTGGGCTGCGGGGTGATCTTCTTTCGCATGATGTCGGCCAACCGCAAGCGCGAGGCCCAGGGTTCGGCGGTGGTGGTGGATTCCAGCACTCCGCACATCCTGCCGCAGTCGTTCTTCGACTTCGCCCTGCAGTCCAACGAGTTGTACCCGCGCCTGCACCGCGAGCTGATGGGCCTGCACAACATGGATTTCAAGTTCGAGCAGACCGGGCTCAAGTTCGTCATCTATGACGAGGAAGACCGCCTGTACGCCGAGCACATCGTCGGCTGCATCCCGCACCTGAGCGACCAGGTGCGCTGGCTCGACCAGGCGGCCCTGCGCGCCGCGGAACCCAATGTCAGCCATGAAGCCCAGGGCGCCCTGGAGTTCCTCTGCGACCACCAGGTCAACCCGTTCCGCCTCACCGACGCCTACACCGAAGGCGCACGCCAGAACGGCGTGGATGTGTACTTCAACACCAACGTCACCGGGGTCCTGCACCAGGGCAATCGGGTCAGCGGGGTGAAGACCGACGTTGCCGGATTGTTCCGCTGCACGACCCTGATCAACGCTGCCGGCGCCTGGGCCGCCGAGCTGAGCCTGCAGGCCACGGGCATCGAGATTCCGGTGAAGCCGGTGAAGGGCCAGATCCTTCTCACCGAGCGCATGCCCAAGCTGCTCAACGGCTGCCTGACCACCAGCGACTGCTACATGGCGCAGAAGGACAACGGCGAGATCCTGATCGGCAGTACCACCGAGGACAAGGGCTTCGACGTCACCACCACCTATCCGGAGATCAACGGCCTGGTGCAGGGCGCAGTGCGCTGCGTACCGGAGCTGGCCCATGTCAACCTCAAGCGCTGCTGGGCGGGGTTGCGCCCGGGTTCGCCGGATGAGCTGCCGATCCTCGGGCCGATGGATGGGGTCGAAGGCTACCTCAATGCCTGCGGGCACTTCCGCACCGGCATCCTGACCTCGGCCATCACCGGCGTGTTGCTGGACAAACTGGTGAACGACGAAGCCCTGCCGCTGGACATCACCCCCTTCCTGGCCCGGCGCTTCGCCACTACCCCCGTGAAGAAACAGCCCGAACCGGCCTGACCGCTCTGTAGGCGCTGGCTTGCCAGCGAAGGCGTTTTCGCCGGCAGCCGGCTCCTACGGGGATATGGGGTTGCTGTAGGAGCTGGCTTGCCAGCGAAGGCGTTTTCGAAGGCGCTGCAAGGCTTGCGGGCCTCTTTGCCGGCAAGCCGGCTCCTACGGGGATATGGGGTTGCTGTAGGAGCTGGCTTGCCAGCGAAGGCGTTTTCGAGGGCGCTGCAAGGCTTGCGGGCCTCTTCGCCGGCAAGCCGGCTCCTACGGGGAGGGTGTGGCTCAGGTGGCGGGGGTGGCGAGGAACACCGGCAATTGTTCGGCGTACTCGGCAAAGCCGCGTACTGCCGGGAATTGCCCGGGGTTGAACTGGTCCGCCACCATCATCTGGCTGAAACTCCAGGCCACCGCCAGGCTGATGCCGGCCTGGCCCAGGGAGCCATCCCGGGGCAGGGGCTGTTTCTGCAACTCCTGCTCCAGCTCGCCATAGGCGGCTTGCAACTGGCCGCCAACCCGCTCCAGCCAGGGGCCGTGCTGTTTCTCCGCAGGACGCAGGTTGCGCTCGTAAACGATCTGTACCGACTTCTCGCAGGCCGCCAGGGCCAGGCCGACCAGCCGCAGCTCACGCAGGCGCTGGGGCAGGGCGGTGGGCATCAGGCTGCGTTGCGGGCCGGCCAGGGTTTCCAGGTAGTCGATGATCAGGCTCGAATCCATCAGCACTTCACCGCCCTCGCAGACCAGGGTCGGGGCCTTGACCACGGGGTTGATCGCCTTGAACTGCTCGAAGGTGCTGAACACCGAAAGCGAGTGATGCTCGAAGGGCAGGCCCAGGCTCTTGAGGCTGATGGCGACGCGGCGCACGTAGGGTGAATCGAGCATTCCAATAAGCTTCATCACGTATTTCCTTGTCTTGAACGGCACAACGGATGGGAAAGGCGCGGCCAATTTAGCGGTATTGAAGCGGCCTTGCACAGTGCAAACCTGTAGCCGCTGCCGCAGGCTGCGAACGGCTCCGAAGGAGACGCGGGGATCTTGAAGGCGCCAGAGGTTCGGCAGGAGGCCGCCACGCAAGGCCCTGCGTACCGAACGCGGCCCGGCCTTTCGCAGCTTCGCAGGCTCAGCAGCGGCTACAGGGGTGCAGGAAGGCGTTCCGAGCCGGCGCCTACCGCCGCCGTGGCCGCAGGCACCACCAGGCCAGCCCCAGGGCCAGGCTGAACAGGCCGGTCAGGGCCTGCAGCGAGCCCGCCGGGCTGTCCGCTAGCAGGCTGGCCAGCAGCCCGCAGCCGGCGGTCATGGCCATCTGGATAAAGAAGAACAGCCCCGAGGCGGTGCCCGCAACCGCCGCATAGGGCTGCAGGATCGCCAGCTGGCAGGCGGGAATCGCCAGGCCCACCGAGAGCATCAGCGCCAGCATCGGCAGCACGATGGCCCACAGGCTGTCGGGCCACAGGCTGCGGGTGAGCAGCAACAGGCCGGCGCCGGCCAGGTTCAACAGGCAGGCCGCGGTGATCAGGCGGTCGGCACTGTGGCGTACCCCCAGGCGCTGGAACAGTCGCGACCCCATCAGGTAGCCGGCCACGGTGGCGGCGAACACCAGGGCGTAGGCCGTGGGCGACAGCCCCAGCTGGCGCTGCAACAGCGCCGGCGATTGCACAATGAACGGGAAGTAGGTGCAGTACAGGCAGCCGATGGCCAGGGAATAGCGCATGAAGTAGGCCTCGCCCAGCAGGCGCAGGTACAGGCGCGGCAGGCTTTTCACGGCCACTGGCGCGAGCTGCGGCGGGCGGGTTTCGGCCAGCCGCTTGAACATCAGCAGCCAGGCCGCCGCGGCCACCAGGCTCAGGCACAGGAACAGGCCACGCCAGCCCAGCAACTGGTCGATCAGGCTGCCCAGGGGCGGTGCCAGCATCGGCGACAGGGCAATGCCCATGGACAACAGCCCCAGTAGCCGCGGCTGCTCCTCGGGCGGGCAGCGGTCGCGGACCATGACCCGGCCCACCAGGGTGCCGCAGCAACCGCCCAGGGCCTGCAGCAGGCGGGCGGCCATCAGTACTTCGACACTGGCGGCCAGCATGCAGGCCAGGCTGGCCGCGAGAAACAGCGCTGTGCCCGCCAGCAGTACCGGGCGCCGGCCATAGCGGTCGCACAGCGGGCCACCCAGCAGCATCGACAGGGCATAGCCGAGCATGTACAGGCTCAGGGTCAGTTGCAGCTGGGCGTCGCTGGCCCCCAGTTGGTCGGCCATGGCCGGCAGCGCCGGCAGGTACAGGTCGATGCTGATCCGCGGCAGGCAGACCACCACCAGCAGCAACAGGGTCCAGAGCCAGGGGGCGAGGGGGCGTTCAACAGCGATGGAGCGGGTGGTGATGGGGCTGGCGGGCGGCATGGCAGGCTCGGGGCAGAGGGCGATGGCGCTGAAATTAAGGGGTTTGTGGTTTAATGCCGAGCACCATTTAGGCCGCTTTTGACTGGACCACTATGAGCCGTGGAAAACACCCCGTGCCCCTCGACCTGCCGCTGCCCCAGCACTGCGATGAAGCCCCGGGCAAACAGGACAGCGCCTACAGTGCCCTGCGCCAGGCGATCCTGGAAAAACGCCTGCCGGCCGGCTGCCGCTTGCCCTCGACCCGCACCCTGGCCCAGCGCTGGGGCCTGTCCCGGGGCACCCTGGAAGTGGTCTTCGACCGCTTGCGCAGCGAAGGTTATGTGAGCCGGGCCAGCGGTTCCGGGACCCGGGTCTGCGCGGTGGTGCCGGACCTGTACCTGAGCGCCCCGGCACGGGCGGCGGCACCCATCGTCAGCGAGAGCGAACCACCGTACCCGCCGCTCAGCGTGCGGGCCGGCCAGCCGTTTGTCGCCCGGCTGGCCGACCCGGCGCTGTTTCCCCTGCAACGCTGGACCCGCTCCCTGACCCGGGCCCTGGGCAATGCTGCGGCGCAGTCGCTGTGGGACGCCGACCCCGGCGGCCTGCCGGCCCTGCGCCAGCAGATCGCCCAGTACCTGGGGCAGCACCGGGGCATCGCCTGCGAGCCGCAGCAGGTGATGATCACCACCGGCATCCGCCATGGCCTCGACCTGCTGGCCCGCAGCCTGCTGCAAGCGGGCGACAAGGTGTGCCTCGAAGACCCCGGCTACCTGTCGGCCCGGAGCCTGTTCGCCCTGGCCGGAGCTCGGCTGGTGCCGATTCCGGTGGAGGAGGACGGGATCGATGTACAGCAGCTGCAACACCATCAGGATGCCCGCATGGTCTATGTCACCCCGGCCCATCAGGCGCCCCTGGGCATGACCATGCCGGTGTCCCGGCGCCTGGCCCTGCTGGAGTGGGCCCGGCACAGCGAGGCCTGGGTGGTGGAGGACGACTACGACAGCGAATTCAACTACCAGAGCGCGCCCCTGGCGGCCCTCAAGTCCCTGGACCGGGACGACCGCGTCATCTACTGCGGCAGCTTCAACAAGACCCTGTTCGCCGGCCTGCGGGTGGGGTTCATGCTGCTGCCCGAGCGCCTGCGCCCGCGGTTGCTGGCCACCTTGCAGGACACCGGGCGCTCGGTGGGGGTGATCGAGCAACTGGCCCTGGCCGACTACATCGCCAGCGGCGCCTTCCTGCGCAATCTCCGGGCGGCGCGCCAGGCCTATCAGGAACGCCGCGACCTGCTGCTGGCGATCCTCGCCAGTGAAGCACCGGGCTGCTACAGCATCAGCGGCCAGCAGGCCGGGCTGCATCTGCTGCTGACGTTGCCGCCGGGCAGCGATGAGGCGCGCTTGCGCCAGCGCGCGGCCCAGCAGGGCCTGCTGTTGCAGGGCCTGGCCGAGCACTGCCAGCAGGTGCGCCGGCCGGCGGCGGTGATCGTCGGCTACGCGGCCCTGAGCCTGGCGCAGATCCGCTTCAGCGGCTCGCGGCTGGCGGCGCTGCTGGTGGACGAGGCAGGGCCTGTAGAGGGCCGCTGACTGTCATCTGGCTGTCATGTGGCTCAGGCACCCTCGGCGCCCCGGCCTCCGGCCTTTGTGGATTACAGGGACGTCATGATCATTGTCACCGCCGGCGCGGCTTATCTGGATATCGACGCCTACGCCGGCTGCATTGCCTATGCCGAATGGCTCAACCTCAGCGGCCGCCCGGCCCGGGCCCTGAGCAGCGCGCCGCTCAACGAGAGCATCCCGGGCACTTTCCGCCAGCGTCTCAAGGGGCTGGACGCCCATGTTCCGCAAGGGACCGAGCAGTTCGTGCTGGTGGACATTTCCAACCACCTGCACCTGGACCCGCTGGTGGACCTGTACCGGGTGGTGGAGGTCATCGACCATCACCCGGGTTTCGAGGCCTTCTGGAACGAGCGCCTGGGCCAGCACGCGGATATCCGCCAGATCGGTGCCGCCTGTACCCAGGTCTACCAGCGCTGGCGCGACTCCGGGTTGCTGCCCAGGATCAGCCGCGACAGCGCGCAACTGCTGGCGGCGGGCATTCTCGACAACACCCTGAACTTCACCGACCAGGGGTGCACCGCGGCGGACCGCCAGGCCTACGCCGACCTGGCCGCGCTGGCCGGCCTGGGCCCCGACTGGCCCGAAGACTATTTCAAGCAGTGCCAGCAGCAGATCGAAGCGCAATTGCCCGAGGCCCTGCTCAAGGACCTGAAAGTGTTCGAAGCGTCCAGCAACCTGCCGCGGCGTTTCGCCCAACTGACCCTGTGGCATGGCCAGGGCCTGCTGGTGCGCCAGCGCAGCCTGATCGAGCAGGTGCTGGGGCAGTGGGGCGATGACTGGCTGCTGAACCTGATCAGCCTCGGCGAAGGCACGAGCTACCTGCTGACCGGCAGCCCGGGCAGTGCCCGCAAGCTGGAACGGCTGCTAGAGTGCAGCACCCTGGACGGCGTGCATTGCCCGGGCCGGCCGATCCTGCGCAAGGAACTGCTGCGCAAGGGCCTGGCGCTCCAGGCAACGTCCTGACCCCGGAGAGCCCCAATGGACCTTGAACAACGCTTGCAGCAGGTACATGACGAGCAGAGCTTCCTCGACTTCGTCCAGGCGCTGATTGCCGACCGCCGCCAGGCGCAGCGCATGGTCCAGGCCGGCGAGGCCGACAGTTGGCAGAACCACTGCATCGAGGATTTTCTCGACGGCGCCCACGCCTGGGCCGAGGCCACCGGCATCGGTGCCACCCAGGGGCTGGTGGAGGCTTCGCCCTGGCAGCGCTTCGCGGTGTTCCTGTACTGCGGCAAGATCTACGAATAGCGCCGCGCCAGCCGAAGGGCTAGTCGTCGAAGCCGCCCTGTTCGTGAATCTCGTCCATCTTCAGTTCCAGGCGGTAGGCCACGGCAATGAACAGCGCCTGGCACAGGCACAGGGTGGCGCTCAGTGAGCGGAAGGCGAAGGAGCTGCCCTCGTTGACCAGCAGCACGCTGTTGGCGCGCTTGGCCAGGGGCGACAGGGTGCTGTCGGTGATGATCAGGGTCTTGGCCTGGTTGTGCTGGGCAATGCGCAGGCAGTGCTGGGTTTCCTTGGCGTAGGGGGTGAAGCTGATGGCGATCACTAGGTCGTTGGGGCGGATACTGCGCATCTGCTCGCGGTAGCTGCCCCCCAGCCCCGACACCAGGTGGATGCGCTTGTTGGTGTGCTGCAGGTTGTACACCAGGTAGTCGGCCACGGCGAAGGAGCGGCGCACCCCCACCACATAGATATTGTCGGTGTTGACCACCAGGTCCACGGCCTGCTCGAAGGCCGCGTCGTCCAGCTCCAGGCCCAGGCGCTCGATCCCCGACAGGGTGGCGCTGATGCAGTCGCGCGCCAGGTCGCCGTCGCTGGCCTTCTGCGACTTGTTGGCGATCAGGCTGCGGATGCGCTGCTGGTAGTTCTGCACCGGCGTGGCCTTGTGGGTGTAGGCCTGGCGGAACAGCGCCTGCATTTCACTGAAGCCGCTGAAGCCGAAACGCTGGGAAAAACGCACGATGGCCGAAGGGTGCACCTCGCACTCGCGGGCGATATCGCTGATCCGGTCGACCATGATCCGGTCGCTCTGCTGGCTCATGTAGCTGGCGATGCGCTTGAGCTGGCGCGGCAGGCTCTCGTACTCCTCGGTGATCAACTGCAGCAGCCGCTCGGCATTGGCCGGAGGGCTGGCAAGGTCGCTCTCGGGCGTGCGATCGGACAGGGCCGGCTGATCGGTGCGGGACATAACGGATCCTTCTGAGGGTACTGATGGGAGCGACCGCGGGCGTCGCCCCCTGACAATAAATGGGCTGCGGGCAGTCTACAGGGTCGGCGCCGGGAAAATCTTGAGTGGCCGGGCCCCGGGCGCCTTGCTGAAACGATGCACGGCACAGCCTTGGGCTTTGCAGAAAAGTTTAATGGAAAAAATATTCCACGTAAAAAATTTATAGAATAAATATTGATTGGCGCCGAGAGACGTTCTAGTCTGCATCCACCAAGTAGGCCTGCCGGGGCAGTGCGCGACGGCAGGCAGCGGCTGATAAAAATAACAGGAGCCAGCATGGGCCAGACTCGTTTTGCCAGTGGGCGTCAATTGGATCTGATCTGCCTCGGACGCCTGGGCGTCGACCTCTACGCGCAGCAAGTGGGGGCCCGGCTGGAGGACGTCGCAAGCTTTGCCAAATACCTCGGCGGCTCGTCGGCGAACATTGCCTTTGGCACTGCGCGGCTGGGCCTCAAGTCGGCGATGCTGAGCCGGGTCGGTGACGACCACATGGGGCGCTTCCTGCTGGAGTCGCTGGTGCGCGAAGGCTGCGACGTCAGTGCCGTCAAGGTCGATCCGCAGCGCCTCACCGCCCTGGTCCTGCTGGGCCTCAAGGACCGTGAAACCTTCCCCCTGGTGTTCTACCGCGAGAACTGCGCGGACATGGCGCTGTGCGCCGCCGACATCGACGAAGCCTTCATTGCCTCCAGCAAGGCCCTGCTGATCACCGGCACCCATTTCTCCACCGACGGCGTCTACCGGGCCAGCCTGCAGGCCCTGGACTATGCGCAAAAGCACGGGGTCAAGCAGGTCCTGGACATCGACTACCGGCCGGTGCTCTGGGGCCTGGCGGGCAAGGCTGACGGCGAGACCCGGTTCGTGGCCGACCCGCAGGTCAGCCAGCATGTGCAGGGCATCCTGCCGCGCTTCGACCTGATCGTCGGCACCGAAGAGGAATTCCTGATTGCCGGCGGCAGCGACGATCTGCTGACGGCCCTGCGCACCGTACGTTCACTGAGTGCCGCGACCCTGGTGGTCAAGCTTGGTCCGCAAGGGTGCACGGTGATCCACGGCGAGATTCCGGAGCGCCTGAAAGACGGGGCGATCTACCCCGGTGTGCGGGTGGAGGTGCTCAACGTGCTGGGCGCCGGCGATGCTTTCATGTCCGGCTTCCTCAGTGGCTGGCTGGAAGAGGCCAGTGATGAGCGCTGCTGCCAGTTGGCCAACGCCTGCGGCGGCCTGGTGGTGTCGCGCCACGCCTGCGCCCCGGCGATGCCGACCCGGGCCGAACTGGACTATCTGTTCAGCAGCCCGGTGCCCATCACCCGTCCCGACCAGGACCCGGTGCTGCAACGCCTGCATCAGGTCAGTGTGCCGCGCAAGGCCTGGAAGCCCCTGTTCGTCTTTGCCTTCGACCACCGTGGGCAACTGGTGGAACTGGCGCAGCAAGGTGGGCGCGAGCTCAAGGCCATCGGTCAGCTCAAGCAACTCTTCATAGAAGCGGTGCAGCGGGTCGAAGCCGACCTGCGGCGCCGGGGCATCGAGGCCGATGTCGGCCTGCTGGCCGACCAGCGCTTCGGCCAGGAGGCGCTGAACGCCGCCACCGGGCGCGGCTGGTGGGTGGCGCGGCCGGTGGAAGTGCAGGGCTCGCGGCCCCTGGCGTTCGAGCACGGGCGTTCGGTGGGCAGCAACCTGATCGCCTGGCCCCAGGAGCAGATCATCAAGTGCCTGGTGCAATTTCACCCGGACGACGAACCCCTGCTGCGCCTGGAGCAGGAAGCACAGATCCGGGGCCTGTACCAGGCGTCCCAGGTCAGCGGGCATGAACTGCTGCTGGAAATCATCCCGCCCAGGGACCTGCCCGGCGCTCATCCCGAGGTGCTCTACCGCAGCCTCAAGCGCCTGTACAACCTGGGCATCTACCCCGCGTGGTGGAAGATCGAAGCGCAGTCGGCCGAGGAATGGAAAAAGCTCGATGAGCTGATCCAGGAGCGCGACCCCTATTGCCGTGGCGTGGTGCTGCTGGGCCTGAATGCCTCGGCCGAAGCCCTCGCCGAGGGCTTCCGGCAAGCGGCCGACAGCCGCACCTGCCGGGGGTTTGCCGTGGGCCGCACGATTTTCCAGGAGCCCAGCCGAGCGTGGCTGGCGGGGGAGATCGACGACGACATCCTGATCCGGCAAGTGCAGGGCACCTTCGAGCAACTGATCAACGCCTGGCGCAGCGCCCGCCCTGTGTAGGAGCCGGCTTGCCGGCGAAGAGGGTCTTGAGCCTGGTGCCAGGCTCGCCGGTGCCTTCGCTGGCAAGCCAGTTCCTACCAGTGCAAGGCCGTTCTCCACGCTTTCATGAATAACAACAAAAGGTGCAGCCATGCCCGCGATCCGAATTGGCATCAACCCGATCTCCTGGAGCAACGACGACCTGCCGGCCCTGGGCGGTGAAACGCCCTTGAGCACCGCCCTCAGCGAAGGGCGCGAGATCGGTTACCAAGGCTTCGAACTCAACGGCAAGTTCCCCAAGGACGCCAAGGGCGTGGGCGATGTGTTGCGCCCTTATGACCTGGCGCTGGTCTCGGGCTGGTACTCCAGCCGCCTGGCCCGGCGTTCGGTGGCCGAGGAAATCGACGCCATTGCCAGCCACGTCGAACTGCTCAAGCGCAACGGCGCCTCGGTGCTGGTCTACGGCGAAGTGGCCGACTCGATCCAGGGCTTGCCGGTGCGCCTGATCGAGCGCCCACGGTTCCACAGCGAGCAGGCCTGGCAGGACTACGCCGACAAACTCACGGAGCTGGCGCGTTTCACCCTGTCCCAGGGCGTGCGCCTGGCCTATCACCACCACATGGGCGCCTACGTCGAGTCCCCGGCGGACATCGACACGCTGATGCGCCTGACCGGCGAGGAAGTCGGCCTGCTGTTCGATTCGGGCCATTGCTACATGGGCGGCGGCGAACCCCTGGAGGTGCTGCGCCGGCATATCGGGCGGGTGTGCCATGTGCACTTCAAGGACGTGCGCAAGCCGGTGGTGCAACTGGCGCGCAACAACCTGTGGAGCTTCCCGGACTGCATCATCAACGGCACCTTCACCGTGCCCGGCGATGGCGACATTGACTTCGCCGCCTTGCTCGATGTGCTGCTGGACGCAGGCTACCAGGGCTGGCTGGTGGTGGAGGCCGAGCAGGACCCGGCGGTGGCGCCGAGCTACGTCTACGCGAAAAAAGGTTACGACACCCTGCGGGCCCTGCTGGACGCTGGCCTGCAACGCAGGAGGGCTGCCCAATGAGCCTGCTGGTTAAAAGCGCTGCAAAGGGCCGGACCATGGTCCAGCTGCAAGAGGGCGCCCTGGAATACGTGGGGTTCAGTGCCTACCGCCTGGGCCTGGGGGAAAGCCTGCCGGTCAGCGCCGGCGACAAGGAGCTGTGCCTGGTGCTGCTCAGCGGCCGTATCGATGTGCAGGGCGAAGCGCCCCAGGGCGCCTTCCAGTGGTCCAACCTGGGTGACCGGCAATCGGTGTTCGAGGACAAATCCCCCTTTGCTGCCTACCTGCCGCCGGGCAGCCGGGCCCGGGTCACGGCCTTGAGCGATGTGCAGATCGCTGTGTGTGCCGCCCCGGGGGCAGTCGATAACGACCTCGGCCCTCGGTTGATCCGCCCGGAACAGTGCAGGCGCAGCGTGCGCGGCAAGGGCGCCAATACTCGCTACGTCTGCGACATCCTGCCCGACAGCGAGCCGGCCCATTCCCTGCTGGTGGTGGAGGTGCGCACGCCGTCCGGGCATTCCTCCAGCTACCCGCCGCACAAGCACGACACCGACGACCTGCCGCACCAGAGCTTTCTGGAAGAGACCTATTACCACCAGCTCAACCCGCCCCAGGGCTTCGTCTTCCAGCGGGTCTACACCGACGACCGCAGCCTGGACGAGGCCATGGCGGTGGAGCACCACGACCTGGTGGTGGTGCCCAGGGGGTACCACCCGGTCAGCGTGCCCTATGGCTACGAGTCCTATTACCTGAACGTGATGGCCGGGCCGAAGCGGGTCTGGCAGTTCCATAACGACCCCCGGCACAGCTGGCTGCTGGATCTGTGAACGACGCACCTTTGCCGATTTTCGGGGAGCTGGAAGATGACTCAGCCTTTGCGTTTTGCCTTGAACCGAATGGTCGCACCGCACCTGCCTCTGGCGGATTTTCTTGACCTGGCACTGGCCTTGAAGATCGATGCAGTGGAGCTGCGCAATGACCTCAAGGGTGTGGAGATCGAGGATGGCACGCCCCCCGAGCAGGTCCGCGAGCTGTGTGAGCAGCGTGGCATCCGGCTGCTGTCGATCAATGCCCTGTACCCCTTCGACCTGTGGGATGAACAGCGCCGCCAGCAGTTGCTGCACCTGGCCGGTTATGCCCGCGCCTGCGGTGCCGAGGGCCTGGTGTTGTGCCCGCTGAACGACCCCGGCGACCGGCGCAGCGCGGGTCAGCGGGCCCAGGGGCTGGCGGCCGCCCTGACCCGGATCGCGGAGGTTCTTCGCCAGCATGGCCTGCGCGGTTTTGTCGAACCCCTGGGGTTTGCCGAGTGCGCCCTGCGTGACAAGCGCAGCGCCGTGGACGCGATCCGCGCCGTTGGCGCGCTGGATGTGCTGAGCCTGGTGCACGACACCTTCCACCACACACTGGCCGGCGAACCCCAGCTGTTCGCCGAGCTCACGGGGCTGGTGCATCTCTCCGGTGTCGAGGGCCCGCCACTGCCTCTGGCAGCGCTGCGGGACGGTCATCGGGTTCTGGTGGGCGCGGCGGACCGGCTGGGCAACACGACGCAGATCGCCGCGTTGCTGGCGGGCGGTTACCGCGGCTACCTGTCCTTCGAGCCCTTTGCCGCGAGTGCTCACGATCGACCGGACCTGCAGCAGGCTCTGGAGCGCAGTATCCAGCACCTGCGCCAGGCCCTGGCCTGCCCCCCCTTGTAGGCGCCGGCAAGCCGGCTTCCGCACAGAGAACAGTGAGAGTGCTGTATGGCCATTGAAGGAACACAGATGAGCACGATTCGACTGACCATGGCCCAGGCCCTGGTGAAATTCCTCGATAACCAGTACGTCGAGGTGGACGGGCAGCAGAGCCGGTTCATTGCCGGGGTCTTTACGATCTTCGGCCACGGCAATGTGCTGGGCATCGGCCAGGCGCTGCAGCAGGACCCGGGCCAATTGCGGGTGCACCAGGGCCGCAACGAGCAGGGCATGGCCCATGCCGCCATCGGGTTTGCCAAGCAGCACCTGCGGCGCAAGGTCTATGCCTGCACCGCTTCGGTGGGCCCCGGCGCGGCCAATATGCTGACCGCCGCGGCCACCGCCACGGCCAACCGCATTCCCTTGCTGCTGTTGCCCGGCGACGTGTTCGCCAGCCGCCAGCCGGACCCGGTGCTGCAACAGATCGAGCAGTTCCATGACCTGGGCATCAGCACCAACGATGCCTTCAAGGCGGTGAGCAAATACTGGGACCGGATCAACCGCCCGGAGCAGTTGATGAGCGCGGCGCTGCAGGCGATGCGGGTGCTGGCCGACCCGGCCCAGACCGGCGCGGTGACCCTGGCGCTGCCCCAGGATGTGCAGGCCGAGGCCTACGATTACCCGCTGAGCTTCTTCGCCCGACGGGTGCATCGCATCGACCGGCGGCCACCCACCGAAGCGATGCTGGCGGACGCCGTGGCGCTGCTGCGGGGCAAGCGCAAGCCGTTGCTGATCTGCGGTGGCGGGGTCAAGTACGC
Source organism: Pseudomonas sp. NFPP25 (assembly GCF_900116505.1). Lineage (NCBI taxonomy): Bacteria > Pseudomonadati > Pseudomonadota > Gammaproteobacteria > Pseudomonadales > Pseudomonadaceae > Pseudomonas > Pseudomonas sp. NFPP25. The sequence goes on along the minus strand of NZ_FPBG01000001.1, from coordinate 1,316,871 downwards.
CGCGGCCAACCAGGCCCTGCAGGCCTTTGCCGAGCGCTTCGCGATCCCGGTGGCCGAGACTCAGGCCGGCAAGAGCGCGCTGCTGTCCAGCCATCCATTGAACGTGGGCGGCATCGGTGAAACCGGCTGCCTGGCGGCCAACCTGCTGGCCCGGGAGGCCGACCTGATCATTGGCGTCGGTACCCGCTACAGCGATTTCACCACCTCGTCCAAGTGGCTGTTCCAGCACCCCCAGGTGCAGTTTCTCAACCTCAATATCAACCCCGGCGATGCCGTGAAGCTCGATGGCGTGCAACTGCTGGCCGATGCCCGGGCCGGCTTGCAGGCACTGGGCGAGGCCCTGGCCGGCAGCGCCTACCGCGCCGGCTGGGGCACTCGGGTGGCCGAGGCCAGGGGGCAGCTGGATGCCGAGCTGGAGCGGGTCCACGGCGTGCACTATCAGGGCGAGGATTTTGTGCCGGAGGTCAAGGACGCGCTGGACCCGGCGGTGCTGCGCGAGTTCATCGAGCTGACCGGCTCCTGCCTGACCCAGAGCCAGGTGCTGGGGGTGCTCAACCAGACCCTGGCCGACGATGCGGTGATTGTCGCCGCTGCCGGCAGTTTGCCCGGGGACCTGCAACGCAGCTGGCGCAGCAAGGGGCTCAACACCTACCACGTGGAATATGGCTATTCGTGCATGGGTTATGAAATTGCCGCGGCCCTGGGGGTCAAGCTCGCCGCCCCCGAGCGCGAGGTCTATGCCCTGGTGGGCGACGGCTCCTACCTGATGCTGCATTCGGAGCTGCTGACCTCGATCCAGGAGCAACGCAAGATCAACGTGGTGCTGCTGGACAACATGGCCTTCGGCTGCATCAACAACCTGCAGCTGGGCCAGGGCCTGGACAGCTTCGCCACCGAGTTCCGCTACCGCAACCCAGACAGCGACCAGCTCGACGGCGGCCTGATCCCGGTGGACTACGCCATGAGCGCCGCGGCCTACGGCTGCAAGACCTACAAGGTGAGGAACCTGGAGCAGCTCCACGCCGCCCTGGCGGACGCCCGGCTGCAGCGGGTCTCGACCCTGATCGATATCAAGGTGCTGCCCAAGACCATGCTCCACGGCTACCTGTCCTGGTGGCATGTGGCGGTGGCCGAGGTCAGCGGCAGTGAGAGGGTGGCCGCCGCGGCCGCCGCCATCGATCAGCAGTTGGCCAAGGCGCGCCAGTACTGAAACTCCCCAACCGAACAACCACAGGAGTACACCCATGTCTTTGCAGCTAGGCGTTATCGGCACTGGTGCCATAGGTCAGGATCACATTCGGCGTTGCAGCCAGACCCTGCAGGGCTGCCGGGTGGTGGCGGTAACCGACATCGACCCGCAGCAGGCGGCCCGGGTGCTGGCCGGGCTCACGCTTGAGGCCGAGGTCTACCCCGACGGCCATGCCCTGATCCAGGCGCCGGAGGTCCAGGCGCTGCTGGTGACGTCCTGGGGCCCTAGCCACGAAGAGTTCGTGCTGGCGGCCATCGCCGCCGGCAAGCCGGTGTTCTGCGAAAAGCCCCTGGCGGTGACCGCCGCCGGCTGCCGGCGCATCGTCGAGGCCGAGATTGCCCACGGCCGGCGCCTGGTGCAGGTGGGGTTCATGCGCCCCTACGACGCCGGCTACCAGGCGCTCAAGGCGGTGGTGGACAGTGGGCGCATCGGTGAGCCGCTGATGCTGCACTGCGCTCACCGCAACCCGCGGGTGGGGGAGAACTACAAGACCGACATGGCCATCACCGACACCCTGATCCACGAGCTGGATGTACTGCGCTGGCTGCTGGCGGACGACTATGTGTCGGTGCAGGTGCTGTTCCCGCGCAAGACCGGCAAGGCCCACGCCCAACTGCGCGACCCGCAGATCGTGCTGCTGGAAACCGCCCGGGGCACGCGGATCGACGTGGAGATCTTCGTCAACTGCCAGTACGGCTACGACATCCAGTGCGAAGTGGTGGGCGAGAGCGGCATCGCCCGCCTGCCGGAGCCGCCCCAGGTCCAGCTGCGCAGCGCGGCCAGCCTGTCCAGCGCGATCCTGATGGACTGGAAGGAGCGCTTCATCGCCGCCTATGACGTCGAGCTGCAGGCCTTTGTCGATGGCGTGCGCGCTGGCCGGGTGGGTGGGCCCTCGGCCTGGGACGGCCTGGCCGCGGCGGTGGCGGCCGATGCCTGCATCGAGGCCCAGCAGAGCGGGGCGATCGTCCCCATCAGCCTGCCCCAGCGCCCGGCGCTCTACGCCTGAACCCCGGGATTTCTGTAGGCGCCAGCTTGCCAGCGAAGGTGTTTTCCAGGGCGCTGCAAGGCGTGCGGGCCCCTTCGCCGGCAAGCCGTCTCCTGCGGGAAGCGAGGGATCTGGCTGCTGGAAATGCAATTGCAGTAAAATTCTAAAATGAGTTGATATAGAAATTATTTTCCAATAAAGTCGTTTCCAGGTAGCCGACCCTACAAGGTTCCCATGGCCTTCAAGCCCCGCTTGAGCCCTGGAGAACCCACCAACAAGAACAAACAGGTGCCGTCGATGAAAACCTTCCGCTCTGCTCTGCAATGGCTGTCCCGTACCCGGGGCGCCGCCTCCCGCGATCTGCCCGTCACTCCCTGGTCCTCTCGTTTATTGACCCTGCTCAGCGGCCTGTGTGTCGAACACCAGGGCGCGCTGCTGGGCTGCATGCCCGGGGCCCCGGTTCTGTATTCGCCGGCCTGAGCACGGCCACCCACCAACAAGCATGTGGAGAACGACTCTTAATGAACATTCAGAACCGAGTGGCGTGTCTTGCCCTGTCGCTGATGCTGTTCAGTGGCGCGGCGCTGGCCCAGGTGCGCATAGGCGTGAGCATGTCGCAGTTCGACGACACCTGGCTGACCTACCTGCGCGAGTCCATGGACCAGAAGGCCAGGTCCATGCCCGAAGGCGTGCAGTTGCAGTTCGAGGACGCCCGCAGTGACGTGGTCAAGCAGCTGAGCCAGGTGGAAAGCTTCATCAGCCAGAAGGTCGACGCCATCGTGGTCAACCCGGTGGATACCGCCGCCACTCGCAAGATCACCGAGGCGGCGGTCAAGGCCGGGATTCCCCTGGTCTACGTCAACCGTCGCCCGGACGACCTGAACCTGCCCAAGGGCGTGGTCACCGTGGCCTCCGACGACCTGGAGGCAGGCAAGATGCAGATGCAGTACCTGGCCGAGAAAATGGGCGGCAAGGGCAGCATCGTGATCCTTCTCGGCGACCTGGCGAACAACTCCACCACCAATCGCACCAAGGGGGTCAAGGAGGTGCTGGCCCGGTACCCCGGGATCAAGGTCGACCAGGAACAGACTGGCGTCTGGCTGCGGGACAAGGGCATGACCCTGGTCAACGACTGGCTGACCCAGGGCCGCGAGTTCAATGCGGTGGTGGCCAACAACGACGAGATGGCCATCGGTGCGGCCATGGCCCTGAACCAGGCCGGGGTGGCCAAGGGCAGCGTGCTGATCGCCGGGGTCGACGGCACCCCCGACGGGCTGCGCGCGGTGCAGCGCGGCGAGCTGGCGGTGTCGGTGTTCCAGGACGCCAAGGGCCAGGCCGACGGCTCGGTGGAAACCGCGGTGAAGATGGCCAACAAGCAGCCGGTGGACGCCGCGGTGTGGATTCCCTACCGCCTGATCACGCCGGAAACGGTCGCCCAGTTCAAGTAGGCGCCGGCCCTTCAATCACACGCGGGCCGGGCGGCGCTGGCTGCCCGGCCGCTGGAGTAGCTGATCATGAACGCTTGTGCTTCTGCTTCGAGCCTGCACTCCCTGAGCCCGGCCGTGGCGCCCCAGGAGCCCTACCTGCTGGAAGTGCTGAATGTCAGCAAGGGCTTTCCCGGGGTGGTGGCCCTGGCCAACGTGCAACTGCGGGTACGCCCCGGCACGGTCCTGGCGCTGATGGGCGAGAACGGTGCCGGCAAGTCGACCCTGATGAAGATCATCGCGGGCATCTATCAGCCCGACTCCGGCGAACTGCGCCTCAAGGGCCGGCCTGTGACCTTCGCCACGCCGCTGGCGGCGCTGCAGGCGGGGATCGCCATGATCCACCAGGAACTCAACCTGATGCCGCACATGAGCATCGCCGAGAACATCTGGATCGGCCGCGAGCAACAGAACCGCCTGGGCCTGATCGACCATCGGGAAATGCACCGCTGCACCGCCGCCTTGCTGGCGCGCCTGCGCATCGAACTGGACCCCGAGGAGCAGGTGGGCAACCTGAGCATCGCCGAGCGCCAGATGGTGGAGATCGCCAAGGCGGTGTCCTACGACTCCGACGTGCTGATCATGGACGAACCGACCTCGGCCATCACCGACAAGGAGGTGGCGCACCTGTTCTCGATCATTGCCGACCTCAAGGCCCAGGGTAAGGGCATCGTCTATATCACCCACAAGATGAACGAAGTGTTCGCCATCGCCGATGAGGTGGCGGTGTTTCGCGATGGCGCCTACATCGGCCTGCAACGGGCCGACAGCCTGGACGGCGACAGCCTGATCTCGATGATGGTGGGGCGCGAGCTGAGCCAGTTGTTTCCCCTGCGCGAGAAGCCTATCGGCGAGCTGCTGCTCAAGGTCCGCGACTTGCGCCTGGACGGGGTGTTCAAGGGCGTGTCGTTCGATCTGCATGCCGGGGAGATCCTCGGCATTGCCGGGCTGATGGGCTCGGGGCGGACCAATGTCGCCGAAACCCTGTTCGGCATCACCCCAAGCGATGGCGGCGAGATTGTCCTCGACGGCCAGCCCCTGCGCATCGGCGACCCGCACCGGGCGATCGAGAAGGGCCTTGCCCTGCTGACCGAGGATCGCAAGCTCAGTGGCTTGTTCCCCTGCCTGTCGGTCCTGGAAAACATGGAAGTGGCGGTACTGCCGCACTACGCCGGCGGCGGTTTTGTCCAGCAGAAGGCCTTGCGCGCCTTGTGCGAGGACATGTGCAGGAAGCTGCGGGTCAAGACCCCGTCCCTGGAGCAATGCATCGACACCCTGTCCGGGGGCAATCAGCAGAAGGCCCTGCTGGCGCGCTGGCTGATGACCCAGCCGCGGATCCTGATTCTCGACGAGCCGACCCGGGGCATTGACGTGGGGGCCAAGGCTGAGATCTACCGACTGATCGCCAGTCTGGCCGGTGAGGGCATGGCGGTGATCATGATTTCCTCGGAACTGCCCGAGGTGCTGGGCATGAGCGACCGGGTCATGGTCATGCACGAAGGGCAACTGATGGGCACCCTGGACCGCAACGAGGCGACCCAGGAACGGGTCATGCAACTGGCTTCGGGCCTGAACTAGACGACATTCAACCCAAGGGTGGTGGCTGGCAATGAACGCGATAATCGACAACAAACCCGCGGCGGTGGCAGTCAAGCCCCGGCGACGACTGCCCACCGAGCTGAGCATCTTCCTGGTGCTGATCGGTATCGGCCTGGTGTTCGAGCTGTTTGGCTGGATCGTCCGCGACCAGAGTTTCCTGCTCAATTCCCAGCGCCTGGTGCTGATGATTCTCCAGGTCTCGGTGATCGGCCTGCTGGCCATCGGCGTGACCCAGGTGATCATCACCACCGGCATCGACCTGTCTTCCGGTTCGGTGCTGGCCCTGTCGGCGATGATTGCCGCAAGCCTGGCGCAGACCTCGGACTTCACCCGGGCGGTGTTTCCCTCGCTGACCGACCTGCCGGTGTGGATCCCGGTGCTGGCCGGGCTCGGGGTCGGCCTCCTGGCGGGGGCGATCAACGGCAGTGTGATTGCCCTGACCGGCATTCCTCCCTTTATTGCCACCCTGGGGATGATGGTCTCGGCCCGGGGGCTGGCGCGTTACTACACCCAGGGCCAGCCGGTGAGCATGCTCTCCGATTCCTACACCGCCATCGGCCACGGGGCGATGCCGGTGGTGATCTTCCTGGTGGTGGCGCTGATCTTTCATATCGCCCTGCGCTACACCAAGTACGGCAAGTACACCTATGCCATCGGCGGCAACATGCAGGCGGCGCGGACTTCGGGGATCAACGTCAAGCGCCACCTGGTGATTGTCTACAGCATTGCCGGGCTGTTGGCGGGGCTGGCCGGGGTGGTGGCCTCGGCACGGGCCGCCACCGGGCAGGCGGGGATGGGCATGTCCTACGAGCTGGACGCGATTGCCGCGGCAGTGATCGGCGGCACCAGCCTGGCCGGCGGGGTGGGGCGCATCACCGGCACCGTGATCGGCGCGCTGATCCTCGGGGTCATGGCCAGTGGCTTCACCTTTGTCGGGGTCGATGCCTACATCCAGGACATCATCAAGGGCCTGATCATCGTGGTGGCGGTGGTCATCGACCAGTACCGCAACAAGCGCAAGCTCAAGCGCTGAGCAGGGGAGAGGCGCCGGCTGGTGCAGGAGCCGGCGTGCCAGCGAATACGCTCCCGAGCTCTGGCCCGCTCCAAAGGCCTCTTCGCCTGCCGGCCGGTGCCCCTGGAAATCGTTGAAAACGGCCAGAATCCGCCGTCCGGCACTGCCGTTTGTCTTCTAACAGACCCATGACTATGGAATTTTTTGTTATAAACGCACTCCAATAAACGCCACCAAAGCCCGCATTTGCGGGCTTTGTGCGGTTTGTCGGACAGATTCGCTGTCATTTCAGTTGCTGCGCCCTCAAACCGGCCTTAGACTGCCGCCCCTCGTAAATTGAGTGCCGGGTGGCGCTTGGAAGGTATGGCGCCTTTCTGATGACCTGACGGGTCAACCGGAAACAGTTTGAATTCGCCTTAATGCACGTATTTTTTATAGAGAAATCAATGACCAAGGAAAAGTTGCTGGCCATGCCGGCGGATGACTACATGAATGCCGAGCAGCACGCTTTTTTCAGCGACCTGTTGCAAGCCATGAAGGTGGAAACCCACGAGCGCATCGAACAGAACCGGATCGCCATTGAAAGCCTGGACACCCCGGCTGACCCGGCCGACGCCGCTTCCGTCGAAGAAGAGCGCACCTGGTTGGTCAACGCCATTGATCGCGACCAGCGCATGCTGCCGCAACTGGAACAGGCCCTGGGCCGGATCAGCGACGACAGCTTCGGCTGGTGCGACGACAGCGGCGAGCCGATCGGCCTCAAGCGCCTGCTGATCAGCCCCACCACCAAGTACTGCATCGAGGCCCAAGAGCGCCACGAGCAGATCGACAAGCATCAGCGTCAAGCCTGATCGCCAGCCCCCGCCACAGCGGGGGCTCTGTTTTTTCGGGCAGTGCCCGCCCGCACATTCTCTTGATCTGCTGCAAACCCGCGACTAAGGGACCATGGATAATGGCCCTCTAGTGGCGTCTAATGCCGCAAACAATTAGAACGATGTGGGGTGACACAGATGTCAAGAGATGGATCTCTAGCGGCGCCGGTCGCACAGCCGCTGGCAACACCCGAAACCGCCGCCCGCTGGTGGGCGCCGTCCTTGCAGAGCGCGGCGCTGATGGCGCTGTTCGCCGGCCAGGCCCTGGGCGGCTGGTCGCTGTACCTGTGCCTGCCCGTGGCGGTGCTGGTGATCTGGCTGCCGCGGTTGCGCGGGCGCGGGCGGCCCCTGGTGGCGAACGCGACGGCTGACGATCAGTTGTCGGCGCTGACCCGTGACCTGTCCTACGGCACCACCCATAACGCACTGTCCGCGGCGGGCGTGGCCTACTCGGTGACCCAGCTGGCAGGCAAGCTGCAATCCCAGCTCGACGCCGCCGCGCGCATCGTCGGCAACGCCGAAGTGATGATCAAGACCGAGCAGGTCACCTCCCAACTCAGCCAGCAGGCCCTGGGCGCCGCCAGCGAGGCCCACGCCAGCAGCGCCGAAGGGCGCACGGTGCTGGGGGAGTCCATCAGCCGCATGCACCTGCTCAGCCAGCGCGCCAATGGCAGCCGTGAGCTGATCGAGGCCCTGAGCCAGCGCAGCGAGGAGATCCAGCGGGTGACCCTGGTGATCCAGTCCATCGCCAGCCAGACCAACCTGCTGGCGCTGAATGCGGCCATCGAGGCAGCCCGGGCCGGGGAACACGGGCGCGGTTTCGCGGTGGTGGCCGATGAGGTGCGCGGGCTGGCCGGGCGCACCGCCGCGGCCACCGACGAGGTCGGGGTGATGGTGGCGGATATCCAGCAGCGCACCAGCGACGTGGTGGAGCAGATCCGCCAGCTGGCCGACGACCTCAACCTGGGGGTCGAGCAGGTGGAGCACACCGGTCGTCACCTGGACAACATCGCGCGCCTGGCGGCCGGGGTGGAAGGGCAGGTCAGCGAGATCGCCCGGGGCGCCGAGACCAACCGCGAGCAACTGGACAGCCTGTTTCATGCCGTGGAGCAGATGCGCAGCGACCTGGCGGTCAGCGACCAGCAGACCCGCAGCCTGGCGCAGGCCGCGGTGCAGATGGAAGGGCAGGCGGAAACCATCAGCGAACGCCTGGCGGCGGTGGGCCTGGATGACTATCACCAGCGCATCTACGACCTGGCCCGCGAAGGCGCGCGGCGCATTGCCGAGCAGTTCGAGGCCGACCTGGAGCAGAACCGCATCAGCCTCGACGATCTGTTCGATCGTCACTACCAGTTGATCGCCAACACCGACCCGGCCAAATACCAGACCCGCTTCGACCGCTACACCGATCAGGTGCTGCCGCCGATCCAGGAATCCCTGCTGCCGCGCCACGATGGCCTGGTGTTCGCCATCGCCTGTACCCAGGAAGGCTACGTGCCGACCCACAACAAGGTTTTTTCCCAGCCGCTGACCGGCGACCCCGAGGTGGACAACCTGCATAACCGCAGCAAGCGCAAGTTCGCTGACCGCACGGGGATCCGCTGTGGCAGCCACCAGCAACCGCTGCTTCTGCAGACCTATACCCGGGATACCGGCGAGCTGATGCATGACCTTTCGGTGCCGATCATGGTCCGCGGCCGGCACTGGGGCGGGCTGCGCCTGGGTTACAAACCCGAGCAGGCGCCAGGCTCGGGCAAGGGCTGAGGCCTCCATTGTTACGCTATCGGTAATGCTGCAATGCAGGAACAGGCTGTTCCAGGGGCCGGCAAGTTAGTTAGTATGCCAACATCGTTAGGCAGCTAACTAATTTTCTGGAGGTAGCTCCATGCACAGCAAAGTCGATGTAGCGGTGATGATTGGCAGCGGCGTGCCAGCCAGCCTGCGGGCCCAGGGCCGTCGTGCGTGCTGGGTGGTTCTGGTCAATGGCGAACAGCGCGGCACGGCCTTTGCCAGCCGCGCCGAGGCCGAGGAGTGCCGGCTGGCCTGGCAGCAGCAGCTGCAGGTGCTGCTGCCCGGCGGCCGGCACCTGCGGCATTCGGCTTAACCGGCCTGGTGCAGGCGCAGGTTGAGCTCGTCCACCACCGGCGCCCAGTCGGCGTCTTCGCGCAGTTGCTGCTTGAGAAAGGCCGCTTGCTGGGGCGTCCAGAAGGGGGCGTCGATCATTTTCAGGTCTTCGTCCAGGGGCGAGTGCCGGGCGATGAAACCATCGATGGCGGCAGGGCTGGAATCCAGGCCCAACTGGTCGAACAGCCCTTCGAGGTTATGGGTGGGCGCTTCCATGGTGATCTCCTTGGGTGACGGGCAGCACCGGCGCTGCCTCAGTGCATCTGAGGCATGGCGGGCGCGCAAGTTCGATCCAAGGGTTCAGGCCAGGGTGCCGCTCTCGGCCTGGAACAACGCCGTCTGGGCCATGGACAGGGCAGTGCTGTAGGCCATGACTTGGGCCCGGGCGGACGACAGGGCCATGGCCCGGCCGGTGTCGGAGCCGGAACTGGCGCCCTTGACCGTGGCCAGGCGGGCCTTGGCCCGCTGCAGTTTCTGTTGCAGCAGCTCGATCTGCTTTTTCAGTTGGCGGATGCGTTTTTTCTTCGCCAGCAACAGCGCCTCTTCCGGGGTTTGCGCGCTGGAGCGGCTCAGGACCAGGGTCTCGCCGTCGTCCGAGGCTTCCAGTACCGCAGTGCTTGGATCCGGCTTGAGAAAGTCGGCCAGGCGAGATGGGGGTTTCAAGTCGATCATCATGATGCTCTTAAACGGATCTCGCCTTTGTATCGGTCGCGCTGTCGGATCCTTGACTGGCGCTGTCTGTCAGGCGTTCAGGGCGCCCTGGTCGATGGCCTGCTTGAGGGCCTTGGCCGACGCTCTGGCTGCCGCGGCAGCGTCTTCCGAGGTCTTGAACCAGCGATCGCGTTCCACCTGGTGGAAGGTGACCTGGGTCAGTGGGGGTTTGGCGCGCATGGCAATCACGGCCTGGAACTCGCCTTCGACTTCTCTGCACTCGCCACGAATGAAAAACTCGCCAATATCTAGTTCGGTCACTTCTAGCCTTCCCTTGGAGATGAGTGAGTGCTTGAACGCCCCCCAAGAGGGGGGCATTCAATCAATGGCGGAGTATGGCAGTTGTTGGGTGATGGCGGGCTGAGTTATATCATTTGGATTCTAGGTGGCGATTATTCTGATGATCTAATCTGAAACTTCCTGCTTCTGTTGCTGGGTAATATTACCGGCTGCGCGTCAACTCCGGCTTTTGCTGAAGTGGGTGCGCGCGAAACCGGTGTGCGCTTTAAATAGTCGAAATGCACAAAGTTGCTCTAGAATTGCCTCTGCAACCCGAAGTGGCTGCCGACCGGGGGAATCGTGACCCGGGTGCATCCGGCCAGCAGGCCTGTTCCAGCACCCACCCCCGACGACGCGCCGCCACGCTTTGCGGGTCAGAGCTCACTCCTCACGCCTTCGACATGTGCCTGATGCATCGGCGAAATGCCCCTTGCTCAGTGCCGCCGCCAGCGTCGTGGCCAGGAGTGCCAGCTGCACTTGTGTGTATTGGGTAACCGATTGGGGTGACTACGCCGTCATGGCGGTTTTTTCGTGCCGTCCGTTTTTTTCCGGGCGACATCATTTTGAGTATCGGGGAGTGTTCCTTGGCAGTAAGTAATCTTGAAATGCATGCATTGTTCGTGTTGGGTGATTTGCGCGCAAAGCTGGTCAAGCAGTTCCAATCTCGTTTTGTCTACCTCACCGAACAGTCCGCCGAAGGCATCTACGTCGCCGAGATCGACACCGAGACGGCCCTGGTGGTGGACGACAAGCCGCGCCTTGAACTCAAGGTCGGCGATCATTTTCGCGCCGCCGTGCTGCCCAGCCGTGAAGGCGGCAAGATGGAGATCCGCTTTCGCGAGATCAAGCTGACGGTCTACGGCCTGGGCGACTACGCCTTTGTCAGCAGCCCCCTGGGGCAGGGCATCCTGTTCAAGGAAGGCCATTCGGTGGTGACCGTGTTTGCCGCCAACGAGCAGTTGCAGGAAGGCCTGACCAAGACCCTCAAGGCAGTGACCGCCAAGGCCGCCAAATGGCGCAAGGGCGAACTGGTGAGCTTCAAGGCCAGCGAGTGATGAGCCAGGGCCGCGCCGCGTTTCACCATGAGCATCAACAGGCCGCGAGCGCTGAAGCCCGGCGCCTGTTCGCGCAGAAGACCGTGCTCCAGGGCGCCTGGCTGAACTGGGTCGCCGCCCAGCTGTACAACCTGCGCCCCGCGGCCTACGCCAGCATGGTGCGCCGCGAGTTGCAGCGGTTGCAGGAGCCTCCGGCCTCTTGAGCGGCCATCCGGGAAGGGCCTGGGGTTGAAACTACTGAACCTCTACTACAGTCAGTTGACTTAATGCTTTGGGGGCCGTGCGCTTAGGCGCTGCCTGCCCCTGTGGCCCAGGTCCTGACCCAAGAGGTGTACCCCGATGAAAGGAATCCGCGCGCTGCTGGCCAGCAGCCTGTTGAGCCTTGCCGCCCTGAGTACGGTGCAGCCGGTTGTGGCGGCGCCGCAACCGATTCATTTCGCCGACCTGAACTGGGAAAGCGGCAGCCTGATCACCGAGATCCTGCGGATCATGGTGGAGCAGGGCTATGGCTTGCCCACCGACACTTTGCCCGGCACCACCATCACCCTGGAAACGGCCCTGGCCAACAACGACATCCAGGTGATCGGCGAAGAGTGGGCGGGGCGCAGCCCGGTGTGGGTCAAGGCCGAGGCCGAAGGCAAGGTGCAGGCCCTGGGGGATACGGTCAAGGGCGCCACCGAAGGCTGGTGGGTGCCGGAATACGTGATCAAGGGCGACCCGGCCAAGGGTATAAAACCCCTGGCGCCGGAGCTGCGCAGCGTGACCGACCTGGCCCGCTACAAGGACGTGTTCAAGGACCCGGAGAGCCCGGACAAGGGGCGTTTCCTCAACAGCCCGATCGGCTGGACCTCGGAGATCGTCAACCAGCAGAAGCTCAAGGCCTATGGCCTGCAGGACAGCTACGTGAATTTTCGCAGCGGTTCCGGAGCGGCCCTGGATGCGGAGATCAGCTCGGCGATCCGTCGCGGCAAGCCGATCCTGTTCTACTACTGGTCGCCCACGCCGCTGCTCGGGCGCTTCAAGCTGGTGCAACTGCAAGAACCGCCCTTTGACGCCGAAGCCTGGAAGACCCTGACCGACGCCGCCAACCCCAACCCCCGACCAACCCGTTCCCTGGCCTCCAGGTTGTCGATCGGGGTGTCCACGCCATTCCAGAAGCAGTACCCGCAACTGGCGCAGTTCTTCGCCAAGGTCGACCTGCCCATCGAGCCCCTGAACCGCGCCCTGGCGCAGATGAGCGAGAACCACAGTGCCCCGCGGGACGCGGCCCGGGCCTTCCTCAAGCAGCACCCCGACGTTTGGCGCGCCTGGGTGCCCCGGGACGTGGCGGACAGGATCGCCGCCACCTTGTAGGCGCCGGCGTGCCGGCGAATGGGCCCTTGAACCTTGCGCCCGACGGGTGCAGGGCAGGGGTCAGAAGCGGGTCTGCACCGCCACCTCGAAGGTTCGCGGCTGGCCCAGGTAGTACGCCGGGGACACATGGGCGAACTGGCCATAGACCTCGTTGGTCAGGTTGCGCACCCGGCCGGTCACTGTGGTGTGGCTGTCGACCTTGTAGCGCAGGAAGCTGCCGTACAGGGTGTAGGCGGGCATCCGCAGGGTGTTGGCGTTGTCGGCGTATACCGAGGCCACGTAGCGCGCATCGACCCCGGTCTGCCAGTTGGGCGACAGGTCATAGGTCAGCCACAGGTTGGCCAGCCGGTCCGGTACGTTGGTCGGCGTGTTGCCCTTGCGGGAGACCACCGCGCCGCTGGCGATCTTTTCGTTGAACTCGCCGTACTCGGCATCCACCCAGGCGAAGTTGGCTTGCGCCAGTAGCTTGGGGGTGATGTGCAGGGAACTGGCCAGCTCGATGCCCCTGGAGGTCTGCTGGCCCACCGGGATGCTGTTGGCCGGGTCCAGGGGATCGGTGACGGCAAAGTCCTTGCGCTCGATGCGATAGGCGGCAACGGTCGCCGAACCCCGTCCTTGCAGGTAGTCGAACTTGCTGCCCACTTCCCATTGCTTGCCCGTGGACACCTCGAAGTTCTGAGTGCCACTGGGCTGCTCGGCGGCGGTGCTGTACTGCACGTAGACATTGGCGCTGGGCAGGAACTGCCAGGTCAGGCCCAGGCGCCCGGTGACCGGTTCCCAGCTGCGCTTGAGGTGGCGCGGGTTGCTGGCGGTGATCAGCCGGTGGTTGGTCACGTCCAGGTCGATGGCGTCGTAGCGCAGGCCGCTGAGCAGTGACAGCTCGTCGGTCAGGGCCAGGCGGTTCTCGACGAACAGGGCGCGGGTGGTGACCTGGTTGGTCTTGTCCTTGGCCCAGCCCTGGCGGGTGCCCTTCAGGTCATAGAAGTACCCCGGCTGGAAGTTGCCGGGATCGACGCTGTTGCTGGCCGGCACGTTCCAGGGCGAGTTGGTGGTGCTGTTGACCTTGTACTCAAAACCCCCGGACCAGGTGGTGTCGAGGCCGAACAGCTGATCATCGTGGCGCAGTTCGAACTGGTTGCCGTCCTGCTGGCCCTGGTGCCGTACCAGGTAGGCGGTCGAGCGGTTCACCCGGCTGTTGTCGGCGTTGTACTGGTAGGTCTCCAGGTTGCGATAGTCGCGCTGGCTGTCCAGGTGGTAGAGGGTGTTGCGCAGGCTGGTGCTGGGGTTGATCCGGTAGTCGATGATCGAGCGCAGCCACACCGTGCGTTGCTCATACAGGCCATCGGCGACGTTGTAGTTGTTGAAGCGGTTGTGCTTGTCGATCTTCAGCTCACCGGCCTTGGGATTGAGCACCGGGGTGCCCCAGTAGGGGCTGTCCTCGTGTTCATCCTGGTATTCCACCGCCAGGGTGTGGGACAGGTCCGGGGTCAGGTCGCTGAGCAGGGAGAAGGCCAGGCTCCAGGCATCCCTTTCCTGGCGGTCGATGTAGCCGTTGCTGGTGTTGTGGCTGACGTCCAAGCGCGCGTAGTGCTGCACCTCGGCGCCGGCCGGGCTGAGGGCGTGGTTGACCCCGAAAGCGGTCTGCGTGGTGTCGTAGCTGCCGTAGCCGAGCAGGCCTTCGGCAGCCTGTTCGCGGCGGTCCGCGAGCTTGGTCACGTAGTTCAGCGAACCGCCCACGGAGCCGGCGCCATTGATCAGCGACGAGGGGCCGCCCACCAGTTCCACCCGGTCGTAGATCCAGGCGTCCACGGGCCGGGCCAGGCCGGTGGCGACGTTGATGCCGTTGAACATCTGGGTGATCTGGCTGCTGGTAAAACCACGGTAGGAGACGAAGCCGCCGAACCCCGGCGGCGCACTGGCGTTGACCCCGGGCAGGGCGTTGGCCGCTTCCTGGAAGGTGCGGGCGCCGCTTCGCTCCAGGTCCTGGCGGCTGGCCACGGCCACCGAGGCCGGGGTTTCGCGCAGGCTCAGGCCCAGGCGCGAGGCCATGCCGCTGGACTGGTCCAGGTTCAGGCCCGGCTCGGCATCGGCCTCATCCGCGCCGATGGTGGTGGGGGCCAGTTCGAGGCTCGGCTGGCCCCAGGCATTGATCGACAGGCAGCCCAGCAGGCTCGCCAGCAAAGGAAGGTGTTTCATCGGTGCATCCTGAATTCTTGGCTAGGAAAAGGCCCACGAACGCGCGCCGCGCGACAGCGCAGTGGGCAGGTTGAGCACGAGCAGGAATCAGGCGAGAGGCGGTGCCCGGGGATGGGCCGCGGGCCAGGTGGAGCGGGCGGGGAGGTCGGTCTTGGCCAGGGTGCGCGCAGGCGGGGCCTGGGGCTGCGGCAGCAGGGCCAGGGTCAGGCTGGAGTTCAGGGCCGGGCCCATGCCGCCGGTGGAGCACAGCGGGCAACCGAAGGCCTTGGAGAGAGTGGGCAGGGAGCCCTGGTCGGCCGGTTTCTGCAGCGGCGCCTGGGTGGCAGGGTCGACGCTGCAGAACTGCCCGCCGATGCCGTTGAGCTGCATGCCGAGCATCTGCCCGTGGCCGATGCTGCAGGCGAACACGTTGAACAGGACGCAGCAATAGAGCATCCAGGCAACGAGCGAGCGATCGGAACGGGCAAATTTCATGGGGCGGCACTTTATCATCGAAGGCGACGAACGTACTTACAAAAACGGTCAATCGAGTCCATTCTTCAGCGACATTTTCTGCACGGACGTCTGAACATGAATCTTCTGCTCGCACAGGGGGTGGCTGGCAGCTTCCTGTTGATCAGTCTGATCCATCTGTACTGGGCTGCGGGTGGCAAGCGTGGCAGTGATGCGGTGATCCCCGAGGTGCCGGGGCCGGGGCCCGGCATGACCCAGCCGGCGTTCCGCCCGCCGGCCCTGGCCACGATGCTGGTGGCAGTGGCTTTGTTGCTGGTGGCGATGCTGGTGTGCCTGAGGGTCGGGCTCTACCTGCCGACGGTGACCCACCCGTCTCTGCAGTGGGTGATCAGCGCCATTGCCTTGCTGATGTTCGCCCGGGCCATCGGCGACTCCGAGCTGGTGGGTTTTTTCAAGGAAGTCCGGGATTCGAAATTCGCCCGCCTCGACACCCTGTTCTATTCCCCCCTGTGCGTGGGGCTGGGGGCCGGGTTGCTGGTGCTGGCCTGGGCCTGAGGGCAGTCAGCCGGCGCTGGCCAGTGCAGGTGCTGGCTGGTGCAGGAGCTGGCTTGCCAGCGAAGGCGTTTTCGAAGTCGCCGCAAGGCTCACGGGCCTCGTCGCCGGCAGCCGGCTCCTAGGTGCAGCGGATGTGCTCAGTTGCCGGTTTCGCTGCGTTTGCTGCTGATTTCCGCCGGTACATCGTCGCCGGCCATGCGCTTGCGAAACAGCGCGGCCCGCGCTAGCAGCAGGGTGGTCACCGGTACGGTGATGGACATCAGCACCGGGATCAGCCAGGCGTGCAGCACCGGCCCGGACTTGAGCGCGGAAAAGTACAGGATCGACGCCAGGGCCACGGCCCAGGAGCCCATGGTGGAGGCCAGGGCCGGCGGGTGCATGCGCTGGAAGTAGCTCTTCATGCGCAGGATGCCCAGGGCCCCGATCAGGGCAAACACACTGCTGATCACCAGCAACAGGGCCACCAGCACTTCCACCCACAGTGGCAATTGTTCCAGGCTATTCATTCGATCACCTCGCCACGCAGAAGGAATTTGGCCAGGGCGAAGGAGCCGACAAAGCCGAACAGGGCGATCAGCAGCGCCGCCTCGAAGTAGGTGTCACTGGCGTAGCGCACGCCCAGCACCAGCATCATCAGCATCGCCAGGATGTACAGGTAGTCCAGGGCCAGAACCCGGTCCTGGGCCGAGGGGCCCTTGAACAGGCGCACCAGGGTCAGGACCATGGCCAGGGAAAAAATGAACAGACTCAGCAAGATCGCGTTGGTCAGCAGGACACTCATTCGAAAATCTCCATCAGCGGGCGCTCGTACGTGGCCTTGAAGTGCTGGATGAATTGCGCCTCGTCCTTCAGGTCGAAGACGTGCAGCAACAGCAGGCTGCGGTCCAGGGACAGCTCGGACCAGACCGTGCCCGGCACCACCGTGGTGATGGTGGACAGCGCCGCCAGGCCATTGGCGTCCCGCAGGTCCAGGGGGATCTTGACGAAGGCCGAGTGCACCGGGCGCCGGCCGTTGTTGAGCACGCCCCAGGCCACCAGCAGGTTGGACACCAGCACGTCGCGGCCCACCACCAGGAACAGGCGCAGGATGGTGCCCGGGCGGCGGATGCGGATCGGCAGGGGCCGCAGGGGCTGCATCAGCAGCGGCGCGAGAAAGCCCAGCAGGGCGCCCAGCAGCAGGTTGCCCGGGCTGAGGGACAGGTTCAGCACCAGCCAGAGCAGCCACAGTGCCAGGGACAGGAATGGCGCGGGGAACAGGCGCTTCATGGGTGCACCTCCACTGCCGCTGCGGTCTTGGATTCAGGGCTGAGCACGGTGCGGGTGCCGAGCACCGCCATCACGTAATGCTCCGGGTGGTTGAGGCTGTCGGCGGTGGCCTGGGTGAAGCGCAGCAACGGCTCGGCCTTGAAGCTGAGCAGCACGCAGAGCCCCAGCAGCGCCACGATCGGCAGGCACTCCAGGCGCCGCAGCACCGGCGAAGGGCGTTCCTCCGGGGTCCAGAAGCGCTGCACACCCAGGCGGGCAAAGGCAATCAGCGAGGCCAGGCCCGAGAGGATCAACAGCGCCAGGAAGCACCAGGCCGCCGGGGTGATCGGCGCGCCCTCGCTGGCCCCCAGGCCCTCGGGGTTGAGCAGGGCGGCAATCAGGTTGAGCTTGCCGATGAAGCCCGATAGCGGCGGCATGCCGATGATCAGCAAGGCGCAGGCGATGAAGCTCAGGCCGAGGAAGGCCATGGTCCAGGGGATCACCTGGCCGACCACCACTTTCTGTTCATCGTCGAGGTTGCTGCCCCGTGGCGGGTGCAGCGACTCCATGGGCCGCGGCAGGATCTCGCCTTCATCCTCCAGGGGGATCTCATTGGCCGAGCGCGAACGCTCGATCAGTTCTGCCAGCAAAAACAGCGCGCACATCGCCAGGGTCGAGCTGAACAGGTAGAACAGCGCCGCGCCGGTGAGGGCCGGCTGGGCGAAGCCGATCACCGAGATCAGGATGCCGGCCGACACCAGGATGCTCAGGCTGGCCATGCGTTCCAGGCGCTGGGCCGGAAGAATCGCCAGGGCCGCGCAGAAGATCGTCGCCATGCCGCCGTACACCAGCCACTGGCTGCCGAAATAGGCCGAGGCCCCGGCTTGCCCGGAGAACAGCAGGGTCCATAGGCGCAGTACGGTGTACACACCGACTTTGGTCATGATGGCGAACAGTGCCGCCACCGGCGCGCTGGCCGAGGAGTAGGCGGGCACCAGCCAGAAGTTCAGTGGCCACATCCCGGCCTTGGCCAGGAAGGCGATCGCCAGGATCGCCGTACCGGCGTGCAGCAGGCCGCGGTCGGCTTCCGGCACCAGGGGGATCTTCATCGCCAGGTCGGCCATGTTCAGGGTCCCGGTGACCCCGTAGATCATCGCCGTGCCGATCAGGAACAGCGACGAGGCCAGCAGGTTGATGGTGATGTAGTGCAGCCCCGAAGACACCCGCGCGCGCCCCGAGCCGTGCAGCATCAGGCCGTAGGACGCCGCCAGCAGCACCTCGAAGAACACGAACAGGTTGAACAGGTCGGCGGTCAGGAAGGCCCCGTAGAGGCCCATCAGCTGGATCTGGAACAGGGCATGGAAACTGGCCCCGGCGCCGTCCCAGCGGGCCATGGCGAACAGCAGCGCGCTGACCCCGATGATACCGGTGAGCACCAGCATCAGCGCCGACAGGCGATCGACCACCAGCACGATGCCGAACGGCACCTGCCAGTTGCTGGGCAGGTACACGCCGAAGGAACCGGTGGCGCCCTGGACCTGGGTCCAGTACAGCAGGTAGCCCGCCAGGCACAGGCCCAGCAGGGTGGAGAGCAGGTTGATCCGGGCTTTCAGCGGGCGATGCTTTTCCCCCAGCAGCAACATGATGCCCGCGGTCAGCAGCGGCAGGAGGATGGGGGCGACGATCAGGTGCGACAACGGATTCATTCCTTGGGCTCCCGGCCATCGACGTGGTCGGTGCCGGTCAGGCCCCGGGAAGCCAGGAGCACCACCAGAAACAGCGCAGTCATGGCGAAGCTGATGACGATGGCCGTGAGCACCAGCGCCTGGGGCAGCGGGTCGGTGTAGTGCAGCAGGTCCTGGGGCACGCCGTCCTTGACGATCGGCTCCTTGCCGATGAACAGGCTGCCCATGCTGAAGATGAACAGGTTGACCGCATAGGACAGCAGGCACAGGCCCATCACCACCTGGAAGGTCCGCGGGCGCAGCACCAGCCAGACTCCGGAAGCGGCGAGGACCCCAATGGCGATTGCGATGACTTCTTCCATCAGGCGGCTCCGTTCTGAGTCAGGGATTTGGCCTGGCTGGCCGGCTTGTGGGCCCGCACCGACTGGTGCGCCAGGGCCGTGAGGATCAGCAGGGTCGCGCCCACCACCACGGCGTACACGCCGATGTCGAAGAACAGCGCGCTGGCGATGTGGATATCACCGAACAGCGGCAGGTCCACATGCAGCGTGTGGGTGGTCAGGAACGGGTAGCCCCAGGCCAGGGCGCCGAGGCCGGTGGCCAGGGCGACCAGCAGGCCGGTACCCATCCAGCGCAACGGCCGCAGGCTCATCTGCGCCTCGACCCACTGGGTGCCCGCCACCATGTACTGGAGGATGAAGGCCACCGACATCACCAGCCCGGCGACGAAACCGCCACCCGGCAGGTTGTGCCCGCGCATGAACAGGTAGAAGGACACCACCAGGGCAATCGGCAGCAGCAGGCGCACCAGCACCGCCGGCACCATCATGAAGCCCAGGGCGGTGTCGCTGGCCTGGCGCGGGTTGACCAGGTCGGTGACCACGTCCGGGGCCAGCAGGCGCTGCTGCGCCGGCAACTGCATGCTTTCCTTGGGCGGGCGGAAGCGGCGCAGCAGGGCGAACACGGTCAGGGCCACCGCCGCCAGCACGGTGATCTCGCCCAGGGTGTCGAAGCTGCGGAAGTCCACCAGGGTCACGTTGACCACATTGGTGCCGCCGCCTTCGGGCAGGGCGCGGCTGAGGTAGAACGAGGAAATGTCGTTGGGAGTGGGGCGGGTCAGCATGGCGTAGGACAGCACTGCCATGCCCAGGCCCACGGCCACCGACAGGCTCAGGTCGCGCAGGCGGCGGATGCGCGCCTTGGGCACGCTGCTGGGCAGGGGCGAGACGTCCTCGATCCGCCGTGGCAGCCAGCGCAGGCCGAGGAGGATCAGCACCGTGGTCACCACTTCCACCACCAGCTGGGTCAGGGCCAGGTCCGGCGCCGAGAACCAGACGAAGGTCACGCAGGTCATCAGGCCGCAGACGCTGACCATGGTCAGGGCGGCCAGACGGTGGTACTTGGCTTGCCAGGCGGCGCCCAGGGCGCAGGCGATGGCCAGCAGCCAGAAGGTCACGAAGACGATGGAACCGGGGATCTTCGGCCGGTCGCCCCAGGTCAGCTGGCTGTAGAGCATGGGGATCAGCCCGGCGATCACCGCCGCCAGGATCAGCACGAACAGCTGGGTCTGCAGGCGCTTGGTGCTCAACCGGCGTTCCAGGCGCCGGGCCAGGCGGGTCATGCCCACCAGGCTGCGCTCGAACAACAGCTTGCCGTTGAGACGGCCCACGCCCGGCGGGTAGGCGAAACGGCCCGCCACCAGCGGCTTGTGCAGCAGCAGGTAGAGGACGATGCCGCAGGACATGGCGATCAGGCTCATGATCATCGGCGCATTGAGGCCGTGCCAGATGGCCAGGCTGTACTCGGGCAGGGTCCCGCCCACCACCGGCAGCGCCGCGGCGGCCAGCAGCGGGCCGATGATCTGCGCCGGGAAGATCCCCACCAGCAGGCAGGTGAACACCAGCAGTTCAACCGGGGCACGCATCCAGCGCGGCGGCTCGTGGGGCGTGTGCGGCAGGTCGGTGGCCGGCTCCCCGAAGAACACGTCGACCGTGAAGCGCAGGGCGTAGGCGACGCTGAAGGTCCCGGCGATGGTAGCGATCACCGGCAGGGCGATTTCCACCCAGGCGCTGGAGTTGATGAACACCGTCTCGGCGAAGAACATCTCCTTGGACAGGAAGCCGTTGAGCAGCGGCACCCCGGCCATGGAGGCGCTGGCCACCATGGCCAGGGTCGCGGTGTAGGGCATCAGCTTGATCAGGCCGTTGAGCTTACGGATGTCACGGCTGCCGCTTTCGTGGTCGATGATCCCGGCCGCCATGAACAGCGAGGCCTTGAACGTGGCGTGGTTGAGAATGTGGAACACCGCCGCCACCGCGGCCAGCGGGCTGTTCAGGCCCAGCAGCAGGGTGATCAGCCCCAGGTGGCTGATGGTGGAATAGGCCAGCAGGCCCTTGAGGTCGTTCTGGAACATCGCGCAGTAGGCGCCCAGCACCAGGGTGCAGGCCCCGGCGCCGCTGACGATGTAGAACCATTCTTCAGTGCCGGACAACGACGGCCACAGGCGGGCCAGGAGAAACACCCCGGCCTTGACCATGGTCGCCGAGTGCAGGTAGGCCGAGACCGGGGTCGGCGCGGCCATGGCGTGGGGTAGCCAGAAGTGGAAGGGGAACTGCGCGCTCTTGCTCAGGGCGCCCAGCAGGATCAGGGGCAACAGGATCGGGTAGAGCGCGTGGGCGCGTATCTTGTCTCCGGCAGCCAGTACCTGGTCCAGGTCGTAGCTGCCCACCACATGGCCGAGCAGCATGACCCCGGCCAGCAGGCACAAGCCCCCGGCACCGGTGACCATCAACGCCATGTAGGCGCCGCGGCGGGCATCGGAGCGGTGGTGCCAGTAGCCGATCAGCAGGAAGGAGAAGAGGCTGGTGAGCTCCCAGAAGAACACGATCTGGATCAGGTTGCCGGAAATCACCAGGCCGAGCATGGCCCCCATGAAGGCCAGGAAGAAGGCGAAGAAACGCGGCACCGGATCTTGCGGCGACATGTAATAACGCGCGTAGAGCGCCACCAGGCTGCCGATGCCCAGCACCAGCAGCGAGAACAGCCAGGCGAAGCCGTCCAGGCGCAGCACGAAGTTCAGCCCCAGGCTCGGCAGCCAGGCATACTCCTCGCGAATCACCCCGCCATCGGCGATCTGTGGGTACAGCAGAGCCACCTGGATGGTGCCAATGAGTGCCACCAGGCCGGCCAGCAGAGATTCGGTGTTACGTGCGTTGTGCGGCAACAGGGCCGCCAGACAGCTGCCGATGAATGGCAGAAGCAGTAGAACTATCAGGGACATAGGCTTCTAATCTGCGGAAAAGTATGACGCATAATACGTGCCAGGCCCTGGATCACCAACCGCCATGCGCGGCCCGGGCCCCCTAAGAAATGTTACATACGCTTTCAAAGGTAGGAGACAAATGCCTGATGCGCCCGTTCACCGGGTGCTGTGGGGCAAATGCCCTGCCCAGCTCAAGCCGCCACAAGGATCGACAAGGGTGCACATGATTAAAGGATCGGCCTTGGGCCGGCTGTTTCGACGGGGCGCGTTCGCCGTGCTGTTCACCGCCTTCGGTGCGGCATCGGGCATTGGCCTGGAGCATTATCTGGATCGCCCCGACATGCTCAAGACCCGCCAGGCGCTGGTCATCGAAGGCCCGCAGGGGGATGAGCGCAACTATGTGCTGCCGCCGGGCACGGTGCTCTATTTCGACCGCGCCTTTGCCGAGGGGCATGCGCTCTACCACGCCTACTTCTACTATCACGGCGAGCCTGAAAATGACCGGGTACTGCTGGAGCCCAAGCACAAGGGCTCCCTGACCGTCCCCACCTGGCTCTACGCCCCCGGGGACCCCGCACTGTAGGCGCTGGCCTATCAGCGAGAGCGCCTGCAAGAGCACCTTCGCCGGCAAGCCGGCTCCTACAGTCCCCACCACTACCCCAGCCAGCTGTAGGCGCTGGCTTGCCAGCGAAAGGGCCCTCAAGAGCCCCCTCACCAGCAAGCCGCCCCCCGCAGCGGGCCGTTGCTCAGGACTCCACCGCCTCGCCGCTCTGCTGTCCGGCTTCTGCCTTGGGCTTCCATTCGCTGATGATCACCGCCAGCACGATCAAGGCGCCGCCCAGCAACGCCAGCCCCGGCAGGCGCTCCCCGGCGATGCGCCCGACAATCCCGGCCCACACCGGCTCGCCGGCATAGATCAGGGTGGCGCGGGTCGGCGAGACGCTTTTCTGCGCCCAGTTCATTGCCAGCTGGATCACCGCGCTGGCAGCCCCCAGGCCCAGGGCGCTGGCCAGCAGCAGCCAGGAAAACCCAGGCAGCGCTTCCCCGGTCGGCCACACCATGGCGAACGCCAGCAGCGAGGTGACCGCCAGCTGCACCACGGTGACCCGGCGCACATCCACCCGCCCGCCGAAGCTGCTGATGAGGATGATCTCCGCGGCAATGGCCACGGTACTGATCAGGGTGGCGATCTCCCCGGGGCTGAAGTCCAGGGAGGCGCCATTGGGCCCGGACAGCAGCATCAGCCCGGTGAACGCCAGCATGATGCCGATACTCGGCAGCAACCCCGGGCGCTTGCCCATGAACAGCCATTGCAGCAGCGGCACGAAGGGCACATAAAGGGCGGTGATGAACGCCGACTGGCTGCTGGGAATGCTTTGCAGGCCCACGGTCTGCAAACCGTAGCCGAGCATGATCGCGGTGCCGATAAAGGCCCCGGCGCGCAGTTCGAACAGGGTCAGGCCGCGCAAGTGGCGCAGTGAGAATGCACCGACCATGCACGCCGCTGCGGCAAAGCGCAGGCCGACGAAGAACATCGGCCCGCTGACGCTCATGGCGTTCTGCACCAGCAGGAAGGTGCCGCCCCAGATCATGGTGATCAGCACCAGCACGGCTTCGGCCTTGCTCAACTTGAACTGGAATCCGCGGGAGGGCGTTGCTGTCATGGCCTTGCGTGCTACCTGAGGGGGACGCACAATGCGCCGGAAGTTGGGCAGTATACTGCGCAGGCCCCAGGAGTGAGCAATATAGTGCACAAAGAAAACGTCCAGCGGGCCTCGGTCCTGCAACATGTCAGCCTCAACGTCCGCCGCCTGCGCAATGCCGCGGGTTTGAGCCAGAGCGCCCTGGCGGAAAAATCCAATGTCAGCCGGCGGATGCTGGTGGCGATAGAGGCGGGGGAGAAGAACGTCAGCCTCGGCACCCTGGACCGGGTGGCCGAAGCCCTGGACGTGGCCTTCAGCGACCTGATCCAGGCCCCGGAATCCCGGGATTCGAGCCGCATCAACGAGCTGGCCTGGGCCGGTGCTATCCCCGGCAGCAAGGCGCTGCTCCTGGCCAAGGCCGAGGCCACCCGTGAAGTGGAGCTTTGGGAATGGCAGCTGGAGCCTGGCGAGGTCTATCACTCGGAGTGCGACGCCGAGGGCTGGAGCGAGCAGATCTACGTCTTCGAAGGCTGCCTGACGGTGTTCTTCGGCGACACTGAACGGCGCCTGGAATGCGGTGACTTCTTCATGTTCGCCAGCCACGTGCCCCACGGCTACCGCAACGACGGCACCCGGGCCACGCGCTTCGTGCGCAACGTGGTGATCTGATGCCCCGTGGCCCGGCAAGCGCTGTTTGCCCAGCAACAGCAGTTGGACATTTTGCCTGTTTTCAGTTGATGTCTTTTAGCTGAATTATCTAGCAAGCTGCTGATATTAAAGGTTTTTATATTTAGGCACGACTCCTGCAATTGTCCTGGAAAGAACCCCGCGACGGGTGTTCACCTTGATGTTCAGGAAGCGGAGTCGGCCCATGACAGCCCCAGCCCAACCCTCTCGCAGTGCCCATCTCATCCAGAACGATGCGCAAGCCATCAGCGTGGCCCGGGCCCTGGCCCAGCGCTTTGCCGTGGAGGCGGCGCTGCGTGATCGCGAGCGGCGCCTGCCCCGGGCAGAGCTCGACGAATTTTCCGCCAGCGGCCTGTGGGGCATCACCATCCCCAAAGAGTACGGCGGCGCCGGGGTGTCCTACGCCACCCTGGTGGAAGTCATCAAGCTCATTTCCGCCGCCGACCCGTCTCTCGGCCAGTTGCCGCAGAACCACCTGGGAGTGGTGGACATCCTGCTGCAGACCGCCAGCGAAGAGCAGAAGCGCCATTACTTCGCCAAGGTGTTGCAGGGCTACCGCTTCGGCAATGCGTTTTCCGAGGCCGGCAGCAAGCACGTCGGCGCCTTTGAAACCCAGATCCGTTTCGACGGCGAACAGGCGCAGATCGACGGCGAGAAGTTCTACTGCACCGGGGCGCTGTTCGCCCACATCGTCCCGGCGGTGGCGGTGGACGAACACAACCAGGCGCACATTGCCTTTATCGAGCGCGACAACCCTGGCCTCACGGTGATCGACAGCTGGGACGGCTTCGGCCAGCGCACCACCGCCAGCGGCGGGGTCAGCCTCAAGGCGGTGCGGGTGCCGCGCAGCGCGGTGATCCCGGCCCATCGGGCCTTCGACCAGCCCACCGCCGATGGCCCGATCTCGCAAATCATCCAGGCCGCGGTGGACACCGGCATCGCCGTCGCCGCCCTGGAAGACGCCAAGCACCATGCCCGGCAATCCCGGCCGTGGATCGACAGCGGCCTGGACCATGGCTGGCAGGACCCGTTCACCATTGCCGCCATCGGCGACCTGGAATGGCGGGTGCACGGCACCGAGGCGATCCTCGCCAAGGCCGCCGAGGCGGTCGATCAGGCCCTGGCCCAGCCCGGTGAAGACAGCGTCGCCCAGGCCTCCCTGGTGGTGGCCCAGGCCAAGGTGCTGTCGGCGGAGAGTGCCTTGCTCGCCGCCAGCAAACTCTTCGAACTGGCCGGCACCCGTTCGGTGTCGGGCAAGTACAACCTCGACCGCCACTGGCGCAACGCCCGCACCCACACCCTGCACGATCCGGCGCGCTGGAAATATCACCTGATCGGCAACTACCTGCTCAACGGCATCAAGCCGGCCCGCCACGCCTGGAACTGAAGGACTGCGCCATGAATGCACTGACCCGCCCCGACACCCCCCAAGCGGCCCTGGAACACAACGCTCAGGTCCTGCAGCGGGCCCGCGTCCTGCTGCAGCAAACCCTGGATTTCATCCGCGAGCAGGCCCGCCCCTGGAGCGGCAGCGGCCTGGCCAGGGCCAGCGACGACCCCTATGTGATCAGCCGCTTTGGCGACCTGAACATCCGCATCGACCTGGCCGCGGCCCTGCAGGAGCGGGCCCAGCGCCAGATAGAACAAGAGCCGGACCCGGCGGAAGTTGCGGTAGCCCTGGCCGAGGCGGCGATTGCCGCGGGCCAGGCACTGCTGGCGGCCAGCGACGCCGAGTTCGAACTCACCGGTCAGCGCAGCCCGCAGCCCCAGACCCTGGATGACCCGCTGCGCTGGAAATACCAACTGATCGGCAACTACCGCCTCAATGGCGTGCCACCCCAAGGTTTCAGGAGTGTTGTGTGATGTCCCGTGAAATCCGCCTCAATGCCTTCGACATGAACTGTGTCGGCCACCAGTCGCCGGGCCTCTGGGCCCACCCCCGGGACCGCTCCTGGCAGTACAAGGACCTGGAGTACTGGACCGACCTGGCGAAAATCCTTGAAAAGGGCAAGTTCGACGGGTTGTTCATCGCCGATGTGCTGGGCATCTACGACGTCTACAACGGCAACGGCGAGGCAGCGATCCGCCAGGCCGCCCAGGTCCCGGTGAACGACCCGCTGCAACTGATCCCGCCCATGGCCCTGGTCACCGAGCACCTGGGCTTCGGCCTCACCGCGTCGCTGTCCTTCGAGCACCCGTACCCCTTCGCCCGGCGCCTATCCACCCTCGATCACCTGACGAAGGGCCGCGCCGGCTGGAACATCGTCACCTCCTACCTGGAGAGCGGGGCCAAGAACATCGGGCAGCAGGCCCAGACCGAACACGACGCTCGCTACGACTACGCCGAGGAGTACCTGGAGGTCTGCTACAAGCTCTGGGAAGGCAGTTGGGAAGACGGCGCGATCCTGCGCGACCGCGAGCGACGGATCTTCAGCGACCCGAGCAAGATCCACGAGATCCGCCATGTCGGCAAACACTTCCAGGTGCCGGGCATCCACCTCTGCGAGCCGTCGCCGCAACGTACCCCGGTGCTCTACCAGGCCGGGGCGTCCAGCCGGGGCAAGCAGTTCGCCGCCGAGCAGGCCGAATGCGTGTTCGTCGCCGCGCCGTCCAAGGTGCTGCTGAAAAAGACCGTGGCCGACATCCGCCGCCGGGCCGCCGAGGCCGGGCGCGATCCGTCGAAGATCCTGATCTTCAACCTGCAGACGGTGATCCTGGGCGAGACCGACGCCAAGGCCAAGGCCAAGTTCGAGGAATACAAATCCTGGGTCAGCTACGAGGGCGCCATGGCGCTGATTTCCGGCTGGACCGGCATCGACTTCAGCCGTTTCAAGCCCGACGAGCCCCTCAAGCACGTGCACACCAACGCCATCCAGTCGGCGGTGGAGGCCTTCTCCACGGCAGACCCGAACAAGGTCTGGACACCCCATGAACTGGCGGACTGGGTGGGCATCGGCGGCTTTGGCCCGTTGTTCGTCGGTAGCCCGGAAACCGTCGCCGACCTGCTTCAGGAATGGGTGGAAGAAACCGACGTCGACGGCTTCAACCTGGCGTATGCGCTGACCCACGAAAGCTTTATCGACGCCGTGGAACTGCTGGTGCCGGAGTTGCAGAAGCGGGGCGTCTACAAGACCGAATACGCCCCGGGCACCCTGCGGGAAAAGCTCTTCGGCGCCGGCCCGCGCCTGCCCGAAAGCCACCCGGGCAGCGCCTGGCGCAACCTGGGCGGGCAACGCCAAGCAGCCGCGCAACGTGCCAGCGCCTGAACCCCGCGCCCTGTAGGAGCTGGCTTGCCAGCGAAGGGGCCCACGCCTTCGCCGGCAAGCCGGCTCCTACAAGCGAAAAGGCCCACAAGGCCCCCCGTTCATTTCCAGCCAGCGGACCACCGCACGCGATTGCCAAGAGATCGAGGTCAACTCATGAGCGTGCATGAACTCAAGCGTGCGCCGAGCGCGGATTCGCCAGCGCCCCAGGCCCGGTTGCAGTTGAGCGGGGCCCTGGAGCGGTTGCGCCACTGGGCCCAGGTCAGCCCGTTGCACAACGCCTTGCGCCACAAGCGCCACGGCCACTGGTACGCCTGGCGCTGGATCGACGCCCTGCGGGACGTCGAGCGCCTGGCCGACGGCCTGCGCCAGCAGGGCCTGACGCCGGATTCGCGGTTGGCAGTCAGCGCCCGCTTCGAACCGGACCTGCTCCTGCTGGCCCTGGCGGCCCACAGCCTTGGCGCCGAGGTGCTGAGCCTGGACGACGAGCTGCCGCCCCAAGCCCTGCGCCAGACCCTGTGGCGCCTGCAACCGAGCCACGCCTTCGTGCATTCGCGCCAGCAGGTGCTGGATTGGGTCGCCGCCAGTGAAAACGCTCTGGCCCCGCAGTTGCTGATTGCCGGGCAAGCCTTGCCGCGCCTGCCGGAAGGCGCGCATCTGCCCCTGTTGGAATTGCGCGAGCTGCTGGGCCGGGGCGAGCCACCCCGGCGCCAGGCCAATTGGCGCGCCCCGGTCGGCAGCGGCCAATTGTGGAGCGAGGAGGGCACGCAATGGCAGGAGGGCCTGACGGTGCTGCTGGAGCAATGGCTGGGCAGTGGCCAGTGCCTGGCCTTCGCCGAAAGCCGCGGCTCGACCAGCCGCGACCGGCGGGAGGTGGCCCCCAGCGGCCTGCTGCTGTCGCCCCAGCGCCTGCAACGCCTGGCGGACGAGATCGAGAGCCGCCTGGCGCCCCCCGACAGCTGGCGCCGACGCCTGTGCGAGTGGGCCTTGGCCCATCCCCAGGGCCTGTTGGCGCGCCTGCTCAAGCATCGGGTGCGCCGCCTGCTGGGCTTTGCTCGCCTGCAATTCATCTGGCAGGCCCCCCAGGCCACGACGCCACCGGCCACCCCGGCCTGGATCGTCGAATTCACACGGAACATTGCATGAGCCACGCCGAATCCATTTTGCAAGTCAGTGACATCTCCCTGTCGTTCAAGGGGGTCAAGGCCATCAATCAACTGTCGTTCGAGGTGCGCCGGGGCGAGATCTGTGCCCTGATCGGCCCCAATGGCGCGGGCAAGAGTTCGCTGCTCAACGTGCTCAACGGGGTCTATCGCTTTGACGCCGGGACCATCGTGTTCGAGCGCCAGCCGTTGCAGCGCATCGACCCGCTGGACGCCGCGCGCCGGGGCATCGGCCGCACGTTCCAGAACAACGCGCTGTTCAAGAAGATGAGCGTGCTGGACAACCTGCTCACCGGCCTTTCGCGCCACTCCCGCGCGCGCTTCATCGAACAGGCCCTGGGCTTGCCCCGGGCCCGCCGTGAAGCCCGGGCATTCCGCCAGCTGGCCGAAGGCATCCTGCAGTTTCTGGAATTGCAGGCATTGCGCGATGTGCCGGTGGGCAACCTGGCCTATGGCCTACAAAAGCGCGTCGAGTTGGGCAGGGCGCTGATCGCCGGGCCCAGCCTGTTGCTGCTGGACGAACCCCTGGCCGGAATGAATGCCGAGGAGAAGCAGGAAATGGCCCGATTCATCGCCGACATCAACCGTGACCTGGGCACCACCGTGGTGCTGATCGAGCACGACATGGCGGTGGTCATGGACCTGTGCGACCACGTGGTGGTGCTCGACTACGGACGCAAGGTGGGCGATGGCACACCGGCCGAGGTCCAGGCCAACCCCGAGGTGATCGCCGCTTACCTGGGGGCCGTGCACTGATGGCATTCTTCTTCGAAACCCTGCTCGGCGGTCTGCTGGCCGGCACCCTGTATTCACTGGTGGCCATCGGCTTCGTGCTGATCTACAAGGCCAGTGGCGTGTTCAATTTCGCCCAGGGCTCGATGCTGCTGTTCGCCGCGCTGACCTTCGTCAGCCTGCACGAGCAGGGCGTGCCTTTCGCCCTGGCACTGTTGCTGACGGTGCTGGTGATGATCCTCGGCGCCTGGCTGATCGAACGCCTGGTGCTGCGACCCTTGGTCAACCGTTCGCCGATCACCCTGTTCATGGCCACCCTGGGCCTGTCGTTCATCATCGAGGGCCTGGCCCAGGGCCTGATGGGCTCCCAGGTGCGGGCCCTGGACCTGGGCATCGACGATGTGCCGCTGTTCCTCGGGCCGCTGATGGTCAGCCAGTTCGACCTGATTGCCGCGGCCACCGCCCTGGTGCTGGTGACGGTGCTGGCGCTGCTGTTCAACAAGACCCGCATCGGCATCTCGCTGCGGGCGGTGGCCGACGACACCACGGCGGCGCTGTCCATCGGCATCAACCTCAACCGCATCTGGCAGATCGTCTGGGCGGTGGCCGGGGTGGTGGGGCTGGTGGCCGGGCTGCTCTGGGGGGCACGCCAGGGGGTGCAGTTCTCTCTATCGCTGGTGGTGCTCAAGGCGCTGCCGGTGCTGATCATCGGCGGCTTCACCTCGATCGGCGGGGCGATTGCCGGCGGCCTGATCGTCGGCGCCGCCGAAAACCTGGCGGAGGTCTATATCGGCCCGCTGATTGGCGGCGGCATCAGCCCCTGGTTCGCCTATGTCCTGGCCCTGGCCTTCCTCTACATCCGCCCCGCCGGCCTGTTCGGCGAGCGGGCCATCGAGCGAGTGTGAATTGATGTCCCTTCTTCTGACGCGGCAAACCGCCCCCTTGCTGCTGGTCCAGCGCCGCCTGCCCTGGGGCCTGGCCGGCCTGTTGCTGCTGGCCTTCGGCGTGGTGCCGGTGCTGGGCAACGACTATTGGCTCAACGCGATCCTGATTCCGTTCCTGGTGCTGTCCCTGGCCGGGCTCGGGCTCAACCTGCTGACCGGCTACACCGGCCAGACCTCGGTGGGCGCCGCCGGCTTCATGGCCGTGGGGGCCTTTGCCACCTACGGTATTCTGCTGCGCCTGCCGCAGCTGGGGCTGCCCCTGGCCCTGCTCGGCGGCGGCCTGATCAGCGCCCTGGTGGGCTGGCTGTTCGGCCTGCCCAGCTCGCGGATCAAGGGTTTCTACCTGATGGTCAGCACCCTGGCGGCGCAGTTCTTCCTGGAGTGGCTGTTCGTCAAGTTTCCCTGGTTCTACAACTACGGTTCCTCGGGCACCATTTCGGCGCCGCAGTTGAGCCTGCTGGGCCATGACCTGAACCACCCCCAGGGGCGCTACCTGCTGACCCTGGTGACGGTGCTGCTGTTGACCTGGGTCGCGCAGAACCTGGTGCACAGCCAGGTCGGGCGCAACTGGATGGCGATCCGCGACATGGACACCGCCGCCGCGGTGATCGGCATCCCGGTGGCCCGCTACAAACGCCAGGCGTTTGCCGTCAGCTCGTTCTACCTGGGCATCGCCGGTGCGTTGTGGGCCTTCGCCTACCTGGGTACCGCCAGCGCCAGCAGCTTCGATATCAATCGTTCGTTCCAGATCCTCTTCATCATCATTATCGGCGGCATGGGCAGCGTGGCCGGCAACTTCGTCGGCGCGGCCTTCATCAGCCTGTTGCCGATTCTCCTCAGCCATGCCGGGCAGGCACTGCTGGGCGGGGCGGTGGACGCCGGGCAGTTGCAGAACCTGCAGAAAATCATTTTCGGCGTGCTGATCATCCTGTTCCTGATCAAGGAACCCGAGGGCCTGATCCGCTTGCTGGGCAACCTGCGCGAGCGCCTGCGGCACTGGCCGCTGCGCTTCTGAATTCCTCCTCCCAGAACAGAGAGACAACATGCGTGCATCCTTGAAAGCTTCCCTGGCCGGCGCGGCGTTGCTGCTGGCGGCGGCCGTTGCCCCGGCAGCCCAGGCCGGGCCGGACCAGCAGTTCTTCCCCCTGGCCACCTACCGGGTTGGCGCCTACGCCTCCAGCGGGGTGCAGGTGTGGGCCGGGATGATCGACTACCTGAACTACATCAACCAGGTGGAGGGCGGCATCAACGGGGTCAAGCTGGTGTGGCAGGAGTGCGAGACCGAATGGACCGCCGAGAAGGGCATCGAGTGCTACGAGCGCTTCAAGAACGGCCTGGATGGCGCACCGGTAGCGGTCTACCAGCCCAACGGCGCACCAGCGGCCTATGCCCTGAGTGAGCGTGCCGAGGTGGACAAAATCCCGCTGATCACCCTGGGCTACGGCCGCACCGAAGCCACCGACGGCACGGTGTTCCCCTACAACTTCCCGGTGATGCTGACCTTCTACAGCGAGGCCTCGACCCTGGTGAACTACATCGCCCAGCGCGAGGGCGGGTTCGACCGGCTCAAGGGCAAGAAGATCGCCACGCTTTATCACGACTCCGCCTATGGCCGGGAAACCCTCGGGCCACTCAAGCTGCTGGCCGAGAAGTACGGTTTCGAGAACATCCAGATCCCGGTGGCCGACCCGGGCAACGAGCAGTCGGCGCAATGGCGGCAGATCCGCCAGCAGAACCCGGACTGGGTGTTCCTGCGCACCTGGGGCGTGTCCACCCCGGTGGCGGTGAAGACCGCCGCGCGCTTCGGCTTCCCGGTGGACCACATCATCGGCGATATCTGGGCCAGCTCCAGCGAAGACGTGCTGCCGGCCGGCGCCGCGGCCAAGGGCTACCTGGCGCTGACGCCCTACCCGGCGGGCAGTGACTTCGAGATCCACAAGCGCCTGAAGCAGTACATCCTCGATACCGGCAAGAGCGACCTCAAGGACCTGAAAAATTTCGGCAGCGTGTACTACAACTCCGGCCTGGTGAACGCGGCGGTGGCGGTGGAGGCAATCCGGACCGCCCAGGGCAAGTTCGGCAAGCGCCCGCTCAATGGCGAGGAAGGGCGCTGGGGCCTGGAACACCTGAACATCGACGACGCCCGGCTCAAGGACATGGGTTACCTGGGGTTGATGCAGAACCTCAAGCTGTCCTGCCGCGATCACGAAGGCGGCGGCGCGGCCCGGGTGCAGCAATGGGACGGCGCCAACTGGACCCTGATCAGCGAGTGGATTGCCGCCGACCGCGCGCTGCTACGGCCGCTGATCGACGAAAAGGCCGCGGCCTTTGCCAAGGAGAAGCGCCTGGTGCCCCGTACATGCAACGAGGGTGACTGAACCATGAGCCACAGCGCGACGGCCGCGACGGCCGAGACCTTGCTGCAGGTACAGGACATCGAGGTGATCTACGACGGCGTGATCCTGGCGCTGGCCGGGGTATCTTTGAGCGTGCCCCGGGGGGCCATCGTCGCCTTGCTGGGGGCCAACGGCGCCGGCAAGAGCACCACCCTCAAGGCCATTTCCGGGCTGGTGCGGGCCGAGCGTGCCGAGCTCAGCCGCGGCGCCATCGCCTTTGCCGGGCAGGACCTGGCCGGGGTCGACCCCAGCCAGCGGGTGCGCCAGGGCATGGTGCATGTGCTGGAAGGGCGCCACGTCTTCCCCCAGTTGACGGTGGAAGACAACCTGCGCGCCGGCGGCTTTGTCCGTGGCCTGGGCCGGCGCCAGCTGGAACAGGACCTGGAGCGCATCTACAGCTGGTTTCCGCGGCTGCTGACCAAGCGCCGGGTGCGCGCCGGGCTGACCTCCGGTGGCGAGCAGCAGATGCTGGCCATCGGCCGGGCGTTGATGACTCGTCCTACTTTGGTACTGCTGGATGAACCGTCCATGGGCCTGGCGCCTATTATCGTCCAGGAGATTTTCCAGATCGTCGCCCAGCTCAATCGCGAGGCGGGGGTGAGCTTTCTGATCGCCGAGCAAAGCATTAATCTGGCGCTCAAGTACGCTTCCCATGCCTACCTGCTGGACACCGGCCGCGTGGCCTTGTCCGGCAGCGCCGAGCAACTGCTGGCCCGGGGCGACCTGCAGGATTTCTACCTGGGCAAACACTGACCGTGAGCATTCCATGAGCCAAACCCACACCGGACAGGCAACCCCTGCCACCCGTGATGCGCCAATCCTGATTGTCGGCGGCGGCCTCAGCGGCGCCTTGCTGGCCGCCCAGTTGCTGCGCCTGCCGGGCCAGCGACGGATCCTGGTCATAGAACCGCGCAGCGAGCTGGGGCGCGGCGAGGCCTACAGCGCCGTGGAGCTGGGGCACACCCTCAATGGCAACGCCGCGCGCATGAGCGTCGACCCGGACAACGCCGACGACCTGACCCAATGGCTGGCCCGCCACATCGCCGAGGGCGGCTGGCCCGAGTCGGACCGCCAGCATGTGCCGGTCAGCGAACTGTTTCCGCCCCGCGGGCTGTTTGGTGTCTACGTCCAGCAGCGCCTGGCCGAGGCCCAGGTGCAGGGCCGGGCGCAGGGCTCCTCGTTGAGCCATGTGCAGGGCGAGGCGGTGGACCTGGAAACCGGCCCTGACGGCGTGCTACTGACCCTGGCCGATGGCCGGCAACTGCCCGGCGCGGTGGCGGTGCTGGCCACCGGCATGTTCCCGGCGGCGCGTACCCCGCAGACCCGCTCCAGCGGCCTGAATGCCGCGGCGCTGGACCCCTGGGATGTGGCGGCCATGGCCCGCCTCGATCCCGGGGCGACGGTGCTGATCATCGGTTCCGGGCTGACCATGGTGGACGCCGTGGTGTCCCTGGAGCAGGCCGGGCATCGTGGGCCGATCGAGGTGTTTTCCCGGCATGGGCTGCTGCCACACGTGCGCCGCCAGCCCCCGGCCTGGGAAGACTTTCTCGGCGCCGACCTGAGCATCCGCAGCCCTCGGCAACTGCTGCGGGCGCTGCGCCAGCAATGCCGCGTGGCCGAGGCCCAGGGCATCGACTGGCAGGCCCCGCTGGACACGGTGCGGGTGCATATAGGGCGTCTGTGGAGCCAGGCCAGCGAGGTGCACAAACGCCAGTTCGTGCGCCATGTACGGCCCTGGTGGGAAAGCCATCACCATCGCTCGCCGCCCCTGAGCGCCGAGCTGGTGGCGCGCCTGCATGAAGAAGGGCGGTTGCGGATTCATGCCGCTTGCTACCAGGGCCTGGAGCCGGGCGACGAAGGCCGGCTGGCGATCCGCCTGCGCTACCGCGGCAGCCAGGACAGCGTGCGCATGGCGGGCGATGCCCTGATCAACTCCAGCGGCATCGAATACGACTGGCGCCGGGTGGCGCGGCCCTTGCCGCGCCAGCTGCTGGCCCGCGGCCTGGTGACACCCGGGCCTTTGGCCCTGGGCATCAGCGCCGCACCCGATGGTGCCGTGCACAACGCCCAGGGCCAGGCCTGCGAGCGCCTGTTCGCCATGGGGCCGCCCCTGCGCGGCCTGTGGTGGGAAAGCACCGCCGTCACCGACGTCGCCCTGCAGGCCAAGGCCCTGGCCGCGCGCCTGGCCAACCACCAACCGTAGGCGCTGGCTTGCCAGCGAAGGCGCCCGCAAGATCGCCTTCGCCGGCAAGCCGCTTCCTACAGTGCCACCCAGCGCTGTTCGGCGGCGGCAGTGCGGATCGCCGCGGCCAGGCGCTCCACTTCCCAGGCTTCAGCGAAATCCGTGCCGTCCCGGCCCTGGCCGCACAGGGCCATGATCAATTCGTGAACTTCCAGGGTCTTGAGTTCGTTGTAGCCCAGCTGGTGCCCCGGGGCCGGGCTGAAGGCCGCGTAGCCGGGCAGGGCGGGCCCGGCCAGCAGACGCTGGAAACCCTTCTGGCCGACCCGGTACAGGCGCAGTTCGTTGAGACGTTCCTGGTCGAACGCCAGGGTGCCGAGGGTGCCGCTGATCTCGAAGCTCAGGTGGTTCTTGTAACCATGCTTGATCCAGCTGCTGCTCAGCGTGCCCCGCGCGCCATTGGCAAAGCGCAGCAGGGCATGGGCCTGGTCATCCACGGCGATGGCGCGGCGTTCCTGGCTGCCGGCTTCGGTGGGGCGTTGCAGGTGCACAGTCTGGGTATCGGCGCACACCGCCTGCACCGGCCCCATGAGAAAGCGTGCCATGGCCAGCAGGTGGCTGCCCAGGTCCGCCAGGGCGCCGCCGGCGTGCTGCGGCTCGCAACGCCAGGACCAGGGGGCATCCGGGTCGGCCATGAAGTCTTCGCTGAACTCGCCCTGGAAACTCACCAGTTGCCCCAGTTCGCCGTTGCCGATCATGTCCCTGGCCTGGGCGATCACCGGGTTGTGCTGGTAGTTGTAGCCCACCCGGGTCACCACCCCGGCGGCCTGGGCCGCGTGGTGCATCTGCCGGGCCTGTTCGACGCTGACCGCCAGGGGCTTTTCGCAGTACACCGCCTTGCCTGCGGCCAGCGCCGCCATGGCCATGGGGAAGTGCAGGTGGTTGGGGGTGGTGATGGCCACCAGGTTGACCCGGGGGTTGGCCACCAGGGCCTGCCAGTCGGCATGGGCCTGGGCAAAGCCCCAGGCGCCGGCGCAGTGTTCGCCGCGCTGGGCGTCGGCGTCGGCCAGGGCCGCCAGGTGCAGGCGTACCGGCAATTCGAAGACCGCGCCGGCACTGCGAAACGCCAGGGCGTGGGCACGCCCCATGAAACCGGTGCCGATCAAACCAATGCCGAGCTCGTCCATAACCGCACCTGCAGAATTATTGTTCTAGGGAAGACTAGTTATGGAATAAATATTCTTTAATTGCAATTGGTGGAATTAAAATTTTGAAAGACGCCTGTAGGAGCCGGCTCGCCGGCGAAAAGGGCCGCCTGAGTTGCGCCGGGCTCAAGGCCCTCTTCGCTGGCAAGCCAGCTCCTGCGGGAAATGAAAAAGGCAGCCCGGAGGCTGCCTTTTTTGTGGTGCAAGCGGGCCTTAGGAGAGGAAGCCGCCGTCCACATTGAGCGAGACACCCGTGGTGTAGCTGGAGGCGTCGCTGGCCAGGTAGAGCACCGCGCCGGCCATTTCGCTGGGGTCGGCCACGCGCTTGAGGGGGATCTGCGCCAGGGCGGTCTTGAGTATGGCGTCGTTCTTGACCAGGGCCGAGGCGAACTTGGTATCGGTCAGGCCCGGCAGCAGTGCGTTGCAGCGGATGCCGAACTGCGCGCATTCCTTGGCGAAGACCTTGGTCATGTTGATCACCGCGGCCTTGGTCACCGAGTAGATGCCCTGGAAGATCCCCGGCGAGATGCCGTTGATCGAGGCCACGTTGATGATGCTGCCGCCGCCGTTTTCGCGCATCAGCTTGCCGGCTTCCACCGACATGAAGAAGTAGCCGCGGATGTTGACGTCGACGGTCTTCTGGAAGGCCCCCAGGTCAGTGTCCAGGACGTTGCAGAACTGCGGATTGGTCGCGGCGTTGTTGACCAGGATGTCCAGGCGCCCGAACTGTTCGCGAATGCCGGCGAAGACTTGGCTGATCTGCTCCATTTCACCGATGTGGCAGGCAATGGCGGTGGCCTTGCCGCCAGCGGCGATGATCGCGTCGGCCACGTGCTGGCAACCTTCGAGCTTGCGGCTCGACACGATGACATGGGCGCCTTGCTGGGCCAGCAACTTGGCAATGGCCTCACCGATGCCGCGGCTGGCGCCGGAGACGAATGCGATCTTGCCGTCGAGGTCGAACAACTGAGTCTTGGACATGGTTTTTCCTTGTTTGGGCTGTCGAGCGCCGGGGCGCGGTCAGAGGCTGGATTTGTGAATGACCTGCAGGCTCATCTGCTCCAGCAGTTTGTTCATGTGAATGAACTGCGCGAAGCGTTTGTCCTGGGTCTGGCCATGGTAGAAGCGGTAGTAGATCTGCTGCACGATGCCGGCCAGGCGGAACAGGCCGTAGGTGTAGTAGAAGTCGAAGTTGCCGATTTCGATTCCCGCGCGCTCGGCGTAGTAGTCGACGAACTGCTGGCGGGTGAGCATGCCCGGGGCGTTGCTCGGCTGGCGGCGCATCAGTTGCACCGGCGCCGGGTCGCCGGCCTCGATCCAGTAGGCCAGGGTGTTGCCCAGGTCCATCAGCGGGTCGCCCAGGGTGGTCAGCTCCCAGTCCAGCACGCCGATGATCTGCATCGGGTTCTGTGGGTCGAGGATCACGTTGTCGAAGCGGTAGTCGTTGTGCACGATGCTAGAGGTCGGGTGGTCGGCGGGCATCTTCTCGTTGAGCCAGGCCTTGACCTTTTCCCAGTGCGGCGCGTCCGGGGTCAGGGCCTTCTCGTAGCGGTCGCTCCAGCCCTTGATCTGGCGTTGCACATAGCCTTCGGGCTTGCCCAGGTCACCCAGGCCGCAGGCGCTGTAGTCGACCCGGTGCAGCTCGACGAAACGATCGATGAAGCTCTTGCACAGCGCCTCGGTCTGACCGGCATCCAGGCCCAGCTCCGGCGGCAGGTCGGAGCGCAGGATGATGCCCTTGACCCGTTCCATGACATAGAACTCGGCGCCGATCACCGACTCGTCGGTGCAGTGCACGTAGGCTTTGGGGCAGTAGGGGAAACCGTCCTTGAGCTGGTTGAGAATGCGGAACTCGCGGCCCATGTCGTGGGCCGACTTGGCCTTGTGGCCGAAGGGCGGGCGACGCAGGACAAACTCCTGCCCGGGGTATTCCAGCAGGTAGGTGAGGTTCGAGGCACCGCCCGGGAACTGGCTGATCTGCGGCGTACCGCTCAGGCCGGGAATGTGCGCCTTGAGGTACGGGTCGATCAGGTTGGCATCGAGTTCCTCGCCGGAGCGAGTGCGGGTGGACTGGTCTGTAAGCGCCATGCTTATCCCTTCTGCTTATTCTGGAGGCCAGAGATTATTGGCTAATCTAATGCGCCTACCGGCCCCTCACAATCGCGGCGGGCCTTTATAGGTGCGCGTGTTGCCGGACAATCATTGCTTTTGATACAAGCGTTTGAATTTAGCCCCGTGTGTCTACGACCCGATGAGACCAAGCCCCCGCAGGAGCCATGCAGGCACAGAGGTTGTCCGCCCCACGAGCATAGGCGTTGACTCGGGGCTGGGTCAGTTCGGTGCCGGCAGGGCCAGCGGGGTCAGCAGTGGCCGGCCTTCGAAGTGAGCCAGCAGGTTCTGGCCGACCATCGCCACGGTATCGCGGCTGGCCTGGGGCGAAAGGCCGGCGACGTGGGGCGTGAGCACCACGTTGTCGAGCACCTTGAGGGCATCCGGGACTTGGGGTTCGTCATCGAACACATCCAGGGCCGCGCCGGCAATCCGCCGCTGCTGCAGGGCCTGCAGCAGGGCGTTGGTGTCCACCACGCTGGCCCGGGCGATGTTCACCAGGAAACCTTCGGGGCCAAGGGCTTCCAGCACCGGCTGGTCCACCAGGTGCCGGGTGTCGGCGCCGCCCGGGGTGGCAATCACCAGGACGTCCGAGTCCCGGGCCAGTTCCACCAGGGTCGGGCAGAAGCGGTAGGGCTGGTCGGGGCGTGGCTGGCGGCTGTGGTAGCTCACCGGCATGTCGAAACCCAGGGCGCAGCGCCGGGCGATGGCCTGGCCCACGGCGCCGAGGCCGAGCACCCCCAGGCGCATGCCGGCCAGGGACGGGCGCAGCACCTTCGGCCAGTGCCCCTGGCGTACCGCGGCGTCGGACTGGGGAATGCCGCGCACCAGGGCCAGCAGCAGGGCCAGGGCATGATCGGCCACGGACGAGGCGTTGACCCCGGCACCATTGGTTACCGCGATCCTGCGATTGCTCGCCGCTTGCAGGTCCACTTGCTCATAGCCGGCGCCGATCACGCAGATGATCTGCAATCGGGGCAGGGCGGCGATTTCCGCCGCGCTCAGCCCCAGGGGACCACGGGTCAGCACCGCATCGATCTGCCCGGCGTGGTCCCGGATCGCCTGGGCCCGGGTCTGTGGGGTGGGCGCCAGGATCAGCCTGAAACCCAGGTCTTCGAGGTGCGGCAGGTAGGCGTTGACGTTTTCAACCAGGACCAGAACGGTGGCGCGCATGGCGGACTCCTCGTGGGTTAGCGGGGCAGGGGTTGGCGCAATTGAAAGATGTTGCCTTCCGGGTCGATGCCGTCGCAGGCCCGGGCGTCCTTGAATTGCCATTCGCGCTCGGCTTCGTACACCCGGCCACCGGCCTTGGCAGCGCGCTGTCGGGCCCGGGCCAGGTCGTCTACCTGGAACAGCGGCTTGCAGGCGCAATCGCTGCGGGGCAGCGGCGGTTCCTGGAGGACGATGCGCGCAGCAATCGCTGGCGGCACCTGGACCAGGGTCAGCTCGAAGCCCTGGTGGGCCAGTTGCTGGTAGTCGGCTTGCTGTTCGGTGATGGGCCAGCCCAGCAGTTCGGCATAGAAGCGGGCGAGGGAAGGTGGATCAAGGCTGTAGAGGAGGCAGCCGGCGATCGTCGTGGCGCTCATGGAGGGTTCCATACGGGCAGGGGCGAAGGCTCAAGGGTGCGGGTTGCGAGGGATTTTGGCAATGCTCGCCGGCACCGTTCCCGGGGGCATCACGCCATGTTCGGCGTGCCCGGGGCGGTGTGGGGACGATGGGGTCAGAAGGTTACGTCGGCGGTCGTGGCCAGGCGCACGAAGGGGCCGTTCAGGGTGGCGTTATGGTGGGCGATGATGGTTCTTGCCCCGATCAGCGGCGTGTCCATGCAGGTGTGGGCGTCCTCTACCAGTACGGCGGCAAAGCCCAGGTCGCCGGCGGCGCGGCAGGTGGTATCGACGCAGTACTGGGTCTTCATGCCGGCGATCACCAGTTCATTGACCTGGGCCTCCTGCAGGCGCTCGGCCAGCCCGGTGCCGACAAAGCAACTGGGGCGGGTCTTGTCCAGTACGCAGTCCAGCTCTTCATCCACTTCCAGGGTCGGCAGCAGTTGCCAGAAGGGGCTGCCAGCGGCAATCGGGGATTCGGCGGGGCCGGTATGGCGCACGGCGAAGATCGGCGCCCCGGCCTGGCGGGCGCGGCGGATCAGTTGGTTGATGTTTTCCAGGACCTGCTCGCGCTTGTAGGGCTTGTCCGGTCCATTGAACAACCCGACCTGCATGTCGATCACCAACAGGGCACGCTTGGCGTTGGATAAAGGCATCTTGTCTCTCCTTGT
Source organism: Pseudomonas sp. NFPP25 (assembly GCF_900116505.1). NCBI lineage: Bacteria > Pseudomonadati > Pseudomonadota > Gammaproteobacteria > Pseudomonadales > Pseudomonadaceae > Pseudomonas > Pseudomonas sp. NFPP25. The sequence goes on along the minus strand of NZ_FPBG01000001.1, from coordinate 1,276,156 downwards.
AGTGCCAGCTGGACGGAGAAACAAAAGGCCCCGTCCATTGCTGGCGGGGCCTTGGTTCTACTGTGCTTGTGTCATCCCGCACAGCCACCACACGACCCGCCGGAGGCAGTCGTGGTGGTGGAGGTAGGGTTCAGCGCGTAGATATTCATGGGGTCCGATCATGCCGCCTGCCCGTGAGGCTTGTCAACGCGGCCCGCTAGGGGCCGGCTTGCCAGCGAATGGCGTCTTCAGGCGGGCAACTTCGCTGGCAAGCCAGCTCCTGCGGAACCCGGATTGAGCGGGAGAGGGCCGGGCCAGACGCTTTCCCATCAAACGAAAAAATACCTGCAGCGCATAAACCGTTCCTCAGCTGAGTCTATGCAGCGCCCTTGGAATCCCGGACAATCGCGCCCCCTCTTTTCGCTCGGGCACTGCCTGTCGGGTACTCCGATACGCCCGGGTGAATGGCAAACGACCGGAATGTGGAGATCCCACCGGATGAATGATCAGGCCAACAGCGTTGATCAACGCTTTGAAACCGCGGCCCCAGCGACCCTGACCCGCTGGAACCGCCAAGACACCACCTGGATGCTCGGCCTGTTTGGCACGGCCATCGGTGCCGGTACCCTGTTTCTGCCCATCAATGCCGGCATCGGCGGTTTCTGGCCGCTGTTGATCCTGGCGCTGCTGGCCTTCCCCATGACCTTCTATGCACACCGCGGCCTGACCCGCTTCGTGCTTTCCGGGCGTGACGGCGCGGACATCACTGACGTGGTGGAAGAGCATTTCGGCCTCACCGCCGGTGCCCTGATCACCTTGCTGTACTTTTTGGCGATCTTCCCGATCCTGCTGATCTACAGCGTGGCCCTGACCAACACCGTCGACAGCTTCATGACCAACCAACTGCACATCGCGCCGCCACCGCGGGCGATCCTGGCCCTGGTGCTGATCTTCGGCCTGCTGGTGGTGGTGCGTTGCGGCGAGCAGGTGATCGTCAAGGCCATGAGCCTGATGGTCTACCCGTTCATCGTGGCCCTGCTGTTCCTCGCGGTGTTCCTGATCCCGCACTGGAATGGCGGCATCCTCGCCACCGTCAGCGATGTCCCGGCGCCTTCGGCCTTCCTGCATACCCTGTGGCTGGCGATTCCGGTGATGGTCTTCTCGTTCAACCATTCGCCGATCATCTCGGCCTTTGCCGTGGACCAGAAGCGCCGCTATGGCGTGCACGCCGAAGAGCGCAGCTCGCAGATACTCTCCCGCGCCCACCTGCTGATGGTGGGCATGGTGCTGTTCTTCGTCTTCAGCTGCGTACTGACCCTGAACCCGGCGCAGCTGGCGGAAGCCAAGGCGCAGAACCTGTCGATCCTGTCCTACCTGGCCAACCATTTCCAGAACCCGACCATCGCCTTTGCCGCGCCGTTGATTGCCTTCGTGGCCATTGCCAAGTCCTTCCTGGGCCACTACATCGGTGCCAGCGAAGGCCTCAAGGGCCTGATCGGCAAGAGCGGCCGGCGCCCGGGCACGAAAACCCTGGACCGCCTCACCGCCGCCTTCATGCTGGTGATCTGCTGGGCCGTGGCCACCCTCAACCCGAGCATCCTGACGATGATCGAGACCATGGGCGGCCCGGTGATCGCGGCGATCCTGTTCCTGATGCCGATGTACGCCATCCGCAAGGTTCCGGCCATGGCCCGCTACCGCGGCCAGGCTTCCAACGTCTTCGTGACCCTGGTGGGCCTGGTGGCCATTACTGCCCTGGTGTACTCCCTGGCGTCCTGACAGCCTTCCGGTAGGAGCCGGTTTGCCGGCGAAGAGGCCCGCAAGCCAACTGCAAGGTGCGCGGACGCCTCCCTGGCGAACCCGCTGCTGCACACAACGCCGTCGGTACTTCACTGTACCGGCGGCGTTGTCGTTCAAGGCATTGATCAGGATTGTTTGCTGCCTTGAATAAAGGGCTAAGCTGGTGCTCTTATTGCTGCCAGGAACCCGCCCGTGGCCATTCCCGCCCCTCTGGCTGCAAGCCTGCCCAAACATGTTTATTCCGTTGGGCGACACCCCCTGAATCTGGATTTTGCGTTGTCACGGATGAACCCGATTGGCCACTGAACCCCTGACCCACCCAACCGCTGCACCCAAGCGCCCCCGCGACCTGCTGGCCGGCCTATCCATTGCCGGCCTGTTATTGCCGGAAGCCGTAGCCTATTCCAGCATCGCCGCCTTGCCGCCCCAGGCCGGGGTCATTGCCCTGTTTGCCGGGTTGCTGTGCTACGGCCTGTTGGGCACCAGCCGCTTTGCCATTGTTTCTGCCACTTCATCGTCGGCCGCGGTGCTGGCGGCGGCCACCCTGTCCCTGGCCGGTGGCGACGCCCAGCTGCGCCTGAGCCTGGCCTTTGCCCTGGTGCTGCTCACTGGGGTGTTCTTCCTCCTGGCCGGGCTGTTCCGCCTGGGGGGCGTGACCGCCTTCATTGCCAAGCCGGTGCTGCGCGGCTTTGCCTTCGGCCTGGCGTTGACCATTGTCCTCAAGCAGTTCGCCACCGTGGTCGGGGTGCACCTGAGCACCGGTAACCTGGTGCGCTTCCTGCCGCAGTTGCTGGAGCAGTGGCCGCAATGGAACTGGGCCGGCGCCGCGGTGGCGGCGGTGGCGCTGCTGGTGCTGGGGATCTGCTCGCGAATTCCCTATGTGCCCGGCGGGCTGGTGGCGGTGGTGATCGGCATTGGCGCCGGCCAGTGGTTCAACCTGCCGGCCCATGGCGTCGACCTGATCGGGGTCATCGAACTCAAGCTGGAGGTGCCGAGCCTGCCACAACTGCCTTTTGCCGACTGGCTGCGCCTGGGGGAGCTGGCGTTCGCCCTGGTGATGATCCTGTATGCCGAATCCTATGGTTCCATCAGCTCCTTTGCCCTGAAGCATGGCGACCGGGTTTCCTCCAACCGCGACCTGCTGGCCCTGGGCGCTTCCAATCTGCTCTCGGGGCTGTTCCATGGCATGCCCGCGGGGGCCGGCTACTCGGCCACCTCCGCCAATGAAGCGGCCGGGGCGCGCTCGCGCCTGGCAGGGCTGACCGCGGCGGCGGTGATGCTGCTCATCGTGCTGACCGTGCTGCCCTATATCGCCCTGACCCCGGAGCCGGTGCTGGCGGCGATTGTCATGTACGCCCTGGGCCATGGCCTGAGCCTGCAACCCCTGGGGCGCTACTTCATCTGGCGGCGTGACCGGGTGCTGGTGATCTGCGCGGTCAGCGCGGTGCTGGTGCTGGGGGTGCTGGACGGGCTGCTGCTGTCAGTGGGTATCAGCATCCTGTTGCTGCTGCGGCAGATGTCGGCGGCGGATATCCAGATCCTCGGGCAACTGGGCAGCGGCCACGACTTTGTCGATCTCAGCCGTCATCCTCAGGCCCGGCAGGTGCCCGGCGTGCTGATCCTGCGGCCGGGGGAGGCGCTGTTCTTCGCCAACGCCGAACGCATCCTCGGCGGCGCCCTGCGCCTGATACGCCATGTGCAGGCGCCGATCCACAGCATCATCCTCAGCCTGGAGGAGTCCCCGGACCTGGACGGCACCAGCATCGAGGCCCTGGACGAGTTCTTCCGCCAGGTCAGCCTGGAGCACAAGCACCTGGCCCTGGCGAGGCTCAAGCACGAGGCCAAGGACGCCCTGGCACTGCTGCCGTCGAGCCGCGAGTACCAGGTGCTGCTCAGCGGCACCAGCGTCGACGACACGCTGCAGGAGAGCCTGCGGGGCTGGAAGGCCGGGGCTATTTCCCAGGCATAAAAAAACGCCGCGTATCGTGGAATACGCGGCGTTCCTTCTTACAACGCTACAGCCTTAGGCTTGCACCACCGGGATGTTGGCGTTGGCAGCCGCTTCACGGAACTCCGCGATCTGGTCGAAGGACAGGTAGCGGTAGATATCGGCCGCCATGCTGTCGATCTTGCCAGCGTATTCCATGTACTCCTCGACGGTCGGCAGGCGACCCAGGATCGAAGCCACCGACGCCAGCTCGGCCGAAGCCAGGTAGACGTTGGCGCCATCGCCCAGACGGTTCGGGAAGTTACGGGTCGAGGTCGAGACCACGGTGCTGTTCGGCTCGACGCGTGCCTGGTTACCCATGCACAGCGAGCAGCCCGGCATTTCCATGCGTGCGCCGGCCTTGCCGTAGATGCCGTAGTAGCCTTCTTCGGTCAGTTGGTGAGCGTCCATCTTGGTCGGCGGCGACAGCCACAGACGGGTTGGCAGCTGGCCCTTGACCTGATCCAGCAGTTTACCGGCAGCGCGGAAGTGACCGATGTTGGTCATGCACGAACCGATGAACACTTCGTCGATCTTCTCGCCAGCAACGCTGGACAGCAGACGGGCGTCGTCCGGGTCGTTCGGCGCGCACAGTACCGGCTCGCTGATGTCGGCCAGGTCGATTTCGATGATTTCGGCGTATTCGGCGTCGGCATCGGCTTCCATCAGTTGCGGGTTGGCGATCCAGGCTTCCATCGCTTGAGCGCGACGTTCCAGGGTACGTGCGTCACCGTAGCCTTCGCCGATCATCCAGCGCAGCAGGGTGATGTTGGACTGCAGGTACTCGGTGATCGACTCTTTCGACAGCTTGATGGTGCAACCGGCAGCCGAACGTTCGGCCGAGGCGTCGGACAGTTCGAACGCCTGCTCCAGGGTCAGGCCTTCCAGGCCTTCGATTTCCAGGATGCGGCCGGAGAAGGCGTTTTTCTTGCCTTTCTTCTCGACGGTCAGCAGGCCGTTCTGGATGGCGAAGTAAGGAATGGCATGGACCAGGTCACGCAGGGTGATGCCAGGTTTCATTTTGCCCTTGAAGCGCACCAGGATCGATTCCGGCATGTCCAGCGGCATGACGCCGGTGGCAGCGGCGAACGCCACCAGGCCGGAACCGGCCGGGAACGAGATGCCCATCGGGAAACGGGTGTGGGAGTCACCACCGGTACCGACGGTGTCCGGCAGCAGCATGCGGTTCAGCCACGAGTGGATGATGCCGTCGCCCGGACGCAGGGAAACGCCGCCGCGGGTCATGATGAAGTCAGGCAGGGTGTGGTGGGTGGTCACGTCGATCGGCTTCGGATACGCCGCGGTGTGGCAGAAGGACTGCATCACCAGGTCAGCGGAGAAGCCCAGGCACGCCAGGTCTTTCAGTTCGTCACGGGTCATTGGACCTGTGGTGTCCTGGGAACCCACGGTGGTCATCTTCGGTTCGCAGTAGGTGCCAGGACGAACGCCTTTGTCTTCTGCCAGGCCGCAGGCCTTGCCGACCATCTTCTGCGCCAGGGTGAAGCCCTTGGTGCTTTCAACAGGGGCTTCGGGCTTCTTGAACAGGTCGAACGCAGGCAGGCCCAGTTCGGCGCGAGCCTTCTCGGTCAGGCCACGGCCGATGATCAGCGGGATACGGCCGCCGGCACGGACTTCGTCGAGCAGGACCGGGGTCTTCATTTCGAAGGTGGCCAGGACTTCGTCGGTACCGTGCTTGCAGACTTTGCCTGCGTGCGGGTACAGGTCGATCACGTCGCCCATGTTCATCTTCGACACGTCGAATTCGATCGGCAGGGCGCCGGCGTCTTCCATGGTGTTGTAGAAGATCGGGGCGATCTTGCTGCCGAAGCAGAAGCCGCCGGCACGCTTGTTCGGAACATAAGGCACGTCGTCGCCGAAGAACCACAGTACCGAGTTGGTGGCCGATTTACGCGAGGAACCGGTACCGACCACGTCACCGACGTAGGCGATCGGGAAGCCTTGACCGCGCATTTCTTCGATCTGCTTCATCGGGCCGGTCTTGCCTTGCTCGTCCGGAACGATGCCGTCACGGGCCATTTTCAGCATGGCCAGGGCGTGCAGCGGGATGTCCGGGCGGGACCAGGCATCAGGAGCAGGGGAGAGGTCGTCGGTGTTGGTTTCGCCGGTGACCTTGAACACCCGCAGGCTGATCTTGTCGGCCAGTACCGGGCGATTCTTGAACCACTCGCCGTCGGCCCAGGATTGCAGTACGCCTTGGGCGTGAACGTTGCCGTTCTTGGCTTTTTCCGCGACGTCGTGGAAGGCGTCGAACATCAGCAGGGTGTGCTTGAGTTGAGCGGCGGCCACTGGCGCCAGTTCGGCGTCGTCCAGCAGGTTCACCAGGGTCACGATGTTGTAGCCGCCCTGCATGGTGCCCAGCAGTTCAACGGCGCGCTTCTTGTCGATCAGAGGGGAGGAGGCTTCGCCTTTGGCCAGCGCGGAGAGGAAACCGGCCTTGACGTAGGCGGCTTCGTCGACTCCTGGTGGAACGCGATTGGTGATCAGGTCAACGAGGAAAGCTTCTTCGCCAGCCGGGGGATTCTTCAGCAGCTCGACCAGGCCTGCAGTTTGTTCGGCGTTAAGCGGCTGGGGAACGATACCCAGTGCTGCACGCTCTTCGATATGTTTGCGGTAGGCTTCAAGCACAGTTATTACCCTCATCAGTGGTCCCAAATGGGTGTCCGGGACGCTCATCCCGAAATTGCCGTACTCATGCGCTGCGTGGCGTTGTGGGCCACTTAGCCAGAATTACCGACAATTCCTTACAGAAGCTGCTTTCAAAGTTTTACGCCTGCAGAACGGGGAGCTGATGAGGGTTGGCGTTGGGTTTTTCCCCGCTGGAAAAACCCCTCGCCAACACCGCTCTGAAGGAACGACTGTGCTCGTGACGCTTTGAAAACAGCTTCAAACGGACATTGGCGCCTAAAAAGGCTGGCTGATTCTACGGTAAAAAAAGCCTCAACGTAAGTTGCTGTATTGAAGTTTGAGGGGTGATCAATCTTAGACAAAGGGCTAACATTGCCCACTGTTTTGCTTTTGCGTGCGTTGTCTATCTATGCCCAATCAGACCATCAAGACCCCCTGCGTCGGCCTCTGTTCCACGGTTTACGGCGATCTGGTATGCCGTGGCTGCAAGCGTTTCCACCATGAAGTGATCAACTGGAATGGTTACAACGAGGAGGAAAAACGCGCGGTCTGGCTGCGTCTTGAGCACCTGCTGGTGCAGGTGATGGCGGCCAAGCTGGAAGTCTTCGATCCGGTGCGCCTGCGCGAGCAACTGGAGCAGCGCAAGATCCGCTTCGTGCCCCATCAGTCCGAGTATTGCTGGGCCTACCAGCTGATTGCCCGCGGCGCGCGAGTGATCAACCAACTCGATGCCTATGGAATGGTGCTGCTGCCTGAGTTTCGCGACTGGGCCCTGCCGGAGTTGCGCGACGCCATTGATCGGGAATTCTTCCTGCTGTCCGAAGCCCACTACCAGCGCTACATCGCCCCCGGCTTTCTCAAGGATGCCCTCGTCTGTGTGCTTCGCTTTGCTATTTACTGAGGTTGATCGGGCTCTGTAGGAGCTGGCTTGCCAGCGAAGACGGCCGCCAGGGCGGTGCAAGGCTTGTAGGCCTCTTCGCCGGCAAGCCGGCTCCTACGGGGTGGGGCTCCGGGATGTGCCTGGGCTCTGTAGGAGCTGGCTTGCCAGCGAAGACGGCCGCCAGGGCGGTGCAAGGCTTGTGGGCCTCTTCGCCGGCAAGCCGGCTCCTACAGGGTGAGGTTGATCGGGCTCTGTAGGACTGGCTTGTCGGCGAAAGCGCCGTCATGGACGGCGCAGATTACGCGATGGCGTTGCGGGGAGGGGGCTCAAGCCTTGGCCGCCAGCTCTTCCAGGTGATCCATGATGTCCGCCGGCTTGAGCACCAGCACGTCGCTGTCCAGGGAGTCGAGCACCACTTCGGCGGTGTTGCCGATCAGTGCCCCGGAAATCCCGGTGCGGGCCACGGTGCCGATGATGGTCAGCACGGCGCCAAGCTTGTGGGCCAGGTGGGGAATCAGCACATCGGCCGGGCCTTCCTCGATATGCAGGTGGGCGTCGTCGATGTCGAACTCGGCCTGGAACGCCTTGCACTGCTCGCGATAGCGCGCCTCGATGGTTTCCTTGAGCTGGAACACCGGGTCGGCGGCCGACAGCATCGGCGACGGGTGAGCGCTGATCACATGCAACTGGGCCTTGGCCAGGCTGGCGATATCGAAGCCGTGGTCGACGATACTGGCGTGCAAGGCCCGGTGCTCGCCGTCCATGTTGCCGACGTCGATGGCGGCCATCACCACGCCGCCGACCCAGGGCGTGGCGGTCTTGACCAGCAGCACCGGGGTCGGGCAGTAGCGCAGCAGTTTCCAGTCCGCCGGGGTCAGCAGGGCTTTCTTCAGCGGGGCGTCCGGCAGGTGCTGCTTGATCACCAGGCCGCAGCCCTCGGCCTGCTGCACATCGATGATGGTTTCGTGCAGGCTTTCGTTCCAGGCCTGCTCGGTGGTGACGCTGTAGCCTTCGCCGGTGAGGCTGCTCTTGAGTACGCTCAGCAGCGCCGAATGCTCGTGCTTTCTGTCGCAGACCAGCAGGTGCAGGTGGGCCTGGGTGACCCCGGCAATCAGCTTGGCGCGCTTGAGGGCAAGGCTTTCGCCGGGCGTGGGATCGATGACCACCAGGATACTGCGGATGCTTTGCATGATCGGGATCTCCAGGAAGGGATGAACGGTTAGGGTCTGTTCCCGTTTGGCCCAGCAACGCGGCTCGTCACCAAACGGGAACAGACCCTAGCGTGCACAACTATAGTTGCTGGCGCCCGGGCCGGATGTTGATGCATATCAATCGCGGCCGCTGGTGGTCTGCGGCCCGGCCGGTATAATCGCCGGCCTTTCGCTATGAAGCCTTTTGTCCCGTGAGCCTCATGTTAACGATCACTGATAGTGCTGCCTGCCGCTTTGCGGTGGTGGCTGATTGTTCGGAAATGCGCCGATGAACTTTCCTGAAATTCCCGACTTTCTTGGCTGCCGCACGCCCGACGCCTGGGTCCAGGCGGCCCTGGCCGACCAGGAAACCCTGCTGATCGACCACAAGAACTGCGAGTTCAAGGCCGCCAGCACCGCCTTGAGCCTGATCGCCAAGTACCACGCCCATGTCGACCTGATCAACATGATGTCGCGCCTGGCCCGGGAAGAGCTGGTGCACCATGAGCAGGTCCTGCGCCTGATGAAGAAACGCAAGGTCGAGCTGCGCCAGTTGCATGCCGGGCGCTATGCCTCGGGCCTGCGCAAGGTGGTGCGCAGCCACGAGCCGGTGAAGCTGGTGGACACCCTGGTGGTGGGCGCCTTTATCGAGGCCCGCAGCTGCGAGCGTTTCGAAGCCCTGGTGCCGCACCTGGACGAGGAACTGGGCAAGTTCTACTTCGGCCTGCTCAAAAGCGAGGCCCGGCACTACCAGGGCTACCTGAAGCTGGCCTATCAGTATGGCGACGCCAAGGACATCGCCCAGGTCATCGACCGGGTGCGGGCGGCGGAGCAGGAACTGATCGAGTCGCCGGATCCGGAGTTCCGTTTTCACAGTGGCGTGCCGGCCTGGTGAACGACTGCCCTTGTGTAAAAGCAGGGGCAAATTGTTAAAAACTCTTAAAAGAATGAAATATCGCGCAAAACCGCTGCAAGTCCCGGGTTTTGTGGCTTGCGTTATCCTTTCCTTAACCTCTTGCCCCCTATAATGCGCGCGCACAAATTGTGCGTTCACAGATTGGCAAATATGGAAAACCTGGGTCTTGGCAAGGTGTTGCTGGTGGAAGATGACGAGAAGCTCGCCGGGCTGATCGCGCATTTTCTGTCCCAGCACGGCTTTGAAGTGCTGACGGTCCACCGCGGCGATACCGCCCTGGCGGCATTTCTCGAATTCAAACCGAAACTGGTGGTGCTCGACCTGATGCTGCCCGGCCAGAGCGGCCTGCACGTGTGCCGGGAGATCCGCGCCGTGGCGGACACCCCCATCGTCATCCTTACCGCCAAGGAAGACGACCTGGACCACATTCTCGGCCTGGAATCCGGCGCCGATGACTACGTGATCAAGCCTATAAAACCGGCGGTGCTGCTGGCGCGCCTGCGGGCCCTGCAACGGCGCCAGGTGCCGGAAACCACCACCCTGCGCGGGGCCCTGGCATTCGGCGTGCTGAGCATCGACCGCAACAGCCGCGAGGTGCGCCTGGCGGGCGAGCCGGTGGAACTGACCACCATGGAATTCGAGCTGCTCTGGCTGCTGGCCAGCGCGCCGGGCAAGACCCTGTCCCGGGACGACATCCTCAACCGCATGCGCGGCATCGAGTTCGACGGCCTCAACCGCAGTGTCGACGTCTACATCAGCAAGCTGCGGGGCAAGCTCAAGGACAACCCGCGCGAGCCGGTGTGCATCAAGACCGTGTGGGGCAAGGGCTACCTGTTCAATCCGTTCGCCTGGGAGGTTTGAATGCTGCGTCTGTTTCTGGGGCTCTACCTGTTCCTGGCCCTGGGCTTCGCCGGGGCCATGACCGCGGTGCAACACATCTTCATCAACTACCTGGCCGCCGACCTGATCGAGTCCTACAACCGCGATGCGGTGCGCGGGCCGGCCTACAGCCTGAGCGAACAGTTGCGGCCGTTCGACGAGGCCGGGCGTCAACAGCAGCTGGAGCAGCTCAAGCCGCACTACGGGCTGCTGCTCAAACTGGTGCAGGCCGACGACCTGGACCTGAGCGTGCGCGAACAGGCCCTGCTGGATTCCAACCAGTTGGTGGTGCGCGAGGAGTTCACCGAATTCATCGGCAGCATCGACGGTGGCAAGCAACTGTTGAGCATCAAGCTGCCGGAAGACCCGCCCCTGACCCTGCTCTACAACATCGCCGCCTATGCCTTGCTCGGCGCGCTGCTGGCCATCGTCCTGTACTTCTGGGTGCGCCCGCACTGGCGCGACCTGGAGCGCCTGCGCCTGGCCGCCGAACGTTTTGGCGACAACGACCTGGGCACCCGGCTGCACCTGTCGCGGCGTTCCAACATCCGCGACCTGGCCCAGCACTTCAACCGCATGGCGGCGCGCATCGAGGGGCTGATCGCCAATCAGCGCGAGTTGACCAACGCAGTGTCCCACGAACTGCGCACGCCCATCGCCCGGCTGTCCTTCGAGCTGGACCAGTTGCAGCAACAACCAGATCCGGATGAAAACCGCGAGTTGATCGCCGACATGTATGCCGACCTCGGCGAGCTGGAGGAAATGGTCTCCGAACTCCTCAGCTACGCCAGCCTGGAACATGGCGCGGCCACCATCAACCGGGAAAACATCCAGGCCCAGAGCTGGCTCGACAGCGTGGTCGGCAGCGTGGCCCTGGAGGCCGAGGCGGCCGGGGTGCAACTGCTGATCCGTTCCTGCCAGGTGGAGTACGTGCGCATCGAACCGCGCTTCATGGCCCGGGCAGTGATCAACCTGCTGCGCAACGCCATCCGCTACGCCGACCGCCGGGTCGAGGTGTCCCTGGTGCGCCTGGAGCATGGCTACGAAGTGCGGGTCAACGATGATGGTCCCGGGGTGCCGGTGGATGGCCGGGAGAAGATCTTCGAGCCGTTTTCCCGTCTCGACGCCAGCCGTGACCGGCGTACCGGCGGTTTCGGCCTGGGCCTGGCGCTGGTGCGGCGGGTCTCGCAATGGCACGGCGGCAAGGTCGAAGTGGCGGATTCGGAGTGGGGCGGTGCCTCGTTCCGCATGACCTGGGCCCACCTCGACTGAGGTTCGCGCGCAGCCCTGAACCTGCGCAGCAACGCGGCCCGTGATCACGGGCCGCGCGTTCCCTTTCTTAGAAGCTGTACTCAAGTTGAGTGGCGATGCTGGTCTGCATGCGCCGGTCGACGATCGGGCTGTCGCCGGCTTCCTTGCTCAGGTACTTCATCGACAGCAGGGTCGAGACCTTGGTCTGCTCATTGAGGGGCAGGGTCCAGGCCAGGTCGGCGCCGCTGCTGACCCGTCCACCCTTGGCCCGGTAGGCGCCGAAGCGGCTGTGGGCCGCCTGGGTGTCGCTCACCCCGTACCAGGTCTGCATGTAGTCGGCGTTGCCGAACAGGCTGTTGAGGCTGGCATCCAGGCTGCCGAAGCGGCCCTGGTAGAGGTTGCTGCCAATGCTCAGTTCCAGTGCGCTGTAGGCCGAGCCGGTGTCGCGGTTATCGTTCTTCTTCACCGCGTGGGTCAGGGTAGCGCCCAGTTCGAACGGCCCCAGGTCATAGCCCAGGTGCGCGCCGAACTGCGCCCGGGTCTTTATTTCACCCATGCCCTTGAGGCGCTTGGAGCCCTGGCCCAGGTGGTTCTTGTCGCGCCGCGATTCGCTCGGGCCGACCCAGGTACTGAACGACAGGTCGCCCCATTCGTTGCCCCAGCCCAGGCCCTGGTCGGTATTGAGGAACACGCCCCAGGGGCTGATGATCTCGCCGCCGAGAATCGGCGCCAGGGCGCGTTCGTCACTGCCGCTGTAGCGCGGCACGCTGGCCACCCCGGCGTGCACGCCGTACTTCCAGTCTTCGGCGTGCAGCGTGCCGCAGACCGTGCTCAGGCCCAGGGTGCCGGCCCACAAGGCGGCGGTGGTGGCGGAATGTTTCAGGGTTTTCATGAAGGGTCAGAACCTCAGGTGGTTGGCGTTATAGGTGCGTTTGAATGAGTAGCCCAGGACGTTCACGCCGTTGACCTGGCGGCGCACGGTGTCGCCCAGGCCCGGGCCGTTGCCGGCGATCACCGCGTGGGCGTTGTCCACCGGGGCGAGGATGTAGTCGGTGAGGGGACGGCCTTGCTGCAGGCTGCGGATCATCAGGAAGCCGTCCTCCAGGGCGATGTCCATGCCGTTGATGGGCGGTTCGCCGGGGTCGTCGCTCAGAGCCTGGTAGGTGCCGACCGTGGCCAGCCAGTTGTCCGTCAGGGGCACCGGCTCGATCCGTTCTCCCACCGCCAGCAACTGGCCGTGGCTCTTGGCGGTGAACACCCGATGGCCCTGGACCTGCATCACGTCCAGTTGCAGTTGCCCCAGCGGGCCCAGGTCCTGGGGCCAGAGCCCGAGGCGCTTCTTGCGCACCCGCAGCCAGCCCTGTTCGTCCCGCAGCAGTTCGTAGCGCTCGCCGGCCAGCTCGGCGTACAGGCGCTGGTGCTGGTCGCGGATCCGCAGCACACCCCAGCGGGTGGCATAGAAGCCCGCCAGGTGCCGGCGATCCGCCGCTTGCGGAACCTGACGTTGCTGGGCCTGGGGGGCCGTGGCCGGTTGCGGTGGCGGTGGCGGGGCGCCGTGGGCCTGCAGCAGCATGCGCAGTACCTGGGGCACCAGGGGCTGGGCCAGGGCCTCGCCGCTGTCGGAATTGCTCATCACGATCACCGCCAGCTGCTGCTCGGCCAGCACGCTGATCCGGGCATGAAAGCCCTCGCCGAAACCGCTTTGCTGCCAGGTACGCATATCTGGCCGGACCCATTCCTCGCCGCAGGGCGACAGGAACCAGCCAAGGCCTACCTGGCAGTCGAAATCCAGCGGGTTGCCGGCGTTCTGCGTGCGCACCATTTCGTCGATGGATGCCGCCGAGAGCAGTTGGCGGTCCTGGTACCGGCCCTGGGCGAACAGCATGCGCACATAGCGGCTCAGGTCCCGCGGGCTGCTCCACAGGCCCTGGGCGGAAAGGTCGCGGACCAGGGCGTCGCTGCTGACACCGTCTTCATAACCTCTTGCCCGGTAGGGCTGGGCGCGGCTGTCCCCGACAAAGCTCGACTGGCTCATGCCCAGTGGGCGCAGCAGGCTCTTCTGCAACTGCTGTTCGAAATCCACGCCGCTGCTGCGCTCCACCGCTGCCCCGAGCAGGGCATAACCGAGGTTGGAGTAGGCGGTCTGGGTTCCCGGAGCGTTGCTCAGCCACAGCCCGCTGAGCTTTCCCGGCAGTTCGTCGAGGGCGTTGGGGGTGCGTGCGTCGCGCAGGTACTCGCTGGGAATGCCGCCCTGGTGGCTGAGCAGGCGGCGCAGAGTCACGGCCCGGTCGGCGGCGTTCTGGTCCTCGTGGAAGCGCGAGCGGACGTAGAACTCCCTGAGGGTGTTCTGCAGCGGCGCGTCCAGTTGCAGGCGCCCTTGTTCCACCAGTTGCATCACCGCCGTGGCAGTCAGCAATTGCGACAGGGCACCGGCGCGAAACGCGGTGTTTTCGGTCACTTGCAGGCCCCGAGCCTGGTCGGCGAAGCCAAAGCCCCGGGCCCAGATCAGTTGCTGGCCGTCCACCAGGGCGATGGATAGCCCGGGCACCTGATGTTCGGCCATCTGTTGCGGGATGTACTGCTTCAGGTAGCCGATGATGCTGGCGTAATCGCCGGGCGCGATGGGCGGCGGCGCTGGAGGCTGGCCGTTGCAGCCGAGGTTGCTCAAGAGCAGGCCCACCAGCGGCAGGCCGAGAAGTTTGCGGGACATGCAGCACCCGAGGGCCAATTGGATCAGCGGATGCTAGGGAAGGGGGGCGTGGCAGTCTTTGACAGCTTTGTCGGGAAACTGTCAAAGACTGTTAAGCCCCGGTTGCGCTCAGGCCTCCAGCCCCAGGCGCTGGTGCCACTGGGCAATCGATTCCTCGGGGTATTCGGCGAACTGCAGGTCGTGCGCCCCGGCATCGACCTCGACCCAGGGCGCCCTGGAGTCGAGCATCAGGTGGGTGTGTTGCGGCGGCACCGGCAACGGGGTGTCGATGGCCGAGGCAAAAGGGTGGATCAGCTCCGGCCATTGCGGGCTGAACAGCCACAGCCCGGAGCCGCAGCGCCCGCAGAAGTGCCGTTCGGCGCTGCTGCTGTGGGCCCGGGCGGCACCGGCGGGCTTGAGCCGGGCATGGTAGATGACGATGTGCTTGCGCCCGCGTACCTTGAGGCTGGCCGCATCGCCCCCCAGGTTGATGGCGTAGCCGCCACCGCCCTGGGTCTTGCGGCAGATCGAGCAGTAGCAGCGCTGGTAGGGATAGGGATGGCGGCTGGACAGGCTGAAGTGCACGGCGCCGCAATGGCAGGAGCCCTGGAGTTGCATGGGGTACCTCCACGAATCAACGGGTGGATTGCACAGGCTAGCCGCTGTGCGAGCAGCTGTCGTGGCGCGGTGCTGATGAAATTTTCACATGTGCCCGGCTAAGCTGCGCGCCTCTTTGGGGAGTAGCCTGCCACCGCGCCCTGCGGTGGCGCCCGTATCAACATTCTCGGCAACCTGCCGTGGTACGGGCACCGTTTCGGTTGGTGAGACCATCGACATACCTGCGCTGAAGTCGGGCGCGTGGGCATGTCGTGGACTCAAGCCCGACCGGAAGACTCAACGTGAACCCAGCCTCGATCATCTTTCTCGCCTTCGCCATGTCCACCGATGCCTTCGCCGCCGCGGTGGGCAAGGGTTCGGCCATGCTCAAGCCGCGCCTGCTGGAAGCTTTGCGCATCGGCCTGATCTTCGGCGTCATTGAAGCCATCACCCCGGTGGTGGGCTGGTTCATCGGCCAGGCCGCGACTCAATGGGTGGCCAACTGGGACCACTGGATCGCCTTCAGCCTGCTGCTGTTGCTGGGCCTGCACATGATCTACAACGGCACCCGCCAGCAGGCTGAGGCCGAGGAAGAAAAACCGCGCCAGCACGGCTTCTGGCTGCTGGCGGTGACCGGCTTGGCCACCAGCATCGATGCCCTGGCGGTGGGGGTGGGGCTGGCGTTCGTCAACGTCAACATCTGGGTCGCGGCCAGCGCCATCGGCCTGGCCACCATGACCATGGTCACCCTGGGAGTGATGCTGGGCCGCGCCATTGGCACGGTGATGGGCCAGCGCGCCGAAGTGCTGGGCGGGGTGGTGCTGATCATCGTCGGCTCGAGAATTCTCTACGAGCACCTGTCGGCTGTGGCTTGACTTCAGTATCGGCGGCGGGGCGGTTCTGCGGGCAATGCGGCCGCGCCTCGGGCCGAGGCGCGGAGCGCTCTGGCGTTACAGCGCCAGGCTGTGGATCACCTGGGTGGCGTCATCGGGGTCGATGGCGCTGCGCATGCCCAGCTGTTTTGCCAGGCGGCGCATGCTGTAGTTGGCGGCGGAATCCACCGAGTACATCTGCTGGAAACCGTTGTTGCGGGCTTCGTCGATCAGGTGCTGCATCAATAGCGCGCCGAGGCCCTTGCCTTGCCACTCATCGGCGATGGTCACGGCGAACTCGCAATGCGAGGGCTGCTCGTCGACCTGGGCGTAGCGGCTGATCCCCACTTCCCGCAGTTCGCCGTTGTCGTGGACCAGGGCCACATAAGCCACCCGCTGCGGCGTGCCGACATCCATCAGTTGATTGAGCAGTTGCTCGCCCACTTCCTTGATCTCACCGAGAAAGCGCTGGTGCCGGGTGGCCGGGGAGAGGTTTTCGATAAAGGCCTTTTCCCGCTCCCGGTCCTGGGGCCGCAGCGGGCGGATCAGCACATGGCTGCCATCGTTCAGGGCGTCGATCCAGTATTGGCCTTGCTGCGCCGGGAACGGCGGGTGGGCGAGGGTATCGAGAGCGGTGCTGGGCATGGTCAAGTCTCCGCGGAGCCAAAGGGCGGGCTGCGCACACAGCCCTGATTGGCTTCAGGTTTACTCCGCTGGCGAGGCGGGCACTTGATCGGCATCAATGTCTCTGCTTGCGCTGCCGGCCAGGGCGATCACCGGTCACGACCCGTTCAAGCCGCCACCGCTGCTGGCGTACAGGCATTTGGCTATTAATGCTAGCGCCTAATGTTCTTTTTCCTGGCGCGTTGCCGTGAGAGCGCTGATCTACGCTCTCGAACAGCCAAGGGAGGAGTCAGGATATGGAGCATCAACAAGACAAGAATCGTTTGCAGCGGCAGGTTTCCTACATTGCTATCAGTGTTGGTCTGGCGCTTCTGGGCGGCGTTTCGAACGCCGCCCCGGTGTCGATAACCGTATCGCCCGAGGTACCCGCCGATATACCCGGGGGGGCATCCCAGGCAACGTTGGCACAGGCTGCGGCCTTCGCCTGGCAGGAGTTCATCGCTCTCAACTGGCCGGCCCTGGGCGGGCAGCGCGATGTGCCCGATATCCGCCAGCCTTTCGGCAGCCAGGGCGTGCCTCTGGTGTGGCATACGTACCGAAGCAAGGTTGAGATCTTTCCGGGCAAGGGCAGTGCCAACGTCGGCCCCCCGGGCTACAAGCCTGATGGCGCTCCCAGTTATGGTTATGGCACTGCGCCAACCTATGACTACAGTTTTACCGTGCCTGCCTGCTCTGGCCAGATCGCACCCAAACTGCCGGCCTGGATCAACCTCGACGAAAGCACCCAGATCGGCCTCGACCAGATGTATGCCGGTGTTGTTCCGGCGACTCCCACCGGAGGCAATTCCAACCCCCAGCTGGTGCGCTTCCTGGCCAAGGCCAATCAGGTGCAATACACCTACGTCGCCGCCAACCAGTTCTGGTACGCCAACCCCGCGCTGGCACAAGCCGCGCGGAACTTCTTCAACGCGGTCAAGCAGACACCTCCGACTTTCCCCAGCGCACCGCGGGTCAACTTTCCCAACGGCACCATTGAGGTCAAGTCCGCCTGGCGCCAGCTGGGCCCCGGCGAGGACCCCTCGCGATTCCACAGGCAGACGGTGCGCTTCTACGAGCAACCACCGGGCAAGGGCACCTGCTATTTCGAGGCGCAATGGGCGATGGTGGCGTTGCACATCATCCAGAAGACCCCCACGGCCCCGAGTTTTATCTACGCGACCTTCGAACAGGCCGACAACATCCTGCTGCCCAGTGGCAAGCCGCTTGAGGATGAGAACGGCCGCATCATCAATCCAGCGCCGGGCCCCATGCCCACCAATCCCGGCCTGAGTTACCAGGACGACCCCAACAACCCTCAAGTCAAGGCCCTGGGGGCCTTCTGCAAGCCCGGCAAGCAACTGTATCTGCGCGAGATTGCCAAAGGCGGGACTCCGGCGGGCGGCCCGATCTGCATCAACCAGCGCTATGAGCCGATTGCGGCTGACGTGATTCAGGTCAATCAGGCGGCGCATCAGGCTATCCAGAGCTATAGCCAGGCCAAGAATGTCAAGAATTCGCCCTGGCAGTACTACAAGCTGGTCTCGGTCCAGGCCCAGCCGTTCGACACCACGCAGCTATCGAAAACCGATCCCAACCACTCTGCCGCGGTGTACTACCAGGCCAATATCATGGTTGAAACGGACTATACCCTGCAGCAATTCAGGGGCCGGATTGCTGCTAACGGTGCTCCGACTTCCTTCCAGGCCGCAGGTGCGCCACCCCCTCCGAACGTGTTTGCCCAATCCGCCGGTTCCGCCGCTGTGCATGGGGTAAACATGGGAGGCTGCATGGGTTGCCATGGCAATGCCCAGGTGGCCGGCTTCGATTTCAGTTTCATCCTCAAAGGCGGCAACGTTCGGTCTCCCGAGACGGCAGGGGCTGAGTCGGCGGCAGCGGCCAGCCAGCGTTATCTGCAATTGTTCACCCCATCTAGCACAGGGAAATAGTCATGGCACTCAACACCTTCAAGGATGTACAGAACCTGCTCGATGCCTTCGTTGCGCAGAACAACCTGCCGATCTCCGGAGCGCCTCACGGGGCCTTCTGGCAGACCTCCTACCAGTCGTTCGTGACCGGTAATGTGCCGGGTATCCAAAACCCGGAAACAGGGCAGGCGGTACCTATCCTGGTCAAAGGCGATGGCGCGCATTCCAACCTGATTTATGCCCTGAGCGGTACCCCGGGCACCCCCTGGGGGCCGGATGGGGATTTTGGCCAGATGCCCCCCGGCGGCCCCTTTCTGCCTCAGGCCCAGATCGACGAACTGAGTGCCTGGATCAGCCAGGGTTGCCCGCAATAGAAGGTTCCTGGCTGGCCGGCATCAGCGTCGCGATCAGCGCCCGCACGCTGCCGGGCAGGGCCTCCAGTTCGCGGACGATGATGCTGCGTTCGCGCACGGCCCAGCTTTCATCCAGCTTCACCGTCACCAGCTGCATGGTGCGGCTGTGCCGCAAGGCCGCGGACTCGGGAATGATGCCGATGCCGACCCCGGCTTCCACCATGCGGCAGATCGCTTCGAAGCTCGACACCTGGATGCGCAGCGAGAGTTGCTTGCCCAGGCGCTCCACATGCTCGCGCAGGAAGGTCAAGAGGGTGCTGCCTTCATGCAGGCCGATGTGCTGGTAGGCCAGGGTCTGTTCCAGGGTCACCGAAGCCTGCCCCGACAGCGGGTGGCCCACGGGCACCATCAGCACTAGATGGTCGGTGCTGAAGTGCAGCACCTGCAGGCCGCTGGCTTCCACCGGGCCGGCGATGATGCCCATGTCGCTGGTGCCGTCCAGCACACCGCGAACGATGTCCCGGGACAGGCGCTCCTGCAGGTCCACCGTGACTCCCGGGCGTACCGAGAGAAATTTCGCCAGCACTTCCGGCAAGAATTCGGTGACCGCCGTGGTGTTGGCGAAGATGCGGATGTGCCCGGAGGAATCACCGCCGTACTGGGTGAATTCGCTTTTCAGGTAATCCACCTGGCGCATGATCAGCCGCGCGTGCTGCAGCAGCCGTTCGCCGGCGGGGGTGACTTCCACGCCACGGCTGTCGCGGTACAGCAGGCGGGTTTCGAGCTGGCCTTCCAGGGCCTTGATCCGCGCGCTGGCGGCCGCTGGCGAGAGGAAGGCGCGGCGCGCGCCCTGGGTCAGGCTGGGGGATTCGGCAATATGGATAAACAGGCGCAGGTCCGCCAGATCGAAATGCATGTCCGGGCTCCTGAAGGCAGGGGTAGGGGGGAATGGCGTTCAGCATAAACGAACGCCGGTTTATAGAAATGCAAATTCTCCATACGCGGCAGCCCCTTGCATGATGGCCGCCATCACCTTCGTGCCACAGGACCCTGCCACCATGAGTGCCACCGACCCCAGCGCCTGGATCGGCCGCAGCCAGCGGATCGACGACCACCTCAGCCATAACCTGCTGGCCCGCATCGCCGCCACGTTCGGCCAGCCCGCCCCGGCCCCGGGCGAGGCCCTGCCGCCGTTGTGGCACTGGTGTTTCTTCCAGCAGCCACAGCCGGCCTCGGCCCTGGGCGGCGACGGGCATCCGGCGCGGGGCGGTTTCCTGCCGCCGGCGGCCAACCGCAACCGCATGTGGGCCGGTGGCCGCCTGGCGTTTCACCGGCCGCTGCGGGCCGGCGCCGAGGCCAGTTGCACCAGTACCATCCTCCAGGTCGAGGAAAAGGCCGGGCGCACCGGCAAGCTGCTGTTCGTCACCCTGTGCCACGAATATTTTCAGGACGGCCATCTGGCGCTGCGCGAAGAACAGGACATCGTCTACCGCGAAGCGTCCCCGCCGAAAATGAGCAGTGGCGAGCTGCTGCCCGAAGGCGACTGGCGCGAGCCGGTGGAGCCCACGCCGACCCTGCTGTTTCGCTACAGCGCGGTGACCTTCAACGGCCATCGCATCCACTACGACTATCCCTACGTCACCGCCACCGAGGGCTATTCGGGGCTGGTGGTGCACGGCCCGCTGATCGCCACCCTGAGCCTGGGGGCCTTCTGCCGGGCCCACCCCGAGGCGCGCCTGCGCCATTTCGCCTACCGCGGCCTGCGGCCCTTGATTGCCCCGCAGCCTTTCGAGGTCGGCGGGCGCATCAGCGCCCCTGGCCACGCCGAACTGTGGGCCGGCGACGGCTCCGGGCTGGCCCAGCGCGGCGAAGTGCAGTTCGACTGAATTCCAACAATAAGCAAAGGCGGAGTGCCGATTGATGACCCCCCATGACACTGAAGAACTCAATGCCATCCGTGAAGGCGTGCGTGCTCTGTGCGCCGAATTCGACGCCGCCTACTGGCGCGGCATCGATGAGCGCAAGGGCTTCCCGGAAGCCTTCGTCAAGGCCCTGACCGAGGCCGGCTGGCTGGCGGCGATGATCCCTGCCGAGTACGGCGGCTCCGGCCTGGGGCTGGCCGAAGCCTCGGTGATCCTCGAAGAGGTGAACCGCTGCGGCGGCAACTCCGGCACCGTGCACGGGCAGATGTACAACATGTTCACCCTGCTGCGCCACGGCAGCCAGGCGCAGAAGCGCTACTACCTGCCCAAGCTCGCCAGCGGCGAACTGCGCCTGCAATCGATGGGCGTCACCGAGCCCACCACCGGCACCGACACCACCAAGATCAAGACCACTGCCATCCGCCGCGGCGACAAGTACGTGATCAACGGGCAGAAGGTGTGGATCTCGCGCATTCAGCATTCCGACCTGATGATCCTGCTGGCCCGCACCACGCCACTGGCCGAGGTGCGCAAGAAGTCCGAAGGCATGTCGATCTTCCTGGTGGACCTGCGCCAGGCCATCGGCAACGGCCTGACCGTGCAGCCCATTGCCAACATGGTCAACCACGAGACCAACGAGCTGTTCTTCGACAACCTGGAGCTGCCCGCCGACAGCCTGATCGGCGAGGAGGGCAAGGGCTTCAAGTACATCCTCGACGGCCTCAACGCCGAGCGCACGCTGATCGCCGCCGAATGCATCGGCGATGGCCGCTGGTTCATCGACAAGGCCAGCGCCTATGCCCGCGACCGGGTGGTGTTCGGCCGGCCCATCGGCCAGAACCAGGGCGTGCAGTTCCCGATTGCCGAGGCCCATATCGAGATCGAGGCCGCCGACCTGATGCGCTGGCGCGCCTGCGAGGAATACGACAGCGGGCACAACGCCGGGGCCAGCGCCAACATGGCCAAGTACCTGGCGGCCAAGGCTTCCTGGGAGGCGGCCAACGCCTGCCTGCAGACCCACGGCGGCTTCGGCTTTGCCTGCGAGTACGACGTCGAGCGCAAATTCCGCGAGACCCGGCTGTACCAGGTGGCGCCGATCTCCACCAACCTGATCCTGTCCTACGTCGCCGAGCATTTGCTGGAGCTGCCCCGCAGCTTCTAAGGAGCCCCCATGAGCCATACCCACGATCTGGCCGGGTTCCTTGCCGGCCTGCGCTACGCCGACCTGCCGGAAAACGTCCTGCTGCGCACCCAAGAGCTGTTCCTCGACTGGCTGGGCTCGGCCCTGGCGGCCCAGGGCGCGCACCCGATCCCCTTGTTCGAGGCCTATGCCCGGCACATGGGCCCGGCCAGTGGCCCGGCGCGCATCCTGGTCAATGGGGCCGGCAGCTCGGCGTATTTCGCCGCCCTGGTCAACGCTGCCTCGTCGCACCTGGTGGAGCAGGACGACCTGCACAACAGCTCCGTACTGCACCCGGCCACCGTGGTGTTTCCGGCGGCGCTGGCGGCGGCCCAGGACCTGGGCAAGTCCGGCCGCGAGCTGCTGCTGGCGGCGGTGGCCGGTTATGAGGCGGGGATCCGCATCGGCGAATTCATGGGCCGTTCCCACTACCGGATCTTCCACACCACGGCCACCGTCGGCACCCTGGCCGCTGCGGTGGCGGTGGGCAAGCTGATGGAATTCGACAGCGAGCAGTTCATCAACCTGCTGGGCAGCGCCGGGACCCAGGCCGCCGGGCTCTGGGAGTTTCTGCGCGACGCCGCCGACTCCAAGCAATTGCACACCGCCAAGGCCGCGGCCGATGGCCTTTTGGCTGCCTACCTGACCCGGGACGGCCTGAGCGGTGCGCGCAATATCCTCGAAGGCGAGCAGGGCATGGCCGCCGGCATGTCCCGGGATGCCGAACCGGCACTGCTCAGTGCCCGCCTGGGCAGCCGCTGGGCGCTGCTGGAAACCTCGTTCAAGTTCCACGCCTCGTGCCGCCACACCCATCCCGCCGCCGATGCCTTGCTTGAGGTGATGCAGCGCGAAGGCCTGGAGCACGGGCAGATTGCCCGGGTGCTGACCCGGGTGCACCAGGGCGCCATCGATGTGCTGGGCCGGGTCCAGGTGCCGCAGACCGTGCACCAGGCCAAGTTCTCCATGGGCACCGTGCTCGGCCTGATCGCCGTGCACGGCAAGGCCGGGTTGCCGGAGTTCCAGCGCCATGGGCTGAACGACCCCCGGGTCGCGGCGTTTCGCGACAAGGTCGGCATGCAGCTGGACCCTGAAGTCGATGCGGCCTATCCAGCGCGCTGGCTGGGCCGGGTCGAGGTGCAGTGCGTGGACGGCCGCACCCTGCACGGCGCCATCGATGAGCCCAAGGGTGACCCGGGCAATGGCCTGTCCCGGGCCGAGCTGGAAGACAAGTTCCAGCGCCTGCTGCAGTTCTCCGGCGCCCGCACCCCGGAGCAGGGCAATGCCTTGATCCGCCGGGTCTGGGCCCTGCGGGACGCTGCCGACCTCAACTCACTGCTCTGAATGCCCGACATCGAACAGGGCGAGGACCGAACATGATTGACAACACAGCACAGCCACGGCCCCTGGACGGCATCACCGTGGTCAGCCTGGAGCACGCCATTGCCGCGCCGTTCTGCACCCGCCAGTTGGCGGACCTGGGCGCCCGGGTGATCAAGGTCGAGCGCCCCGGCAGCGGCGATTTCGCCCGGGGCTACGACCAGCGGGTCAAGGGCCTGGCCTCGCACTTCGTGTGGACCAACCGCTCCAAGGAAAGCCTGAGCCTGGACCTCAAGCAGCCCGAAGCCGAGGGCCTGCTGGACAGCCTGCTGGCCGGGGCCGACGTGCTGGTGCAGAACCTGGCACCGGGGGCGGCGGCGCGCATGGGGCTGTCGTTCGAGGCGCTGCATGAGCGCTTTCCACGGCTGATCGTCTGCGATATTTCCGGCTACGGCGAAGGCGGCCCCTATGAGCGGAAAAAGGCCTACGACCTGCTGATCCAGAGCGAAGGCGGCTTTGTATCGGTGACCGGCGGCCCCGAACCGGAGCAGATGGCCAAGGCCGGTTGCTCGATCGCCGACATTGCCGCCGGCATGTACGCCTACAGCGGCATTCTTTCGGCCTTGCTGCTGCGTGGGCGCACCGGCCTGGGCAGCCGTATCGACATCAGCATGCTGGAAAGCCTGGTGGAGTGGATGGGCTACCCCCTGTACTACGCCTTCGAAGGCGCCGAACCGCCACCCCGGGCCGGCGCGGCCCATTCCACCATCTACCCCTACGGGCCGTTTCCCGCGGGTGACGGCGGCACGGTGATGCTCGGCCTGCAGAACGAACGGGAATGGGCGGCCTTCTGCGACAAGGTGCTGGAGCTGCCCGAACTGGCCACGGACGAGCGCTTTGGCGCCAACTTCAAGCGTTCGGCCAACCGCGAGGCGCTGCGCCAGATCATCGTCGAGCGCTTTGCCCGGCTCAGCGTCGCCCAGGTGATCGAACGGCTGGAGCAGGCGCAGATCGCCAACGCCCGGGTCAACGACATGCAGGGCGTGTGGCAGCACCCGCAACTGGCGGCCCGGGACGCCTGGCGCCAGGTGGACAGCCCGGCGGGCCGCCTGCCGGCGCTGTTGCCACCGGCGCGCAACAGCGCCTATGCGCCGCGCATGGACGCAGTCCCGGCGCTGGGCCAGCACAGCGCAGCGATACTCGCCGAGCTGGGCCTGAGCCCGCAAGGCATCGAGCAACTGCAGGCCCGTGGAGTCATCTGAACCCCAACCTCGCCGTAGGAGCCGGCTTGCCAGCGTAGAGGCCGCGAGATCGCCTTCGCCGGCAAGCCGGCTCCTACGGAGGGCAGGACACACCAGGCTCTTAGCGTAGGAACTGGCTTGCCAGCGAAGGGGCCCCTGAGATCGCCTTCGCCGGCAAGCCGGCTCCTACGGAGGGCAGGGCAACACCAGGCTCTTGCCGTAGGGGCCGGGCAGCAAGCCTGGCCGCCATTGGTCTTCCAATAACAAGGATCCGAACATGTCCAATCCCATTGTCCGCTCCGCGCTGTTCGTCCCCGGCAGCCGCCCCGAGCGTTTCGCCAAGGCCCTGGCCTGTGGCGCCGATGCGGTGATCGTCGATTTCGAGGACGCCGTCGAGGAACCCCTCAAGGTGCAGGCGCGAGAGCACCTGGGGCGCTTCCTGCTGGCGCAGCCCCAGGTGCGGGCCTGGGTACGAATCAACGCACCCGAGCACCCCCAGCACCTGGCCGACCTGGCGTTCTGCCAGGCCCATGCCGGTGTGGTGGGCATTCTCCTGCCGAAAGTCGAGAGCGCAGCCCAAGTGGCGCGGGTGGCCGCCAGCGGCCGCCTGGTCTGGCCGATCATCGAAAGTGCCCGGGGCTTGCTGGCCCTGGGCGAGATCGCCAGCGCCCCCGGGGTCCAGCGCCTGTCGTTCGGCGGCCTGGACCTGGCCCTGGACCTCAACCTCAGCAGCGGCTCGGCGGCGGCCCAGTTCGCCCTGGACCAGGCGCGACTGGCGCTGATCCTGCACTCCCGGGCGGCGGGGCTGCAGGCGCCGCTGGACGGGGTGTTTCCCGGCATTGCCGACAGCCAGGGCCTGGCCGCCTCGGTCCGCCACGCCTACGCCATGGGCTTTGCCGGTGCGCTGTGCATCCACCCGGCCCAGGTGCCGGTGATCCACCAGGCCCTGGCGCCCAGCGCCGAGGAATTGGCCTGGGCCCAACGGGTGGTGGAAGGCGGGCGCGAGGGTGCCGGGGCCTACCAGGTGGATGGGCAGATGGTCGATGCCCCGGTGCTGCTGCGGGCCCAGCGCTTGCTGGCGATGGCCTGACCCTGCGCCCGGGCCGCGGCGCAGGTAGAATGGCGCGGTCTTTTTATCGAGATGGCACCATGCACGGCTCAGCCCCATACACCTGCGGTAGCGTCCGATGAGCAGCCTGGAGCGGGCCATCGCGCTGGCCGCCCAGGCCCATGCCGGGCAAGTCGACAAGGGCGGCGCGCCCTACATCCTGCATCCCTTGCGCGTGATGCTGCGCCTGACACACCCCGAGGCGCGGATTGTCGCGGTGCTGCACGATGTCCTGGAAGACTGCCCCATCACCCCGGAGCAATTGCGGGGCGAGGGCTTCGGCGAAGAGGTGCTGGCGGCGCTGCTGGCGCTGACCAAGGTTGCAGGCGAGGACTACCCGGCGTTCATTCGCCGCGCAGGCACGAACCCCCTGGCGCGGCAAGTGAAGCTGGCGGATCTGGCGGAAAACAGCGACCTGTCGCGCATCCCCGAACCGGGTGCCGAAGACCTGCGGCGCCTGGAGAAGTACCGCCAGGCCACGGACTACCTGAACTCACTGGCGCGCGACTGAGTTCGTGATACCTGCGCCCAGCAGCGGCTCAGGCTTGGTCGTCGTCGCTGAGCTCGCCGGCAAACCCCCAATCGCTGCCGTCGATTTCCTGGATCACGATGTGGGTATGCTCGGGCTTCTTGCCCAGTACCCGCACCAGGGATTCGGTGAATTCCTTGACCAGTTGGGCCTTCTGCTGGCGCGTGGCGCCCTTGGTGATCTGCAGGTTGATATAGGGCATGGATCGACACTCCAGGTGATGGCGCATGGACGGGCGGCAGGGCAGCCTACGACAGCCGCTGCCTTCCTGCCAGCAGGGGCCTTGGTGCGTCAGTTGCTGTAGCTGGACAGCGCCACTTCGGCGGTGCGTGCCGGTGGCTTGCGCC
Organism: Pseudomonas sp. NFPP25; assembly: GCF_900116505.1. Taxonomy (NCBI): domain Bacteria; kingdom Pseudomonadati; phylum Pseudomonadota; class Gammaproteobacteria; order Pseudomonadales; family Pseudomonadaceae; genus Pseudomonas; species Pseudomonas sp. NFPP25. The sequence goes on along the minus strand of NZ_FPBG01000001.1, from coordinate 1,249,885 downwards.
CACGGGTGCGCCAGTGCTCGATCAGCGCCCGGCCATGGGCCAGGCCGGCCTGCAGCGCGGCTTCAGTGCTGGCGTAGTCGTTGCCGTAGGGCGGGCAGGCGAAGTGCACGGAAAAGCACGGGTGCTGGCCGTGGCCGGTGAGGCGGCCGACGTAGCTGTAGCTGGAACCGGACTGATGGGGATCAAGGCTGGGAGAGCTCGGTTCACGAATGATCATCACGTAGATGTCGTGGTCGAATTGGGTGTCTTGATACCAACTGCTTGAAGAATCCATGGTCCACCTCCTTGTCCGTTAGCCTTCGCCGTGGCCGGCGTCGGCATTGTGTTCTGTGCGGGTCTAGCGGTTTGCGGGTGACGCCTGGGGGGCGTCGCGCAGCCCGGCGGGGTGGCGGAACACCCCCTCGGGCAGCCGTTTTTCCAGGGCCCGTGCGGCCCTCAGTACCAGGGCGTCGCGGCCGAAGCGGGCGACGATCTGCAGGCCGATGGGCAGGCCCGCCTCGCTCAGGGCGCAAGGCAGGCTCAACGCTGGCTGGCGGCTGAAATTGAACGGGAAGGTGGTGGGCTGCCACATGGCGCTGATCTGTTCCGGCCAGTCCGGCGGCAGCAGGCGTTCCACGGCGAAGGGTTCGACCACCGCGGCAGGGGTCAGCAGCAGGTCGTACTCACCCAGGAAAGCGTGAAGCTTGTGCGCCACCTGATGGCGCTCCTCCACCGCACAGGCGTAGTCCAGGGCATTGAGCTGGCGCGCGCGGACCTGGGCCTGCTGGAGAAAGTCCCCCACCAGATGGCGGTCCTCGGCGGGTATTTCCTGGGCCACGGCGCAGGCCACTTCCACCGGCCAGGCCCGCAGGTAGTTCGGCGCCGGGTTGCCGATGTCCGGCGAGGCCAGGACCAGGGTGGCGCCGGCTTCCTGCAACAGCCTGGCAGCGTTCAGGCAGGCTGCGGCGATCTGCGGGTCGACATGGGCGGCGTAGCCCAGGTCGGCGCTGAAGGCGATGCGCAGGCCGGCGACGCCGTCCTCGATGGTACTGAGGAAATCCCTGGGCCCATGGGGCCAGGCAAAGGGCTCGCCGGGCTCGTGCACGGCCATGAGCTCCATCAACAGGGCAATGTCGCGCACGTGGCGGGCAATCGGCCCTTCGGCGGCCATGCCGCCCGGGTCGATGCTCGGGCAGGCGGACACCAGGCCATGGCTGGGCTTGAACCCGACCACGCCGCAAAAGCTCGACGGGGTACGGATCGAACCGGCGGCATCGTTGCCTGTCGCGGCCGGGGCATAACCGGCTGCGACCCCCGCAGTACTGCCGCCACTGCTGCCACCGGCATGCAGGGCCAGGTTCCACGGGTTGCGGGTGATGCCGGTCAACGGGCTGTCGGTCAGGGGCGTGCTGCCCAGTTCCGGCAGGGTGGTCTTGGCGATGAAGATCGCCCCGGCTTCACGCAGGCGTGCCACCAGGCTGGAGTCCCGGGTCATGGCCGGGCGGTTGGCCAGGGCCCGGGAACCACTGCGGGTCTGCCAGCCCTGTACGTCGTTGTTGTCCTTGACCAGGATCGGAATGCCATCCAGCCGGCCCATGGGTTGCCCGGCGGCCCAGCGCGCGGTGGACGCCTGGGCAGCGCGCAGCGCAGCCGGGTCCTGGCGTTCGCAGAGGGCGTTGAGCTGTGGCTCGTGGCGCTCGATCTGCGCCAGCACGGCCTGCAGCACGTCCACCGGGGTGAACTGCAAGGTGGCGAAACCCTGCAGCAGCGCCTCGATCGACAGGTGCGGCAGGGCCGCTTGGCTGGAAGTGGGCAACGACATATTCGGCTCTTCGTTCAAGCACGCCGGGCGCGGGCTGCGCCACGGCGTGGAAAGGCGGCATGGACGCCGTTGGCGGCGTCCTGGCGGGCCTTCGCAGTGAATGACTCAGCGGCCACTGGTGACCTTGACCCAGGTCCGGGTCCGGGTGCGCTCGGCCTTGGCCGGCAGCGGGGCCAGGGGGTAGAGGCGGGTCATGGTCTCGGCGCTGGGGAACAGGTCCGGGTTGTCCAGCAGCGACTGCTGGATGAACGGCTTGGAATCGGTCACGCCGTTGGGGTAGCCGACGTAGTTGCTGATGGAGGCAATGACCTTGGGTTCCATCAGGTAATTGAGGAAGGCGTGGGCGGTGTCCACGTGCTTGGCGCCGGCGGGAATGGCCACGGTGTCGATCCACACCAGGGTGCCTTCCTTGGGAATGCGCATTTCGATGTGCACGCCGTTCTTGGCTTCGTTGGCGCGGTTGGCCGCCTGCAGGAAGCCGCCGGAGTAGCCCACGGCCACACAGATGTTGCCGTTGGCGATATCGCCCATCCACTTGGCGCTATGGAAGTAGCGCACGTAGGGACGCAGCTTGAGCAGCATGGCCTCGGCCTTGCGGTAGTCCTCGGGGTTCTGGCTGTTGGGGTCCAGGCCCAGGTAGTGCAGGGCCAGGGGCAGCATTTCGGTGGGCGAGTCGAGGAAGGTCACGCCGCACTGGCTGAGCTTCTTCAGGTTCTCTTCCTTGAACACCAGGTCCCAGCTGTTGACCGGCGCGTCGCTGCCCAGCAGCTCCTGGACCTTGTCGCGGTTGTAGCCGATCAGGTTGGTGCCCCACATGTAGGGGATCACGTAGCGGTTGCCCGGGTCGCTCTGCTCCAGCAGCTTCATCACGGCCGGGTCGAGGTTCTTCCAGTTCGGCAACTGCCCGCGGTCCAGGGGCTGGAAGGCGCCGGCGCTGATCTGCTTGCTGACGAAACCGCTGGAGGGCACCACCACGTCATAGCCGCTGTTGCCGGTCAGCAGCTTGGCTTCGAGCACTTCGTTGCTTTCGAAGATGTCGTACTTGACCTTGATCCCGCTCTGGGCCTGGAAATCCTTGATGGTGTTGGGAGCGATGTACTCCGACCAGTTGAAGATGTTCACCGTGCGCTCGGGGGCGGCCTGGGCGGTGACAGAGACGGCCAGGGCCAGGGCACCGAGGGTGCAGGCCGTGGCGAGGCGGGAGAGGGCGGTGTGCAACGATTTCATATGACAACTCCATGTCCGAAATGAGCGGAACCATCCGAGGCGGACATTTTTCGTCGGATAGGTCGCAGAGAGAATGCTTGCAACGGTCAATAGGGGATATTTAGCGTCAATCTTCGGCGCAGTCCGAGAGCGGCCCGAGCTGGCCGGCCAGCTGGCGGAAGCGCCCGGGAGCGACGCCGCTCCAGCGTTGGAAGGCGTGGCGGAAACTTGCGGTTTCCTTGAAGCCCAGGGCTTCGGCGATGCGGTAGATGGGCAGGCTGTGCTGGCCCAGCAACTGCTGGGCGCGGGCGTAGCGCAACTCGTCCAGCAACTGCTGATAGCTGGTGTCCTGGGCTCGCAGGCGCCGGCGCAGGGTGCTGGGGGAGCAGTGCACCTGGCGCGCCAGGCTGTCGAAATCCGGCACCGCGTGCAGCTGTTCATTGAGGATGCGCCGCACCTGGTCGATCCAGGTCGGCCGCGCGCTGAGCTCCTCGTTGAGGCGGATGCAGCGTTGCAGCATGTCGTTCTGGGTCACCAGGTCCGCCAGGGGCAGGCGCCGGTCCAGCCACTCCAGGTCGAAACCGATGGCATTGAGCCCGGCATTGAACTGCACCGGGCAATTGAAGGCCTGCTCGTAGCTGTCCATATAGGGCTGGGGGCCATGCATCAGTTGCACCTGGCGCAGGGGCAGGGAGCAACCCAGCAGGTCCTGGCAGGTGACCCGGTAGGACGACATGCAGAAATCGGTGTTGAACACCTCAAGTTCGCTTTCGCTGTACTGGTCGGCGGTGAGCCAGGCCAGGCCGTCGCGGACCTCAAGGTCGAGGCGGAAGAAGGTGCCCAGCAGCAAGGGGTAGCGCAGCGCCAGGGACCAGCCTTCGCGCAGAGTGGCGCTGGTCAGCAGGGTCAGGCCGAACATGCCGTAGGCGGAAATGTGCAGGTTGCGCCCCAGCACCAGCCCCAGGTCCTGGCGAAACTGCACGGCGTTGCTGAACACGCGCATTTCCTGGCTGATATTGATCAGGCTGTTGGGCAGCTCCAGGTCCGCCAGCTGGATGCCGCTGCCCTCCAGCAGCACCTGGGCGGGTACGTCGCTGTCACGGAAGGCGTCCAGCACCGCTTGGGTGGTATGCAGGGTGGTCAAGCGAAGGGCGGTCATCGACGATCTCAGAGTGATATCGGGAGGCGTGACTTTAGGGGTTACGCGCCCGCGGTTCAATTGCCCCTTGCAGGCGCTGGCGGGGGCGGCGCAGGGCTCGGGGGGCCTTTCGCCGGCAAGCCGGCTCCTACGGGGAGGTGGGCGGCGCCGATTGCGCAGGCACTGCCCGTTGTAGGAGCTGGCTTGCCAGCGAAGGCGCTGGCAGGAGCGGCGCAGGGCTCGGGGGCCTTTCGCCGGCAAGCCGGTTCCTACATGGGGCGGAGCGTTCGGCGGGGGTGAACGCGGGTATCAAAAATTCGAAATTCTCTATACGCCATGCCTTAGGCACTCTTCCCTCAATCACAACAATAAAAAGGTGAAGTCCATGTTCAAGCTCTCAAGAGCGCTGTTCTGTGCCGCCGCATTGCTCGCTGCCGGGGTGGCCCAGGCCGCCGAATCCACCGGCAACCCGATCATCATCAAGTTCGCCCACGTGGTGGCCGAGAACACCCCCAAGGGCCAGGGCGCGCTGCTGTTCAAGAAGCTCGCCGAGGAGCGCCTGCCGGGGCGGGTCAAGGTCGAGGTCTACCCCAACTCGTCGCTGTTCGGCGATGGCAAGGAAATGGAGGCGCTGCTGCTGGGGGATGTGCAGATGCTGGCGCCGTCCCTGGCCAAATTCGAGCAGTACACGAAAAAGATCCAGATCTACGACCTGCCGTTCCTGTTCGACGACCTGGCGGCGGTGGACCGCTTCCAGGCCGCCGAGGGCAAGCAGTTGCTGACCTCGATGCAGGGCAAGGGCATTCTCGGCCTGGCCTACTGGCACAACGGCCTGAAGCAGTTGTCGGCCAACAAGCCCCTGCACGAACCCAAGGACGCCCGTGGCCTGAAGTTCCGGGTGCAGGCCTCCAGCGTGCTCGAAGAGCAGTTCAAGGCGATGCGCGCCAACCCGCGCAAGATGAGTTTCGCCGAGGTCTACCAGGGCCTGCAGACCGGCACCGTCAACGGCACCGAGAACACCTGGTCGAACTATGAAAGCCAGAAGGTCAATGAGGTGCAGAAGTACTTCACCGAGTCCAACCACGGCCTGATCGACTACATGGTGATCACCAACGCGAGCTTCTGGAACGGCCTGCCGGCGGACGTGCGCGGCGAGCTGGAAGCCATCATGGCCGAGGTCTCGGTGGAGGTGAACAAACAGGCCGAGGCCCTGAACCAGAGCGCCCGGCAGAAGATCGTCGAGGCCAGGACCAGCGAAATCATCGAACTGACCCCCGAGCAGCGCCAGGCCTGGCGCGACACCATGCGCCCGGTGTGGAGCAAGTTCGAGGACGAGATCGGCGCCGACCTGATCAAGGCCGCCGACGCCGCCAACCAGCGCCACTGATACGCCCTCCCGGCCGTCCGCGGCGGACGGCCACTGCCCGTTTCGCGAGGTATCTCTATGCAGTCCCTGAGACGTATCTGGGAGCACCTGGAGGAGGGCCTGATTGCCCTGCTGCTGGCGACCATGACCCTGGTGACCTTCGTCTACGTGATGCTCAACAACATCTACACCCTGTTCTTCGCCCTGGCCGACAAATGGGCCGCCAGCAGCGCCTTCTTCAACGCTCTGGGCGACGCCACCATGGGCCTGGCCCAGGACATGACCTGGAGCGTGGCCCTGACCAAGGCGATGTTCGGCTGGCTGATCTTCTTCGGCATCTCCTATGGCGTGCGCACCGCCGGGCACCTGGGGGTGGACGCCCTGGTGCGCCTGACCCCGCGCCCGGTGCAGCGCTACCTGGCGCTGCTCGCCTGCCTGTGCTGCCTGGTGTACGCCGGGCTGTTCATGGTCGCCAGCTTCAAGTGGCTGAGCGCGATCATGGCCGCCCATATCGGCGCCGAAGACCTGGACCGCTTCGGCGTCCGGGTCAGCCATATCGTGGTGATCGTGCCCATCGGCTTCGCCCTGGTGCTGATCCGCTACCTGGAAATCTTCTACCGCATCTTCACCCGACGGCAGTTCGGCCTGGGCCTGGCCGACGAGGCGGGCGAGGCCAGCAAGCTGGCGGGCAGCCATGAGGAGCGTCACTGATGGCCGTGCTCTGTCTGTTTCTGCTGCTGTTCGTGTTCATGTTCCTCGGCGTGCCCATCGCCATTGCCCTGGGCCTGTCGGGGGCGGTGTCGATCCTGATGTTCAGCCAGGACTCCCTGAGCTCCCTGGCGATCAAGCTGTTCGAGACCTCCGACGCCTACACCTTCCTGGCGATTCCGTTCTTCCTCTTGTCCGGGGCCTTCATGACCACCGGCGGCGTGGCCCAGCGCCTGATCGACTTCGCCAACGCCTGTGTCGGCCACATCCGTGGCGGCCTGGCAATTGCCGCGGTGCTGGCCTGCATGCTGTTCGCCGCGCTGTCCGGTTCCTCGCCGGCCACCGTGGCGGCGGTAGGCTCGATTGCCGTGGCGGGCATGGTGCGCTCCGGCTATCCCAAGGAGTTCGGCGCCGGGATCATCTGCAACGCCGGGACCCTGGGCATCCTGATTCCGCCGTCGATCGTCATGGTGGTGTACTCGGCGGCCACCGAGACTTCGGTGGGCAAGCTGTTCATGGCCGGCGTGTTGCCCGGCTTGCTGCTGGGCCTGCTGCTGATGGTGGCGATCTACATCGTGGCCCGGGTGAAAAAGCTGCCGGCCCAGCCACGGGCCACCTTTGCCCAGTGGCTGAGTGCTGCGCGCCGGGCGTTCTGGGGCCTGTTGTTGCTGGTGATCATCCTTGGCGGCATCTACAGCGGCATGTTCACGCCCACTGAGGCGGCGGCGGTGGCGGCGGTGTACTCGGCCTTCGTCGCCCTGTTCGTGTACCGCGACATGAAGCTGCGGGACTGCCCCAAGGTGCTGCTGGAGTCGGGCCGGCTGTCGATCATGCTGATGTTCATCATCGCCAACGCCATGCTCTTCGCTCATGTGCTGACCACCGAACAGATCCCCCAGGAAATCACCGCCTGGGTGATTTCCGAAGGCCTGACGCCGATCGGTTTCCTGCTGATGGTCAACGTGGTGCTGCTGGTGGCGGGCAGCTTCATGGAGCCCTCGGCGATCGTGCTGATCCTGGCGCCGATCTTCTTCCCGATTGCCATGAAGCTGGGGATCGACCCGATTCACCTGGGCATCGTCATGGTGGTCAACATGGAGATTGGCCTGGTGCATCCGCCGGTGGGCCTGAACCTGTTCGTGACCTCGGCGGTGACCGGCCTGACCCTGGGCCAGACCATCCGCGCGGCGATGCCGTGGCTGATGATCCTGCTGCTGTTCCTGATCCTGGTGACCTACGTGCCGCTGATCTCCCTGGCCTTGCCCAACTGGCTGGGCATGTAGCGCCCCCATCGCTGGCAAGCCAGCTCCTACAGGCGCGCATAACCCCGTAGGAGCCGGCTTGCCGGCGAACCGCGCAGCGGCCAGTCCGCACCGGGTCAAGTGCGCGGTGTTCAGGCCGTCGGCACGCGCCACAGGTACCAGGCAGCAGTGGTGCGCCAGGGGCTCCAGGCCTGGCCGATCTGGCGCAGCTGCCGGGGGCTGGGCTGTTTCTCCAGGTCTTTCAGGCGGCGATAACCTTCGCGTACGCCAAAGTCGTCCACGGGCAGTATGTCCTCGCGCTCAAGGCTGTAGATCAGCAGCATCTCCACGGTCCAGCGGCCAATGCCAGGCAGCTGGATCAGGCGCTCTATCAACTGTTCGTCATCCAGGCCACGGGCGCTGGCGGCATCGGGGACGCGGCCGTCCAGGGTGGCCTGGGCGATGCCCTGCAGGGTCGCTACCTTGCGTGCGGAAAAGCCGCAGCCGCGCAAGCTCTCCAGGCTGGCAGCGGCCAGTTGCCCGGGCGTGGGGAAGTCCTGCCCGGGAAACAAAGCGCGCAGGCGGCCGAGTATCGCGTCGCCCGCGCGTGCATGCAGTTGCTGGTAGGCCACCGCGCGCACCAGCGCCTGATAAGGCTCGCGCTCCGGGCGGGGCTGGTGCAGGCAGGGGCCGACGGCGGCGATCAGCGCGGCCCAGTCGGCATCCAGTGCGGCAAGAAAACGAGTGGCAGGGCAGGTGGGCATTGGCGATCCGGAACAAGTGGCGGGGCGAGCGGCAGATTAGCCCGCCGCCCCAAGGCTTGCACCCTGTCTCTTGCGCTGGAACTCGCGGCCCGGGCCTTGCACCCGGGCGCAGGGTTTTCAGTCCTTGGCCGCCGATAGGTAGAGCCGCTCCAGCACGTAGTGCAACGAGGCCGCCAGGGTTTGGCCATGGCTGAGTTTTTCAAAACTGTGGTAGTCCAGGGCCAACCCCGGCAACTGGGCCAGTTGCGCCTGCAACTGGCGGGCGCGCTGGTCGGCCTCGGGCCCTGCTGGCTGGCGCGGGTTGCCCGGCTCGGCGTCGCCACGCATCAGCAGCAATTGCGCATGATGGCCCTGCAGGCGCTCGGCCAGGCCCTGGGCCTGGGGCAGGATCAGGCCGTCGCCCCACCACAGCGAAGGGCTCGCGGCGGCGTAGTGGCGAAACGCCTGGGGCTGGCTGAACAGCGCCTGCAGCACCAGCAGGCCGCCATAGGAGTGGCCCCACAGGGTCTGTTGCGCGGTATCTATCGGTGCCTGGGCCGCCACGGCCGGGCGCATGCGCTCGCGCAGCAGTTGCAGGAAGGCTTGCGCGCCGCCGCTGGGTTGCCCGGTCAGCGGGTCTTGCTGCTGCGCCTGGCCCGGTTGCTGCGGGGTGTAGTCATAGGTGCGGGCGTTGCGCTCGATACGCAGCGGGGTCTGGTAACCCACTGCCACCAGCAGCGGCGCCTGGCCCTGGTCCAGGCGCTTGAGCTGCTCGGGGTCGAGGGCGCCGATGGCGGCGTTGCCATCGAGCATCCACAGCACCGGGTAGCCCTGTGGCGGCGGCGCCTGCAACGGCTTGCCGATCCACAGTTGGTAGTGCCGCTGGCCGTCGGCGGAATCCAGTTGCAGGCTAGTGAAGCGGTAGGGCAGGTCCTGGCGTTGCAGCAGGCTGCGGTCCATGGGCTGGTCCGGGGCGGGGGCGGCCAGGGCCGCTCCCGCAAGGCCCCAGGCCAGGGCCAGGGGCAGGAAAAAAGTTCTCATCAGGCGTTCTCGGCAGGCTCTTGGTGATGGCTCTTGGTAATGGCTCAGAACGAAGCGGTCAGGCTGGTGTATAGGGTGCGCCCGGGTTCGTTGTAGGTGGCGGCGCCGGCCCCGGCAATATTGTTCACGCCCTGGGCATTGCCTTCACGGAACAGGCGTTTGTCGAACAGGTTGTCGACCCCGGCGGTCAGGCTCAGGTTGCGGGTCAGGGCGTAGGTGCCGCTGACCCCGGCAATGGCGTACGGCGCCAGTTGCTGGGTGGCGCTGCCGGTGACGCGGTCGCCGTGGTAGTCGTATTTCTTCGGCGTCTGCTGGCCGTACCAGGCCACGGTCGCCTGCAGCGACAGGTCCTGGGTGGCCTGCCAGTCGAGCATCGAGTTGAGGGTGTAGCGCGGGGTCACCGAGAGGTAGTCGCCGGTTTCCTTGTTCTTCGATTGCAGCATGTAGGTGAAGTTGTTGTTCCAGGTCAGCTGGCTGGCCAACGGAATGGTCAGGGTGCCTTCCAGGCCTTCCACCAGGGCCTTGGGCACGTTTTCCCACTGGTAGATCGCCGAGTTGCGGTAAGCGCCGCTGCCGCCGCTGGCATGGCTCACCGGGGCCAGGCCGGATTCCACCTTGTTCTTGTAGTCGTTGCGGAAGTAGGTCAGGCCGGCCACCCAGCCGTCGGCCTTGTATTCCAGGCCCAGTTCCTTGTTGACGCTGGTTTCCGCCTTGAGCTTGTCGTTGCCCTGCAGGTAGCAGCTGGTGCTCTGGCCGTAGCAACCCTGGCCGCGGCTGTAGAGCAGGTAGTCGGAGTTCAGCTGGTACAGGTTCGGCGCTTTGTAGGCGCGGGCGATGCCGGCCTTGAGGGTCAGGGTGTCGCTCAGGGCGTGGGACAGGTTGAGCGATGGGCTCCAGTTGTCGCCGACGATGCTGTGGTGGTCCAAACGCAGGCCGGGGGTGAGCATGGTGCCCGGCTGCAGTTCGATGTTGTCTTCAGCGAACAGCGAGAAGATCTGCGCGCTGGACTGGGTGCTGCGGTTGCTTGAGCTCAGGCCGCCCACGGCGCCGCCTTCGCTGGTGCTCTGGGTGTTGGCGCTGGGGTCGTCGAGCTTTTGCTGGGACCATTCGCTGCCCAGGGTCAGGGTCTGCTCGAAGCCGGCGCGCAGGGGCAGGTTGACCTCGCCATGGGCGGTCAGGTCGCGCAGCACCGCGGTGTAGAACTCGCTGTTGCTGAAGATGCCTTCGGTGCCGCCGGCCAGGCCTTCGTTGATCCGCGTGTTGCGGGTCTTTTCGTATTGCAGGTAGGCCATGGAACTGCCGAAGTCCCATTCGCCACGATGGGTCACCGAATAGGTCTCGCGGTAGCTGCGGTTGGTCTCGTGGCCCAGCAGGTTTTTCACCGTGCTGTTGCTGTTGGTGTTCTGGGTATCGCCGGTGTAGATGTTGCCCTGGCGGCTGAAGCCGGCTTCGAAGTCCAGGCTCTGGTCCGGGGTCAGGTGCCAGCTCAAGAGGCCGTTGAGGTCCTTGTTGCGTACCCCTTCGCGGCCGGCGGGCAGGGTGCCGACCTGGTTGCCGGTGCGCAGGGATTCATGGCCGGCGTTGATGTCGGCGTCGTCGGAATCGGTCTTGGCCACGTTGCCGTAGACCCGGTAGCTCAAGCTGTCGGTCAGCGGGCCGTTGAGGCCGAAGCTCATGCGTTGGGTGGCGCCTTCGTCCTTGTGGGTCGGGAACGAGCTGTAGATCGTGGCATTGCCGTGGGTCTGGATGCCGGCCTGCTTGGTGATGATGTTGATCACCCCGCCAGCGGCGCCGTTGCCGTAGCGGGCCGCCGCCGGGCCGCGGATCACTTCGATGCGTTCGACCTGGTCGGCCGGCACCCAGTTGGTGTCGCCGCGGCTGTCACGCTCGCCGCGCCAGCCGTAGCGCACCGAGTTGCGGCTGCCCACCGGCTTGCCGTCCACCAGGATCAGGGTGTTTTCCGGGCCCATGCCACGGATGTCGATCTGCCGGTTGTTGCCGCGCTGGCCGCTGGTGGAGTTACCGGTGAGGTTGACCCCGGGCATGGTGCGGATGATCTGCGACAGGTCGTTGGCCGGCGGGCGCTTCTGGATGTCCTCGGCGGTGATCACCGAGACCCCCGGTGCCTGCTTGGTTTCTTCCTTGGCGGTGGCGATGACGCTCTGGGGTTCCAGCTCCAGGACCGGCTGGGTCGAGCCTTCGTTGGCGGCCTGCACGGCCTGGCTGAGCAGGCAGCAGCCGGACAGCAGGAAGGGGGCGAAAGGACGCATCGAGCGCATGGACATCGGTGATCTCCGGACAGAGGCAGAAACAGAAGATCACGAATGATAATGACTGCTATTTGCGAGTAAAGCGCATTAACTTTCTAAACACTTCCAGGTCGGTACGAGGTTCTATCAGGGAGCCGGGCGCGCTTGTGCCGGGCCTAGGCGGCGGGTAGCAGCAGGTGCATGCACAGCCCGGGGTGGCCGTTGCTGGCCCAGATCCGCCCCTGATGCAGCTCCACGGCGCGCCGGGCGATGGCGAGGCCCAGGCCGAAGCCGTCGCCCTGGGCCGAGTCCAGGCGCTGGTAGGGCTGGAAGATGCGTTGCAGGTCCTGTTCGGCAACCCCTGGTCCCTGGTCTTCCAGGCACAGGTGCCAATAGGCGCCTTCGCGCCAGCCGCGCAGGCTCACCCGGCCGCCGGCGGGGGAGTAGCGGATGGCATTGCGCAGCAGGTTCTCCAGGGCCTGGGCGATGCTGTCCAGGTGCACCTGGACCCGGCACTCGGCGTCCAGCAGGCAGGGCAGGCGCTCGGCGTCCCAGGCGCTTTCGAAGCAGGCGTCCTGGCGCAGGGCTTCCCAGATCGACAGCACCTGCACTGCTTCGGTGGGCAGCTGCGGGCGCTCGGTGTCGAGCCAGGCCAGGTCCAGGGTGTCTTCCAGCAGGCGCTGCATGTCGGCGATTTCCCGGTCCAGGCGCTGGCGCAACTGCTCCGGCGGCAACCGGCTGTCATGGGCGATGCGCAACCGCGCCAGGGGCGTGCGCAGCTCGTGGGACAGCGTGCGCAGCAGCAGGCGCTGCTGGGCCAGGCTCTGGCGCAGGCGCTCGGCCATGTGCTCGAAGGCCAGGGCCAGTTCTCCCAGTTCGTCGTGGCGGTTCACCAGGGGCGTGTCCAGCCCCTGGCTTTCCAGGTCGTCGGCGCGCAAGGCATCGGCGCGGTCGCGCAGGCGGTTCAACGGCAGCACCAGGTGGCGGTAGAGCAACAGGCCGAGCAGGGCGGCCAGCAGGGTCGGCACCACGCCATGGCTGAGCACGTGGGTCCAGGGCGTCAGGCCGCTGGGCAGCAGGCGCTCGGGCAGTTGCAGCACCAGCCGGCCTTGCTCCGGGTGCTCGGGGAATTCGATGCTGACGTAGGGCAACTCGTCCTGCAGGCGCCGGCTCATGGGCCAGTCGAGCTTGCGCATGAAGGTCAGGTGGCTGGCTTCCTCGGCGGTCAGCGGCGTGCTGCCCAGGCTCTGCAGGCGATCGCCGATCACCGCGACCCAGGTGTCTTCCCGGGTTGCCAGTTGTCGCTGGAACTCATCGACCGCGGCCACGCCGCCCTGGCGCCAGGCGTGCTCGGCCTGCTGGGCGTAGCTGGCCAGGTACTGGCGGTCGGCGGGGTCGAGAAAATAGGTGCTGCGCTCGGCCGACAGGCCCCAGGTCCAGATGATCCAGGTCAGCAGCAGGCAGAAGCCGATCTGCAACAGCGCCAGTTTCCACAGCAGGGGGTGACGGCGCATCAGTGGCGTTCCGCTTCCACCAGGATGTAGCCCGCGCCGCGCACCGCCTGGATCTGCAGGTGCTGCACCCCAAGGTCGGCGAGTTTGCGCCGCAGGTTGCACACGTGTACATCCAGGCCGCGATCGAGCCTCGTGTAGATGCGGTGCAGCACGTGCTGATAGAGAAACGGCTTGCTCAGGGTTTCCCCGGGGTGCTCGCGCAGGGTCGCCAGCAGCCGGTATTCCGAGCCGGTCAGGCCCGCTGCGCGGCCCTGGTGCAGTACGTCCTGGGCCTGGTCGTCGAAGCTCAGGTGCGGGTCCTGGCGCGTGGCCTGCAGCTGTTGTACCCGGGCCATGCGCCGCAGCAGGGCGTCGGCGCGGGCGTCCAGTTCGGCCAGGCTGAAGGGCTTGGGCAGGTAGTCGTCGGCGCCTCGGGTAAAGCCGGTGATGCGGTCCTGCTCGGCGCCCAGGGCCGACATCAGCATCACCGGCGTGCCCTGTTCCTGGCGCAGGGTTTCCAGCAGGGCCAGGCCGTCCATGCCCGGCAGCATGATGTCCAGCAGCACCAGGTCGAAGTGGCCGGCGCGCACCGCGGCCAGCCCCTGGCGGCCGTCGGTGCAGGTGGTGACGGTAAAGCCGCGCTGGCGGAAATGCAGGTCCAGGTCGTCGCGCAGTCGGGCGTCGTCTTCCACGAGAAGCAGGTTGGGGGTCATGGGGCAGAGCACTTGAATGGGGATATTTAATGAGAACGTTTTACATTTGCGAATATTGCAGCAATGCCCTTGGCTATGCAATTGCCATGATGGGCGGGCATGACCGGGATCAATCGAACAAGAAGTTGAATATTCAACAAAGTGTTGATATTTTTCCTGGCCGTTCACCTTGGTAGTCACCCATGAACCGATCTTGCGCTTCCCTGCTTGTCGAACGTCAGCTGGTGCTGCAGGTGCTGCACAGCACTTTGCAGATGCTGGGCAGCGTGGTCGGCCGGCACGTGGAGATTGTCCTGCATGACCTTGACCGTCCCGAGTGCTCGATCGTCGCCATCGCCAATGGTCATGTCACCGGGCGCCGGGTAGGCGACCCGGTGCTGGTCGGGCCGCGCCAGGACCTGGGTTTTGCCGCGGTGCGACGTGCCCTGCAAGACCGCTCCGCGGCGACCCCGCTGGTGCTGGAGAACTACCCGACCCTGGCCCCCGATGGCCGCGAGCTGCGCAGTTCCACGGTGATCTTTCGCGACAGCAGCGGGCAGCCCTTCGCCAGCCTGTGCAGCAACAGCGACCTGAGCGGTATCGCCGCCGCTCATGCCTGCCTCGGGCAGTTGCTGGGCCTGGGCAGCGCGCCTGCGCCGCGCCGCGACGAAGCCCCCGACATGGAACAGTTGCTGGCCCAGATCATCCAGGGCGCCTGCCCGGGAAACGGGGCGCGCATGAGCAAGCAACACAAGCTCGACGCCGTGCGCCAGATGCAGGAGCGCGGGGTGTTCATCGTCAAGGGCGGGATCGAAAAGGCCGCCGCGGCCCTGGGGGTGACCCGCTACACCATCTACAACTACCTGGAACAGATCCGCGCCCAAGGCGCCGAGGAATGACCGCGATGCAGCTCGATATCTTTCAAGTGGATGCCTTTACCTCCCACGTCTTCGGTGGCAACCCGGCGGCGGTGTGCCCCCTGGATGCCTGGTTGCCGGACGAGGTCCTGCAGCGCATCGCCCTGGAGAACAACCTGTCGGAAACCGCCTATTTCGTGCCCCGGGGCGAAGTCTTCGAACTGCGCTGGTTCACCCCCACGGTGGAGGTCGACCTGTGCGGGCACGCCACCCTGGCGGCGGCCTGGGTGCTGTTCGAGCAGTTGGGCGAGCGCCGCGACGTGCTGCGCTTTGCCACCCGCAGCGGCGAGTTGCGGGTGAGCCGCGAGGGCGGCCTGCTGTCCATGGACTTTCCCGCCAAGCAGCCCGAAGCCGTGGCGATTCCTCCGGCCCTGCTGCAAGCCCTGGGGTTGCCGGCGGCCGAGGCCCTGTACCGCACCGACGATTACCTGCTGGTGGTGGACGACGAATCTCTGGTGGAGGCGCTCAAGCCCGATTTCGCCGCACTGGCCGCCTTCGATGTGCGCGGCATCGCCGTGACGGCGCCGTCCCGGGCATTCGATTTCGTCTCGCGCTGGTTCGGCCCGCGGGTCGGGGTCAATGAAGACCCGGTCACCGGTTCCGCCCATACCTCCCTGGCGCCTTGCTGGGCCGCGCGCCTGGGCAAGCGCCAGTTGCGGGCGCAACAGGGCGGGGCGCGCAAGGGCCAGTTGCAGTGCCAGGTGCTGGACAACGGGCGGGTGATCATCAGCGGCTACGGCGCCTTGTACCTCAAGGGCAGTATTTTCCTCTGAACCGGCTGCGGCGCCGCTCTGCCATGCAGGCCTGGTGCCTGCAGGCGGATTTGTCTCGGCGGTGCCGGCGGGAGTAGAGTCGCGTTTTTTTCGCCTGCTCAGGATGCTCCAGACCATGCAACGGACGCGCACCTTGCCCCGCCTTTCCACCTCACCGCTGTTGGCCGTGTTCCTTGGCCTGTGGGCCGGCACTGCCCAGGCGGCCAGCCTCAGCGAGAGCCTGCTGGACTGCCAGCCGGGTTTCTTCAAGGCCCTGTATCAGCAGCGCGGCGCACTCGGGCAGGTGGTGAAGCTGGCCGAGAATCAGCGCCAGGGCATCGCCTGGGTGCCGGTCGCCGACCGCCTGAACAACTACTCCGCATCCCAGGCGTTTTCCCGCCCGCTGACCGATCACGGCCTGCGCCTGACCGGCTACTACGACCGCCAGTTCGACCTGGGCGAGCAGGGCAGCTTCCACTTCTGGGGCTTCGAGGTCGATGCCAGCCGCGCCGCGGTGATGGCAGCGCTGCCCCAGGCCGGCTGGCAGGAGGCCGGTGAATACTTCATCTCCCGGCCGCAGATCAAACTCAACGCCACGGCGCCCTGGCAGGACAATCCGGCCGCTGCGTCGGGCATCGCCCCAGCGCCGGGTTCCGCGGAAAAAATCCTCATGCTCAGCGAAGAAGACGGCAAGACCCGTCTGCTCTGCTCGCTGCAGGGCACTATCGATCAGGCATTGTTCGACCAGGAGCGGCCAGACCTGGCCCAGGGAGCTGGCCGATGAACAAACTGCTGAGCCTGGGCGCGGCGGTCGTGCTCGCCGGTTGCGCGCATTCGGGCAGCCAGGCCCCGGCGCCGCAGCGTCCGGAGGGCATGTTCAAGGTGCTGGAAAGCCCGGAGCTGGCCACCTACTTTGCCGCCAACTCGCTGGCCCTCTACCAGAACAACCCGCACCTGCGGCAGTTCTATCTGATCAACAACTACGCCAAGCCCACCGAGCTGGGCGGTGGCAAGCCGCCGATCCACAGCTCGCGGGCGACCCGGGTGATCAACTGCGAGAAGGATGAGTCGGCGCAGTTCGGCCGGGTGTACTTCTCCGAGCCGTTCGCCCAGGGCGTGGAGGTCACGCGCAAGGAAGATCAGGCGCAATGGGCCGCGTTTCCCCGCCAGTCATTGCTCGGCGAGTTACGCAACATGGCCTGCGCCATCGACCCGACGCGGCTCAAGCTGGCCCCGGCCAAGGCGCCGTGAGCCTGGTCCTTCAGCCCGGCCAGGCCATGATCAGTTCGGCTTCTCCGGTATTGGGGTCGATGCCGTTGCCGATCACCTGGAACCCCTGCTGGCGGTAAAAACCGATGCTCGGCAGGTTGGCGGCATACACCGCCAGCTCCAGGCGCGAGCGGCGCTGGCGAGCATCGGCCAGCAGCTGTTTGCCCAAGCCCAGGCCCTGGTGCTGCGCAGCGACGAAAATCGCCGCCAGCTGATCCTCATGCAGGCAGTAGAAGCCCAGGAGCTGGCCGTCGCGTTCGGCCACCCGGGTCTGGGCATGGGGAATGTAGAGGTTGCGCATGTCCTCGACCTTGGAGCGCCAGAAGTCGGGGTCGATAAAGTGGTGGGCCTGGATCGAAACGTCCAGCCAGAGCGCCAGCAAGGCTTGCAGATCGCTGTTTTGAAAGTCCCTGATCAGCATGTTTGGGGGCCTGTCTGTTTGAAATGTGCGCCGCACGCTACCCAGGTGGCGGCGGTCTGTCCAATGATTGAGAGCCAAGGAAGTATTCGATGCAGGAACGCAACCGCACCATCACCCTCTCCGGCGAACAGGCCCTGCAAGCCCTGGCGGAGCTGGAGTACGTGTTGATCTCGCTGCACAAGATGGGCGCCTACTACAGGGATAAACCCGTGGCCGACTATCAGCGCGCCACCACCGATTTCATCGATAACCAGCAGGTCACCCAGCGCCTGGCGCAGGTGCGCAGGATTCTCAGCGAACCCTTCGACCGCACCCTGGGGGAAGACGACATGGACGACATCGAGCGCCATGTGGAGGGGCTCGAACTGTGGCGCCCCGAGTAGCAGGGCGAGGGCTGCCCGCCGATTTATCAAGGAACCTGCCATGTCCAGAATAAGCATCGCCGCCGCGACTCCCGGCACTGACCTGGCGCTGGTCAAGTTTCTCCATCAACGCCTGGGCCTGTCCCTGAGCGTTGCCCAGGGCTATCTGCGCCGTGGCGCCGAGGGCTTCTTCTACAGCGCCAAGCTGTTTCACAACGACCATGTGGAACGTGAGCAGGAACTGCGCGACATCCTCGCCTTCTGCAACAACGCCCAGGTGCCGCTGCTGATTGTCGAAAGCGACCCCGATGAGGAGTGGAACGGCGTTGCGCCCGAAGCGCTGGAGGACTGCGCGATGCCCCAGGAGCACTTGTTCAATCTGCTCCAGGCCTATGAAGAGGACTATCAATAAGGCCCGGGAGCGGGCCTGTCCCGCCCAACCGAATGCGAGGTTTTCCTAAAGTTCTGGGCGCCGGGGTCGAGACGTTGGTGCTGTCCGTCCCTCAATAAGGATATTTCGTGTTCAGAATCCTCCTCAGGGCCACCGCCCTTGTCGCCACCCTGGCGCTGACCGGCTGTGTGTCCTACAACGTCACCGGCCCCTTGGGCGCACCGCTGCATCCCGCGCCTGCCAGCAGCCCGCGCACCGCGCAAATCGCCGATGTGCAGGTTTCCGCCGCCGGTATCGACGAAGCCACCCGCACCGCCATCAGCCGCTCCCTGACCGCCCAGCTGACGCCCTACGTCAAGAGCGCCGGCTACTTCCAGCAACTCAGCGAATTTCCTACCCGCCTGGGGGAAAACGACGTGGTGCTGAAGTTCAACATGACCTCCCTCAAGGGCCATCGCGGGCCGCACCCGGGCTATGTGCCGGGGGCTCTGCTGACCCTGACGCTGTGGATTTGGGTCAATGGCCCGATCTACGTCGACAGCTTCGACCTGGCCGGTGATCTGTCGATCGTCGATCGCGACGGCAAGGAACTGGCCAGCGCCAGGGAGCAGCTCAAGTTCGAGCGCAATGTCGGTCTCTACGGGCGCGAATACTGGGCCCCGACCCAGGGCGCCAAGCAGCTCAACGAGCTGGTTGCCAAATTGCTCGACAACGCCACCGCCCGGTTGGCGCACTAGGATCAAGGAGCGTCACATGTTCGGTTCCATCAAGCACCTACTGGTGCTGGCCGCGGTACTGCTGAGCGGCTGCGTGTCCTATTCGCAACACGAACTGGCACCGGTCACGGCCTGGCCACCCACCGCCCAGGCGGAGCAACACAAACCCACGGCCTTCGTGCGCACCACCGCGATGAACCAGGTCAATGGCGGCCCGGCCAATGCTGCCGCCGGCGCCCCGGCCGCCGCCTGGGAAGCAGCGGTGGCCGATACCTACCGCCAGTCCGGGCGCTTTGCCCGGGTCAGCACCGACAAGGTCGAGTCGGACCTGTACGCCGAAGCCACCCTGTACAACAACGAGCAGTTCAGCATGGCCTCGGCCATCATCACCGGCGCCACCTTCTTCATCATCCCGTCCACGGCGAAGAACACCTTCACCCTGGAGACGGTGTTCAAGGACAAGGACGGCAAGGAACTGGGGCGGATTCGCAAGAGCGAGTCGGTGCGTACCTGGATGCAACTGCTGCTGATCGTGGCGATTCCTTTCCAGGCGGATACCCGCGACGTGGTCCAGCAACTGGCCCGCAGCACCCTGGATGAAGCGGTGCAACGCCAGTTGCTGTAACCCCCGCGCAGCACCTGATGGCAGGCATGAAAACGCCGCTGGCCCGGGTAGGGCCAGCGGCGTTTCTCATGGGCCGGGCCAGCAGCGGAACCAATATTCTCATGCCACTGCACTGGCCAGAGCCCGGCGTAGTTGATCTTGTAGTAATTGATTATTTTTGTGTTTATTAAGTAAAAGTTGATTGCCGCCTAACTATAAGTTCGCTATCGAATAGGTTTTTTCAAGTAGTGGCTGGATTTAAATTTGATTTGTGCTAGCGAGTGAGGGCAGGTCGGAGTGTTGAAGTAAAGTTGATCTCATGTGGAAAAGGCTTTAGAGGTAAGTCTTAATATTTATATATCGAGATGCTGGCTGAATGCCGCTTGCTGACTATAGTGGTGTTGTGACTAGGCAAGATGTCCACGTTGCCTCTAACTAATGTGTCTACGGCGCGAAGGTCAGTATAAGGGTCAGGAGTGATCCAGGGAGTTAGTTATGATGCGTCTCAAATGGTTAAGCCTGATTGCCTTGGGAGTAGGAGTTGCTGGTTGTTCCGGACCCGGGTCGGTCATGGAGCCTTATGAGTCGGCATTGCAACTGGATAGCACCAATGCAAAAAACTTCCATTCCAGCCTGTATTTTCCATCCGGAACCGCCTTGCATTACCCAGGGTATGTCGTGGCCATTGAAAAAAGCCCACAGG
Organism: Pseudomonas sp. NFPP25; assembly: GCF_900116505.1. Lineage (NCBI taxonomy): Bacteria > Pseudomonadati > Pseudomonadota > Gammaproteobacteria > Pseudomonadales > Pseudomonadaceae > Pseudomonas > Pseudomonas sp. NFPP25. The sequence continues at coordinate 1,230,072 of NZ_FPBG01000001.1, read as the reverse complement.
CCATCGTCGGCGGCCCCAAGGCTTATCCCCAGGTCAGCTTCGTACGGAGCGGCCAATACATCAGCGCGGAAGAACCAAGCCGCTGGGGAACACCAAGTCAGATCAGGAGATTTCAGGAAAGTGACTCTAAGGCGATGTTCATTTCGCACATCATAAAAAACTCGATAGCCAAGGACACCGCCGGGGCAAGTGATCCTTATCTTTCAAAGAATCATTGCTTTGTATATAACGCTTACGCGGCAAAGCAATTATCACTCGTCAAAAAGAACTATGATCTGGCGAAAATAAGTGACTGGCATGCCTGCTCAATATCCACCAACCTAGACAAGGTGGATGCCCATGCCTATCAGTTTTACGATTATGGAAAGTATGCGCTGTTATCGCTGGAAAATAATTTGACCCAGGACCTTCGGCAAGGTAGTTACACCCATGTTCTGGTGATTGTCATGGGCTGGAACACTGCCCAACAAGAAGCAATACGAAATTTCAATGACTTGGCTGGTAACTTGATGGCCGCTTCTTTGGAAGCGGCCAAGGGACAGCAAGAAAGTCCGATCGACAGGACGCTGGCAATCAAACCGCTGGTCGATGATCAGGTGACTGGTCACTTCCGCCCCTTGGTCATTGGCGTGACCTGGCCGTCTTATTGGTCCAACTCCTTCGGCAACGTATTCAGCTATTCAAATAAGGCCAATGATGCGGACGAAGTAGGCTTGTCCTGGCTGAACAAGATGCTCAACGAAACCATTCCGCGCAGCCTGGCGGCCTCTGGCAGCAAGGCCAGGGTTGTTGCGCTAGGCCACAGTTTCGGGGCGCGCGCCATGACTCGCGCGGTGTTCAGTTCACCGGCCCTGGTGCCTCTTGGCAGTCAGTTCCCCGATCAGCCGATGGTCACCAGCCCGGTTGATCTGGCCGTTGGCTTGCAAGGGGCGATGAGCATCAACCGTTTTGCCCCGGACCTCGGACGTGAAGGCGCTCCCTATCGGGACTACGGGCATCTTCAAAAGACCAAGGTGGTGCTGACTGCAGCCACCAACGATTCGGCGACCGGCGCCCCCTTTATCGTCTGGACCGATCCTGCCGGATCGATCGGCTCATACCACAAGGCCTGCGATACGACCGACCCCCAGTACCAGCGCATATTCGAGTGTATGACGGCTTCTGACACATCCGCAGTTCCAGGAGGTCGGTTCGAAGTCTGCAAGCACGGTCAGCAAGGCTGCGCCGAGCCGTTCAAGAGCACCGGCCCGGACAGAAAAGTGGCCTATATCGACGCTTCTAACGGTATTACCGAATTCAACTCGCCGGGATCCGGAGGAGGGGCCCACAGCGATATCTACCGCCTACCGATGGGCCGTTTGCTGTGGAAACTGATTGAGGAATATGCGCCTACCCAATGATCTGAGGGCCTTACTACTACCCTGTTGAAGCGCACCCAGCTTTGCAGGCATGGCGCACACCATGCCTGCTTAAAACGGGAATGGACCTTTGATCAGACTTTCACGGCCAGGGGTAGTGAAGCGGCTCGTGAAGCGCAGAAGGTTGCATCATCGCGCCAAGTCACCATGAGCTGGCCTAGAGTTAAATCGGTGATGGCCGGTAATGAGTACCAATGACCATTCAAGTGAAGTTGGATGTCCTGTCGTGGAATGGTCAGGCAGGGGGGATCGCAAATGATGTATCGACACTCTTGATCGTTTTGGGTCCCATCGGCAAAGCTTGTTCGCCCTGTCAACGCCGCGGTGTCTTTTTTATAGCGAGCCAGAAAGCACAGGAGCATCCAATGTTTGTAAGGCGAGATCAGCCCTGAGGCAGCCTCAATGCACTCCTTATGGTGCGAGGCAATCTTCGTTTGTGCATAGGGGAATGGGCTGTAGTAGTAGAACACGTACACCAGACCATGGACGGCTGCGTAATTTTTCAGCGCTTCGTTCATCGTCAGGTCTTGGGAATGACCTCCTCCCTGGTTGCGGCAGGGTATGGTGAATTCGCTTGAGAAGTATCGCGTCCATTGGTCAGCCGCTTCTGTTCGGTAGTAGAAGTCCTCGTCGGGCTCATGATTGCAAGTTGGCAAGCCGGACAGATATTCCTCCAATGTCGGAGGGGCGGCGGGTGCGGGAATGTCCTGCGGCTGCGGCTGCGCTGGCGCATTCCGGCTGAAAAGTCTCTTGATGCATTTGAACATGAGCATCATCCGTCCTTGGCTGGCAGACTTCCCCGAGCGTGAAGTCTGCCTTTTTTTGCCCCTTAGGCCCCCCGTGGTGCTTCTGCTGGCGTCAGCCTCAGCGCTGCGCCGTCCAATAGGCATGCAGCGCCCGCGCCGCCGGTTCGATGGCCGCTACCTGCTGGCGATGCTGGTCCAGGTCGAGGTCGGCCGGCAGTTCGAAGTTGTCCTGTTCGGCACAGTCGATGATCGTCTGCAACAGGCCGGTCTGTGGTGCCGGCATCTGCGGCCAGTTGCCCACGGCCACGCCACGCAGGTAGCCAAAGCACCATTCTTCGGCCAGCAACAGGTCCTGGCCCTGGTGTTCGGTGGTTTCGAAACGTGCATGGAAACCCTGGGCATCACTGGCCAGTTGTTCGGCCAGGGTGTTGATGTGGCGCACGCACAGGTCGATGAACTGCCGGCACTCTTGCGGGGTTTCCCAATTGGGGTTCTCGCCGCCCCAGATCGCCGGGAACCATTCGGCGATATCCACCTGGGTCGGGCCCGACACCAGCGCGGTGAAATAACCGTCCAGCTCGCAGGGGTTGAGTACCGAGTGGTCGTCGCCGTACTTGAGCAGGGTGTCTTCGAGGGTTTCGAAGTCGGCGGCGTTCAATGGGGTGTTTTGCATGAGAGAAGTCCTGGAAAAAGCAGCGGCAAGTTTCCGGGTTCAGGCCCCGGGCTGCAAGCCTTGAACGGTATGGGCGGCGCTTGAGTGCGCAGCCCTCAGGTGCCGCGCAACAGGTCCTGGGAGTCCAGCAGGCGGTAGGCGATTTCCGGGCGCTGCTCCATGGCCCGGCGGATGGCGGCCGGGATCGATTGCCGGGTCTTGCGGCACAGGCCGGGCAACTCGCCCAGGGAAATGGCGATGCCGCGCATGCTGCGGACCACGTTGTCACTGGGGCTGATCTCGACGCGGATGCCCAGTTGTTCGTACATCCGCCGCTGCATGTGTTCCAGGTCCGCCAGGTCCTTGAGGTTTTCCAGGCGTTCGAGCAGGCGCTTTTCCTCCTGGCGCGTGAGATTGAGGATGCGCAGGTCGGCTCCGGGGGTGTCCAGCAACTGCTCGCGCTCGCAAATGCAGGCGCCGGGCGGACAGGGTTGGCGGATCGCGGGGCTGGGGTTCATGGTGATCCATCATAGCGATCCCGTAGCCGCTGTCAGAGAAAATTCTGTGCCCGGCCAGCTCCAACGAGATGGCGTGGTGGCGGGGCTCTGCGTAGGCGCTGGCTTGCCAGCGAAGGCGTCTTCGGGTTCGCCGCAGGGCCTGAGGGCCTCTTCGCCGGCAAGCCGGCTCCTACGAGATGGCGTGGGTGGGGCTTTGCGTAGGCGCTGGCTTGCCAGCGAAGGCGTCTTCGGGTGCGTCGCAGGGCTTGAGGGCCTCTTCGCCGGCAAGCCGGCTCCTACGAGATGGCGTGGTGGTGGGGCTTTGTGTAGGAGCTGGCTTGCCAGCGAAGGCGTCTTCGGGTGCGCCGCAAGTCTTGAGGTCTACCGAGCCAAGGGGTTGCCCGGGTCGCCTTCGGCGAGCATCTGGCTCAGTAACTGCCGTTCCTGTTCGCCGGGAAGCACGCCGCGGGTTTCGCCTTCGAGCACGATCACGCCATCTTCGTTGCTCAGGGTGATGACCGCCGTAGCCCGCCCCCGGGCATCCACCTCGGTGATCAGCCAGCGGCAGGTCACGGTATCCCCCGCATAGACCGGGCGGCGGAACTGGAAGCTCATCGCCGAGGCCAGCCAGCCGATCTGCCCGCCGATCTCGGTCACCAGGCTGGCGGTCAGCAGGCCATGGGCCACCGGTTCGCGAAACCCTCGGGCCTCGGCGAAGGGCGGGTGGTAGTGCACCGGGTTGTAGTCCCGGGAAATCTCGGCAAAGCGCTGGATGTCCTGGGGAGTGAAGCATCGCGACAGGCTGAAGCTGTCACCGCTTTGCAGCCCGCGAGCCGCTCGTTGTCTGAAGCTGTGCATGGGTCTTCCTCAAGCCAGGAGTTGTTCCGCCAGCAACACTAGCGCAATCAGGACCATCAACCCGCCCGACAGGCGACTGACCCACAGCGCCGCCACCGGCCGCGCCTGTAGAACCGTGCGCGAGCCGAAGCCCACCAACAGGTAGATCACCGCGCAACTGAAGGCATGCAGCAGCCCCAGGGCGAGGATCTGCAGCGACACCGGCCAGGCGGCCGCGGGGCTGGTGAACTGTGGCAGCAGGGCCAGGAACAGCAGGAAGACCTTGGGATTGAGGCCGCTGACACACAGGCCCTTGAACGACCAGCGTGCCCAGGAAGCATCGGCCTGGCCTGCGCCGGCCTGGGGCGTGGACGGGTGGCGCAGCAGGCCGACGCCCAGCCACAGCAGGTAGCCGGCACCGGCCACGGTCAGGCCCGCAAGGGCCAGGGGGTAACGCGCCACCAGCCCGCCGACCCCGGCGGCCACCACCAGGGTCGCCAGCAGGTGCCCGCTCAGCAGCCCGGATACCGCGGGAATCACCACCCGGCCGTTGAGCCCGGCAGAGATGGCATAGGCCCAGTCGGCGCCGGGGGTGATCACGAACAGCAGCGACACTGCCCAGAACGCGGCCAACATGCTCGGTTCCATGTTGGCTTACCTCGGCTGGCTGCAGGTAGCGTGGGCGGGGCAGGCAGTCGCGCTAGGCAGCGCAGGGTGCGGCTTGGCAAGGGGGTAGGGCATGGGGCTTTCTCACGGTCATCAGGGGCTCGACCGCCGCACAGCTGCGGTGAACAGGGGCTTCAAGGTGTGAAGAAAGAATAGTGAAGATCGAGGGGGAATTTTTCTCTAATATTCCAACTGCAAACCTTCGAATGGGGAGAATTATTCAAATGGATCGGATTGATCAGAAGATTCTTGCCGAGCTGCAAGCCGACGGCCGCCTGTCGGTCACCGACCTGGCCGAGCGGGTCGGTCTTAGCCTGTCCCCTTGCCATCGCCGGGTACGGGCGCTGGAGCAGTCCGGGGTGATCCTGGGCTATCGCGCACAACTGGCGCCCAGCGCCCTGGGGCTGAATTTCTCGGCCATGGTGTTTGTCACCCTGCGCGAGGGCGATCATCAGGCCGTGGCGGCCTTCGAAACTGCCTTGCAGGGCATTGTCCAGATCGTCGAGGCGCAGCGGCTGTTTGGCGAACCCGATTACCTGCTGCAGGTGATCACCCGCGACCTGCCGGCGTTCCAGCGGTTGTATGACGAACGCCTGTCGACCTTGCCCAACGTCCAGCGCCTGACCTCGACCCTGGTGATGAAGCAGGTGATCCAGGACCGCACCCTGCCATTGTGATCGGGATCAAGGCTCGAAGGCCCCGCAGGTTCTAAGGTGCAGGCTCCTTCATCCAGGTTTCGGGAGCCGCCATGGCCAAGCCCTTTCCCCTGCGCCCCAAACACCCCGAGCGGATCTGCTGGGGCTGCGACCGCTACTGCGCGGCCAATGCCCTGGCTTGCGGCAATGGTTCCGATCGCACCATGCACCCGGCGGAAATGCTCGGGGAGGACTGGTACCTGGACGGCGACTGGGGCATCGAGATGCCCGCCGACAGCGAGCCGGCCCCACAGCGGCAGTCGCGAGGGCCGACCGCCGTTTAAATATTACCCGGGTATTATTGATTGTCTTATTAATACCCGGGTAATATGCAGCCTCGTTTCCTTGAGGCCATAACCATGTCCGACTCACTTGCCCAACCCGTCACTGCGTTTCAGGCCCAGCAGGTGCTGGCGGCCGGCCCGTTGCTGGAGGTCGCGCTGGCGGTCAAGCGTGCCAGCGAAGAGGCGGCGCCGCAGCCGTTGCTGGTGTTCGACGATGCCAGCGGCCGGGTCATCGACCTCGACCTGCGGGGCACCCCGGACGAAGTGCGCCAGCGCCTGGCCGCCACGCCGGCGCCGGGCAACGGGCGCTATCGCCCGCGCCAGCCTGCTGCTGCGCCGGTCGAGGGCGAAGAGCCTGCGCCCCGGGGGCGGGGGCGACCCAAGCTGGGGGTCATCGCCCGGGAAGTGACCCTGTTGCCGCGCCAGTGGGACTGGCTGGCCGAGCAGCCCGGTGGCGCCTCGGCGGTGCTGCGCCGGCTGGTGGACGAAGCCCGGCGCCATGGCGCCGAACCGCAGCGCCAGCGGGCCGCGCAAGAGGCGGCCTACCAGTTCATGCTGGCCATGGGCGGCGATCTTCCCGGTTATGAAGAAGCCACCCGGGCGCTGTTCGCCGCGGACCTGGCGCGCCTGCAACAGTGCATCGAGGACTGGCCGCAGGACATCCGTGCCTATGCCTTGCGCCTGGCCGGGGCGTAATCGCCGGGGCTGGCTTGTGTCCCGGGGCCCAGGCGTTTTATGTTCCCTGCCGGTCAACAACGACGCCTTGCCGATTCTGGAGTGCCTATGAACCTCGCCACCCTGGCGCTATTTCTCCCGGCCTGTTTCGCCCTGAACATGGCCCCCGGGCCGAACAACCTGCTGTCGGTGCGCAATGCCAGCACCTACGGTTTTCGCACCTCGTGCCTGGCGGGCATCGGCCGCCTGGCGGCGTTCGCCCTGATGATCGCCCTGGCCGCCGCCGGCCTGGCGGTGGTGCTGCAAGCCTCGGAGCTGTTGTTCTACGGGATCAAGATTCTCGGCGCGGGCTACCTGCTGTACCTGGCCTATCAGCTGTGGACCGCGGCCCCCCAGGTGCAGAGTGCGGAGCGCAGCCGGGTGTCCGGGCTGCTGGCCCTCAGCCGGCAGGAATTTCTGGTGGCCATCGGCAATCCCAAGGCGATCCTGATCTTCACCGCGTTTCTGCCGCAGTTCGTCGAGCCCGGGGCGCCGGTGGGTTCGCAGTTCCTGGTGCTGGGGCTGTTGTTCCTGCTGCTGGAGTGGATCGCCATCAGCGCTTATGCGCTGATGGGCCTGCACATGCGCCGCTGGTTCAGCGAGCCTGCGGGCAAGCGCCTGTTCAATCGCTGCTGCGCGGCGTTGCTGTCGGCGGCGGCCTCAGTGCTGTTGCTGGCCCGGCGCGCCTGAAGCCTGGAGCAAGCCTCTCCCCGCAACGGGGAGAGGCCATGGCCATCAGTGGATGGAGAAGTACGGGTCCCAGGAGCAGTAGGCGATCACCTTGTTGTTGCTGTCCAGGATCATGAAGGCCCAGGTGTAGGTAATGCGCGAGCCGACCCGAGTGGCGTTGGCCTGCCAGTAGTAGTTCTGCACGCTTTGCGCGATGGGCTGCCCGGCCGGGTTGTCCTTGTCGATGATGGGCAGCGGCGTGCTGTCCAGGACGATTGGGGTGACGTCGGTCAGATAGGGCGGATTGCCGGCACTCGGTACCGGGTTGGTCTGGGTGTACTGGTACAGCAGCACCGCGTTGTACATGCCCTTGGACAGGCTGGTGGCGCGCCAGCGGACAATGTCCCCCTGACGCAGGTTGACCGCCAGTTCGGAGCCGCCGTCCGGCCCGTCGGTGTTGTCGCGGCGGGCCACCATGTAGACCACCTGGTCGGACAGGCGCTGGCCGTTGCTGTAGTAGTTGTAGAGCTGGGTGGGGGTGGCGCTGTGCTGGCTCAAGGTCAGCGTGTTGCCGCCGTCGAAGGTCTTGCCGTTGCTTTCCAGAATGGTGTCCACGTCAATGGTGACAAGGATATCCACGATGTTTTCGTTCATGTCCGGCTCCCTGTTGTCGCGCTATGGGCCTGGCGATCCAGGCCCGGGTGTCATCGGCTGTGCAGCGTGCGGCCACCGAGCATCCAGGCGCGGCGCAACAGCTGTCGGGCACCGGGCGAAATGCACTTCCATGAGGTCGCCAGTGGAATCTAGAAGCTCAAGACTGTTAGTCAAATGGGCCGGTAAAAAAAGCGCCGTGAGGGCGTCCTGGCCGCTTCGGGCTACAAGCCTGTAGCACCCGTGCCAAGGCCCAGGTGCTGATCGGCCCATAGCGCCGCCTGGGCGGCATGGCTCAGGCCCAGGTCGTGATCGGCCCCGGGCACGATGCGCAATCGGGCGACCCCGGATCGCCAAGCGACAGGCCCCGGGATCGGCCGCGACGGTTTATCATGCTGTGCTGCCGCCCGTTGCCCGTGCGACGAGGGGCTGCTCCATTCGCCCACCCTGGAGGCGCCCGCCATGCCTGATCTGCCCAAGCCTGCTGCCATCGCTGAATTCTCCGTGTGCCACGCCCGTGGCGGCACCTCCACCGGGCTGATCCTGGCCCGCGAAGCGCTGCCCCGGGACGAAGCCCTGGTGGAAGAGTTGCTGCGCCACCTGATGGGCGTGCCGCTGCATGGCGAGTGGCCGGGCAATACCCAGATCACCGGCCTGGGGCGCGGCGGGCCCACCAGCAACAAGGTGTTCATCGTCGAGCGCCGCCCCGGCGAGACGCGCATGGTCAGCACCCTGGCGCAACTGGCGGCGGGCAAGAGCGCCATCGACTGGAGCGTCAACTGCGGCAACATGTCCGCGGCCCTGCCGTTGTACGCCCTGCAGCGCGGCTGGCTGGAGCCCGGGGAAGGCGGTGGGCAGATCGAGATCTACAACAGCAACACCCAGACCACGATGTATGCGCGCTTAGGCTTCGCCAATGGCCGGCTGCTGAGCGACACGCGGATTCCCGGGGTCAACGGGGTGTTTCCCGGGGTCGACCTGTTTCTCGACAAGCCGGTGGGGGCCAAGACCGGCGCGCTGTTCCCCACCGGCAAACGGGTGGACCTGCTGGACGGCATCGCCGCCACCTGCATCGACGTGGCGGTGCCCATGGTCATCCTGCGCGCGGCGGACCTGGGCAAGACCGGCGAGGAAACCCCGGCCCAGCTGGACGCCGACCCGCAATTCAAGGCGCGCCTGCTGGAACTGATGGTGCTGGGCGGGTTGCGCATGGGCCTGCGCAAGCGCGATGGCAGCCTGATGAGCGCCGACGAGCTGCGGCGCAGCGAAACCATCCCGAAGATCTGCATCGTCAGCCCGGCGCGAGAGGGTGGGGATATTGCCACCCGTTACTTCACCCCGCAGAACGCCCACCCGTCCCTGGCGGTGTCCGGTGGTTGCTGCCTGGCGGCGGCCTGCCTGGCCGAAGGCACCGTGGCCCACGCCTTGTTGGCGCGGGCGCCGGTGCTAGGCGAGGAGCCGGGCGAATACCCGCTGGCGATTGAAAACCCCGCCGGGGTGCTGGAGACCCTGATCAACGCCCGGCTGGCCGGTGGGGAGCTGCTGATCGACGGCGCCGCCTACCGGCGCAGCGCACAGATCCTGTTGCAGGGCAGCACGCCGCTGTACAACGCCTCCCCAGCGTTGATCGCCGCCCTCGGCTCCGTCTAACCACCACCGAGGCTCCTTCGCGGCCACACAGAGTCCAACCCTGCGCGTGCCCCGCTTCTTGTAGCCGCTGCCGAAGGCTGCGCACGAGCCGCAGGCTCGCAGGCGTTCCCCCTGGCGCCGAGGCCCCTTCGGTGCCTATCGCAGCCTGCGGCAGCGGCTACAGACGGGCGGCTGTGGTTCAGCGCTGGGGGAAATCCCGGCGCAGGGTATCCACCCCTGCCAGCAGCCGAGGCACGGAATTGCAGGCCAGGGGCAGCGTCACTTGGCAGCCGTCCAGCCGTTGCTCCGGGTTCAGCCAGGGCGGTGCGGCTTCAAGGCAAAAGTGGATCTGGATCTGCGGCTCGGGGCCGCCCAGGTAGTGAAACGCCAGGCAGGGCTCGGTGAACCAGCAGGGCCGGGGAGGGCCTTCGGGCTGATCCAGGGCCTGTAGCCACTGGGCCAATTGATCGAGCTCATGAGTCCTCAGGCAGGCATCCTTGAAACGCCAGTCGCCCTGGGGATGCTCGATGCGGCCCTGCACCATCAGCCAGTTGGCGTCCAGGTGATCGTGGCTGCCAGGGAACTGGTAGCCAAGGATGTCCAGCTCCACCCGCAGCTCAGGTGGGGCCCTGAATATCAGGGGCATATCAGCGAGCCTCGCCGCCATCGGGAAGAAACTGCGGCACCTTCTGCCGCAGCAACTGGATCAGCTCCGGGTCCATGAACTCGTAATCATCGGGAATGTTCAGGCACACAATCTGCTGGTTATTCAACTGCGCCTTGAAGCGCTTGCGCAGTTTCTCCCGGTGCCGGGTTTCCATCACCAGAATCAGCCCGGCCCATTGCACCAGCTCCGGGCCCAGGGGCACTTCGGCATCGTGGTTGAGCCCCGCCGAAGCGGTTTCGATCCCCGGCCAGTCGGCAAACACCTGCTCGGCGGTGGGGCTGCGCAGCTTGTTCTGGCTGCAGACAAACAGGACATTGAGCATTGGGCCGAACTCCTTGGCACAGGCGCCCGGCCCGTAGAGGGCAGGGCAAAGGCGCTGATTTTTCGGGGCTTTGGCCGCGCTGTCCAGCAACTTGTGGCGGGCCGGGCGAATGGCGTGGGTCAGCGCCAGTTGCCCGTCAAGCGCCGGGGCTGCGAAACTGTCGGCTCCTTTACCCCTATCACTCATTCCATGCCCGCAGCCCCGTTCACCTCTCCCCATCTGGGCCTGGCCCTCAGGCGCTGGCGCCTGTTGCACCGGGTCAAGCAGCAGCACGCCGCCGAGCTGTTCGGCGTGGCGCAGTCGAGCATTTCCCGTTGGGAAAACGGCCGGCAAGCCATGGAACCGGCAGAGCGTGCGCGCTTGGAGCAACTGCTGGCGGCCAACCTCAGCGCCGCCGCCGATCAGGCCCTGGCGCGGCTGGTGAATGACAGCCCGCGCGCCGTGCACCTGGTGTGCGACCTGACCCACCGCCTGCTGGCCTGTTCCGCCACCCGCGCCGGGCAGTTCGGCGTGCCCTTGAGCGAGCTGCTGGGGCACTCCCTATGGGGCTTCTGTACCGAGGAAATCGTGCGCAAGGAAGCCGCCCTGGATGACCTGGGCTGGCGCGAGGTGCTGGCGCCGCCGTCCCTGGAATTCTTCAGCGGCCACAACGATTCGGCCATCGTGCCCATCGGCCCCAGCCAGTGCCGCTGGACCCGCCTCAACCTGTCCGACGGCAACGCCGTGCGGCTGGTGGAAACCCTCTGAAACGGCGCCACGGATATTTTATCCGTGGCCCCGGCAGCACCCCTTGGCTAGTCTGGTTAGCCATCGCTCGCCGCCTTTCAGTGCCGGCTGTGTTTTGCCCACCCGCGCAGGTCTTTCCATGAACAGTGAACTTCTCAGTGGCCGCCTCGACTTTCTCCGTGAAGCGGAAAAACTCAAGGACGTGCTGCGCAGCGCCCACACCTCCAGCGGCCGCCAGGAAAGCACCGCCGAGCACAGCTGGCGCCTGTGCCTGATGGCGCTGCTGTTCGAAGACCAACTGGGGGACCTGGACCTGCTGCGGGTGCTGAAACTGTGCATCGTCCACGACCTGGGGGAGGCCATTCACGGCGACATCCCGGCGGTGGCCCAGGCCGCCCACCCGGACAAGAGCCAGCAGGAGCGCGCGGACCTGCAACTGCTGGCCCGAGCCCTGGACGCCCCGGCCCGCGAGCACCTGCTGGAGCTGTGGGACGAATACGAAGGCGCCGCCAGCGCCGAGGCGCAGACGGTCAAGGCCCTGGACAAGCTGGAAACCCTGCTGCAACACACCCAGGGCCAGAACCCGGCGGGTTTCGACTACCGCTTCAACCTCGGCTACGGCCGCCGCTACACCGACGCCAGCCCACTGTTCCAGGCCCTGCGCCAGCAGATCGATGCTGACACCCAGCGCCGCCTGGACTCCCAGGCTCAGGCCGCGGTTCACCATCGGCTGCGCTAAACAAGCCTGGGCGCCGCTCGCCAGATCCGGGGCAGGTTCCCAGGGGGCAGGGCGCCCCGCGCAGAAACCTTGCAGGCGTCATGGTTTTTTTCTGCCAGGGTCATCAAGCGGGTCTATTTTTACCTTCGCTTGCCGTTCACTACGCTTTTCATACGCACGTCCAGCCTCGGGCCCATATCGAGCAGCCGGGTAGGGATGACCGAAGGAGAGTCCCATGTCCAACGAATCCAAGTGTCCGTTCAAACACACCGCCGGCGAAGGCACCAGCAACCGTGACTGGTGGCCCGGCCAACTGAACCTGAAGATCCTTCACCAGCACTCGCACCTGTCCGACCCCATGGCCGAGGGCTTCGACTACGCCGCCGAATTCAACAGCCTGGACCTGGCCGCGGTGAAGCGCGACCTGCTGGCCTTGATGACCGACTCCCAACCCTGGTGGCCGGCGGATTTCGGCCACTACGGCCCGCTGTTCATCCGCATGGCCTGGCACAGCGCCGGCACCTACCGCATCGCCGATGGCCGTGGCGGCGCCGGGGGCGGCCAGCAGCGCTTCGCCCCGCTCAACAGCTGGCCGGACAACGTCAGCCTGGACAAGGCGCGGCGGCTGATCTGGCCGATCAAGCAGAAGTACGGGCGCAAGATTTCCTGGGCCGACCTGATCATCCTCACCGGCAACGTCGCCCTGGAATCCATGGGCTTCAAGACCTTCGGCTTTGCCGGTGGCCGCCAGGACGTCTGGGAGCCGGAAGACAACGTCTACTGGGGCAGCGAAACCACCTGGCTCGACGACCAGCGCTACAGCGGCGACCGCGAGCTGGAGAACCCCCTGGGGGCGGTGCAGATGGGCCTGATTTACGTCAACCCGGAAGGCCCCAACGGCAACCCCGACCCGCTGGCGGCGGCCCGGGACATCCGCGAAACCTTCGCCCGCATGGCCATGGACGATGAAGAAACCGTGGCCCTGATCGCCGGCGGCCACACCTTCGGCAAGACCCACGGCGCTGGCCCCGCGACCCACGTTGGGCCGGAACCGGAAGCCGCCGGCCTGGAAGAGCAGGGCCTGGGCTGGAAAAGCAGCTTCGGCACAGGCGTCGGTGGCGACGCCATCACCAGCGGCCTGGAAGTGATCTGGACCACCACCCCGACCCGCTGGAGCAATGACTTCTTCGACCACCTGTTCGGCTACGAATGGGAACTGACCACCAGCCCCGCCGGCGCCCACCAGTGGCGGCCCAAAGCCGGCGCCGGGGCCGACAGCGTGCCCGACCCCCACGACCCGAACAAACGCCGCACGCCGTCGATGCTCACCACCGACCTGTCGCTGCGCTTCGACCCGGCCTACGAGGCGATTTCCCGGCGCTTCCATGAGCACCCCGAGCAACTGGCCGAAGCCTTCTCCCGGGCCTGGTTCAAACTCACCCACCGCGACATGGGCCCGCGCGCCCGTTACCTGGGCCCGGAAGTGCCGGCCGAGGAACTGATCTGGCAGGACCCGATTCCCGCGGTGAACCACCCGCTGATCGACGCCCAGGACATCCAGCAGCTCAAGGGCCAGATCCTCAATTCCGGCCTGTCCGTGGCGCAACTGGTGTCCACCGCCTGGGCCTCGGCCTCGACCTTCCGCGGCTCGGACAAGCGCGGCGGCGCCAACGGCGCACGGATTCGCCTGGCCCCGCAAAAGGACTGGGAGGTCAACCAACCGCAGCAACTGGCCCAGGTGCTGCGTGCCCTGGAAGGGGTACAGAGCGCCTTCAACAGCTCGCAGACGGGTGGCAAGCGCGTGTCCCTGGCCGACCTGATCGTCCTCGGGGGTTGCGCGGCGGTCGAGCTGGCGGCGAAAAATGCCGGCTACGGCATCAGCGTGCCCTTCGCCCCGGGGCGCATGGATGCCAGCCAGGAACAGACCGACGTCGAATCCTTCGCCGTGCTGGAGCCCGTGGCCGATGGCTTTCGCAACTACCTCAAGCCGATCAGCGGCGTCACCGCCGAAGCCCTGCTGGTGGACAGAGCGCAACTGCTGACCCTGACCGCCCCGCAACTGACCGTGCTGCTGGGCGGCCTGCGGGTGCTGGGGGCCAACGTCGGGCAATCGCCCCACGGTGTATTCACCTCGCGCCGGGGCACCTTGAGCAACGACTTCTTCGTCAACCTGCTGGACATGGGCACCCAATGGAAACCCCAGTCCGAGGCCCGCGACCTGTACGAAGGCGGCGACCGCGCCACGGGGCAATACAAATGGAGCGGTACTCGGGTCGACCTGCTGCTGGGTTCAAACTCGCAACTGCGGGCCCTGGCCGAGGTGTATGCGGCGGCGGATGCGGGTGAGCAGTTCGTGAAGGACTTTGTCGCGGCCTGGGACAAGGTGATGAACCTGGACCGGTTCGATCTGCGCTAAAAGGGGAGCAAACCGGGTAATACGACAACGCCTCCCTAGGGAGGCGTTTTTACTGGCCCGGCTACTGCGTTGCCCCCACCCGTTGCACCTCCGGGAACAGTTGGCCCAGGGTGCTGCGGGCCTGGGCCGCATTCAGGTAGGCGTAGAGCAGGTCGGTCAGGGCTTGGAAATCCAGGCGCTGGCCATCGAGCATCGGGTTGAACAGCCACAACCGCACGCGCATGCCCGCGGCCACTGGCCAGGCATGGGGCGCGGCCAGGGACTTGAAGCAGGCTGGCGCCAGGGCCGGCGCACGGCTACCGGCGATCACCGAGAACACCAGCCCCAGGCTCAGGTAGCGCTGCTCCAGTTCGAAACCATCGAAACACACCCAGGGAGTGGGGTCGGGCGCATTGGCGAACTGCAGGGTGTCGGCGGTCAGCGCCAGCACCTGCTGGCCATGCCGCCGACGCAGGGCTTCGGCCGCCGCCAGGCCCACAAGCCCGGCGCCCAGCATCAGCGCCCCGGGCAGCCAGAACCACAGCTGGGCAGAGCGCAACTGCCAGGCCGAAGGCAGGCTGGCCAGCCAGCCGCCCAACAGCACCAGCAGCAGCGAGAGCAGGGCCAGCATGACCGCTTGCCCAAGGGAGCGCTCGCGAATCTCGCAGCGGCGCCGGGGGCCGTCGGCATCGGCCTGCAGTTGCAGCAACAAGGCTTCTTTTTCGGCGTTATCCACGGCCTTGCAACTCATCCAGCTGTTGCTGTGCATTGGCCGCCTGGCAGTAGGCGTCCAACAGCGCGGCAATGTCATCGATGGCCAGTTTGCGCCCCCCGCTCATCAACCCGGCGGAATGAATGCGAATGTGAGGTTCGGGGCTCTTGAGCGCCATGGCCTGGTTGCCGAACACCTGGCGCACGGGCCTGTGGGTCGGCAGCGGGCTGCCCGGGCGCAGGGTCAACTGCTGCAGGGTCAGCAGCCCCTCATCCTTGACATGGACATCCACCACGTCCGTCAGGTTGACCGGTGCACTCAGGGAGTCCACGAACAGCTGGCGCCGGGTCAACCGCATGAAGGCATGCTGGCCGGCGTGGCGATGCTGCCAGGTCACCAGGGCGAACAACGCGGACAGAAACAGCCCGCAGAGCAACATGCCGGTCTTGCCCTGCTGGATACCCCAGGCCAGCATGCCCAGCGAAATCAGCGTGAACAGCGGGCCCAGCAACTGATAGCGGCGCGTGTTGGTGAATTCGCTCTGCTCGGGTACACGCTGGATCACCTGCTGGAGCTGGGCGATCACCTGTTCGCGCTGAGCGTCGCGGGATGCATCGGGTTGCAGCGATGAAGTCATAAACAAGTCCTTGATTCACAGAAAACAAAGCGGCCGAGCGCCTGGGTTTACCGGGCCTTGAGATAGTCGGTAAGGAACGCCTGGGCATCGCCCTGGCTCGACAGGTTCTCGTCATAGCGCACCCGCACCGGCGCGGCTTCACCCGGCAGGTACAGCTCGCCCCAACCCTCCTGGAGCACCAGCACCACGAATTTCTGCCCGTCGACGGTCGTGGCGTAGCGGGTATCCCTGGCGGTCTTTTCCACGGCCATTTTCTGGATGCGCAGGTTCCAGTCGTGATCCACGTCCTCCACCTGCACCAGGGCCTGATGCTCACTGCGCTCACCGATGCGCAAGGTCCAGACCTTCACCCCCTGCTGGCCGACATAGGCCGCCAGCTTATCCGCCACCGGGGGCCGTTCATCGGCTTGGGCCAGGCCGGTTACCAAGGCCAGCGCCATGGCCCACACGGCCGCCCATCTGCAATAAAGCTGCATTGTTCACACTCCTGACATCTGAAAAAGCCGTTCATTGAAGTCGGCACCTGCTGCCCTGCCAAGCGCTTTGGCCGTCATTCACAAGAAAAATTCCGACGCTCACAACCACCGCTGCGCAAAGTGTGAGTGAGTTACCATTGGCCGCCGTAGCAACCACCCCCATGGACCCGCTTTGCCGATGGAATGCTGGAACCCCTACCTCGATACACAATTCTGCTTCGACCGGCCGGTTGGCCTGGCCCGCGCCGGGGTGTTCGACCCCAGTGCCCGGCGGGTGATGGGCAGCGCCGTCGGCCACTACCGCGCCCGCACCGTGCGCCCGCACTTGCAGTACTTCGACTGCAACCTGCAATTCCCCGATCCGCTGCGCATCCACAAGGTATTGCCCGACAGCCTGTGCATCGTCCAGGTGCTGGCCGGGCAATGGCAGCACCGGATCGACGGCCAGCTCCACCACTACACCCCCGGCGCGCCCCAGGCCCTGGGCCTGAGCGAAACCATGGAAGCGCTGGACCAGATGCCCGCCGGCAGCCACGCGCGCATGGCCGGCCTGCGTATCGCCGGTAGCTATCTGCGGGAACTGGCCGAGGAAGACTCGACGCTGCAGCCCTTGCTCGGCCTGCTGGACGACGGCATCCGCTTTCGCCAGTTTCAACGCTGCCGGGCGCTGGGCAGCTTGCTGGAGCGGCTCTACCAAGCGCCGTACCAGGGCGCCCTGCAACGCCTGCACCAGGAAAGCCTGAGCCTGGCGGTGCTGGTGGAACTGGCGGTGCACCTCCAGGGCCAGCGCCCTGCGGCGCCCACGGTGCGGGGGCAACTGGACCTGGCCCACGAAGCCCGCCGCCAGCTCGACGCCCACCTGCTGGACCCGCCCGGCAGCCAGGCGTTGGCCCAGCAACTGGGGGTAGGGGAGACCACCCTGCGCCGCGCCTTTGCCCAGGTATTCGGCCAGTCGATGCTGCAGTATGTGCGGCGCCAACGCATGGAGCTGGCACGCACTCTGTTGCGTCAGCGCAAATGGCACGTGG
Source organism: Pseudomonas sp. NFPP25 (assembly GCF_900116505.1). Lineage (NCBI taxonomy): Bacteria > Pseudomonadati > Pseudomonadota > Gammaproteobacteria > Pseudomonadales > Pseudomonadaceae > Pseudomonas > Pseudomonas sp. NFPP25. The sequence continues at coordinate 1,212,933 of NZ_FPBG01000001.1, read as the reverse complement.
CGCAGATCGCCTACCGCCTGGGCTACGCCAATCCGGCCAATTTCAACCACGCCTACAAGGCCCACTTTGGCCATCCGCCCGGCGCGGAAGGCTAGCGCAGGCGCACCCCAGCCCCTTACGCCTTACTCGATCGTCAGCGATACCTACATCGATCAAGCCATGCAAGAGGGTGGCAAGGTGCTGGCCTACAGACCCGCGGCGCGACAGGTGGATGGTTACGGACAGCCCATCACCCCGGCGCGGCGAATCGAAGTGGTTGAAAATCCAGGGCAGGACAGCGACGAAAACGGCCTGGCCAAGATCGCCGGAATACCCGCCTGGATTCAGGGTCAAGAGACACGCCCAGGCTTGAACTATGTGCTGCAGATCAACAACTCCCGGCTGAACAGCGCCGCTCAAGAGCACAAGGGCATTTTGGTCGGTGGAGTCTGCTACCTGCTATTGAAGTAAGGCATTGATGGCGAAGACCTGATGGCCGGGGCCCTGATCATCCAGAGTTCATAACAAAGGGGCCGGGCCCTCAGCGTCATGAACCTGGACCGGTTTGATCTGCGTCGAGAGGGATGCACACGGGGAAAAACGACAACGCCTCCCTAGGGAGGCGTTGTTGCAGAGCGGTCGCGGCCGCCCGACGCTTTACTTCGCCTTGAGGTACTCATTGAGAAACGCCTGGGCATCGCCATAGCTGGACAGGTTGCTGTCATAACCCACCTTCAGCGGCTTGGCCTCACCCGGCAGATGCAACTCGCCATAGCCTTCCTGAAGCAGCAGCACCACGAACTTCTGCCCGTCCACCTGAGTGAAGTAACGGGTGTCGCGATCGGTTTGCTCCACGTTCATTTTCTGAATGCGCATGTTCCAGTCATGGTCGGCGTCTTCCACCTGCACCAGCGCCTGATTGGCGCTGCGCTCACCGATACGCAAGGTCCAGACCTTCACCCCATGCGGCCCGGTGTAGGCCAGGATGTTGTCCGCCACCTGTGGCCGTTCCTCGGCCTGGGCCAGCCCGGTTCCCAGTACCCACGCCATGACCCACGCGGCCGCCCAACGGTAATAAAGCTGCATCCTTCTAGCTCCTGAACATGAAAAGGGGCGGTTATTGAAGCCGACCCGTGCGGCGCTGCCAAGCACCCAAGGCAACAGGCGGGATAAAAAAACCGGCGCACACGCTGGACTCACCCGCCACCGACCTGTCGCGAACAGCACACTCTTTGCGCCCTCGGCTAAATACAGGTCGCAAGCGTGGCAAGGCAAAACGTCGCCACCGGTAGTCTAAGAGCACCACCCGGGAGACTTTCAATGATTCGACGCGCTTGCTTGGCCGCTCTATTGACCATGACTGCCGCAACCGCCTTTGGCGGCCCTGGCTACGATCATCTCTATGCGTTCGGTGACAGCTACTCTGACAATGGCGCGGGTGAAACCTTCACCCGAACCATGGCCGCGCAGAAGGTCAAAGATGCACAGGAGCTGCCCGGTTCGTTGTATTGGCAGGGACGCTGGAGCAATGGACCCACCGCGGTCGAGCACTTGGCGCAGGCCTTGAAAATTCCCTTGACCGACTACGCCATTGGCGGCGCCAAAAGCGGCAACGGCAACTACTACGCCTGGATGCAGCCCTCTCGCGACACCGGGGTTTTCGGGCAAATCGCCGATCACCTGAAAGCCGCTAAAACACACAAGGCGGATCCGGATGCGCTGTATTTCATTTTCATCTCAGCCAACGACTTCTTTGAATGGGCCGACTTCGCGCACCCAGAAACGATCGACGTGCTTGGCCAGAACAGCGTGGCGAACATACAGAAGAGCACCGAGACGCTGATCGCCGCAGGGGCGAAGCACCTGATGGTGGTGGGGACCACGGATTTGAGCCATGTGCCGGCTGTGGTGCAGGGCAATCAAGTCAAGAACGCAACGCACTACCAGCAGATACTCGAACAAAAGCTGCCCGCCGTGCTGACAACACTGGCTAACGCCCATCACGTGAGCATTGGCTACTTCGACCATCTGGCCTTCAGCAACAAGCTTCGCGAGGCACCCGAGGTGGCGGGCCTGAAGGATCTGGATACCCCGTGCCAAGCCACCTACCCGGACGTCAAACCCGTGTGTGCGGATCCGGATAGCCATTACTACTGGGATGAATGGCACCCGACCCGCAAAGTCCACAGCCTGGCCGCCGAGGCGATGCTTGAAACGCTGAAAGCGAGCCGTTGAGGTTCGCTAGCCGCCCATAGCCGTTCAGCACGGCCCGGCTATGAGCGCCAAGCATTGTCATGGTCGTTGCTCGGACATCCTTGCCCTTGTCGTTGAGAACAGCACGCTGCGTTCACGGGACGCTTAGCGACATGTGACCTTGTGGGCACCCTGGGGGGAGACGCCGGCAACGAGTTCTCCAGTGGTATGGCGGACATGGGCTTGGCTCCATTCTTGAGGTCGTTGTTTGGGCTTGAACGCGATAAAGTGACCCGCCTCAAAGCGCCTAACGTACAAGCCGCGCCCCGATTCAAAGGCTGCATTTTCAGGATGAATACCCCATGAGCCAACTCACCGCACTGATCGCCCAAGCCCAAGCCGGGCTGTCGGTCCAGCAAAACATTCCCCAGGAACGCTGGGAGGCCATCGCCACCCAGTGCGGCGCTGCGGAAATCGCCGAGATCAAAACCCGCATCGCCTCACTCAAGGCAGACAGGGAAGCCGTCGAAGACTGGGACGGCGACACCCGCGATGACCTGTATTTCGCCATCGCCGACTTCACCCGCCTGCTGGAACTGGCCAGCGCCCACGCACAAGGTGAATGAACATGCCGATTGACCGCACAACGGATTATTTCGAGAGCAGCGAAGGCGACGTGCGTCTATGGATAGAGCAGGGCAGTGCCATTCATCTCAAGGCCATCAGCCCGTACAACGACCCCGTGGAACTGACGGCAGAACAGGCCCTGGAACTGGCCCAGGCACTGCAACGTTTGGCCAGCCGCCTGGCCGACTGAATGAGCGCCACGCTGCGGCTGACGCACCCCTGACGCCCGGGCCCACTCAGACAAAATCCGCCGGCTCGAAGCGCTCGCGGGTGTCCATGCGGATAGCACGCAGGTCCAGCGTCTGCAGATGGGACTCATACAGCCCCAGGGCGCAATAGCTGACCAGCAAGCTGCGACGGCGCGCACCACTGGGGTTCAGACTGGCCCCATGCACCAGATCGGCATCGAACAGCAGCACGTCCCCCGCATTCCCCGCCAACTGCACCACACGGGATTCATCACTGAAATCAAAGGGCGCCAACCGCTCCCCGGGGCGATGACTGCCGGGCACGATGCGCGTCGCGCCATTGGCCGGCCCATAGTCATCGAGATAGACCAGTGCCGTGACCCGATCGCCGAGGCGCTGCTCCGACAGATCCCGGTGTAGCCCCTGATGACCGCCCCCCGCCAACGGCTCGCGGCCCTCCACCTGAGCCAGAAAAAAGCCTTCCCCGATCAACTCCCCGGCCACCGCCAACAGCGCCGGCAAGCGACACACCGCCTGCACCCGTGCATCCAGATCCACCAGCGCATGACGCCAATCGTGGCCCCGAGGCACTGGCCATTGCTCGGGCGCAATCACCCCCGCCTCGAATATGGCCCGCAGCTCATCCAGCCAGTCGGCGGGCACCGCCTGACGCAGCAACTGGTAACCGTTTTGATGGAGTTGTTCGCGGTCGATCATGAGGGGGCAGATGTCCTTATCCGGGGTGGGGGAGAGCATAACGGCTCGCTAATCCGAGCGACATAACCGGCTACGGTTTAGCGGTTGCCGGACCCTGAGCAGACCGCCTAGTCTGCTGCGGTCGCTGCAAAATCAGCGACCGGGCCTGAGAACCCGATCAGATACAGGCACATTGTTGATCAGGGAGTTTCAGTCATGTCTGCCGGTAATCTGTCTGAATTTTGTTGCTGTTCCTTTCGCCTTCCTCCGCTCAAAAGCCTCTGCTGCCAGACCCTGGCGGGAGGTGCACGGTGAGCCATTCAAACTCAATCAAAACCCAAGGTTTTGTCACCTTTGGCCAATGTGCCGATCCTGAACTAACGTTGTTTCGCGTCAATGCGGATGTGCCTTTGCAGCAGGCGTTGGAGCAGGCTTCTACCTTGTTGTACTACGCCAAGAAGTTAGCGCTGGATGCGGCTATGGAAGAGCAGGGGGAGCGATATGCGTGGGCTGCGTATTTTTTGGCGGAGATGGGGAAGGCGGTGATTGATGATGTGTGTTTGGGGTTGGGTGGAAGAGCGGCTGAGGGAGAGGCTCTGAGTTAGGGCAACATCGCATGAGGTAGATAGAAACGCCGCTTATCGCTGCTTGATAAGCGGTGTCTCTATTGCTTGAGAGGCTACATTCGGCCAAGAGCAGTCATTCAGCTTCGACAAAACTAGGAGTGATTCAATGTTACAGTCCACCGACCCTCCAAAATCATTTAGGAAGAGACAGCTATGCGTATCATTGGATGGATACTGACAATACTTGGCTGCGTATGGGCCTTCTCGGGAATCATGAGAGTTATTGCCGCAGCTATGGGAGCAATGCCCGGCCCCGGTAAGCATTTCGCAATGGGATTAGTCACCCTTTTGTTAGCTGCATTCGCTATCTGGGGAGGAAGTAAGTTGAGAGCCAAAGCTGCTCATGCAAAGTCGTTAAAACAGATTGATTGACTTACCGATGTCTAGCAGCGACGGGCAGCGGTGATTTCTCTCATCGCAATGGGTCGACTTCTACCCTTTCTAACATGCGGAAATCGGCTATAAGTAGACGGTCACGAAGGGCAAAAACGGCCAGAGGAAGACGTTCTAGCGAGACTTTAAGTAGAATGTAAAAAATGTTTACGGTTCAGGATTTTTATGATGCATCAGAAAGTTCTAGAAAAGTCCAATCAATGCAAAGCTAAATAAGGGTTAAATCCGCATGTATAATAAGGTATATGAGAATATAAAAAACAGCTGTGGCTATGTTACTGTTGTCCTGGACGGCGAGACAATAAGTCAGGGTACATGCTTTGCCTATACGCAAGATGGAGAAGTAATCACCGCGGCACATGTTGTAACTGGGCGAATGCCAATACGCTTGGAAGACTATACGGATCCAAATGCAAGAATTTTCGTAAAATTTCCCGGTCGCCCAGTGATAGAGTATTTCGTGCATTTTTGTTCCGTGGGCATTAACGTCGATGCATTTTTTGAGACTATACAGCTCGACATTGCAGCCCTTGCTCCGAAAGAGAAGCAATCTGGCGTCTTTAACTATCTTCCAGCTAGCCTTTCACCTCCAAAATTGGGTGATAAGGTTTTTCTATCCGGCTTTTCAGACGACCTATTGCTACCATTTAATCTGAATAGAATTGCCAAAAAAGACTTTCCGGGAATGCAGGAATTCCTTAGTGCGATGCAATCCGGTTATATCGCTGACATGATGGGCCCCATGACAAAATGTGCGATAGTCGGCAACCATGTGCGAATTCATGCAAGTAACTCAGAACAAAATATATCCGCCGATTTTAGTTTGTTTTATATGGACAATGGTGTTAATAGTGGCGCGAGTGGTGGACCAATAGTCAACGAGGCTGGAGAGGCTATAGGAGTCATTTCTCAGCGTGCGGTGACAAGCGCGAGCCAGTCGTCGGATCCCAGTTTGAAGGTGCCTGCGGGAGCGACGATCGGCTTGTCCCTGGAACCAATAGAAACAGTTCGTCAGATTAAACTGCGACAAGCTCTGACTAAAAAATGACAACTTTTGGTCGGTTGCAGCTTTCACCAGAGGCAGCTACCGGCCAAAAGCAGTCATCGAGTGACTACGAGTTTAGGGGCGATTCAGAAATGGGAATAATCTGGCACGGCGTATTCGACAAGTCATGAAAAGCAGCATGGCCGTGGAAGCGCTCATTCTGTTCTCTACCAACGTATGCACGATCCAGCCGCAATCGTAATTACAACGAAGATACAAAGGACGTTCCCAGTGGTAAAAGCTTCTCTTAAGAGTTTTTTGGCTATTGTTTCTGTTTTTTTAGCTGCATTCGCAAGCGCGAATGAAAACAATCTAAAAGTATCCGCAGAAAGTGAAGCACTGTACTTCAAAGCGCTGCCTTATCTAGAAAAAATCGATGAAATACAAAACGATATGTTCACTTTTCGGAAGCAGTTAGCAGTCAACGAAAAGGTGCCCGACCAAAAAAAGGAACAATATAGAGACGAAATGCTTCTGCTTGTAAAAGAAGGAATGCCTTTGCTCAAACGTTCAGCTGAGGAAGGCAACCCAGCAGCGCAGTACCGTCTAGCGTTAATGTTGTCGACTTTTGAATCTCGCGATCAAGTCGCCGAAAAAGTCTGCACTCTCCTAAAGTCCAGTTTCAGTAACGGATTTACTCCAGCGGGTTTGCAGATGCTTTTCTATTGCTTCGATGAGGTTAAAACACCTGGGTATCGGTCACTTGTCGACGCGTTGCCTAATGATGAAACCCTGTATAGCAGGTACTACCCCCAGCCAACGATGATGCCGAGTTGCGATAGAAATAGTCGCTCTGACAGCAAACCAATCGTGTTGCTCGACGAAAAAAGTTTTCGCGCCAACCTTTATATGAGTATGGCGACTCAAATGTCGACGCAGCACCTTAAGCAAGAACAGCTGCGTTTTCTCAACAAAGCCGCCGAGCATGGATGCACCAGGGCAATAGAAAGGCTAAAACTCAGCGACGCCGCTAATGGAAGTCGCTCAAGACTGGGAACTCATGATTAACCGCGTTTGGAATGAGTTGGGCGAGTGACGCGCTCCGCTGATTAAGGTCTAATTTGGCGCTGCTCTACTTTCTAGCCCGTAATAGATGCTTATCAGTAAGCAAAGAGCGGTGACTTCGGTTACCGAGATCGCAGGCAGAAAATCTTAGACGATGTGCTCGTAGGCTCCCCAATAGCCTTGGACGCACGATGGTGGATAACACAATGGCTTTTCGCTACCATCTGCTCCAAACGATTGCCAGCGATACAGGAAGCCACGCATCCTGTTCACCAACATGACTTATCTCAGGAACATAGATGTTCATCAAGAAAGTTGTCCTTCACCGTTTCAAACGTTACCAAAAAGCTTCCATAAATCTTAAAGATTAACTTTCACTGGTGGTTGGTGGAAATAACTCTGGAAAATCCACCATTCTGCAAGCCCTTGCTGCTTGGCAGTTTTGTAAGACTCTGATTGAGATTGAAAAAGGACGGCGGGGGTGGGTGCAGGCCGGAGGCAAAACTGGTGTAGGACTAGGCATAGTTGACTTTACCCCTATGCAAGTCCCCTCCCTGGCGCATCTTTGGACCAACCTAAAAACGAGTAAAGTTAAGGAGCCAGACGGCTACACACTAAAAATAAATGTTTTCTGGGACAACGCAGACGGTGAAGAGCGCTTTTTGGAAATATTACGGTTTTTTGAGGGGGATGAGATGGTGGCGAAGTTTTGATGTGTCTGGGCTTGCATTTCTACGGAATAGGTCAGCTTTGGTGTGGGAACTTTCTAAGGATATACGTTAAGAGTTCTTTGTGTAGTTGCTAGTCAAGGTAGTGAATTTTTTGGCTGTATTTAATTTTAATTTATAAGGATTTCGCATGTTAAAGATTTTTGCATTAGCTTTTTTATCCATGCTCGCGGGCTGCACAACAAATCAGCTCCACTTCGCCCCCTACAGCACAGAAGCAGAGCTGTCAGCAATTCAGAAGCAAAAAACTGACGTTGATGTTACCAAGGTGTCGGGTGCGGAGAGCTGTGTTAACTGCACAGAAAGAAGCACCATTGTATGGCACGCAGCGAACTACAATGGCAGCCTGTATCAGGGGTTCTCTGCGATCCCGGTAAGTGATTGGAAAAGTTTTATTAGTGATTCGGTTTTATCCGACTCTCATGCTCCGTTGAAGGTCGAGATTGTGGTGAATCGTATATTTTTAAAAACTTGGAATAATCCTGAGTACTATGCCTGTCAATCGGAAATAACGGTCTATATTGGGCAGTCAAAACTCGATGGTAAGGCTGTTGTGAAAATACCGTCTTCAGGGCAGTGGCTAGTAGAGAAGGATTTGGCTTTGCTTAATCCAGAGGTTTTGAAAACCATACAGTTGTCTCTGAAAGCAGCCTATCTCAACGCCATCCAAAAGCGCTAAGTCATGCTGCATCCATTCTGTATGGCATAGTCTGAGCGCCTTCTTTTAGTCAATAGCGCTCCTTTGGTGAGCATCATCCTAATCCGCCGGCTCTGTTGAATGCGAAAGCTCAAAACGTCGGCGGCGTGATCACCCACAACACCACCGCATCCTCCTCCCCAGGATTCCCATACTTATGCGGCTCCTGGCTGGAAAAGCTAAAGCTATCCCCCTCACTCAGCTGAAAATACCTTTCCCCCACCCACAGCTCAAAGCTCCCCGACAGCACATACCCGGCTTCTTCCCCCTCATGGCTATAACTCTCCTTGCTGTAGGTCCCCGGCGGAAACCGTGAGTGCAAAAACTCCAGCTGCCGGGTCGGTTGTGGGGTTAGCAGCTGATCGATAATCCCGTTCTCATAATTCACCTGCAGCCGCTGTTTCTTGCGCACTACATAGCCCTGATCCTCGGGCGCGGTCTGGGTTTCGCTGGCGAAGAACCATTGGATGGTCACGCCCAGGCTGCGGGCGATGTTGAACAGGGCGGGGATGGAGGGGTAGGCGAGGTTGCGTTCCAGTTGGCTGATGTAGCCGGCGGTAAGTTCGCTCTGCTGGGCCAGTTCGCTCAGGGTCAGGCCGCGGCGTTTGCGCAGGCCGCGGATGCGGGTGCCAAGAAACTGTGGGCCGCCAGGGGCCTGGTTGTCGCTGCCGGGCTCGGGCGGGGTGCTCACGGGCGGCGTCTTGCTGCTTGGGTTCATTGCGGGCTCCAGGCCTGGAAGACGGGCGCATCCGGGCTCCCGTCCTGCAAAAGCCCTGGAGTATAAAGCAGCCTCAAAGCGCCCAGGCGACTTTCAAGCCTTCATGGATGGCTTCTTCGACGGTGCGCGGTGCCAGGCAGTCGCCGATGCGTTGGAAGGGCACCAGGCCTTTGAGTTGTTGGCCGAGGTCGTCCACCGATTGGTGGCCTTGGCACAGGACCAGGCTGTCGACGTTTTCCAGCAGCATGGGTTCGCCGCTGGCGGTGTGTTGCAGGTACACGGTGCTGTCATCGCAGCCGTAGAGGCGGGCGTAGGGGATGATCGGGATCGCCAGTTTGTGCAGTTCGCCGGCCAGTTGGTCGCGCACGTACAGCGGCAGGCTTTCGCCGCAGTGGGTGCCGTTGACCGCCAGTTGCACTTGGTGCCCGGCGCGCACCAGGCGCTCGGCGATGCCGGGGCCGATCCAGTCGCAGCGCCAGTCGGCCACCACCACGCTGCGGCCCAGTTGCACTTCGTCGCGCAGTACTTGCCAGGCGTCCACCACTTGCAGGTCGCCGCCGCGTTCGAAGTTCGGCCAGTAGGGTTGGGCGCCGGTGGCGATGATCACGTGGTCGGGGTTTTCCCGCTCGATCAGGGCGCGGTCGACTCGGGTGTTGCGCACCACTTCGACACCGGCCAGTTGCATTTCCCGTTGCAGGTTGGTGCTGGCGCCGCCGAATTCGCTGCGCCGGGGCAGCAGTTGCGCCAGTTGGATCTGGCCGCCCAGTTGCGCGCTGGCTTCGTAGAGGGTCACGCGGTGGCCGCGTTGCGCAGCGACGGCGGCGGCTTTCATCCCGGCCGGGCCGCCGCCCACCACCAGGATGCGTTTGCCGCGGGCGCTGGGCTTGGGTTGGCCGTAGAGCAGTTCGCGACCGGTTTCCGGGTGCTGGATGCAGGAGATCGGCAGGCCCTTGTGGAAGTGACCGATGCACGCCTGGTTGCAGGCGATGCAGGCGCGCACGTCGTCGCTGTGGCCGCGCTCGCTCTTGTTGGGCATCTGCGGGTCGCAGATCAGCGCGCGGGTCATGCCGCACACGTCGGCCTGGCCCTTGGCGATGATCGCCTCGGCTTCCTGGGGCTGGTTGATGCGCCCGGTGACGAACAGCGGGATCGACAGCCCGGCCTTGAAGGTGCCGGCTTCCCGGGCGAGATAAGCCGCTTCCACCGCCATGGGGGGGACGATGTGCACGGCGCCGCCGAGGGAGGCGGAGGTGCCAGCGACTATGTGCACGTAGTCCAGCTGCCCTTGCAGCAATTGCACGGCGGCCAGGGATTCGTCTTCGGTGAGGCCTTCAGGGTCGCGTTCATCGGCGGAAATCCGCAGGCCGATGATGAACTCGGCATCGGTGCTGGCGCGCATGGCGCCGAGGATTTCCCGGATAAAGCGCAGGCGCTGTTCCAGCTCGCCGTTGTAGCCGTCGGTGCGGCGGTTGACCCGCGGGTTGATGAACTGCGCCGGCAGGTAGCCGTGGCTGGCCACCAGTTCCACGCCGTCCAGCCCGGCCTGATGCAGGCGTCGGGCGGTGTCGGCGTAGCCCTGGATGATCTCGTCGATCATGTCCTGGTCCAGGGCCCGGGGCATGACCCGGAAGCGTTCGTTGGGCACCGCCGAAGGGGCGTAGGCCACGGCCAGCAGGCCATCGGCGGACTCCATGATTTCCCGCCCCGGGTGGAAGATCTGCGACAGCACCACGGTGCCGTGGGCGTGGCAGGTTTCGGCCAGGCGCCGGTAGCCGTCGATGCAGGCGTCGTCGGTGGCCATCAGCACGTGGCTGGTGTAGCGCGCACTGTCGTGGACCCCAGCCACCTGCAGCACGATCAGGCCGACGCCGCCTTCGGCGCGGGCGCGGTGGTAGGCGATCAGCTGTTCGTTGACCAGGTTGTCGGTGGGCATCGAGGTGTCGTGGCCGCTGGACATGATGCGGTTCTTCAAGCGTTTGCCACGGATCTGCAAGGGTTGGAACAGGTGCGGGAAGGCGCTGGTCATTGCGGTGGCTCCAGGCGGGCCAAGGGCAGGGGGCGTAGCCTTGGCGTTGTTATTGTTGGCCTATCAAAATTTACCGCCAGTAAAAAATCAACTTGTTTTTTTACTAAGGCTTGCAGTAGCTTCGATCTGCGCCCGCTCCCGGGGCCAACCTCACAACAATAAAAAAGGGCTGTGCCGGCGCCTGCCGGTGTGGCACCGCGAAGAGGATTCACAGATGAAAGCGCTCACCCGCAAGCACGGTTGTTCTTTCCTGGCCCTGAGCCTGGCCCTGGGTCTGACCCTGGGCCAGGGCACTGCCCAGGCAGCCCCCGACATGGTGGTCGTGGCGTACGGCGGAGCCGGACAAAAAGCCCAGGATGTGGCGTTGTTCCAACCCTTCAGCAAGGCCGATGGCAGCAAGCTGATCCAGAGCGAATACAACGGCGAAATGGCCCGCATCAAGGTCATGGTCGACACCGGCAACGTCGACTGGGACGTGGTGCAGATCGAAGGCCCGGACCTGATGCGCGGCTGCGACGAAGGCATGTACGAACCCCTGGACTGGAAGGCCCTGGGCCGTGCCGAGCAGTTGATTCCCGATGCCGCCCAGCCCTGCGGCTCGGCGGTGCTGGTGTGGAGCGTGGCCATTGCCTATGACCGCAGCAAGCTGGCCAAGGCCCCGACATCCTGGGCGGATTTCTGGGACGTCAAGCAGTTCCCCGGCAAGCGCGGCCTGCGCAAGCGCGCGGTGTACAATCTGGAATTCGCCCTGATGGCCGACGGGGTCAAGGTCGAGGACGTGTACAAGGTCCTGGCCACGCCCGAGGGGGTGGACCGGGCCTTTGCCAAGCTCAGCGAACTCAAGCCCTACATCCAGTGGTGGGAGGCCGGGGCCCAGCCGGGGCAGTGGCTGGCCGCCGGTGATGTGGTGATGACCTCCACTTACAGCGGCCGCATCGCCGTGGCCGCCCAGGCCGGCGCGCCGCTGGCGGTGGTGTGGCCCGGCAGCCTGTACGGCATGGACTACTGGGCGATCATCAAGGGCTCGAAACACGTGGATCAGGCCAAGCGTTTCATCGCTTTTGCCAACACCCCTGAAGCCCAGGTCGACTACGTCAAGCAGATCCCCTATGGCCCCACCAACACCCTGGCCGCGGCCAAGCTGGACCCGGCGCTGGCGCAGTGGGTGCCGACCTCGGAACAGAACCTCAAGGGTGCACTGGCGATGGACGTCGGGTTCTGGGTTGATCATGGCGAAGAGCTGGAAGAGCGCTTCAACGCCTGGGCCAGCAAGTAAGCGCAACGGGCTGGACGCCTGCGGGCGTCCGGTCCTATTGTTTGCGGGCTCTTTTTACCGGCCCCGTTTGCCCGCCCACCTGCCTGGAGGACTCCAACAATGAACAATATCGCTCCCAGCCCCCACGCCCTGACCGAGCGCAGCGCCACTGAACAGCGCCTGCGCGAAGAGCTGGCGGCCTGTTACCGGCTGATCGCGCACTTTCGCATGACCGACCTGATCTTCACCCATATCTCGGTGCGCCTGCCTGGGCCCGAGCATCACTTCCTGATCAACCCCTACGGCTTGATGTTCGATGAAATCACCGCCTCCAACCTGGTGAAGATCGACCTCAATGGCGAAGCCGTGGAGCCGTCGCCGTACCCGGTGAACCCGGCGGGTTTTGTGATCCACAGCGCCATTCACGGCGCCCGGGAAGACGCCCAGTGCGTGCTGCACACCCACACCAAGGCCGGATGCGCGGTGGCGGCGCTCAAATGCGGCTTGCTGCCGGTGAACCAGATTTCCATGGAGTTCTATGGCCGCGTGGCCTACCACGACTACGAAGGCGTGGCCCTGGACCTGAGCGAGCAGCAACGTCTGGTGGCCGATCTCGGCGACAAGAGCGTGCTGATGCTGCGCAACCATGGCCTGCTCACCGTGGGCGAAACCGTGAGCCAGGCGTTTTTGCGCATGTACTACCTGGAGAAGGCCTGCGAGATCCAGCTGGCGGCCCAGGCAGCAGGGGAGATCGTGCTACCACCGGACGCGGTCTGCGCCCACACCGAACGCCAGTTCAACGACCCGGGCCGGCCGCTGCAGGAAGGCGAACTCAACGACCCGGACGCCATGCAACTGGCCTGGGCAGCGTTGTTGCGCCTGCTGGAGCGCATCGCCCCCGACTACCGCGCCTGACCCCACGTGGGTTTGTATCTACCTGTAGCCGCTGCCGAGCCATGGCGAGGCTGCGAAAAGGCCCGCAGGGCCTTGCTTGACGATCTGCCGCCGAACCTGTGTCGCCTTGAAGATCGTTGCGTCTCTGCGACGGAGTGCCGCCCAACTCGTTCGCAGCCTTCGGCAGCGGCCACAGGAAGCGGTGCGGCTTGGGCGGCCACACAAACGCTGGATAGCCACGGAAGGCCTGTTGTACAGTCGTTCAGTTTCAACTTCCCGCCACTGTCCAAGGAACCCGCCCCATGAGCCAGGAAGCGCGCTTTTCCCGCCTGGAACCCGACCTGCGCAAGGCCGAGCTGATCGAGGCGACGCTGACCTGCCTCAAGCTCCACGGTTTCCAGGGCGCGTCGATCCGCAAGATCTCCGCCGAGGCTGGGGTGTCGGTGGGGCTGATCAGCCATCACTATTCCGGCAAGGACGAGCTGGTGGCCGAGGCCTATCGCGCCATCACCGGGCGGGTCATGAGCCTGCTGCGCGAGGCCATGGAGCAGGCCGAGCCCGACCCCCGGCAGCGGCTGTCGGCGTTCTTTCGCGCCTCGTTCTGCGCCGAACTGCTGGACCCGCGGCTGCTGGATGCCTGGCTGGCCTTCTGGGGCGCGGTGAAGACCGCCGACGCGATCAACCTGGCCCACGAACATTCCTATGGTGAATACCGCAACGAGCTAGCCGGCCTGCTGGGCCAGTTGGCCGGCCTTCAGGGCTGGAAAGGCTTCGACGCCGATCTGGCGGCCATCAGCCTCAGCGCCTTGCTCGACGGCCTGTGGCTGGAATCCGGGCTCAACCCGGGGACGTTCAGCCCGCAGCAGGGCGTGCAGATCTGCGAGGCCTGGGTCGAGGGGCTGCTGGCCAGCGGCGGGCGCGGTTTCGCTGTGCCGACATAGGGCTGTTGATCGGTTGTTCAGTAATGGCTAGGCTGCTGCGCTGTAGGTGGTTTCTCTAATAAAAATAATCAGGAACACAGGCGATGACTCCTCGGGTATTGATCGTCGATGACGATCCGCTGATTCGCGAGCTGCTTCAGGCTTATCTCTCTCAGGAAGGCTACGACGTGCATTGCGCCGCCACCGCGGAGCAGGCGGAGAGCTTTCTCGGCCAGCACACGGTGGACCTGCTGATGCTGGATATCCGCCTGCCGGGCAAGGACGGCCTGACCCTGACCCGGGAGCTGCGGGTGCGTTCGGAGGTGGGGATCATCCTGATCACCGGGCGCAACGACGACATCGACCGCATCGTCGGCCTGGAATGCGGCGCCGACGACTACGTGATCAAACCTCTCAACCCCCGCGAGCTGGTGTCCCGGGCCAAGAACCTGATCCGTCGGGTGCGCCAGGCCCGCCCGCCCCAGGCCCCGGCCAACAGCCCGAGCCCGGTCAAGCAGTTCGCCGACTGGGCCCTGGACACCGACCGCCGCCGGCTGATCGACCCGCGGGGCGCTGAAACCCTGCTGACCCACGGCGAATACCAATTGCTCAGCGTGTTCCTGCGCAACAGCGGCCATACCCTGAGCCGCGACCAGTTGATGGACCAGATCCGCAACCGCGAATGGGTGCCCAGCGACCGTTCCATCGACGTGCTGGTGGGCCGCCTGCGGCGCAAGCTGCACGACGACCCGGCCGAGCCGGAGCTGATCATCACCATCCACGGCGCCGGTTACCTGTTCACCGCCAGCGTGGCGGCCTGAATTGCTGCTTCGCGCGCTGGTGCTGTGCCTGGGCCTGTGCCTGATCCCGCTGGCCGGCGCGACCTGGGCCGAGCCCCAGCCCGTGCTGCGTTATTGCGACTACCCGGTGTACCCGCCGATTTCCTGGAGCGACGGCAGCCAGGTGCGTGGCCTGGCACCGACGGTGGTGCGCCAGGTGCTGGGGGACCTGGGCTATCAGGTGCAGGTGGTGGTGCTGGGCAACTGGAAGCGCTGCCTGCTGGACGCCGCAGCGGGCCGGGTGGATGTGGTGCTGGCCTACAGCACCGGCCAGCGCCAGCAGGACCTGTTGTTTTCCCGGGTGCCGGTGCTGCGTGAGGAGGTGGCGCTGTTCGTCAACCGCCGCAACCTTCCGAGTTTTACCCACTTGCAGGACCTGACCGCCTACCGCGGCGGCCTGCTGTTCGGCGAGAGCTACGGCCAGGATTTCGACCGCGAAGTGGTGCAGCACGGCAATATCGAATGGGTCTCCAGCAGCCAGCAGAATTTCGGCAAGCTGATCCGCCAGCGCATCGATTTCATCCCCCATGAACGCCGCACCGGGCAGCTGTTCATCGAGCAATTGCCGGGGGCCCAGGACATCATCGCCTTGCCCCAGGCGGTGAGCGTCGACTACCTGCGCCTGGCGGTGTCGCGCCACTCGCCCCTGGCGGCGCGCATGGCCGAGATCGACACCCAGTTGCAGCGCCAGGTGGACAGCGGGGCGATCCAGCGCTGGCTGGCGCAAAGCCAGGACGGCTACCGCGCCATGCTCAAGGCCCAGGTGGAGGGCCGGCCATGATTGCGCTGCGGCCCAGCGGCCTGTTGCGCCGTCTGTTGCTGTTTATCCTGCTGTTCAGCCTGTGCTTCACCGTGCTCGCCAGCAGCGTGCAGCTGTACTTCGAATACCGCCGGGAAATGCGCGACATCGACAGCCGCATGGAGCTGATCCGCGCCGGTTACCTGGGCAGCCTGGAACGCAACCTGTGGGACCTCAACCAGGAGCAGCTGACCGTGCAGTTGCAGGGGCTGGTGGACTTTTCCGATGTGGCCCGGGTGCACCTGATCAGCAACGATTTCGACTTGCAGCAGGGCAGTGCCG
This sequence comes from Pseudomonas sp. NFPP25, assembly GCF_900116505.1. Lineage (NCBI taxonomy): Bacteria > Pseudomonadati > Pseudomonadota > Gammaproteobacteria > Pseudomonadales > Pseudomonadaceae > Pseudomonas > Pseudomonas sp. NFPP25. The sequence goes on along the minus strand of NZ_FPBG01000001.1, from coordinate 1,197,023 downwards.
AGCTGATCGGGCCGCTGCGGGTCGAGCGTTTCCCCCTGAGCTACCAGCCGCCGTCCGGGCCGCTGCGCCAGTTAGGCGAGTTGCAGGTCAGCACCGATCTGGGGGCGGTGTACCGGCGCCTGTACGCCACCGGGCTGGCCAGCCTGTTGTGGATGAGCGTGTTTCTCTGCGGGCTGGCGGTGGCCTTGTCCGGGCTGTTCTACCGCCTGGTGACCCGGCACCTGCAAGTGATGGCCGATTTCGCCCGGCGCGTGGCGGCCGGCGAGCTGCACGAGCCCTTGCACCTGGACAAGCGCCAGCGCCCGGATGGCGACGAGATCGACACCGTGGCCCGGGCCCTGGACGACATGCGCCGGGCGGTGCTCGATGATGTGCAGCGCCGCGAAGCCGACCGCCTGGCCTTGCAGGACAAGCGCGATGAATTGCAGAAAATGGTCCAGCGCCGCACCGCCAGCCTGATGCACGCCAAGGACGAGGCCGAAGCCGCGAACCTCGCCAAGTCGCGCTTTCTGGCGACCATGAGCCATGAACTGCGCACCCCCTTGAACGGCATCCTCGGCATGGCCGAACTGCTGCGTTCGGCGCCCCTGGGCAGCCAGGATCGCCAGCGCTTGCAGGCCCTGCACCAGGCCGGGGAGGGGCTACTGAGCATCCTCAACGAAGTGCTGTCCTTTGCCCGGTTGGAGGAGGGCGAAAGCCGCCCGGAAGTGCGGGACTTCTCCCTGCGTCAGTTGCTGGAAGAAGTCACCACCTTGTTGCAGCCCCGGGCCGAGGCCAACCGCACCCGCCTGGAATTGCACATCGACGAACAACTGGCACCGCGCCAGCAGGGCGCCGAACAGTACCTGCGCCAGGTGCTGAGCAACCTGCTGGCCAACGCCATTCGTTTTACCGAAGACGGCTGGGTGCGGGTCGAAGTGCAGGTGCTGCACAGCGCCGCCGAGGGCCAGCGCCTGCGCTGCTGCGTGCGCGACAACGGCATCGGCATTGCCGCGTCGATGCGCGAAAAGATCTTCGAGCGTTTCGTCCAGGCCAGTGATGAAGTCAGCCGCCGCTATGGCGGCACTGGCCTCGGGCTGGCGATCTGCAAACACTTGCTGCAGCAACTGGACGGACGCATCGGCGTCGACAGTGAGCTGGGGCAGGGCAGTTGTTTCTGGTTCGAGCTGGTGCTGGGGGTGGGTCAAGAGCCTTTGCCGTCGCCACAGCTTCAGGTGCCGGCGCAGGGTTTGAAGATCCTGGTGGTCGAAGACGTGGCCCTCAACCGCGAAGTGGCCAGCGGCCTGCTGCAGCGTGACGGCCATCAGGTGTGGCTGGCGCAAGACGGTGAAACGGCCCTGGCCCTGTGCCGGCAGCAAGCCTTCGACCTGTTGCTGCTGGATGTGCACCTGCCCGGCATCAGCGGGGTCGAGTTGTGCCGGGACATCCGCCGCCGCCCCGGGCCCAATCGGCAGGTGCGGATCTTCGCCCTGACCGCCAGCGTCCAGCCGTCTGTGGTGCGCAGTTATCTGCAGGCCGGGATGCAAGGCATTCTCGGCAAGCCGTTGCAGTTGGCCAGCCTGCGTCAGGCGCTGGCCGGGCAACTGCAGCCACCGCCGTTGCAGGCCCCGCAAGGCTTGCTCGACCAGGGCTTGCTGGACACTCATCGCAGTCTGTTGGGCGAGCAGAAGTTGCAGGACCTGCTCCAGATCCTGGCCGATGCCCTGGATCAGCAACAACCACTGTTGGCCGACGCCCTGGCCGCCGAAGACTGCACCGAGGTCCTGCACCTGGCCCATCGGCTGGCGGGCAGTGCCGACTCCCTGGGGTTTTGCGCGCTGGCCCGGGTGCTGCGGGAGTTGGAGGAGGCGGCGCAGCAGGCGGATCGCCCGGCTCTGGCGTCCCTGGCGGCGAGGCTGCAGCGGTCCTGGCAAGAGTCTCGGGCCTTGCTGCAGCGCTTGCTGGCGGCCTGACGTACAAAATCCTTACGACTTTTTACATCTTCGATCTTTTGCTTCAACCCGAACTTACATGGCTTTCCAATAATCGCTTCAGCCGCGCCCGCCGCGGCCTTCGAAGCTTATTGGAGATAATAATAATGAACTGCCTGCAAGCTGCTTGTGCCCCACGTCCCGTCCCATCGCCCCGCGCCCTGCGCCTCACCGACTGCTGAGGTGCACCATGACGACCAGTACTGAACGCAAAGGCATCCAACTGACGCGCTCGCTGAAGAGCCGGCACATTTTCATGCTGTCCCTGGGCGGCGTGATCGGCACCGGGCTGTTCATGGGCTCCGGAGTCACCATCAACCAGGGCGGGCCCTGGGGGGCGATCCTCTCCTACCTGGTGGCCGGCTTCCTGATGTACCTGGTAATGGTCTGCCTGGGCGAGCTGTCGGTGCAGATGCCGGTGTCCGGCTCGTTCCAGGCCCACGCCACCAAGTACATCGGCCCGGCCACCGGCTTCATGATCGGCTGGGTCTACTGGATGAGCTGGGCCACCACCGTGGGCCTGGAGTTCACCGCCGCCGGCATGCTGATGCAGCGCTGGTTTCCCGGGGTGCCGGTCTGGTACTGGTCGGCGCTGTTCGTGGCCTTGCTGTTCGGCATCAACGCCCTGGCCACCCGGGCCTTTGGCGAGGCCGAATACTGGTTCGCCGGGGTCAAGGTGCTGGCGATCCTGAGCTTTATCGTGGTGGGCGCGCTGGTGATCTTCGGCGTCATCGACCTGCCCAGCGGCGCCCCGGCGCCGATGTTCGACAACCTCAAGGGCGACTCCCTGTTCCCCAACGGCCTGCCGGCGGTGTTCGCGGTGATGATGACCGTGGTCTACGCCTTCCAGGGCTGCGAGATCATGGGCGTGGCTGCCGGTGAAACCGACCAGCCGGAAAAAAGCATTCCGCGCGCCGTACGCAACGTGGTGTTTCGCGTGCTGATCTTCTACGTGCTGGCGGTGATGGTGCTGGCGGCGATCATTCCCTGGCAGCAGGCCGGGCTGGTGGAGAGCCCCTTCGTCCAGGTATTCGACATGGTGGGCATTCCCTACGCCGCCGACCTGATGAACTTCGTGATCCTCACGGCGATTCTTTCGGTGGGCAACTCCGGGCTGTATGCCTCCACGCGCATCCTCTGGGCCATGTCCAAATCCGGCATGGCGCCCAAGGCCCTGTCGCCCCTGAGCAAACAAGGCGTCCCCCTGCGCGCCCTGTTCATCACCCTGTGTTTTGCCCTGATCTCGCTGATGACCAGCTTCATCGCCGCCGACACCCTGTTCATGGTGCTGATGGCGGTGAGCGGCATGGCCGGCACCGTGACCTGGATCGTCATCGCCCTGGCCCAGTACCGCTTCCGTCGCCAGTTCCTGCGCGAAGGCGGGCAACTGGAGCAGCTCAAGTACCGCGCGCCCTGGTTCCCTCTGGTGCCGCTGCTGTGCATCGTCCTGTGCAGTTCGCTGTTCGTGTTCCTGGCCCTGGATGAAACCCAGCGTCCGTCGCTGTACTGGGGGTCGGGCTTTATCGCCCTGTGCTATGGCGCTTACTACCTGATGCAACGCAAACGCCAATTGCAACCTGCAGCCGCTGTGTAGGAGCCGGCTTGCCGGCGAAGGGGCCCGGGAGACATGCAGCGCCTGGGCGGACGCCTTTGCCGGCGTTTGCGGCTAGAGGGACGGGGTAGATATTCATTCCTGCGGTCATGGCCGCTGGTGGTTTCGCCTTTACAGCGAGGTTGACGGGGTACATATCCGTTGCTGCGGGTGCGGCCACTGGCGGTTTCGCTCTTACAGCGACTCACTTTTTTCAAACGCCAAAAAAGTAAGCAAAAACGCTTGCCCCTCCATGGGCCCCTCGCTAGGGCTCGGGGTTCCCTCTCTCCGGCATTGCTCCGGGGGCCGCCGCCAACCGGCCATCCATGGCCGGGTGGCGGCTAGCTCGGCATCCCTGCCGAGCTGCCCCCTACGCAACGCCTACGCTCGGCCGGCTGGGAAGGGGCCTGAAGATCAAGATCAAGATCAAGAGCAAGATCAAAAGCCAAGCGCGTTTTACGCGCTTTTCGTAGGAGCCGGCTTGCCGGCGAAGAGGCCCGCAAGCCTTGCATCGCCAGGGCCTGCGCCCACGGGGGCAACCACCGCAACTCCCTGTAGCCGCTGCCGCAGGCTGCGAGCGGCTTGGGCGACATGCCGACGCAGGAGACGCGGCGGTCTTGAAGGCGCCCAGGGTCTGCCTGAGGACCGCCAAGCAAGGCCCTGCGGTCCTTTGCGCAGCCTCGCAGGCTCGGCAGCGGCTACAGAGCCCGCGCGGGAGGTTGTAGGCGGTTGTTCGAAGTTGTAACAGAGGCGCCCGAAGCAACGATTGAATCTGATTAATGTTTATTTAAAACAATAAGTTATGTGTGTTTTCCGGAATGAGGATTGGCCTCGATCAACCAATTGCCGCCTTGTTGAACACTCGTTTAGTATGGCGCTCACGTCACCTCCCTCACGCCAACCACAATAATTCGAGGACGCACATGACCCCTTCATCGTCGCTGCTCAGCCGGGTCGAAGCCGGCGTAGCCTGGATCACCCTCAACCGCCCGGAGCAACGCAATGCCCTGGACATCCCCACCCTCAAGCAACTGCATGCCTTGCTGGAGCACTGCAACAGTGACCCGGCGGTACGGGTGCTGGTGCTGACCGGCAGCGGCCGCAGTTTCTGCGCCGGGGCCGATCTGGCGGAATGGGCCGAAGCCGAGGCCCGGGGCGCCCTGGAAAGCTACGGCTGGACCGAAACCGCCCACGCCTTGATGACCTGCCTGCACAGCCTGGACAAACCCACCATCGCCGCCATCAACGGCACGGCGGTGGGCGGTGGCATGGACCTGGCGCTGTGCTGCGACCTGCGGGTGGCGGGGCAGTCGGCGCGCTTCAAGGCCGGCTACACCAGCATGGCCTACTCGCCGGACGCCGGGGCCAGCTGGCACCTGCCGCGCTTGATCGGCAGCGAACAGGCCAAGCGCCTGCTGTTCCTCGATGAGCTGTGGAGCGCCGAACGCGCCCTGGCCGCCGGTTTGGTCGGCGAGGTGTGCGCCGACGAGCAACTGATCGGCAGCGTCAGCGAGCTGGCGGCGCGCCTGGCCACGGGCCCGACCTTCGCCTTTGCCCAGACCAAGAAGCTGATCCGCCAGGGCGCCGACCGCAGCCTGGCGCAGCAACTGGCCGCCGAACTGGCCGCCGGCCTGCTCTGCGGGCGCAGCGCCGACGGCGCCGAAGCCCTGCGTGCCGTCAGCGAAAAACGCCCGCCACGTTTCCAAGGGTTGTAGGGGCGGTCGGGCGGCGTTCCGCTTGCCGGCGAAAGGGCCCCTGGGCCATGTGCCCATTTTGTAGGAGCCGGCTTGCCGGCGAAGGCGCCCGCAAGAACAGCGCCTGATTCAAGGGCCCGTTCGCCAGAAAGCTGGCTCCTACGGGACGGTGTTTTTCGCCAGATCGTCCTGCTAGATCACTGGTTTTTTTGCACCGTCACTCACTCACAGGTAGCGCCATGAATTTCCAACTCAGCCAAGAACAAGACATGTTGGTGGACGCGGTTCGCAGTTTTGTCAGCAAGGAGTTGCTGCCCCACGAAGAGGCGGTGGACCGCGCCGATGAGGTCAGCGCCGACCTCGCCGGGGAAATCCGCAGCAAGGCCATCGCCGCCGGTTTCTATGCCTTCAACATGCCCGAGGAAGTCGGCGGCGGCGGTCTGGACTATCTGTCCCAGGCGCTGATCGAGCGTGAGCTGGCCAAGTGTTCCTGGGCCCTGCATGTGTTCGTTGCCCGACCTTCGAAAATCCTCATGGCCTGCACCGGCTCGCAGATCGGCGACTACCTGCTGCCCTGTGTGCAAGGGCGCAAGGTCGACTGCTTCGCCCTGACCGAACCCGGGGCCGGCTCCGACGCCAATGCGATCAAGACCCGCGCCGTGCGCGACGGCGGCGACTTCGTGCTCAACGGCAGCAAGCACTTCATCAGCCACGCCGGGCATGCGGATTTCGCCATTGTCTTTGCGGTCACCGGCACCTATGAGCACAACGGCCGCCAGCGCAACGCGGTGACTTCGTTCCTGGTGGACCGCGACACCCCGGGCCTGACCATCCGCCGTGGCCCCAAGTGCGTGAGCAACCGCGGCTACCACACCTTCGAGATGTTCTTCGATGACTGCCGGGTACCGGCTTCCAAGGTGCTGGGGGAGGTGGGCAAGGGCTGGGAAGTGGCCAACGCCTGGCTCACCGCCGGGCGGGTGATGGTCGCCGCCAACTGCGTCGGGCAGGCCCAGCGCGCCCTGGATGCCTCCCTGCAATGGGCCGCGGACCGCAAGCAGTTCGGCCAGGCCATCGGCAGCTACCAGGGGGTGTCGTTCAAGCTGGCGGACATGGCCACGCAGATCCGCGCCGCCGAGCTGTTGACCCTGCACACCGCCTGGAAGATGGACCAGGGCAGCATGACCGATGGCGAGGCCGGCATGGCCAAGCTGTTCGCCAGTGAAGTGCTGGGCCGGGTGGCCGACGAGGCGGTGCAGATCTACGGCGGCATGGGCCTGATGGACGAAGGCCCGGTGGAGCGCATCTGGCGCAACGCGCGGATCGAGCGGATCTGGGAAGGCACTTCGGAGATCCAGCGCCACATCATTTCCCGTGAACTGCTGCGGCCGCTGATGCGCTGAGCGCCCTGGAGAATTGCCGTCATGTCCCAGACTTTGCGTGACAATCTCAAGCGCCTGCTGGCCCCAAGGCACCTGGCTTTCGTCGGTGGGCGCAGCATGGCCCGGGCCCTCAAGCGCTGCGCCGAAGGCGGTTTTACCGGGCCCATGTGGCTGGTCAACCCGCAGCATGCCGAGCTCGACGGCGTGCCGTGCGTGGCCAGCATCGAACAGCTGCCCTGCGGCCCGGATGCGGTGTTCGTCGCCACCAACCGCGAGCTGACCCTGACCTGCGTCGCGGCGCTGGCGGCCAAGGGCGCCGGCGGGGCGATCTGTTACGCCTCGGGCTTTGCCGAAACCGGCGCCCAGGGCCAGGCCCTGCAACAGCAATTACTGCAGGCCGCGGGCGACATGGCGCTGCTGGGCCCCAACTGCTACGGCCTGCTGGACTACCTGCACAGCGCCGCGCTGTGGCCGGTGGCCCATGGCGGTCAACCCGTGGAACGCGGTGTGGCGGTGCTGACCCAGAGCGGCAACTTTGCCTACAACCTGTCCATGAGCGATCGCTCGCTGCCGGTGGCCTACATGGCGTCGGTGGGCAATCAGGCGCAGCTGGGCATTGCCGAGCTGATGGACGTGCTGCTGGACGAACCACGGGTGACCGCCATCGGCCTGCACCTGGAAGGCCTGAAGAACGTGCCGGGTTTTGCCCGGGCGGCGCATAAAGCCCTGGAGAAGGGCATACCCATCATCGCCCTGAAGACCGGGGTGTCGCAGATCGGTGCCGAGCTGGCCTTGAGTCACACCAGTTCGCTGTCGGGATCGGACGCGCTGTACGACGCGCTGTTCCAGCGCCTGGGGGTGATCCGGGTCAGCGGCCCGGTGAGTTTTGTCGAAACCTTGAAAGCCGCCTCCTGCGGCCAGTTGCCAGCTGGCCCGCAGCTGATGGCCCTGGCCTGTTCCGGGGGCGATGCCGGGCTGATCGCCGACTACGCCGAGCGCAACGGCCTGCAGTTGCCCAAGCTGGATGCCGGGCAATGCGCCGAGCTGGCCCAGGTGCTGCCGGGCTACGCCAATCTGGTGAACCCGCTGGATTTCACCACCGCGATCTGGGGCGATGCCCAGGCCTTGCAAGCCATGCTCGACACGGCGCTGCGTACCGAGGCCGACAGCGCCATGCTGGTGCTGGATTACCCGGCCGAATTCACCGGCGAGCGCAAGGAATGCGACCTGCTGCTGGAGCTGTTCTGCGCGGCGCTGCAACGCCACGGCAAGCGTGGTTTTGTCACTTCGGCCTTTCCTGAACTGCTGCCGGCCAGCGCCCGCGAGCGTTTGCACGGCCACGGCATTCCCGCCTTGCAAGGGGTTGAGGACGGTCTGGCGGCCTGGGGCCGGATCGTCGCCTATCAACAGCGACGTCCGGCACTGCTGGCCCTGGGTGAGTCGGCCCTGGTGCCGTTGTGTCCGGCAGCCTTGGACGGCAGCCATGTGCTGCTGGATGAGTGGCAGTCCAAGCAGGCTTTGCGCGGCTTCGGCCTGAGCATCCCGGACGGCGTGTTGACCACCCCCGGACAGGCCCTGAGCGCGGCGGCGGGCATTGGCTACCCGCTGGTGCTCAAGGCGGTGAGCGCCGAGCTGCCGCACAAGACCGAGGCCGGGGCGGTGGCCCTCAATCTCAAGGACCCTGAAGCCCTGAGCGCCGCATTGCGGCTGATGCGCACGCGGATTGCCGAGCATGCGCCGGGGCTGGCCTTTGAACAGATCCTGCTGGAGCCCATGGCCGCGGCGCCCCTGGCGGAGCTGATTGTCGGCATCAAGCGTGAGAACGACTTCGGCCTGGCCCTGGTGATCGGCGCCGGCGGGGTGCTGGTGGAACTGCTCAAGGACAGCCGCAGCCTGCTGCTGCCCACCACCGAAGGGGCGATCCGCCAGGCCTTGCTCAGCCTGCGCAGCGCTACCTTGCTGCAAGGCTTTCGCGGGCGCCCCGAGGCCGATCTTGAGGCCCTGGTGGCGGCCATCGGCGCGGTGGCGGACTACGCCTGCGAACACGCCGGGCAACTGCTGGAACTGGATGTGAACCCATTGTTGGTCGGTGCCCAGGGCACCGTCGCGGTCGATGCGTTGATTCGCCTTGGCCAGGCTTGAGGAGAGAGACATGCACGATCAGACCTTGACCGGTGGCCAGGCCCTGGTGCGGCTGCTAGCCGGCTACGGCGTCGACACGGTGTTCGGCATTCCCGGGGTGCACACCCTGGAGCTGTACCGCGGGCTGCCCGGCAGCGGCATCCGCCATGTGCTGACCCGCCACGAGCAGGGCGCGGGCTTCATGGCCGACGGTTACGCCCGGGTCAGCGGCAAGCCCGGGGTGTGTTTCGTCATCAGCGGCCCGGGGGTGACCAACGTCGCGACCCCCATCGGCCAGGCCTACGCCGACTCGATCCCGCTGCTGGTGATTTCCAGCGTCAACCACAGCGCCAGCCTGGGCAAGGGCTGCGGCTCGCTGCACGAAACCCAGGACCAGCGGGCGATTACCGCGCCTATCACCGCCTTTTCGGCCCTGGCCCTGAGCCCGGAAGATTTGCCGGAGCTGATCGCCCGGGCCTTTGCCGTGTTCGACAGCGAGCGTCCGCGCCCGGTGCACATCAGCGTGCCCCTGGATGTGCTGGCAGCCAAGGTCGCCCGGGACTGGACCGGCGAAGTGCGGCGACGCCCCGCTCGCGGTCCGGCTGCGGCGGTAGATATCCAGCAAGCGGCGGACACACTGCGCAACGCCAAGCGGCCGATGATCATTGCCGGTGGCGGCGCGTTGCACGCCGCCGAGCAACTGCGGGCTCTGAGCACCCGGTTGGGCGCGGTGTTTTTCAGCAGCGTTGCCGGCAAGGGCCTGCTGCCGGACGAGGCTCCACTGAACGCCGGGGCGACCTTGTGTGTCGAGCCCGGCTGGCAGTTGATCAGTCAGGCCGACGTGGTGCTGGCGGTAGGCACCGAGATGGCCGACACCGACTATTGGCGCGAGCGCCTGCCGCTGAACGGCGAGCTGCTGCGCCTGGATATCGACCCGCGCAAGTTCAATGACTTCTACCCGTGTTCGGTGGCCTTGCACGGCGATGCCCGCGCCACCCTGGACGCACTGCTGCTGGCCTTGGAGCAACAGGTCACGCCTGCCACGGCGGCGATTCATGCGGTGGCCGATCTGCGCCAGGCGGTGCAGAACGGGCAGGGGCCCTTGCAGCAGATTCACCGCTCGATCCTGCAACGCATTGCCGCCGAGCTGCCGGAGCACGGCTTTATCGCCAGCGACATGACCCAGCTGGCCTACAGCGGCAACTACCTGTACCCGACCCGGGCCACCCGCAGCTGGCTGCATCCCACCGGCTACGGCACCCTGGGCTACGGCTTGCCGGCGGGCATCGGCGCCAAGCTCGGTGCCCCCGAGCGTCCCGGGCTGGTGCTGGTGGGCGATGGCGGTTTTCTCTACACGGTGCAGGAACTGGCCACGGCGGTGGAGGAGCTGGACAGCCCGCTGGTGGTGCTGCTGTGGAACAACGACGCCCTGGGGCAGATCCGCGACGACATGCTGGACCTGAACATCGAGCCCATTGGCGTGCTGCCGCGCAATCCGGATTTTGCCGCCCTGGCCCGGGCCTTTGGTTGCAGCGTCAGCCAGCCCGCCAGCCTCGATGAGTTGCAGCAGGAGCTGCGCAGCGGCTTTGCCCGCAATGGCCTGACCCTGATCGAACTCAAGCACGCCTGCGCGCGCTGACCATCCCTTTTGCCTGGAGCTTGTGCATGCGTTTTTCTCGACTGACCCAACGTATTGCCGGAGACGGCGCCGCCGCCTGGGACATTCATTACCGGGCCCTGGCCAAGCGCGAACGCGGCGAAGAGGTCTGGTTGCTGTCGGTGGGCGACCCGGATTTCGACACCCCGCAACCCATCGTCCAGGCGGCCATCGACAGCCTGCAGGCCGGCCACACCCATTACGCCGATGTGCGCGGCAAGCGCGCCTTGCGCGAGGCCATCGCCCGCCGCCATCAGCAGCGCAGCGGGCAAGTGGTGGATGCCGAGCAGGTGGTGGTGCTGGCCGGTGCCCAGTGCGCCCTGTACAGCGTGGCCCAGTGCCTGCTGGACCCGGGTGACGAAGTGATAGTGGCCGAGCCGATGTACGTCACCTATGAAGCAGTGTTCGGCGCCTGCAATGCCCAGGTGGTGCCGCTGCCGGTGCGGGCCGAGGACGGCTTTCGGGTACAGCCCGAGGCGGTGGCCGCGCGCATCACCGGCAAGACCCGGGCCCTGGTGCTCAACAGCCCGCACAACCCCACGGGCGCCAGTATCCCCCGGTCCACCTGGGAAGCCCTGGCGGCGCTGTGCATCGAACATGACCTGTGGCTGATCTGCGACGAGGTCTACAGCGAGCTGCTGTACGAGGGCGAGCATGTCAGCCCGGCCAGCCTGCCGGGCATGGCCGAGCGCACCGCGACCCTCAACAGCCTGTCCAAGTCCCATGCCATGACCGGCTGGCGCCTGGGCTGGGTAGTGGCGCCGACGGCCCTGGCCGCGCACCTGGAAAACCTCGCCCTGTGCATGCTCTACGGCTCACCGGAATTCATCCAGGACGCCGCCGTGGTGGCCCTGGAACAGCCCTTGCCGCAGCTGCAAGAGATGGCCCAGGCCTATCGCCAGCGCCGGGACCTGGTGTGCGACTGCCTGGCCGATTGCCCCGGTGCCCGGCCGTTGAAACCCGATGGCGGCATGTTCGTCATGGTCGATATCCGCGCCACCGGGCTCAGCGCCCAGGCCTTCAGCGAGCGCCTGCTGGATGAGCAGGGCGTCTCGGTGCTGGCTGGCGAAGCCTTCGGCCCCAGCGCCGCCGGGCATATCCGCCTGGGGCTGGTACTGCAAGCGGATGACCTGCGCGAAGCCTGCCGGCGCATCGCCTTGTGCGCCCGGCAGTGCCTGGCCGAACGCGATGCCCCTGTTACTGTGCAACCTGTCTGAGGAAGCTTCATGAATGTGTTGATCGTCCACGCCCACCCCGAACCGCAGTCCTTCACCGCCGCCTTGCGTGACCAGGCCCGCAGCACCCTGGAGGCCCAGGGGCACCAGGTACAGGTCAGCGACCTGTACGCGATGAACTGGAACCCGGTGGCCAGCGCCGCGGATTTTGCCTCCCGGGACAACCCGGACTACCTGGTGTATGCCCTGGAACAGCGCCTGGGGGTGAAGAACCAGAGCATTGCCGCGGATATCCAGGCCGAGCTGGACAAGCTGCTGTGGGCCGACCTGTTGATCCTCAACTTCCCGGTGTTCTGGTTCTCGGTGCCGGCCATGCTCAAGGGCTGGATCGACCGGGTGCTGGTGTCGGGGGTGTGTTATGGCGGCAAGCGTTTCTATGACCAGGGCGGGCTGGCGGGCAAGAAAGCTCTGGTGACCCTGACCCTGGGCGGGCGCGAGCACATGTTCGGCGAAGGCGCGATTCACGGCCCGCTGCAGGACATGCTGCGCCCGCTGCTGCGCGGCACTTTGGCCTATGTCGGCTATGACGTGCTGGAACCCTTCGTGGCCTGGCACGTGCCCTACATCAGCCAGGAGGCTCGCGAAGCCTTCCTGCACAGCTACCACCAGCGCCTGCAGCACCTGGCGGACGACCAGCCCCTGGTTTTCCCGCGCCTGGACCAGTTCGATGAAGCCCTGTACCCCTTGCCGGCCTGAAATCCCCACCGCCGATACGCCTTCCTCCGTAGGAGCCGGCTTGCCGGCGAACAGACCCTTGAGCCTTGTGCTGCTCTTGCGGCCGCCTTCGCTGGCAAGCCAGCTCCTACACGAGCGTCCGCGGCGATACGCCTTCCTCCGTAGGAGCCGGCTTGCCGGCGAACAGGCCCTTGAGCCTTGTGCTGCTCTTGCGGCCGCCTTCGCTGGCAAGCCAGCTCCTACATGAGCGTCCGCGGCGATACGTTTGCCTCGGTAGGAGCCGGCTTGCCGGCGAACAGGCCCTTGAGCCTTGTGCTGCTCTTGCGGACGCCATCGCTGGCAAGCCAGCTCCTACACGAGCGTCCGCGGCGATACGTCTTCCTCCGTAGGAGCCGGCTTGCCGGCGAACAGGGCCTTGAGCCTTGCGCTGCTCTTGCGGCCGCCTTCGCTGGCAAGCCAGCTCCTACACGAGCATTCCCGGCGATAGGGAGTTCTTCGGGGGCGCTGCGCAGGCTGGCCGTTAGGGGCGCGGGCTGGTCCACGCCGCGGGGTTGACCAGGTTCGGTGGGCGCTGGCCGGCCAGGGCCGCCAGCAGGTTGTCCACCGCGCAGCGGGCCATGGCTTCGCGGGTTTCGTGGGTGGCCGAGCCGATGTGCGGGGTGGCCACGACGTTGGGCAGTTGCAGCAGCGGGGAGTCGTGGTCCAGCGGCTCGCGCTCGAAGACGTCCAGCCCGGCGCCGCGAATCCGCCGTTGTTGCAGGGCTTCTATCAGCGCCGCTTCATCCACCACCTTGCCCCGGGAAATATTGATGAAGATGCTTTCGGGGCGCATCAGGGCGAACTCCCGGGCGCCGATCAGGCCCTGGGTGCGTTCGGTCAGGGGCAGGGTCAGGCAGATGAAGTCGGCTTCCTCAAGCAGTTGCTCCAGGCTCCGGTACTGGGCATTGAAGCGTTGCTCCACCGCGGGCTTGGGCCGGGTGCTGTGGTAGATCAGCGGCATGCCGAAGCCGAAATGCCCGCGCTGGGCCAGGGCTTCGCCGATGCGCCCCATGCCGATGATGCCCAGGGTCTTGCCGTGGACATCCGTGCCAAAGTGCGCCGGCCCGATGTTGCGCTGCCATTGCCCGGCGCGCACCAGGTTGGCCAGTTCCACCACCCGCCGGGCGGTCGCCAGGATCAGCGCGAAGCCGGTGTCGGCGGTGGTCTCGGTGAGCACGTCGGGGGTGTTGCTGAGCAGGATGCGGCGCTGGGTCAGGTAGTCGATGTCATAGTTGTCGACCCCCACCGAAACGCTGGCCACCGCCCGCAACCGGGGCGCCAGGTCCAGCAGTTCGGCGTCCAGGCGCAGGCTGGCGCCCAGCAGCCCGTCGGCGCTCGGCAGCGCCTGGCGCAGGGCATTCAGCCCCGCCGCGTCGAGGGTTTCGATCAGGGTTACCTGCGCCTGCTCCTGCAGGCGGGCCATCAGCGTTGGGGAGAGTTTCTTGTACAGCACCAGGTGTTTTTTCATGGGGTTCTCTAGACCGTTTCAAGGGTGGGCCAGGCGCCGGCGCAGGGGCAGGGCCTTGGCCTGCGGCTGGTCGGCACCGGGTTTGAGCAACAGGGTCAGCAGTACCGAGAGCAGCAGCGCGCCGCTCATCAGCAGGTAGGAGGCGCCGGGGGAGCCGGTGGCGCTGTTCAGGTAGCCCACCAGGTAGGAACCGCCGAAGGAGCCCAGGGCGCCCATGCTGTTGATCAGGGCCATGGCGCCACCGGCGACGTTGGCCGGAAGGATCTCCGGGACGATGGCGAAGAACGGCCCGTAGGGCGCGTACATGCAGGCCCCGGCGATCACCAGCAGGCTGTAGGACCACCAGAAGTGCTCGGCCCCCAGCAGGTAGGAACCGTAGAAAGCGATGGCCGCCACCAGCAGCGGCGGCCAGACGAAGCGCTTGCGCTTCTGGGTGCGGTCCGAGCCCCAGGACACCGCCAGCATGGCGATCACCGCCGCCAGGTAAGGCAGCGCCGAGAGCCAGCCGGCTTCCACCATGTCCATCTGCGCGCCGTGCTTGAGGATCGACGGCAGCCACAGGACAAAGCCGTAGACCCCGATGCTCCAGCAGAAGAATTGCAGGGCGAGGATGATCACCTTGGGCGAGCGGAACGCCTCGGCGTAGTTCTTCACCGCCTTGATCCCTTGCTGTTCGGCGGCCAGGGCGCTTTCCAGGTCGCGTTTTTCGTCCTGGCTCAGCCACTGCGCCTGGCTGGGCCGGTCATCGGCCAGGCGCCACCAGATAAAGGCCCAGATCACCGCCGGCAGGCCTTCGATGATGAACATCCAGCGCCAGCTGAAGTGCTGCACCAGGTAGCCGGAGACCACCGACATCCAGAGCATGGTCACCGGGTTGCCGAGGATCAGGAAGGTGTTGGCCCGGGAGCGTTCGGCGCGGGTGAACCAGTGGCACAGGTACACCAGCATCGCCGGCATCACCGCGGCCTCTACCACCCCCAGCAGGAAGCGGATGCCGATCAGCATGTAGGCGTTGGCGACTATCCCGGTGAGGGTGGCCAGGCCGCCCCAGAGGATCAGGCTGACGAAGATCAGCTTCTTCACGCTGCGCTTTTGCGCGTAGATCGCCCCGGGCACCTGGAAAAAGAAATAGCCGAGGAAGAACAGCGCCCCCAGCAGCGAGGACAGGCCGGGGGTGATCTGCAGGTCGTCGGCCATGCCCGAGGCCGCGGCGAAACCGTAGTTGGCGCGGTCCAGGTAGGCCAGGCTGTAGGTGATGAAGACGATGGGCATGATGTACCACCAGCGGCGGGTGGCGAGTTTGAGCGTGTCCATGAAAGTTCTCCTGAGCTTGTTGTTTTTGTCGGAGCAGGTGGTTCGTGGTGTTCGGTCACTGCAGGAGCCGGCTGGCCGGCGAAGGGGCCCTTGGGGCATGTGTCGCCGGGCGGGCGTCTTCGCTGGCAAGCCAGCGCCTACAGGGCGCTGGCGGTTTTCAGGCTGGGCGTGTGCTCCGGTAGTTCGTGGCGCAGGGGCAGGCCTTCCATATCGCCACGGCTCTGCACCGCGCGGCTGCCGATCCAGTTGGCCCGCTGCACCGCTTCGAGGATGCCGCGGCTTTCCAGCAGGGCGCTGATCAGGCCCACGGCAAAGCCGTCGCCGGCGCCTACGGTGTCCACCACCTGGGCCACCGGCACGCCCTCGACGAAGCCGGCATCCAGCTGGGTGCGGTAGTAGGCGCCGTGGGCGCCGAGCTTGATCACCACGGCTTCGGCGCCCTGGTCCAGGTAGAAGGCGGCGATGTCCGCCGGGTCGTCGCGGCCGGTGAGCAGGCGGCCTTCGGCGAGCCCCGGCAGTACCCAATGGGCCAGCGCCGCCAGCCGGTTGATCTCGCGGATCATCAGCGCTTCGCTGGGCCACAGGGCGGGGCGCAGGTTGGGGTCGAACGACACGCTGTGCCCGGCGCTGCGCTGGGTGTGCATCAGGTGGCCGGACAGCTCTCGGGCCGAGTCCGAGAGCGCCGGGGGAATGCCGGTGGCGTGCAAGTGGCGGGCCCGCAGCAGGGCCGGGTCGAGGTCGCCTATGGCCAGGTGGCTGGCCGCCGAACCGCGGCGGAAATACTCGACCCGCGGGTCGTCGCCGCCGTCTTCCCGGGACTTGAGCTGAAAGCCGGTGGGATGGATCGGGTCGCAGCGCACGAAACGGCAGTCCAGGCCTTCGGCGCGCAGGGTGTCGAGCACGAAGCGCCCCAGGGAGTCGTTGCCTACCCGGCTCAGCCAGGCCACCTTGAAGCCCAGGCGTGCCAGGCCGATGGCCACGTTGCTGTCGGCCCCGGCGATGCGCTTGTGGAAGTGCTGGACCTGGGCCAGGTCGCCGCCGTGTTCGGCAACGAACATCGCCATGGTTTCGCCGAACGAGAGGATATCGATATCAGGCATCTGCATGCTCCAGGCGCGATTGGCCAAGGTGGGCCAGCAGGCTGACCTGCTCGGTGGTCACTTGCAGCAGGTCGGTGCCTTGCAAGGGGTATTCCACGGCCCGGGTAATACCTTGAGTCATGTGCCGCAGCAGTTGTTCCCATTGATGCAGCTCCGGGGCGCCGGGCGGTATGGCCACCAGCTTGCCGTCGACCCGCAGGCGCACCGCCTTGCAGTGCACGTAGGCCACGTGCCGGCCCAGCAGGCGCGCGGCGTTGAGCGCCGATTGCTCCTGCCATTGCCAGTTGCCGATGTCGAAGGTCATGCGCAGCGGCAGGTTCAGCGCCTCTACCGCGCTGAAAAAGCGCTGGAACGGCTCGATGCGCCCGCCGTGGGCGGTCTGGTCGTTCTCCACCAGCAGGGCCAGGGGCTGGCGAAACAGCAGGCTGGCCAGGCTGCGCAGGTCGTGGTGTTCGCGAAAGTGCCCGAGGGACACCTTGAGCCGCTTGGCGCCGAACTCTCGGGCCCGTTGCAAGGTGGCGCTCAGTTGCGGGTTGGGCTCGCTGCGCTCGGCCTGCCACAGCTCCAGGGGCGAGGAAAACACGCTTTCCAGGCCGTGCTCCGCAGCGCTGCGGGCCAGCTCGGCGGGCTGCTCATGGGTCAGCAGTTCTTCGCGCCATTCGATGCAGGACGCGCCGGCGGCGGCCACCAGGGGAATGAAATGCGCCTGACCCTGTGCGCGCACAAGGTCTGCGCCGTAGCTGGACAAACTGATGGATACGGGGGATTGCTGCATGTTCCTGACCTCTGAAACCGGTTTCATTTTTGTTCGAGAAAAAAGTGGTGGGCCTTGCCCCCACTGTTACAACCGGGTGGAGCCGCGCACGATCAACTGCGCCGGAAAATCCACCACTCGCGCCGGGGAATCGTCGCCCCGCAGGCGCTTGAGCAGGCATTCGAAGGCACTGGTGCCTATGGCTTCGGTGGGCTGGGCCAGGGCCGTGATGCCATTGCCCACCAGGGGGTACCAGTCCAGGTCGTCGAGGGCGATCAGGCCCACGCCTTCGAACAGCGGGCACTCCAGCTCACGCAGGGCACGGGTGGCGGCCAGGGTCGCCACGCCGTTGGCGCAGAACAGCGCCTTGGGCCCGGGGCCGGGGGCGGCGAGAAAGGCTTGCAGCTGGCTGGTCAGGTGGCTGCCGGTTTCCAGCAGTTGGCCGCGCAAGGCCGGACGGCGCTCGATCTCGGCCTGGAAACTGGCGCTGCGCTCCAGCCGCGAGCTGGTGCCGTCATGGGGTTCGCTGACCAGCAGCAGGTCGCGATAGCCCTGCTGCTGCAGGTGGTCGAGGGCGCTGCGCACCGCCGCCGGGTTGTCCAGGCCCACCAGGTCGGCCTGCAACTGCGAGAGCTTGCGGTCCACCAGGACCATGGGCATCTCTTCCTGCAATTGCTGCAACTGTTCCAGGTGGTGGCCCAGGGTGTTCACGATCAGGCCTTCGATGTTGTAGGCCCGCAGGTTGGCCAGGTGCCTGGCTTCCTGTTCGTCGTCGCGGTCGGTGTTGCACACCACCAGACTGTAGCCGTGCTGGCGGCAGGCGGTTTCCACGCCATGCATCACGGCAATCGAATAGGGGTTGCGGATATCGGCCACCAGCATGCCGATCAGGCGGGTGCGCCCGCGCTTGAGGCCGCGGGCCATCTGGTTCGGGCGGTAGCCCAGTTCGCTGATGGCCTGATCGATGCGCAGGGCAATGGCATCGGAGAGCAGGGCCCGGTCCTCGCCGATAAAGCGCGACACGCTGGCCTTGGAGACCCCGGCGCGGCGGGCGACATCGAGCATGGTGACGCGGCTGCGCTGGGCGGCGGAAAACTGATTCACGGGCGACGACCTTGTTTTTGGAATTATGGGTTCCAGTTGCGCTGAAACCGGTTTCAGGAAACCGCAAAAGCGCTTCGGCCGTCAATAGTGCAGAGGCAGGAAATAGCATCCACGCAGGTCGGTGGCTGACCAACGGTCGCGTTCAGGGGCGGCCCAGGTGCTGTTCCAGGTAGGCCAGCAGGGCGCTGTACAGGGCATCCACTTCAGGGGCCAGGCCCCTGGCACGCAGGCAACCGTGCACCAGCCCCAGGCCCGGGTACAGCTGGCTTTGCCCACCGGCTGCGAGCAAGTGCTGGTGATAACGCTCGCCGTCATCGCGCAGCGGGTCGAACTGTGCCAGGGCGATAAAGGCCGCGGGCAGGCCGGCGAACTGTTGCGCCAGTAGCGGCCGGGCATAGGCCGAGCGCTGCTGCGGGCCGGGCAGGTACAGGGCCTGGAAACAGTCCAGGTCGCTGCTGCTGAGCAAGGGCGCGTCGGCGCACTGGCTGCGCGAGGGCAGGTTGGCGGCGCCACCCAGGCCGGGGTAGACCAGCACCTGGGCCGCCGGCCCGGGTTCGCCGGCATCGCGCAGGGCCAGGCACAGCGCTGCCGCCAGGTTGCCGCCGGCGCTGTCGCCCATCAGCACCCGGCGCTGCGGGTCCAGTGGCAGGGGCAGCAGCCCTTGTTCCAGGGCCCGCCAGACCCCCAGGCAATCGTCGAAGGCGGCGGGGAACGGGTGCTCCGGGGCCAGCCGGTAGTCCACGGCGATCACCAGTATTCCCAGCTCGCTGGCCAAGCGGGCGGTGATGAACTCGTGGGAGTCCAGGCCCCCCAGCACCCAGCCGCCGCCGTGCAGGTACAACAGCCAGGGCCAGCCCGAAGGCGCAGCCGGGCGCTCGGGGTGATACAGGCGCAGTGGCACCCCGGAAAGTTGCAGCTCCTGTACCGCCAGCCCGGCAGGGCGAGGCGGGGTGAAGGCCCGGCACATGCGCTCGTAGCTGTCGCGCAGGCCCTGGAAGCTGCTGTCGACGCTGGTGTAGCTCAGGGTTCGCTGGACAAAGGCCGCCAGCTCGGCAGAAAGCGGGTAATGGTTCATGGACAGTCCTGGAGTGTGGGAGCCGGCTTGCCGGCGAAGGGCCCGTGAGACCGCCTGCGCCGGCAAGCCGGTTCCTGCAGAGGGTGGCTACAGGCTCGCTTTGACCGCTGCCACGCCATCGCCGCCGTCGAAGGTGGTCACCCCCGCCAGCCAGCGCTGCAGGTCCTCGGGATGCTCGCGCAACCATTGCCGGGCCACCTCCTGGGGTGATTGGCGCTGCATGATGGGCACCATCAGCTGGCTTTCCTGGGCTGCGGTGAAGCTCAGGTTCTTCAGCAGCCGGTCGACGTTGGGGCAGCGCTCGGCATAGTCCGGGGCGGTCACCGTGGACACCGTGGCCGCGCCTTCGTTGGGCCCGTACACGTCCTCGCTGCCGGTGAGGTAGGTGATGGCCAGGTTGATGTTCATCGGGTGCGGGGTCCAGCCGACGAACACCACGAACTCCTTGCGGTTGATCGCCCGCTGCACCGCCGCCAGCATCCCGGCCTCGCCGGACTCGATCAGCTTGAAGCCCTTGAGGCCGAAATGGTCGGTGTCGATCATGGTCTTGATCGTGGTATTGGCGCCGCTGCCGGGTTCGATGCCGTAGATCTTGCCCCCCAGCTGCTCCTTGAAGCGGGCGATGTCGGCGAAGGTCTTCAGGCCCGCTTGCGCCACGTAGTCCGGCACTGCCAGGGTCGCCTGGGCATCGGCCAGGCTGGGCTGGGCCATGACCCTGACCTGCCCGGCGGCCAGGAAGGGCGCGATGTTCTGGTCCATGGCCGGTTTCCAGTAGCCGAGGAAGATGTCCAGGCGCCGGTCGCGAATGCCGGCGAAGATGATCTGCTGCACCGCGCTGGTCTGCTTGCTGTCGTAGCCCAGGCCGCCGAGCAGCACGTCGGCCATGGCGCTGGTGGCGATCACGTCGGTCCAGTTGACCACGCCCATGCGCACGGTCTTGCAGGCGGCGGGCTCGGCGGCCCAGGTCGGGGCACTCAGCAGGAAGCTGGCGCAACAGGCCAGGAAACAACGCTTGAACGGTGTTTTCATCGGAGGCTCTCGTGGGGCAGTGGTTTTTGTTCGGGGCGGCGTCTTGTTGCGCCGTGTGCGCCACCCTACAGCGCCCCGGTGCCGAGCCAAAGGCACTGGAGCGACCGCCCGTTGCACTGTGGCGACCTCAGGCCCACAGGCTCATCCAGGTGGATGCCAGCAACAGCAGGGCCATGCCCCGATTGAACGCCTGCAGCGCCTGGGGCGAGCGCAGCCAGCGCGCCGAACCGGCCCCCAGCAGTGCCCAGGCGCCCAGGCACGGCAGGGCGATGAGGAAAAACACCAGGGACAGCCACAGCGCCCGCCACTGTCGGTCGGCCTCGGTACCGGCGAACACGCTGACCACCGCCAGGGCCATCATCCAGGTCTTGGGGTTCACCAGTTGCAACGCGGCGGCGCCGGCCAGCCCCAGGCGGCGAGGCTGCCCGGCACTGGCATCCAGGACGCTGGCCGGAGCCTGCCAGATCTGCCAGGCCAGGTAGCTGAGCCACAGTAGCCCGAGCCACTGCATGGCCTGCTGCACCTTGGGCCTGCCGGCGAGCCAGTCGCCCAGGCCGGCGCCCACCAGCAGCACGATCCCGGCCGCGGCCAGCGCCGCGCCGAGGATGATCGGCGGCGCCGCCCGCAGGCCATGGCGGGCGCTGTTGTTCAGCACCAGGATATTGGTCGGCCCCGGGGTGATGGAGGCGACGAAGGCAAACAGCACAAAGGGCAGCAGGGTCGAGAGAGACAGGGGCATGGCGGGCAACTCCGGTAAGTGATCGGCAGTTGATCCTGGCCCAGGTGCTTTCAGGCGTCTGGAAGCTTTGTGCAGCGCTTGCGATACAACGCCGGGCTCAGCCCGTAGGCACGCATGAACCAGCGCCCCAGGTGGCTCTGGTCGGCAAAGCCCAGGGCCGTGGCGACCTCGGCCGGCGCCGCGCCTCCGGCCAGCAGGCGGCGTGCCCGACTCAGGCGCAGTTGCACCAGGTAGGCATGGGGTGGCAGGCCGAAGGCGGCCTTGAAGGCGCGGCTGAGGCGAAAGCGGTCGACCCCGCAGGCCTGGCTCAGGGCTTCCAGGCTCAGGTCCTGGGCCAGGTGCGCATGCAGGTAGTCCCGGGCCCGTTGCGCCACCAGCGGCAGGCGCGGGTCCTGGGCGTAGCGCCGGCGCCAGTGCAAGTGCCCGGTCAGTTGTTCCAGCAACTGGTCCAGGGCGCTCTGGCGGACGATGCGCAACTCGCCATGGTGCAGGCTGTGAAAGGCCGCGCTGGTGGCGCGGGCCAGGCGCGGATCGCTGGCCAGGGTACTGCCGAATGCCAGTTGGGCATTGGCCGGCGCCTCGGCGAACAGCGCCCCCAGTTCGCGCTCCAGCCACTGCGGGTCGAGGTACAGCATGCGGTAGGTAAAGCCGCCCTCGGTGGGGGCCTCGCCGTCGTGGATTTCCCCCGGTTCCAGCAGGAACACCTTGCCCGGCGTGCTCTGGTGCCGGGCCCGGCGGCAGTTGAACTGCTGCACCCCTTGCTCGGTGACGCCCACCAGGTAGCTGTCGTGCCAGTGCGGGTCATAGGCGTGGCCGGTGAAATGGGCCCGCAGGGTCTCGATGCCGGTGTCGGCATCCTGGGCCAGGTCGATCCAGTTGGGCGTGGTCATGGGGCGGTCCGTGGGGCGTGGCGGCAACCCTGGCAGTTAACGCCGGTGCCAGGGCTGGGGTCTAGAAGTTTTGTGCAGCCTCAACTGAACAGCCCGGCGGCGATATTGATCGAGAAACCGAGGATCGCGGTGTTGAACAGAAAACCGATCAGCGACTGGGCGAGGACGATCTTGCGCAGCTCGCGGGTGGCCACGCCGACGTCCGAGGTTTGCACCGCCACGCCGATGGTGAAGGAGAAATACAGGAAGTCCCAGTAGTCCGGGTTGGTCGGGCCTTCGGCAAAGCGCAGCGCCGGTTCCTTGCCGTCCCAGGTGTAGTACAGGCGCGCGTAGTGCAGGCTGAAGATCACCCCCACCAGCAGCCACGAGCCGATCACCGTCAGCCCGGTGAAGCCGTAGTGGACCAGGCGCTGGGTGCTGTCCAGGTCCTTGCTGCCCACCAGCTCCAGGGTGATCGCCACCAGGCTGGCGATGGCCGCCACACAGACGATCAACAGCACCAGGCCGGCGTTTTCATCCTCGGCTTCGGCGATGCGCCTGACCTCATCGGCCCGGGCCCGAACGGTGAGCCAGAGCATCAGTGCCAGGTAGCTCCAGACAGCGGCGTTCCAGCCAATGAGGATCTTGCCGGTCAGGGTCTGGGCAGGAGCGAGCAGACCAATGGCGCAGCCGATCAGGACGCCGATGGTCAAGCGGGGGTGGGTGCGGATGACGACGGACATGGGCATTTTCGCGAGAGTGGAAGTGGCCAAACCTTAGCATGGCGCCTGGCTCCCGGGCCCGCCCAATGGCGAACGTGCACCCGCATCCCCGGCCGGCCTCGAACTCAGGCCGGCGGGGCAGGCTGCTATCAGAACTGGTAAGTGAAGGCTGTCTGAATACCGGTCACATCACTGCCACCTGGCTGCTGCGCCCAGAACACGCCCGTATGCACGGCGCTGTGTTCGTTCAGGGCATAGCTCACTCCCGTGCCGGCCCCCAGGCGAGCGTCGTGCTGTTTTCCGGCCTGGTAGGTGTAGCGCCCCAGGTACTCCATTTGGGCTTGAAAGGCATCGCGCTTGTTGCGCAGGTCCTGGGTCAGTTCCAGGTTGGCACTGAGTTCCAGCTGCCGGGTGAGCTTTTTGGCGCCCCGCACACCGAGGTTCAGGCTGGTGGTCGTGCGGCCCATTTTCGCGTAGCTGGCCGCAAACACCGCGCCGCTGTTTTCACGATAGCCCTGGCGGCTGACCTGAGTCTGGCTGAGGCCCAGATACGGCGTCAGGGTCATTGCATTGAGCATCACGCCGTAGGCGCCTTCGATGCTCAAGGACTTGCCGCGCAGGCTCGAACGTCCTTGGCCGGCCTCGGTGTAAGCCAGTTGTTCGCGTGTGATATCGACCTTGGAAGACACATAGGCTGCGGCCACACGGCCCTGCCAACCCAGCCCATGACCTGTTTCGTCAACGGCGGCGAAGAGGGCGACCGCCGGTGCTGCCGACCCTGCCTTGGCGTAGTTGTCCGGCAGTTGCCGATCGAGGTCCTGATCCAGGGTGACGCCAAGGCGCAGATGCTCGGTGGGACGAACCCCCAGGGTCAGGCTCATGCTGGTCTGCCCGGCCACGCCGTTGCGGCTGTAGCTTGGGCCTACACCGATACAGAATGAGCCACTGTCGATCTGGCATTCCTGGCTCATCAATCGAGCCAGTTGTTCGCTGCGCAAATCGAGCATCCCCCAGGCCCGATTGGCGTTCTTGGCCATGGCGGTGCGGGTGTTGTCCAGGTCGATGAGGTGGGAACCTGTTTCGGTGATTTTCCATAGCGCGGCGTGCGTGGCACCTTCGCCCGTAAGGCTGATACCCACGACAACATTGCCGTCAGCGGAGACGCCGGTCGCCGATGACGTTCCACCACCCAGGGTGCCCAGGTCGACCATGCCGCTGGCATCGGTGTGCCGGAATGCATGGGGATCGCCAGTGGCCGTCGCAGCTGTACCCACGACGACGCGACCGTCGGCAGAAGCGCCATAAGCAAAGGAAGGGCCACCCCATGAGCCCAGGCCGACCATGCCGGTGGTGTCAGAGTGTTTGAACGCTTGAGTGTCGCCTGTAGCTGTCTGGGCCGTTCCCACGACAACATGGCCGTCAGCGGAGATGCCGAATGCCAGTGAGGTCTGCCCTCCCAGGGTGCCCAGATCGATCATGCCGCTCGCGTCGGTGTGCTTGAAGGCGTGTTTCAGGCCTGTGCTGGAGTCGATATTCGCGTATCCCACGACGATGCTGCCGTTCGCGGACACGGCGGTGGCAAAGGAGACGCCGCTGTTGTCCGCCTTCAGGGTGCCCAGATCGATCATGCCCTTCGCGTCGGTGTGTTTGAACGCACGATAGTAGCTATTGGTTGCAGACGAATAGCCTACGACAACCGCGCCGTCAGCCGATACGCCTGTCGCCTCTGACATCCCCTCTCCACTCAACGTGCCCAGGTCGACCATGCCGGTTGCATCGGTGTGCTTGAAGGCGTGAGTGTGGTTACTGGAGAGGGCGGCGAACCCCACGACCACCTTGCCGTCAGCGGATACGGCCTTGGCATGGGATTGATTGCCACCCAGTGTGCCCAGATTGACCATGCCGGTCGCATCGCTGTACTTGAACGCATATTGATTGCCGCTCGTGAACTCAGTGCCGACGATGAAACGGCCGTCAGCCGATACACCGTAGGCGACGGAGTCATCAACGCCTAAAGAACTCAGGTCGATAGTAATGTCGGCACAGGACTGTGCTGAATAAATCATTCCATAGATCAGTGTTAGTGCGGCTGTTGCAAAAGGCGATTTCAATGTAATGAACCTGGCGATAAAGTAAATGATTACAGCGGCCTGAGTAATGGAATTTTTTTATGGGCGAACAGGCTACTGCCGAGGTAAAGGCTTGGTTTACGCAGCGATGAGGGTGTGACGCCCGGATGGCTTGGGGTTTAGGGCCGGGCGGGGCGCGATGGCGTGAGTCGAAGTTGTCTTGCTTACATGCGGGTAGTAACTGGGCGTTTAACTAATTGCTGTGTTGGATATGAATTTGATGTGTCGGGTTAGTTTAGTTATTAGTTGCGGATGAAGTCTTTAGGAAGATTCTGAAAGCCTGTTGTTTCGGCAGCTCAATCTATTTGAGGCTGCCGATGCGCGCATCTTGTGAAGGTTATTGTTTGGCCATGACTGCCAGGAATAACTCTGATGCTAGCCGCTCCTGCAACCACTCCTGCAAGGAGCGATAAGGCGTCTGGGCAAACCACTCCCGGTCCACATGGGCAAACTGGCGAACAAACGGCAGCAGCGCCATGTCCGCCAGGCTCGGATGCTCCGCCAGCAGATAGCGGCGCTGCTGCAACAGGCTATCGAGGCGCGCCAGAAACGCCTCGCCCTGGGCCCGGTAGTGCTCCATGGGCGCCTCGGGGTAGCGCTCGGCGTACTTGTAGCGATTGAGGTGCACCTTGAACACCTGGTCATTCTCGGCAATCAGTGCCGCCATCTGCGCCTGGGCCGTCGGGTCCGCCGTGAGCCGCCAATCCTCGGGGTCATGCTGGGCCAGGGCCCAGTGCATGATCTCCAGGCTTTCATCGATCACCCGATCCTCCAGTGCCAGCACCGGCACCGTGCCCTTGGCCGACAGCGCAAGCATCTCGGCCGGCTTGGCCTTGAGGCTGACTTCGACAATCCGCATTGGCACCCCGGCATAGCGCAGGGCCAGCCGCGCACGCATGGCGTAGGGGCAGCGGCGGAAGGAGTAGAGGGTCGCCCCCGGCGTTTGCAGCGTGCTCATTTCACCTCCAGGCTGCTCAGGCCATTGCCCTGGCGGCTGACCTTGATCTGTACCGGAATCCGTTCGTGCATTTCCTGTACGTGGGAGATCACCGCCACCTTGCGGCCCTGGGCCTGCAGGCCGTCGAGGGCATCCATGGCCAGTTGCAGGGACTCGGGGTCGAGGCTGCCGAAGCCTTCGTCGATGAACAGCGATTCGATCTTCAGGGTGCTGGAAGCCATGGAGGCCAGCCCCAGGGCCAGGGCCAGGGACACCAGGAAGGTTTCGCCGCCGGACAGCGAGTGCACCGAGCGCAGTTCGTCGCCCATTTCGGTGTCCAGCACCAGCAGGCCGAGCATGCTGCCACCGCGCTTGAGGCGGTAGCGGCGCACCAGTTGGCGCAGTTGGGCATTGGCGTGGTGCACCAGCAGGTCGAGGTTGTAGGCCTGGGCGATCTTGCGGAACTTGTCGCCTTCGGCCGAGCCGATCAGGGCGCTGAGCCGGGCCCAGCGCTGCCACTGGGCGTAGGCCTGTTCAAGGCGTTGGTTGAGGGCCTGGTTGGCGGCCTGGCGGCGCTGGTCCTCGCTTTGCCGTGCACGCAGGTCCGCCACCTGTTGTTCGCTGGCCTGGGCCTGTTGCTGCAGCTGTTCCAGGGCCTGGGCCAGTTGTTCGGTCTCCAGGTTGCCGTTGTGCTGGGCCTGATGCTGTTCCAGGCGCTGCTGGCGTTCCTGCAGCAGCACCTTGGCCTGCTCGATGGCCTTGTCGTTGTCTTGCAGGCGCTGGCGCAGTTGCTGCACCTGTTCTTCGTCCAGCTCCAGCAACTGTTGCAGGCCGGCGTCATCCAGTTCCGGGTGCCCGGCGCGCCACTGCTCGATGCTGGCGGCCAGCTGCTGTTGTTCGCTTTCCAGGGCTTGCAGGCGTTCTTCCCGGGCCTTGAGCTCGGCGCCCAACTCGATCGCTTGCTGGTGCAGTGCCTGCTGCTGTTGCTGGGCCAGGGCCTGGGCGCTGCGGGCCTGGTCCACGGCTTGCTCCAGGTGCTGCTGCCAGTGCTCGGCGCTGGGTTGCTGGCCCAGCAGTTCGGCGAGCCTGTGCTGGCAGGCGTGTTGCTGCTGGTGCAGGGTGTCGAACTGCTGTTGGGCCTCGGCCAGTTGCTGCTGGCGGGTCAACTGGCGGTCCTGTTCCTTTTCCAGGGTCAGCTGGCGCTGTTGCTGTTCTTCGGCCTCTTCCTGCTGCTCGCGCAGTTGCTCGATGCGTTGCAGCACCTGCTGGTCGAGCTGCATGAAGGTGCTGGCCGGGTCGCGACGCAGGCCGTCGAGGACCTCTGCCGGCAGCAGGTGGCTGAAGCTGGCCAGTTCCTCGTCCAGGCGCTGGCGGTCGGCGCTCAGTTGCTGCTGTTGCTTGTCCAGGTGCTGGGCGGCCTGCTGGCTGGCGTCGATTGCTGCCTGCAGCTGGTTTTGCAGGCGCGCGGCATCTTTTTGCAGGGTCAGCAGGGCGCCCTGGCGGTTTTCGTCCTGGGTGATGCTCTGCTGCAGCTGGTCGAGTTGCTGTTGCAGCCAGGCGTCGCGCTTGGGCGGGTCCTGGTCCAGGAGGCTGGCGCTCAAGGGGTGGGCTTGCAGGCTTGGGGCCAGGGCTTGCTGCTGGCTCGCCAGTTGTTCCTGCTGCTGGAGGAATTCCTTCTGCTGGGCGATCAGCCCCTGGACCTGGGCCCGCAGTTCGTTGAGCTGTTCCTTGAGGCTGTCCACCGTCTTGCGGGCGCTGGCTTCCTCGTTCTCGTCGTGACGCCCGAGGCTCTGCAGCAAGGCTTCAGGCTGGTGGTAGGGGTGCTCGACGCTGCCGCACACCGGGCACGGCTGGTCGCTCTGCAATTGGGCGCGCAATTCCTCGACGCTGGCGCTGCGGGCCAGCCGCTGGCGCTCCAGCAGGGCCTGGGTGACGCTCAGGGTCTGCTCGGCCACCACCAGCTCGGCCTTGGCCTGCAGGCCGACCTTGTTCAGCTCCTCGCGCTGGGCGGCCACCGCCTGCTGCCTGTCCTGCAGGGCCTGGCCGCGCTGGTCCAGTTCGCGTTGCTGGGCCCAGAGCCGGGCCAGCTCTTCGACGGCGCGCTGCTGCTTGCGGTTGTCCTGGAGCAGGGTGCCGAGCAACTGGATCTGCTCGGCCACCGCCTGGGGCTCGGCCCCGGCTTCGCTGTAGAGCAGTTCGAGCTGCGTGCGTTGCTCGCTCAGTTGCTGGGCGGCGCTGCTGGCGCGCTGTTCCAGGGCCGGCAGTTCGGCCTGGCCCTGGTGCAGGCGATTGCCGATCAGCATCAGCTGTTGCAGGCGTTCGCGGTAGGCGTTCCAGGCGTCGCTCAAGGGGGCGAGGGCGACGCTGTGGGCCAGTTGCCCGGCGATCCGCTCCAGGCGTTCGCCCACCAGGCGCTGTTTTTCCAGCAGTTGCTGGATGCCTTGCTGGCCCTCGGTGCTGGCCTGCTCGGCGCGGCTGCGTTGGGCCTCGGCCTGGGCCAGGCTCTGCCCCAGGCGCTCCAGGTTGGCCTGTTCGGCAAAGGCTTCGCGCAGCAACGGGGCGCTGGTGCTGTGCTGTTCCTGGGCCTGGGACAAGGCCGTGCCGGCGTCCTGCAGTTGCTGTTGCAGGCGTTCCTGCTGTTGTTGCAGGGCGCCTTGCTGTTCGACCTGCTGCTGGATCTGCTGGCGCAACGGCAGCAGGCTGGCGCCCAGCTCTGCCTGGCGCAGGAACTGGTGCCGCTGCGGCGCCAGTTGCTCCAGGCGTTGCAGGCGCAGGCGCTCCGGGGCCAGGGCCTGGGCGTCCTGTTCGGCCGCTTGCAGTTGTTCGGCGGCGCTCTGCCGGGCTTCCTGCCACTGGCGCAGTTCCTTGAGCCAGACGTGCTGGGCTTCCAACTGCCTGAGCTGGGCCTGTTGCTCCTTGAGCTGTTGCTGGGCCTGGCTCAACTGCTGTTCAAGCTCGGCCCGGGCCTCGGGCTCCAGCGGGCTGATGCCGCTGGCCTGGGCCTTGAGCTCCTTGTGGGCGTCTTCGGCCTCCTTGCTCTTGCTGTAGGCGCGGCGCCCCAACTGGCTGTAGACCGCAGTGTTGGTGAGCTTTTCCAGCAGCTCGCTGCGTTCCTTGTCGTCGGCCTTGAGAAAGGCGCTGAACTCGCTCTGGGCCAGCATCACCGCCCGGGTGAACTGTTCGAAGTTGAGCCCCAGGCGGGCCTCGATCAGTTGCTTGTATTCGCTCTTGCTCTGGTTGCTCAGCAGCTGTTCGCTGTCAAGGTCGGTGAGGTTCTGCCGGCTGCCTTGCAGCTTGCCGGTGGCTTTGTCGCGGGCGCGGTTGGTTTCCCAGCGGGCGCGGTAGCGACGGCCGTCGATGCCGACAAAATCCACCTCGGCATAGCCGCTGCCGGTGCCGCGGCGCAGCAGGGTGCGCGGGTCGCTGGTGAGGATCTCGCTGTCGACCTCGGGGACCTTGGTCTCGCGGCCGATATTGTTCAGCCGCGGCACCGCGCCGAACAGCGCCAGGCACAGGGCATCCAGCAGGGTGCTCTTGCCGGCGCCGGTGGGCCCGGTAATGGCGAACAGCCCGGCGCTGGCCAGGGGCTCGGCGGTGAAGTCGATCTCGAAGGGGCCGGCCAGGGAGGCCAGGTTCTTCAGGCGGATGGCCAGGATCTTCATGGCTGTTCACCTTCTTGCTGGACGTCCTGCAACAGCAGGGCGAAATCCTTGAGGGTGGCTTCGTCCACCTCGTTGGCGTAAGCGTCGCGCCAGGCGCGGCGGAACAGCTCTTCGGGGGTCAGCTGGTCCAGCTCGATCAGCTCGGCACTGGCCTCTTCACCGTCACCTGCGCCCTTGCCGGCGTATTCGGCGGCGATCCGCACCAGGCGCACGGCCTTGCCTTGCAGGGCGCTTTCCACTTGCTGGCGCAGGTCCGGCTGGGGCTCGTCCAGGCGCACCCGCACTTCCAGCCAGGGCTGGCGCTGCTCCTCGGCCAACAGGTCGATGTCCGGCAGCTCGCCGAGCTGGGTCAGGAGTTCCCCCAGGGGCGCCGGGCCCAGGCGTTGCAGGTTCACCGCGCGGGGAATCAGCCGCGGTTCGACGCTGACCAGGGTCTCGCCGTCCAGGCGCACGTCGAGGATCTGGTGCTGGTAGCCGATCTCTGAGAACGACAGCGGGATCGGCGAGCCGCTGTAGCGGATGCGCTCCTCGCCGTTGACCTTCTGCGGCTTGTGCAGGTGGCCCAGGGCCACGTAGCTGATGTCCGGGCCGAACAGGCTGGCGGGCAGGGCCTCGGCGTTGCCGATGATCAGGCTGCGTTCGGAATCTTCCGAGACCGAGCCGCCGGCCATGTGCGCATGGCTGACGGCGACCAGGGCCTGGCCCGGCTGGCGCTTGGCGTTGGCCGCGGCGATCAGCCATTCGTGGACCTGGGCAATGCCCTTGAGGTAGTCGTCGCCCAGCTGGCGGCCGGTGACTTCCGCCGGCCGCAGGAACGGCAGGGCCAGGCACCAGGCGGCGACCTGGCCGCTGGCGTCGGGCAGCGGCAGCAGCAGGCGCTCGGCGTCCAACTGGCCGTCGTCCAGCCACAGCACCCGGCCCAGGGCGTGGGTGCGCAGGCGGCGCATCAGGGGCGCCGGCAGCTCGATGCGCGAGCCGGAGTCGTGATTGCCGGCGATCATCACGACGGTCAGGGCCGGCTGCTGCTCGTGGGCGCTGACGATGAAGTCGTAGAGCCGCTCCTGGGCGCTGACCGGCGGGTTGACGGTGTCGAAGATATCGCCGGCGATCAGCAGCACATCGGGCTGTTCGTGCTTGAGCTGGCGCAGCAGCCACTCCAGGAAACAGGCGTGTTCGAAGTCGCGTTCCTGGCCGTGGAGGTTCTGGCCCAGGTGCCAGTCGGAGGTGTGAAACAGACGCAAGGCAGGCTCCGCATGCAAAAGGCTTGGCCGCACATAAGGGTGACCGCGGCGAAAGGGCAGAGAGTTTACTGGCAAATGCGTGTTCATGCCCGAGCCGTGGCAAATGCCCCGGCGCTGCCAAGTGGGGCCGGCGTTCAGTGACGCGGTACGGCAGTGCCCTGGCCGGCGCGCATTTCGCTGGCGGTGCAGCCGAACTGCTGGCGAAAGTGCCGGGCGAACTGGGCCTGGTCGGCAAACCCCCAGCGCGCGGCCAGCTCGCCGATCGACAGGCGGCAGTGGGCGTCGCGCAGTTGGCGGTGCACGGCGCAAAGGCGCTGCTGACGAATCCATTCGCCCAGGCTGAAGGGGCTGTCGGCAAAGAGCTTGTGCAGATAGCGCAGGGAAATGCCACAGGCGCTGGCGATCTGCCTGGGGTTGAGCTCCGCCGAGCCCAGGTGCTGCTCCACGTAGCTTTCGATGCGTTGCAGGTGCAGGGCGGCGAGGCTGGAGCTTTCACTGCTGAGCACCCGTTCGTCCTGGCGCAGGGTCAGCAGCAGGGTCGCCAGGGCCTGTTCCAGCAGCATATGCCGCGCCGCCGGGGCGCATTCGTCGAAGCGCGCGGCGCACATGGCCAACTGGTCGGCGAAGATCCGCCCCAGGCCGCGCCGGGCATCGAAACAGAAACGGGTGTAGCGCTCGGCGCCGCGCAACTGGCCGTGCAGGGCCTGCTCCGGCAGCTTGAACACCCAGAGATCGTTGTCGCTGGCGTAGCGGAAGCGGTAGGGCGCATCGCCCCGCTCGAAGATGAAGCTGCCGGGGCGGCAATGCAGCTCGCGGCCGTCCTGTTCGAACAGCACCTCGTGGCGCCGGGGAATGGTCACCAGGTAGCAGGCCTGGGTGTCGTTGCTGACCTGGGCCTTGCTCCGGGAATAGCCCAGGCGGCTGGAACGCAGGCGCGACAGGGCCAGGGCACTGCTGGGGGTTTCCCAGATCCGCAGGTTGCCCTGGAAGGGGCGGTCGCTGCTGAATTCAAGGGACAGGGGAAAGTAGGCGTTGCCAATGGCTTCGGCCCAGCGGGGCTGGCATTGGTGCTCGGGCCAGTAACGGGTGGATAGCTGCTGAACCATCATCACTCCTGCTTTCTTGTGTTTTTTAGTCAGGACAGCACCGGGTGGTCAGCCACGGTGCCGGTGATCTTTGGGCAAAAGCGCGGGTCGGTCAATCGGCAGGCGTCAGCCGGTAGCAGGCCGAGGGCGCGAGCGTCGCCTGCCAGCCCGGCGGCACCACGATGTTGGTGGTGGCTTCCTCGATCACGCAGGGGCCGGTGAGGGTCTGCCCGGCCTGCAGCTGTTCGCCCTGGTAGACCGGCGTCGGTTGCCAGCCGCCGGCTTCGTCGAACAGCATCGAGCGCTGTTCCCGAGGCGTTGCCGGCACCTGCTGCTCGGGGATCGGCAACTCCGGCATCGGTGGGTGCTGCAGCCTGGCGATCACCGAGCATTCAAGGTTCACCAGCTCGATCGGGCTCTGCGGCTCGCTGTAGGAGAACAGCGCCTTGTGCCGGCTGTGGAAGGCCTCGCGCAGGGCGCCGAGACCGGCCGGGTCCAGCTCGTTGCTGGCCAGCTCGACGCTGCATTCGTGGATCTGCCCCAGGTAGCGGATTTCCAGGTGGTACTGGGTATCGACCCGGTTGCCGTTGCTGAAGCCGTCCTGGCGCAGGTTCTCCAGGCCCTGTTCGCGCAGCCGGGCCAGGGTCCGGTTGAGCAGCGCCAGGTCCACATGCTGGTCGTCCAGGCGCATGGGCAGGGTGGTCAGCTGGTCGTAGCGGATGTCCGAGAGGATCTGCCCGAAGGCGCACAGCCCCGAGGCCACCTTGGGAATCAGCACCACCTGGCTGCCGATTTCCTCGGCCAGGCGGACCACGTGCATGCCCGCCGCGCCGCCGGCGCCGATCAGGGCGAACTGGCGGGGATCGTAGCCGCGCTCCACCGATACCCGGCGGATGCCGCTGACCATGTTCAGGTTGACCAGGGTGATGATTCCCAGCGCCGCGCGCTCGATGCTGATGCCCAGGGGCTCGGCGATCCGGCTGGCGATGGCCTGCAGCGCCGCCTGGCGTGACAGGCGGATGCTGCCGCCGAGCAAGGCGCCGTCCGCCAGGTAGCCCAGCGCCAGGTTGGCGTCGGTCACCGTTGGCTCGCTGCCGCCCTTGCCGTAGCACACCGGCCCGGGGTTGGCTCCGGCGCTGCGCGGGCCGACCTGGAGCATGCCGAAGGGGTCCAGGTGGGCGATGGAGCCGCCACCGGCGCCGAGGGTTTCCACCTGGATCATCGGCACGCCGATGCGGTAGCGCAGAAAGTCGCTGTCCTTGCTGAAGTTGGTGCGCCCACCCTGGCTCAGGGTGATGTCGAAGGAGGTGCCGCCCATGTCCACGGTGATCACGTTGTCGATACCGAATGGCCGGGCCACGCACAGCCCGGCCTGGGGCGCCGAGGCCGGGCCGGAATTGATGGCATTGACCGCCCGGGTGCTCATGATCGCGCCGGGGGCCAGGCCGCCGTTGGACTGGAAGTAGCGGGTCGGCTGCTGTGCCCCCAGTTCTTCGAACAGGCTGTCGATGCGCTCCACGTAGCGTTGCATCACCGGGCTCAGGTAGGCGTTGACCACGGTGCTGGAGGTACGGGTGTATTCACGGATCTGCGGGAACACTTCATTGCCGGTGCAGACGAAGACCCCGGGCAGGGCCGCGCGCACCAGCTGTGCGGCGCGCTGCTCGTGGGCCGGGTTGCGCACCGACCAGACAAAGGAGATGGCCACCGCCTGCACCTCCTGCTCGCGAAAGTACTCGATGGCCCGCAGGATCGCCGTTTCGTCCAGGGGCGCGTGCTCCTGGCCGTCGCTGCGCATGCGCCCGCCGATGGGCCGGCGCAGGTGGCGCGGCACCAGCATGTGGGCCTGGGGGTAGCTGGCGTCGTAGCGATGGCCGTCTTCCTTGTGCCCCAGGCGGATTTCCAGGCTGTCTTCGTGGCCATCGGTACACAGCAGGCCGACCTTGGCCCCGGTCTTCTCGATCAGGGCGTTGAGGGCCACGGTGGTGCCGTTGATGCACAGGTCGCAGTCGCCAATGATCTGCGCCGGGCTGCGCCCCAGGGCGTCGGCCATCTGCGCCAGGCCGTTGCGGATGGCCAGGGTGCCGTCCTGCGGGGTCGAGGGGGCCTTGAACAGCTGCACGTTGCCGAGCTGGTCGGCGAGGATGAAATCGGTGAAGGTGCCGCCGGCGTCGATGCCCAGGCGATAGTGTTTGCTCATGGGGGGATGCTCCGTGGGTTCAGGGGCGGGCGCGCAGGGCGCGGGTGGCGTCGTGGTCCAGGCGCTGCTCGGCGTCGAACACCACGCCGTAGTCCAGGCGCGCGCCTTCGAGGGAGACCAGGCCATTGCGCAGGTCTTCGGCCACTCGCTCCAGGGGCCGCAGGAAGGGGTCGCCATAGCCGCCACCGCCGGGGTTGAGGTTGATCACCCGCTCTCCGGGTTGTGCGGTCAACTGGGCGTTGTGCTGGTAGGTGTGTTCCTGGCCGTCGGCACGGCGATGGGTCAGGCGCCCGAGCTTGGGCGCCAGCAGGCCGTTGCGCGCCCCCGCGGCGCCGGCGGTGGGCAGTTGCCGGCCCTCGCCGAAACCCACCACGGTCATCGGGTGCTGCAAGGGTTCGATCTCGATGCAGGTGCCCGAGCCGCCGCGAAACTGCCCGGCGCCGCCGCTGTCGGTGATCAGGCTGTAGCGGTGGATGAGGATCGGGTAGGCGTATTCCAGCAGTTCGATGTCGCCGGACATCAGCGCGCCGAAGCAGCACAACGGGCCGCAGGCCGGCCAGCCGTCCATGGCCTGGTTGGCCCCGGCCCCGGAGATGATCGAGGCCAGGACCATGGTCACGTATTCGGCGTTGTCGTTGCGCGGGTCGTGGCCGGCGATGTTGATCCCGCTGGCATGGCCCCAGGACGCGGTGACCCGTTCCGGCGCGGCCTGCTCCAGGGCCTGGCGCACCGCGTCGGCGAGGGTTTCCATGGGGGTGGTGGTGCTGTTGACGTGGGGCGCGGGTTCGCTGGCGTTGCACAGGGTTCCGGGCTCCCCCAGGTCGACGCTGATGCAGCGGTACAGGCCCTCGTTATAGGGCGGCGGCACCTGGGCGAACATCATCAGCCCCAGGTACACCCCGGACACCGAGTTGCCGGCGTAGGAATTGATGAAGTAGGGCACCTGGGGCGGGCTGTCGATGCGCACCCGGGCCTGATCGCCGCTGATCTGCACCTGGGCGGTGATGGTCAGCTGGCCCAGGCCGTGGCCCGAATCCTCCAGCACCGCGCTGCCGTGGTAGAGGCCATCCGGCACCTCGCGCAGCAGGGCGCGCATGTGCCGGTCGGCCATGTCCTTGAGCTCGCCGATGCAGGCGCGCACCTGTTCCACGCCGTAGCGCTCCAGGAGTTGCAGCAGGTGCCGCTCGCCGACGCTGCAGGCGCCGTACTGGGCATTCAGGTCGCCTTCCTGGTAGACCCGGGCGCGCATGTTGGTCAGCAGCAGGTTGATCACATCCTCGCGGCGCTGGCCCCGGGACCAGAGCTTGACCGGCGGAATCCGCAGGCCCTCGGCATAGATCTCCCTGGCGTCCGGGTTGTAGCCGGCGGGCACCGGGCCGCCGATGTCGGTGAGGTGGCCCTTGCACACCGCCCAGAACACCAGCTCGCCCCGGTAGAACACCGGTTTGTACATGCAGCAGTCGAGGATATGGCTGCCCTGGTAGGCCGGGTCGTTGTGGTAGATCACGTCCCCTTCATGGATGTCGTCGCCGAAGAATCCGGCCACGCATTTCATCGCCGGGATCAGCGAGCCGAGGTGGATCGGGATGTCCTGGCCCTGGAGGACCATTTCCGGGAGGTGGTCGAACAAGGCATTGGAGTAGTCGTGGGCCAGGTTGAAGACGCTGGAGCGGCCGGTTTTCTCCAGGGTCAGGGTCATTTCACGCTGGGCGGTTTCCAGCGCCCCTCGCACCACGGCGAGGGTGATCGGATCTACTGTGCTCATGGCTCACCTGAGTTCTTGTTGTTCTCGGGGTGGGGCGCGACGGCTGTTGCGCCCACGGCCTTAAGCTACGCGCAGCCAGGCGCACCTGGCTTGTCGCCGGGTGCAGGGCTTTTTGCGTTCTGGTGCACTGTTGCCACTGTTGAATGTGGGGGGGGCACGCGCTGCAGGAGCTGGCTCCCCAGCGAACAGGCCCGCCCCGGCGCGGCATGGCTTAAGGGGCTTTTCGCCGGCAAGCCGGCTCCTGCGCGGGAGGTCGCCGGCAAGCCGGCTCCTACGGGGGCTGCGCGAAGCGCCGGTTACTTGGGGTACAGCGGCGGCAGGCTGGTGGTGTCTGCCACCGGATCCTGGACCCGTTCGTCGATCGGGATGGCGCGTATCGCTCGCCACAGTTCCTCGCCCTGCCAGTACTGGCCGGTCTCGCTGTAGAGCGCGCCGTTGAGGCCGTCCAGGGCGTCGGACAGCGGCACGAAGCGCGCGGCCATTTCGGCCAGGGTTTCGGGCTGTTGCCGGGCCCAGGCGTCCAGGGCCTGGCGGGTGGCCTGGGGGTCGTTGGCCTGGCAGGCACGCTTGAGGTCGTCCAGCAGCGAGCGCGGGCTGGGGCCGGTCTGGGTGGCGCGCAGCACCGCCGGCTGCCAGCGGGCGCGCCACCACAGGCCGAAGCCCAGCAGGGTGGTGCAAGCCAGCAGCAGGGTGCTCAGTTGCCACAGCCACAGGTTGCTGCTGTCGGGCCCGGCCGGGGCGTTGCCTGCCGGGGTGTCCACCACCAGGCTCGGGTTGTTCGCCACCTGCAGGGCCCGCGCTGGCAGGCTGGTGCTTTCCAGGCGGTCTTCGACGGTGTTCCACCAGGTCACTTCAATGGCGGGCAGTTCGACGTTGCCGGGGCGGGTGGGCACCAGCGCCTGGCGGTCTTCGCGAATGCCCAGAAGGCCCTGTTCAACGTGCTGGTTGCTCAACTGCGGCTGGTCCGGGTAGCTGCGCAGGCCATTGACGTCGGCCAGGGGCAGCGGCGGCAACTGGGCGCTGGACAGGCCTTCGGCGCGCAGGGTCAGGCTGCGGGTCAGGGAGTCTCCGACCTGAGGGTGCTCGGGCTCCGGGTTCCAGCTTTCGCTCAGGCTCAGGCTGCGGGCCGGCAGCCAGGGCGCGTCGGCCGGGTAGGTGGCGGGCTTGGCCTTGACCTGCAGGCTGATGTCACTGGAGCTGACGTGGATCAGCTTGCCGGCCCGGGGCGTCTGCGAGCTGGTTTCCTGACCCGGGTCCGGGTTGGCCAGGGTGGCGCTGAAGGTCAGCGCGGGAATCTGCAACGGCCCGCTGCGCTGGGGATAGAGCGCGTAGCGCATCTCGATCACCCCGTGGCGCACGCCATTGATGAGCTTTTCGTAGGTGCGCGGCTCGCCCAGCTGTTCCACCCGGGTGTCGCTCAGCAGCAGCGGGCTCAGGCTGCTGTCGTCGAACAGCGGCACCGAGTGGTAGATGTGCAGGGTCAGCAGGGCCTGGGCCTGGACATAGACGCTGGGCTGGTCGAGCTCGGCTTCGATGAACACCGGTTCCAGGCGGGCGTTCTGGTCCTGGGCCGGGCTGGTGTTGACCTGCAGGCTCAGGGGCTGGCTCTGCAGGCTGCCCAGTTGCAGCGGGGCGATTTCCAGGGTGCCGGTATGGCGCGGCAGCAGGGTGACGATCCAGCGGGTACTGGCGTGGTTGTCCCCCAGGCCGTTGAGCTGGTTGACCTGGCGTGTGCCGCGCACCTCGAATTGTGCCTCCAGGGGCGCCAGGTCCGGCTTGCCGAACTGGGTGACATCGGTGGACTCCAGGGTCAGCTCGACGGTTTCCCCGGAATTGACCTGGCTGCGGTCCAGGCTGGCGAGCAGGCCGGCAGCCTGGGACTGGCCAGTGCAGAACGCGAGGGCAAGCAGTAGGGCGGTGCAGCGGGTCATCGAGTTTTTCCCTGATCCTGATGTTGTTGCTGTTCGTACCAGAATTTGCGCCTGAGCAATTCACCCGGGTCGTCGGGGATCTTGCGCAGCCATTGTTCCAGCGCCTGCTGGTGTTCAGCGTCCAGGCTGTCCTCCACCGGGCGCAGCGGGGTGGTGGTGTGCTGGTCGTCCAGCTCGCTGCCGGGCACTTCACTGTGGCCGGCGGTTTGTGGATCCGGCGGCGGCGTGTCACCTTCGTTGGCCGGCGCCTGTGCCGGGTCCTGCGGGCCATTGCTGCCCGGTGGTGGCTGGGTGGCCGCGCCGCTGGGGCCCGGGCGGGTGTCGTCGCCTTCGGGGGTGTCCGGCTTCTTCGCCGGTGGCGGTGTTTGCGCCTGGGCCTGTTGCTGTTGCAGCAGGCTTTCCACCAGGGCCTTGTTCTGCAACGCCGGTTGCAGGTCCGGCTGGCGTTCCAGGGCCTGCTCGTAGGCGTCGATGGCGGCTTCCAGCTCGCCGCTGCGGGCCAGGGCGTTACCGCGATTGTAGTGGGCGCGGGCGTCGTTGCCCTCGGCGAAACGCTCGGCGGCGGCAGTGTAGTTGCCGGCTTCGTACAAGGCCACGCCTTGCCATTGCGGGTCCTGGAAATGCCGCGCGGCCTCCGCCGGGCGCTGCTGTTGCAGAAGCCGCTGGCCCTGCTGGTCGGGGCGCAGCCACAGGTCATTGAAGTCGAAGGCGTAGCTCGGTTGCGGCACGGCGAACAGCAGCAGGGGCAGGCAGAACAGCCAGCCCCGGCGCCCGGCGCAGGCGGCCAGCAGCAACAGCGGCAGCAGCAGCCAGTAGCCCTGGTCGGCCCAGGTATCCAGGCGCAGGGTCTGGCCGTCGCTGCGCAGGCCTTGCGGGCCGCCCAGCAGGCCCAGGCCGCGCAGGTCGCTGTCGTCCAGGCGCGCCTGGCGGTAGCGCCCGCCCACGTCGCCGATGAAGTGCTTGAGGTCCGGGCTGTCCAGGCGCGATACCAGGATCGCGCCCTGGTCGTCCTTGAGGTAGCTGCCGTCTTCCTGGGCCACCGGGGCGCCGTCGCGGCTGCCGAAGCCGAGCATCAGCAACTGCGGGGCGTCGCCCTTGAGCGCCTGGCGGATGCCCTGGCGTTCCTCTTCGTTGAGGGAGGAGGCCATCAGTAGCACCCGGCCCTGGCCCAGGGCCCCCTGGTCCAGCAGCTTCAGGGCCTTGAGCAGGGCCAGGTCGGCGCGCTGGCCGGCCTGGGGCATGATCGATGGCTTGAGGGCGTCCAGCAGGTTGCGGCTGGTGGCCAGGTCATCGGACAGCGGCACCAGGGTGTGGGCGCTGCCGGCGTAGACCACGATGGCGGTCTGCGCGTCGCTGCGCAGTTGCAACAGGTCCAGCAGCTTGTGCCGGGCCTGCTCCAGGCGATCGGGCGGCACGTCGTTGGCGAGCATCTGCGGGGTCAGCTCCAGCAGCACCACCAGCGGGTCGGCGGGTTTCTGGCTGGTCTGTTCCACCCGCTGCCAGCTGGGGCCCAGCAGGGCCAGCACCGCCAGCAGCCAGGCCAGGCCCAGGGCCACCCAGGGCAGCTTGCTTTCGCGGCCATTGCCGCCGCTGAGCAGGGCGGCGTGAAAGGCCGGGGGCAGGATCATCTGCCAGCGCCCGGCGCGTTTCTGCCGGTGCCAGAGCTTCCACAGCAGCAGCGCCAGCAGGGGCAGTACCAGCAACCAGCCGGGGCGGAACCAATGGGGCCAGAGGCTGATCATCGACGCCTCCGCAAGCGCAGGCGCTTGAGCCGCTGGCGCCAGTCATGGGCAGGCAGCAGGAAGTTCGACTGGGTGAAGAAGCGTTGCAGCGGGTTCTGCGGCCAGCGCTCGCGCAGCACCAGCAGCACGCTGAGCAGCAACGCCGTGGCCAGGGGCCAGTGGTACAGGGCCTGGGCCGGGCGTGCCTGGGTCGGTTGCTGGGCCACCGGTTCCAGTTGGTCGAGGGTTTGCTTGATCGCTTGCAGCTCCTGGCCGTCCCGGGCGCGGAAATAGCGCCCGCCAGTGACTTGCGCCAGCTCCTTGAGGGCCGGTTCGTCCAGGTCCAGGCTCGGGTTGATGCCCAGCACGCCGAGGGTGGCGCTCTGTTCCGGGTCGGCGCCGATGCCGATGGGGTAGATCTTCACCCCTTCCTCGGCGGCCAGCCGGGCGGCGGTGATGGGGGCGATCTCGCCGCCGTTGTTGGCGCCGTCGGTGACCAGGATCAGCACCCGGCTCTGGGCCGGGCGCTGGCGCAGGCGCTTGAGGGCCAGGCCGATGGCATCGCCGATGGCGGTGTTCTTGCCGGCGATGCCGATCTTCGCTTCATCCAGCCAGACCCGCACCGTGTGCCGGTCGAAGGTCAGGGGCGCCTGCAGGTAGGCCTTGCTGCCGAACAGGATCAGGCCCACCCGGTCGCCTTCGCGGTGTTCGAGAAAGTCCCCCAGCAGGTGCTTGACCAGGTTCAGGCGGCTGACGTCCTCGTCCTGCCATTGCATGTCGGGGAAATCCATGGAGCCGGAAACGTCCACCGCCACCAGCAGGTCGCGGCCGCTGGCGGCCACCGGCAAGGGGTCGCCCAGCCATTGCGGGCGCGCGGCGGCCAACAGCAGCAGGAGCCAGAGCAGGATGAAACGCACCTGCTGGCGCCAGGCCGGGAGGTGGGCGCGGGCCCGGCGCTTGGACAGGCCTTCCAGGTCACTGAGAAAACTCACTTTCAGCGCCGGCTCGCCGCTGTCGGCCACCGGCAGCACCAGGCGCAGCAGCCAGGGCAGCGGCAGCAGGACGAAGACCCAGGGCCAGGCGAACTCAAACATGCTTGCGAATCCAGGTGTCCACCGCCTGGGTCAGGCCGGCGATGGCTTTGTCGTCGAGCTTGCATTCGGGCTTGTAGGCGCCTTCCACCAGCACCATCCAGCGGGTCAGGCCGGCGGCCGGGCAACGGTTATCGAGGAACGCCAGCCATTTGCGCCCGTTCAGGGTGTGGCTCTGGCTGTAGGGGTAATGGTTGCGGCACAGGCGTTTGAGCAGGGCATTCAAGGCCTGCAGCCAGGCGCCGGCGGGGGCACCGTCATAGGGCTTGGGCAGCAGCGCCAGTTCTGCCAGGGCGGCCAGGCGCACCGGGTCCAGGGGCTGCTCGCTGCGGGCGCGCACGGCCTTGCGCGGCCACAGGTGGCGCCAGTGCCAGAGGGCCAGGCCCAGCAGCGGCAGCAGGATCGCCAGCAGCCACCAGCCCGGGGCCGGCGGCCACAGGCTGACCGCGGGCGGCGGCAGCAGCGGTTGCAGTTGTTCCAGGCTGCTCATCGGCCGGCTCCGGGGCGCTGCGGGTTGAGGTACTCGCGCAGCTGCTCGACCATCTCGCTCTGGGTGCTCAGGGGCATCAGCAGCACCCGCAGCTTTTGCGCCAGGCGTTCCCAGCGGGCGATGCGCGCTTCGCTCATGGCGCGGTAGGCCTGGCGCAGGTCGTAGTTCAGGGTGTCCAGTTCCAGCTGGGCGCCGCGTTCGGCAAAGCGCAGCAGGCCGGCGGCGGGCAGGGCGTGGTCCAGCGGGTCGGAAAGGGGCATCAACAGCAGGTCGCAATGGCGCGACAGCAGGCTCAGTTGCTGCTCGGCGGCGTCGCTCAGGGCGCGTTCGTCGCAGATCACGATCACCAGGCTGCCGGGACGCAGGACTTCGCGCCCGCGCAGCAGCGCGGTGCCCAGGGCGTCGCGCTGGGGCCGGGCTTCGCTGTGCAGCGACTGGTTGACCCGCACCAGGCGGTTGAGCAGCTGCAACAGGCTCTGCTTGCTGCGCCGCGGCTTGATCTCGTAGTGCTCGTCGTCGCCGTAGACCAGCCCGCCGACCCGGTCGTTATGGCCCAGGGCGGCCCAGCCGATCAGGCTCGCGGCCTGGGCGGCGAGCACCGACTTGAACATCAGCCCGGAGCCGAAGAACAGCTGGCGGCTCTGTTCCACCATGATGAAGATCGGCCGCTCGCGCTCTTCGTGGAACAGCTTGGTGTGCGGTTCCTGGGTGCGCGCGGTAACCCGCCAGTCGATGGTGCGCACGTCGTCGCCGGCCTGGTAGACCCGCACCTGGTCGAAGTCCACGCCGCGCCCGCGCAGCTTGGAGTGGTGCAGGCCGATCAGCGGGCTGCGCTGGCTGGGGGTGGAGAACAGCTGCACCTCGCGCACGCGATGGCGCATCTCGATCAGCTCGCCGAGGGTGATGCGAATGCCGGGTTCGGCAACGGGCTGGGTCATGGGCTTCAGGCGACGGCAACGACGTCGAGGATGCGCTGTACCACACGGTCCTGGTCGATGCCGGCCGCTTCAGCCTCGAAGGACAGGATGATGCGGTGGCGCAGTACGTCGAACAGCACCGCCTGGATGTCTTCGGGGCTGACGAAGTCGCGGCCGGCGAGCCAGGCGTGGGCCCGGGCGCAGCGGTCCAGGGCGATGGAACCGCGGGGGCTGGCGCCGTAGGCGATCCACTCGGCCATCTCCGGGTCGAACTTGGCCGGGGTGCGGGTGGCCATCACCAGTTGCACCAGGTATTCCTCCACCGCATCGGCCATGTACAGGCCGAGGATTTCCTTGCGTGCGGCAAAGATCGCCTGCTGGCTGACCCGGCGCTCGGGCTTGGTCTCGCCGTTCAGGGCTTCGCCGCGGGCCTGCTGGAGGATCCGCCGCTCCACGGCGGCGTCCGGGAAGCCGATCTTGACGTGCATCAGGAAGCGGTCGAGCTGGGCTTCGGGCAGCGGGTAGGTGCCTTCCTGCTCGATGGGGTTCTGGGTCGCCATCACCAGGAACAGCGGCGACAGTTCATAGGTGCTGCGCCCGACGCTGACCTGGCGCTCGGCCATGGCTTCGAGCAGGGCCGACTGGACCTTGGCCGGGGCGCGGTTGATTTCGTCCGCCAGCACCAGGTTGTGGAAGATCGGGCCTTGCTGGAACACGAAGCTGCCGGTTTCCGGGCGATAGATCTCGGTGCCGGTGATGTCGGCGGGCAGCAGGTCGGGGGTGAACTGGATCCGATGGAATTGCGCTTCAATGCCTTCGGCCAACTCCTTGATGGCCTTGGTCTTGGCCAGCCCTGGAGCGCCCTCGACCAGCATGTGGCCGTCGGCGAGCAGGGCGATAAGCAAGCGCTCGATGAGTTTTTCCTGGCCGAGAATCTGCGTTGAAAGAAAGGTTCGCAGCGCCAAAAGCGCTTCACGATGTTCCATCGGTGACTGTTCCTGGAGAGGGTGCGCCCCGGGCGTTGAGGGAACGTCGGGGCTGGGGGCGATACTTTAATCCATAGCGGGGGTCGGCGACTAACGGGGAAAACCTGATTTGGCGAATTAGTCGAAAAAAATCCGTGTTTTATTCAGCACCACGCGCACCCCCGGTAGGAGCCGGCTTGCCGGCGAAGAGGCCGGCAAGGTTTGCGGCGGGGCCGAAGACGCCTTCGCTGGCAAGCCAGCTCCTACGCTCGGGCGCGGTGTTGGGGTTCTGGCAGGAGCCGGCTTGCCGGCGAAGAGGCCGGCAGGGTTTGCGGCGGGGCCGAAGACGCCTTCGCTGGCAAGCCAGCTCCTACGCTCGGGCGCGGTGTTGGGGCTCTGGTAGGAGCCGGCTTGCCGGCGAAGGGGCCGGCAAGGTTTGCGGCGGGGCCCAAGACGCCTTCGCAGGCAAGCCAGCTCCTACCGGGAAGGGCACTGTCGCTCAGGACAGCTGGCTGATGTAGGTGCCGGTGCCCTTGAGGATGTTCTGCAGGGTTTCCTCCACTTCGGCCAGGTCCGAGGCAGCGGTGCTGTGGCGGATCTCCAGGTGGTCGGCGCCGTTCAGGGCGTCGGCGTCGGCCGCGGCGATTTCGATCAGCAGGGTGGTGGGGCTCAGGGTCACCTTGACGCCATCGAGGGTCGAGGGCTCGCCGTCGAGGGTGATCTCCAGTTCGTCTTCGTCCGGGTAGCGGCTCATCAGGAACATCTCGCCCTGGGTGCTGTGGCAGCAGAGCATGGCCATGTTGTCTTCTTCGTCGTCGCATGGGTTGGCGATCAGGTGGGCGGTGGTCATGTGCATGGGGGCATTCCTGAGAGAGTGGCCGGGCGGGCAGAAAGGAAACAATTCTGCCAGCCCGATGGAATTTCTGCTGGCTTGTCTGTCAGAGAACAGGTCGTGAACACAATCGCTGCGGCAGTCACTTTTGGTACGCAAGTACCGTGAATCCGGGGAAAAAAACCGGTTTTTCCACCGCGGCTGCTAGTGTTGCTCAAAGCGTGAGCGTTCTGCTGCGTGCCGTTGACCGAATATGTCGCAGCATCGCAAGCAGCTGTCACATCGCACTCGTTAAGCTGCGCAGCGGACAATTTGTTCTTAGTGCAATAGGTTGCGTCTGATTTGTGATGGTCACCTGTAAAGGCATTGCGCTCGGTTTCCCGGCAAGCGTCAGTCGTTTTTGCAGATGCCCATCCCGGAAGGTGAATGTGACCTGTGCGTCTCGTCCAGCTTCACCCACCTGTCATCCTGCTACCTCTGCCCGAGACCAGGAGCAGGATGCAGCACCGCCCCGCGAGGGGTTTGCACGCGACGCTTCCATCAATAACAAGCCCAAGCGGAGTACCACAGATGGCGTTCTTCACCGCAGCCAGCAAAGCCGACTTCCAGCACCAACTGCAAGCGGCACTGGCGCAGCACATCAGTGAACAGGCACTGCCACAAGTGGCGCTGTTCGCTGAACAATTCTTCGGCATCATTTCCCTGGACGAACTCACCCAGCGTCGCATGTCCGACCTGGCGGGCTGCACCCTTTCTGCCTGGCGCCTGCTTGAGCGCTTCGACCACGGGCAACCGCAGGTCCGCGTCTACAACCCCGATTACGAACGCCATGGCTGGCAGTCGACCCACACTGCTGTGGAAGTCCTGCACCACGACCTGCCGTTTTTGGTGGACTCGGTACGCACCGAGCTCAACCGTCGCGGCTACAGCATCCACACCCTGCAGACCACCGTGCTCAGCGTACGTCGTGGCAGCAAGGGCGAGCTGCTGGAAATCCTGCCCAAGGGCACCCAGGGCGAAGGCATTCAGCAAGAGTCGCTGATGTACCTGGAGATCGACCGTTGCGCCAATGCCGCCGAACTCAGCGTGCTGGGCAAGGAGCTGGAGCAGGTACTGGGCGAAGTGCGGGTCGCCGTCGCCGACTTCGAGCCGATGAAGGCCAAGGTCCAGGAACTGATCCAGAGCATCGACAACAGCCAGTTCCCGATCGCAGCCGAAGAAAAGACCGAGATCAAGAGCTTCCTCGAATGGCTGGTGGGCAACCACTTCACCTTCCTCGGCTATGAAGAATTCGTGGTCGGCGCCGACCAGGACGGCGGGCATATCGAATATGACCCGAACTCCTTCCTCGGCCTGGCCAAGCTGCTGCGCGCCGGCCTGACCAGCGATGACCTGCGCATCGAAGACTACGCCGTCAACTACCTGCGCGAACCGACGCCGCTG
Organism: Pseudomonas sp. NFPP25; assembly: GCF_900116505.1. Lineage (NCBI taxonomy): Bacteria > Pseudomonadati > Pseudomonadota > Gammaproteobacteria > Pseudomonadales > Pseudomonadaceae > Pseudomonas > Pseudomonas sp. NFPP25. Next base: position 1,152,079 of record NZ_FPBG01000001.1, on the reverse strand, counting down.
TCCTTCGCCAAGGCCGCGCACCCGAGCCGCGTGCACCGTCCGGCCTACCCGGATTTCGTCTCGATCCGCCAGATCGATGCCGACGGCAAGGTCATCAAGGAATGCCGCTTCATGGGCCTGTACACCTCTTCGGTGTACGGCGAGAGCGTGCGGGTGATCCCTTACATCCGCCGCAAGGTCGAAGCCATCGAGCAGCGCTCGGGCTTCCAGGCCAAGGCGCACCTGGGCAAGGAACTGGCCCAGGTCCTGGAAGTGCTGCCCCGCGATGATCTGTTCCAGACCCCGGTGGACGAGCTGTTCAGCACCGTGATGTCCATCGTGCAGATCCAGGAACGCAACAAGATCCGCGTGTTCCTGCGCAAAGACCCCTACGGTCGTTTCTGCTACTGCCTGGCCTACGTGCCGCGCGACATCTATTCCACCGAAGTGCGGCAGAAGATCCAGCAAGTGCTGATGGATCGCCTGCAAGCCACCGACTGCGAGTTCTGGACCTTCTTCTCCGAGTCGGTGCTGGCCCGTGTGCAGTTGATCCTGCGGGTGGACCCGAAGCAGCGCATCGACATCGATCCGCTGCTGCTGGAAAAAGAAGTGGTGCAGGCCTGCCGCAGCTGGCAGGACGACTACGCCAGCCTGGTGGTGGAAAGCTTCGGCGAAGCCCACGGCACCAATGTGCTGGCGGACTTCCCCAAAGGCTTCCCGGCCGGCTACCGCGAGCGCTTCGCTGCCCATTCGGCGGTGGTGGACATGCAGCACCTGCTGAGCCTCACCGAAGCCAACCCGCTGGTGATGAGCTTCTACCAGCCCCTGGGCCAGGTCTCCGGCCAGCGCGAGCTGCACTGCAAGCTGTACCACGCCGACACCCCGCTGGCTCTGTCCGACGTGCTGCCGATCCTGGAAAACCTCGGCCTGCGCGTGCTGGGCGAATTCCCGTACCGCCTGCGTCACAACAATGGCCGTGAGTTCTGGATCCACGACTTCGCCTTCACCGCCGCCGAAGGCCTGGACCTGGATATCCAGCAGCTCAACGACACGCTGCAGGACGCCTTCGTCCATATCGTGCGCGGCGATGCCGAGAACGATGCCTTCAACCGCCTGGTGCTGACCGCCGGCCTGCCATGGCGCGACGTGGCGCTGCTGCGTGCCTACGCCCGCTACCTGAAGCAGATCCGCCTGGGCTTCGACCTGGGCTACATCGCCAGCACCCTGAACAACCACACCGACATCGCCCGCGAGTTGACCCGGTTGTTCAAGACCCGCTTCTACCTGGCGCGCAAGCTCACCAGCGACGACCTGGAAGACAAGCAGCAGCGTCTGGAGCAGGCGATCCTCACCGCCCTGGACGACGTCCAGGTGCTCAACGAAGACCGCATCCTGCGGCGCTACCTGGACCTGATCAAGGCCACCCTGCGCACCAACTTCTACCAGACCGACGCCAACGGCCAGAACAAGTCCTACTTCAGCTTCAAGTTCAACCCGCACCTGATCCCCGAGCTGCCCAAACCGGTGCCCAAGTTCGAAATCTTCGTCTACTCGCCGCGTGTCGAAGGCGTGCACCTGCGCTTCGGCAACGTTGCCCGTGGCGGCCTGCGCTGGTCCGACCGTGAAGAAGACTTCCGCACCGAAGTCCTGGGCCTGGTCAAAGCCCAGCAAGTGAAGAACTCGGTGATCGTGCCAGTCGGTGCGAAGGGCGGCTTCCTGCCGCGTCGCCTGCCACTGGGCGGCAGCCGGGACGAGATCGCGGCCGAGGGCATCGCCTGCTACCGCATCTTCATCTCCGGCCTGCTGGACATCACCGACAACCTGAAGGACGGCGCCCTGGTGCCGCCGGCCAACGTCGTGCGCCATGACGACGATGACCCCTACCTGGTGGTCGCGGCGGACAAGGGCACTGCGACCTTCTCCGACATCGCCAACGGCATTGCCATCGACTACGGCTTCTGGCTGGGTGACGCCTTCGCCTCCGGTGGTTCGGCCGGTTACGACCACAAGAAGATGGGCATCACCGCCAAGGGTGCGTGGGTTGGCGTGCAGCGCCACTTCCGCGAGCGCGGCATCAATGTCCAGGAAGACAGCATCACCGTGGTCGGCGTCGGCGACATGGCCGGCGACGTGTTCGGCAACGGCTTGCTGATGTCCGACAAGCTGCAACTGGTGGCGGCGTTCAACCACCTGCACATCTTCATCGACCCGAACCCGGATCCGGCCACCAGCTTCGTCGAGCGCCAGCGCATGTTCGCGCTGCCGCGTTCGGCCTGGAGCGACTACGACACCAGCATCATGTCCGAAGGCGGCGGTATCTTCTCCCGTAGCGCCAAGAGCATCGCCATCTCGCCGCAGATGAAAGAGCGCTTCGACATCCAGGCCGACAAGCTGACCCCGACCGAACTGCTGAACGCCTTGCTCAAGGCGCCGGTGGACCTGCTGTGGAACGGTGGTATCGGCACCTACGTCAAGGCCAGCACCGAGAGCCACGCCGATGTTGGCGACAAGGCCAACGACGCTCTGCGCGTCAACGGCAACGAGCTGCGCTGCAAGGTGGTGGGCGAGGGCGGCAACCTGGGCATGACCCAGCTGGGTCGTGTGGAGTTCGGCCTCAATGGCGGCGGTTCCAACACCGACTTCATCGACAACGCCGGTGGCGTGGACTGCTCCGACCACGAAGTGAACATCAAGATCCTGCTCAACGAAGTGGTGCAGGCCGGTGACATGACCGACAAGCAGCGCAACCAGCTGCTGGCGAGCATGACCGACGAAGTCGGCGGCCTGGTGCTGGGCAACAACTACAAGCAGACCCAGGCCCTGTCCCTGGCTGCGCGCCGTGCCTACGAGCGTGCCGCCGAGTACAAGCGCCTGATGAGCGACCTGGAAGGCCGTGGCAAGCTGGACCGCGCCATCGAGTACCTGCCGACCGAGGAGCAGCTCACCGAGCGCGCCGCCACCGGCAAGGGCCTGACCCGTCCGGAACTGTCGGTGCTGATTTCCTACAGCAAGATCGACCTCAAGGAAGCCCTGCTCAAGTCCCTGGTACCGGATGACGACTACCTGACCCGTGACATGGAGACCGCGTTCCCGCCAAGCCTGGTGGCCAAGTTCTCCGAGGCCATGCGTCGCCATCGTCTCAAGCGCGAGATCGTCAGCACCCAGATCGCCAACGACCTGGTCAACCACATGGGCATTACCTTCGTGCAGCGCCTGAAGGAGTCCACCGGCATGAGCCCGGCGAACGTCGCCGGTGCCTATGTGATCGTGCGGGACATCTTCCACCTCCCGCACTGGTTCCGTCAGATCGAAGCCCTGGACCACCAGGTTTCGGCTGAAGTGCAACTGGCGTTGATGGACGAGCTGATGCGCCTGGGCCGTCGTGCCACCCGCTGGTTCCTGCGCAGCCGGCGCAACGAGCAGGATGCGGCGCGTGACGTTGCGCACTTCGGTCCGCACCTGGCGGCGCTGGGCCTGAAGCTCGACGAGCTGCTCGAAGGCCCGACCCGCGAGGGCTGGCAAGCCCGTTACACCGCCTATGTCGAAGCCGGTGTGCCGGAGTTGCTGGCGCGCATGGTTGCAGGCACTACCCACCTGTACACCCTGCTGCCGATCATCGAGGCCGCTGATGTGACCGGCCACGATGCGGCGGAAGTGGCCAAGGCCTACTTCGCCGTGGGCAGTGCCCTCGACCTGCCGTGGTACCTGCAGCAGATCAGCGATCTGCCGGTGGCCAACAACTGGCAGGCGGCGGCGCGCGAAGCCTTCCGCGATGACGTGGACTGGCAGCAGCGGGCGATCACCATCAAGGTCCTGCAGATGGCCGATGCGCCGGATGACATGGAGGCCCGCGTGGCCCTGTGGCTGGAGCAGAACGCGAGCATGGCCGATCGCTGGCGCGCCATGATGGTGGAAATCCGTGCCGCCAGCGGCACCGACTACGCCATGTATGCGGTGGCCAACCGCGAGTTGCTGGACCTGGCCATGAGCGGTCAGTCGGTGCTGTAACGGCCTGACCCCGCCCAGAACCAAAAAAGCCCCGTATCTTGCGATACGGGGCTTTTTTATTGCCTGTCGGTTTGTGCCGGCTGGCGGGTGGCTCGGCTCAATGGGCCGCCGAGGCGTCCTGCTCGACCACCATGTCCAGCACATAGACGCTGGACGGGGCATCGGCGGGTGCATTCTTCCACTCGTACTGCTTGACCCGCAGCACATTGCGCACGCCGTCCTGGTGCTCGTAGCCCTCGATGGACTGGTACAGCGGGTGCCAGGTGTCCTGGGTCGGCAGCTGCAGGCCGGCGTCGTCGTAGCGGCGCTCACGTACTTGCAGGCACTGGAAGTCGGGGATCAGCGGGTGGCTGCACTTGACGGTCTTGGCCGCCACTTCCAGGAAGCGGGTCTGGCCCTGGCTGCCGTAGCGGGTTTCCGGGGTGGGCTGGCCTTCGAACGTGAGCAGGGTGCCGTCCTGGGTGGCCAGTTGCAGGGTCGGGGTCGACTGGTCGCCGCCGAAGGTGGTGCGCAGGTCGCCCTTGAGCAGGTTGGCGATTTGTGCGTCCAGGGCCATCAGTTTCGGCTCGCAGGCCATCAGGGTGGCGGCCAGTGGCTGTACCTTGAGCACGCCATTTTCATGCTGGAAGCCGCCGAACTGGCGGTTGCAGCCGCCGCTGATGCTCAGGTTCTGCCCGGCGAAGGTCAGGCGCAGCTGGCGCTCGATGCCCTTGTCCAGGGCGGCGACGGGCTTGCCCGCCGCATCGCGGGCCGCAACCAGCTGCCAGTAGTAGGCGGACAGCGCAGGCTGGGCGCTGACGGAGGCAGTGCTGGCGGGCATGGAAGAAGATCCTTCAGGGGTGGTGGAAGCCGGGGTGCAGGCCTGGAGCAGGGCGGCACAGACGGATACGAGGAGGATGTTTTGCTTCATGGTTCGCTCTTTCAGCCTTGATGGAGTATGGCCTGCCGCATGGGGGGGCAGGCCCAGGCCGGTAACCTGTGGCGGTGAGGTCGTCGGGCCAGTGCTGCGTGGGCCGCAAGCCGCCGCAAGGCGACCTCCGCCGTTACCGATTGCGATGTGACAGCACTGTGCCAGTTCGGTTTCATCGCCGGGGGTGTCCGGGAGTGTTACCAAATCTTGCACGCTGCCGGTGAGCGCCGTTGCCTGCTTCCGGCCGGGCGCTGCGGGCCAGGTGTGGACGCCCGCCTTACCAGAACCAGTAAGGCAGGAATTTGGGAGTGGGTTCTTTGGCCAGTTCCAGATGATAGGTGATGGCGTTGAAGAAGAACCCATCCAGCAAGAGAAAGGCCGCCACGCCGAATGCCAGGACGATGACCTCGTAATGCCGGTGCCCGGTGTACTGCCGGCCGATCCAGTAGCGCACGCCGCTGAGCAGGGCAAAGCTTGAAAACACCCCGGCGAAGTCGGGCTGCAGGGGCCGGGCGGCAAAGCTGTTGTAGCCCAGCACCAGCAGCGCCAGGAACGCGCCGATGGCCGGCAGGTTCAGGCACAGGCGCAGCAGGCGTCTGCGGGTGGCGCTGAACAGGCCGTTGGGGTCGATGAAGATGTAGGCCGCCAGCAGGGAAATGGCCGGGGTGATGGACAGCACGTAACGCGCCTTCTTCGAGTTGGGGATGGTGAAGAACACAATCAGCACCAGGAACCAGGCGCCCAGGTGCAGCAGCAGGCGCGGCGCCGACAGCGACGGGGCGCCGAGCCACTGGCGGCCGCTCCTGGCCATCACGCAAAGGGCGTAGAACGCCGTGAAGCTGTAGGTGATCAGCCCGGCGCTGAAGTAGAAGTAGTAGCGCGGCGAGTGATCGCTGGCGATCCGGCCCAGGCCCTGCATCTCCAGCACTTGCTGCATGAAGGCATCGCCGCCCTGCACGTGGGCGGCCCAGGCCAGTAGCGCGACCCCGGCGGCGAACAGCAGGCCGCTCACCAGCGAGAACCCGACCAGGGTTCGCCACTGCCGGCTCAGCAGGTAATAGCTGCCGACCACCAGTGCCGGGCCGATCATGCCGATCGGCCCGCGCAGGGCAAAGCCCAGGATCAGGCCGAGGAACACCAGCGCCAGGCGTCCGCGCTGCTGCTTGAGGTCGGCGGAGTAGGCCAGGTAGAAGCAGCCTGCGGTGATCAGGGCGGGGTAGATGTCCAGGGCCAGGGAGTTGACGCTATCCACGAAGGCCCAGGTGAACAGCGCAAAGAGCACGCCGCACAGGCCCCATTTGCGCTCATGCAGGGCCCCCAGCTTGTAGATGAACACCAGCATCAGCGACGCAGCGATGCAGAAGGGCAGGCCCATCGACAGCACGGACAGCTGGCCGAAGGGCAGCGACGCCAGATAGACCAGCACCGTGTTGGCGATGGTGTAGTCGGGGTAGGGCTGCAGATCGTCGGCAATGGGGAACAGCGTCATGCCGTGCTGCAGCATGTAGTCGGCAAAGTCGACGAAGCGCGTGGTGTAGTTGAGGACTGCCGGTTTGTACTGCAGCGCCATGAACAGCGCGAGGGCAATCAGGAAAATGCTTTGGCAGGGGCGCTGCAGGATCAGCTTTTTATAGTCTTCCATGCGTCCAACACGCAAAAAAACACCAATGATAGGGTGGCCGGCAGGCGAACGCCATCCACGCGCCGTGTTCGGGGCCGTTGCCGGCACCGGGGTTCAAGGCTCGGCAATCTAGCGCGCCCGGGGTTAACGCCCGGTATACGGGCAGGGGCTGATCAAGGGGGCGCGGCGCAGTGCGCGATTGGCCACGGGGCGACCGTCGCCCGCTGCCTTCGCCGCTGTCCAGGCGGGCCCTGGGACGGGCCCGGTGGCGGGTAGCGGCCCGGCAATCGGCCGACCGCGGCGCCGTTCAGGGCCGTTGCGGCTTGACCGAGGTGCCGAAGGTGTTGCCCATGCGCACGCCGGTGGCCGCCGGCGTCGAGAGCCCGACCTGATTCGGTGGGCGCTTGTTCACCGGGTCCTCCAGGGCCTGCTGGTTGGCCTGGGCCGCCTTCACTGCGTCCGGGTTGTTGCCCATCTGTTTGCTCAGGCAGTTGTAGTCGGGGGCCTTGTAGCCGCCGACGCTGACTTCCACGCAGCCCTCGCTGGCTTCTTCGGCATGCAGCGTCCAGGGCAGGGCGCTGAGCAGCCACAGGGCTGCGCTGTATCGGCTTAATCGTTTCATCCTGGCCTCCTGGCTGGCCCGGGGAATCGGGCTTCGATGCCGGCCGAGTGTAGTGCAAAGCCCGGCCTGAAAAAGTGATGGTTTTTTTGCCGTGGCCGTAACACCAGATTCATAAACTGGCCTCAGGATGACGCTTTTCAGGGATTGGACCGCAGTGCAGCGACGCAGAGCGCAGGTCGGGCGATGGACTTCATTGCACGGGGGCTTGGCGACCTGTGTGGTGGCGCTCGGGCTGCTGCTGTGGATGCCGGCGGGCTGGGCCCAGGGCCCTCCCGGCGGGCCGCCGCGGGTGGATTCACAGGCCCTGCTGGCACTGGAGATACCGGCGCAGAACCTGGCGGATGCCCTGGAGCTGTTCAGCCGCGCCACCGGGATGGCGGTGCTGGTGGACCGGGAGCTGACCCGGGGCCGGCGCTCGGTGGGGATCAACGGTCACTACAGCGCCCGGGAAGGCCTGAGCCGGTTGTTGGCCGGCAGTGGCCTGATGGCCCGCTACGCCCGCAGCGATGCTTTCACCCTGCAGGTGCCGCAGGCCACACAGCCGGCCGTGCAGCCCGGCGCGGCGGGCAGTCGTGCGGCGCGGCTCAACAGCAGCTACGCCAGCGCCCTGCAACGGGCGGTGGAACGCAGCCTGTGCGGCTCGGCGCTGACTCGGCCGGGGAGCTTTCGCGCCTTGCTGCAACTGTGGATCGGCGGCGACGGAGCGGTGCAACACAGCCGCCTGGTGAGTTCCACCGGCGACCTGCAACGGGATGAGGCGCTGGTGCAGCGCCTGGCCCAGACCCGGGTCGAGCGCCAGGCACCGAGCTCGTTGCGCCAGCCGCTGACCTTACTCTTGATACCGGACACGACAGGGAAACGCATGGACTGCAAGGAATGGGAAGGAGCTTCCGGGGTATGAAAAATACCGGACACAGTGCGATGGTCAGGCTGTTCCTGACGTCCTACGAGGATTTTCGGGTGCGCTTGCGCAGGCGCCTGGGGTCCGAGGAGCTGGCCAACGACGTCCTGCACGAAACCTACCTGCGGGTCGACCGCATGGAAGAGCCGCCGAACCTGGCGCAACCCAATGCCTACCTGTACCGCATGGCGCTGAACATTGCCGCCGACCGGCGCCAGTCCGATGCCCGCCTGCTCACCGGCGATGAGGTCGAGGAGCTGTTGCAGATCGCCGACGAAGCCCAGGACCCCTCGCGGGTGGTGGGTGGCCAGAAGGAAATCCAGACCCTGCTCAAGGCCCTCTACGAACTCCCGGCGCGGCGCCGCAAGATCTTCATTGCCGCGCGCCTGGAAGAGGCGCCGCACCTGGAAATTTCCCAGCGCTTCGGCATTTCCACACGGATGGTGGAGAAGGAACTCAAGGCAGCCCTCGGCCATTGCGCCCTGCGCCTGGAAAGAAAAGTCATTCAGCGGTTCGGTCCCGGGGCCGGAAAACCGTCCTAGACAAAGAGCCCTGATCAATCCGTGAGTACCTGCGCGCTTGAACATTTTTAGCATCTCCACACCCCAGGCCTCGGCGGACCAGCAGTTGCTGAGCGAAGCCCGGGACTGGCTGGTCCTTCTGACGTCGGGGCGGGCCACCGCCGCCGATGCCCGGGCGCTGCGCCAATGGTGCGGGCAAAGCCCGCAGCACGCGGCCGCCTTCGAGCAGACCAAGGCCCTGTGGCATTGCCTGCAACCGGCAGCGGCGCTGCTGGAGCAGCAAGCGCGGCCGCGGCACTTTGGCCGCCGGGCCTTTCTTGGCGGCGCCCTGGCGGCCTCGGCGGCGCTGTTCATGGTGCGGCTCACGGTGCCGGGCGGCTTTGCCGGATTGACCGCCGACTTTGCCACCGAAGTCGGCGAACAGCGCCGGGTGGATCTGGCCGAGGGCGTGAGCCTGGAGCTCAACACCCAGACCCGCATCAGCCGGCGTGACCTGGGCGCGGGCGAGCAGGGCATCGAACTGCTGGAAGGCGAAGTGGAAGTCTTCAGCCAGCGCCTGCAGCCGCTCAAGGTCCAGGCCGGCGAGGGCTGGCTCAGCGCGCGCCAGGCGCGCTTCAACCTGCGCAACACCGACCACCAGGTGTGCGTCACCTGCATCGAAGGCAGCCTGCAAGTGGACGTGGCCGGGCGCAGCATTGGCCTGGACAGCGGCCGCCAGCTGACCTACGACCCGCGCAGCATCGGCGAACCCCAGGTGGTGGACATCCACAGCGTGATCGCCTGGCGCGAACAGGTCCTGGTGTTCGACAACGCCAGCCTCAACACGGTGATCAGCGAGATCAACCGCTACCGCCCGGGAATGCTGGTGCTGCTCAATGCCGAACTGGGCAAGCGCAAGGTCCAGGCGCGTTTCAACCTCAACCAGCTGGCTGGCGTGGCCTTGCTGATCCGCGACGCCTACGGCGCCAAGTGCACCGAACTGCCTGGCGGCGTGGTGCTCCTGAGCTGATCCGCGAAACACCAACAGCCCCCTGTAGGAGCTGGCTTGCCAGCGAAGGGGCCGGCGCTATTTGCCGAATTCTCAGGGCCTGGCCGCTACGCGGTTCGCCGGCAAGCCGGCTCCTACGGGAGAGGGTTATTGCAACGGCCCCAGCACTTGCCGGTAGCGCTCTTCGCCCTGGGGCGTCTGGCGCACCAGGCGGATCTCCAGGCCCAGGGGGCTGTCTTGGCGGTTGCCGCTGAGCTGGCGCCAGCCTTTGTCGGCATCCCAGACCCGTACTTGCAGGTCGCTGACCCGGTTCAGCACCGCCACGCCGTCGCGCGGCGCGGGCAAAGGGTAGCGGTCGCGGGGCTCGGCCACGGCGCGGTACAGGGTGTCGCCCTTGAGCCACCAGCGCACCCGTTGCAAGCCTTCCCCCGGGGTGGCGGCGCTGCGTATCACCTCCAGGCGAAAGCCCTTGCTGTCGGAGCTGCGCACGCTCAGCGGGGCCGGGCTGTCGGGTTCGGCTTCTTCGCTGTCGCCCAGGGCCGGCTCGCGCAGCTGGGTGCCGGCACGCAGGGCCACGTCACGTTCCAGCTGGTTGAGGGTGCGCAGCAGTTCTTCGGTCTGTTCGGTGCTGGCCTTGAGATGGCTGTCGGCCCGGGTGACGCTGTCCAGGCCGCGCCAGGCAATCAGGCTGACCACCGCCATCAGCATGATCGCCACCATCACTTCGATCAGGGTGAACCCCTGCTGCCGACGCTTCATGGCTGGGTCACCACCCGCAGTTGGCCGGCGGCGCTGCGTTCCAGGCTCAGGCTGTGCTGGCCGTCGGACAACACCAGGCGCAGCGGCGGGTTGATCCATTCGGCGTTCAATACCAGGCGCTGCCTGGGTTCGATGCGCACTTGCAGCGCCGGGGTTTCCCAGGCCCGGGGGCGCAGTTGGGGGTCGCCACGCAAGTCATCGATGCCGCCTCCGGATTCGCTGTGGCGGCTGAAGGCAAAGCCCTTGGCCGTGGCTCGCCAGGTGATCGGCCGACCATCGGCGCGGGCTTCGGCCTGGGCCACTTGCAGCAGTTGCGCCAGGCGCTCGGCGTCCTTGCGCAGCAGTTGCAGCGGGTCGGGCTTGATGCTCAGGCCCACGGCCGCGCTGGCAATGCCGATGATCACCAGCACCACCATCAGCTCGATCAGGGTGAAGCCTTGTTGCTTGCCTGCCTGCATCGGATTGCACTCCTTGGCCCTCGGACCAGCCTGCCAGACGCAGATGATCGTCCGGTGAAATAAAACCGTGAGAATTGAGCGGTAGGCTGGGGGCACGGACAAACAGGAGGTCCCCCCGATGCTACGTGCCATGTCATTCGCCCCGCGCCTTGATGCCCCTCGACTGCTGCAGTACGCGGCCTTGCTGGCGGCCCTGGGTGGGGTCGCCACCTGGTCGTCGCTGCTGCTGACCCCGGCCGAATCCCAGACCCCGGCGGTGGCGCCCCAGGTGCTGGCCGCGCGTTCCGACAACCCGGCCCTGCAGTGGTTTGCCAACCAGCCGGCCCAGGTGCAGATCAAGGTGTCCGGGGTCATGGCCGGGGCCCGTGGCGCAGTGGCGATCCTGCATCTGAACGATGGCCCGCCGCGCAGCTTCCTGGCCGGGGAAACCCTGACCCAGGGTGTGCGCCTGGCTGCGATCGAGGCCGACGGCGTGCTGATCGAGCGCGGCGCCGAGCAGTCGCGGATCAAGGTCAGCAAGTTGCCGGACTCGCCGGAGCTGCCGCGGTTGACCCGCTAGGCCTCACTGGCGTTGTACCTGCGGCCGGCTGACCAGGGTTTCCAGGCGCGCAAGCGGCGGCGCCTCGCGGCTGCGGTCGCTGACTTGCACCTGCACCCGCACCAGCCCCGGCGCACTGCCCGGGGCGATGCGGGTTTCGCAGCGCAGCTTGAGCCGTCCCTGGTCGCAGTCGAGGTTCTTCACGCCGCTGTTCAGGCGGCCTTCCAGGCGCACTTCGGCGACCCGGCTCTGGGCCGCCAGCAAGGCCAGGGATTTGTCCCGCAGCAGGCCATTGCTCTGGGTCATCAGGCCCGCCACGCGCACCGCCGCAGCCATCGCCACGGCAATGATGGCCAGGGCCACCAGTACTTCGATCAGGGTGAAACCAGCTTGTTTGCGCAGGGCTTGCATGGGCCGCTCGAGACCGGGAAACAGCCTCGCAGACTAGCCTGCGGGCTTGACCGAATGGCGACCGAAACTCCCGAGGTTTTTCAATACCACTGACATATCTTCTTGCAACACTGCGCGACGAATCGAACTTACGCCAAGGAATGTCGAGATGGATATCGCGCCTGTAACATCCCCGCCCCGAGGCCTGCGCGGCCAGCGTGGCTTCACCCTGATCGAGATCATGGTCGTGGTGGTGATCCTCGGGATCCTGGCAGCCATGGTGGTGCCCAAGGTCCTGGATCGCCCGGACCAGGCACGGGCCACGGCGGCCAGGCAGGACATCGCCGGGCTCATGCAGGCCCTCAAGCTCTATCGCCTGGACCACGGCAGCTACCCGAACATGAACCAGGGCCTGAAGGTGCTGGTGGAGCGCCCGGCCAATGCCAAGGACAGCAACTGGCGCTCCTACCTGGAACGTCTGCCCAATGACCCCTGGGGCCGCCCGTATCACTACCTCAACCCCGGTGCCAACGGCGAAGTGGATGTGTTTTCCCTCGGCGCCGATGGCCAGCCCGACGGCGACGGCGTGAATGCCGATATCGGCTCCTGGCAACTATAGGGCCGGTCGTGAAAGCCCATTCGCCCAGTGCGGCGAAGCAGCGTGGCATGGCCATCATCAGCGCCTTGCTGATCGCCGCGGTGGTGGCGGTGATCGCCGGGGGCATGCTTACCCGGCAAACCTCTTTCACCCGCGCGGTGGAAGCCGAACAGGCGCGGATCGTCGCTGCCGGGGTGCTTCAGGGCGGCCTGGAATACAGCCGGCAACTGCTCTGGGACGCGCGCCAGCGTGATGTGTTGACACGCCTCGACCAGGCCTGGGCGCGGCCCATCGGCGACCAGGCCCTGGGTGGATTCAACGCCGGGTTCCAGGGCCACCTGCAAGACCTGCAGGGCAAGTTCAACCTGCGCAACCTGGTGTTCAACCAGCAGGTGGATGCGGGGCAACTGCAGAGCTTCCAGCAGTTGTGCCAACTGATCGGCATCGACGGCGCCCTGGGCCGGCGCATCAGCCAGCGGGTGATCGCTTCCTACCCCCAGCGCCTGCAGGCGCCAGCCGCCACCAGCAGCCATGGCAGTTTCAACAGCGGTCGCCAGACCTCGGCAGGCGCTGCGGCGCAGACCCTGGCGCCCAGGCAGCCGATGCTGCGCAGTCTGGACGACTTGCTGGGCCTTGAGGGCGTGACCCCGGAACTGCTGGCGCGCCTGGAGCCGTACGTGAGCATCCTGCCGGGCAATACCTGGATCAACGGCAACACCGCCAGCGCCGAGGTGCTGGTGGCGGCGGTGCCGGGCCTGGATCTGTCCCGGGCCCGGGCCCTGGTGGCCGAGCGTGACGCCGGGCACTGGTTCATCAACCGTGGCGATTTCGTCAATCGCCTGCGCCTGCCGCAGTTGCAGGTGGACCAGATCAAGGTCGGCATCACCAGCGAGTGGTTCCTGCTTCAGGGCCAGGCCCGCCGTGATCAGCGCCGGGTCAGCCTGCAAGCGCTGCTGCACCGTCCCGAGGACCGCATGCCCCAGGTGATCTGGTCGCGGGTGGGCGCATGAGCCGCCTGCGCATCGGCTTGCCGCCCCTGGACTTGTTGCTCGGCACCGAGCAGCCGCAGCAGTGCCGAGTGGATTTTGCAAGGCTCGATCGCGGCGGGCGGGTCACGGATACCGGTTGCTGTGCCCTGGGCCAGCTGGGGTTGCCGGGCAAGGGTGACAAGCCGCCCGCAGTGGAGTGTTTCCTGCACCCACTGGACAGCCTGCTGACGCAGATCCCATTGCCGCAATTGCCCGCTGCGCGGATCAAGGCCGCGGTGGCCTGCGCTGCGCAGGCGCTGATCCTCGGCCCCAGTGAACAGATGCATGTGGCCCACGGCCCCCGGGATGCAGAGGGCCAGGTGGCGCTGAGCTGGCTGCCCCGGGAACGCCTGCAGGCCCTGGGGCGGCGGCTGGAGCAGGCCGGGTTGAAGCTCGCCGGCCTGTACCCGGCGCCCTACGCCTTGCCGGTGCCCCCCCCTGGGCAGGTCAACCTGTGCCTGCTGGACGAGCAGTTGCTGGTGCGCCAGAGCGCCACCCAGGGCAGCGTGCAGCCCCTGGTGGCCGAGACCCTGGAGCAGTTGCGCGCCAGCGCCAGCGAGCTGTGCTGGATCGGCGAAGTGCCAGCGCTGCCGGGGCAACCATTGCCAGCGCCACAACCCCTGCCGGCGCAATTGCGCTGGAGCGGCACGCCGCCTTCCTGGGGCCTGCACAGCGGCGCGCTGGCCGGCACCCGCGCCCCCCAGGGCTGGGGTCGGGCCCTGGGCTGCTGTGCCCTGGCGGTGGCGGTCTGGGTGCTGGGCCTGAACCTGTACGCCGCCCGCGAGGCAGAGCAGGGGCAGCGGCTCAAGGCGCAGATGAGCCAGCGGGTGAAGCAGGTATTCCCCGAATTGCCGGTGGTGCTCAACCCGCTGCAACAGGCTCGCCAGCAACTGGCGGCGCGCCAGAGCGGCGCTGCGGCGGACCCGAGCCAGGGCTTCGCCCACCTGCTGGCCCAGGCGGGGCTGGCCATGCCGTTCATGGTGGGTAGCGTGCAAAGCCTGGAGTTTTCCGGGCAGCGCTTGCAGCTCCAATTGTTGCCAGACACCCCGAAAACCGCCGACAGCGCCTGGCAGGGGGCCCTGATCCAGGCCGGCTACAGCGTCCAGGCCCAGGGCAATGGCTGGAGCCTGGCCCCGGGGCAGGCTCCAGCCGAAGAGAGCACAGCCGAGGCAACGGGAGAAGACAATGAATAAGGCCATGCTGGCGCCGTATCGGGCGCGCTGGTCGCGCCTGCGGGCCCAGGCCCTGGGCCACTGGAACGGCCTGGCCCTGCGGGAAAAGCGCTTGCTGGGGGCCACTGCCCTGGGGTTGCTGGGGCTGTTGCTGTGGTTGCTGCTGATCCAGCCGCCGCTGAAGAAGATCGACTACTGGCAAGCCGAGACACCCAAGCTGCGCTCCCAGGCCGAGGCCCTGGAAGTGCTGCTGCACGAGGTCGCGGCAGGCCCTCGCAATGCCCCGGGCGAAAGCCTGGAACAGGCCCTGCGCCTGGCCCTGGATGCGGCCGGGCTCCAGGGCCGCTACCAGTTGCAACACGCGGATCAAGCCGGCCCCGAGAGCTGGCGGTTGACCTTTGAGCAGGCCCCGGCGGATGCCGTGGTCGGCTGGCTGCTGGGGGCTCCCCGGCAGTTTTCACTGCAGGTGGTGGAGGCTCGTCTGCAACGCGCAGACGCGGCCGCCGCCCAAGACTCGGCAGGCACACTGTCCGGGACCGTTCGCATGGATCAGGCGCAGGGCGCTAAGGAAGCTTCATGAAGTGGTCAGGTTCCAACTACGTGCGCCAGTGTCGCAAGGCCGCACCTTTTCTGCTGCTGGCGCTGGGGGCTTGCAGCAACACCACCTCCACCACGCCGCCGCCCTTGCTGGTGGACAGCGAGCTGGGCCAGCCCCTGGCCGACACCCGGCGCAGCGGCGATCTGCTGGCGGACCGCGAGCGCTTGCAGGCGCAACAGGCGCAACGGCCGAAAGTCCTGCACCCGGTGACCAGCAGCAGCCGCGCCCAGGGCACGTCGCGCAGCACCAGCGTGCCGCGCAATCCTCTGGGGGATCAGCCGGTGCAACTGAACTTCGTCGACGCCGATATCCAGGCGGTGGTGCGCGCGCTGTCCCGTTCCACCGGCCAGCAGTTCCTGGTGGACCCACGGGTCAAGGGCAACCTGACCCTGGTCAGCGAAGGCCAGGTGCCGGCGCACCAGGCCTACGACATGCTGCTGGCGGCCCTGCGCATGCAGGGTTTCTCCGTGGTGGACGTGGGCGGGGTGGCCCAGGTGGTGCCCGAAGCCGACGCCAAGCTGCTGGGCGGGCCGATCTACAGCGCCGACAAGCCGGCGGGCAACGGCATGCTGACCCGCACCTTCCGCCTGCAATATGAAAATGCGGTGAACCTGATTCCGGTGCTGCGGCCCATCGTCTCGCCGAACAACCCGATCAATGCCTACCCGGGCAACAACACCATCGTGGTCACCGACTACGCGGAGAACCTGCAGCGGGTGGCGCAGATCATCAACGGCATCGACACCCCGAGCGCCATCGACACCGATGTGGTGGCGGTGCAGAACGGCATCGCCGTGGACATCGCCACCATGGTCGCCGAACTGCTGGAAACCCAGGGCGCCGACCAGACCCAGAAGATCAGCGTGATCGGCGACCCGCGTTCCAACTCCATCATCATCCGCGCCGGCAGCCCGGAGCGCACCGAACTGGCGCGCAACCTGATCTACAAACTGGACAACGCCCAGAGCAACCCCAGCAACCTGCACGTGGTGTACCTGCGCAACGCCCAGGCCGGCAAGCTGGCCCAGGCCCTGCGCGGGCTGCTCACCGGGGAAAGCGACAGCGCCGGCAGCGACGGCGCCCGGGCCATGCTCAGCGGCATGGGCGGCAACAGCCAGGGCGCCCAGGGCGCGAGCCAGAACAGCAGCGGCACGCCCACCGCCAGTGGCAACCTCAACAACAGCAGCAGCGGCAGTGGTGCCTACGGCCAGGGCAGCAGCGCCGGCCAGGGCGGCACGGGCCAGCAGAATGACCAGAACACCGCCTTCAGTGCCGGTGGCGTGACCATCCAGGCCGATGCCACCACCAACACCTTGCTGATCTCGGCGCCGGACCCGCTGTATCGCAACCTGCGGGAGGTCATCGACCAGCTCGACCAGCGTCGCGCCCAGGTGGTGATCGAGAGCCTGATCGTCGAAGTCAGCGAAGACGATGCCAGCGAGTTCGGCGTGCAGTGGCAGGCCGGCAATCTCGCCGGGCGCGGCGGCTTTGGCGGGGTCAACCTCGGCGGCAGCGGGCTGGTGGGCACGCCGGCGAGCAAGACCAGCATCGACGTGTTGCCCAAGGGCCTGAACGTCGGCGTGGTCAACGGCACGGTGGACATCCCGGGGATCGGCAAGGTGCTGGACCTCAAGGTCCTGGCCCGGGCATTGAAGAGCAAGGGCGGCACCAACGTGTTGTCGACGCCCAACCTGTTGACCCTGGACAACGAGGCGGCGAGCATCTTCGTCGGCCAGACCATTCCCTTTGTCACCGGCAGCTATGTGACCGGCGGTGGCGGCACCAGCAACAACCCGTTCCAGACCGTGCAGCGTGAAGAAGTGGGCCTGAAGCTCAATGTGCGGCCGCAGATCTCCGAAGGCGGTACGGTGAAGCTGGACATCTACCAGGAGGTCAGCAGCGTCGACCAGCGGGCTTCGGTGGACGCCGGCACCGTGACCAACAAGCGGGCGATCGACACCAGCATCCTGCTGGATGACGGGCAGATCATGGTGCTCGGCGGCCTGCTGCAGGACGGCTACAGCCAGAGCAACGACGCAGTGCCGTGGCTGTCGAACATCCCCGGGCTCGGGGTGCTGTTTCGCAACGACAAGCGCAGCGTGACCAAGACCAACCTGATGGTGTTCCTGCGGCCCTACATCATTCGCGACAGTGGCGCGGGGCGCAGCATTACCCTCAATCGCTATGACTTCATGCGCCGGGTACAGGGCCAGTTGCAGCCGGAGCGCAGTTGGGTGATGCCGGATATCCAGGCGCCGCAACTGCCTGCGGCGAGCAAGGCGATCCCCGGGGCAGTGCCGGTGTCCCTGCAGGGCGTACCGCAGACGCCGCGGGCGCCGATTCGCGCGGTGCCGGTGCAATGAACGGGGCAAAGGGGCCCCAAATCCGGGCTGCCAAGCCCTTCGTAGGCACCGGCTTGCCGGCGAAGAGGCCCGTGGATCGGGCGCTGATCTTGCTGGCGCCTGCGCTGGCAAGCCGGCGCCTTATGGGGGATGCCCCCATTCATTTCCAGGCCGTCGGGCATCGCGGGTTTCACCGTGGCAGCCCACGCAATGGCGCCGCACCCCACAAGGAGCCACAGCCATGACCACCCAGTTGCCCTACGCCTGGGCCAAGTCCCAGCGCATCCTCCTGCGCCACACCGAGCAGGGCGCGGTGCTGCTGGTGTGCCCCTCGACGCCTGGCTGGTCCATCAGCGAAGCCCGCCGCCAGTTCGGCCCGGCGCGCCTGGAGCGGATTCGCGACGAGGAACTCGACGGCCTGCTGGCCACCGCCTACGCCGACACCGGCAGCGCAGCAGCGGTGGTCGGGGCGGCGGAGAACGAGGTGGACCTGGACCGCCTGATGCAGGACATGCCGGAAATCACCGACCTGCTGGACACCCAGGACGGCGCCCCGGTAATCCGCATGATCAACGCCTTGCTCACCCAGGCCGCGCGGGACGAGGCCAGCGATATCCATATCGAACCCTTCGAGACCCATTCGGTGGTGCGCTACCGGGTCGACGGCACCCTGCGCGACGTGGTGTCGCCACGCAAGGCGCTGCACGGCGCGCTGGTGTCGCGGATCAAGATCATGGCCCAGCTGGACATCGCCGAAAAACGCCTGCCCCAGGACGGGCGCATCGCCCTGCGGGTGGCCGGGCGGCCCATCGATATCCGTGTGTCCACGGTGCCCACCGGGCATGGCGAGCGGGTGGTGATGCGCCTGCTGGACAAGCAGGCCGGGCGCCTGCAACTGGAAACCCTGGGCATGGACCCGGACCTGCTGGCGCGCCTGGATACCCTGATCCGCCAGCCCCACGGCATCGTCCTGGTCACCGGGCCCACCGGCAGCGGCAAGACCACCAGCCTCTACGCGGCCCTGGCCCGGCTGGATGCCAGCACCAGCAATATCCTCACCGTCGAGGACCCGGTGGAATACGACCTGCCGGGCATCAGCCAGATCCAGGTCAACGCCAAGATCGACATGACCTTCGCCCTGGCCCTGCGGGCGATCCTGCGCCAGGACCCGGACATCATCATGATCGGCGAGATCCGCGACCTGGAGACCGCGCAGATCGCGGTCCAGGCCTCGCTCACCGGGCACCTGGTGCTGGCGACCCTGCACACCAACGACGCGGTATCGGCGGTCAACCGCCTGATCGACATGGGGGTGGAGCCGTTTCTCCTGGCCTCGTCGATGCTCGGGGTGCTGGCCCAGCGCCTGGTGCGGCGCCTGTGCAGCCAGTGCAAGGAGCAGGACCCGGCCAACCCCGGCACCTGGCGCCCGGTGGGCTGCCCGGCCTGCAACCACATCGGCTACAGCGGGCGAACCGGGATCCATGAGCTGTTCTGCATCGATGACGATGTGCGCAGCCTGATCCACCAGGGCGCCGAGGAGCAGGCACTGCGTGCCGCCGCGCGCCGGGCCGGGATGTTCAGCATGCGCGAGGACGGTGAACGCTGGGTGCGCAGCGGCGCCACCGCGCCGGAAGAAATCCTGCGTGTGACACGGGACGCCTGATGAATCGCTATCGCTATGAAGCCGCCGACGCCCTCGGCAAGATCGAATCCGGGCACCTGGAAGCCGACAGCCAGGATGCGGCCTTCGCCAGCCTGCGCAGCCGCGGCCTGACCGCCTTGCTGGTGCAGCTCGATGGCAACGGCGGCGACGGCGGAGCAGGGGGGCTGCTGCGCCCCAGGCTCTCGGACAACGACCTGGCCTGGGCCACCCGCCAGCTGGCCAGCCTGCTGGGGGCCAGCCTGCCGCTGGAGGCCGCGCTGAGCGCCACGGTGGAGCAGGCCGAGCGCAAGCACATCGCCCAGACCCTGAGCGCGGTGCGCGCGGATGTGCGCAGCGGCATGCGCCTGGCCGAGGCCCTGGCGGCGCGGCCCAGGGATTTTCCGGAGATCTACCGGGCGCTGATTGCCGCCGGCGAAGAGTCCGGCGACCTGGCCCAGGTCATGGAGCGGCTGGCGGACTACATCGAAGAGCGCAACGGCCTGCGGGGCAAGATCCTCACCGCCTTTATCTACCCGGGGGTGGTGGGGCTGGTGTCCATCGGCATCGTGATCTTCCTGCTCAGCTATGTGGTGCCTCAGGTGGTCAGTGCCTTCTCCCAGGCGCGCCAGGACCTGCCGGGGCTGACCCTGGCCATGCTCAATGCCAGTGATTTCATCCGTGCCTGGGGCGGCCTGTGCTTTGCCGCCATGGTCGCCGGGTTCTGGGGCTGGCGGGTGTACCTGCGCAACCCCCGGGCGCGCTTGAACTGGCACAGCCGGATCCTGCGCCTGCCGCTGATCGGGCGCTTTGTCCTGGGGCTGAACACCGCGCGTTTTGCCTCGACCCTGGCGATCCTCGGCAGCGCCGGGGTGCCTTTGTTGCGGGCCCTGGAAGCGGCGCGCCAGACCCTGTCCAACGACCGCCTGAGCCAGAGCGTGAGCGAGGCCACGGCCAAGGTGCGCGAAGGCGCCAACCTGGCGGCGGCGCTGCGGGTGGAAAAAGTCTTTCCGCCGGTGCTGATCCACCTGATCGCCAGCGGCGAGAAGACCGGCGCCTTGCCGCCGATGCTGGAACGGGCGGCGCAGACCCTGTCGCGGGACATCGAGCGTCGGGCCATGGGCATGACCGCCTTGCTCGAACCCTTGATGATCGTGGTGATGGGCGGTGTGGTGCTGGTGATCGTGATGGCGGTATTGCTGCCGATCATCGAGATCAACCAGTTGGTCACCTGAACCGCACAATCCGACCCGACCTGACCCCGTCCGGCCCGGTCTGGCCCGGTCCGTAGGCGCTGGCTTGCCAGCGAAGGCGTCGGCAGCGGCGATGCAGGGCTGGCGGGCCTCTTCGCCGGCAAGCCGGCTCCTACGAGAGCGAAGCGGTGGTGCGAAGCACAGGGCAGGGCAGCCATAAAATTTCGCGCCGCGTGCCTCACTCCCGACCGGGCAACGGGCCAACCTCGGGTTCCTCGTTCTGTCATGTTCAGACCCGGTGGCCAGCCCCCTCGGCGCTTGCAGGGCAATGCCGCTTCCAGCCCCGGCAACCTGGCGGTCATTTTCCCGGGAAAGGCGCGAAAACCTCGGACAAACACCCGAGAATCTTTTGCAAAAACAGCTGCTTTCTCCCGAGGTTTTTTCCTTTATCTGTCACCGGAAACTGCGAACTTCTCTCCCCATGGCCTCACCCATCAAGCCGTCTGGATCAAGGCTTCTGGCCCGAGTGCCATGGCGTCATGCAAGAGCTATTCACCCAACGTACGAACACGACGAAAGGAGATTCTTCATGTTTAAGCGCAACGTTCTCGCGGCATCCCTGACCCTGGCTGCCCTGTGCTCGGCACAGGCTGCAATGGCTGATATCAACGGCGGTGGCGCAACCCTGCCACAACCGCTGTACCAGACCGCTGGCGTACTGACCGCCGGCTTCGCTCCCTACATCGGCGTAGGCAGCGGCAACGGCAAGGCTGCCTTCCTGAACAACGACTACACCAAGTTCGTGGCCGGCACCACCGGCAAGAACGTGCACTGGGCCGGTAGCGATTCCAAGCTCAGCGCAGCAGAGCTCAAAGGTTATGAAGACAATCACCAAGCGGCCTGGGGCAAGCTGATCCAGGTGCCTTCGGTGGCCACTTCGGTTGCCGTTCCATTCAACAAGGCTGGTTCCACCGCCGTTGACCTGAGCGTCAATGACCTGTGCGGCGTGTTCTCGGGGCGCGTTTCCAAGTGGGAGCAGCTTCCGACTTCGGGCCGTACCGGCGCCATCACCGTGGTTTACCGCAATGAAAGCAGCGGCACCACCGAGCTGTTCACCCGCTTCCTGAACGCCAAGTGCGCCGAGACCGGCACCTTCGCCGTGACCACCAACTTCGCTTCCAGCTACTCGGGCGGCCTGCCTGCCGGTGCGGTTGCCGCTGTTACCAGCCAAGGCGTCATGGACGCGCTGAACGCAGGCGACGGTCGCATCACCTACATGAGCCCGGACTACGCCGCGCCGACCCTGGCCGGCCTGGACGACGCTACCAAGGTGGCCAAGGTGGCTGGCGTTTCCCCGGCGCCTGCCAACGTTTCCTCGGCTATCGCCGCGGTTGCCGTGCCTGATACCACTGTTCGTGGCGACCAGAACCTGTGGGTTCCTGTCTTCACTTCCCAGGCCAACATCGACGCCAACCCAAGCGACAAGAGCCTGCGCCTGTACCCAACCAGCGGTTACCCAATCCTGGGCTTCACCAACCTGATCTTCAGCCAGTGCTACGCCGACGCTAACCAGACTTCGCAAGTACGGGCTTTCTTCAGCCGTCACTACGGTGCCCTGGTGAACAACGACACCGCCATCAACAACAACCGCTTCGTGCCTCTGCCAGCTGCCTGGAAAACTGCAGTACGTGACTCGTTCGTCACTGCCTCCAGCGGCCTGAGCATCGGTAACGCCAGCGTCTGCAACGCCATCGGCCGTCCGCTGTAACTCTCGCGTCCGATACCTGCAGCACCCGGATCAGCAACGGTTTCGACCGTTGCTGATTTTTTTCATGCTCGGCACAACGGTCCGGCACGAGTGCTCGCCCGTCCTGATACGACAGGAGTCATGTCATGTTCAAAATGCATTGGTTAGCCACGTCACTGGTGGGCAGCGCCCTATGTGCCCAGTTGGCCCTGGCGGATATCAACGGTGGCGGGTCGACGCTGCCGCAGTCGTACTACCTGGCGCCCGGGGTACTGACGGCGGGTTTTGCGCCCTACATCGGCTCTGATCTCGGGGACAAGGAAGCCTTTCTGAACAACGACTACAACCGCCTGATTCCGGGCGCCCCTACCCGGAACGTGCACTGGGTGGCCACTGAATCGAAGTTGAGAGGCAGCGAGCTCGACGGCTACTCCATGGCCCATGGCGCGAGCTGGGGGCCGTTGATCCAGGTGCCCGTCGCCGCCACGGCGGTGGCGATCCGCTTCAACAAGGCCGGCATTGGCAACCTGGACCTGAGCGTCAATGACGTGTGCGGGATCTTCTCGGGCCGGCTGGACCGTTGGGAGTACCTGTCGAGCGGTGCAGGCACTTACGGACCACTGACGGTGGTCTACCCGCAAGGGCCCAGTGGCACCACCGAGCTGTTTACCCGTTTTCTCAATGCCAAGTGCTCTGAACCGGCCGGGCCTTTCGCGGTGACCCGGTTCTTCGCCAACGCTTATCCAGCCTCGGTGCCACAGACCGCCAAGAGCGCGCAGGGCAGCCCCCAGATCATGGAAGTGCTCAATGCAACCCCGGGGAGTGTGACCTTCATCGGTTCCAGCCACGCATCCAGCACCCTTGCCGGGCTGGAAGATGGCAGCAAGGTAGCGCGGGTAGGGGGGATAGCCCCGACACCGGCGAACATCGTCAACGCCATCAGCCTGATCAGCCCGCCGACGGCGAACCTATCGACCGGCCCGTTCAGCGACCCCATCAGGTGGGTACCGGTGTTCGCCGCTTCGTTCGATGGCAATGACCCCTCGGTGGTGCCATTTCCCAGCGTCGGGTATCCGATCCTGGGCTTTAGCACCGCGATTTTCAGCCAGTGCTACGCCGATGCGACGCAAACCGCCCAGGTGCGGGCGTTCTTTGCCCGCCAGTACGGTTCGCTGGTCACTAACGATGCGGCACTGCTCAACAACAACCTGCAACCCTTGCCGGCGATCTGGAAGGCCGCGATACGGAACGCCTTCGTGACGCCCGCCAGCCTGCGCAGTATCGGCAACCCCAATATCTGCAACGCCATCGGCCGACCTTTCTAGCCGGCCAGCGCCGCTTGCCCCTGCCTGCCGCCGTGGCACGCAGGGGCAGGGGCGACACCCTGCACCCCAAAGATGAATTTTCCGTGACATCCGTTCGGTCGCGCCTCGCGCCAACGGCCTATCCCCTAAAGCAGTGACGCGCGCCCTGGGCCCTACAAGCGTCGCGCTCCCGTGGGCGTCATAACAAAGGATGAGTAGTAATGGTTCGCTGCAAACCACCGGTCAAATCCCCCGCGCTGCGCCTTGATGGCGAGCTGCCGATCCTGCGGCTCAAGCCCCTGGCCCAGGCCATCGCCCTGCTGATGGTGGCGGGCAGTGCCCATGGCGCCACGGCCTTCAGTTCCGGCTGGTTCGCCGACAAGGGCGCGTCCCAGGCCGCCACCGCCGCGCGCACCAACGGCCAGGTTCCGGGGATCCCGCCGCTGTCCCAGCAGACCCGCGCCAACCAGCAGTTGCAGCGCTCCCTGAGCAACCTCAATTCCAGCGTTGCCGCCATTGCCGCCCAGCAAGCGGCCCAGGCTGCCGCACGCCAGGCCGCGTTCGGCACGGTGAGCACCATTCCCGATGGCCTCGGCGAAGGCGGGCTGAAGGTCGACAACAGCCTGACCCAGGGCTGGCTCAATGCCAAAGGGCCGGTGCAGAGCCAGTCCGGCGGCAAGACCACGGTGACCATCGAGCAGACCGCCGACAAGGCCATTCTCAACTGGGAGACCTTCAACGTCGGGCGCAACACCACCGTCGATTTCCAGCAGCAGTCCAACTGGGCGCTGTTGAACAAGGTCAACGACCCCAATGGACGGCCCAGCGAAATCCAGGGCCAGATCAAGGGCGCCGGTACGGTGATGATCATGAACCGCAACGGGGTGATCTTCAGCGGCACCAGCCAGGTCAATGTGCGCAACCTGGTGGCGGCCGCGGCCACCATCAGCGACGAGCAGTTCACCCAGCGCGGGCTCTATGTGGACGCCAACGGCACCCAGCCGACCTTCAGCGATGCCCTGGGCAAGGTCCAGGTGCAGCGCGGCGCGCTGATCCAGACCCACCCGGCGGCCACCTCCACCGAATCCGGCGGCTATGCCTTGCTGCTGGGCTCGGAAGTGGAGAACGCCGGCACCATCGTTACTGCCAAGGGCCAGACCACCCTGGCGGCCGGCGACAGCTTCTACATCCGCCGCGGGGTCGGCACCAGCGGCAACCAGCACTCCACCACCCGGGGCAATGAAGTTGCCACTTCGCTGAAGGCCGGCAGCAGCGCCGGCAAGGTCAGCAACAGCGGCCTGATCATGGCCTCCACGGGCGACATCACCCTCACCGGGCACCAGGTGGCGCAGAACGGCGTGGCCCTGGCCAGCACTTCGGTGGACACCCGCGGCACCATCCATTTGCTCAACTCCGCCAGCGACAGCACCGGCAGCGTGACCCTGGGGCAGGGCAGCACCACCGCAATCCTTCTGGACAGCAGTGGCAGCAGCGCTCTGGACAGCCAGCGCAACAACGGCCTGATCAACCTCGACGGCACCCCGACCAACCTGATCACCGGCCAGTTCAACAACCTCAGCAGCGTGGCCGACCGCAGCGACCAGTCCCGGGTGGAGATCGTCAGCGGCGGCACCGTGGATTTCCAGGACGGCTCCATCACCCTGGCCACCGGTGGCCAGGTGGCGGTCAGTGCCGGGCAGCGCAGCCTGGTGCGCGATGGTGCGGTGATCGATGTGGCCGGCGCCGTCGGGGTCAAGGTGGCGATGGAGTCCAACAACATCAAGATCAACGTCCAGGGCAACGAGCAGCGCGATTCGGCGGGCAACCGCGACAGCGGCCAGTTGATCAACAACGACGTCTGGGTCGACCTGCGCGAGCTGGTGTTCGTCCCGGCGGGCACCAACGGCTACGCCACCGATCGCTGGTACACCGCCGGCGGCCTGCTGGAAGTGGGCGGCTACCTGGGCACCCAGGGCCACAACATCGGCGAGTGGATGGCCCAGGGCGGTACCCTGACCTTCACCGGCAAGGACGTGGTGACCCAGTCCGGCGCCCAGTTGAACCTCTCCGGCGGCACCGTCGATGTGCAGGGCGGCTACATCCAGCAGACCTGGCTCAAGGGCGCCGACGGGCGCTTGTACGAGCTCTCCAGGGCGCCGGGGGACCTGCTCTACACCGGCATCTACAAGGGCTATGTGGACAGCAGCCCGCGCTGGGGCCGCACCGATTACTACTACAACCCGCTGATCGCCCAGCAGCGCCGCTACGAGGCCGGCTACAGCGTCGGCCGCGACGCCGGCAAGCTGGTGATCGGCACCAGCAACGCCGTGCTCGAAGGCCAGCTGGTGAGCGAAGTGTTCAAGGGCGACCGCCAGACCCAGGCGCCGAACATCAACCTCGACGGCTACCAGCAATCGCACAAGGCCGCGGCCCAGCGCGCGCAACTGATCATTGGCAACTACACGCCGATCTACAACAAGGCCAGCGGCACCCTGCGCTACGCCCTGAGCCCCAGCGTGGACAAGGTGCTGATCGAGGCCAACCAGCAGAAGATCGCCGACGGCCTGGACCTCGCCACAGCCCTGCCGGCCAACCGCCAGGGCCAGCTGGTGCTGGACAGCGACCAGCTCAACGGCTTCCAGCTGGGGGCGATCAAGGTCGGCGCCAGGCAGCAGGTCCAGGTCAACGGCGCGCTGAAGGTGGCCGATGGCGGCGACATCACCCTGTTCGGGCCAGAGGTCAAGATCAACGCCAACCTCACCGCCCACGGTGGCAGCATCAACGCCGGCAACGTGCTGAACCAGGTGGATGTGAACCGCAATTTCGTGGTCGGCGATGTGATCCTCGCGCCCACCGGCGGCGCCCAGGCCCGGGTCGATGTGGCCAGCGGGGTCAAGCTGGATGCCAGCGGGCGCTGGAACAACCTGGCCCTGGACCCCTCGGACAGCAGCGGCCTGGCCTTTATCAACGGGGGCAAGGTGTCGCTGCGCAGCAGCGGCGACCTCAACCTGGCCAACGGCACCCTGGTGGATGCCAGCTCCGGCGCCAGCATTGCCTATGACGGCAAGACCAGCGGTGGCAAGGGCGGCGACGTGACCCTGGCCGCCGACGGCAAGCTCGACCTCGATGGCGAGCTGCGCGGGTATGGGGTCAACGGCGGCGGCACCCTGGCCCTGCAGGCGCACAAGGTGCTGATTGGCGCCCATGATCCGGCCCCCGAGGCCGGCACCCTGCAACTGGCCGGGGATTTCTTCAACAAGGGCTTCGGTGCCTACGACATCACCGGCAACGAAGGGCTGACCGTGGCCGAGGGCGCCCAGGTCGAGGTCAACATGCCGGTCTACCGCTTCGGGGCCCAGGCCAGCAGCAGTGCCACTGGCAGCGACCCGGCCACGGTGCTGGAGCGCTGGTTGCCGCAGCTGTACCAGCAGGATGCAACCAGGGGCGTGCTGACCCAGCGCCGTGGCGCCGGCCTGACCCTGAGCGCCGGCAACCAGTACTCCACGGCCGCCCAGTTGGCTACCACGGCGCTGAGCGTGGGGCAGGGCGCGGTGATCAGTGTCGACCCGGGGCAGGCCATCAACCTGCGCAGCGTCGGCCAGTTGACCCTGAACGGCACGCTCAATGCCTGGGGCGGCAGCGTCAGTCTGGGCGGCCTGACGGTGGCCAGTTCCGAGGCCGCCAATGCCGCCGGTCACGGACGCTCGATCTGGGTCGGCGAGCAGGCGGTGATTGATGTGGCGGCGCGGGCGGTGAGCGCCGTGGACAACCGTGGCCGCCGTTACGGCCAGGTGCGCAATGGCGGCAAGATCGCCATCGGCGGCGAGATCGACCTGGCCACCGGTATCGCCAAGGCCAGCGACCTGTTTGTGGTGGTGCGCGAGGGGGCGCGTCTCGACGCTTCCGGCGCCCAGGCGGCCCTGGACATTCCCGGCCAGGGCCGGGTGCAGGTGGCCAGCAACGGTGGCAGCATCAGCTTCGCGTCCAACAACGGCCTGTACCTGGATGGCAGCTTCGTCGCCCGGGCCGGAGGCGCTGGCGCTGCAGGGGGCACCTTGTCGCTGGCCCTGGAAAGCCCGTACTACATCAAGAACGCGGTCAGTGACCGGGTGCTCAAGGCCCGGGAACTGGTGCTCAGCCAGACCCACCAGGGCAGTGCGCTGCCCGCTAGCGCCGACGCCGCAGCCGCCAGCCTGGAGTATGGCCACGGCCGCCTCGGGGTGGATCAGGTCACCGCCGGCGGCTTCGACAACCTGGCACTGCTGAGCAACGGCCTGTTGAGCTTCGATGGCGATGTGTCGCTGAACATGGGCCAGAGCCTGCGCCTGTACAGCGGTGCCCTGAACCTCAGCGAAAGCGCCGCGGCCAATAGCCGGGTCGACCTGTCGGCACCCTACCTGCTGCTGGCGGGCATCCTCGCGCCGCTGGAAGCCAAGGACCAGTACGTGCGTCCGGTCTCCACCGGCACGCCGTCGCAACAGGCCACCCAGGCGCAGTTCAATGCCAGCGGCAACCTGATCGATGTGCGTGGCAACGTGGTGTTCGGCAGCAAGGGCACGTTGCGCCAGGCCGACAACAGCCTGCTGAGCGTCGAGCGCCGCGGGTTCGACCATGTGCAACTGACCAGCCAGGGCGACCTGCGCTTTCTCGCCGGGGCCGGGGCCGATGTGATCGCCAAGGGCATCAGCACCCAGTTGCTGACCCAGGGCGACATGACCCTGCGGGCCGCGCAGTTGTACCCGGGTACCGAGGTCGGGGCCCGGGTGATTGCCGGCTACCTCAACGATATTTCCGGCACCAGCATCAACTTCGACCCCACGCGCACCCTGACCATCGGCCGCACCGGCCAGGGCGAGGCGCCTGTGCCGTACTCGGCCTTCGGCCGCTTGCAGCTGGGCGCGGCCAACATCCAGCAGGGCGGGGTGGTCCGTGCGCCCCTGGGGCTGATCGAGATCGGCAACCTGGGCGCGAGCAAGGTCGAGCTGCTGCCCGGCAGCCTGACTTCGGTCAGCGGCAAGGGCCTGGTACTGCCTTACGGCGGCACCGTCGATGGCCAGGTCTACAAGTACAACGGCAAGACCGTGACCTTCCTCGGCCAGGGCGCCCTGGTGAATGAGAACAGCGACCTGAGCGTCGGGGTGATCCTGGGCGGCAAGTCGGTGCAGGTACAGCCCGATGCCACCGTGGACCTGTCCGGTGGTGGCGAACTGCTGGGCGCCGGGTTCATTTCCGGGCGCGGCGGCTCCACCGATGCGCGCTACAGCCCGCTGGTGCAGATCGGCGCCAACGGCAGCTTCATCCTCCCGGGCCTGGGCAGCAACCCGATCTACGCCATAGTGCCCGGCGTGCAGCCGGGCTATGCACCGGTGGCACCGGAGGGCGGCGCGGTGGACCCGCTGATCGGCCAGCAGATCACCATCGGCGCCGGGGTTCCGGGGCTGGCGGCGGGCACCTACACCCTGATGCCGTCCACCTATGCGCTGATGCCGGGGGCCTTTCGCGTGGAGATCAACGGCCTGGCCGGGCTCGGCACCGAAGGCGCGACCCAGCCGTTGCGCAATGGCTCCTGGTCCACCGCCGGGCGCCTATCGATCGCCCATACCGGGATCAGCAACAGCGTCGCCAGCCAGTTGATCCTGACCTCGGCCGACACCCTGCGCCGCTATTCCCAGTACAACGAAACCGGCTATGCCCAGTTCGCCCTGGCCGATGCCGCCAAACTCGGGGTGCCACGGCCGATGCTGCCGGTGGACGCCAAGACCCTGAAGCTGGCCCTGGAGCCGGGGGCCGGTGCGGATGCCTTCTCGTTCAAGGGCATTGGCCGTTTCGATGCCCCTGCGGGGGGCTATGGCGGCACCGTCGCGGTGTTGAACATGGGCAGTGGCAACATCGAAGTGGTGGCGGCCGGCAAGTCGGCCACCCAGGGTTTCAACGGCGTTACCCTGGATGCCGACAGCCTCAACGCCATGGGCGCAGCGCGCCTGATGCTGGGCGGCCTGACGCTGGTCAAGTACGGCCAGGGCGGCAACTACATCACCGTGGCCGAAGGCGTGAACACGCCCAAGGGCTCGATCACCTTGCGCGAGGGCGCCACCCTGGCCGCGCCGGAAGTGTTCCTGGTGAGCAACACCGGCGAGATCGTCCTGGAGCAGGGCGCCTCGATCAATACCCTGGGCCGAGGCAAGGCCAGCTATGACGCCCGTGACGGTTTCACCTACCAGGTGGCCAATATGCTGGCGGTGTCCAACGGCCTGCTCAACGTGATCAGCAAGGCCCAGGCCGGCGGACAGACCAGCGGCGGCATCCGGCTCGGGGTGTGCGCCAGCGCGCCGTGCAGCGGGCAGACCGCACTGTATTCCGATGGCAGCCTCGTTGCCCTGACCGACAACGCCTTCGAGCTGGGTGACCAGGTGCGCTACGGCACCCGCCACCTGAACCTGGGCCTGAACAACATCAACGTCGGCAGCCCGGAGGCGCTGGCGGCAGCGGCGGCGGGCAATCGCCTGCCCAGCGGCATGACCCTGACTCAGCAACTGCTCGACCGCCTGCTGCGCGGCGATACCCAGTTCGGCGCCCCGGCCCTGGAGACCTTGCAGCTCTCGGCCCGGGACGGCTTCAACTTCTACGGCAGCGCCAGCCTGGACACCTACGACCCGGCGACCGGCAAGTCGCTGCTGAGCAACCTGATGCTCTCCACCCCGGCGATCTACGGTGCCGGGGGCGCCAATGATGTGGCCAGCATCCACACCGCCAACCTGATCTGGCAGGGTTCCGAGACCCCGGCAGGCGCGGTGGTGGCCGGCGGTGCCGGAACCGGCAGCGGCCGCCTGCAAATCAATGCCGAACGCATCGAGTTCGGCTACGGGGCCTTTGCCCAGCCCAGCACCACCAAGAGTTTCGACCGCCTGGCCCTGGGCTTTGCCAATGTCGACCTCAATGCCAGCCAGCGCATTACCGCCAACCACAAGGGCAGCCTGTCGGTCTACCAGAGCCAGGGCGCCTTCGATCCGCTCAAGGGGTTTGCCTACAGCGGCGGCAACCTGAATATCCTCACCCCACTGATGACCGGCGAGGCCGGCTCGGTGAACCGCATCACTGCTGGCGGCGCCATGGATATCGGCGCCTCGGCCGGCCCTCGTGGCCAGGCCAATGGCCAGGGCGCGGAACTGTCTCTGCAGGGCGACAGCATCCGCCTGGCCAGTGCCGTGGTGCTGCCCAGCGGCAAGGTGACCCTGGGGGCCCGGGGTGATGTCAGCCTGACCGATGCGGCGCTGATCGATGTGGCTGGCCGCACCATCGCCTTCAATGACCTGAGCAAATACGGCGCCGGCGGCGAAGTGCTGCTGCAGAGTGCTACCGGCAATGTGCTGCAGGCCACGGGCTCGACCATCGACCTTTCGGCCACCCACAACCAGGCCGGCAAGCTGCGGGCGGTGGCGCTGGACAGTGCGGCCGGGCGGGTAGACCTGGCGGGCAAGGTCCTTGGCGGCAGCAGCGGCTACTACGATGCCGGCGGCACCTTGGTGCCGTTCCTCGGCGCCACGGTGGAAATCCAGGCCCAGCACCTGGGCAGCAGCGGCACCCTGGACGAGCAGTTCGCCGCCCTCAACCAGCGCCTGAACCAGGGCCAGGTCTTTGGCGCACGCAGCTTCCAGCTCAAGCAGGGCGACCTGACCATCGGCGACGGGGTCAGGGCCAGCACCGTCAACGTCTCGGTGGACAACGGCAGCCTGCGGGTTACCGGGCGAGTGGACGCCAGCGGCGAACGGGTCGGCAGTATCAACCTGGCGGCCGGCAAGGGCCTGACCCTGGACGGCAGCGCGGTGCTCGATGCCCACGGCAGCAAGCTGCGGGTGGACAGCTACGGCAAGATCATCGACTCACCGAACCGCGCCAGCGTGGTGCTCAGCTCGGGCCAGGGCCGCCTGACCCTGGCCGACGGTGCGCGCATCGACCTGCGCCACGGCACCGACGTGGCTGTGGGCAGCGCTGCGGGGCAGAACGACGGTCGCAGCCGCGGCACCCTGGAGCTGAACGCGCCGCGCCTCGTCCAGGCGGACCAGAGCAGCAACGACATCGACATCGATGCCCGCGGCCCGCTGGATATCCAGGGCGCGCGCTCGATTGCGGTCAACGGCATGCTCCGCTACGACGATGCTCCGGAAAAAAACGACGCCACCGCCAGCGGCCGCCCTTACCAGGAAATCACCCAGGCCTACCTGGATGCCAAGCATGCCCAGAGCACGGCCTTTATCAATGCGGCCCTGCAAAACAGCGACCTGCTGCAGAACAAGCTGGCCGGCCTGAACAACGCCGGCTATGCCGACGCCTTCCATCTGCGGCCCGGGGTCGAGATCGTCAGCAAGAGCGCAGACGGCGACCTGGTGGTGCAGGGCGACCTGGACCTGTCGGGCTATCGCTATGCCAGCCTCAACCCCCACAGCCAGAAGACCTCGGTCTACGGTTCCGGCGAGGTCGGCAGCCTGACGCTGCGCGCCGGGGGCGACCTGAATGTCTATGGCAGCATCAACGACGGCTTCGCGCCGCCGCCTGCCACCGTGGACGACAAGGGCTGGGTGCTGCTGCCGGGCGTGGACTTCACCGGCGGCACTATCATCGTGCCGGGCAACGGCGTGACCCTGGCCGACGGCACCGCCTTCCCGGCGGGCAGTACCCTCAACTACGACCTGCCGATCAAGGGGCTGACCGTGGCCGCGGGCACGCGCCTGCCGGTCACGGCGACCCTGGACCAGACCCTGGTACTGCCGGCGGGTACGGTACTGGCGGCGGCGATTCGCGATGCCTCGGGCAACCTGCTGTTCGCCGCCGGCACCCTGCTCGGCGAGCCCCGGACCCTGGTCGCCGGCACCCGTCTGGAGGCCGGGACGCTGTTGACCCAGGGCACCCAGCTGCGGTCCATGACCTGGCCCAAGGGCGTGCCGCTGCCGCAAGTACACCTGGCCAATGTGAACAACAACATCGTCATGCTCGACGGCAGCAAGGCCCTGCCCAAGGGCGGGCTGATCCCGGCCGGCACCAACGTCAAGCTGCCGAGCGGCGTCGACTCGGTGCAGTTGCGGCCCGAAGACGTCGGGCGCCAGGGCAAGCTCTGGGCCATTGCACCGATGCTTGCCGAAGGCTCGCAATCCTGGTCCCTGCGCCTGGTGGCCGGGGCCGATACCAGCGCAGCCGACAGCCGCATCGTGCAGGCCAACCCACGCAGCGGTGACTTGCATCTGGCGGACAGCCATTACGGGATGTTCGCCAAGGAACTGCCCAGCCAGGTGGTGCGGACCTGGACCCAGGTGGCGGTGGATGACCTGGCCGGCGCAGGGATAGTGGTCAAGGCCGGCGATCCGATCGACGAACAACTGCTGGTGGATCTGGGGCAGACCTCGATCGAGCAGTTCTGTGCCGACAGCCCGGCCTATTGCGCGATCAAGGCCAGCTACGCCTGGACCCAGCTGGCGGTGGACGAGCTGGCGGGCGCCGGGGTGGTGGTCAAGGCCGGCGATCCGATCGATGAGCAACTCCTGCTGGACCTGGGGCAGTCGTCCGTCGCGGCCTTCTGTGAAGAGTCGCCCGCCTTCTGCATGGCCCTGGACAGCAAGACCTATGGCGCAACGCCGTCCAGCAGCCGCTTCAGCGTGATCCGCACCGGCACCGGCGACCTTGAACTGCTCAGCGCCGGCAACCTGAGCATGGACTCGCTGTACGGGGTCTATACCGCCGGTACTTCCTCCACGGCGACGACGGCCGGCGATCCCTACAACCAGCCACGGGCCCTGGGAACGGGAGCCACGGTGCTCAATGACCCGGGCAGTTACTTCGAGCAGTTCGTCAATGGCAGCGGCACCAGCCTGTACCGCGCCTGGTACCCGGAGGCGGGGGGCAACCTGCGGGTCAGTGCCGGTGGCGACCTGACCGGCAATATCAGCAGTACCGCCAACGACAGCCGTGCCTGGCCCAACCCCAAGGACAACGGCCAGGACTCGGCCGAAGTGGGCAACTGGCTGTGGCGCCAGGGCAGCGGCGATGTTGCCACCGGCGGTTCGGCGCAACCCGGTGCCTGGTGGATCAACTTCGGCACCTATGCGGCCAACGGCAGCGCCGACCGGATGCTGGGCTTTACCGGGTTCGGCACCCTGGGCGGCGGCAACCTGGAGCTGAATGTCGGCGGTGACGCGGGCATCCTCCAGCGCCTGACGGACAGCGCCGGCGCCTCCACCGTGGCGCCCCGCAGCCAGGGGCTGGTGCTGGCCGTGGGCAGTACCGGCCGGGTCGCCAGCGATGGCCGCCTGCAACTGACCGGCGGTGGCGACCTGCGGGTGAACATTGCGGGCGCCTTGAACCCGGCCAGCAACCTGGTCATCGAGCATCGCAACGGGGTGGTGGTCAACCTGCGTGGCAGCAGCCATTTGCAGAGTGCCTCCCTGGGCAGCATCGACCTGCACTATGGCGGCACCGCCGTTGACCACAACCCCAGCGAAGCCCGGGCCTTCGACCCGTTGCGCGCCACCCGTGGCCTGGCCCAGGGCGGCCTGACCCTGGTGCCCGGCGATGCCACCTTCAACCTGCAGAGCCGCGGCGACCTGGTGGTGCAGAACGTCGAGGACCCGGGCCGGGTCCGCCAGTTCAACACCGCGCTCTTCAGCCGTGGCAGCCAGCAAGGCAGCGGCTGGAGCTGGTTCACCCTGTGGACCGAGCGTACCGCCATCGACCTGATGTCCCTGGGCGGCAACCTGACCCCGCTCACCAGCCCTGGCAGCACCGATCTGGCGGTGGTCTATCCGTCGATCCTCAGGGCCGTGGCAGCCAGCGGCAGCCTTTACTATGGCAAGGCCGCCAGCGCGCAAGTCGGCGACCTCAACTACCGGGTGCCGCTGTTCCTGGCGCCGGGCGCCGCAGGGCAGTTGCAGTTCCTGGCCCAGGACTCGATCTACGCGGGCGGTTTCACCGTCAGCCAGTCGGGCGCCGCGGCCGCTTCGGTGGCCACGCCCTGGCGTCCGGCATTTGTCGGCAGCATCGAGGGTGAGTTGGTGGCCAGCAACCTGTCGGTCAACGGCAACCCGGTCATCGGCTCGATCCTGCCGTTGTTCGCCTTCGGTTCCGGCAGCGTCTCCGGGCTGGTTGCCGGCCCGGCCGATCCGGCGCGTTTCTATGCGGTGAACGGCGACCTGATGGGGGTCAACAGCGGCCGGATCATCACCTTCGGCCAGGCGGCCTCCCAGTTGCACTCGGGGCAGACCTGGTACGAGGGCAGCCGCCCGGTGTGGATGATGGCCGGGCGCGATATCGTCAGCAGTGGCCGGACCTTCGGCGTCGAGGACCCGGTCAATGGCTCGACCTCCCAGGGCAACCTGTTTGTGCACAACAACCCCAGCGACATCTCCGTCGTCAGCGCCGGGCGCGACATCCTCTACAGCAACTTCAACGTCGCCGGCCCCGGCACCCTGGAACTGACCGCGGGGCGCAACATCCTCATGGAGGACAAGGTCAGCGTCACCAGCATCGGCGCCGTGGCGCCGGGGGACCGCCGGCCTGGGGCGAGCATCGTGATGCAGGCCGGGTTCGGCCCCAACGGCCCGGACTACCGGCGCTTCGTCGAGGCTTACCTGGACCCGGCCAACCTCGCCCAGCCGGGCGAAAGCCTGTCGGGCGCCCGGGTGGCCAAGACCTACGAGGGCGAACTGCTGGACTGGCTGGCCGAGCGCTTCGGCTTTGTCGGCGACAGCGCCCAGGCCCGGGCCTATTACGCGGCCCTGCCCGCGGAACAACAGCGGGTGTTTGCCCGGAATGTGTATTTTGCCGAGCTCAAGGCCGCCGGCCGCGAGTACACCGAGGAAGGCGGTATGCGCCAGGGCAGCTATGCCCGTGGCCGTGCGGCGATTGCCGGGCTGTTCCCGAGCACCGACGTGGCGGGCAACCCGATCACCTACCAGGGCGATATCACCCTGTTCGGCGGTGCCGGGGTGCACACCGACTTTGGCGGCAACATCCAGATGCTGACCCCCGGCGGCAACCAGACCTTCGGCATCGAAGGCACGGCGCCACCGGCCTCGGCGGGGATCATCACCCAGGGCGCGGGGGACATCCAGCTGTACTCCCTGGGCAGCATCCTGCTGGGCCAGAGCCGGATCATGACCACCTTCGGCGGCTCGATCATGGGCTGGTCGGCGGCGGGCGACATCAACGCCGGCCGCGGTTCCAAGACCACCGTGGTCTATACACCGCCCAAGCGGGTCTACGACAACTGGGGCAACGTCAGCCTGTCGCCGTCGGTGCCCAGCACCGGGGCGGGGATCGCCACTCTCAACCCGATACCCGAAGTGGCGGCCGGCGACATCGACCTGATCGCGCCCCTGGGCACCATCGATGCCGGCGAGGCGGGGATCCGGGTCTCGGGCAACGTCAACATCGCCGCTCTGCGGGTGGTCAACGCGGCGAACATCCAGACCCAGGGCAAGTCCAGCGGGGTGCCGGTCACGGCGGCGGTCAACACCGGCGCCATGACCTCGGCCAGCGCCGCCGGCTCCGCCGCGTCCCAGGCCGCGGAAGATGCGGCCCGCAACCAGCAGGCGGCGGCCAAGCAGGGCCGGGCGTCCATCGTCACCGTGGAAGTGCTGGGCTTTGGTAGCGAACCGGTGCAACGCCCCCGTGAAGACGCCAGCCGCGCCCCGGGCTACAACCCCGACAGCCCGGTGCAGGTGCTGGGCGCCGGGCCCTTGAGCGACCAGGCCCGGGCGCGTTTGACCGACGAGGAGCGCGGGCAACTGACGCTGTAGGTTCTCTCGTGGTAGCAAGGCTTGGGGGGCGATCGTCGATCGCCCCCTTTTTTTTCGGGAGCAGGGGAGGTGCTATTCCAGGAAGGAATGCAATGAATAAAAACAATGAATTTTAATTATCAAGCCGCAGGGCCTAGCCTGTCCCGATCCTTTGAATGGAGCCCTGCCATGACCTCATCCTCGGTAAACCCGGCTGAAAAATTCGACCGCTCGCGAGCCGACGAATACGCCCGCCAGAGCCGTATCGCCCTGGCGGGCTATGACGCCTGCCATGACCTTGCCGCCTGCATGTTGGCGGCCAGCCTGGGCGAGGGGCGTGCGGCCCACATCCTGGCCGTGGGGGCTGGTGGCACGGCCCAGGAGATTATCGCCATGGCTTCCCTGGAACCGGGCTGGCGCTTTACCGCTGTAGACCCCTCGGCACCGATGCTGGAGACAGCGCGCCAGCAGTTGCAGGCGCAGGGTTTGCTGGAGAGGACCGAAGTGCGTCTGGCCACGGTGGACGAACTGGCGGCGGACGAACCCTTCGACGGGGCCACGCTGATCGGCGTGCTGCACCATCTGCCCGGTGATGAAGCCAAGCGGCAATTGCTGCGGGCCATCGCCCGGCGCCTCAAGCCCGGCGCGCCGCTGATCGTCGCCGGCAATCACTACGCCTACGCCAGCCAGCCCCTGCTGCTGGCGGCCTGGGGGCAACGCTGGCGCCAGCAGGGCGCGACGGCGGATGAGGTACAAGCCAAGCTGGGGAAAATCCTTCAGGGCGCCGACCCGCCCCATTCCGAGGCGGCGGTGCAACGGTTGCTCGAAGAGGGCGGTTTCAGCGCGGGAACACGTTTCTTCAGCAGCCTGTTCTGGGGCGCCTGGCTGAGCCGCAAGAGTCGCTGAGGGGCCGCTCGAACATGCCTGGCACGCCTTCAGGCCGGCAAGCTCCACAAGGTCATCACTCATGGAGTGTCGCCGCATGCCGGGCCAGCCCGCGAGGCTGGTATCGCCTTTGAGTATCTGCTGTACATGAGCAATGTGCCGCCACTGGCGGCCTCGCCCCCCTGTCGGGCAGCCCAGGCGCCGATTGCCGAGCGCCTGGGCATCAATGATCACGCGCCGGTCCTGCTCCTGGCCTGTTCCAGGTTGGCCGCGCCCAGCCAGTAGAACAGCCCGCCGGCGACTATGAACGCTCCCAGCATGTAGAAGATCCAGTGCGCCGGGTGACTGGCCAGGAGCATGCCGCAGAGTATCGGGCCCAGGGCGCCGCCGAGGTTGGAGAGGTTCTGCGCGCCGTAATACAGGCCTCGCAGGTGTTCGGGGGCGATCAGGTCGATGAACATGTACTCGGCGGGAAACACGATGATTTCCCCCAGGGTGAACACCACCATCGACAGCACCCACAGCGCCAGGCTGGTGGCCAGGCCGAAGCCGCTGACCCCCAGCAGGAACAGGCCCAGCCCCAGCGCCAGCCAGCGGCTCAGGTGGCGCTGGGTAATCCTGCGGCCGATGGCGTATTGCAGGGCGATCACCAGCAGCGCATTGGTCGCCACCAGGGTGCTGATGATGCGGTAGGTGGCCTCGGCCGAGGTGGTGACCACCAGGTACTGCGACAGGTACGCCGAGAACTGGCCAAAGACCACGGCGCTGAGCAGGCCGCCCAGGGTGAAGCACACCAGGCGGTAATCCCGTAGCAGCTGTTTGCCCAGGGCCGCGAAGGATAGCGGCGCTGGTGTCGGGCCGGCGGCGCTCAGCTGTCTGTCGCCCCAGCGCATATGGATCGCCAGGAACCCGGCGCCCAGGGCGGCGGAGATCAGGAACGGCAGGCTGATGTCCAGGCGCGCCAGCCCGGCGCCGAGGAACGGGCCCACGGCGTAGCCGATATTGGTCAGGGTGTATTTGATCGAGAAGGCTTCGCTGCGCTGTTCCACCGACAGGCGCTGGGCAAAGCCGGCCTTGATCGCGATGTCGATCACCGCATAGGCCAGGTTGACCAGCACCAGGCACAGGTAGAACAGCCACAGCTGGCGGGCACTGAAGGCGCCGATGAAGCCCAGGGTGAACAGCGCGCAGCAGGCCAGGATCAGCCGGTAGCTGGGCGTGCGGTCCACCAGGAAACCACCGTAGAGGCTCAGCAGCGAGCCGAGGATCATGCTGCTGCCGATCACCAGGCCGATGTCGCTCACTTGCAGGCCGAAAGCACTGCTCAGGTAGATCACCAGGTAGGGCAGGGTGATTGCCCGGGCCAGGGTCAGCACCAGGGTGCCGGCCAGCAGCAGGTTGATTGCTTTCGGGTAGCTTTTCAGGGTGCGCAGCATCCGTGCCTCATCGGTCTGTAACGGCGTTTTTGAGAATGGCAGCCAGCTTACTGGGGAATCTGGTTCTGTTTTATGATGTTTTTTACCCAGTGAATGGAATCAGATTCATGAATAAGAGGCGCCAATGTTTTCTTCCGAACGCTTGAAGGGGATCGATGTGTTTGTCTGCGTGGCCGACTGCGGCAGCTTCAAGGCCGCCGCCGAACGGCTCAACCTTACGGCTTCCGCCGTCAGCAAGGCCATCGCCCGGCTGGAAGGGCGCCTGCAGGCGCGGCTGTTCCAGCGCACCACCCGCAGCCTGGCGCTGACCGACGCGGGCACGGCCTTCTACCGCACCTGCAGCGGGGTGCTGGCAGATCTGGAAGAGGCCGAGCTAGCGCTGAACGCGGAAAACTCCGAGCTGCGGGGGCGGGTGCGCATCGACCTGCCCGGGACCTTCGGCCGCTCCCAGGTGCTGGGCGCCGTCCTGCGCTTTGCCCGGGAGCATCCGGGCTTGCAGCCGCACATCACCTTTTCCGCTCCCGGTGTCGAGCCGCTTGAAGCCGGTGCGGACATCGCCGTGCGCCTTGGCGGCTCGGGACAGTGGCCGGCGGCGCTGGGGCACCGCTGCCTGGGCCGCGAATGGCACCTGTTCTGCGCCTCGCCCGACTACCTGCGCAGCCATGGCGTGCCGCTGACCGACCAGGACCTTGAGCGCCATCAGTGCATTGCCTATGGCTGGGTGGATGGCCGGGTCAGCCCCTGGAACTTCGCCAGCGGCCGCCCGGGCGAGAGTGAGCGCCGGGTGATGTCCGCCAGTTGCGTGGTGGGCGATGGCGAGGGGCTGTTGATGGCGGTGCAGCAAGGCTATGGCATTGCGCAACTGCCTTCCTGGCTGGTCAAGCGCCAGTTGGAGGACGGAAGCCTGGTGGAGGTGCTGCCGCAATGGGCCAGCGAAGGGCAGGCGATCCATCTGCTGTGGCTGAAAAGCCGGCAGGGGTTGCCCAAGGTCAGTGCATTGCTGGAGATGCTGGAAAGGAATCTGCGGGGATAACGATGAGAAAAAATGGCAGGGGCGGCTGGATTCGAACCAACGCATGGCAGGATCAAAACCTGCTGCCTTACCGCTTGGCGACGCCCCTGTAGCTGTTGCGACGTTACTTGCCTGAACTGCCGGCCCGGGGAGGGCCGCTGCAAGAACGGGCGCAAATTTATCAACTTATCGGCGGGCTGGGAAGCCCCCTGGTGAAAAAAATGAGTTTGAAAACAGCTGCTTAGTCTTTTTCAGGGCGATTTTATCCGTCCCGGGGTTCAAGGGACCAGGTAGCCGGGCTGTGAATCCTTCAGCGGCCGGGCCATATCCAGTGCGCGGCGGATGGCCCGCAACTCCGCCCCTTCAAGGGCGCGCCGGCCAAATTGATAGTCGTCGCCCCCCGGGCCCAGGTGCACCGAAAGCAGCCCGAACAGCTGCTCGCCCACTGCTTCGATGAACATTTCCATATAGCTTTCGTAACGGCCGTAGGCGCACAGGTAGATCAGCCCCTGGACCTCGGCGCGCTCGCACTCGTGAATGTCATCCCAGGTCAGGCAACTGCCGTGTTCGCCACTGATCAGCGGCAGGTGCCAGGCGTTCGGTGCGAGCGGTTGGGCGCGCAGGGCCGCCGGTAGCGGCTGGCAGGACAGCACCTGGAAGCGGTACCTGAGCCTGCCGTGGTGGTTGGCATGCCGTGGCGCGGGAGGCTCGGCGGCCGGGCCGGTGATCCGCACGTGCAGCAGGTGGCTCAGGGCGATTTCCGAGGGTTGCTCGTTCCAGCCATTGAGGTCCGCCAGCGGCGGGCACCAGATCAGTTGCAGGGTTTCACCGAGCACGATGCCGTCCTGGCGTTGGAAGAAGGCTGAGCTTTGCTCGCCCACCACTGGCAGCAGGTCGCGCAGCTGCAAGGTCGGCGCGCCGTAGTCGATGCCAAGGTCGGTGGACCAGAACAGGGGGGTGCAGGTTCTCAGGGTTGCCGGCATGGACGCGAGCCTGTGATGGGGAGGGGGAGGATTCTTCGGTAACTGGCGCCCGATGTCACCTCTGTCTGACTCAATCGGCTACATCCGCTGGCTCAATGTGACCGTGACAGCCCGCTGCCGCGCACTAGTATAGGGAGCCTTGGGCAAGACCTATAAGAACAGCAGAAGGACACACACGCATGCGACGCTGGAACGGCTGGGGGGATGCATCCACGGTGGTCGAATTGCCGGCCCAGGGCGCGGGGTTTCTCGCCGAGCGCCTGGGGCCGGGACGCAGGTTGCCGGAGGCGACCCTGGAGCAGGCCCTGGCCCGGGTGCCGGCATCGCGCCTGCAAGCCCATGACTTGTACAGCATCAGTGCCGAGGACCGGCTGCTGCACGCCCGCGGCCAGAGCCTGGCGGACTGGCTGGCGCTGCGCGAGGGCGAGCTGGGGGCCTACCCGGACGCCGTGGCGTTCCCGGAAACCGCCGAACAGATCCGCCAGTTGCTGGCCCTGGCCGAGGACCGCGACCTGTGCCTGATTCCCTACGGCGGGGGCACTTCGGTGGCCGGGCACATCAACCCCGGCGGGTCCCAGCGGCCGGTGCTGACGGTGTCCCTGGCGCGCATGAGCCGCCTGCTGGACCTGGACGAAGACAGCCTGCTGGCGACCTTCGGTCCTGGGGCCAGTGGCCCTCAGGTGGAAAGCCAGCTGCGGGCCCGGGGCTACACCCTGGGGCACTTTCCCCAGTCCTGGGAACTGTCGACCCTGGGCGGCTGGGTCGCCAGCCGCTCCAGCGGCCAGCAGTCGTTGCGCTACGGGCGCATCGAGCAGCTGTTCGCCGGCGGCACCCTGGAAACCTTTGCCGGGCCGATGCCCATCGCCACCTTTCCGGCGTCCGCCGCCGGGCCGGACCTGCGCGAGGTGGTGCTGGGCAGCGAAGGGCGCTTCGGGATCATTTCCGAGGTCAAGGTGCGGGTCAGCCGCCTGCCCGATGACGAACGTTTCTACGGGGTGTTCCTGCCCGACTGGCAGCAGGCCCTGCAAGCGGTGCGCGCCCTGGCCCAGGCCCGGGTGCCGCTGTCGATGCTGCGCCTGTCCAATGCCCTGGAGACCGAAACCCAGCTGGCCCTGGCCGGCCACCCGACGCAGATCGCCTGGCTGGAAAAGTACCTGGCCCTGCGCGGCGCCGGGGCGGGCAAGTGCCTGTTGACCTTCGGCGTGACCGGCAACCGCCGGCAGAATGCCCTGTCCCTGCGCCAGGCGCGCCAGCACCTGAAGGCTTTCGGCGGGGTGTTCACCGGCACCCTGCTGGGCAAGAAATGGGCGCAGAACCGCTTTCGCTTTCCCTACCTGCGCGAAAGCCTGTGGAACGCCGGCTACCTGGTGGACACCCTGGAGACCGCCACCGACTGGAGCAATGTCGACCGCCTGCTGCAACGCATCGAGCAGAGCCTGCGTGACGGCCTGGCCGCCGAGGGCGAGCAGGTGCATGTGTTCACCCACCTGTCCCATGTCTATGGCGAAGGGTCGAGCATCTACACCACCTACGTGTTCCGCCCGGATGCCCAGTACCCGACGACCCTGGCCCGCTGGCAGGCGCTCAAGCACGCTGCCAGCCAGACCATCGTCAACCACCGCGGCACCATCAGCCACCAGCACGGCGTGGGCAAGGACCATGCGCCGTACCTGCTGCGGGAGAAGGGCCCGCTGGCCATCGATGCGCTGCAGGCCCTGAGCCGCCACTTCGATCCGGCCGGGCGCCTCAACCCCGGCACCCTTTTGGAGCCCCGTGAACCATGAGCCAGGACTGGAATGCCCAGTGGCGCCAAGAGGTGCTGCCCGGGCTGGCGGCGCAAGCCTGGGACCTGATCGTGATCGGTGGCGGCATCAGCGGCGCCGGCATCCTGCGCGAAGCGGCGCGGCGTGGCTGGCGTTGCCTGCTGCTGGAACAGCGAGACTTTGCCTGGGGCACCTCCAGCCGCTCCTCGAAGATGGTCCATGGCGGCTTGCGCTATATCGCCAAGGGCCAGTGGCGCCTGACCCGGGATTCGGTGCGCGAGCGCCAGCGCCTGTTGCAGGAGGCCCCGGGGCTGGTGGAGCCCATGAGCTTCCTGATGCCCCATTACCGCGGCAAGTTTCCCGGGCCCCGGGTGTTCGGCGGCCTGCTGGGTGTGTATGACGCCCTGGCCGGGCGGCGCAACCATCGCTTTTACGATGCCCGGCAGCTGGCTTTCCTGGCCCCCGGGGTCAAGGAGCCGGGGCTGTTGGGGGGGACCAGTTTTCTCGACGCCCTGACCGACGATGCGCGGCTGGTGATGCGGGTGCTGGCCGAGGCCCGGGCCGATGGCGCCCAAGTGTTCAACGGCGTTCGGGTCACCCGCCTTTTGCGCGAGAACGGGCGGGTCTGCGGGGTGCAGATCGAGGACAGCGAAGGCGGGCAGCCGCAGCAGGTGCGCTGCGCGGCCGTGGCGGTCGCTACCGGCGCCTGGGCCGAGCGCTTGCGCCCGGCTGACCGCGTGCGCCAGCTGCGGCCCTTGCGCGGCAGCCATCTGCTGCTGCCGGGCTGGCGCTTGCCGGTGGCCCAGGCCTTCAGCTTCATGCATGCCGAGGATGGCCGGCCGGTGTTCGTCTTCCCCTGGGAGGGCGCCACCGTGGTCGGCACCACCGACCTGGATCACCGCGATGACCTGGACCAGAGCGCCAGCATCAGCCAGGAAGAGCTTGAGTACCTGCTGGCCGCCTGTGCCCAGCAGTTTCCCCAGGCCCTGATCACTGCCGGCGACGTGCTGTCGACCTGGGCCGGGGTGCGCCCGGTGGTGGCCAGCAGCGACGGCCAGCAGGGCAAGCCTTCCAATGAAACCCGCGAGCATGTGCTGTGGCAGGAACCCGGCTGCGTGACCCTGGCCGGCGGCAAGCTCACCACCTTCCGGCCCCAGGCCATCGAAGTGCTGCAGGCCTGCGGGGCGATGCTCGGGCGTGAAGTGGTGGACGACGGCGCCCCGGTCTTCACGCCTGTGGCGCCCCTGGAGATCCCTGGCCTGAGCGGCGCCCAGGTGCGGCGCCTGGCTGGCCGCCACGGCCGCCATCTGCCGCGGCTGGCGCAGTGGGTGGCGACCCTGGGCGGCGATTGCGTCGGCGCCAGCGACACCCTGTGGGCCGAGCTGGCGTTTGCCGCCGAGGCGGAAATGGTCCTGCACCTGGACGACCTGCTGCTGCGCCGCACCCGCATCGGCCTGCTGCTGGCCGAGGGCGCCGCCCAGTACCTGCCGGCCATCCGCCGCCTGTGCCAGCCGCAGCTGGGCTGGGACGACGAGCGCTGGCAGGCCGAGGAACAGCGCTACCGGGCCCTGTGGCAACGCCATCACAGCCTGCCGCCACTCGCCTAACGATGCTCAACCAAGAGAGCCCCATGGATAACCACAACAACAATAAGCAGGACTACCTGCTGGCCATCGACAACGGCACCCAGAGCGTTCGTGCGCTGCTGTTCGACCTCAAAGGCAACCTGCTGGGCAAGGGCAAGGTGGAGCTTGAAGCCTATTTTTCCAGCCGGCCCGGCTGGGCCGAACAGCACCCGGACTACTACTGGGCCAAGCTCGGCGAAGCCTGCCAACTGCTCTGGCAGCAGACCGGCATCGACCGTTCGCAGATCCGCGGCGTGTCCCTGACCACCCAGCGCGGCACCCTGATCAACGTCGATGCTCAGGGCCGCGCGCTGCGCCCGGCGATCCTCTGGCTCGACCAGCGCCAGGCCGAGGTCGAAGGCAAGATCAAGGGGCCCTGGGGCTGGTTGTTCAAGTTGATCGGCGCCGAGGCCACGGTGGATTATTTTCGCGCCCAGGCCGAGGCCAACTGGGTGGCTCAGGAACAGCCCGAGGTGTGGGCCGCCACCGACAAGTTCCTGTTGCTCTCGGGCTTTCTCACCCATCGCCTGACCGGCAATTTCGTCGACTCGGTGGGCTGCTGCGTGGCCTACCTGCCGTTCGACTACAAACGCCTGCGCTGGGCCGCCCCCAGTGACTGGAAGTGGCAGGCCCTGGCGGTGCGCCAGGAGCAGTTGCCGACCCTGCTCAAGCCCGGGGAAACCCTGGGCCGGATCACCGCCGAGGCCAGCCGCCATACCGGCATACCCGAAGGCTTGCCGCTGATTGCCGCGGGTGCCGACAAGGCCTGCGAAGTGCTGGGCTCGGGCGTCCAGGACTCGACCACCGCCTGCCTGTCCTACGGCACCACGGCCACCATCACCACCACCCGTTCGCGCTACCTGGAGGTAGTGCCTTTGATACCGCCGTACCCGGCGGCGGTGCCGGACCACTACAACTGCGAGGTGA
This sequence comes from Pseudomonas sp. NFPP25, assembly GCF_900116505.1. Lineage (NCBI taxonomy): Bacteria > Pseudomonadati > Pseudomonadota > Gammaproteobacteria > Pseudomonadales > Pseudomonadaceae > Pseudomonas > Pseudomonas sp. NFPP25. The sequence continues at coordinate 1,107,368 of NZ_FPBG01000001.1, read as the reverse complement.
TGATCTTTCGCGGCTACTGGATGGTCAGCTGGTTCAAGCAGCAGTTCGGCCTGCGCGAAGTGCAGCAGGCGGCGGAGCAGGGGCTGGAGCCGGAGCAGCTGTTCGACGCCCTGGTCCAGGCGGTGCCGCCCGGGTCCATGGGCCTGACCCTGCAACCCTACTGGTCGCCGGGCATCCGCGAGCCGGGCATGGAAGCCAAGGGGGCGATGATCGGCTTTGGCGACGTGCACACCCGGGCGCACATCTACCGGGCCATTCTCGAAGGCCTGGCCTATGCCCTGCGCCAGGGCATGGAGCGCATCGAAAAGCGCTCCAGGCTGAAGATCAGCCGCCTGCGGGTGGCCGGCGGCGGCTCCCAGAGCGACGCGGCCATGCAACTGACGGCGGACATCTTCGGCCTGCCGGTGGAGCGGCCCCATGTCTATGAAGCCTCGGGGCTGGGTGCGGTGATCGCCTGCGCGGTGGGCCTGGGGCTGTACCCGGACTTCGCCACGGCCATCAGCGCCATGACCCGGGTTGGCGCAGTGTTCGAGCCCCAGCCCCAGGCGCAGCAGATGTACCAGCGGCTGTACAGCGAGGTCTACCTGCGCATGTACCGCCAGCTCAAGCCGCTGTACCAGAGCATTCGCGAGATTACCGGTTACCCGGCTTAGCGAAAGCGCCGGCCAGCGGCCGGCAGGGGGGGCGAACCTCTGCGGGGTAAAAAGTTCTTCCAGGCGCCAGGGCTGGTCTATCGTGATCAAGGGGCAGGGCCCCTTCGACCCCCCACGCCTGCGAGACGAGCATGAACCGCCAGGAAGCGCTGAACATCCTGTGGAAGCGACTGTTCCTCATCTTTGTGCTGCTATTGGCGGCATCCCTGGTGTCGGTGGCCATGGCCGATGGCTACACCATTCCCTCGGTGGTGTTCATTGCCGGCAACATCGGCGGCTATGTCGGTTTTCACCGCCAGCTTTCCAGCCTCAGCGAGGAGGAAATCATCGGCCTGTGCAGTTCCTGGTTCAGCCTGGTGCTGCCGTCATTCATCGGCGGCATCCTCGCGGGGCTGCTGTATATCCTGTTCATTTCCGGGGTGGTGCAAGGGGAGCTGTTTCCAAAGATCGTCGCCGATGAAACCTGTCGCTACAGCGAGAACAGCTTCTATGTGATCTTCTGCCAGCACGCCGGTGGCTATGCCGCCTACGCCAAGCTATTGTTCTGGTCCTTTGTCGCGGGGTTCAACCAGAACTACGTGGTGGACCTGATCGACAACATCAAGGGCAGCCAGAAGACGGAGAATCAGCCATGAGTGAACAGAGCAAAGGGCCGGCGTCGTACTTCCCCTCCATTGAAAAGCACTACGGCCAGCCCATCGGGCACTGGCTGGAGCTGCTGGCAACGGTCGACGGCAAAAAGCATATGGAGCTGGTGGCCTGGCTCAAGACCGAACACGGCATGGGCCATGGCCACGCCAATGCCCTGGTGGCGCACTTCCTGGCGGCCAGCAAGGGCCGCTAGTCCCCGGGGCGCCATTCTTCGCCAGTGAAAGCCTGACTGCCGACATCCGCTTTCCTGGCGAAAAAAGCCAAATTCCCCTGTGTTCTCTTCGTTCTTTCCTACGTCGCACCTTGCATTGCCCTCTTTCTGCCTGTCGGAGTTTTCTCGATGTCTTCGCCAAAATCCTTGCCCACGGCCCTGTTGGGCCTGGCCCTGGCCTGCCCGGCATTTGCCGAAACCCGTGCCGTGGAGCTGGCTCCGGCGCAGGTCCTGGGCCAGGAACAGGGCGGTGAGGGGCAGCCGGCGCAGGAGGCTGCGGCGCGGCTGGCCCAGGTGCCCGGCGGCACCAATGTGGTGGACATGCGCCGCCCGCTGCAGGGCCGGGTGGCCAGCAACCAGGATGTGCTGGCCTACCAGCCCGGGGTCTATGCCCAGTCGGCGGGCAACGAAGGGGTGAAGATCTCGATCCGCGGCTCGGGCATCAACCGCGCGCCGGGTGCCCATGCCTCGGGGCTGTATACGATGCTCGACGGCTTGCCCCTGACCGGCCCCGGTGGCACGCCCTATGAATTGCTGGAGCCCTTGTGGGTCGACCACGTGGAAGTGCTGCGCGGCGCCAACGGGTTCGACCGTGGCGCCCTGGCCCTGGGTGGCGCCATCGATTACGTCAGCCACACTGGCTATGACGCACCGCTGTTGCAGGTACGCTACGCCACCGGTAGCCACGGTTATCAGCAGCGTCAGGTCAGTTCCGGGCAAGTGTTGGGGGATTTCGATTATTACGTGTCATTGACCGACTCCAATGCCGACGGCTACCAGGATCACACCCGCAGCCAGAGCAAGGGGCTGATCGGCAACTTCGGCTACCGCTTCAACCCGAACCTGGAAACCCGCTTCTACCTGCGCTACCGCGAGACCGACAACGATCTGGCCGGGCGCGTGACCAAGCGCTCCATCGAACACGACCCGCGGGCGGCCAACCCGGCCTACGTCAGCCGCGACGACCGGCGCAAGCAGCCGGGCAGTACCTTTGTCGGCAACAAGACCACCTATTACCTGGACGACGATTCGAGTATCCAGGCCGGGCTGGTGTACCACGACTACCCCATGGACCTGCGCGAAGGCCCCAACCGCCTGAAGGTGGCCTACAGCGACGTCAGCGGCACCCTGGACTACAAGCGCCGCGACAGCCTCTGGGGCCTGGAAAGCCGCAGCACCCTGGGCCTGCGGGTGACCAAGCACCTGCCCAATGACGGTGCCAGCGAGTTCGTGCGCATTCCTGGCGGCAATACCAAGACCTACGCGCCGGGCACGCGGATCCGCAACTTCACTTACCAGGGCTCGGACACCGTCCTGCACGTTGGCAATGACCTGGAGATCGCCGACGACCTGTGGCTGACCACCGGGCTGGCGGCCATCTACACCCGCCGCGAAAGCGCGGTGACCTACCCCGAGGGCGGCGGCAAGACCAGCCTTGGCGACTGGGACTACGCGCCGCGCCTGGGCCTGCGCTACCAGTTGAACCCGGATCTGCAACTGTTCGCCAACCTCAGCCGCTCGGTGGAAGCGCCACACCCCTGGTCGCTGATCTACAGCGCCAATCAGCGTTTTCCGGCCGGCAGCGGCGTCGCCACCGGCGCCCAGCGCGACCCGGTCAAGCTGCGCAATCAGACCGCTACCACCCTGGAACTGGGCGGGCGTGGCGACAGCAGCCTGGGCCAGTGGAGCCTGGCCTGGTACTACGCCCAGGTGCGCCACGAACTGCTTTCGGTGCTGCCGGACGCCAACGCCACCACGCCTTACGAGCTCAACGCCAGCCCCACCGTGCACCAGGGCGTGGAAGCCAGCCTGCAGAGCGAGCTGTGGTCGCGCCCGGGCGTCGGCCGCCTGAGCCTGCGCCAGGCCTATACCTTCAGTGATTTCCACTACCGCGACGATCAGCGTTTCGCCGACAACCGCCTGCCGGGCCTGCCCATGCACTACTACCAGGGCGAGCTGCGCTACGACTGGCCCCTGGGCTTCTTCGCCGCGGTCAATACCCAGCTGGTGTCCAAGGTGGCGGTGGATTACGCCAACAGCTACTACGCCGATCCCTATGCGCTGTTCGGCGCCACCCTGGGCTACAACGCGCCGAAGAACGACTGGCAGACCTGGGTCGATGTGCGCAACCTGACCGACAAGCGCTACGCCGCCACCGTGACCCCGGGCTATGACGACAAGGGGCTGGACGCGGCGCGTTCAACGCCGGGGGAAGGGTTGGGGGTGTACCTGGGGGTGTCCTGGAGCCTGCGCTGAAAGCAGGGCCGCGAGCGAGCCGACACCCGCCAATGAAAGTGCCCGCAGCAGCGGGCACCTGGTTCATGCCGGGCGGTGTCAGCCCGGGCGGCAGTGATTTACCACTGGCCCGAGAACACGCAGGTCAGCGCTTCGATGGCGCTGAACTTCCACAGCGAGTCGCCGCAGTCGCTGGCAAAGGCGTGGGCGTTGGAGGCGGTGAGGGCCAGGGCGATGGCCGAGGCATAGACGATTTTCTTGAGCGACATGGGAAAACTCCTTGTTATGAATCCGCACGTTCTTGTAGGCGCCGTCCTGAAGGGGGGGCTGCTGCGGACTATAGGCCCGTGCTGCCCCCGGCACTATTAGCCCGAGTGTGCTAATGGCCCATGCGCATCACTGTGCCGCCCGGCCCAGGCTCAGTTGCGAAAATACAGCTCGTCCAGCTGCCGCCGGCGTATCACCAGGTACTCCTCCCAGACCTTGGGGAAATCCTCGTCCCGGGTCAGGGGGAAGGTCAGGTAGTAAGTCCGACCGGTGACACTGATGTACTCCCGCACCCGCTTGTACGCCGGCTGTTCCAGCAGCGAGATGTATTCGTCATAGGCGTAGTGGTAGTGGGAAATCGTCACCCGATGGGGCGCGATCATGCAGCGGGAGAAGTCGATCACCCAGCCATGGCTCATGTCGCTGCCCAGGTAGCCGTAGACCCCATCCTCGGAGAGGCTGATGGCTTTTCGTGCCTGTACCCCATCCTCATCGTTGACCAGCACGATCTGGCTTTCGAAATAGCGGATGGCCTGTTGCTCGGGGCCGCGCAACTGCAGGTTCCAGCCGACGGCGCCCATGCGGAACTCGCCCTGCTCGGTATATTCGGCAGTCCAGCCGTTGGCAAGGGTAATGCTGTGTGTGGTCATTGTCGTCCTGGTGATGGCTGTCCCTGAAGGCTGGGGATTGTACGTCAGCCGCTGTGCGAAACGGCAGGGCCCGTGGCGCCCGGTCAGTCATGCCAGCATGCGAGCTGTCCTGTGACTGTGACTGTGGCCGTGCCCTGTGGCTAGTTCGCCAGTGCGTGGCGCAGATGCGCCAGGGCCCGGGTTTCGACCTGGCCCTGGTCGCTCCCCGGATTGAAGACCGCGCAGCAGGCGCTGGTGCCGGCGACGTTGGCGCGATAGACCGCCAGCGTGCTGCCGGGGCCGCTGCCGGTGTGGCCGTAGAGCGTCAGGCCAGACTCGACACTGCCCACCATCAGGCCCATGGCATAGCCGGGAGCGACCCAGGGCCGGCCGGCCATCGGCCCGCCCAGAACCTGGGCCTGCTGCATGCCTGCCAGCAGTGCCGGGGGCAATAGCGCGCCGCTCAACAGCCGATCCAGCAGCACCGCCGCCTCCGCCAGGGGCCCCACCAGCAGGCCGTGGTAGACCCAGCCGGGGTGGTAGTCGCCCAACTGGCCCAGGTCCACATCCCGCAGGTCTTCGCGGGTCACGGCGAGGCGTGTGCGAGACAGGCCCAGGGGCGCCAGTACCCGTTGTTGCAGGGCAAGGTGCAGGGGCAGGTCCGTTGCCTGCTGGATCAGCTGCGCCACGAACAGGTAGCCCACATTGGAGTAGCGCCACTGGCTGCCGGGGGCGTAGCGCAGGCGGCTGGCATCCAGGCGCTGCAGCATCTGTGCGCCGGGCCATGCATCCTCGTTGCGCAAAACCGCGTCGTGGTAGTCGCTCAGCTCGCTGTAGTCCGCCAGCCCGGCCTGATGCCGCAGCAACTGGCGCAGGGTGAAGGGGCCCTGGGGCAGCGGCTCATCCAGCCCCAGCAGGCCGTCGCGCACCAGGGTCAGGGCCGCTGCGCTAAGCACAGTCTTGGTGAAGCTCCACCAGGGCACCAGTGGCTGGGGTTGCTGTGGGGCCAGTGGTTGGCCGTTGTGGATCAGGGCATGAAGCACGGAGGGGATGTCCTTGATGGGCTGTGTTGCCGCGCGCTGTTGGGTCAATCAGGCCGTGAGCGGCCCTGCAGGGTACGGCATAATGCGCGGCCGTTTTGGCTAAACCTAGGAATTGATCAGGAGGATCAGGCTGGCTATGTACAGACTTGGGCACATGATAGACAACCAGTGGGTCGAGCACAGTTATCCGCCGGTATTCGTGGTGGCCCCCATTGGCGAGGGGCAGCGCGTGGTGGCGGGCGTTCCAGGCTCGGACCCGCAGGTCCTGCTCAGCCTGCTGGGCTGCCTGGCCGAACCGCTGGTGCTGCTGTTCGTGCTGCACACGCCCCGGGACGAATCGCAAGCCGGACGCTACTGGAGCCCGCAGCTGTCGCGTGAGGACGTTCAGGATTTCATCTATGACTTCAAGCCACTGCTCTGTGGCGACAGCCGTTTCGACCTGTGGGTCCACTCGCCCGAGCAACAGGCCACCGTGGTCTGGGACCGGCACAACCTGATCTATGGCTACGGGCCGCTGGAAGGCTACGCCACGGCCCTGCGCGCACTGGGCTTCGGCCATGGCGAGCCGCAGTTGCCCGTGCCCCATACCCACCACTACCACCCGCAGCTGGACGACCTGTGCCGGCAGTTGCTCACCCACTTCGATTGGCAGCACTCGCCATTGCGACCTGAGGATGAGCAGTGATGGTGCAATCAAGCCCACTCATGCTCGGTCAATCTTTTGAATTCAGTGCAGGCCTCGTCAAACTGTTGCCGGGAGAATTCGGCGCGTTGAGCGTTGCTGTTCCAGGCCACCGCAGTGACCAGTCCGTCGATCACTGTGACGGCTCGTCCAAAACGTTCCCAGATCAGCTTGTCTCCCCGTACCACCTGCTCGACCACGGCCACTGTGCAACTTAGATCCATGTCGTCGGGGCAGATCAGCAACGGGACGATGCTCGAGCAATCCTCGCTCGCGGGAGCCAGTAACTGCCAGGCAAGTTCTGCGTGCTCGTCATCGATCAGCCAGCCCTGGGCCGGTACCAACCCCTCGGTGCTGTCTGCCCCCGAGCCATCGTAGATGACCCCCTTGATCCAACTGTCCAGGGGGACGTCGTCGAGGGTGAAGACGGGGTGGGGGGCCTTGGTGTATTTCGATTGATGCATTGCAGCGCGAATGTGGTTCATGGGGTCTCGCCAACGGGTTGAGCGCAAAAGGTCATGCGCAAAGGGGACTCGAAGGGACGGCGTTGAGGACCGGGGCCGTTGCGGCCCCGGTCCCGGTTTGTCACTGGTCGCTGTGCAAGGCAGGCGTGCGCGGTGGTATCAGGCGCTTGCTGCCGGTGGCCTCGAAGGCCGAAGCCAGGCGCAGCAGGCTCGAGTCGTCATAGGCGCGCCCGGCGAAGGTCAGCCCCACCGGCATGCCGATGTCCGCCATCACCCCCATGGGCACGGTAACGGTGGGCACCCCCAGGTGGCGGATGGCGAGGTTGCCGTTGGCCACCCACACGCCATTGCTCCAGGCGATGTCTGCCGACTCGGGATTGATATCGGCATCGGCCGGGCCAACGTCGGCCACGGTGGGGAACAGCACGGCGTCCAGCCCCAGGCGGTCCATCCAGTCTTCCAGGTCGATGCGCCGGGTCTGCTCCAGGCCGCGCAGGCCGTCGGCCAGGGTGGCGATCTGGTCCCAGGTCTTGAGCCCGCGCTTGGCCATGTTCACGTATTCGTCCATGCCGGCGGCCAGGTCGTCTTCGCGGTTGGGCAGGGTGCCGGGGTCGTGGGGGAAGATCTGCGGCCCGTCGACATCCGCCAGGCGGTTGAGCTTGGGGTCGTCGTTGGCCCGCAGGAAGTCGTCGAAGGCCCAGCCCGAGAGCTCCCATAGCTCGTCGTGGAGGAACTCCTTGCTGACCAGGCCGCGGTTGTACACGGTCGGCGCGCCGGGGCGGTCGCCCTCGCAGTTGGACACCAGGGGGAAGTCCACTTCCAGCACTTGCGCGCCGGCGGCCTCCAGGGCCTGGCGCGCCTGTTCCCAGAGGCTGATCACCGAGGGCCGGGTATGGATGCGCTGGCCGGTGGGGCCGCCGATGCCCGGTTTCTCGCTGGTGCCGGCCTCAGGGTCGGCATTGATGTACATGCGCGGCACGCCGAGGCGCTTGCCCTTGAGCGCCGCGGCGCCGGCCGCCAGTTGCGGGTAGGAGGCCGGGCGCACCGAAGCGACGCTGGGGATCGGCACCCAGGGCTGCAGGCGCCACAGGTCGCCGCGGGTGTCCGGGTCTTCGGCCACCACCACGTCCAGCACTTCCAGGAGGTCGGCCATGGTCCGGGCAAAAGGCACCACCACGTCCATGGTCGGGGTCAGCGGCCAGTTGCCGCGCACCGAGATCACCCCGCGCGACGGGGTGTAGGCGCACAGCCCGTTGTTGGAGGCCGGGCCACGGCCGCTGGACCAGGTTTCCTCGGCCAGGCCGAAGGCGGCGAAGCTGGCGGCGGTGGCGGTGCCGGCGCCATTGGACGAGCCCGAGGCAAAGGGCGCGGTCAGGTAAGCGGCGTTATAGGGGCTTTCGGCGCGGCCATACACGCCACGCTGCATACCGCCGTTGGCCATGGGCGGCATGTTGGTCTTGCCCAGGCAGATGGCCCCGGCAGCCCGCAGGCGCTCAATGGTGAAGGCGTCGCGGTAGGCCACCAGCTCGGCGAAGGCCGGGCTGCCGGAAGCAGCCGTCAGGCCCTTGACCAGGTAGCTGTCCTTGGCGGTGTAGGGAATGCCGTCCAGCGGGCCCAGGGTCTGGCCCTTGGCGCGGCGCTCATCGGCGGCCCGCGCCTCGTTCAGCGCCTCGGGGTTGCGCACCACCACGGCGTTGAGGGCGGTGGCGGTGTTCGGGCCGTCATAGGCCTCGATCCGCGCCAGATAGGCCTGGACCAGTTCCACCGAGGTGGTCTGCCCGGATTCCAGGGCGGCGCGCAGGTGGGCAATGGAGACTTCGGTGACTTCGATCATGCTGCTACCGCCGTTGGCTGGTGGGTGATGAGGTGCAGAGGGCGCAACGGGGCGCGTGTGTTGGGGTATTGGCTGTGCATGGTGGTTCTCGTGGTACGGCTGGCACGACAAGGGTGGCATGGGAACGCTGGGGGCCTTTTTAGCATCTAGTGCGGGGCAGAGGAATCGGCTTGATGGATTATTGCTTCAGGCCAGCTGCGCCAGGGCCTGCGGACTAGAGGTAGATCTTTCCCTCGGCGTCCCTTGCGTGAAACTGCTGCAGGAAAGCGTGGTAGTCACGATAGTCATGGAAGTCCATGCCGGCCTTGTCAGCCCGTTCGTGGAGATCCCGTGGATTGGGACGAAAGATTTTCTTGATCTGGCGCATTCGCTGCACATCGATGCCGTTGAATTTTTGATCTCGCTCATAGTGGCTGTAGAGATTCTTTCCACCGACCGAGAACCCGCGGCGAGCCAGAATCCAGTCGACTTGAGCCTCTGCCTCCTCGGGATGTATGGGGAACCATTCGGAGTCACGGCCGGTGTCCAAGTGCTTGATCGGCTCTCCAAAGACCGATCTTGAATGGATGTAACGCTCGATGTCGGACAGCTCCCGGCGCGAAGTCCCGTTGGAGCACTTGGACAGTTCATAGACCGTGAACAGGGTAAGGAAAGGATTGTAGGTCTTGCCTTCGGCAATCCGTTGCTGCGGAGTTCGCTTGGTGGTCAGCCCGATCTTTGTCAGGCCCATGTCGCGGATGTCGATGGCGATATAGAGCCAGGCATAGAGGGCAGGGGTGCAGTCAGCGTAGTACTCGTTGAACTGCGCTTCTTCATCGTCAAAATCGAGGTCCATCTAGCCACCTTCCTTACGGGCTGCTGAATGCAATCGCTGATTGCAAGGGCCCGCTCATGCGGGCTCCACGTTGAACTCGCCAAGGTAGTCCAGGGTTGCCGTGCTTGCGGGCAGGCGTTGATTGGCGCCGCCGGAGATCGATTTGTGGTCACCGTAAATCGACTCGCAGCCAACGATGATGAAATGGCTGTAGCCGGAGTCGATGCGCGTGCGCAGCTGGTGTTTTTCGGCGTCGCTGCGGATCAGCGATTCCAGGTATTGCGGGCCGTCTTCACTGCCGATCAGCTCGACGAAATCGGAGTCCATGTAGTACCCCAGCTCCTGTTTGAGGCGCCAGCTGGGGTTGCGTGCTTCCCAAGCGCTGAACTCGGCGTCGCTGACATCGGCCCCGGGGGCGGGCTCCCACTGTTCGAAGGCAAACCGTTCGGCCTCTGCCTGGTCCGGGAACCGGGCAGCGAACAGGTAGAAAGGAAAGTAGGCATCGGCTTCTGACATGGACGGCTAGGCTCCTTGGTTCAGATCAGGCTGGCGCGCTGCAAATGGCTGACATGACCATGGCCGGCGGCGCTCAAGCGCACGGCCAGGTCTTCCCGGGCCTGGGCCCCGCCGCTGCGCACGTACTCCAGCTCCGCGGCGGTGATCAGCACCACCGGCACCAGGGTCACGGGGGACAGCGGCATGTCTTCCAGGCGTGTCGGGAAGTCCGGGGCCGGGCCGCCCACCAGTACCCCGGCGCAGTCGTCGGCGCTGATGAAATGCGCTGGCAGTTGCTCACTCATGGCGCGGGACTGGCTGACACCGGGCAGTTCCAGGGACAGCACCCCGTAGCGCTGCAGGCGTGCAGTGAGGCCACCGGCATCGGCCGTGGTGTTGGCCACGCAGCGCAGCAGTTCAAAAGCCCAGCTATCGGCGAACGGATAGACATCACCCACCGCACCCTGGGCATGGGGTGGGATGTCCGGGGTTTCGACGAACAGTTCCATCTCGAAACCATTGCCCAGATCATCACCTGTGACCCCATCGAACGGGTCGGACAGGCCCTCGGTGGCGAGAATGATGCCGTTGTTGCGACGCACGATGCGATAGGCCTGGCGCGTGGAGGGCCAGTGCGAGCCGCCCATGAAACTGGGGCTGATGGCGAAGCCCAGGACGTCTTGCTCACAGTGGCCGACCGCTTGCCAGTGGCGATCGAGGCAGGCGGCACCGGCCTCCATCAGGGCAATGCCGGCCAGCTCTGCTTGGGTTGGCTGGTACTGGGCGTAGGGCTCCTCTGCGGCGGCCGGCTTGCCGGCGGGCAGGGTGGGCTCGGCCTTTTGTGGCGCCGGCTTTTTGAAGACGCTGAGCAGTTTTTCCAGGAAATTCATCGGGCGATCCTTGCGGGGCAAGTGCGTTGCACAAGGCGCACAGCACAGGGGTAGAGAGAGGGGGCACATTGTGACGGGTTTGCCGTGCCCATGGAAACCGACGGATGCAAGTTGCACGAAGCCTTGCCTTGCCGGTGTGGCTGCCCGAGAATCCGCCCCGGTCCGCTATCAAGGAAAGTGATCAGCATGTCTTACCCGAAGAAGCTAAGTCCGGAGTTTTCCGGGGCACTGAGAACCTTCAGTTTCTGGGTCGCCAATGGCACCTTGGGCTATCCGTTGCTGGAAGGCGTCGACTACCGCAGTTGCCTCGGGGACGAGCCGAGCATGCTGGAGATGGCCTATGCCATTTTTGCCAATGTGCTGGAGCTGGACGAGCAGGGCGTACCGGTGAATGCCAAGTACGCCGAGCACCGGGCGGCGCAGTACATCCGCCAGTATTGCGATCCGGGCTACCAGGCACGGCCGGCGTTCGAGGACTGGGAGCAGGAGCTGTACGGCCCGCCCGACCGGGACGACAGCAAGCCCTGGCCAGCCGGCGTGGCCTAGGTTTTTCGACGGCTGGATACAAGCCTCGGGCACTATGGCGTCGAAACGACGAACCCCCTCATCAAGGATTATGAATGTCGCTGATTTCGCAACGTGTAGAACTGGCCCGCCAGGGTGCCAACGACAAGGTGATTTGCCGCATGGCTTCGGGCTGGGCGGTGATGGGCGATGTGCAGTTTCTTGAGGGCTATTGCCTGTTGTTGCCGGACCCGGTGGTGGCCAGCTTGAACGACCTGGATGCCCAGGCCCGGGCCACCTACCTGCTGGACATGGCCCGCATCGGCGATGCGCTGCTCGAGGCCACCGGAGCGCTGCGCATCAACTATGAAATCCTCGGCAACTCGGAGCCTGAGTTGCATTGCCATATCTTTCCCCGCTACGCCTCGGAGCCGGAGGGCAAGCGCCGGATGCCGGTGTGGTTCTACGACTGGAAGACCGCGTCGCCCTATGTCGAGGCCGAGCACGGTCCATTGCGCCAGCAGCTTGCCCGGATATTGGCTGGCCAATTGTAGGAGCGAGCTTGCTCGCGATGCTCGTTAACGAAAAACGCCGCGTTCACTGGGGGAGCGCGGCGTGCTTGAGTGCTTCGCGAGCAAGCTCGCTCCTACAAGGGGCTGTTGATCAGCGCTTTGCTGCGCTCCACTTGGCTCGCGCTGCGTGCAGCTTCTTGTAGCTGTCGATCAGCCGCAGGTGGCGGTCCAGGCCTTCGAGCTGCAGGTTGGTCGGGGTCAGGCCGTAGAAGCGCACGCGGCCTTGCACCGAGCCGATCACCGCGTCCATCCGTTCGTTGCCGAACATGCGCCGCAAGTTGGCCTCGTAGTCGCCCAGCTCCAGCTCGTCGTCCAGCTCCACTTCCAGCACCGCGTTCAGGGCCTGGTAGAACAGCCCGCGCTCGACGGTGTTGTCGTTGTATTGCAGGAACATCTCCACCAGCTCCTTGGCCGGGTCGAACTGCCCCAGGGCCACGTGGATCAGCAGCTTCAGCTCCAGGATGGTCAACTGGCCCCAGGCGGTGTTGTCGTCGAACTCGATGCCGATCAGGGTGGTGATGTCGGTGTAGTCGTCCAGTTCGCTTTCTTCCAGGCGCTCCACCAGCGAGCGCAGGCCGTCTTCGTCCAGGCTGTGCAGGTTGAGGATGTCTTCACGGAAGAACAGCGCCTTGTTGGTGTTGTCCCAGATCAGGTCGTCCACCGGGTAGATTTCCGAGTAGTCCGGCACCAGGATGCGGCAGGCCGTGGCCCCCAGGTGTTCGTACACCGCCATGTAGACTTCCTTGCCCAGGCCCTCGAGGATGCCGAACAGGGTCGCGGCCTCCTCGGCGTTGGCCGCCGCTCTTTCACCGCTGCTGCCCTGGCTGGTGAAGTCCCACTCGACGAATTCGAAATCCGCCTTGGCACTGAAGAAACGCCACGACACCACGCCGCTGGAGTCGATGAAGTGCTCGACGAAGTTGTTCGGCTCCATCAGCGCCTGGCTTTCGAAGGTCGGCTGCGGCAGGTCGTTCAAGCCTTCGAAACTGCGGCCCTGGAGCAGTTCGGTGAGGCTGCGCTCCAGCGCCACCTCGAAGCTCGGGTGGGCGCCGAACGAGGCGAACACGCCGCCGGTGCGCGGGTTCATCAGGGTCACGCACATCACCGGGAACTCACCACCCAGGGACGCATCCTTGACCAGCACCGGAAAGCCTTGTTCTTCCAGACCCTGGATGCCGGCCAGAATGCTCGGGTACTTGGCCAGCACTTCCTGAGGCACATCCGGCAGGGCCATCTCGCCTTCGAGAATCTGGCGCTTGACCGCCCGCTCGAAGATCTCCGACAGGCACTGCACCTGGGCTTCGGCCAGGGTGTTGCCGGCGCTCATGCCGTTGCTCAGGTACAGGTTCTCGATCAGGTTGGAGGGGAAATACACCACCTCACCGTCGGACTGGCGCACATAGGGCAGGCAGCAGATACCGCGCTCGATATTGCCCGAGTTGGTGTCGTACAGATGCGAGCCGCGCAGCTCGCCATCCGGGTTGTAGATGGCCAGGCAGTGCTCGTCGAGGATCTCCTTGGGCAGCTCATCCTTGCGCCCCGGCTGGAACCAGCGCTCGTCCGGGTAATGCACGAACTCGGCGTTGGCGATCTCTTCGCCCCAGAACTGATCGTTGTAGAAGAAGTTGCAGTTCAGGCGCTCGATGAACTCGCCCAGGGCCGACGCCAGTGCGCTTTCCTTGGTGGCGCCCTTGCCGTTGGTGAAGCACATCGGCGACTGCGCATCGCGGATATGCAGCGACCAGACGTTGGGCACGATATTGCGCCACGAAGCGATTTCGATCTTCATCCCCAGGCCCGCGAGGATCCCGGACATGTTGGCGATGGTCTGCTCCAGGGGCAGGTCCTTGCCGGCAATGTAGGTGCCTTCGCTGGAGCCCGATTGCGGCATCAACAGCGCCTGGGCATCGGCGTCGAGGTTTTCCACTTCCTCGATGATGAATTCGGGGCCGGTCTGCACCACCTTCTTCACCGTGCAACGGTCGATGGAACGCAGGATGCCCTGGCGGTCCTTGTCGCTGATGTCCGCCGGCAGCTCGACCTGGATCTTGAAGATCTGGTTGTAGCGGTTTTCCGGATCGACAATGTTGTTCTGCGACAGGCGGATATTGTCGGTGGGGATATTGCGGGTCTGGCAGTACAGCTTCACGAAGTACGCCGCGCACAGCGCCGAAGAAGCCAGGAAATAATCGAACGGACCCGGCGCCGAACCATCGCCCTTGTAGCGGATAGGTTGGTCGGCCACCACCGTGAAGTCGTCGAACTTGGCTTCAAGTCGAAGGTTGTCGAGAAAGTTGACCTTGATTTCCATGGGGGCACCGGCATCACAAAGCAAAAAATGGCGGGCATTATCCGGGTTTTTGCGCGGGAAGTGTTGTGGTTTTCGGCGGACGGGTGGATCGCCAGGGCTGGCTGCCGGTCACAGACACCGGCGCCCGGCCCCGGGCATCACTCAGGCATTCAGACTTTGAGGATGAAACGATTGGATATCCGCGAATAGCCCAGGGGCAACAACTCGGCTTCGTGCTCCTTGATCAGCTCATGCAGCGCGTTGGCGGTTTCGGCCACCGGCCTGGCTTGCTCCCTGGCCTGTTGCATGACCTGGCACGACCGCCTGAACAGGCTTTCGTAGGCGGGCGAGTCCAGGGACAGGCAGCCAGGGAAGCGCACCGCCTCAAGCGCTGCATCGAACTGGCGGGCGTCGCCACTGTGTTCCAGGTCGTGCAGCAGCTTTTGCAGAAAGGCACTGCCCAGGTTGGAGCCGCTGAGCCAGACCCGATGCCACACATTCCACAGGTGAAAGTCGCTGAAGGCTTCATAGGAGCAGGAGACCAACTGGTCATTGGTCGCCACCGCGTTCAGGCAATGGCGCTCGACTTCGATGAACTGTTCCCGTTGCCAGCGGTTGCTGCGGGCGGCGTCCAGCACCTTGGGGGCCAGCCTGAGGATGGACTCGAAGGTGGTGATCAACCCCCTGGAGAACAGCGGGTCGATAAACCCGGTGGCTTGCGGCAGGAGGCAGAAGCGATCCCCGACATTTTGCACGCTGCGGTAGTTGATGCGCGGCGCGTAGATCCACTCCCGGGCATTGACCGCATCCTTGAAGTGTTCGCCGATGGCCGGGTACTTTTTCAGCAGTTTGCGAAACTCGATCTCCGGCGCCTCGGTGGGACGGTACTTGGCGTTGTTGAACTGGAAGCCGATGCTGCACAACTGATTGGTGCCCTGCGGGTGGTTGTTGAAGGGGATGACCCACAACCAGCCCTCTTCGAAGATGTGGTGCAAGGTGCTCTTGAACAGTTCGATGGGGGAACGAGTGCGGGACAACGGAGCCAGGGCATCTTCGTAGCTCTTCACATTGAGCATGTGGGTGAAGAATGAGCAGGTGTCGGTCGCCAGCCCTTCGGTGGTGCGCAAGCCCAGTTGGCGGGAGAGCGGAGAGCCCTGGGCAGCAGCGTCAATGATGAACGCGGCCTTGACGGGGGCGGCATTGGACAATGCCACCTCGACCCCGTCGTCGTTGAGGCTGATCGACTCGATCTTGATGTTCTGTCTGGATTCGGCGCCGTGTTTCAGGGCAATCATCAGGGCGAAATAGTCGATGTCCTGCCGGAAAAGATGGGCTTCCGGCACCTTCAGCGGCGGGGCCACAAGGTGGTCAGGGGACGACGGCGCGTTCTCTTGATGCCAGGCAAAACTGAAGCCCAACTTGATCCCGCAGGCGCTCGAACCGACGTGCTGGATGATCTTGTCGGGGTGCGAGAGGTAGGCGATTTCAGGGATGTCGAAGCGCTTTGAGAGCAAACGCAGCAGAAAACCGCTTTCCGGTGTCGCCGCTTCGCCGACGGAGAATCGTGGGTGCTGGGCCGAGTCGAGGATCAGAACGTTCAGCCCGGACTTCGCGAGGACGGCGCCGGTCAGCGCGCCGGCGATACCACTACCGATGATAATGACGTCGTACTGATTCATGATGTCTGGCTCTTGTCTTGCAAGGTGGTCGCTCTGGAAAGCGCTGAATGCATTGCGGTATCGAAATGCAGGGTGGCCAGGGTCTGCGGTATTTCCTTTTCAAACGGCAAGTCCCAGTAAGGCGTGCTGCCGATCGAGCGTTTCAACTCATTGATGAACAGGCGGGTCTTGGCCGGGACAACGCTGCTGCGTGCCCTCAGTGCGTAGATCGCTCCCTGTTGCGGATCGGCCTCGCAATATTCGTCGAGCAGCGACACCAGTTGGCCGCTGGCGATCTGTTCATGCACCAGCCAGGTGGGCGCGTGGATGATTCCTATGCCCTGAAGGGCGCCGTCCACCAGCAACTCGGAACTGTTGACCGATAGCCGGCTGCTGGGCATGAGCTTCTTGAGCAGGCCATCGACCTTGAATTGCCAGGTCAGTGAGAAGTTGCTGCAGGTGCTGTGGATCAGGCAGGCATGTTGGTACAGGTCTTCAAGAGTTTGCGGACAGCCATGTTGCCGGATGTATTCCGGGCTTGCGCAGAGCACGCGCCGCATATCCGCAAGTTTCGTTGGAATCAGATTACTGTCCGGCAATATGCCCAGCTTGATACAGATATCGACGTTATCGATGCTGGGGTCGAGAGCTTTGTCGTTAAGCGAGAATTCAATTTTCAAACCGGGATGATGGTTCAGTATTCTGCTCAATAAAGGCGCTACATGGCGCCGTCCAAAGGCCACGGGTGCTGAAACCTTGAGAACGCCTAGGGTCGATGCAGTGTGTTCTTTTACTTCTGATCTAGCATGCCCAATGCATCTCGAGATGTTCTTTGCATGTTCGAGAAAGAGCAGGCCTGTTTCGGTAAGTATCAAGCATTTTGTCGATCGATTGAATAGACAGGTTTCAAGTTCTTTTTCGAGGCTATTGATTCTGCGCATCACCGAAGAAGGTGGGATGCCAAGTAGTCTTCCTGTTTCGGAGAAACTACCCGTTTTAGTTACGGATATATAAAGGTCTATGTCATTGACAACGCCTAGCGCCTTCATTCCTAAATCCTTTTAGAATTTTTAGTGTCTTATTTTTGTAAAGGCAAATTACAAATAGATCATGACAGCCTCCTTAGTACGGCTAGGCTTTTTGTTTGTCAAGCAGTGCTGGGGCCATGATTAGTTGGCTTTGGGAAAATTGATTCATAACATTTCAGGCGCCACAGCTCTACCCGGCGCAGAGCGGAACACCGTCCAAGTGCAAGGCTTGGTTTGCACTATCTGGATACAAAAATAGTTCTAGTGGCTAATTGCGCAGAGCGCCAAAACTATGCTTGGGCGCTCGAAGATGACTTTCTGAAGGCTGTCATATAGGCCTGTGGAACATCGTTAAGTTGTGTTGGCTTCGATGTTGTCGGGGCTGTTTTGCCTTTGCGGATATGCAAAGGCCTTTTGCAAAAACGGCTATTCACAAGTGCATTCTTATTGAGGATTGTAGACGGGTTTTCCCAACCCACGATTGTCGAATGCAGGAGCGTACGTCTATGGACGGAGAGGAAGTTAAAGAAAAGATTCGTCGCTACATCATGGAAGATTTGATCGGGCCAAGTGCAAAGGAAGATGAGCTTGATGACCAGACTCCACTACTGGAGTGGGGCATTCTCAACTCGATGAATATCGTCAAGCTCATGGTCTACATCAGGGATGAAATGGGTGTCTCGATTCCAAGTACCCATATCACCGGCAAATATTTTAAAGACCTGAATGCAATATCCAGGACTGTCGAGCAACTAAAGGCCGAGTGCGCCTAACAGGGAGTGGGCAATGAGCGATCATGATTATGATGTAGTGATTATCGGTGGCGGGCCGGCGGGTTCGACCATGGCCTCCTACCTGGCAAAAGCCGGTGTCAAATGCGCGGTGTTCGAAAAAGAACTGTTCGAGCGCGAGCATGTTGGCGAGTCGCTGGTACCGGCCACCACTCCGGTGCTGCTGGAAATCGGGGTGATGGAAAAGATCGAGAAAGCCAACTTCCCGAAGAAGTTCGGCGCTGCCTGGACCTCGGCAGATTCCGGCCCCGAAGACAAGATGGGCTTCCAGGGCCTGGACCACGATTTCCGTTCGGCGGAAATCCTCTTCAACGAGCGCAAGCAGGAAGGGGTCGATCGCGACTTCACGTTCCACGTCGACCGCGGCAAGTTCGACCGCATTCTTCTGGAGCACGCAGGTTCGCTGGGGGCCAAGGTCTTCCAGGGCGTGGAGATCGCTGACGTCGAGTTTCTCAGCCCGGGCAATGTCATTGTCAATGCCAAGCTGGGCAAGCGCAGCGTGGAGATCAAGGCCAAGATGGTGGTGGATGCCAGCGGTCGCAACGTGCTGCTGGGCCGCCGGCTGGGCTTGCGAGAAAAGGACCCGGTCTTCAACCAGTTCGCGATTCACTCCTGGTTCGACAACTTCGACCGCAAGTCGGCGACGCAAAGCCCGGACAAGGTCGACTACATCTTCATTCACTTCCTGCCGATGACCAATACCTGGGTCTGGCAGATCCCGATCACCGAAACCATTACCAGCGTGGGCGTGGTTACGCAGAAGCAGAACTACACCAACTCCGACCTCACCTATGAAGAGTTCTTCTGGGAAGCGGTGAAGACCCGGGAAAACCTGCATGACGCGCTGAAGGCATCGGAGCAGGTCCGCCCGTTCAAGAAAGAGGCGGACTACAGCTACGGCATGAAAGAAGTCTGTGGCGACAGCTTCGTGCTGATCGGCGATGCCGCACGGTTCGTCGACCCGATCTTCTCCAGCGGCGTCAGCGTTGCACTCAACAGTGCGCGCATCGCCAGCGGCGACATCATCGAGGCGGTGAAGAACAACGACTTTAGCAAGTCCAGTTTCACTCACTACGAAGGCATGATCAGGAATGGCATCAAGAACTGGTATGAGTTCATCACGCTCTATTACCGCCTGAACATCCTCTTCACCGCGTTCGTTCAAGACCCACGCTACCGCCTGGACATCCTGCAATTGCTGCAAGGGGACGTCTACAGCGGCAAGCGCCTGGAAGTGCTGGACAAGATGCGCGAAATCATCGCTGCGGTTGAAAGCGACCCGGAACACCTCTGGCACAAGTACCTGGGCGACATGCAGGTTCCTACCGCCAAACCCGCGTTCTAAACACTAAACACCCAGTCGAAGGAGATGACTGAATGGATGCTCGTGCGCCCATGGATTTTGAACCCATTGCAATCATCGGGAGTGGATGCCGCTTTGCCAAAGGTGCATCGACCCCCGAGGCATTCTGGGAGCTCCTTCGTGCTGGGACCGATTTTGTCGGACCGGTTCCCGCAGAGCGCTGGGACACAGCGGCGATCTACGATGAGAGCGCTGCTGAAACCGGTACGACCTACAGCAAGGTGGGGGCGTTCCTCGAGCACATCGACCGCTTCGATGCGCATTACTTTGGCATCTCGGCCTCTGAAGCCAAGGAAATGGACCCCCAGCAGCGCCTGCTGCTGGAGGTCGCCTGTGAAAGCGTGGCCCGTGCCGGCCTGACCCGCGAGCAGCTCAAAGGCAGCAGGACCGCGGTCTATGTCGGCATGCTGGGCATGGATTACCTGGCACTGCACTCCCGCGAGGCCGGCATCGAGCAGATCAATCCCTACTATGCCGCCGGCAAGGAATTCAGCTTCGCCGCCGGGCGTATTGCCTACCACCTGGGTGTTCATGGGCCGGCAATGACCGTGACCACTGCATGCTCTTCTTCCCTGGTGGCCATGCACCTGGCCTGTCGCGCCTTGCAGGCAGGGGAGGCGGACATGGCCCTGGCCGGAGGGGTGAACCTGATGCTGGCGCCGGACCTGACGATCTACATGAGCCAGATCAGGGCGATCTCGCCCAGTGGTCGCTGCCGGGTATTCGATGCGGCGGCCGACGGGATCGTCCGGGGCGAGGGCTGCGGGGTCACGGTGCTCAAGCGCCTGGCAGATGCCCTGCGCGATGGCGACCCGATCCAGGCGGTGATCAGGGGCTCGGCGATCAACCAGGATGGCGCCAGTGCCGGCCAGACCGTGCCCAACGCCAATGCCCAGGCTGCGGTGATCAGCCAGGCCCTGAAAGTGGCCGGCTTGAGCGTGGACGACATCGACTATGTCGAGGCCCACGGCACCGGTACGCCCCTGGGCGATCCGATCGAACTCTCTTCGCTGGACAGTGCCTTCCAGGGGCGTGAGCGGCCGCTGTGGGTGGGCTCGGTCAAGGCCAACATGGGCCATCTGGATGCGGCCGCCGGAATGGCCAGCGTGATCAAGACCATGATGGTTCTCAAGCACGCCGAGGTGCCTGCGCAACTGCATCTCGCACAGTTGAACCCACTGGTGGACTGGAAGCGTTCCCGGCTGGCGGTGCCCACGGCGATCGAGTCGTTGCCCGACCGGCCGCGCCTGGCTGGAATCAGTGGTTTCGGGCTCAGTGGCACCAACGTCCACATGATTCTCGAAGATGCCAGCGCCTATCGGCAGGCACAGCCGCAGCAGGAACGATCGGCACAGGGCCGGCCCTGGGTCCTGCCGGTATCGGCCAGGTCCGCGCAGGCCGTGGTGGAGCAGGCCAGGGCCTATGCCGTTCATCTGCCGCAGCAGGACGATGGGCAATTGCAAGCCTTTGTCGCCAGCGCCATTCATCGTCGTGATCACTTTCCCTACCGGTCGGCCGTGGTGGGTGCGAACGCCGCGCAATTGAAGAGCCAGCTGGAGCAGTTGCCGGCCCCGACCTTGGCCTGCACGACGGACGAAGAGGATCGGCGCGGGCCCGTGCTGGTGTTTACCGGGCAGGGCGCCCAGTGGGTGGGAATGGGCCGCGACCTGCTTGAACGGGAGCCGGCCTTCCTGGCGATGATCCGGCGTTGCGACCAGGCGCTGGCCCAGTGGGCAAGCTGGTCGGTGGAGGCCGAGCTGCGCAGCGACGCCAGTGGGTCCCGCCTGCACCTGACCGAATTTGCCCAGCCCTGCATCTTTGCCATCCAGGTGGCGATCAGTGAATGCCTGCGCCAGTGGGGTGTGATCCCGGCGGCGGTGGTCGGTCACTCCATGGGGGAAGTGGCCGCGGCCTATTGCGCCGGAGCACTGGACCTGGAGTCGGCGGTGCGGGTCATCCACCATCGGGCCCAGGCCATGAAGGACACCCTGGGGCAGGGGCGGATGCTGGTGGTGGGCTTGCCCGCGCCGACGCTCCAGTCGCGTCTGGCGAACAACCCGCAACTGGAACTGTCGGTGGTCAACAGTCGAAACAGCTGTGTGGTGTCCGGCAGCCCGCAGGCTGTACAGGCTCTGGATCAGCAACTGCGTGACGAAGGCATCTTCACTTACCTGATGCCGGCGGAATATGCCTTCCACTCCTGCCAGATGGATGAGTGCCTGACGCAGATCCGCGCGGGGCTGGAGGATTTGCCGGTGGTTGCCGCGCACACGCCCTGGATTTCCACCAGCGCGATGCCCGAGGAGCCGATCCTGGCAGATGCCGACTACTGGGCGAGGAATGCCCGTGGCATCGTGCGCTTCGATCGCGCCATCGAACAGTTGATCGAGCAGGGGCACCGGCTGTTCGTCGAGATCGGCCCGCACACCGTGCTGGCGGCGTCGATCAACCAGGCCCTGGCCGACAAGGGAACCCAGGGACTGGTGTGCGGCGCCTTGCACAAGCAGGGCGACGCCGCCCTGGAGCTGGCCAGTATTGTTGCCCGCCTGTACGAGTGGGGCGCAGGTCCCGACTGGCAAGCCTTCCAACCCAGGGAGGCGGCGCTGGAGCTGCCGGCCTATCCCTGGCAGCAGGAGCGTTTCTGGTTTGCCCCGGCGCCGCGGCCGCAGCCGGCAGGGCTCGTGTCCCAGCTGCGGGCGCAGGTACTGGTGTATGACGCCCAGGGCAATCTCTGCGCCCAGGCCAACGATGTGGCGCTGAGCGTGCCGCAGCTGGCACAGGCCGCTGTGCCGGCACCGGCCAAGGTGCCCGCAGCGGCGCAGCCGGTGGGGGATGTGCGGGCGCAGATTGGTGCACTGCTGACGCAGATCATCGGCGTGGCCTGTGCCGACCCGGACCCGGATCGAGGCTTCTTCGAACTGGGCCTGAGCTCGATTTCCCTGGTTGAATTCAAGCGCATGCTGGAGCGCCAGTTCGCCCTCAAACTGTCGGCGACCGTGGGCTTCGACTATCCCACCATCAACCGGCTGGGCCAGTACCTGGAAGGGCTGCTGTCCCGGGAGCCGGCCAGCACCCCGGTAACGGTCGATGCCGGGGCGACCGACGCCGCGGGGAGCGTCGCCGTGGTGGCCATGGCGTGCCGGTTTCCCCAGGCCGACAGCCCCGAGGCACTCTGGAAGCTGATGCTGGAACAGACGGACACCGTGGGGCCGGTACCGCCGTCCCGGCTCGCCGACGCCAAACCGGAGGAAACCTTCCCGCGGTTTGCCAGCCTTATCCAGCGCCCCGAAGGGTTCGACGAAGCGTTCTTCCGCATTTCCCCCAAGGAAGCCCGGAGCATGGACCCCCAGCAACGGCTGTTGCTGATGGTGGCCTGGGAGGCTCTGGAACGGGCCGGTATCCCTCAGGAGAAGCTGCTGGAACAGAGGGTCGGGGTGTTTGTCGGGGCCAACTCCCACGACTACGAAACCCGGGTCCTGGGTAGCGCGCAAGGCGTGGATGCCCACTACGGCACTGGCAGTTCGTTTTCGGCGATCTGCGGGCGCCTCTCGCATTTTCTCGGCGTGCGTGGGCCGAGCCTGACGGTGGACACCGCATGCTCGTCATCGCTCACGGCCATCCATCTGGCGTGCAACAGCTTGCGTGCCGCGGAGTGCGACATCGCGATTGTGGGTGGGGTGAATGTCATCGCCTCGGCGTCGATCTTTCAATCCATGGGGCAGGCCGGCGCATTGGCCCCGGACGGCATCAGCAAGGCCTTCGACGACAGTGCCGACGGTTACGGTCGAGGGGAGGGCTGCGGCGTGGTCATTCTCAAGCGCCAGGCCCAGGCCGAGCGGGAGCGTGACCCGATTGTCGCGACGATTCTCGGTTCGGCGGTCAATCACGACGGTGCCTGTGCCGGGCTGACAGTGCCCAATGGTCCGGCGCAAGAGGCGCTGATCAGCGAAGCACTGGCCAACGCCGGCGTGCATCCGGAGCAAGTCAGCTACGTCGAGGCCCATGGCACCGGCACGGTGCTGGGTGACCCCATCGAGCTCAACGCCCTGCACAACGCCTATCGCCAGGCCAGCCCCGACAGTCCGCCGCTGACGGTGGCCTCGGTCAAGGCCAATATCGGGCACCTCGAGGCGGCAGCGGGCATCGCTTCGATGATCAAGGCCTGCCTGGTGGTGGAGCACGGCCGGATTGCCCCGCAAGCCCATCTGCAGCGGGCCAACACCCGTGTCGACTGGGCGGCCATGAACCTCAAGCTGGCGCATCAGGCCATGGACTGGCCGGGCCGGCCGGAGTCGCGGGTGGCCGGGGTGAGTGCCTTTGGTTTCACCGGGACCAACGTGCATGTGCTGCTCAAGGGCTATACGGCGCCCGCGACAGCGCCTTTGCCACCCGCCACAGCACCAGTGGCCTTGTGCCTGTCCGCGGCCACCCCGGCGGCATTGGCGGAGCTGGCCCAGCGCTATGTGTCCTTCCTGGGCGCTACCGAGCACTGCCCACAGACCATCTGCTACAACGCGCTGATGCGGCGCACGGCGTTCAAGGAACGCCTGGTCGTCCACGGCCAGGATTGCCGCGAGCTGGCTCAGGCACTACAGGCCTGGCTGGCCGGCAGCCCCATCGCCAATGACCGCAAACCCGCGGCCGGCGAACCCTGGGCAACCCTGGCCGAGGCCTTTGGCCGCGGCGCCCAGTCGCCGGGCCCCGAGCGCTTGCCGGACGGCTGTCAGGCCATCGGGTTGCCCACCTATCCCTGGCAGCTCAACGACTACTGGATCGATGCTGGCCAGCCGGCTACGGCGGTGCAGCCCGCCCGGGCAGCCTCGGGCCATCCTTGCCTGCAGAGGCTGGTACGGCCGGCCGGGCAGCTCTGGTACTGGTCGGGGGCTCTCGCTCCCCAGGCCGGGCATTACGACCCGCTGGGCGAACAGGGGTACAGGGTCAAGACTCACCTGTTGCTGGATGCCGTGCTCCAGGCGGTGCGGGAAACACCGCGGGGCGTGCAGCAGATCCGCGACTTGCAGATTGCCCAGCTGCGTCTGCGCGGCGAACAGCACCTCACTTCGCACCTGAGCATCCACCTCACCCAGGCGCCTGACGCCTGCTTCGAACTGGCCTTGCAAGGGGCCGGCGACGAGCGCCGCCAGGTCTGCATGAGCGGAACCCTGGTTGACTGTGCAGCGCAGTTGCAGGAGGAAACCCTGTGCGGGGTGTCGATGCTCGATGAGCCTTCACCGCCGGCGCCGGACGTTGGCCTGTGCCCATGGTCCGGGTGTGCGGCCACGGGCGGGCAGCGGGCCTTGTACCGCTTTGCCCACTCCCTGACGGCGGCCGAGCGCCAGACCCAGTTGCTGGCCAGTGTGGTCGAGCTGTTTGAAGGCGCCCACGCCGCCGCGCTGGTCGGGTTCTCCGGGCTCCAGGTATGGGCAGACCTGCCGGCGCAGGTATGGATTGTGCTGGCCGGCCATGACGCCGACAAACCCGACAGCCTGCAGGTAGTGGATGCCCGGGGTTGCCAGCTGGCGCTGTTCGAAGGTCCGCAGTTTGGCCATCCTGGTTCGTGGTACTTGCCCGACCTCCAGACCGCACCCCTCGACCTGCCGATGATCGCTCGCCAATGGCAGGACTATCCGATGCCGGGCGAGGGCGCTCGGCAACGCGAGGGCTACTGGATGGTGCTGGCCTGGAGCACTGCCGAGGTCCAGCCACTGGCTGCGGCGTTTGCGGCTGAACAGCGTCCAGTCGAAGTCATCGAGCTGCACGCCGGGCAACAACCTCTGGCCCGCAAGCTGTCCTCGGCGTTGCGCGGGGCAGTGGCCGATCCGTCCTGCCTGGGGGTGATCGTTGCCGGCGGTGAGGCTCAGGAGGCCGACGGCCTCGGTATATCCCTGGTGGCCTCTGCGGCGCTGGTACAGGCCTTCGCCGGTGCGATTGCCAGCGTCGGAACACCGGCAAAGCCGGTCTGGTTCGCCCTTCATGCCAGTGATGCTGCGTCGCCGGCCATGGCCGCTGTCCAGGCCACCTGGCAGGGCGCCGCACATATCTTCGCCCTGGAGCATCCTGCCTGGTGGGGCGGTCTGGTGACTTTGCAGGGCAGCGACAGAAGAAGCTACGCCAGCCTCTGCCGGCTGTTGCACGGCCAACCTGGCCATGATCACTTTGCGATCAGCGGCGCCCGGGTCGAGGTGCAATACCTGATGGAGGATCAAGCCGACCCGCTACAGCGCCTGGAGCCGCCGGCGCTGAACGGAACCGTTGTGCTGCATGCCGTCCCGGGATCTGACCTGGAGCCTGTGCTGACGGCGCTCGGGCAGCGGGGTGTGCAGCGTGTGCTGCTGCTCTGCGAGGCCCCCGGGCAACTGCACATGCCTGAGCGGATGCCCGAAGCGATGGCGATCAGCAGCCTCTCGGACCTGAGCCGGGAAAACCTGGCTGACACCTTCGCGACGCTGCGAGCGCAAGACCGCATCGCCGGCTTTATCCACCTCGATCTTGACTGGCGCACGGTTGCGCTCAAGGAGCCGGAATTTGTCGTGCGAATGCAGGAAGGCGTTCGGCCGCTTGAGGTCTTGCAGCAGGTTCACCAGCTGATCGATGACCCCGAAGCGTTCTTCCTGGTCCTGGGCAGCGTGTCTTCCCTGCTTGGCGGGGCCGGCTTCGCCCGCTCGGCGATTGCCGATGCATATGCCTTGTGGGTGCATGCACAGCGCCGGCGCCAGGGGTTGAACTGCCAGCTGCTGCACCTGACGCAGAGCGAACAGGAGCTTGAGCAGGACGCCGCAGCCCGCACGGCCATGCAAGGCAGCGGCCTGCAGCCTTTGCAGCGCTCGCAGATAGTGCAGGCCATAGCCCGCGTGCTGGGTGGCCAGGGCCAGTGCGGGCTGCTCAATGTCGACTGGCAACAACTCAAAGGGCTGTACCTGAGCGTGCTGCCCTGGCCCTTGCTCGAACACCTGGGTGCAGCGGATAGCGCAGCGGATCAGCGTCTGGCCGAGCTGATTGGCCTGCCACCGCTGCAGCAGCGCCGGGCCATGCAGGCGCTGGTCTGCGAGGTAGTGGGGCAGGTGTTCGGCGTTGCCGATGGCCTGGAGCTCGATGTCAGGAAGGGCTTCTTCGACATGGGCATGTCCTCGGTCATGTCGCTGGACCTGCGCTCACGGCTGGGCCGGGCGTTGAGCATCGACCTGCCTTCGACCTTCGGCTTCGAATACACCTCCATCGAACAGGTCACGGACTACCTCATGGGCCAGCTCCTGGCGCCTGAAACCCGGGAGCCGGTGGCGGCGCCCGAACCTGTGTCGCCAGCGTCGCGGCATCAGGACCTGCATGAACTGTCACGGGCCGAGCTGATTGGTGCTCTCGAAGACGAGCTGCGCGATATCGCCAATTACTAGCCCTGGGGCTGGATGACAACTGCCAGAGAATCACTGATCGAGGCCTTTATGGATAACGATGTCCGCGATGTAAGCAAGGAACAGCTGCAAGAGAGTCTTGCTCAGGCAATCACCACCATCCGTGCGCTCAAGGAAAAGGTGGCCGGCAAGAGCTCGGCGCCTGTCGAGCCGATCGCCGTAGTGGGCCTGGGGTGCCGGCTGCCGGGCAGTGCCGACACACCGAAGCGGCTGTGGAGCCTGCTGAAAAACGCCACCGATGCGGTGGGCGACATGCCCAGCGACCGTCTGTACGGCACCGACTATTACCATCCTGATCCCCAGGCACCCGGCAAGGCCTACGTCATGCGCGGTGGCTTCATCGAGGGGGTGGATCAGTTCGACCCGGGCTTCTTCGGCATTTCGCCCAAGGAAGCCGAAGGCATGGACCCCCAGCAGCGCCTGGCCCTGGAGGTTGCCTGGGAGGCCCTGGAGAACGCCGCGATCGCCCCCGACAGCCTGCATGGCAAGAAGCTCGGCGTGTTCATGGGGGTCAGTACCAATGATTACGTGCGCCTGCGCCAGCAGTTGGGCGCGGTCGAGGACGTCAACGCCTACCAGTTCTATGGCGAAACCAGCTTCGTGGCCGGGCGCATTGCCTACACCCTGGGCTCCAGGGGCCCGGCGGTGGTGCTCGACACCTCCTGCTCCTCATCCCTGGTGGCCCTGCACCAGGCCTGCAACAGCCTGCGCAGCCGCGAGAGCGAGCTGGCGCTGGCCGGTGGGGTCAACCTGATCCTGTCGCCCTACGGTTTCATCCTGGTCAGCAAGCTGCGGGCCGTGGCCCCCGATGGCCGCTGCAAGACCTTCGACGCGGCGGCCGATGGCTACGGGCGCGCCGAAGGCTGCGTGATCCTTGCGCTCAAGCGGCTGAGCGATGCGGTACGCGACCAGGACCCGGTGCTGGCCGTGATCGAGGGTAGTGCGGTCAACAACGACGGCGCCAGCAGCGGCATCACCGTGCCCAACATCCACGCCCAGGAAGAGGTGATCAGGCTGGCGCTCGGCCAGGCCGGGCTCCAGGGCAGCGAGGTCGACTATGTCGAGGCCCATGGCACCGGCACCGCGCTGGGCGACCCGATCGAACTGCACGCCCTGCATGCGGTACTGGGCAAGCAGCGGCCCGTGGATGCACCGCTGCTGGTGGGCTCGATCAAGGCCAACATGGGGCATCTCGAACCGGTCGCCGGGGTGACCGGGCTGGCCAAGGTCCTGCTGTGCCTGCAACAAGAGGCCCTGGTGCCCCAGGTGCACTTCAACACGCCCAACCCGCGGATCGAATGGGATCGCCTGGCCCTGAAGGTGGTCACCGAATCCACGCCCTGGCCACGCCAGGGCAAGGCGCGGCACGCCGGTGTCAGTTCGTTTGGTGTCACCGGCACCAACGCCCATGTGCTAGTGGGCGACGCGCCGCTGCGCGAACGTGCCCAGGGGCGCGACAACCCCTGGCAACTGATCACTCTGTCGGCCAAGGGCGAGACGCCCCGGCGCCAGATTGCCGGACGCTATGAACGTTTTATCGCCGACAACAGCCAGCTCGAACTCAAGGACCTGTGCTACACGGCGAACGTCGGGCGGGCGCACTTTGGCCATCGTTTCGCGGCCGTGGCCGATAGCCGTGAGGGGCTGCGCGAGCAACTGGCAGCCTATGCGTCACGCAAGGTGGTGGGGCATGTATTCGAAGGGCGCTGCCAGGGAGCGGCGGCGCCGCTGGTGATGCTCTTTCCGGGGCAGGGCTGCCAGTACCGGGCAATGGCCCAGGCACTGTATGACAGCGAACCATTCTTCAAGGCGCAGATCGATGAATGCCGCGCCCTGTTGCAGCCGCTGATGGACGTGGACCTGCTGACCCTGGTGCTGGACGCGGGTGCGGCCAGTGACAGCTACCTGCAACAGACCCGCTATGCCCAGCCGGCAATATTCGCGGTCGAATATGCCCTGGCGCGGTTGTGGATGCATTGGGGGGTCGCTGCCGATGCGCTGTTCGGACACAGTTTCGGCGAGATCAGTGCAATCTGTGTGGCCGGGGCGGTATCCCTGGCTGACGCGCTGCGTATGGTGGAGGCGCGTGGGCGCCTGGCCCAGCAACTGATGACGGCCGGCGGCGCGATGTACGCACTGGGCATGAGCGAGGCGCAACTGCTGGAGCTGCTCAAGGACCGGCCCGGCAGCGCGATCGAACTGGCGGCGGTCAACAGCCCGCAGGACGTGGTGGTGGCCGGGCCGCAAGCCGAGGTCCAGGCGCTGGCCGAAGCGGCACTCGCCAGCGGTTGCAAGGTCAAGAAGCTTGCGGTTTCCCATGCCTTCCATACCGCAGCCACCGAGCCGATGCTTGAAGCGTTCCGCCAGACGGTGGCGCAGATCACCTTCAGCGAGCCGCGCTTGCCGGTCATCAGCAGTGTCACTGGCCGGGTGCATACGCTCTCCAGCCTGAGCTCGCCCGATTACTGGTGTACGCACACCCGCCAGGCCGTGAGGTTCAGCGAAGGGGTCAACACCCTGATCGCAGAGCTGGGGGTGAAAACCTTCCTTGAAGTGGCCTCCGATGCTGTGTTGACGCCGCTGATCGGCCGTCACCCCCTGGCGGACGGCAGCCTGGTCCTGGCCAGCCTGCGCCGGGCCGGCGATCCGTCCAGGGACCTGCGCCTGGCCGCCGCGCAGCTCTACGTGGGCGGCCATAACCTCGACTGGGCCCGGCTGCACGAGCATGACGGGGCCTTGCGCCAGGCCTTGCCCGGGTATGCGTTTCAGCGCCAGCGCTACTGGTTCGACAACGCCAGCGGCTCGCCCCTGCAACAGGTCGCTGCGGGAGCGGTCGGCCGGCTGCTGGGGCATTCGGTCAATGCACCCACTCCGGCATTCGAGTCGACGCTCGATAGCGCGCTCCTGCAGGCCGTGGGCGGCGAGATCCGCGATGACCTGGCGCTGCTGCGTCCTGACCGGTTGCTGGCAGCCCTGAGCGATGAGCTGGCCGGCCACTTGCAGCTGGACACCTATGGGGTGAGCCTCGCCAGCATCACCCCGGCCCTGGCGTTCCATGTCGATGACCAGTTGCATCTGTTCACCGAACTCAAGCCGCTGTCCGGGGCGGCCTGGGAGGTCAACTGCTCGGCCCTGAGCGCAGCGGCCAAGGTTGCCGGTGCCGATTGGCAGCCGGTCCTGTCGCTGACCCTGGAAGGCCTGCCGGCGGCTGTCCGGGGCGGCCTGCCGGACCCGGGCCATGCCGCCACCCAGGACGCAGGCTTTGTCTACCACATGCAGTTGCCGGCAGAACCCGATCCGCACGGCAATC
This sequence comes from Pseudomonas sp. NFPP25, assembly GCF_900116505.1. NCBI lineage: Bacteria > Pseudomonadati > Pseudomonadota > Gammaproteobacteria > Pseudomonadales > Pseudomonadaceae > Pseudomonas > Pseudomonas sp. NFPP25. The sequence goes on along the minus strand of NZ_FPBG01000001.1, from coordinate 1,077,575 downwards.
ACCTTGGGCAGGTCCTCGAGTACCTGGGGCAGGCGGTGCCGGGCGATGCGCCGGGCTCGATAAGCGGCATCCGCCGCTGGGTCGCCAGCCGGTCCGCTTCGCCCCGGGCACAAAGCCTGGTGATTGCCACGAGCCAGGCACATCCGCAGCAGTTCGACTGCGCCTTGTACGATGCGCACGGCCAGTGTGTAGGCAGCCTGGAAGGGCTGACCCTGGCTGCCGCCCCGAGTGAGGAGGCGCTGCGTGGCATGCTTTACCAGCCCGACGTGCTCTACAGCCTGGATTGGCTCGAACGCCCTCGCCAGCGCGCCGAAGTGCCGCAGCAGGACCGCTTGTTCACCCTGGTCAGCCGCTCGCCGGAGACCGCCGCTCCCCTGGTCGAACACCTGCAGCGTGGCGGGCATCGTGCCCGGGTCCTGTGCCCGCAGCAGTTGCTCGATAGCGCGCGGAGGGTGCTGGCCCAGGACCCGAGCCAGGCATTGACCGATGAAGGCGAGGCCTTGGCCGCCGATATCATCGTGCTCGATGGCAAAGACATCGAGGATGCCGGCTCGACCACGCTGCAGAGCCTGTCGAGCCTGCAGGCGACACTGTTCCACCCGTTGCTGGAGATGGTCCAGGCGCTCATCGAACTGGGCCCGCGCGGTGGCCGGTTGTGGCTGGTGACCCAAGGGGCAAACCCTGTTGGCCTGGATCGCGACCAGCCCCTGCAAGTGGCGACCGGGCCGTTGTGGGGGCTGGGCAAGACGCTCGCCCTGGAGCACCCCGAACACTGGCGCGGGCTGATCGACCTGGCCCCCGACGATCCTCACTGGGCAAGGGCGCTGGCCGAAGAAGTCAGCGACCCCGATGGCGAGGACAAGATCTGCCTGCGCCCGGGCAAGCGTTATGTCCAGCGCCTGAACCATTTCAGCGCTACGCAGTTGCCAGCACAGGCCTATGCACCTTGCCCGCAGGGCAGTTACCTGATTACCGGCGGCATGGGTGGAATTGGCCTGGCCATGGCCCAGTGGCTTCTGGATAAAGGCGCGGGCGCTGTGCTGATCACCGGCCGGCGGCCACTGGAGGATGTCGCCACGGGCCTGGAGCGCTTCGGCGCTGCGGCATCGCGGGTGAGTTACGTCCAGGCCGACATCACCTCGCCCCAGGACATGCAGCGGCTGTTCTGCGGTCTGGAGGCGTCGGGCGCGAGCCTGAAGGGCATCTTCCATGCCGCCGGAATTTCAATTCCGCAGGATCTCAAGGACGTCGACCGTGACAGTTTCGACCAGGTGATGCGGCCCAAGGTCGAGGGCACCTGGTTGTTGCACGAACTGTCCCTGGGGCTGGACCTGGACTTCTTTGTCCTGTGTTCGAGCATCGCCAGTGTCTGGGGTTCGCAGCATGTCGCCAGCTACGCAGCCGCCAATCAGTTCCTCGACAGCCTGGCGTGGCAGCGTCGGGCCATGGGCCTGAGTGCCCTGGTGATCGACTGGGGGCTGTGGGCCGGCGGCAGTCACCTGTTCGACGAGCAGGTGCTGAATTTCCTCACCAGCGTTGGCTTGAAACAGATCGCCCCGGTACAGAACGTCGGCCTGCTGTCGCGGATTCTGGCCAGCGAGCTGCCCCAGATGGTGGTGTCAGGGGTGGACTGGAATCGCTTCAAGCCACTGCTCGAATCCCGCGGCCCGCAACCGCTGCTGCAGTACATCCGCAGCCAGGCTCCGACCGCCAGGGCCGGCGACAGCAGCAACGTGGAGATCCTGCAGCAACTGGCGGGCGCCGACGAAGCCGCTGCCCTGGCATTGCTGGATGACTACGTGTGGGAGCAGTACGCGCAGTTGCTCGGGGTCAAGACCGAACAGGTGCGGGCCAAGCTCGAGGATGGCGGCAGCCTGATGGACTACGGCCTGGACTCGCTGCTGGTGATGGACATGGTCGCCCGCTGCCGGCGCGATCTGAAGCTGGAGATCAAGGCCCGCGAGTTTCTTGAGTGTCCGGGCCTGATGTGGCCGGACTTCCTGGCCCGTTCGATAAAGGAACAGGGCTGCGTGGCCGAGGCCTGACGGGCCGCGGGCAGTGCAACCCAGACCCATGATCTGTGATTGAGGTGGTTATGAACGATGTGCAGTCTGGCAAGGCGCCAGAGCATTACGACATTCTCTTGGCGGGCAACAGCATCAGCGTGATCATGCTCGCCGCCTGCCTGGCCCGGAACAAGGTCCGGGTCGGTTTGTTGCGCAACCGGCAGATGCCCCCCGACCTTACCGGTGAGGCGACGATTCCCTATACCTCGATGATTTTCGAGCTGATTGCCGACCGCTATGGCGTGCCGGAAATAAAGAATATCGCCCGCACCCGGGATATCCAGCAGAAGGTGATGCCGTCTTCCGGGGTCAAGAAGAACCTCGGGTTCATCTATCACCAGCGCAGCCGGGCGGTGGACCTGGGCCAGGCGCTGCAATTCAACGTGCCCTCCGAGCATGGCGAGAACCATCTGTTCAGGCCCGATATCGATGCCTATCTGCTGGCGGCGGCCATCGGTTATGGCGCGCAGCTGGTGGAGATCGACAACAGCCCAGAGGTGCTGGTCGAGGACAGCGGGGTCAAGGTAGCTACGGCACTGGGGCGCTGGGTCACTGCCGATTTCATGGTTGATGGCAGCCAGGGCGGCCAGGTGCTGGCGCGGCAGGCTGGCCTGGTCAGCCAGGCTTCGACGCAGAAGACCCGGACCCTGGAATTCTCCACTCATATGCTCGGGGTGGTGCCGTTCGATGAGTGCGTGCAGGGCGATTTTCCCGGCCAGTGGCATGGCGGCACTCTGCATCATGTGTTCGATGGGGGCTGGGTGGGGGTCATCCCGTTCAACAACCATCAGCACTCGCGCAACCCTTTGGTCAGCGTGCTGGTTTCACTGCGTGAGGACCTCTGCCCGAGCATGGACGGCGACCAGGTACTGGCCGGCCTGATCGAGCTGTACCCCGGCCTGGGGCGGCACCTGTCCGGCGCCCGGCGGGTGCGCGAGTGGGCGCTGCGCCAGCCGCCCCGGCAGGTCTATCGCACGGCGCTCGAACGCCGCTGCCTGATGTTCGACGAGGGCGCCGCGAGCAACGATCTGTTGTTCTCGCGCAAGCTGTCCAATGCTGCGGAACTGGTTCTGGCCCTGGCGCACCGGCTGATCAAGGCGGCGCACAGCGGTGACTACCGCAGCCCGGCCCTGAATGATTTTGTCCTGACCCAGGACAGCATCATCAGCTTGAGTGACCGGATCGCCTCGGCGGCCTATGTGTCGTTTCGCGACCCCGAGTTGTGGAATGCCTTCGCCCGTGTCTGGCTGCTGCAGTCGATTGCCGCCACCATCACCGCGCGCAAGATCAACGATGCCTTTGCCAAGGACCTGGACCCGCAAGTGTTCGATGAAATCGACCAGCTCGCAGAGGACGGTTTCTGGATGCCTCTGTATCAGGGGTACAAGGATATTCTCAACACTACGCTGGGCCTTTGTGATGACGTCAAAAGCGCCAAGGTCTCTGCTGCGCACGCGGCGAGCAGCATCTTTGCGGAGCTTGCCAACGCCAGTTTTGTTCCGCCTATTTTTGATTTTGCTAATCCTCACGCTCGTGTCTATCAACTGACCACCTTGAGAAAGCTCAAGGCGCTCTGGTGGGGCCTGATGCAAGTGCCCTCAGAGGTCGGGCGGCTGATTTTCTATCGATCCTTCAGAAAACCTTCCCTGCGCAAGGAGAGTTGAAATGGACTTCAACTACGACGATACCCAGAAAAAACATGCGGCCATGATCGCCCAGGTGTGTGCCGAGCAACTGGCGGCCTGTGGCAATGAACACTCGCGGTATTTCACCGCCCGGCAATGGGCGATCTGCGGCGAGGCCGGATTGCTGGGGCTGTCGATTCCCCGGGAATACGGTGGCCAGGGCCTGGGTGCACTGTCGACGGCCATTGCCATGCACGCCTTTGGCCTGGGTTGCACAGACATGGGCCTGGTGTTCGCGGCGGCGGCCCACCAGTTTGCCTGTGCGATGCCGATCGTCGAGTTCGCAACAGCGGAAACCAAACGCGATGTGTTGCCCAAACTCGCCAGCGGTGAATTCATCGGCTCCAACGCGATCACCGAACCCGAGGCCGGCTCCGACTCCAGCAATTTGAAGAGCCGTGCCTGGCCCCAGGCCGATGGCAGTTATCGCCTTGACGGCCACAAGAGCTTTGCCGGCAATGCGCCGATTGCCGACATCTTCGTGACCTATGCCACCACCCAGCCCGAGTACGGTGCCCTGGGGGTCAGCGGTTTTATCGTCCACCGCAGCAGTGCGGGGCTCAGGGTCAGTGAGCCCCTGGACAAGGTATGCCTGAGAAGCTGCCCCGCGGGTGAAGTGTTCTTTGACGATTGCAGGGTTCCTGAGGTCAACCGCCTGGGTGAGGAGGGGCAGGGCCGGCAGGTGTTCCAGAGCTCCATGGGCTGGGAGCGTGCCTGCCTGTTCGCAGCGTTCCTGGGGATGATGGAGCGGCAACTGGAACAGACCATCGAGCATGCGCGCACCCGGCGCCAGTTTGGCAAGCCGATTGGCGACAACCAGGCGGTTTCGCACCGTATCGCGCAAATGAAGCTGCGCCTGGAGTCGGCGCGGTTGCTGCTGTTCCGGGCGTGCTGGGGCATGGACCAGGGCGATCCGGGGCAGCTCAACATTGCCCTGTCGAAACTGGCCATCAGTGAAGGGGCGCTGGCATCGAGCATCGATGCGGTGAGGATTTTCGGCGGCCGGGGCTGCCTGGAGTCTTTCGGGATCGAGGCGATGCTGCGCGATTCCATCGGCACTACGATCTTTTCCGGCACCAGCGACATGCAGCACGAGATCATTGCCCGGGAGCTGAAGCTATGAAACTGCTCCATGAACGGATGATGCACAGCCTTGCCCGCTACCCGCGGCAGACGGCGGTGGTGGATGAGCAGGATGCCTTGAGCTACGAGGCGCTGGAGCTCAGGACCCGGGAATTCGTGGCAATGCTCTGTGCCCTGGGGGTCGGCCAGGGGCAGCGGATACTGCTCTGGGCGCACAAGTCGGTGGACCTGGTGGCGGTCATGCAGGCGGCCCTGCGGCTGGGGGTGGTGTATGTGCCGGTGGACCCTCTGAGCCCGGTGTCGCGCCTGGAAAAGATCGCCGGGGATTCCCAGGCCGTGCTGGTCCTCTGCACCGCGGCACGCCAGGAAGAACTCGCCGGCTCCGCGCTTGCCCAGGTGCGCAGCGTGGTCCTGGACGACCCGGCCAGCGCCGGCTACTGGCGCAACATCGATACCGGCTCCAGCGTAGTGCCGACGCTGGCCATTCAGCCGGACGATCTGGCCTACATCCTCTACACCTCCGGGTCCACCGGCGTGCCCAAAGGGGTTGCGCTCAGCCACGCCAATGCCCTGGCCTTCGTCGACTGGGCGTGCGAGCGCTATTGCTTCCAGCCTGGCGAGCGTTTCGCCAACCATGCCCCCCTGCATTTCGACCTGTCGGTCCTGGACATCTACTGCGCGCTCAATGTGGGCGCGACGGTGTGCCTGGTTCCCGAGTCGATCGCGTTCTCGCCGCGGCTGCTGACCGACTTCATCCGCCAGCACGAAATCAGCATCTGGTACTCGGTGCCCTCGGTACTCATGATGATGATGCAAGACGGCGACTTGCTCAGCGATATCCAGGACACCCTGCGGGTACTGTTGTTCGCCGGCGAGCCTTTTCCGATCAAGCACCTGCGTGACCTGCGCGCGGCCTATGCCGATGTGCGTCTGGCCAATCTCTTCGGCCCCACGGAAACCAATGTGTGCACCGCATTCGAGGTCGGCGCCATCGATCCCGAGCGCGTGCTCCCGGTGCCCATCGGCACGGCCGCCTCCGGCAACCAGGTGTGGGCGCAAAAGCCTGATGGCAGCCGCTGTGCAGTGGATGAAGAAGGTGAGCTGGTGGTGCAGGGGCCTACGGTCATGCTGGGCTATTTCGCCAAGCCGGCTCAGGAGGGGCCCTACAAGACCGGCGATATGGTCAGGCAGCGGCCTGACGGCAACTACGAATACCTGGGGCGTCGTGACGACATGCTCAAGGTGCGTGGCAACCGGATCGAGCGCGGGGAAGTCGAAGCCGCGCTGCTGGCCCATCCCCAGGTCAGCGAGGCCGCCGTGCTGGTGGTCGGGGAGGGGATGAACGCGCAGTTGTGGGGCGTGCTGGTCGCTCACACCCGGGACGCTCTTTCGCTGATCGACCTCAAGCGCCACTGCGCCCAGCGCCTGCCTCGCTACATGATCATCGACAAGGTGCTGTGCCTGGACGCACTGCCACGCAACGCCAATGGCAAGGTCGATCGCTTCGCCCTGGCCAGGCAGGTGGAGGGCTGACCCATGGGAACTCCATCACGCGTGGCCAAGGACGCCTGGTTTCCCTATGCCAGCCGGCCTCGGGGCAAGATGCGCCTGTTCACCTTTCCCTATGCCGGGAGCGGGGCCTCGGTCTTTCATCGCTGGTTCCTGCCCCTGTACGACCAGGTCGACCTGTATGCCTTGCAGTTGCCGGGCCGCGAGGGTCGCAGCCAGGAGGCCTGCTACAGCGACATGCAGGCGGCGGCCAATGACGTGGCCGACTGCCTGGAGCAGTTTGGCGATGACATCCCCTGCTGTTTCTTCGGCCACAGCATGGGCGCCTTGCTGGCCTTTGCGGTCGCCGGTGTGCTGCAGGAGCGGCGGTTGCCGATGCCGCAGCAACTGATGCTCTCGGGCATGGTTGCGCCCCATGTGCGGCAACGGGTAGCACCGCTGCACCAGCTGCCGGCAGAGCAGGCCATCGCCGCGCTGCAGGCCATGGGGGGCGTGCCGGCGGTGGTGCTGGCCGAGGAGGACCTGATGCAGATGTACCTGCCCATCATTCAGGCCGACATACAGATGGTCTACTCCTACGCCGGCGCCCAGCCGCAGCCGCTGGACACCCGCATGATCTGCCTGAGCGGCGCCCAGGACCTGATTGCGCCGCCTGCGCAGATGCAGCAGTGGCGGCGCTACACCCTGGGCGGCTTCGAGCAGTTCGTGTTTGCCGGTGGCCATTTCTTTCTCGACGCCCAGGTCATGTCGCGGGTCAAAACAGTGCTGGGCAGCGCCCTGCACAATCAGCCTGGCAGTCTGGCGGTGTGAGCCGACTATTGGGCAATGGCCGCGAGGCCGGACCTGGCGAACAGCTTGAAGTGGGCTTTCAGGGCGTTGGCGTCGTGTTGCAGGACGGCTTGCAGCGGGCTGGGCTGCTGGCGATCTATCACCGCCAGCATCAGGCAGGGCGCGATGATGCTGATGGTGCAACGCGCCAGCGCCGGGTCACCGATCGGAAATCCGGTGATCTCGCTGATGAGCGCTTCCAGCAGACGGAATTTGGGCATCACTTCTTCTTGCACAAGGCTGGTGAAATGGACAGTGGGCGCCAGTATTTCCCGTGCACAGACTTTGCTTTGCCAGCTCTGCTCATCGAGCACCCGGGTGACGATGGCATCGATGAAGCTATCGAGCTTGATCAGCGCCGGCTCTTCGCTTTGCGCCAGCTGCGACAGGGCTTCGAAGCTCACCAGCTGCTTGTGTCCCTCGATCAGCACCGCTTTGTACAGGGCTTCCCGGCTACCGAAGTGGTAGTTGATGGCGGCGAGGTCGGCGCCGGCTTCTTCACAGATGAGCTTGCTCGCGGTGTTGGCATAGCCATGCTGGGCAAACAGGCGGGCAGCCACTTCGAGAATGCGGATTTTAGTGTGTTCGCCGTCGCTTCTGCTGGTTCTGCGTCGCGTGTTCATGATGTTCCTCGTGGTCTGAGCGGGGGGTTGCTTCATGGCCAGTATCTGTTATTTTCTAATTTAAATTCAAATTGAATTTTAATTAGGCCTTGGCAAACAAAGGACTCATGGATGAAGAAGCAGTTGATTGTAGGGGTTGCCGTACTGCTGGTGGCCACAGCGGGTGTTTCCTGGTTTCTCCTTCGCCCCGAGAAGCAGAACGACCACCTCAAGCTCCATGGCAACGTCGACATTCGCCAGGTGTCCCTGGCGTTCGACGGCAGTGAGCGAATCGCCGCGCTGTATGCCGAAGAGGGCGACCTGGTGCAGCCAGGCCAGGTCCTGGCGGAACTCGACACACGCACACTACGCCTGGAAATAAATCGCTCCAAGGCCAGGATCGGCGCCCAGGAACAGGCGCTGCTGCGCTTGAAAAATGGCACACGGCCTCAAGAGGTCGAGCAGTCCAAGGCACGTTTTGATGCCGCCCAGGCGCAAATGCAGCTGGCTCAACTGCACATGCAGCGCCTGCGCAGGATCGCCGACGACACCCAGGGCAAGGGCGTCAGCCAGCAACGCCTGGACCAGGCAGCCGCCCGCTTGCAAGTGGCCAAGGCCCAGTCGCAGGAGCAGCGCGAATCCTGGACCCTGGCCAAGATCGGCCCACGCAATGAAGACATCGCCCAGGCCACGGCCGACCTGCAAGCCTCCAGGGCCGACCTGGACCTGCTGGAACATTACCTGGCGCGCGCTCAGCTCAAGGCGCCGACCCAGGCCCGGATCCGCACGCGCCTGCTGGAGCCGGGGGATATGGCCTCGCCGCAGCGCCCGGTGTTTGCCCTGGCCCTGACCGACCCCAAGTGGGTACGGGCCTATGTCAACGAACGCCAGTTGGGCCACATACGTGCGGACCAGATGGCGCGGGTCTACACCGACAGCTTTCCTGACCAGGCCATCGACGGCAAAGTCGGCTACATCTCCTCGGTTGCCGAATTCACCCCCAAGTCGGTGGAAACGGAAGACCTGCGCACCAGCCTGGTCTACGAGATCCGGGTGCTGGTCAAGGACCCTGACGATCGCCTGCGGCTCGGTATGCCGGCGACCGTCTACCTTGACCAGGCACCGGTGGCCGGGGCCACGCCATGAGTGCGCCAGCGGTAACGGTTCAGGCTGTTGAACTGGTCAAGCGCTTTCGCAGTGGAACGCGAGAACAGTTGGCTCTGGAGCAGGTTTCTCTGGAGGTGCCCAGTGGCAAGTTGAGTGCCCTGGTGGGGCCGGACGGGGCCGGAAAAACCACCCTGTTGCGGATGATTGCCGGCTTGCTCAAGGCCGACGAAGGGCTGTTGAAGGTGCTGGGGCTGGACGTCGCCGCAGATCCGCAGCAGGTGCAGGACCTCATCAGCTACATGCCGCAGAAGTTCGGCCTGTACGAAGACCTGACGATCCAGGAAAACCTCGAACTCTACGCCGACCTGCATGGCGTGCGCGCCCAGCAGCGCGAGGAGCGCTTTTCCCGGTTGCTGCAGATGATGGACCTGACGCGTTTTCGCGACCGGCTGGCCGGACAGCTTTCCGGCGGCATGAAACAGAAACTGGGGCTGGCCTGTACCCTGGTCCGTTCACCGCAACTGTTGCTGCTGGACGAGCCCACCGTGGGGGTGGATCCGCTGTCGCGGCGGGAACTGTGGAGCATCATCGAACAACTGATCGAGCAGGAAAACCTCACGGTGCTGATCAGCACTGCCTACATGGACGAGGCCCAGCGTTGCGCCCAGGTCTTTGTGCTGTACCAGGGGCGGCTGATCGCCCAGGGGCCACCGGCGCAGTTGTGCCATCTGGCGCAGGGCCTGTGCTATGGCGTCGGCCCCGAGGCCGGCACCCCGGCCAGGCTGTTGCAGGCGCGCTTGCTTGACGACAATGAACACATCATCGATGCCGTGCCCGAAGGCGGCATGGTTCGCTTTATCCGCAGCGCCCAGGTGCCTCTGCAGGCCATTCCATCCCTGGCTGGCCAGGCCTCTCCCCAGGCGCTGGAGGCCCGCCTCGAAGATGGCTTCATGGTGTTGCTCCGGCAACAGGTTGGCAGTGTTGCAAGCCTGGACGAGCCGGCGCAGGCGCCCGCCAGCGACGGCCAGGGCGACGCTGCCTCTGGGCGTGCGGTGGTCATCGAGGTCCGCGACCTGGTGCGCAAGTTCGGGGACTTCACCGCGGTTGCCAGCACCTCGTTCGAGGTGTTGAAGGGCGAGATATTCGGCTTGCTGGGCCCCAACGGAGCCGGCAAGACCACCACGTTTCGCATGCTTTGCGGTTTGCTTCCCGCCTCCAGCGGGCACCTTGAGGTAGCCGGCGTTAACCTGCGCACCGCACGGGCGGCGGCGCGGCGCAAGATCGGCTACGTCTCGCAGAAGTTCGCCCTGTACGCGAACCTGTCGGCCCTGGAGAACCTGCGCTTCTTCGGCGGCGCCTATGGCCTGCACGGCGCGAAGCTGAAAGCGCGGGTGGCGTTGATGCTCGAACAGTTCGACCTCGACGAACACAAGCACCTGCGCAGCGGCGAGCTGCCCGGTGGCTACAAGCAGCGCCTGGCCATGGCGGTCGCGCTGCTGCACGAGCCACAGATCCTGTTTCTCGACGAACCCACCAGCGGTATCGACCCCTTGGCCCGCCGGGCGTTCTGGCGCCGTATCACCGCCCTGGCGCAAAGCGGCACGACGATCGTGATCACCACCCACTTCATGGAAGAGGCCGAGTACTGCGACCGTATCGTCATCCAGGATGCCGGACGGCTGCTGGCCCTGGGCACTCCGGAACAGGTACGCCACCAGGGCAGCGAGTCGCTTGCCGACATGAACAGCGCCTTCATTGCCGTGGTCGAGCGTGCTCGGGCCCAGGCCAGCGCCCCGGTGCAGTGAGGAATGACCATGACTGACTCCAATCGATCCGCCTCAGGGTTCAGGCGCAGGCTCATTGCGCTCACCCGAAAGGAGTTGCGCCAATTGATGCGTGACAAGAGCAACCTGGCGATAGGCATTGTCCTGCCCATCGTACTGATCCTGATATTTGGCTACGGCCTGTCCCTGGACATTCGCAACACGCCGCTGGCCGTGGTCCTGGAAGACAGCTCCCCCAGCGCCCGCAGCGTGGTGGCGAAGCTTGCGAGTTCGGACTACTTCTCGGTGGTCCAGGTGACCAGCATGGCCGAGGCCCAAGCGCTGATGGACAAGCGTCGGGTCGACGGCATCGTGCGCGTGCCGGCGGATTTTTCCAGGCGCCTCGAACAGCAGGATGCGCGCTTGCAATTGCTCCTGCATGGCGCCGATGCCAACAGCGCGGCGACCCTTGGACGCTATGTCAGGGGCGCGCTGAATGTATGGCAACAGCAGCAGTTCGACCGCTCCCGGCAGCCCCAGTCGGCCGGTCGGGTGCTGGTCGTCGAACGCATGTGGTTCAACGCCGCCAACAGCAGTACCTGGTACCTGGTGCCCGGGCTCATCGCCCTGATCATGACCCTGGTGGGTGCCTTCCTGACCTCTCTGGTACTGGCCCGGGAGTGGGAGCGGGGCACGCTCGAATCACTGTTCGTCACCCCGGTCAGGTCGATCGAAATACTCCTGGCCAAGATCATTCCCTATTTCCTGGTGGGCCTGCTGGGCCTGGTGATGTGCCTGGTTTCGGCGCGGTTGCTGTTCGAGGTACCGATCCAGGGTTCGCTGGTGCTCCTGCTGCTGAGCTCCATGCTCTACCTGCTGGTCACCCTGGGCATTGGCCTGCTGATTTCGGCGAAGACACGCAACCAGTTCCTGGCCAGCCAGATCGCGATCATCTTCAGCTTCCTGCCGGCGCTGATGCTCTCGGGGTTCCTCTTCGATCTGCGCAATGTGCCGACGTTCATCCGCGTGGTGGGCTCGATCCTGCCGGCGACTTACTTCATGGAACTGGTCAAGACCCTGTTCCTGGCTGGCAACAACTGGCCATTGATCGCCAAGAACCTCGCAATCCTCGCGGCCTACGCCGTGTTCCTGTTGAACGCTGCACGCCTGTGCACCCGCAAGAAGCTGGATTGAAGCCATGGACAAGCTGATGAATTTCCTACGCGAGTTGCTGTTCCTGTTTCAGAAGGAGTTCCTGGCCATCGTCAAGGACCCGGCCAACCGGGTGATCCTGATTGCCCCGGCGATCGTCCAGTCATTGCTGTTTGGCTACGGCGCCACCTACGACCTGAACTACGTGCCCTATGCCGTGCTGGATCAGAGCCAGGGGCGCGCTTCGACAGAGCTTTTGGCACGCTTCGATGCCTCCGGGGTATTTGCCCGAGTGTCGACCCTGACCAGCGTCGATGAGATCGCCCCGGTGATCGACCGGGGCAGTGCCTTGCTGGTGCTGCATATCGCCGCAGACTTCGACGAGCGCCTGAGCCGGCATGAAAACGCCGGCTTGCAGTTGATCCTGGATGGGCGCAACTCGACGACCGCGGGAATGGCGGCCGGGCATATCGCCAACCTGGTGGCTGACTTCAACCAGCAGTTCCTGGCGGTGGACAACGCGCCGGTACGCCTGGAGACCCGTGCCTGGTTCAACCCCAACCTGCAAACCCGCTGGAACATAGTGCCGGGCCTGATCGCCGCGCTGAGCATGATCCAGACCCTGATGCTGGCGGCGTTGTCGGTAGCCAGGGAGCGCGAGCAGGGCACCTTCGACCAACTGCTGGTGACTCCGCTGACGCCTTTCGTGATCCTGCTGGGCAAGGCCCTGCCGTCGGTACTGATCGGCCTCTTGCAGTCCAGCCTGATCCTCCTCATCGGCCTGTTCTGGTTCAAGATCCCCATGATCGGCTCCGTGCTGGACCTGTACCTGGGGCTGTTCGTCTTCACCAGCGCCTGCGTGGGCATCGGGCTGTCGATCTCGGCGCTGTCGGCCAACATGCAGCAGGCCATGGTGTACACCTTCGTGCTGATGATGCCGCTGATCCTGCTCTCCGGCCTGATCACCCCGGTGCACAGCATGCCCGAGGCCCTGCAACTGCTGACCTATCTCGATCCGCTGCGCTTTGCCATCGACCTGGTCAGGAGGATCTACCTGGAGGGGGCAACGCTGGCGGATGTGTCCTGGAACCTGGTGCCCATGCTTGCCGTTGCGCTGGTGACCCTGCCGCTGGCTGCGTGGCTGTTTCGCAATCGATTGGTGTGATAAGGAACGTCATGAAAACTACTCACTCTGGATACCTGCGTAATGGGCTGACGCTGGCCATGCTGCTGGCCATCACCGCCTGCACCGTCGGGCCCGATTTCAAGGCGCCGGCAGTTACCAGCCCGGAACGCTGGACGGATTGGCACAGTGGCCCGCCAGCGTCTTCGGTGCCGGGCAAAGCCCCGGCGACCACCTCGCAAACCGCAGACGGCAACTGGTGGCAGGTGTTTGGCGACCCGGTGCTGGACCAGCTGCAGGCCCAGGTGCGCGAAGGCAGCCCGGACCTGCACACGGCCTTGCTGCGGTTTGCCCAGGTGCGGTTGCAACGCCAGATAGTCGCTTCCCTGGAAACGCCCGAAGTGTCCTTTTCCGCGGCGGCTTCGCGAAACCGGCAAAGCCGGTATGCGCCGAACAATCGAATGCTTGAAGCCTTGGGCAGCGACAGTGATGCCCTGGAAAAGGTGCTTACCGACCCTTATAGCCTGTACCAGGCCGGGTTCGACGTTTCATGGGAGCTGGATCTCTGGGGGCGGGTGTCACGCCTGGGTGAAGCCGCCCAGGCCGAGGTCGATGGTGCGGCCGCGACCCTGGACGACGTGTTGCTCAGTGTCTCCAGCGAGCTGGCGCGAAACTACTTCGAAGTGCGTACCGCACAGCGCCAGACCCGTCTTCTGGAGCAGGAGGCACAGATCCTGGCCGCGCACCTGCAAGTGGTTGCCGTCCAGGCCCGGGAGGGCGAGGAAGACGGGTTCGCGGTGGAACGCCAAGAGGCACGGCTGGCCTCGCTGCATGCACAGATACCGGGTTGGAAGGCGCTGCACACCCAGGCGGGCAACCGTATTGCGCTGTTGCTGGGGGAGCATCCCGGAGCCCTGGAAACCTTGCTCGCGGAGCGGCCTGATAATGCCTTGAGCCGCCCGCTGCCCAACCTGCAGTTGGGCCTGCCTGGCGACCTGGCCCGGGAGCGTCCGGACATCCGCGCGGCCCAGGCCCGCTTGCATCGGGCGACGGCGGGCATCGGAGTGGCCGAGGCCGAACTGTACCCGAGCGTGATGCTGGGGGCCGACTTCGGCTTCGAATCCTACAAGAGCGGCCAGTTTGCCGACTGGAGCAGCCGCACCTGGTCGGTAGGGCCGCGCCTGGACCTGCCGCTGTTCGACCGTGGGCGGCGCAGCAAGACCGTGGTCCTGCGCACACTCGAACAGCAAGAGGCGGCCGTGGCATTTCACCGGACCGTACTGGCAGCCTGGCAGGAAGTGGACGATGCGATGAGCCGCTACCACAACGAATACCAGCGTGCCGCGCACCTCAAGGACAGCTATGACAGCAAGGCCCGCACCTATGAGTGGACCCGCGTCCGGTACGCGGCCGGGGAGGCCAGCTACCTGGAGGAACTGGAAGCGCAGCGCACCGTGCTGGAGGCGCAGCGCGACCTGGTCAATAGCGACAGTCAACTGCGTACTCACCTGATCAGCATTTACAAATCCATGGGTGGGCATTCCACCTGAGCCCCTGAAACGCTGCCTCTGGCAGCACTCCCCCCAGACCCACTTTCCTAACGGAATAGGAAGCCATGCAAATGGATGACCTCTACAAGATCGCGCTTTTTTCGTCCCTGATACTGGTAGTGCCGGGGCCCTCAAACACCTTGCTGCTGGCCTCGGGCTTCAAGTTCGGCGTGTTGCGCTCGCTGCCACTGGTGTTGATCGAAATGCTCGGCTACACCGTTTCGATCTGCACCTGGGGCTGGGGGCTTGTGCTGCTGTCCCACGACTACCCGTGGCTGATCCACCTGATCAAGCTGCTGTGCGCCTTGTACATCGCGGCGCTGGCCTTGAAGACCTGGAAGACCTCCACCACCGGAGCCCAGCACACCGAGCGCTTTGAGAGCTGGCCACGGCACCTGTTGATTGCGACCTTGCTCAACCCCAAGGGGCTGATCTTCGCCAGTGTGATCTTCCCGGCCACCTCATTCGCCAGCCTGGGGGATTTCCTGCCGTCATTGAGCGCTTTCTTCCTGGCACTGGCGCCAATAGCCTTGCTCTGGGTCTCGCTGGGGGCGGGCATTCGAGCCCAATACCTGGGGCGGGTTTCTGGACCGCTGTTTTCCCGGGGCACCGCCGTCGTTCTGGCGCTGTTTTCCGCCACCCTCACTTACACCGTGGTTCGTGCGGTGTAGGTGTTTTTGCCGCGGCATTCAGCGCCCAGGTGAGGCTAGGGCAATGGCGCTGTTGAGAGAGGCCCTTGTACCCCCGTGTTCCAGCACCGCTCTGTTGTCGCCAACACCCGGGGGGGCTCATTCCACGTAGCGCAGCCACAAATGGGTGCGACCGCGAACAGCCTCGACAACCGTTGAAACCATGGCTGGCCGGTTTTCCTCGGGAGTGTTGTAGAGCGCACAAAAATCGCTCGCCACCGCGCTGGCGACGCAAAGGTCGGCAGGCGCTGCACGCAGGAAGCAGAGGTAGGACGCGCCAATCCCCATCATCCGGGATTTTGCTCGCCAGTGGGGCGGTTTTTGGGCAGGCGCGTACCCGCGGGCGCTGAGCGGTGGCCTTGATCCGATGAACAGGGCGTTTGGCGGATGTTAATCTGCGCCTCCCGGACAAACGGTGGGCCAGTGGATGCAGAGGATGTTGAGTGAAGCGGAGCTTCACAAGGTGCTGGAATCGATCGAAAGCGACTCCTGCCATGACCTGGATCTTCTGTATGACGGGATGCAGATAGACCGGTGCGCTCTTTTCAATCAAGTCGCCATGGCGGTGGCCCGGCTCTTTATCGAGGGGCAGCGCGACTTTCATTACGGTGATGCGGTCATGAATACCTTGTTCAGTGACATTGTTGATGTGTCCTTGAACGCTGACATGCCCGAGCCGGCCTATTCCATCTACCTCGCGTTTGATGCGGGAGAGTATCGTCACCCGGGGGATGGGCAGGATGAGTTGCCTTGGGAAAAGTGGACGCGGCCGGCGCTTGAACGGATTCTGCGCGAAGCCGATGAGGGGGCGTCGGCCGAGGTTTAGCCGGCCTGGGTTGTCGCCAGAAAAGCCGACGGACCTACGGCTCCAGCATCAAGCGGTGCCAAAGGATCTGTGGCGGCGCAACAGCATCCGCCGGCACTTGCGGTGCAGGTTTGTCCGGCGCCTGCGCTGGCGTTGCCTCGTCGGGTTCAGGGGTTGTCGTCGATTCAGTCGGGTCATCGGTAGGCGATGGGGTCATTTGATCCTGACCACCACCTTGCCCTTGGTTCGTCCCTGCTCGACGTACTGCAAGGCCTCTGCCGTCGATTCGAAACTGAAGCTGCGGTCAACCACAGGCTTGATGATTCCGGCCTCGATCAGCGCGGTGATCTGTTGCAGCTGGGCGCCATCGGCCCGCATGAACACAAAGGCGTAGCGGACGTCCCGCTGGCGCGCCTTGCGCCGGATACCGAAGCTCAAGAGGCGCATGACCTGCTGCAACGGCCAGGCCAGCCCTTGCTCCTGGGCGAATTGCACCGTGGGTGGCCCGGAGATGGAAATCAGCTGTCCGCCGGGCTTGAGGACCTTGAGGGACTTTTCCAGTACGTCGCTGCCCAGGCTGTTCAACACCAGGTCGTAGCCATGCAAGAGGCTTTCGAAGTTCTGCTGCTTGTAGTCGATCACCTGATCGGCGCCCAGGGCTTTGACCCATTCGACATTCGCCGTGCTGGTGGTGGTCGCGACGAAAGCGCCGAGGTGTTTGGCCAGCTGGATGGCAAGGGTGCCGACACCGCCTGCGCCTGCGTGGATCAGCACTTTCTGGCCCTTTTTCAGTTGGGCGGTTTCCACCAGCACTTGCCAGGCGGTGAGTGCGACCAAGGGGATCGACGCGGCCTCGGTCATGGTGGTGTTGGCAGGTTTCAGGGCGATTGCGTTTTCGTTCACGGCGATCCACTGGGCGAACGTCCCGATCCGTGTTTCAGGCGGGCGCGCGTAGACTTCGTCTCCCGGCTTGAAGCGTTGCACTTGGGGGCCAACCTCAACCACGACGCCCGCCAGGTCGTTGCCCAGTACCAGCGGCAATGCATAGGGCAGGATCAGCTTGAATTCGCCGTTGCGGATCTTCGAGTCCAGCACGTTGACGCTGCTGGCGTGGACCTCGATCAACACGTCGTGGGCACCCAGCGTGGGCGTGGGCGCTTCGCCCATGCGCCCACTGTTCTTGCCATAGCGATCAATTAGAAAGGCTTTCATCGTGGTGCGGCTCTTGTCGGTTGGAATAGGTGTGGGCGGTGCTTGGGTGGGGTTGCTGTCATGGGGCTCTGTCGTCAAGGAACGCCCGGACCTTGGCCACGAAGTCCGCGTGGTACTGGAAAATGCCGCCGTGCCCGGCGTCCTCATACATCACCAGTTGTGCGTTGGGGACACGCTTGGCCAGGGCATGGGAGTTGGCGCTGGGAACCATGATGTCGTTGTCGCCATTGACGATCAGCGTCGGCGCCCGCAAGCGCCCGAGATCCTGCGGCGCCTGTCTGCCCCACGCGGTGATGGCTTGCAGCTGGCGCAGGAAAGCGCCGGGCGTTGGGCCCTTGTCGCGATGCTTGCTGCGGGCTTTCAGGCGTTGCAGATATTCCGAGGCGGCTCGACGACCATTGGGCGTCGAGGTAAAGAACAGGTAGTACTTGGGATCGCGCAAGGTCAGCAAGCCTTTGAGCATCAAGGGCCAGGTCACCGAGCCGACCTTGTCGATACCGATGCCGCCGGCCGGTCCGGTGCCGGTGAGAATCAAGCGGTGCACCAATTGGGGGGCTTGCAGGGCGATGTCCTGAGCGACGAAGCCGCCGAGTGAGAAGCCCAGGATATCGACGCTCTTGAACCCCAGGGCCTGTATCAGCTCAATGGCGTCTTGCGCCATGTCGCCGACCGTCAGGGGGGCGGTTCCACCCGAGCCGCCGATGCCGCGATAGTCGGTGGTGATGACTCGCCGGGTCTGTGCCAGCCCATCGATTATTGCCGGGTCGAAGTGGTCCAGCACCGCGCCCCAGTGGTTAAACAGCACCAGGGGCACGCCGCCCGCGGGACCGGTATCGCGATAGGCGAAGGGAATGCCCCTGACCATGATCGACTGGTTCGCCGCGTTGATGAACGACGTCTGCAAAGCCGGGGGGAAGGTTGTCTGCGTTGGATTCATTGCTACTCCGAACAGCGGACCGGATTCGTCGCAGTGCCTGCCGCGAATCCGCCGCGAATGCTCGCTACCTGAAGATCACTCTTGGGTCTGGTAACGCTGGGCAACCTCGGATTGACGGATGTGCCCCAGCAGGCCCTGACGTGCACTCTGCAGGTCATCCCAGGGTTCAGCCTGTTGCAGTGGCGGGATGGTCACCGGTTCGCGCCGATCGAAACCGACCAGTGCGGCATCCACCAGATCGCCCACTTCCATGATTTCGTCCAGGGTATTGATGTCGACGCCGGAGCGGTCCCAGATTTCCGTGCGGGTGGCGGCCGGCAGCACGGCCTGCACGTACACGCCCCGGGGCGACAGTTCCAGGCTCAGGCCCTGGGACAGGAACAGCACGAAAGCCTTGGTTGCACCATAGACCGTCATGCCGAACTCCGGCGCCAGGCCCACCACCGAACCGATGTTGATGATCGCGCCGTCACCGGCTTTGGCCAGGCGCGGGGCAATGGCACTGGCCAGCCGCACCAGTGCCGTGGTGTTGAGGGCAACCAGTTGCGCAACGCTGTCGGTGCTTTGCTCGATGAAGTTGCCGGACAGCGCGGCGCCGGCGTTATTGATGAGGATGCCGATACGGGCGTCGTCGCGCAGGCGGCTTTCAACGGTTGTCAGATCGCTGAGTTGGGTCAAATCCGCTTTCATCACCTCGACGGCGACCCCGTGTTCGCCGCGCAGTCGGGCTGCAAGTGCGTCCAGGCGTGCTCGGTCGCGGGCAACCAGGACCAGATCATGGCCACGTTGCGCGAAGCGCTCGGCGTAGATGGCTCCGATGCCAGTGGAGGCGCCAGTGATGAGAACGGTAGGGCGAGTGTTCATGGGATCATCTCTCTTTCAGAATGGGTGAAAACGGACAGCCCGGTTTCTGCTTGCTCAGCTTGCGCTGGCGCTCGATTCAACCAGCGTCGGGTAGTCGATGTAGCCTGCCGCGCCGCCGCCGTAGAGGGTTGCGGGATTGAATGCGGACAAGGCGGCGCCGGTCTTGAGACGCTCCACCAGATCCGGGTTGCCGATGAACGGGCGACCGAAGGCGATCAGATCGGCATGGTCTTCGGCGAGCCGCGAGGTCGCCAGCTCCAGGTCATAGCCGTTGTTGGCGATGTAGGTGTTTTTGAAGCGCTGGCGCAGGGCGGCGAAATCCAATGGCGCCACGTCACGCGGGCCACCGGTCGCGCCTTCGACCATGTGCAGGTAAACGACGCCGAGGGCGTCGAGTTGATCGACGACGTAATTGAATTGCGCCTGCGGATTGCTGCTGGAGACACCGTTGGCCGGCGACACCGGCGACAAGCGCACCCCGGTGCGATCCGCGCCGATTTCATTGACCACGGCAGCGGTGACTTCGAGCAACAGACGCGCACGATTTTCAATCGAGCCGCCGTAAGCATCGGTGCGTACGTTGGCGCTGTCCTTGAGGAACTGATCCAGCAGATAGCCGTTCGCGCCGTGAATTTCCACGCCATCGAACCCGGCAGCGATAGCGTTTGCCGCGGCCTGGCGGAAATCGGCGACGATCCCCGGCAGTTCGTTGATGTCCAGTGCGCGGGGCTCGCAGGCGTCTTCAAAGCGGTTATTGACGAACACCTTGGTGGCCGCACGCAGCGCGGAAGGGGCCACGGGGGCGGCGCCGTTTTCTTGCAGATCAACGTGGGACACGCGGCCGACATGCCACAGTTGCACAAAGATCTTTGCGCCCTGGGCGTGGACCGCGTCGGTCACCGTGCGCCAGCCATCAATCTGCGCCTGGGTGTAGATCCCGGGGGTGTCCTGATAGCCCTGGCCCTGTTGGGAAATCTGCGTGGCTTCGCTGATCAGCAAGCCTGCGCTAGCGCGTTGGCTGTAATAGGTGGCGGCGAATTCGCTGGGAACAAAGCCTGCGCCCGCGCGGTTGCGGGTCAGTGGCGCGAGGACGATGCGGTTCGCCAGCGTGAGGGCGCCAAGGGTGTAAGGGGTGAACAGATTCTGATCGGTCATCTGGTGTCTCTTCCGTGCCCGTGAGTGGAGGTCGGTGGTGCGTGCAATTAGGATGATGATCGAAATCTAAACTGTCAACGGTTTTGATTATGATCGACATCTATGTATGATTGGGCCGATGATTTCCCAATGAACATGAGGTATTGCACGTGAGAGTGAGCAAGGCCCAGGCGCAGGCCAATCGAGAGCACATCGTTGAAACGGCCTCAGAGTTGTTCCGTGAGCGCGGCTTCGACGGTGTGGGTGTGTCGGATCTCATGGCGGCGGCCGGTTTCACCCACGGCGGCTTCTACAAGCATTTCGGCTCGAAGGCCGACCTCATGGCCGAGGCCTCGGCCTGCAGCCTTGCCAAGTCGCTGGCAGGCGTGCAGGCGCTGGATGTGCCTGGCTTCATCGACGTCTATGTGACCAGGGAACATCGCGACGGACGTGGCAGCGGTTGCACCATGGCCGCGTTGTGTGGCGATGCGGCGCGCCAATCGGATGAGGTGAAAGCGACGTTTGCCGAAGGGGTCGAGCACACCCTGCAAACCCTGGGGGACAAATACCCGACCCGTCCTGACGCGCTGGCGGGCGAGGGTAGAAAGAAAATGATCGACCTGCTGTCCCGTGCGGTGGGTGCGATCATGTTGTCGCGTGCCTGCCCGGATGATTCCGCGCTGGCGGATGAGATTCTTGAGGTGTGCCGCGCTGAGATGTTTGCGTCGTTGCCGGTTGATAAAGGCAAGCCGGCATAAAGGGGGGCATGCCAGGGTTGTGCGCTTGCGGTCGTTGAGCGCACGTCGGCGTCAATTATGAATTGAAACGTGTCTCGGATCTGCCTGGGCGCACACCAGTGTCAAATTCTTCCTTCACCTTGACTGACGATTCGGCATTTCCAAGATCAGCCTCAATGGGGCCAATGCAACCCCAACAGTCACCGCCACAATCGACCGAAAGCGGATCGTCTTTGAGGCCCAGTTTTCGACCACATATACCGCACATGTCTGACATGCCTAGATCCTTGCTCAGCCAACCTCAATCGTCTTTTCTCCGAGCGTCATTCCACGTAGCGCAGCCACAAATGGGTGCGACCGCGAACAGCCTCGACAACCGTTGAAACCACGGCTTGCCGGTCCTCCTCGGGGGTGTTGTAGAGCGCACAAAAATCGCTCGCCACCGCGCTGGCGACGCAAAGGTCAGCAGGCGCTGCACGCAGGAAACCGAGGTAAGACGCGCCAACCCCTATCAATTCATAACCGTGGGCCTGGGCGAAATGGCGGGCCACCGCAAAGTTTTGCGCGGGGCCCAGGTCGCAACTGAAGTAGCCGTTGGGAAAAGCGGCGAGCGCCTGACAGGACTGCTCGACGGGCACCAGGAGTGCCGAGAGGGGCTGGTCGAGCAGTGATACAGGGTTTTGCTGATAGTCCACCCATTCGCGCAGGGCTGGCTCATCAAGGGTCAGACCGTGGGCGCAAGCGTCTTCGAACGAGCTGCCTGCCACCAGGTCAGTGAAGTTGCGCAAGCAGATCGCGAACTCGGCCTTGGTGGTGGGGTAGCCCAGGTATTCACCCTGTTCGAAGCACTCTGCAGGTAGCAGGGCGATCTCCTGCTCCGAGGCATCGTCCAGCCCCAGGTTGTTGCGGGCATGCCCGGAGGTGTAGCGGGC
Source organism: Pseudomonas sp. NFPP25 (assembly GCF_900116505.1). Lineage (NCBI taxonomy): Bacteria > Pseudomonadati > Pseudomonadota > Gammaproteobacteria > Pseudomonadales > Pseudomonadaceae > Pseudomonas > Pseudomonas sp. NFPP25. Next base: position 1,055,797 of record NZ_FPBG01000001.1, on the reverse strand, counting down.
CTGTGGCAGATCATCCAGCGAGAGAAGGGGCTGGAAACCCGGGTGGTCGCCAGCGATCTTGCGGTAGGCGTCGATCAGCTCATCCAGGCTGGAAATGGCGCTCAGGCTGTATTCATCGCAGGTGCCAGCGGCGGGGTTGCCAGGCATTGCGTTACCGCGAAATTGGATATCCATCGAATGGCTACCGGCTCCATGTGGGTGTTCAGGCGAATGAGCAACGCTCGGTCGAACGTACGTGAGCCTGCTGGTGCTCTCGCTGTTCGTGCCAGGCCTGTGAGTTCATTCCAGGCCCGGGGCCTAGCTTAAAGAGAGCACATCCTGCCTGGGCATGAAGAAGCGTGCAAAGAGTTCGGACTGTGACTTGATGTTCAACTTGGCGTAGATGTTGCGGCGGTGCACTTTGATCGTCTCTGTGGAGAGGGAGAGCTTTCCTGCGATTTCCTTGTTGGAAAAGCCACTGAGCAGCAGCCTGAGCACATCACTTTCCCGCGTGGTTATCTGGGTACCAAACTGGGTGATCGTCTCCGGCCATTGCGGCGGTTCGCTGAGGCTTTTTTCCACATCGACTTCGAAGCACATGCGTTGATGCATGAGTGCCGTTACCCACGGCTTGATGATGTCCAGCATGGTGATGTGTTCCTGGCTGAAATGGGCGTTGCTGCCAATGGAAATGCACAGTGTTCTGTCAGCATCGAGCTGGATGTTGTATTGCACTTCATCTACGCAAATATATTGTGCAAAGTACTTGTGGTAGTACTCGGTTTCAACAAAGTACTCCGGCGCTATATCCAGTAGATGAAAGAAGCCGCTCTGCGGGTTTTCCCGGTTGGCGATATAGAAGGGGTCCAGCAAATACAGGCCTTTTACATAGAGGTGAATGAACGCATCCACTTCTTCTGCATCTGCCACCTCGGGCAGGCTGACAACTTGCACTTGTTGATTGCTGAAGATCAAAACCACCCAGTTATCAATCTGCACATATTCATTGAGTGTGCGGATAAGTGAGCTCCAGAACTCTGGGCGATTCAACTGCAGAATCAGTTTTCCAATCGAACGGTGCCAGGCCAGGCTATGAAGATCGAGTGGCATTTTCTACCCCTTTAGGGTTAGGGAATGGTCGGCCGGAGCTAAGTAATCGTAGGTATTTACTATTGGCTGATGCCCGGTATATTCGCTGGCACAGGTTTACGACCGCCATGAGGGCACGTCGTCTGGACAAGGATGTTGCATGAGAAAGTCACGTTTGCGAACCATTTTTTCGGCTGCGTTTCTCTATGCCGGAATAAGCACAACGGCGGGTGCCGCAGAGCCTGCCATGTACCTCTACAACTGGTTCGGGCTGCTCGCACCAGAGACTCCAAAGGAGTTCGAACAGGCCACCGGCACCCGTATCCACATGGATGCCTTCGACAGCGCCGATATCATGCAGAGCAAGGTCATGGCCGGGCGCACGGGGTATGACGTGGTGGTGGCGACCTCCAATGTACTGCCCAGCCTGATCCAGGCCGGAGTCCTGCAGCCACTTGATTCAGGTCAACTAAGTAACCTGTCCCATGTCGATCCCGCCATCCTGGCGCAACTGGCGGTCAATGACCCGGGCAATCGCTACGCCGTGCCCTACTTGTGGGGCACCACCGGCATTGGTTATGACGTGGATAAAGTCAAGGCAGCCCTGGGTGACAATGCCCCGGTCAACAGTTGGGACCTGATCTTCAAGGAAGAGAACATCAGCAAGCTGCAGTCTTGTGGTGTGGCCATGCTCGACTCTCCCAGCGAGATCATCTCGATTGCCTTGAATTACCTCGGGCTGCCCAGCAATAGCAAGAACCCGGATGATTACCAGAAGGCGCAAGCGCTGCTGTTGAAGATTCGCCCCTATATCCTTTATTTCGACTCCTCCAGAATCGACACCGACTTGGCGGGCGGCAACATCTGTGTGGTTGTGGGCTGGGCCAATGGCGCCCTGGCTGCGCAGGCTGCCAATGAAAGCGCCAATACCGGGCGCAGGATCAACTACAGCCTTCCTCGTGAAGGTGCGCTGGTCTGGTCGGAAAACCTGGTGCTGTTGAAAGATGCCCCTCACCCCAAGGAAGGGCTGGCCTTCATCAACTATATGTTGCGCCCGGAAGTGATTGCCAAGACCTCGAATCACACGCTTTATCCTAATGGCAATAAAGATGCCACCGAGTTTGTCGAGCAGAAGTTGCGCGATAACCCCTGGATTTATCCAGACAAGCAAACCATCGCCACATTGGTTCCACTTGAGCCGCTGCCTTTGAAACTGGAAAGAATCCGTACTCGGGTCTGGACCAAGGTGAAGAGCAGTATCTGATCTGAGTTGACTCTTCGCTTGCTGTTTCATGCACATCGTTATTGTGTGTGAGCGCATTGTTCAAACACTCGGAGACATGTACGCGTCTTGTGCAAGATGAACTTTTGCGCAAGGCGCTGCACGACCGTGCCCATTCAACAGGTTATGCAATAAGAGAACAGTGGATGTTCAGCCCAGCCAATGCACCCCGGTTCAGCCTGACAATCGACGGTTTTGCGCACGACTTCAAGGTGCGCGCGTTCACCGGAGAAGAGGCGATCAGCAAGCCTTATTTCTTCAATGTGGAGTGTGTGAGCGAGCGACCGGATCTGGATCTGCAATGCCTCTTCGATGTGCCGGCTTTTCTGGCATTCGACACTTGGGGCAATGGCATTCATGGGCGCATCTATCACATTGCGCGAGGCCCGGACGCTCAAGGCTTGACGCACTACAACCTGGCCCTGGTGCCGCACCTGTCCTACTTGCGTCACCGTATCAACAAGAGGATCTATCAGCAGTTCTCGGTGCCCGCTATCGTCGCCCTGGTCCTGGAGGAGCATGGGATTCTGGGAGATGCCTACCGCTTTGAGCTCGGGGCGAGCTACCCCGAGCGTGACTGCTGCACCCAGTACGATGAAACCGATCTGCATTTTATTCAGCGCCTGTGCGAGGAAGAGGGAATTCACTTCCACTTCCAGCACAGCGCTCAAGGCCACGTGCTGGTTTTTGGCGATCAGCAGGCAGTATTCCCCGCGATCGGGCCGACCACGGCTTTTACCCCCGGGCACGATGGGCTCACCACCCTGTTACCGATCGGTCACGGCACGCCGACAAGCCTGCGTGCCAGGGAATCGCGCCAGGTTGAAGGGCAAGGTACGCAGAGCGGGCTGCTCAGTGGTCATGTCCTGGAAACCTCAGGCCAGGGCAGCGACCTCTGGCTACTGACTCAGGTCATTCATGAGGGCAAGCAACCACAGGTTGCGGATGAGAGCGTCGCCAATGGCCACACTGACAACCAGGATCAACTGCGCCAGGGTTATCGCAACCGTTTCACCGCGCTTGCGTTGGACCTTTGCTATCGCCCGCCTTTGGCTCATGAGAAGCCTCTGGCGCCAGGCACCCAGACGGCGCTGGTCATCGCCCTGGAAGACCAGGCGAACTCACGTGGTCAGCGCTTCGAAAGGGTCAAGGTCAAGTTTCCCTGGGACCGCGAAGGTCGGTTCGACGACAAGAGCAGTTGTTGGCTGGCCGGTACTGCCAATTGGCGTTGTGAAGTGACGCCGCTGCGACCCGGTGTGGAGGTCAAAGTCGCATTTCTTGAAAACGACCCCGATCAACCGCTGATCAGCGGTTGCCTGTGTTGCGGCTGATACGCCATTGCCCTGAACGCGCATCAAGCCGCCAGGGAGAAGGTCCGGACCGCGCTCGATAGTGAATCGTCGGTTGCCATCAGTGGCCTGATCCCAGGCCTCGGTCCTGACGCCAGGGCTTTCTCATGAGTGTCTGGCCGCGTAGGTCTGGCCCGTCAGCAGGATGACGCCTTCTTTTGAGCAGACGCCGGTGATGCTGTTGATCACGACTTCAAGGCCGCTGGAATGCGGGAACAGCGAAAACAGCAACTCGAAATACAGGTAGTCCTGGACCAGGCGCGCCGCCAGATCGGGATGGTCCTTCAACAGCGTCCTGAAGCTTGGGTAGCCCAGCTCTGCAAGTTCCTGGATGTCGACAAAACCCTGGTCGATATCGTCGGTTTTGCATTCGGCGGCAAAGGTGTCCGCGCAGTCAAGAAAGCGTTGCGGCAGATCGCCGTGGTGGATGCGCAGTTCATAGGGCGTTACCGGGATCGTCAGTGCCTCGCCAAAGCCCAGGCTGCGATAGCCGACGGTTCGTGGGTCGATGATTTGGCCGGCTGAGGTGAACTTCATGATGGGCTTCCGGGGGGCTCGGGGGGTGAAGGACTGTCGCTATCTTCGAGCGTGCGCGTTTGGGATCTAACGGTTGCGACGTAGTAAAGGATATAGCCCGAATACACCAGCGAGCCGGCTGCCACTTCTTGGTCGAAGCACTGCTTTAGTTCATCCTCATCCGTAAAACCGTATTCCACGAGCCTGTTCTCGGCAAAACCGGCCAGCCTCGATAGGGTTACGCCGTCGATTTCGCCCTGCTCGCCAAAGTCAAAGCTCACCGTTGCCGTTGGCAGGTGAACGGCGCAGCCATAGCCGTGCTTGAAGTAGCGAATACCGCCAGCCAGTTCTCCTTGATCCGGGATATCGGTTCCCACCCAATCGGCGTTGCTGGCAGGGAGGGGAATGGCGGATTGTTGCATCAGTTCGACAGCCGTGCGGATGCTGGCTTGGTAGTCGGAAACAAGATGGGCGAGGTGCGGGTTCATGGGAATTGGCATCGTGGGCAAGGGGGCAGAAGATTTCAGAGATTGCGGCGCGATACAAGCGGCGAGTGTGCTGGATGCGCGCCAGTGCGTTGATATCGGTATATTCGCCCGGACAAATTTCGGAGCCGAAAACATGGGGTTTTCCACCACTGTCTGGGAATGGTACGGGCAGGATGAGTACAAGCGGGTGTTGGCGGTGGGCGAGGCGCAGTTGCGCCCCTTTCTGGAGGAACTGATGGTGGATTGTGGACGTGCGGTGCGTGGCGTGAAGTCTTGACCCAAGTATTGGCCAGAGGCTGTTAACGAATGCGGCAACCTGTGATGGAGTGGACAGAAACGGATGTTTGACGAGCTGATATTTACCGGTGAAACGCCTGCAAAAGAGGATGCCTATGCCGGTGGTGGGGCCTGCCTGCCCACGGAGCTGGCTTGGCCCTGTTCGCCTGATGGAGTGCCGCTGACACACCTGATGGCCTTTCCTGGACATTGGTTTTCAGAGGCCCTGATCGACAGGAGTTATTGGGTTTCGGTTTTTGTACCGTACTTGCCGGGCGAGGTCGGCCACTATCGAAAGTTGCGTGCCGTCCAGGGGCGCTCGCAAGCGGTTGTCATGGGCTATGTTCGAGCCGGTTCCGAGCGGAATGAGGCTGTTCAGCCGATTTCAGATCGCGGGGCGGTACGGCTGGGGGTGAACTGTGAGGTGGACGATGACGAGAACCTGGCCTCGAAGCTGGATGGCGTGGACGCTTGGCTGCAGGCGCCTGTTTTAGCGGGGACAGGGCGCAGAAGGGTATCCATTTATGGGGGCGATCTGGATAGAGCGCTGCCTGAGCACAAAGGCGTGCTTTCGGATGGCATGGGGTATCTGTTTCTGGATGAGGATTTTTCAGAGCGGATAGGCGCGGGGATTGGTCGGTTCTTTTTGCAGTTGGGGTAGGGGAGATGGCGTTAGCGTACGGAACTCAGAACGGCAGGATGGAAACACGCTATCCCTTGGTCGGAGCTTTACCCAAGTGTCTGCGGCTCTTGGACGCTACCCGTTTGGATTCACCTGCGTCGGCACCTTTCACTGGGAGTAAGTTCCGGGAGATGTTGCTAGTGCGGTAATAAGCTGAAGTCTGTTTAGCCTTCGTCCGAACGGTTTCGAGTGGCGCCGCCTTTCCCGAGGCTGCCGATACGAATGCCCTAGGCTCCATCGAAAATCGCTCTGCCAGCGCGTATGCCATCTTGTGACTGATGGGGCGATCTCCACTGAGTACCTTGGACACCGCTGTTTTATCGCCAATTTCAGGGAGGTCAGAGCCCGTGAGCCCGAGCGTTTCCATCAGATCCTTGATCAACTGCACGGGGGTGCAGGTCGCCTCAAATGCAGCGTTCGATTCGCGAAACTGCTCGGAGTGGCGCTGGTAGGCCAGGATTTCATCCTCAAGTTCGACAAGAATTTTCTCTTCGATCTTGCTCAGCTCGCGCCCGTCAGTGAGTTCATCAAGCAGGTTGGTCGCACGCTCATAGTCGGCGGGGGTCTTGATGCCGTGCACAAACTCACCACGCAGGCGCTCCAGTACCGCGTGTAGTTCGCCAAGCGTTGCGATCACGGTTTGAAGTTCGTTTCGGGCTTCGCTCATCGTTTTACCCCTTGGTTGCTTGCATACCAGGCGTTGGCAAGGTCGTAGTCGGCATGTGTGTAGATGTGTTTGACGTAAAACTTCTGTCGGGTGTAGTTGACGCCGCCGATCACCCTGAGATTGTTGCCGCCTACGTCGATCACGACCCAGTTCGCTGCGGCTCTCGGTTTGAACAAGTCGATCCCCTGCGTACCGAAAAGCTTTTGCAGGTCTGCGAATCCTTTTGGGCGTGCCATCCTCAAAATCCGCAGGCAACGATCAAGCCCGGCCTTGTCGTTCGGATACAAAATCGCAGCATCGGTAAAACGTGATGGCGTGAGAATGTCCATAGGCTTCCCTGTCTTCGAGCCAATGCTACTCTGGTTGTGTTTTTTCACAACTGCGGTTTGTCGACAGCTTGAGACTTAATGGTTCCACCTTGCGAGGGGGCCATCCGGGCTATTCCTCCAGCAAGTTGCGACCGTCGCGCAGAGTAATTTCAGCGACCTGGGTGATGTGCTGCCGGTTGGTGTCGTCAGCATTTTTTCGGTGCGCGAGATGCGCTCGAAACGCGGGTTGGCGAACCGAGAGAGACTATGGGCATTGGGTCCCGGAGGGGACAAGTCAGACGCGTCTGTAAGTTTTGTAGGATTGCATTATGGGGCTTGGCGGTTTGAGAACGGGTGAGTAAATAAATGAAATTCAATGACGGTGACAGGGTAAAAGTTAAGCCCCACGTGTGGTGGCCGAATGGCGGGGTTGGAGTGGTTTCGTTACCCCCAGAATATGTAAAGGAAGCCTTGGGTGGTGAAGTGGAGTTATCTAGCACTCAACGAACTATGGCTGGAAAAGACAGGATTATTACCAGTGTATGGATTGATTTTGACGAGCCGGCAATGGATTGCAGTGATGACGGCCCTTATATCGGCGGAGAGGTTCTCTTGGAGTACCTGGAACATATATAGGGTGGAATTTAAAAAGTAAGACGGTCTGGCAGATTGCACTTCGCTTGTTTTTGTCCGCGAAAATGCTCGTGGTCACTTGCGGACGTTCCTCGGCCACCAGGGCCAACGCCGTGGCCCACCTGACGGCGCAACGATGGTTCCGCTGGCTTGCCCCATGGGTGGCTTGCAACTGCTGTTTTCGTCAAAGGCATAGGACGGATGTGCTAGATAGTTCTTTGCTACATGTTCAGGGTGCGAAGCTATTGCCTTCAAAAATAACGGCAAAGGAGCGCCCCCATGATCGCTTTTACAAGGCAGCTTTTGCCTGCCGCATTACTGTGTAGTGCCCTCGCTGCCCAGGCGAGCGAAGTGCTGAAGGGCGACTTCTGGGTCGTTCACTACCAGGGTGCCTTGGGCAAGAATCAGGTGTTCATCGCAGACGGCGACCCCACTCACATCATCAATCGTCCAGGTGGCGCGAAATCATTGGGTGTCTATCAACTTTACGAAGAGCCCGATAAACCCAACTTCACCTCTTACAATGTCGAAATCGATTGTGCGAAGAACCGCGTGCGCATCATGGATGCGGCGGATTTCCACAGCGTGTTCAATGAATTTCGCAATGCGAAGTATTCCAGCCAGTGGCAGAGCAAACCTGACGCCTGGCTGGCACAAAGCCGTGACTTTGTCTGTAAGCCGACTGAACGCCAAGCCAAGAAGATGGAGCACTTGGGTGTGATGCCCGCGTCGCAAATGAGCCAGGCAGGTCCGCATTTCTTCGAGATATTGAACCGCGAGGCGGCCAAGGCGGCCATCATGCAGAAGATAGATGAAGGGTTCGCGCAGATGTCTGCCAAGTAACGCGGCCTTCAGGGAGAAGACCTTATGAACCGATTGTTTATGTTGGCCCTGCTCGCCACCTTGCTCAGTGGCTGTGCATCATTGTCGGCCAGCAGTGCCTGGAAAGATCGCCCGGTAGGCGAACTGATCGACTTCTTCGGCGTGCCAAGGCAGATCATGGTGGCGCCGAAGGAAGATATGGTCGTGCTCAGATATGTACGTGACAGTAGCTATGCTTCACGTGAAGCAGCGGGTACTTACACGGGGCCGCAGAACGGGCAACTTGTGCACGCAGAATACTGGGAAGACGTGCAGCACTCAGGCAGTTGCGAAATCAATGTGTTCGTCAACAGAGCGCGATTGGTGGAGAAGGTGCGAACTAAAGGGCGTTGTGTAGCGGTCCAGATGACGCCGGCAGGGTAGGAATGGGCCACTGGCGAGGGCAGATTCCGCGAACATGTGCATCAAGACAGTGGTCGTCGACCTGCGCTACGGGCGTGTGCATGGCCCACTTTGGGGTTCGAAGAGATCGGCAACCCTGTACCAGGTCTCATCCGAGAACTCGTAAGGCTTTGCAATTGCAGAACTCCTTCTTGTAGAGGAGTAGGGGCTCTACAAAAACTGAGCCAACGAGGGGCCATGATTGGAGTTCCGGGTTTTCGTACAGAGTCTCCCAAAGCTGCCTTTCACGGAGGGCAGGAACCGGCCAAAAGCAGCCGTCTAATGAAGATAGCTTTCCACCCGAAGCGGAATATCACTTAGGGCTTACTGAGTTTTTTGCCAAAATAATCTATGACCTCATTGGCCTGCGTACCCTGGCGGAAACGTTTCTGCCCTTCGAAGTCAGTCGAAGGCAGCATGTGGATTATCTGATGATCCGCATAGAGGGACATAACATCATGAGGATTCAACCCTCCGGCGCGTTGTCCCGTAAGCGTGTTAGTCGCCTCAATGGCAGCACCAATCATTACGTCCGCCAGCTGTACTGCAGGACTGCTCCTTGAGTCGACTTGCGTCACTGACTGGAGCTTGAGTGGAAAGGTGAGGCTCGCGATCTCCGATTGGCGAAATGTGACCTCGTCCTTGTGATTAATAAAGCGCAGCAGCAAGTCATGGTAAGTGAGCAGGTTCTTGGACTGATCATGTTCAACCAAGTAGGGACCATCAGCTATGACTTCCATCCGGCTTATCAGCGATTGCAACACCACAAAAGCGGCGTCAGTGGTGACACCTGATGTGGCGATCGCTTGAAGGCATTCCGGCGCGGCATACTTCGCCAAAGGCCCCAACGCCTCTGGTAGTTCCTGCCAGCGCGTGGCGCGAGCAGCTGCTACGAGGTCAGCTAGTGCTGCTGGGCTTTTTTCCTTTACGGCGCGTTGGAAAAAAAAGAGCAACTGCTCAAAGGCTGCCTCTCCTAGAAGAGTGGGGCCCGCCACATAAAGCAGCGACCCGAGCGCATAGTTCTGACCATCCTTATAAAAGTCGCATCCGCGCTCGTAGTAGTACGGCTCAACCGCGTAATCCAGAAACATCAGTAGCAGCAGAAATCGCTTGTCACAAACGTACGTAACACACTTGTGATGGGTCAGGACATCGCGCATTAACGCCAGAAGCCGTGGGTGATTGGCTGACCGGCGTGACAGAGCCCGGTACTTGAGCTCTTCCGCTTGTAACTTAGGAAAGTGCTCTTGGATCAAGCGTCGGGCCTGATCGTCATCAATGGCAATGGCCGCGGCCCCTTGAAACCTCTGCTCAAGATTTAGCAGGTCAAATCCGGTATAGCCGCTTTCGTCGACTCTGAAGCATTCCATATGCAACTCCCGGAGGTCGTCGACAGCACTGGAAGAGCCTAGCTCTTCATTCTTAAGTGCCGCAGGGTCACTGATGGCTGAGGACAGTTATCGCGGATTGACCGCGTCAGCGACCGCTTGCGTAACTGCCGCCTGGGCGGCTCCAGCGATAGCAACAGGCATTGAGCCAAGCCGAAGCTGATTCATCCTTTCAAGGGTCTCCACAATGGTGCGGACGAGGTTCGGATCGTAGTCATCTCTGTCAGCCTCCTCGTGGACTCCTTTGTTTAAATACGTCCATACGTTCGATTGAACCGGAACACCTATGACGTCACCAAGCCCTTGAACGAGGACTGGCTTGTCCTGATGCACAAATGTTCTGGCGTCTTCGAGCCGTTTTTTCAAAGCCTCGCAGAGATTTCTCAGATTTGGATCCGCCCCTCGGCCAGCTAACGGCAGGGTTATTACACCGAGATCGTTCTTGCCTAGCCACTTCCAAATCTTGTCCGTGAGCATCTCCAGGGCCTGCCTAGAAGCACCCAAAGCATTGCGCCAATCACCAATGTCCAAGGCGGCACGGGCCTGCTCCAGGTAGTTGAAGGTGATCTCGTTACCTTTTACTTGCGGTCGGTGATCCCCGATGTGAGGCATGAAGTAGTAGGCCGTCCATTGGCCTTTCTCGACATGATTCTGCAGATCCTTGATGAATTCGCTGCTGTGGCACGTGACGATAATTTGAGTTGCTGCGAAGCGATAGCTCTGGAAAATCGCCTCTCTGATGCCTTCACGGTGCTCGGTGTCAATCGCGTTGATCGCATCATCAAAGATGATCGTCGGCGCCTGAATATGCAGTGCCTTTGCAAGAAGGATTGCCACACCCAGGCAACGAACATGCCCCTCGCTGAGGACGTGCAACGCATCTACCCTGGTCTCTGGAGCTGCGCGAAACGCCAGTCCGATGCGCTCGTCTTCGTTGGTCGGCAGATAAAGTGCCGCTAGTTTGTCGCCCTCATGATCGCGTCTATTGAATTCGTTGTAGATCTCCAGAGCGACAGTGTTAAGCCCCGCTATGAGCGCACCGGGAAGCTCTGATCTGAACTGCCTGAGTAGCCTCAAGAATTCGTCGTAGGCCGCTTTAATGCGTAGACCGAGTGCTAGATGCGCTGCCTCTTGCTGCACTGCATCGATGAGTGCTGCGTTTGCTTGGTCAAAGTTGGCAATTGTCTGTCTAGCTATGCCAACTAGTCGGGCCACCTCAGCGCGGCGTGTTTGAAAACCAGCTACAGCTTGCGCTGCCTGAACGAGTCGAGTGCGCTCATGTGCCAGTGCCGCGCGATCTGCCAGTGCCTGGTTTGTCTGAGCATCAATCCTTTCGCACTCGGTTGCTAAGTCGACGATTCGTTGCGCCATCGAAGGCGTATCGCCTTGTTTTACATAGCTCGCTTTCCACCAGGCAGTACTGTGGTCAGCACCAGGTGACGCGAGATATCGCAACCTGTCATCTACATGATCAGGGTGGGCACTAACTCGCTGACCGAAGGCAGTTAAAAGCCCCTCCAAACCTCGGGAAGTACGTTCCCATTCGCCTCGCACTGTGTTTTTTTCAGCCTGCAAGTTGGCGAGCTCTTGAAGCTGAGCCAGACCGTTACGTGCCTGCACGTATGGGTCACGTACAACGTGATGGTCACCATTGATTGGCGTCCCACAAGCGGGGCAGTTATCGGGCGACAAGGCTTGTAGGCCAAGAACCGCGTTGTACAGATTTTGGAAGGAGGTCTCACCAGTCTTTGCAGTGAGCCTTTTGTCCACATCCTCAAGCCGCTCCTGCTCACGATCAGCAGCCTGATATGCCATAGCTAACGCGTTGTTGCTGACGCCATAAACACCTGGTGTTGGCCCATCCAGTTGCGCATTGAGGTAATGCAGACGACCTGGAGCTGCATCGTTGCCAATGAGTTCAAGAAGCTGCTGGTACGAAAGGCCGGCAGCATAAGCTCCGGCATAGGCAGCTTCCTCTTGCGCGATTGCCTGAACTGCTTGGAGCTCGCCATTTATTGTCGCTTGATCGCGCTGCAGCGCTGCACGCTGTGTTTCCAACTCTTGCTGTTTGATCGCAACTAGGTCGAGCTGCTGGTCCATCGACTCGTTGAAGTTAGTGACGAAGTCATGGAACTGCTCCATACCAAACAGGGCCGCTATCAGATCCTTCTTTTCGCCTGCGCTCTTAGCAGCAATTCGCGAAAAGTTATCTATGCGGTTTTTCTCAACGAAGCAGAATCGATAGGCTTCTGAGTCCGCTTGCACTGTCGACACCTGACCGTCCGCGCCTCGCGCAGCGAGGACGGGGGCTTCATACCTATTTTCGTGAAGGTTCGCGAAATAGCGCTGAGGAGGGATTCGCTTAGCCGACGCCTCATCTACGGCCCCCAACAGTGCCAGCTCTAACGCTTCGCAGAGGCTCGTTTTGCCGCTGCCATTGGGGCCGTAGAACATGGTAATTCGTTGAGGAAAAATGAACGTCTCAGCCACTCGGAAGCCACGAAAAGGGCCCACGGTTAGACGATCCAATGCGCTCCACGCCCACTGGCCAACAGTAACCGCCCCAGCAACTGCGGGAGGCGTGAAATCTGTCTTGAGCAGAGACTCTCTAGCCTTAGCAGCCAATACCACCGATCGGCGGCTCAGAGCGCGCGAGTTCGCGGCTACAGTGTCGAAATTTTGGTCGACCAGATTTGCAAACCGTCGAGTGTCTTCGGTAGCACCGCGTTCTGGAACATGAAGCCAAGCTAGGAATTGCTGGTAGTCATGCCGAGCCGAACTCATATCGTTTACTCCTGTAAACGTACCGTGGTCAACATCCAATCGTTGCGATAATTCCGACCCCATCTTCTGATGCCGAAATCGAATTGGTAACAGCGTTGAATTCAATAACCCCAAGCGAATTCAGGGGCTAAGTGCGCGATGTCGAGATAGCACTATCGAACTCAAAGCCCCCGCAGGCTGGCTTCGGTGATAGCAACATTGAATTGATCCGCAGAGGCGCCATGCATGATCACGATCCGAATGCTTCGCTGCCAAAACTGTTTGCCTATGAGGTTGACGAGAACTGCGAGGAAACCTGAGCCGAAGGCATGACCTACTAGACCGCTTTCCCAGCGCCCATACCATTCTCTGGCACAAGCCCGGTGTGCATGTTCTTAGCATAGAATGAAATCCAAGCTACATCAGAGTTATAGCGGCATGTCGTGAAGCGCTGCTTCTGGCCGATTGCAGCCACTTTTAAAAGACTTTTCCCCCCTAAAAAGTCCAAGACCCCATTTGAAACGCTCCGCGCTACCAAGCAGCGCGGAGCGCCCAGGCGTCAGGCTTGAAGGCGCCAGCCCAGCACTCCCAACATGTCGCAACTGTCACGCAGCAGAATCGCCGCTGCGTTGGAGATATGTTGCAGATCGGTGTCGTCAGCACTCTTGAACTCTGCGCGGGAGAGGCTTTCCAGCAGTTGAGTCACGGCCAGTAAACGTGCGGCACCGTTGGCGTGCAGCACGTCCAATGGTGCGGTCTTGTCTATAAACAGGCAGGGGATCAGGCAGTCGATGCCGGTGATGGGGATGTATTGCTCAGTCATGGGTAAGGCTCCGTATTAACCAATATTGAACAGGCGGTCCTTTGAGGCCGTTCTCTTTAGCCGTGTTCAGAGGGTTGTCGTCAGCGGGGTTGCTGGGCGATGAGCGCTGTGAACGTGGTTGCTTGTTGGTTAATTCCAGGTCGCCAAACCTGATCACCGGTTGGGTGAGTGAGGAACCATAGTCTCTGTGGATTGGGGTGGATAGTCAGGCGATTCTGCAAGTTTTGTAGGATTGCGGAGGGGACTTGGCGGCCTGAGAGCCGGCCAGTCTTTCTGGGTTGTTGGGGGTACATATCCATTCCTGCGGGTGCGGCCGCTGGCGGTTTCGCTCTTACAGCGAGTCACTTTTACCAAACGCCGTAAAAGTAACCAAAAGGGCTTGCCCCTCCATGGGCCCCTCGCTAGGGCTCGGGGTGCCCTCTCTCCGGCATTGCTCCGGGGGCCGCCGCCAACCGGCCATCCATGGCCGGGTGGCGGCTAGCTCGGCATCCTTGCCGAGCTGCCCCCTACGCAACGCCTGCGTTCGGCCGGCTGGGAAGGGGCTTGAAGATCAAGATCAAAAGCCAGAGCCAAAGCCAGAGCCACGGCAAACGGCGCGCCCGTCCGGGCGGCGCATTTTTAAGCCTTCTCCAGCACAACAATTCCCTCTCGTAGGAGCCGGCTTGCCGGCGAAGAGGGCGGTCTGGTCGTGCGCGGAATAACGACAGCCCAGCGCTGCACTGGTGGCTGTCTTCGCCGGCAAGCCGGCTCCTACAACGTTCGCGCGTTGCTCTCGTGAATGAAGCTTTTATGACAAAAGTTCGGTAGCACATGGCCACGCGCGTCTTGGGTATGTAACGCGCTTGAGGGGGCCGCCAGGCCACTTTTTTAAGCCGAGGCGGGACGCCGGGAGTGAGGCTATGGGGACTATGGAACGCTACTCGAAAGTGGGCATGCAGGAGCTGGATCAACGGCTGTCGAAGATTGTCGAGGCCGCGCGCAAGAAGCCGGTGTCGGTCTATCGCTACGGGGCGCCGTGGGTCTGGATCGTGTCCCAGGATGATTGGCAGGGCGCCTTGAAGGAGGTGGCCAGCTATATCCCGCCGGGGCATTCGCTGGTGCTGCTGCGCCCGCAGATCGATGAGTTGCTGGATCAGCACCGCGATCTGCTCCAGGGCCTCAATGCCGAGCCCGGCATGCTGATCGCGCCGCGTACGGTGATGCACATTCTGTTGCTGCAGTTGCTGTATTCGGTGCCCAGCGAGCAGCAGCTGTATGAACAGCTCAGTTACAACCTGTTGTTCCGTTGGTTCGTCGGTCTCGATCTGAACCAGAAGGTCTGGAGCTTCAGTGTCCTCAGTCGCGATATCGCCACGCTGTTGAACAACCCGCGGGCGGTGCAGTTGATCCAGAAAATCATCGGTGAAGTGTTCTGCGGTGCCTTGCTGCAAATGCCCGAGTTCTCGTTGAACTTCGCGCTGTTGCACACCTGGCTGGCTCGCCACGAAAACACCTCGATCACCAGCAATTGAATCGGCCAAACGCTGTGCAGACGGCGACGGCAATGCGCGCGTGCGCGCCAATTTTCAGACTTCTAGGGGGCGGTGTGGAGCATCTGGGCAAATCAGGGCGACCCGGCAGTGGCGGGCGCTGGTGGCCGTTGTGCGGTTGGTTGGCACTGGCGGCGCTGGTGCCGGCGGTGCAGGCCGAGGAGGGCGAGCCGGCCCCGGTCGAAGCCTCGGCGGCGGCGCGGTTGGTGGACGTCAATGAGTACTTCGTGCGTGGCAATACGGTGCTCGATGCCCGGGCCATCGAGGAGGCGGTGTATCCCTTCCTTGGCCCGCAGAAGGCCCTGGCCGATATCGAAGGCGCCCGGGATGCGCTGCAGAAGGTCTATCAGGAGCGCGGCTACCAGTCGGTGTTCGTCGAGCTGCCGGAGCAGAAGGTCGAGGACGGTATCGTTTATCTGCAGGTCAGTGAAACCAAGGTCGGTCGGGTGCGGGTGGTGGGGGCCAAGCATTATTCGCCGGTGGAGATCCGCGACCAGGTGCCGGCGCTGAAAGAAGGCGAGGTACCGGACTTTGCCACGGTGCAAAGCCAGCTGGCCGGGCTCAATCGCGGCGCCGGGCGCCAGGTCATGCCGCTGGTGCGTGAAGGCCAGCGCCCGGGGACCATGGACGTGGACCTGCAAGTGGAAGACCAGAATCCCTGGCACGCCAGTGTCGGCCTGAACAACGACTACAGCGCCGACACCGAGAAGCTGCGCACTGTGGTCAACGTCGGCTACGACAACCTCTGGCAGTTGGGCCACAGCATTTCCCTGACCTATTTCACCGCGCCCCAGGACACCGACAACGCCAAGGTCTGGTCCGGTTCCTACACCGCGCCGCTGAGCGATCGCTGGGCCTTGCAGTTCTCCGGCTACCAGTCCGACAGCAACATCGCCACCATCGGCGGCAGCAACGTGCTGGGCAAGGGCCATTCCTACGGGGTTTCGGCGATCTACACCTTGCCCGCCGCGGGCAACTGGGCCAACTCGCTGTCGGTGGGTGTGGATTTCAAGGACTTCGACGAAGAGATGCGCTTTGGCCGCAGCAGCGACCAGATTCCGTTGAAGTACGCCCCGGTGACCTTTGGCTACAACGGCTATCGCTACAGCGAGAAAGCCCAGCTGGGCCTGGGCCTGAACCTGATCGTCGGCACCCGGCGCTTCTTCGGCTACGGCAGTGACGCCGAGGAGTTTCACTACAAGCGCGACGAGGCCAGCGCCAGTTTCTCGGTGCTCAAGGGCGACCTGAGTTTCACCTACACCTTCGCCAACGATTGGCAGTCGGCGTCCAAGACCGCCTTCCAGCTGGCCTCGGGGCCCCTGGTGTCCAACGAGCAGTATTCCGCCGGCGGCGCCACCTCGGTGCGCGGCTACCTGGCCGCCGAGCGCACCGGGGACGAGGGCTACCTGTTTTCCCAGGAGCTGCGCACGCCGTCTTTGGCCAAGTTCCTCGGCAGCTACGTGCAGGAGTGGCGCTTCTACGCCTTTGCCGAAGGCGCGCACCTGTCCCTGCACGACCCGCTGCCCGAGCAGGAGGACGAATACAGCCTGGCCAGTGTCGGCCTGGGCACCCGCGCCAGTTTGAGCAAGTGGCTGTCCGGCAGCCTGGACTGGGGCTACCCGCTCAAAGACGGCCCCAACACCCAGAAATACGACCCGCGCCTGCACTTCAGCGTGCAAGCGACGTTCTGACTTTTTACGGAGACCCTTCACATGCAACGCTTATTCCTGAGCCTGTTGATCTGCCTGGGCTTCGTGCTCCCGGCCACGGCCCATGCCTGGTGGCAGGACGACTGGCATTACCGCAAGCAGATCAGCGTGGACACCACCCCGCAAGGCGCGGCCATCAACGAGGCCCTGGGCCGCACCGCGCTGCTGGTGCGCCTGCACACCGGCAACTTCACTTTCGACGGGGTCAAGGAAGACGGCGCCGACCTGCGCTTTGTCGCCGCCGATGACAAGACCGTGCTCAACCACCAGATCGAAAGCTTCGACCCGCTGATGGGCATGGCGCTGATCTGGGTCGATGTGCCCAAGGTCGAGGGCGGCCAGCGCCAGGACATCTGGATGTACTACGGCAACCAGAAGGCCCCGAGCACGGCCAATGGCCAACTGACCTTCGACCCCAGCTACACCGCGATCTACCACTTCGACGGCAGCAACGGCACCCCGGCCAAAGACACCACCGCCTACGGCAACACCGCGCAGAACGCCACCGGCGCGGCGATCGACGGGGTGATCGGCCGGGCCCTGCAGTTCAGCGGCCAGCCGCTGTTGCTGCCGGCCAGCCCGTCGCTGCAGCACAACGCCGGCGGCGCCTTCACCTTCAGCGCCTGGGTACGCCTGGACCAGGCCAGCGGCGAACAATTGCTGCTGGCTCGCCGCGAAGGTGCCGGCAGCCTGCTGATCGGCATCAACCAGGGCATGCCCTTTGTTGAAGTGGACGGCCAGCGCGCTGCCTCCACCCAGCCGCTGAACCCGGGGCAGTGGCAGCACCTGGCCCTGAGCGGCGAGGGCAGCCGACTGGCGCTGTATGTCAATGGCCGCGAAACCGCGAGTCTGGCCCAAGCCATTCCAACCTTCAATTCGCCGTTGGCCATCGGCGCCGACTTGCCAGCGGCCGCCGGGGCCGAGGCCAGTCACTTCCAGCCCTTCACCGGGGCCCTGGACGAGCTGCGCCTGTCCAAGGTGGCGCGTCCGGCGGCGCTGATCCTGGCCGATGCCAGCGCCCAGGGCGCGGAGTCGAAGCTGGTGGCCTATGGCGTCGATGAAGAACAGTCGGGCTTCGGTTTCGGCAGCCTGGGTTTCCTGCTCAAGGCGGTGCCGGTGGATGCCTGGGTGATCATCCTGGTGCTGGTGGGGATGATGATCCAGTCCTGGGTGATCATGCTGCGCAAGAACCGCATGGTCAGCCGGGTCAGCGCTGCCAATGCGCTGTTCCGCGAGCAGTTCGCCAAGGTCGGCACCCGCCTGGAGATGTTCGCCGACGATCAGGTCCTGGCCAGTCGCCTGGAGCACTCCTCGCTGTGGCGCCTGTACCTGGTGGCGGTGAAAGAGATCCGCACCCGCCGCGAGCAGGGCGCCGATACCTCGTCGGTGTCGGCGGCCACCATCGAGGCCATCCGCTGCTCCATGGATGGCGTGCGCACCCGGGAAAACCAGCAGCTGAGTTCCAAGCTCTCGACCCTGTCCAACGCCATTGCCGGCGGCCCCTACATCGGCCTGTTGGGCACGGTGCTGGGGATCATGGTGGTGTTCCTCGGCACCGCCATGGCCGGTGACGTCAACATCAACGCCATCGCCCCGGGCATGGCCGCGGCCCTGCTGGCCACCGCCATGGGCCTGTTCGTCGCGATCCCGGCGCTGTTTGGCTACAACCGCCTGATCACCCGCAACAAGGAAGTCGGCGCCGACATGCGGGTGTTCGTCGACGAGTTCATCACCCGGCTGGCGGAGCTGCATGGCGAGAGCCAGCACAGCGAAAACGCCCACTGGCGGGTCAGCCACAGCAACGCGTCGGTTCCGGCCTGAGGAGAACTGCCATGGCTTCCGTGAATGCCTCCCATGACGACGAAGACGATGCCGCCGTCGACAGCATCAACATCACGCCCCTGGTGGACGTGCTGATGGTGGTGCTGGTGATGTTCATCCTCACCGCCACCGCCCAGGTCTCGGGCATCCAGATCCACTTGCCCAAGGCCAGTGCCTCGGTGTCGCTCTCCGAGGCCAAGACCAAGGCCATTTCGGTGAACGATGGCGGCCAGGTGTTCCTCGACGCCTACCCGGTGACCCTGGGCGAGCTGGAAGAGCGCCTGCGCATCGAGAAGGCGCAGAACCCGGACTTCCCGATCATCGTCCGTGGCGATGCCACGGTGCAGTACCAGAAGGTCATCGAAGTCCTCGACCTGCTGCGCCGCCTGGAGTTGTCCCAGGTCGGCCTGGTCACCGGCAAACCGAGCCAGGGCTGAGCCATGAGCGCACATCAACCGTTCGAGCTGCCGCCGGTACAGAACAAGCCGCGCGCCCTGCGCCTGCTCAAGTGGGGCGCGGGGCTGCTGCTGGGTGCCGTGGCGGCCTGGCTGCTGTGGCAGTGGGCCAATGACATGGCCGGGGTGCGCCGGGAAGCGCCGAAGGTGCCGACCATCATCCCGCTGCCGCCTCCGCCGCCTCCACCCCCACCGCCGCCGGAGAAACCCAAGGAGCCGGAGCCGGTGGAAGAAAAGATCCCGGAGCCCGAACCCACGCCCACCCCCGAGGAGGTCAAGCCGGAGGAGGAAGCACCGCCATCGCCGGCGGACGATCTGGCCAACCCGATGCAGATCGATGGCGACGCCCAGTCCGGCAACGACGGCTTCAACGTCGGTGCCGGCAAGGGCGGCGGCATGGCCGGCGCCGGTGGTGGCGGGCTGGGCACCGGGACCTACAAGCAGTACCTGGCGGCGACCTTCCAGCGCGCGCTGCGCGAAGACCCGGAGTTGCGCAAGAAAGCCTATGCCTTGCAGGTGGACCTGTGGCTGGGCGCCGATGGGCAGGTGACCCGCGCCGAGCTGGCCGGCTCCAGTGGCAACCCCGAGACCGACCAGCAAGTGCTGGCGGCACTGCGGGCCACGCCGCGCCTGAAAGAGCGCATGCCGGCCTCCCTGACTTTGCCGGTACGCCTGTCCCTCAAGGGCCGGCGACCGGAATGAGCGAACCCCTATTTGCAGTTTCTACAGGAGTTGTGTGCAGATGATTTCCACCGTGAATCGATTGACTCTGGCGCTCGGCATGGTCGCCCTGACCTTGGCCGGCCAGGCCACGGCCGCCGCGGCCGCGCCCTCGGAGAACGCCACGATCAACCTGATCCGTCTGTTGGTGCAGCAGGGGGTATTGAAGCAGGAGCAGGCCGACGGGCTGATCGCCCAGGCCGAGAAAGAAGCCCAGCAGGCCCGCGCGGCCACCGCCGTGGCGGCAACCGGCCCGGCTGCGGCGCCCGGTGATGTGCGGGTGCAATACGTGCCGGCCATCGTCCGCGACCAGATCCGCGATCAGGTCAAGGCCGAGGTCATGGCCACCGCCAAGCAGGAAAACTGGGCCCAGCCCAACACCTTCCCGGACTGGATCTCGCGCATCAGCTTCGACGGCGACATCCGCCTGCGCGACGAGTCGCGGTTCTTCGCCGACAACAACAGCAACGAGATCGTCGACTACGCCAAGCTCAACGACAGTGGGCCCTACGACGTCAACAAGGACACCAACAGCAAGCTGCCGCCGCTGCTCAATACCCGCGAGGACCGCGACAACCTGTTCCGCCTGCGGGCACGCCTGGGGATGAAGGCGGTGATCTCGCCGGAATGGACCGCCGGCATCCGCATCGGCACCGGCTCGGACAACAATCCGGTGTCCACCACCCAGACCCTGGGCGGCGGCTTTGGCAAGAAGGACATCTGGCTCGACCAGGGCTACCTGACCTGGAAGGCCACCCAGGACCTGACCCTGACCGGCGGGCGGATCGCCAACCCGTTCTATGCAACCGACATGCTGTACTCCAACGACCTCAATTTCGACGGCGTGGCGGCGATCTTCAACCACAAGCTGAGCAGCGACTGGGGCCTGTTCGGCACCCTCGGCGCTTTCCCGGTGGAGTACACCAACGACACCGCTACCAGCAACGGTTTCGACAAGAACGAGAGCGACACCAAGTGGCTGTTCGGCGGGCAGGTCGGCGCCAACTGGAAGATCAACCGCAGCAACAGCCTCAAGGGCGCCTTGGCCTACTATCGCTTCGATGACATCGAGGGCCAGCGCTCCAGCCCTTGCGCGCCCTGGGCCGGGGCCCCGGGCTGCGACACCGACGGCTCGCGCGTAGCCTTCATGCAGAAGGGCAACAGCGTGTTCCTGCTGCGCGACATCACCCCCAACCCGGCCACCCCGGGCCTGACCCCGCAGCCGCAGTTCGTCGGCCTGGCCTCGAAGTTCGACGTGCTCGACCTGAACCTGGCCTGGGACACCGAATTGCCGGACGACCTGCGCCTGCGCAGCCAGACCAACTTCATTCGCAACCTGGCCTACGACAAGGGCGAGATGCTCAAGCGCAGCGAGGGCGAGATCGTCAACAACATCAACAGCCAGGGCCAGTTCGAAAGCGGCGGCAATGCGCTGATGGTGCAGTTCACCCTGGGCAACGCCCTGGAAATGAAGAAGGCCGGGGACTGGAACCTGCTGGCTGGCTACAAGTACATCCAGCCCGACGCCTTGCCCGACGGCTTCAACGACTCCTCGTTCCACCTGGGGGGCACCAACGCCAAGGGCTATTTCCTGGGCGGCAACTACGGCATCGACAAGAACATCTATGCCACGGCCCGCTACATGAGCGCCTCGGAAGTCTACGGGCCGCGCTATGAGGTGGACGTGATGCAGCTTGAACTCAACACGCGCTTCTAAGCATCAGGAGGAAGGTTATGAACAGCCGAGCGAGGGCAGGGGTGGCGAGCCTGTTGCTGGTCTGGGGCGTGCTGGCCAGTGTCGGCGCCAGCGCCGAAGGCATGGAGGAGCGCCTGCGCACCCAGTTGCGCAGCACCACCCAGCAGTTGCAGGCCCTGCAAAGCGAACAGGCCCAGGCCGCGGCGGCGCGGGTCGCCGCCGAGAACGCGGCCAGGGAGGCCCAGGCCCAGGTCAAGCAACTGACGGCCGAGCTGGCCAAGACCCGCGGTGTGGCAGAGCAGTTGGCCGGCCAGCAGCAGAGCCTGCACAGCCAGGCCCAGGCCCAGGCGGCCGCCAGCAGCGAGCAACTGGGCAAGTTCAAGAAGGCCTATGAGGACCTGCTGGTGCTGGCCCGGGGCAAGGAAGCCGAACGGGCCAGGTTGCAGGCGCAATTGAGCGAGCGTGACACACAAGTGCAGCAATGTGCGGTCAAGAATCAGCAGATGTACGGCATCGCCAAGCAGATCCTGGCGGCCTACGAAAACATCGACGTGGCCGAGGTGGTGAAAATCCGCCAGCCCTTCGCCGGCAGCGCCCGGGTCAAGTTCGAGGAACTGGCCCAGGGCTTTGGCGACGAGCTTTACCAGACCCAGTTCGACGCCCCGCGGGCGGCGAGCACCCACTGATCACCAGGGAAGAGATGACCATGACCTTGATTAACAGCGTCACCACCGAAAGCCTCACCGACCTGCTGCAAGGCGCCGGCTACCGGGTCAACCAGACCGAACAGAACGGCATCGTGCAACTGCTCAGCGCCAGCCAGGGCATCGGCTACGCCGTGCGCTTCGGTAACCCGGGCAGCGAAGCCGGGCACTACGTGGACTTCACCTACAGCTGCGCGCTGCGGGTGCAGGGCGAATTGCCGGCCGGGCTGGCGGAGCTGTGGAACGCCTCGCGGCGCTTTGCCCGGCTGTCGCTGCAGGGCGAATTCCTGGTGATGGAGATGGACGTGGTGGTGGCCGGCGTCGGCGAGACCCACCTGCGCAGCCAGCTGGAGCTGTGGGATCGGTTGCTGCAGGAGTTCATCGTCTACCTGCGCGAATACAGCCAGCAGGCGGCCCAGTTGCAGGCGCAGGCCGAAGCGCCCCAGGCGGCGCAAAGCCAACCCCGGGAAGAGGCGGCCACCCTGTGAAAAAGCCCACCCTGGTGGTCGGTGCCGGGGCACTGACCTTGCTCGGCCTGGCGTTGGGCCTGGCCCTGCGCCCGGGCAATGACCCGGTGGCGGCGCAGCAGCCGGCCCCGACCCTGCTGCAACAACAAGTGGCGTCTACGCCCGCTGTGGCGCGCCTGGGCAATCAGCAGGTGGCGGCCGAGGAGCTCAAGCGCCTGTTCGCCAGCCTGCCCGAGGAATCCCGGGGGCAATTGCGCGGCAATCGCCCGGCGCTGGAAGCCTGGATTCGTTCACGGCTGGCGGAAAAGGCCGTGCTGGAGCAGGCCGATGCCCAGGGCTGGCGCCAGCGGCCGGAGGTGGAGCAGCAGACCCGCGCCGCCACCGAACAGATCGTGTTTCGCGACTATCTGCAGTCGGTCAGCCAGGTGCCGGCGGACTACCCCAGCCCGGCGGAGTTGCAGCAGGCCTATGACAGCGGCAAGTCGGCGTGGATGACACCGCCGTTGTACCGGGTCAGCCAGATCTTCCTCGGGGTCGCCGAGCCCCAGGCGGCCGAGCAGGTACGCCGCCAGGCGCAGGAGCTGAGCCGCAAGGCCCAAGCCGCGCCGGGGGAGTTTGCCGCCTTGGCGGCGCAGTACTCCCAGGACCGGGACAGCGCCCAGCGCGGTGGCGACTCCGGCCTGCAGCCCTTGCAGCAACTGCTGCCGGAGGTGCGCAGCGCGGTGGCCCGGCTCAAGGTGGGCGGGGTGTCCGAGGTGGTGCAGAGCGCGGCGGGTTTCCACGTGCTCAAGCTCACCGAACAGCAGCCGGCACGGACCGCCAGCCTGGACGAACTGCGTGATCGCCTGACCCAGGCCCTGCGCGCCCAGCGCCAGGAGCAGATCGCCAAGGCCTACCTGGAAGGCATGCTCAACACTGCGACCCTGAGCATCGATGGCGCGGTGTTGAACCAGGTACTGGAGGACAAGCTGTAGGAGCTGGCTTGCCAGCGAAGGCGATCTCACGGCCCCGCCGTTCGCCCGCCAAGGAAGCAACACTCAACAAGACAGGGAGTCATCAATGTCATTTCTCGAACCCGCTCCACTCCAGGGCTTTGCGCCATACACCGCGCCCCAGGAACCCCGGGAAGCCTGGCTGGCCCTGGCCGCCGGCATCGAACCTGCGGTGGCCCAGTATTTTCTGGTCAGCGCCCGTTGCGGCTGCTTCATGCAGGCGGCCCGCAGCCTGAATATCAAGGCCACGCTGCTGCGCAAGCAACTGGCGCAGTTGGAGGAGCACCTGCGTCGTTCGCTGTTCTGCTACCAGGGCAATGCCTTGAGCCTGAGCCGCGAAGGCCTGCAACTGCAGGCCCAGCTGATTGCCCTGGCCCACCAGCGGCGGCTGCCGGTGATCGAGCAACCCCTGATCCGCGTGGCCGTGGCGGAAACCATCCTCCACGACATCCTTGGCCGTGACCTGATCGCCTTGCTGCGGCGCAACGCCAGCGCCCGGCTGGAAATCATCTCCATCGACAGCGACCTGTCCCTGCAGGCCCTGAGCGCCGACCTGGTGCTGTGGCTGGCGGCCGAGGATTCACCCCTGCCGGGCCCCAGCTTCGCCACCCGCGAACCCATGCCCCTGGCGCGCATCGACTACCTGCCGCACATCGCCAAGCGCTACTCCCGGGTCGCGGCCCGCCCCGACAGCCTGGACGACCTGGCGGACTACATGCTGGTGCAGTGGCAGCACGACCGTCATATCGAGCCGTTCCGGCCCTGGAACAGCCTGGTGGAACAGCGCCTGGCCGGGGTGGTGCAGGTGCATTCCTATGAACTGATGCTGGAGATGATCCGCTGCAGCGCCTGCATTGGCCTGCTGCCGCAGTACATGAGCCGCTTCGACCGCGGCCTCACCGCCTTGCCGGGCCTGTTCGAGGAAAGCATGCAGCGCCGCGCCTGGCTGGCGGTCAATGCCCAGCTGGAGCATGAAGAGCAGGTACAGCAACTGGTGGAACTGATCCTCAACACCTTCAGCGAACGCCAGGACTGGTTTGTCTGAACGGACCCGCCCGCTCTTGCAGAGATTCACCCCACGCCCACGAGCGGGCACCCACCGCGACTCCATGCAGGAGCCGGCTTGCCGGCGAAAGGGCCCGCCAGCCCTGCGCCGGTTCCGGAAACGCCTTCGCTGGCAAGCCAGCTCCTACCAGGGGCACCCACCGCTATTCCATGCAGGAGCCGGCTTGCCGGCGAAGGGGCCCGCAAACCCTGCGCCGGTTCCGGAAACGCCTTCGCTGGCAAGCCAGCTCCTACCAGGGGCACCCACCGCTATTCCATGCAGGAGCCGGCTTGCCGGCGAAGGGGCCCGCAAACCTTGCGCCGGTTCCGGAAACGCCTTCGCTGGCAAGCCAGCTCCTACGGGGGTGCCTGCGAGGCGGTTCCTTGCCGGCGAACGAGCACCATTGCCCTCGTCATCCAGAGGCGCATGCCCGTACACTCGATGGCCACTTCGACTTCAAGGATGACCTCGCCATGCCCAACGCCCATCCCACCATCGTCATCGAGCGGTGCAACGAAGCCCATATCGACGGCCTGACGGCGCTGTACAGCGAACCCAGTGTGGCGGCCCAGACCCTGCAACTGCCTTATCAGTCCCGCGAGTTGTGGCGCAAGCGCGTCGGGCTGGGGCAGGAAAACGAGGGGCTGGTGGCCCTGGTTGCCCTGCACCAGGGTGCGGTGATCGGCAGTTGCAGCCTGCTGCAGGTGGCGCGGGTGCGCCGGGCCCATTGCGCCGATATCGGCATGGGCGTATCCCCGGCCTGGCAACGCCAGGGCATCGGCAGCCGCCTGCTGGCGGCCGTGCTGGAGGTGGCCGACAACTGGATGAACCTGCGCCGTGTGGAGTTGACGGTGTATGCCGACAACCAGGCCGCCATTGGCCTGTACCGCAAGTTCGGCTTCGAAACCGAAGGCCAGCTGCGCGACTACGCCGTACGCGACGGCGGTTATGTCGATGTGCTGAGCATGGCGCGCTTGCGTCGTTGAGACCGGGTTCGTGTAGCCGCTGCCGCAGGCTCGGGCCGCGTTCGGACGATCGGCTCCGCAGCAGAGGCAGGGATCCTGTGGCCGCCCGAGGTTCGGCAGGCGATCGCCATGCAAGGCCCTGCGGGCCTTGACGTTCACTCCAGCAAAGCGAAATCCACCGCCGCCCGGGCATGCAATTCGGTGGTGTCCAACAGGGGCAGGGCGCTGTGCTCGGGCTTGAGCAGCAGGCCGATTTCCGTGCAGCCGAGGATGATCGCCTCGGCACCACGGGCCTGGAGCCCGTCGATCACGTGTTGGTACAGCCGCCGCGAGCTCTCGCTGACAACGCCCACGCACAGCTCCTCATAGATGATGCGGTGCACCGCCTGGCGCTGCGCTGCATCGGGCACCAGCACCTTCAGGCCCTGGTCTTCCAGGCGGCCTTTGAGGAACGCCTGCTCCATGGTGAAGGCTGTGCCCAGCAGCCCCACGCTCAGGGTGCCGGCTGCCTGGGCGGCCTGCACCACGGGGTCGGCAATATGCACAAAGGGCACTCCAATGGCGGCCTCTATCTGCCCGGCGACCTTGTGCATGGTGTTGGTGCAGAGCACCACGCATTCGGCGCCGCCGGCTTCCAGGCGCCGGGCTGCCTCCACCAGGATCGCCGCCGCGTCGTCCCAGCGCCCGGCATGCTGGGCCTGTTCGACAGGCCCGAAGTCGACGCTGTACATTAACAGCCGCGCTGAACGCAGCGGCCCCAGTCGATCGCGAACCTGCTGATTGATCAGGCGATAGTATTCGGCGCTGGACTCCCAGCTCATGCCGCCGATCAGGCCGATGGTGCGCATGGGCAACTCCTCTGTGGTGCGGTTGGGTAAGCCTCAGTTTCACGCCGCCACGGGTGGCGATCTATCAGGAAATTTCACATGCCCCAGGTGCTCGAACATCGCCTGCTGGACGGCCGCCTGCTGCTGCAACTGCTGCCGGCCGCGGCCTACAGCGCCCGCGATCCGGCCCAGTGGCAGACCATGGGGGTGACCCTGGAACGCCAGCGCGGGGTGCATGCCATCGACTCCGACCGCCGCGAGGATTTCGATACCTGGCCCGGCACCCTGGCCCTGACGCCCGCAGGCATTGAGGTGTTTTCCGAATCCGCCATGGGCGGCGAATACCTGCTGCTGCGCTGGCAGGGCGCGCCGCCGCTGGTTCCTGGCCAGCGCCGGATGCAGAGCCCGGGGCATGCCCGCGCCCTGGCCCTGGGGCGCGAAGCCAGGCGCCTGCTGCTGGCGCCCGAGGCCGATGAGCTGGCCCTGGAGCAATGCGCGCTGGCGTTTCTGGGGCTGGCCCAGCCCGGGCGGGCAGCGCCAGCCCCGGCCCCGGAGCTGGGGCAGGTGCTGCAACAGATGGCCGATGAATACGCCCGGCCCCTGTCACTGGCGCAACTGGCCCTGACCTACGGCCACAACGAACTGCGCCTGCTGCGCGACTTTCGTCGTGCTGTAGGCATCACGCCCCATGCCTGGATCACCGAGGTGCGGCTGCAAGCGGCCCGGCGGCGGCTGGAGCACACGGACCTGCCCCTGGCGGCGGTTGCCCAGGACTGTGGTTTTGCCCATCAGTCCCACCTGGGCAGCGCCTTGCGCCAAGCCACCGGCCTGACGCCGCGTCAGTACCGGCTGCAGTTTCAGCGCCGAGCGGCGGATACTGCGCTGTAGATTTTGCCTGGTAATGCCTTGCCAGTGATCGTCGCCAGCGGCCCGCAGGATCATCATCGGTGGGCGCAGCTACAGGGCTCGGCGAGCCGGCGGGCAAACAACTCAACGCCCGACACCGGCATCTGCCATGCTCAGGGCCGGCGACCTGCTGTTCTCAAAGGTCGAAGCCAGGGACACAGCACAATGGACGATATCCAGCAACTGGGCGAGATGCTGCGCCACTACGCGGCCAGTGAAGCCCACAAGAAGCAGCTGTTCGACAGCCAGTCGGTGGTCTGGGCGCGTCGCATTCATCAATTGTTCGGGCAGATCGAAGACTGGCTGGCGCCGGTATTGCTGCCGGACCTGCTGGCGTTGCAGCGCGAGCCCTATGTGGCCTTCAGCCCGGCGGTGCCGCTGGAGGTCTCGACCTTCAAGAGCGAGAAGCTGACCATCCATATCGCCGGCAAACCGGTGGAGTTCGTGCCGGATGTGATGGGCCCCCAAGGGCAGATTTCCCTGGCGGTGATTGGCCTGACTGCGGCGCGGCTGGGCAGCGTGTCCCTGGTCGGCGAGGCTTCGGGCGGCTGGCAATGGCGCAAGACCAATGGCTTGAAGGACCCTGACGTCTTTGCCTTTGACGGCAATTTCCTCGCCGCTCAGTTGCAGAGCCTGATCCCCCGCGAGCGCGCCTGACCCGGCCAATACCCCCACTGTAGGAGCTGGCTTGCCAGCGAAAGCGATGCCCGGGATTGCGCGAGGCGTGCTGGCCCCTTCGCCGGCAAGCCGGCTCCTACAGGGGATTGCTGGCGCTGGCTTGCCAGCCAAAGCGCTCTACATATCCAGGTTGATCCAACCCGGCTTGGCTTCCTCCGGCGCCACGGCGTTGATTTTCTTGCCCGTGGCCAGCTCCACCCGGCGGGCTACGTCGGGGTCGTCGGCGAAGGGGATCAGGCTGGCGTCGTCCAGGCTCTTGGCACTCTGGTGACGCAGGCAGTACTCGATGCAGAGGTAGAGAAACGCCACCCCCAGCAGGTTGAGCAGTATATCCATGGGTTTTCAGGCTCCCTGAAACGCAACACGCCGGCCACGGGGGCCGGCGTGGGGCAGGTGGGTCAGGCGATCCGGGCGTCGCTCAGCGCCAGGCGCTCATCGGCAACGCGCACGGTGCGCCATGTGTTGTAGGCCATCAGCAGCATGCCGCTGAGGAAGAACACGCCGCCGGCGAAACGCACCACGAACCCCGGATGGCTGGCCACCAGGGCCTCGACGAAGGAGTAGGTGAGGGTGCCGTCTTCGTTCACCGCGCGCCACATCAGGCCCTGGGTGATGCCATTGACCCACATCGAGGCGATGTACAGCACGGTGCCGATGGTGGCGAGCCAGAAGTGCAGGTTGATCAGCGGCACGCTGTACATCTGCTCGCGGCCGAAGACCTTGGGCACCATGTGGTAGATGGCCCCGAAGGTGATCATCGCCACCCAGCCCAGGGCACCGGCGTGTACGTGGCCGATGGTCCAGTCGGTGTAGTGGGACAGGGCGTTGACGGTCTTGATCGCCATCATCGGGCCCTCGAAGGTGGACATGCCGTAGAACGCCAGGGACAGCACCAAGAAGCGCAGGATCGGGTCGGTGCGCAGCTTATGCCAGGCCCCGGAGAGGGTCATCATGCCGTTGATCATGCCGCCCCAGCTCGGGGCCAGGAGGATCAGCGACATGGCCATGCCCAGGGACTGGGCCCAGTCCGGCAGCGCGGTGTAGTGCAGGTGGTGCGGGCCGGCCCAGATGTACAGGGTGATCAGCGCCCAGAAGTGCACGATGGACAGGCGATAGGAGTACACCGGGCGCCCGACTTGCTTGGGCACGAAGTAGTACATCATCCCGAGAAAGCCCGTGGTCAGGAAAAAGCCTACGGCGTTGTGCCCGTACCACCACTGGACCATCGCGTCGGTGGCCCCGGAATACACCGGGTAGGACTTGAACCAGTCCACCGGGATCGACAGGTGGTTGACCACGTGGAGCATGGCGATCACCAGGATGAAGGCGCCGAAGAACCAGTTGCCGACGTAGATGTGCTGGCTCTTGCGCCGCACCACGGTGGTGAAGAACACAATCGCGTAGGCGACCCAGACCACCGCCATCCACACCGCGCCGGCGAATTCGATCTCGGCGTATTCCTTGGTGGTGGTGTAGCCCAGGGGCAGGGTGATCAGCATGATCACGATCACCGACTGCCAGCCCCAGAAGGTGAAGGCGGCCAGGGTGTCGGAGTACAGCCGCACCTGGCAGGTGCGCTGGACCGCGTAGTAGCTGGCGGCGAACTGCGCGCTGCCGGCGAAACCGAAGATCACCAGGCTGGTGTGCAGCGGCCGCAGCCGGCCGAAGGTGCTCCAGGGCAGGTCGAGGTTCATCTCCGGCCACACCAGCTGCGAGGCAATCCACACCCCCATGGCCATGCCGATCACGCCCCATACCACTGTTGCGACGACGAATTGGCGAACCACCTTGTAGTTGTAGGCCTGTCCGATTGTTGCTGAGTTCATGGTCAATGCTTCCACGGTTGCAAAGTCTTGCCAGGCCACCCGGTCTGGCACGGGGTGCACTGTAGGAATCAGCGGGGAAACAAAACAGGCTCAGAAAAACCACATTAATACGGATCAGATTTTCCTCATGCCTACGGTGGTGCAGCCTTGGCTGATATGGTTTTTTAGTTTTTACCTGAATCTGTAACGCTCTGCGCCGTACGCGCATAGTCGCCCCCTCACAACACGCGCCGTTTAGAGCACGATCAGCTTCGATGAGGTAGGGACATGTATCAGTACGACGACTATGACCGGGCCCTGGTGCTTGAGCGGGTGGCGCAGTTTCGCGACCAGGTCGAGCGCTTCATGGGCGGCCAACTGAGCGAGGAGGAGTTCCTGCCCCTGCGCCTGCAGAACGGCCTGTATATGCAGAAGCACGCCTACATGCTGCGGGTGGCGATTCCCTACGGCACCCTCAGCGCCCGGCAGATGCGTACCCTGGCCAGCATCGCCCGGGACTTCGACCGCGGCTACGGCCACTTCACCACCCGGCAGAACCTGCAGTTCAACTGGATCGAGCTGGCCCAGGTGCCGGACATCCTGCAGCGCCTGGCCGAAGTGGAGATGCACGCCATCCAGACTTCCGGCAACTGTGTGCGCAACATCACCACCGAAGCCTTTGCCGGGGTGGCCGGCGACGAATACCTGGACCCGCGCCCCCTGGCGGAGATCCTGCGCCAGTGGTCCACCATCAACCCGGAATTCCTGTTCCTGCCGCGCAAGTTCAAGATCGCCATCTGCTCGGCCAAGCAGGACCGCGCGGCGATCATGATGCATGACATCGGCCTCTATCTTTACCGTGCCCGCAACGGCGAGATGCTCCTGCGGGTGATAGTCGGCGGCGGCCTGGGGCGCACGCCGATCCTCGGCCTGCAGATCCGCGACGGGCTGCCCTGGCAGCACTTGCTGTCCTATGTCGAAGCGGTGCTGCGGGTCTACAACCGCTACGGCCGGCGGGACAACAAGTACAAGGCGCGGATCAAGATCCTGGTCAAGGCCCTGGGCATCGAGGCCTTCGCCAGGGAAGTGGAGGAGGAGTGGCAGCACCTCAGGGACGGCCCGGCGCAGCTCACCGAGGACGAATTCCAGCGGGTGGCCAGCGCCTTTGTGCCGCCGATCTACGAGCGCCTGGCGGACACCGACCTGGAGTACGGCAGCCACCTGGCCGAGTCCCCGGCCTTCGCCCGCTGGGTGGCGCGCAACGTGCACCCGCACAAGGTGCCGGGCTACACCTGCGTGGTGCTGTCGACCAAGCCGGGCCCGGCCTCGCCACCCGGTGACGTCACCGGCCAGCAGATGGAAGCGGTGGCCGACTGGTCCGAGGACTACGGCTTTGGCGAGATCCGCATTGCCCACGAACAGAACATCGTCCTGCCGGATGTGCCCAAGTCGCGCCTGTTCGAGCTTTGGCAGCGGGCCTGCGAGCATGGCCTGGGGACCGCCAACGCCGGGTTGCTGACCGATATCATCGCCTGCCCGGGCGGTGACTTCTGCGCCTTGGCCAACGCCCGTTCGATCCCCATTACCCTGGCCATCCAGCAGCGTTTCGACGACCTGGACTACCTCCACGACCTGGGGGACATCAGCCTGAACATTTCCGGCTGCATGAACGCCTGCGGCCATCACCACATCGGCAATATCGGCATCCTCGGCGTCGACAAGAACGGCAGCGAGTGGTTCCAGGTCACCCTGGGCGGGGCCAAGGGCCGTGACAGCGCCCTGGGCAAGGTGATCGGCCCGTCCTTCAGCGCCGAGGAAATCCCCGAGGTGATCGAACGCATCATCGCCACCTTCGTACGCTACCGGGAAAGCGACGAACCCTTCGTCGAGACCCTGCAGCGCATCGGCCTGGAGCCGTTCAAGGAGCGGGTCTATCCCAAGGCCGTGGAGGCGCTGGCATGAACAACCTGCTGCGTTTGCACGAAGGCGAAGCCCAACGGGTGGAAGACGATGCCTGGAGCCTGGTGCGCGGGGTCGACGACGCATTGCCGGACGGGCCGCTGATTCTGCCCCTGGCCCTGTGGCTGATGCGCCGCATCGAGCATCACCCGGCCCGGGACGGCGTATGGATAGGCCCGGAT
This sequence comes from Pseudomonas sp. NFPP25, assembly GCF_900116505.1. Classification (NCBI taxonomy): domain Bacteria; kingdom Pseudomonadati; phylum Pseudomonadota; class Gammaproteobacteria; order Pseudomonadales; family Pseudomonadaceae; genus Pseudomonas; species Pseudomonas sp. NFPP25. The sequence goes on along the minus strand of NZ_FPBG01000001.1, from coordinate 1,023,831 downwards.
GACGAAGTGGAAAGCCTCAAGCCCTGGCTCAAGCTGATCCCGCTGATCGCCGTGGACTTCCCCAGCTTTCGTGATGGCCGGGGTTACAGCCAGGCCTACCTGCTGCGTACCCGCCTGGGCTGGATGGGCGAATTGCGAGCGATTGGCGATGTGCTGCGCGACCAGTTGAGCCATATGCGCCAATGCGGCTTCGACAGCTTTGCCGTGCGTGAAGACAAATGCGCGCTGGACGCACTCAAAGGGTTGGCGGGGATGAGCGTGCTGTATGGCCGCTCGGTGATCGAGCCGCGGCCGCTGTTTCGTCGGCGCTGAAGGTGGCGCGCGGTTGCGCTGGTTAATGTAATTTCTGGAATAAATAGTCGTTTAAAATCAATATATTAAAGTTGATAGTTGATCCTGTTTGATTGGTTTTAGGAAGGCTCGGGTAACCGAGCCCTCCTTGCCACCCCGCCTATTGCAACGCCGGGTCCCCGGGGTTGAGCTGCTTCCATTGCTGCATCAGTGCCTGGGCCTTGGGTTCCTGGCCGCTCTCCAGGTAGTACTGGATCAGGCTCAGGCGCGCATTGCGCTGGGTCGGCTGGCGCTGCAGCAGGGCTTGCAACTGACGGTTGGCAGCGTCCTGCTGGCCACTGTCGTGCAGGGCCACTGCCAGCACATAGGCGTACTGAGCATTCTGCGGTTCCAGCTCGACGGCCTTTTTCATGGCGGCCATGGCCCGGGCAGTGTCGCCCCCACGAATCAGGCTCAGGCCCCGGGTGTGCTGCAGCAGCGCCGACTCCGGGTGCTGTTGCAGGGCCTGGGCCAGCAGTTGCTGCGCCTCCTGGCTGCGGCCATTGGCTTCCAGCCACTGCCCCAGGGTCACCAGGGCCGGGAAGAAGTCGCTGTCGCGGCGCAAGGCTGCGCGCAGGTAGGGTTCGACCTCGGCACCGCGCCCGCTGGCCTGGTAGAGCATGGCCAGGTTGAGGTTGGCTTCGGCCCGCTCCACGAGGCTCAACTGCACCGCTTCATATTCGCCAAGGGCTTTGTCCCAGGCCCCTTGAGCCGGGCCCAGGCCACTGCGCGCGGCGCCCAGCAGATCGCGAGCCGCGGTGATCCGCACGGCCTTGACCGGGTCTTGCAGCAGGGGCACCAGCAGCGGGCCACGTTCGGCTGGCGGCACCAGGGCGCTGGTGGCTCGCACCGCGCTTTCGCGCACCTGGGGGTCCGCATGCCCGAGGGCCTGGGTAGCCAGTTGCAGTGCCTGGGCACTGGGATAGTTGGCCAGCTCGGCCAGCAGGGTGGCACGCCGGATCGGTGGCAGATCGCTGCGCTGCAGTTGTTCCTGCAACGCCTGGGCTGCCCCTGGGTGGCCGCCGCGGATCAACCACAGGCTGTCGTCGTAGCGCGGTGGCTGGGGTGGGCTGTTGGCGGTCCATAACCGGAACTGCCGGCTGATGCGTTCGCCGGCCTGTTGCCCCTGGTGGCAGCCCAGGCAGGCATCGGCCGTGCCAAGCTTCTGCGCCCGCAGCGGGTTGGGCAGGCTGAAGCTGTGGTCATGGCGATAGTCATTGCCCATGTAGACCTTGCCCGGCATATGGCAGTCCACGCATTGCGCACCGGGCTGGCCGGGGGTGTGCCGGTGATGGTCGGGGGAATCGTAATCCTTGGCCTGCAACCCGCGTCCGTCGATGCCGGCTGCCGCGCTCTTGCCGGCGGGGTTGTGGCATTGCAGGCATACGGCGTTGCCCGGGGCCTTGAGCTGGGTGCTGTGGGGGTTGTGGCAATTGCTGCAGCGCACCCCCTTGTCGAACATCTTGCTCTGGGCGAAGGAGCCGTATTCGAACACCTCGTCCTTGATCTTGCCGTCCAGGGTGTACAGCTCCCGGGTCAGGGCGCTGGGCAGGTAGTCATCCATCAGGCGCTGGCCGACGTGGTAGCCGTCGCCCAGGGGCGCGCGCCGGCCGTGGCAGCGGGCGCAGGTCTCGATCTCCTGGGTGGCGCTTGCGGCCTTGAGGTCCACGGCGAAGCCGGCGTTGGCCAGGGTGGCCTTGCTGGCCGTGGCCTGCAGGTGGTTGGAGGCCGGGCCGTGACAGGCCTGGCAGCCAACGCCGAGGCTGTTCCAGCGGCTGTCGAAGCGCTCCTGGCTGGCGCTGAAATTACGCTGGTAGCCGGTGGTGTGGCATTCCACACACATGAAGTTGGCGTTCTGGCTGGGCTTGCTCCAGTGCAGCGGGTTCTTGAAGTTAACGCCCTGGCCCGGATACAGGTGGAACCACTGCTGCTTGCGGGTATCCCAGGCCACGCCCAGGGCTTGCAGGCGTCCCTGGCCGACCTCGATCAGGTATTGCTGCAAGGGCTCGATGCCGAAGGTGTAGGCCACCTTGAAGTCCGCGGGCCTGCCGTCGGCGCCGGGGGTGTTGACCCAGAACTCGGTCCCGCGGCGAAACAACCGGGTGCTTTCGCCTTCGGCCTTGAAACGCTGTTCATTGAAATTGCCCAGCACCGTCTGCGGGTTGGCCTCCTGCATCGCCAGTTGATGGTGCGAGCCTTGCCAGTCCCTGGCCTGGGCCTGGTGGCAGCCCTGGCAGGCCTGTTCATCGACGTACTGGGCGGCCGGTAGCGCCGGCACGGCCTTGGGCTGGGCGGGGGGCGGGGCCGCAGCCACCTGCGGCGCCGCCAGCCGGGGCGGTTCGGCCAGCAGGAACCAGACGAGCCCGCCGAGCACCAGCAGCAACAGCAGGGCGCCGAAGGGGAACAGGTAGCGGTGGGGCGAAGGTGCAGTTGAAGCAGGGGGTGTCGAGCGTGGGTTATTCTTCTTCGGCTTGGGCATTGCGACGTCCGTATCCAGAATGCGGTGCCTTGATCGGCACTCTCAGGCTCGATGGAGCTTTGACGGCAGCTGCCGGTCTGTCAAATCCGGGCTGTGAATCAGCCCGCAAGCCGTGACAAACAACCCGCGCCGGCGGGGCAAAGCGCCGGCTTTTGGCTATACCTTAATTTCCCCTAGCCAGTCCCTGGCTGCTGCACCTACAGGAGTTACACATGAAGCTTGCTCTGACCCTCAGCACGCTGTGCCTTGCCACCCTCGGGATGGTGGGCTGTTCCAGCAAAGTGCCCCAGCCTGACGAGTACTCCGGGTTTCTCAGCGACTACAGCCAGCTCAAGGAAGCCAAGTCGCCCTCCGGCGTGGAGGTGATGCGCTGGATCGATCCCAAGCTCAAGCTGAGCAACTACAGCAGCGTGTACATCGAACCGACCCAGTTCTACCCGCAGCCGCAGCCGACGGCGAAGATCCCCCAGAGCACCCTGACCGCCATCACCCGTTACTACGACCAGGCACTGCAGCGCGAGGTGAGCAAATCCCTGCCACTGGCCACCGGCCCGGGCCCGGGGGTGATCGTGGTGCGCGCGGCGATTACCGCAGTCACCAGCAAGACCGAGGGCCTGAAGCCCTATGAAATCATTCCCGTGGCCCTGGTGGCGGCGGCGGTGAGCACCGCCAGTGGCATCCGCGACCAGGAAACCACCCTGGCCACCGAGGCGGCGTTCCTGGATGGCAGCACCCACGCGGTGATTGCCGAAGTGGTTCGCAAAGGCACCGGCAAGCCCCTGGAAAACGACACCCAGGTGATGCAGGCCAGCGACGTGAAGAACGTCATCGACGGCTGGGCCTATGACATGCACCAGTCCTACCTGCAACTGAAGAAAAAGTGACCGACCGTTGATGGCCGCGGCATCTTGAAAGGTGCCGCGGCCATCGTTCGGTTTCAGTACTGGCTGCGCGCCAGTTTGTTGTAGTGGTAGAGCATCTGGTCGTAACCCTGGGTCACTGCGTGGTAGTCGTCGCTCAGGCGTTGCGGCTCGGCATGTTGCTGCCAGTCGCGGTGCAGGGTGTCCAGCGCCTTGAGGTACTGTTCGCCGGGCTGGGCGATCAGTTGCCAGAGGTACAGCACCTGCTCGGTGTTCTTGTCCGGCTGGCCTGTTTTCAGGTACTGCTGCCGAGCGTCCCAGGTCTGGCGCAACTGCCGGGTGACCTGCGCCAGTTGGTCCGGGGTCAGGCTTTGCTGGCGTACGCCTGCCTCGACAAACTCCACGGTGCTGCGGGCCTGGATCATGTAATCGAGCAATGCCCAGTGGGCATTGCGCCCCAGGCGCTGCTCCAGGCGCAGCAGTTGCTGGCTGCGCGGTTCGATATCCAGGGCCGGGAGCAACCGGCGCACGGCGTTGGAAGCTTCCAGGTAAGCCTCGCTCTGTTGCGCCAGTTGGCGGGCAAACTCATCCAGTTGCGCCTCGGTCAGGGGCCGCCCGATGCCCATTTTGCGCATGAAGGAATCCTTGGTCAGGGCCGCGAAGGGCCCGAGCACTTGCAGATAGCGCACGGTGGCGCGGAGCAAAGGGCTGTCCGGGGCCAGGACCTGCAACTTGTCGGTGATCCTGCCGGGGCAGTTGAGGCGGTACAGCGCGTCGATGTCCTGGTGGCTGTAGGCATACAGGTCGTAGGCTTCGGGCGCCTTGGCCCGGGGCGCACCCTCGGCCATGAAGGCCTGGTGGGCCAGGCGCCAGGGTACATCCACCTGGTTCATGCAATTGACGATCGGCGCCAGGGCATTGGCCTGGGCGGTGCTCGGGCTGTCCTGGTGGTCCAGCCACAGGTCGAGGCGCCCCAGGGGCTTGCTGGCCCCGGCCAGGCCGACCAGCGTCAACCCCAGAACCAGGCCGATGGGCAGCAACCAATTGGGGTTCATGGCTGCCTCTCCTGGCCGTACCACTGGCGGGCGGTGGCCGGGGCCGTGCAGCCCTCGGCATTGGCGGGCATGCGCGCGCACAGGCGTTCGCTCCATTGCTGCAGGCCCTGGTTGGGGTTGAGCGTGCGCTGGCTGGTGATCAGCTGGAGGCTGCCCAGGCCTGCCACCAGCACCATGCAGCCCAGGCCGATCAACAGCCGCCGGCGCCAGGGAGCGGGTTTTTCCCAGGAAGCCTGGGCCTTGAGTTCGCGGCGCCGCAGGCTCGCCACCCCCAGCAGCACGGCCAGGTAAGTGGCGGCGCTGACCGGGCCGCAGAAATATCCCAGGGCACCGCTGATCAGCAGGGCCGGCAGCAGGTCGCGCAGGACCAGCACCTCACGGTCCGGGTCGAGCCAGTGCGGCAGACGTGCGCCGAGTGCCTGGTCGCGTACCCAGAGGCGGTGAGCCAGAGGCTGCCAGAGCCACCCCAGCAGGGCCCCGGCGCCGGCAAAACAGGTGCTCCAGAACAGTGTCACGCCGATGATTTCCCCCAGGCTGCCGGCTTGCGGCGCATAGCGGGCCACGGCCCCCGCCAGGCAGGCGAGGACAATGCCCAGGTACATGGGCCAGGCGTTGAAGGCGAACTCCCAGTCGCGCCAGAAGAACGGCGTGCCGCCGGGCATGCCGGCCGATACCTCGGGGTGATTGGCGTGCAGCCGCGAGCTCAGTTGGCGGCAGCAGGCCCAGTCATCGGGGCGCAGGCGCCGGGCGAAGTTGCGCCGGCGGGTGAAACTGATGGGCGCCAGCAGCAGGTAGGCGGCGCGCTGTTGCGGGCTGGCCGGCGCCTGGGTGGCCAGGGCCTGCTGGCGGGCAATGAATACCGGTGCTTCGTCACGGGCTTTGAGGCGCTCCCATTCCAGCGCCGGACACGAGTTGTCCGCACCGTTGTGCCAGCCCTGGCCGGCACACACCGCGGCGAACCCCGGGCTGGACCAGTAGGGGCTGTTGAGCAGCAGCTCCACCAGTTGCAGGTTGAACCACTGGCCCTGGTCCAGGCTGTTCAGCCAGGGCTGCTGCTGGCGTTGCGCGTAGGCCTGGAGCAGAGCCTGGTCGTCGCGCTGGGCCAGGGCGTCCTGCAGGGGCTGCAAGAGCTTTTCCTGGCACTGTTCCAGCAATGCATCGATCAGGTACTCCGGCAGTTCCAGGCGCTGCCAGGCGCTGAGCCAGTGGAACGTGGCAAAGGCCCAGGCCAGCAGCTGTTGCGACTGGTCCGGGCGTTCCACGCAGTGGCGCAACAGGCCCAGCTCGAACTCCAGCAGGCAGTCGCTCTGGATCGCCTGCTGATAGCGCAGGTCCAGTTGCTCGATGCGGATGCCCTCCAGCAAGGGGGCGACTCGCTGCGCCGGCGACAGCGGCTTTGGGCCCTGCGGCGCCTGCCCGGCCAGCGGCATCGGGTCTTCGTCCGAATGTGGATCCTGCTCCTGCATGCCCAACCACCGGGCTTGCTCCAGCGCCGATTCATAGGCTTCGCGCAGGCGCTGGAACGCCACCGGGTCTTCATCCGGGCGGGTCTGCTTGAGCAGCCTGGCGTAGTGGCGTTTGATGGTGCGGGTATCGGCGGTGGCCGGCAGGCCGAGCAGGGTCCAGCAACTCATTGGGCGGTACGACTCCATGAAAGACCGCCGCGCCCGGGCAGTGGCGCGCTGAAACTGCGCACCCTACCGGTTTCCTGAAAAAAAGTCCCAGGCCGCATGCAACGGCCCGGGATGGGCGCTTCAGCTCACTGGCCGACGAACCAGCGGTAGTAGGGGTTGCCGCCATCCACCTGGAGCAGTTCGCGGATCTCCCGGGCCCAGGCTTCGCGGTCGCCCTCATAGGCGTGCAGGCTGGCGCGGTAGAACTGCATCAGGTTGCGGCTTTCCTGGTTCATCCGCTGGCGAAACTCGGGGCTGACATTCACCAGCACCGGTGGATGGCGCAGGTTCAGCAGCTCCGGCAGAACCCGGTTGATCTCCCGTGGCCGCACCCAGGGTGCGTACTCGATGCGCGGCCGGTCATCGGTGACCGCCGGGGCATCGCCGGCAAAGCGCTGCAGGCCGTCGCGGTCGCTGACCCAGGTGGCCAGCAGCGCCTGGGCGGAATTGACCCCGACTTCCCCCAGGGCGCTGCGCACGCTGTCCTGGGCAAAGCGCCGCTCGATCCTGGCCGCATCCAGCTCGATGGGGTCCGGGGAACCCACCAGCAGCATCTCGTGGAACTCGCTGGTCCACAGGGTGGCGTAGGGGAAGACCTCGAGGAAGCTCTGCACCAGGGCGCGGGAGTCTTCGGTGTTCTGGGTCGGCAGGGGCAGCCACTGGGCCACCAGGCCCTGGGTGTTGAGGCGCCGCGCGGCCAGTTGGTAGAAGTCCCGGGAGTACAGGTTGACCACCCCGGCAGCGGAGGGCGGCGGCGGTTCCAGGGTGATCAGGTCATAGTTCTGCGGGCTGCGCAGCAGTTCCTGGCGCCCGTCCTGCAGGCGGATCTGAATGCCCGGGTCGCTGGCGGCATTGAAGTTGCCCTGGAACAGCGGCGCGGCTTCCAGTACCGCCGGTAGCAATTCCGCCACCACCCGCTGTTCCAGCCCCGGGTAGCGCAGCAGGGCCCCGGCGGTGATCCCGGTGCCGAAGCCGATCACCAGCGCCGAGCGCGGCTCGCCGTTGTGGATCAGCAGCGGCAGCAGGGCCTGGATGCGCATGTAGCGCAGTGACGGCATGGCATCGCCGGTGTTCGACACGCCCTGGATATACAGGCGATGGAAGCGCCGCTCGGGCTGGCCCTGGGTCACCACCGCCACCGTGGCGCCGCGGCCTTCCTGGTAGAAACTCAGTTCGGCGTGGCGGGCCCCGGGCAGGAGTTGCGCCAGGCGCTGGGGCGGGGTCAGCAGGGCCACGGCCAGGGACAGCAGCCCCAGGGCAACCACCCCCTGGCGCCGGCCCTTGTTCACCCCGGGGCCCTGGCGCACGGCAAGCAGGCCCACCAGCGCTGCGATCAGCGCCAGCAGCCCCAGGGTGCGCACCAGCCCCAGCCAGGGGATCAGCACGAAGCCGCACAGGGCCACGCCAATGATCCCGCCCAGGGTGTTGCAGGCCAGCACGGCGCCAACGTCGCGGCCCACTGCGCGGCCGTCACAGCACAGGCGCAGGGCCAGGGGGAAGGCCGCCCCCAGCAGCAGGGTGGGCACGAACACGATGCACAGCGCGGCCACGGCAAAGCGCCCGCTCATGCCCAGCAGCGGGCTGCCCCCCAGGCTGAGGATGAGGGCTTCGACCTGGGTCTGGGCGAGGATCAGCCAGCGCCCCAGCAGCGCCATTTCCAGCAGGGCCAGCAGCCCGGCACCGGCAATCAGCAGGCCGAACAGGCCCCAGGGGTCACGTACCCGGTCGGCCCGCGGGGCCATCAGGCTACTGCCCAGGAACAGCCCGCCCAGGTAGGTGGCCAGGACTACCGCAAAGGCGTAGGTGCGGGTGCTCATGAACGGCACGATGGACTGCGACCAGACCACCTCGTAGCCCAGGGCCACGCCGCCGGCGAGGCTGTACAGCAGCAGGGCCAGGCGTGCCGGCCGCGGGTTGCGGGCCAGCTTTGCCGGCGCGCTGGCGGGCAGGGCCTGCTGTTGTTGCAGGGCCAGGGCACCGAGGGCCGCCAGCAGGTTCAGCAGCGCGGCGGCCAGGGCGCTGCCGCGCACGCCGAGGGTGGCAATCAGCACAAAGGCGCTGAGCAGGGTGCCGGCAATTGCCCCGGCGGTGTTGGCTGCGTACAGCCTGCCACCGGCGCGGCCCAGTTGCCCCGGGTCGGCCGCCAGGGCTCGCACCAGCACCGGCAGGGTGCCGCCCATCAGCACCGCCGGGGCGCCCACCAGCAGCAGTGGCAGGCCCCAGGCCAGCAGGCCCAGGTGCAGGGCCAGTTCAGCGAAGGGTGCGGCGGCGCCGGCCAGGGCCAGGGTCGCGCCCACGGCCGTCAGCGCCACCAGCAATTCCAGCAGCGCGTACAGGCGCCAGGGATTGGCCACCCGGTCGGCCAGGCGGCCGAACAGCCAGCCGCCCAGGGCCAGCCCGGCGAAGAAGGCGCTGATACCAGTGGTGATGGCATAGACCTCGACCCCCACCACCAGGGACAGTTGCTTGATCCACAGCACCTGGAAGATCAGCGCCGCAGCGCCGGAGACAAATAACAGCAGTGCCGGAAACCACTGCGCGCGGGTATCGAGGCTGTGGCTGGCAAGGTGTGGCCGCGAGAGGGGAGAACTCATGTTCCATGGCCTTATGCAGAAATCGAAATGCCCTACGGATGGGCAGGTGCCGGAGTCCCGGCGAATGCGGACTCAAGCGTAGTACAAGACTGGCGGACGTCTTCGTCGGCAAGCCGACTCCTACAGGGAATATGCGTACCCGCCCGTAGGAGCTGGCTTGCCAGCGAAGGCGTTGGCGAGGATGACGCAGGGCTTGCGGGCCTCTTCGTCGGCAAGCCGACGCCTGCTGTGTGGGGGGAGAGGCCGCCCGGTGGGCCGGGCGGCGTCGGGTCATTGGGCCGGTTGAGCCTTCATTTTCTCGGCGATCTTGGCATCCACCGCGGCGCGGATCTGGTCGATGCTGAAGCTCGCCGGTTTCTGGCTCGGTGGGTATTCGATGAAGGTCTCGAGGAACTTCGCCGACTTGGTCACCGCCACCCCGGCCAGGTAGACGTTCTTGGTGTTCCAGTCATAGAACTGGTCGGACACCACGTCCGCCCGCTCGTAGGGGTCCATCCGCAAGTTGAGGATCTTCGGCACCCGCAGGCATACGAACGGCTCGCTCCAGACCCTGAACCCGCCGGGCTGGCGCTGTTCGCAGAACACCACTTTCCAGTTGTCGAAGCGCATCGACACCAGCACCCCGTCATCGTTGAAGTAGTAGAACTCGTGGCGTTCCCCCTTGGGCTGCTGGCCGGTCAGGTAGGGCAACTGGTTGAAGCCGTCCAGGTGCACCTTGAAGCTGGCGCCACCAGTGGTGGGGGCCCAGCCCTTGAGCAGCTTGTCCTTGACCCCGCTGTCGCCGGCCGCCGCCAGCAGGGTGGGGAACCAGTCGAGCCCCGAGAACATCTCGTTGGAGACTTCCCCGGCCTTGACCTTGCCCGGCCAGCGAACCATCGCCGGCACCCGGTAGGCGCCTTCCCAGTTGGAGTTCTTCTCGTTGCGAAATGGCGTGGTCGCTGCATCCGGCCAGGAGAACTGGTTGGGCCCGTTGTCGGTGGTGTAGACGACGATGGTGTTGTCGGCAATCTTCAGGTCGTCGAGGGTCTTGAGCAGTTTGCCCACATCGTTGTCGTGCTCGACCATGCCGTCGGCGTATTCGTTGCCGGGCATGCCGCTCTGGCCCGCCATGGACTCGCGCACATGGGTGAACACGTGCATGCGCGTGGTGTTCATCCAGACGAAGAACGGCTTGTCGGCCTTGGCCTGCTTCTCGATGAAGGCCTGGGCGGCGGCGGTGGTTTCGTCGTCGATGGTCTCCATGCGTTTCTTGGTCAGGGCGCCGGTGTCCTCGATCTTGCCGTCGGCAAAACTGTGGATCACCCCGCGTGGTGAGTTGGCCTTGACGAAGTCCGGGTCGTCCTTGGGCCAGTAGGGGCGCTCGGGCTCCTCTTCGGCGTTGAGGTGGTAGAGGTTGCCGAAGAACTCGTCGAAACCGTGGGCGGTGGGCAGGTACTCATCCCGGTCGCCCAGGTGGTTCTTGCCGAACTGGCCGGTGGCGTAGCCCTGGGACTTCAGCGCCTGGGCGATGGTGATGTCGCGTTTTTGCAGGCCCACCGGGGCCCCGGGGATGCCCACCTTGGACAGCCCGGTGCGCAGCGGCGTCTGCCCGGTAATAAAGGAAGAGCGCCCGGCGGTGCAGCTGTTCTCCGCGTAGTAGTCGGTGAACAGCATGCCTTCCTTGGCGATGCGGTCGATGTTCGGTGTCTTGTAGCCGACCACGCCCATGGAATAGGCGCTGATATTGGTCTGGCCGATATCGTCGCCGAAGATCACCAGGATATTGGGTTTCTCTGCCGCCCCGGCAGTTGCCGAGAACGCCATCACCGCGGTCGCCACCAGGGCGGCCTTGGGTAGCCACTTGCGTATGCGAGTCATCTGACTTGCTCCTTTTTCGGGTTCGCTCGCCTGGGGCGAGCCACGTTGAGTGCTGTCCTGCCTTGCGTCTGTTGTTGCTTCTCCTGTGGTCATTGCGCTTGCTCGGGTGCCAGGGGCTCGAAGGGGTAGATCCGCCGCCATTCGGCGGCCATGTCCACCAGCGTCCAGCCGTGCTGCTGTGCTTGATCCAGGGCCTGGTCCAGGCGCCCGACCTGGGACTTGCGGTCGTAGGCCCACTCGCGCGCTGCGTCGGTGTGGTGCACCAGGGCCATGAACCGCTTGCCACTGCCGGCGGCGGTCCACTGCAGCATCTGCAGGTCGCCGTCGGAGTTGCCGAAGGCCAGCAGCGGGCGCCGGCCGATGATCCCGTCGATGCTTTCCGGCTTGCCCGGGCCGTCGTCGTTGTGGGCCAGCTTGGCGGTGCGCAGGATCGACGGCTGGCCGTCCTGGAACTGCCACTGGGTGACGAAGTTGCTGCCGATCACCTGTTCCGGCGGGATGCCGTAGGCGCTTTCGGCGAAGGCGCGCATGAAGGCGGTGTCGCCGCCGGAGACGATGTAGGTCTTGAAATCCTGGCTGCGCAGGTAGTCGAGCATTTCCAGCATGGGCTGGTAGATCATCTGGTTGAACGGCCGCCCGGTCTTCGGGTGGCGGGCCTCGGCCAGCCAGCGCCGGGCATTGTCGATAAAGGCCTCGCTGCTGATGCCGGTATGGGTGGCGCCGATGATCTGCAGCAGGCCGTGCATGCCGCTGGCGGCCAGGGCCTGGTGATCACCTTCGAGCACGGCCTGGAACGGCTGGCGGGTCTTCCACTCGGGGTGCTGGGGCGCCAGGCGCTTGATTTCGTCGAAGGCGAACAGCACCTCGAAATAGGCCGGCTGCTCGCTCCACAGGGTGCCGTCGTTGTCGAACACGGCAATGCGCTCGGCGGGTTTCACGTAGTCCGGGCTGCCCTGGGTGGTCACCGCCTGGACGAAGGCGAGAATGCCCTGCTTGCTCGGGCCGTCCTTCCACGAGGGCAAGGGGTCGCTATTGGCCTGGGCCAGCAGCGGGGCGGCCAGCAACAGCAGCAGGAGGGGCAGGTGGCGCACGCGCCAGGGGGCTGGAAGTGTCATGGGAAATCCTTCTCGTGACGGGGGTTGAGGGGGCGCAGGCCGTGGCCTTGAGAAGGGGCTTGCGGCGTACCTTCGGCGTGCAGCGCCGGCAACGCCTGGCGCAGTTGCTCCAGCGCCGCACCGGCGTGGGGCGCCGGGCCATAGCAGGCCTGCAGCAGGGCGCGCAGGCGCGGGCCCAGGCTGGCCAGATCGAGGCGGCCGCTGCTGCGCCGACACCACAGGTACAGGGCACCCAGTTGCGGCGGCTGCTGCTTGAGCTGGCCCGGCACCTGTTCCCAGGCCCAGGCGGCGGAGCGCTCCCAGGCGGCCTGGCGGGCGGCCCGCCAGTGTTGCCAGGCCTGCTGCCCGCGTTGCCACCAGGGGCGGCCCAGGTACAGCGCCACAACGCCCAGCGCCAGCAGCAGGGCCAGGCCGACCAGGTACTGGGAAATGCGCCAGGGGTTTTGCCGGCCCAGGGCCTGGAGATCGTCGCGGATGGAAAACACCGGTTGATAGCGGCTGGCGGCCGTGGCCTCGAAACTCAAGGCCGGCAACTCGCTGACCTGGGCCCGATGCGCCTGGCTGTTCCACCATTTGATCCGCAGCGCCGGCAGTTGGTAGTGCCCGGGGCGCTGGATCCTGTAACTCAGGCGATCGATGCGCTGGCCACCGCTGATATGCCCGCGACCGTCATCCAGGTTGCTGATGCGCGGGGCCACCGGGTAGGCCTCCAGGCCGGCCACGGCGGCCGTTTGCGGCGGCGGCAGGGACAACCCCGGCGGGCCGTCGGCCTGCAGGGTCAGTTCGCGGACCAGGGTGTCGCCCACCGCCGCTGGTGTCGTGGACAAGCGCAGGGTCTGCGTCAGGCGCAGATCATCGGCCACCAGCACCGTTTCCCCCGGGGCGAAGCCCGGCGGCTGGCTGGCGCTGAAGGCCAGGGGCGGGGTCTGCGCCGACTGTTCGGCGCTGGCCTGGGCCGGGGTGGCGCGCACCACTAGGGGCGGGATCTGGAACGAGCTGGCCTGTTGCGGGGTGATCCGGTAGCGGTAGCGCATGCCGAAGAACGGCTGCCCGTCGAGGGTCTGGTTCAAGTGCTCGGCTTCGCCGTCGGGTGCCAGCACCAGGGCCCCGGGCAGTTGCAGCTCCGGCAGGGTCGCGGCCTGGGTGAACCAGGTATTGGTCAGCACATCGACCTGCAACTGCAGGGTTTGCCCGACCATCACCGAGGTATCGGGCTGCAACTGGGCCTGCACCCGCAACTGCGGCTCTGCCGCCAGCGCCTGCCAGCCCCAGAGCATCAGCCCAAGCGCCATTGCCCACAGCCCTCTCAGCGCTACAGGGTTCATGGCGTCACCTGCGGCGTGGTGTTGTCGAGGTCCTGCAGGCTGAACTTCTGCCGCAGGAACGCCGCCGGGGAGGTGCTGAGGTTCTGCAGCCAAAGCTCGTCGCTGGCGGCCTGCTGGGTCTCGACCTTCTTGCTCTGGCCCTTGCCCGCAGGCTTGTCGAACCTGATGGCATCGGGCTTGACCTCGGGGGCGTTCTGCTGCGCGCTCTCGGTGTCTTTTTTCAGCGCCTGGGCCAGGGCCAGGTTGGCACTGGCCTCGGCAAACCGGGGCTGCAACTTCAGGGCTTGCTGATAGGCGGCGATGGCCTCGTCGAACTTGAAGCGCCGCACATGGATATTGCCCAGGTAGAAATACGCCGCGGCGCTGTCCAGGCGGGCGAAGCTGGCCAGGGCCAGATCGAAGTCCGCCGCTTTATAAGCCGCGATGCCTTTCCAGTAGGGGTCGGTGAACAGCGCGGCGGCGGCCGGGTAGTGGCCTTGTTCGAAGGCCCAGCGGCCTTGCTGGTCGGCGCTGAAGAAGGCGTCGGCCAAGGTATTGGCCCGGGCCGTCGGCGCTTGCAGGCTCAAGCCCAGGCCCAGCAGCAGGGCACCCAGCCAGTTCAGGCTCCAGCCGCGGCGCACGCAGCAGAACGCCAACAGCAGCAGTGGCCAGCACAGCCAGTAGCCGGCGTCTTTCCATTGCAGTTGCCGGTCGGGGGCGCTGGCCGCGGTGAAATGCTGCTGGGCATGCAACTGCACCCAGTCCAGGTCGTCGTCATTCAGGGTCAGGCTGCCCAGGGGCGCGTCGCTGGCGGCGGCCAGTTGCTTGAGCGCGGCGCTGTCGAAACGCCCCAGTTGCGGGCGGCCGTCACTGTTGGTGAGCGGCTGGCCGTTGGCGTCGCGGATGATCCCGCCGTCGCTGCTGCCGGCCGCGAGGATCAGTACCTGCAAGGGGCTGCCGGCCAGTTGCTGTTTGATCGCCGCCAATTGCGAGGTGTCGGCGCCGTCGCTGATCAGCAGCAGGCTGCCGGGGCTGTGCTCGGCCTGGAGCAGGCGCTGGGCTTGCCGGATCACCCCCAGCACATCCTTGCCCGGGCGCTGGATCAGCTCGCTGCCCAGGGCCTGGATGAAGCTGTCGAGCAAGGCCGGGTCGTCGCTGGCCGGCAGTACCAGGTGGGCGCTGCCGGCGTAGGCGATCAGCCCGGTGCGGGCGCCACGGCGTTGCTGCACCAGTTGCTGCAACTTGTGCTTGGCGGCCTCCAGGCGGCTGGGCGGCAGGTCGCTGGCGTTCATCGAGGGGGACAGGTCGAGGGCGATGATCAGCGGTGCGCGGTTGTGCAGGAAATCCGGGCGGTCCTGTTCCCAGGTGGGGCCGGCAGCGGCCAGGGCGCCCAGCACCAGCAGCGCGCTGAGCAGATGCACCGGCCGCAGGCGCTGGGAGTCCTGCGGGGTGACCAGCAGGTGCGTCAGCAGGTGTGGGGCAATGGTGCCCCGCAGGCGGGCCTGCAGGTCATGCCGGCGCTGCCAGAGCCAGGGCAGCAAGCCCCCGGGAATGATCAGCAGCAGCCACAGTGGGCGCAGGAGGTGCAGGTCGCTGAGGTTGAGCTGCATTTCAGGCCTCCTGCGGCGGGCGAACCCGGTTCGGGCGCAGGCGCGGCGCCAGCCAGGCCAGCAGGTGATACAGCACCAGCAGGCCCAAGGCAGCGCCCAAGGGCCAATGGAACAAATCGCGCTTGGGCTGGTGGCGCAGGGTCTGCACTTGATGGGGGGTGAGGCGGTCGAGGGTGGCGTAGACCTGGTCCAGGGCGCTGCGATCCTCGGCGCGGAAGTAGCGGCCACCGGTGGTCCGGGCGATCTGCTCCAGGGCCGACAGGTCGACCTTGGCTTCACCTTCGGCGCTGGGGTCCCCGATGCCGATGGTATGGATCACTACGCCTCTGGCTGCGGCCATGGCGGCGGCGTGTTGTGGGGTGATGGCGCTGCTGGTGTCGTTGCCGTCGGTGAGCAGGATCAGCACTTTTTCTGGTTCATTGGCCTGTTCCAGCAGCTTGAGCGCCAGGCCGATGGCGTCGCCAATCGCGGTGTTGGGCCCGGCCATGCCGATCCCGCTGTCTTCGAGCAGCAGGCTCAGGCTGGCGTGGTCCAGGGTCAGGGGCGCCTGGGCAAAGGCGCCGCTGCCGAACACGATCAGCCCCAGGCGATCGTCCTTGCGCCGCTGGATAAAGCCCTGGACCACTTCTTTCACTGCGCTCAGACGGTCGATCCGCTGGCCGTTGGCGTCGTTGAAATCCTGGGTCTGCATCGATTGCGAGAGGTCGATGGCGAGCATCAGGTCGCGTACCGGCCGCTGCTGTTCGAGGGGAGGCTCGACCCACACCGGCCGCGCCACCGCCAGCACCAGCAGGGCCCAGACCAGCAGGTTGAGCAGCAACTGCCCGCGGTTGCGGCGGCTGCCGGACGGTTGCGGCGCCTGGCCGACCGCGCGGCTCATGGCGGCGAAGAACGGCACCCGCACCGCGCTGCGGGCCTCGCGGTAGACGGGCAGCCAGCGGTAGCCGAACCAGGGCAGCGGCAGCAGGAGCAACAGCCAGGGAGAGTCAAACTGCCACATGATGCTGCTCCACCCAGGTGCGGCACTGCTCGAACAACTGTTGTTGCTGTGCGGGCGACAGGGCCTGCAATTGCGCCTGGGGAGCGTAGGCCAGCAGGGCCAGTTGCTGGCTGAAATCATCGGGCAGCGGTAGCGGGCAATGCTGTTGCAGAAAGGCCTGCCAATCCGCCCCTCGCAGCGCCGCCACCCCCCGCGGGCCTGCAGGCGCTGGCTTGCCCGCGAAAGCGCGGGTGGCTGTGGCAAAGGCTTCCCCGGCAGGTCGGCGCCCACGGGATGCGTGGGGGGCAGGGGGCATGGACAGGGCCACGCGCTTGAGCAGTTCGGGCAAGGCGCGCAGGGCATGGATGCGCTCGTTGCTGGCTTGCAGCCGGGTCAGTTGCGCCAGCGCTTCGCGCCGATAGGCATCCCGGCGCCAGCGCCAGTAGCGCCGGGCGCCCCAGGCCAGGGCGCCGAGCAGCAGCAGGGCCAGCAGCACGGCCCAGCCCCAGGTCTGCGGCAGGTAGGCGGGCGGTGGTGGCAGGGGCATTTCCTGCAACTGGTCGATGCTGGGGAGGGTCGGGTTCATCGCCGCGGCGCTCCCAGCCTGCCCAGCTCGCTGCGCAGTTGTCCCAGGGCCTCCTGGGCCGTGCTGAACATCATCAGCGGCACCTGGCTGCGGCGCAGCAGGCTGGCCACGTCCTTGAGCCGGCCACTGAGGAAGTCCCCCAGGGGCCGGTGCACCTGGCGCTGCTCCACCGCCAGTTCCACTTGCAGTTGGCCCTGGGTCACCAGCAGCCGGCCGTTGTGCGGCAGTTCCAGGGCCAGGGGGTCGTAGACCTGCAGGGCGATCACGTCGTTGTGCCGGGCCAGTTGGCGCAGGTACTGCAGGGTGCGCGGGCTGGTGCCGGCGAAGTCGCTGACGATACAGACCAGGTGGTCGTGGGCGGCGAGGTTCAGGCATTGCTGCAGCACCCGGTCCAACTGCGCGTCGCCCTCATGGTCGGGGTTGCCGGCGTGCAGTTGCTGGTTGTGCTGGACGATCCGGCTGCACAGGGCTTCCACGCGCTTGCGGCTACGCAGCGGGGCGAGGCTGTCGATGCCCTGGTCGTTGAACACCAGGCCGCCGACCCGGTCACCGGCCTGGAACACCATCCACGCCGCCAGCGCCGCCAGTTCTGCGGCCAGGGCCGACTTGAAGGCCCGCCGCGAGCCGAAGAACATCGACATGCGCTGGTCCACCAGGATCAGTGCCGGGCGGTCGCGCTCTTCGGTGAAGGTACGCACCACCGCCTTGCCGGTGCGCAAGGTGGCGCGCCAGTCCAGGTGACGCAGATCGTCGCCGGGCTGGTAGCGGCGCAGTTCGTCGAAGTTCAGGCCGCGCCCGCGCAGGCGCGAGGCGTGGTTGCCGGCGAGGATGCTGGCTTGTGGCTGGCGGGCGACAAAGCTCAGGGAACGGGCCTGGAACTCCAGGGCCATCAGCTGGCTCAGGGCGACATAGACCTGCCCGTCGGCTTCGTGCAGTGGCGTTGCCATGGCGGTTCTCCTCAGGCCGGGATGGCCACGCTGTCCAGCAGCAGGTCCAGCACCTGATCGGCGCCGACGCCGTCGGCCACCGCGTCGTAGCTCAGTTGCAGGCGGTGGCGCAGCACCGGGTGCAGCACCCTGCGCACGTTGTCCGGGCTGACGAAATCCTCGCCCTGCAGCCAGGCATCGGCGCGGGCGCAGCGGTCCAGGCCGATGCCGCCCCGGGGGCTGGCGCCGATGGCGATCCAGCGCCCCAGGTCCGGGTGATAGTCGGCGGGGTGGCGGGTGGCGTTGACCAGGTCGATCAGGTAGCGGTCGATGGCCGGGGCCACGGCCACCGCGCCGACTTCGCGGCGGGCATCGAAGATCACCTGCTGGGACAAGGCAAAGCCCGGCACCCCGGGCGTGGCGCTGCCCAGGGCCTGTTCCTCGGCGCGCAGCAGGCGCAGCACCTGGCTTTCGTCCTCGGGCTGGGGGTAGTCCAGCAGCACCTTCATCAGGAAGCGGTCCATCTGCGCTTCCGGCAGGGGGTAGGTGCCTTCCTGCTCGATGGGGTTCTGGGTCGCCAGGACGATGAACAGCTCGGGCAGGGCATGGCTGGTGCCGGCCACAGTGATCTGCCGTTCCTCCATGGCTTCCAGCAGCGCTGCCTGGACCTTGGCCGGAGCGCGGTTGATCTCGTCCGCCAGGATCAGGTTGCCGAACAGCGGCCCGGGCTGGAAGCGGATCTGGTTCTGCCCCTGTTCCTGGTGCAGCACTTCGGCGCCGGTGATGTCCGAGGGCAGCAGGTCGGGGGTGAACTGGATGCGCCGCATGCTGGCCTCCAGGTGCCGGGCCAGGGCCTTGACCGTGCGGGTCTTGGCCAGCCCGGGCAGGCTTTCCAGCAGCAGGTGGCCGTTGCCCAGCAGGCCGATGACGATCTGCCGGATCACCGCTTCCTGGCCCAGCACCGCTTCGCTGATGCTGGCTTGCAGGGCCTGTATATCGTTACGTGCGCTCATGCTCGGTTCCTTGTGCATAGCCATTACCAGGGGGCCGCCACGACCACGTAGCGCAGGCTGCCGCCGATGTATTGCGGCTGGTACCAGGTGTTGCCGCAGTGTTGGTAGGCCACGCCGCTGGCCACCACCGAAACGCAGTCCGGCGGCACGCTGTCGACCTGGGTGCCGATGGCGAATGCCGCGGCGGTGGTGGCGCCGACCACCGCCGCTGCGGCCCAGGGGTGGTACCAGTCATCGCCGTGATCGGGGGGTGGTGGCGGTGGCCCGGGCGGCCCCGGATAAGGCTGGGGCCCTGGCCCTGGATAGGGGTGTGGCTCAGGGCCCGGGCCGGGATAAGGATGCGGGCCGGGCCCTGGTCCTGGCCCGGGATGGGGCTGCGGATAGGGATGGGGCTCGGGATGCGGCGCCGGTTGCGGTGGCTGGGGCATGGGGTGCGGCATCGGCCGCGGCTGGGGCATGGGCCTCGGCGCCGGGCCGCCCCCACCGTGGGGCACGACGAAGGTGCGGGCACCGCCGCCGCCACCGCGCAATTGCCAGGCCTGGGCCGCGGACACTTGCAGCAGGCCAAGGGTCAGGACGCTGCACAGCAACCAGTGATTGCGCTTCATGGCTGTACCTCCCCTTGTGCTGCGCTGCGCTCCAGGCGCCGCAATGGCACCTGCGTGGCGCCGGCCGGGGGCTTGAAGGCGAAGCTTGCGGCACTTGGCGCCGGCTTGAGTTGCCAGCGGTAGTCGACACTGTGGCGCGGCTGCTCGGGGCTGTCGCGGCGGCTGATGACCAGGCGGCAGGGCAAGGGCCGGGGCCCTTCGCGCAGCCACAGCTGCCAGTCGATGTCGCTCTGGCGGAAGGCGTAGTGGGCGCAACGCTGGTCGCCCAGGGTCTCGCTGGCGATGTACAGCGCCGACGTCAGGCCGACCTTCTGCGCGGTGTCGGCGTCCCAGCGGAACAGGTCCGCCAGGGGCAGTTCGATGCCGTAGCTGTCGCTCAGGCGCTGTACCAGAGCGTCGATGCTGGCGGGCGCCGGGGCTCGGGCATAGTAGGGGCCGCGGCTGTCGTAGAGGGTGAAGGCTTCGCCGTCGTAGTACAGGCTGCGCCGCGCGCCCTGGCTTTCGACACTGACCCGCAGCCTGTCGGGCCGCTGGGCCAGCAGTTCGGTGTGGTGGCGAAATTCCACGGCCTGGCCGCTTTCCAGCAACTGGTCGGTGACGCTGTCGGCCTGGATCGCGAACTGGCGCAGGCTGCGCAGGTAGCTGCCCATCTGCTGCAGGGCGCCGAGGGCACGAGGTTCCAGCTCATCGGCGGCGTACAGCGGGGCACCGGCCCAGAGCAGGCCGAGCAGGGCGGCCAGCACAGCAGAGAATCGGGCACGGTCGGACATGGCGGGCTCCGTTCAGAACATGAAAGTGGGAATGACCGGGATAAAGGACAGGCGAAAATTCCAGCGGCTGCCGATCTGGTCGTCGGGGTGGATCGCCGAGTACTGGACTTCGCCGGAGATCCTCACCGGCAACTTGCCGACGTTGAAAATGCGCCCGGCACCCAGGCCGATGGGGAAGGTCACCTTGTTGCCGCCGTCGGCCTTCCAGTTGACGGTGACATTGGGGGTCATGCCGATCCGCCATTGGGCCGGCCCCGGCAGGGCGCGCTGGATGAAGTACTGGATGTTGCTCAGGCTGACGTCCTTGCGCCGTCCGTCGCCGGCCACCGACCACCAGTGCTGGGGAAACACCCCCAGGGTCCAGTCCGGGCCCAGGTAGGCGGCGACGAAGGCCGGGCCCAGGGAGTACTTGCCGGTGCCCAGCACGTCCTGCTCGGCGGTGGGAAACATCGCCGTCGGCCCCACGCCCCAGACCAGCTTGCCGCCGCCGGCAAAGCGCAGTGGCTCCTTGGGGGAGAACACCCCCACGTAGGCCAGGTCGCCGAAGCCGCTGGTGCGCTGGAAGGGGTCTTCGATCAGCGCTGGAAAGTCCCGGTCGCTCAGCACTTCATAGGGGCTCAGGCCCACCAGTTTGCCGGCCTTGCGGTTGACCGGGGCGCTGACATAACTGATGGGCAGGCGGTTGATCAGGTTCCAGTCTTCCCCCAGGGAGATCGGGAAGGTGGGCATGAAGCTGTATTTGCCCAGGTAACGCGTGCCGTTGCTATGGGGGCCCTTGAGGGCGGTGTAGTCGAACTGGTTGAACAGCAGCACCAGGTTGCCCACCGGGTTGTCCATCAGCTTGGCGATCTGCTCGGTGGAGGGTTCGCAGCCGGCCTTGACCACTTGCTTGAGGTCGATATCGAAGTTTTCCTGCAACTGCCGGCAGGTCTCGGGATCGCCCTTGGCCGCCGGGCGCTTGCCGTCTTCCCCCAGGGCTGGCAGTTCGTTGGCAAGGGCCGCGAGGCTGCCCAGCAGGGTGGAGCACAGGGCCAACTGGCAAGCGATACGCATTGGCGTGCTCCTAGAAAAAGGCCAGGGTCAGGTTGACGCTGACGCCGTTGCCCTCGGGGCGGTTCTTGGTGTCGAACTCGGGGATCCAGCGCGCGCTGATGTTGGCCTGGGCGTCGGCGAACTTGCCGCTCCAGCCCAGGGTTGGCCCGGCGCCCACGGAGCGCCCGCGATAGCCGTTGAGTTTGTCTGCGGTGGGGCCCTGGTCGTCGCTGATCTGCTGGATGTAACCGACCACCAGCCCGGCGTTCCAGCCGCTGCCGAAGCCGTGGGTCCACAAGCCATCGAGGCGCAGGATGTCGCCGTTGCGGTAGTCGGCGGCGTCGTTGCGGGTGTAGAACTCCAGGGCGCCCATCAGGCTGAATTCGCCGCCCTTGCCGTCCAGATGGGTGAAGGCGATGGTCGGCATGAAGGTGTAGTTGTTCTGCCCGGGGTTGGCCAGGCGGTTGTCGTTGTAGGCCCCGGTGGGCACGTAGATCGGCAGCGACAGGGCGATATGGTCGCGCTCGTTGATGTGGTAGCCGGCGGCGATCGGCGTGACCAGCAGGTCGGCGAACTGGGTGCCGCTGTCCTGGGTGCCCACCGTGCGCCCGCGGGGGCCGGTGAGGCTGGCCTGGATGTCGGTGTACTGCACCGGCACGCCGATGGCCGAGGCGTAGTTCCAGCGGCCCTTGCCGGTGTCCCAGACCCGGGTGAAGTTGCCCATGGTGTAGGACACCTTCATTTTCAGCCCCGAGCTGAGATCGCCGATGATCGGCACCTGGCCGCTGCCCTTGAGCTCGCCGTCGTAGTAGATGCTGGTCAGGGACATCACCCAGCCCGGTTCCGGGGGGATGATCCCGGCATTGGAGTAGATCTGCTGGCCGGTGATGGGCCGGCCGACCCCGCCTTCGGCGGCATGCAGCAAGGGGCTGGCCGCCAGCAGGCAAAGGGCCAGGGATGAACGCAGGGGCGAAGGGCTGGGCATGACGGGCTCCGCTTATTGTTGTTCAGGGGCGACCGGCGTCAGCGGCGGCATCTTCCACTGGCCGTTGCTGACGTCGGGTTTGGGCAGGTAGATCCGCAGCACCCCGTAGAAGGGGCCGTCGGGGGCCGGCAGCCAGTTGCTTTGCAGCTCCTTGGCCGGCGGCTGGTGCTGCACATGGAGGGTCAGGCCGCCGTCGGCGTCGGTTTTCAGCGAGGGCAGCATGCGTGAGTTGATCAGGTAGCGTTGCAGCGGGTTGGCCACCAGCAGCTTGCTCTTGCCGTCGTACATCGTCAGTGACCAGAAGGCATTGGCCGGGGGCAACTGGCCCTTGGCGAAGTGCAGGCGGTAGCGGTGCTGGCCGGCGTTGAGCGGCTGGCCCTGGTCGTCGACGAAGTAGCCGATATAGCTGGCCTCTTCGGCGGAGTTGCCGAAGATCCCCATGTTGGCCCCGGCGTAGCGGTACAGGTAATTGTCCTGCAGGTGCTGGCGGCTGCCGAACAGGTCGCCACTGGTGATCTTGTGGGTATCGACCTGTTCTTTCTTGAAGGCGGCGAATTCGGCCTTGCCGTCGCTGATGCCGTCTTCCAGGGCCTGCTTTTGCGCGCTGCCCAGCTCTTTGAGGGGGAAGGGCTGGCCGGGAATGATGCCGATGCTGGCCAGGCGTGCCAGCAGGTCCTTTTCCTCGGGCTGGGGCTGGGCGAAGGCCAGCATGAAGTTCAGGTAGCCGAACAGTTCCGGGCTGTCGCTCATGGTGGCGGTGGGCGGGGGCCAGTGGATCGCTGCCGGCGCCGGGGGCGGCGGCCGGCCGAGGAACTGGCTCAGCGCCTGGACCTGGTAGCTCTGCTGGATCTTCTGCACCTGCTCCAGGTCTTTTTCATCGAACAATTGGGTGCGGTACAGGGCGTAGACGATGTTGCTTTCACTGTGCAGCACCTTGTCGATACCGGCTGGCGTGGGGCCTTGCCAGTCAGGCCCGGCGATCAGGTAGTGGCCGCCCTGGTTGCCGGTGCTGCGGGTGCCCAGGTAGTCGAAGTTCTGGGTGTAGAGGTCGATCAACTGCACCGAGTAGTAACGCTGGGCATCGATGGCCGGCAGGCTCAGTACCTGGGGTTCGGCCCGCAGGTCGAGCCAGGCGAAGGAGTAGGGGGTGTCCGAGTTGGGGGTGACGAAGGCCGTGTCCTTGGGACTGAAGACCTGGGCGGTACCGCCGATGCGGTTGAACGGTGCCTTGAAGTTGGGCCCCCCCTGATCCACGGCCTGGGTGTAGAGGGTCTTGTACATCTCCACCACCGGAAAGCCGTAGAGGTACGCCTGCTTGGCGATACCCCGGGCCTGCTCCGCGGTCGCGCTGAAGGCGCCCAGGGACGGGCCGCTGAGGGCCAGCGTCAAGACCCCGAGCAAGCCGGGCATCACAGCCTTGATGATCATCGTTCGAATCCTTGCGCCAAAGTCAGGGGGGCAGGCGTTACTGCACCAGGGTGATGTCATCGAGTTTCCAGCGCTTGTCGAAGTAGGCCTCGGTGGGGGCGTAGAGCCGGAAGTAGCTGAACCAGTGCTTGCCCGGCAGGGTCTGCACCCAGTTGCTTTCCAGGCCCTTGGGGGCGCTGGGGCCGAAATACAGGTCCAGGGAGCCGTCGGGGTTTTTCTTCAGGTCCTGGCGCGATGACAGATCGGCCTTGCGCTGCGGGTTGTCGATCAGGCAGCGGCTGGCACTGTCGTAGACGGTCAGCGACCAGAACTGCCTGGCCGGCGGGTTGCTGCCCAGGTGCAGGCGATAGTGCTTGCCGCCGTCCAGCCACTGGCCGTTGTGGTCGGTGTAGGCGCCGAGGTAGGTCTGGCCCAGGCCCGGGGTCTTGGACACCATGCCCTTGGTGTTGGTGACCGCTTCGTAGAACCAGGCGCTGCGTTCCCACAACTGGTCGTAATAGGCCACGCGCTGGGACGGGTCGGCGATGTTCAGCACCTTGTCCCATTGCCGGTCTGGCCAGTACTGGGCATCGGCGAAGCGCTTGGCGAAGGTATTGGCCTGGGCGATCAGCTCACCCATGCGCGCGCCCTGTTCCAGGGCCTGGCGCTGGTGCTCGTTGGGGTTGAAGGGCTTGTCCTTCTCGATGCCGAGGCTGGCGAGCATGGCCATGTAGAAGCGGTCGCGCTCGTTGACCGGCTCCTGCTGGATGATCTGGTGCAGGCGCTCCCAGTAGGCCATGCCCCGCGGCTGGGTGCCGGACCAGGGCTTGCCGCCGGGGGACAGCAGGCGGGTCGCCGGCGGCGTCGCGCGCTGGGCGTAGGGGTACATCTTGAATTGCTGCACCAGCGCCTTGCCCTTGGCCGGGTCCGGGTCGAGCACGCGAAAGCCCACCAGCACGTTCATGGTTTGCGACTTGGCCAGGTAGTACTGGTCGGCGTCGGAAGGTTCCGGATGGCCCGGCGGCAGCACCAGGTACTTGCCGCCCTTGCCCTGGTCCGGGCCGGTCTGGCCCATGTCGGTGATCGCCCGTTGCCAGAAGTCGCCGACTCCACCGGCGGTGGGGCCGGGGGGCAGCTCGACGACCATCGGCCCGGTCTGGTTGAGGTCGACAAAACCCAGGATGTAGGGCGTGGTGGCGTTGGCGGTGATCACCCCGAGCTTGTCTTCGTAGCTTTCCAGGACCATCAGGTCGCCATTGCCGGCGTGCAGCTTATCGCGAAATTCCCCCTGCCACTGGGCGTAGGACACCAGCGGCAAGGCCCACAGGTAGCTTTGCGTGGCCTGCTGGAAGTCCAGCTCGGCAAACAGCCCGGCAATGGCGGCCCGGGCCGGCAGTTCGCCATCCATCTTGATCGCCGTCAGGCGGCTGTTCTGCGGCTCGGGCTGGGCGCCGACCCCGCAACTGGCGGCCAGGAGCAACAGGCTGAAACCGGCAGTGCGCAGTAGTGGCTGCATGGCGCGTCCTTATTTTCCGAAAGTGACATTGATCCCGGCGAACAGGGTGAACTGGGGCATGCCGTCGCCTTTGCGCTCCACGGTCCACTGCGGCTCGACGAAGGCGTTGAGAATGTTGTCACCGGCTTTCCAGGCCTTGCCCACCCCCAGGCCGATGGGGATGTAGTGGGTGTTGTTCTTCAGGTCGAAGGTCCAGGTGCCGGTGGAGCGCAGGTACCAGCCCCGGGGCAGGTTGTGGATGATGAAGGGCTGCAGGGTGGCGCTTTCGACATGGGCGCGGTCATGGTCGCCGGCAAATGAACTCTGGTACTGCACCAGGGCCCCCAGCAGGCCCCGGGGCGAGGCATCGATGGCCACTGCAGCCAGCCCGGCCTGCCATTTGCCGGTGCCCAGTTCGTCCTGTTCGGCGGTGGGTGCGGTGATCTGCGGGCCGATGCCCAGCTGCACGCCGTCGGTCTTGAGCAGGAAGATATCGAACAGGTTGAGGTCGCCGATGCCGGTGCTGTAGCCGTGGTGCGGATCGGGGCGGGTACTGACCGGCAGGGTGGCACGCAGCAGCTGGGGGACGCCGATGAAATCCGAGGGAGCGATGGGCAGGGTGCCCCGCAGCAGGGTGTCGTTGGTGTGGGCGTTGCTGTCGTACAGGCGCGGGGTGTAGTAATCCTGCAGGTTGAGGCCGGGTGCAAGGTTCAGCGGGTTGTTGCTTTTGTTGGCGGTTTCCGCGTTGTCGGCCAGGGCCGGCAGCGATGAGCTCAGGGCGACTACGGCCCAGACGGCGGGCGCAAAAAATGCTCTGGACATGCAGGTTCAATCCTTTTGCGAACGGTCACCGAGCGGCACTTCTTGAGCCGTGGGTCAACTGATAGTGTTTCTCTCTAATACCCGTAGGAATTGTCTGATGACGCTAGCAGCTAACCTTCGCTTAGCCAGTCGAAAGGATTAATTCGTTGGTTTTTGTGCACAGGATCACTGCCGGGCTGTGGACAGGCAGTGCGTGGCGGGCGGCCCTTTGAAGGTGAGCGTCGGCGAATCTCTCTTAAAGTGTTTTGTGATTATTTCAATGTAATTTGTATGGTTATAGTGATTGATTTTTTGTGTGCATAAAAAACATAAAAAACAATGAGTTATGTGTTTTTAATGAAGTTGTTTGTAGGTATGTGTGAGTGCTTCCTCAACAAAATCAGCAAGGGTGAACCAGAATGCCCGTGGTCGAACGCACGACTTTCCTGGCCGGATACAGCCCGCAGCAGGTGCTGGATTTCTGCCTCGAAGGCGCCAACTTTCCGAAGATTTTCCCCGAGCGTGTCACGCCCTTGGGGGGCCTCGATATCAATGACCTGCGCATCAGTGTCGGGCGCCAGTTCAGCTTCCTGCACTGGATGTTCGGTGTCATACCGGCGAAATGGACGGTGGTTATACGTGAGGTCGGCGATCGGCATTTTGTCGACGAGATGCTCAAGGGGCCGCTGCGGGCCTTTCGCCATGAGCACCGGGTCGAGGCCGCCGAAGGGGGCACCCTGTACACCGACCGGGTGACCTACAGGGCCATCGGTGGTGCACCTTTGGAGTGGTTGATGGTCAACGCCTACATGGCGCGGATTTTCGATGCCCGGCACCGCAACATGCTGCGGTTGCTCGGTTGATTGCCGTGCCTTGCCCTGTTTTCCAATGCCAAGGAGCATGCCCATGAGCAAGAAGATACTGGTGGTCCTGACCAGCGTGGCCAAATACCCCAACCTGGCCCGCGCCACTGGCCTGTGGCTGGGTGAGGCGGTGCATTTCGTGAAGAAGGTCGAGGCGGCGGGCTTCGAGGTGGACTACGTCAGCCCCAAGGGGGGCTACGTACCCATCGACCCCCATAGCCTGGCCATGGCCGACGACACCGACTGGCAGTGGTACCAGGACAGCGCCTTCATGAGCCGCCTGGGCTCGACCCTCAAGCCTTCCCAGGTCAGGGCCGGGGACTATGTGGCGATCTATTACGCCGGTGGCCACGGCGTGGTCTGGGATTTTCCCGATAACCCGGAGTTGCAGGCCCTGAGCCGGGAGATCTATGAGCAGGGGGGCTATGTCAGCTCGGTGTGCCATGGCGCGGTGGGCTTGCTCAACATCAAGCTGGGCGACGGTAGGCTGCTGATCGCCGGCAAGCAGGTCACCGGTTTCTCCAATGAAGAGGAGAAACTCGCCGAACTGGACCAGTACGTGCCCTACCTGACGGAAACCGAACTGGTCAAGCGCGGTGCCCTTTACCAGAAGGCCGCTGCACCCTGGGCGCCGTTCGCGGTGGAGGATCAGCGGGTGATCACCGGGCAGAACCCGGCGTCCGGTGGCCCGGTGGCCGATCTGCTCCTGGCGCACCTCAACAAATAACCGTAGGAGCCGGCTTGCCGGCGAAGAGGCCGTTAAGGCTTGTGCACGGCTAGAAATCGCTTTCGCTGGCAAGCCAGCTCCTACACCGAAACACCCAGATTCACCCCTGTAGGAGCCGGCTTGCCGGCGAAGGCGGCCTTGAGGCTTGCGCAAGTCTCGAAATCGCTTTCGCTGGCAAGCCAGCTCCTACACCGAAATACCCAAATTCGCCCCTGTAGGAGCCGGCTTGCCGGCGAAGGGGCCCTTGAGGCTTGCGCAAGGTTTGAAAGCGCCTTTGCTGGCAAGCCAGCTCCTACAACCGGTAATGCCGGTGTCGGGGTGGGTTGTTGGACAATTTGCCCGTGGGGCATAGGTGCCCGGGCCGTTTCATGCTTAACTTCGGCCTCTCAGGAATTTCTCATTGCTGTTCCATCATCACTGTTCAATAAGGACTCCGTTCATGGCTCAAGTCACTCTCAAAGGCAACCCGGTGCAGGTTAACGGCCAATTGCCGCAAGTCGGTTCCAAAGCCCCAGCGTTCACCCTGGTGGGCGCAGGCCTGGCCGATGTTTCCCTGAGCAGCCTCGCCGGCAAGCGCAAGGTGCTGAACATCTTCCCAAGCGTCGACACCCCGACCTGCGCCACCTCGGTGCGCAAGTTCAACGCCCAGGCCAACGAGCTGGCCAACACCGTGGTGCTGTGCATCTCTGCCGACCTGCCATTCGCCCAGGCACGCTTCTGCGGCGCCGAAGGCCTGGAAAACGTGCAGAACCTGTCGACCCTGCGTGGCCGCGAGTTCATCGAGAACTACGGCGTGGCCATCGCCGACGGCCCGCTGGCCGGCCTGACTGCCCGCGCCGTGGTGGTGCTGGATGAAAACGACAAGGTGCTGCACAGCGAGCTGGTCAAGGAAATCGCCGAAGAGCCGAACTACGACGCGGCCCTGGCCGTGCTCAAGTAACAGGTTTTACAATTATTCACGGCCTGGCTCTGTCCAGGCCGTTTTTATTTGTGCTTCAGTGGCTTAGCACCGCTCCTTGAAACGTCAGTCAAAGGTAAATTGCCGGTAAAGGCGCTTTGCTAAAACGGTTCCAGTGCTTATCTTTCAGCCTTCTCAAAGAAGCCTCCCACGCGCCCAATGGTTGATCACTCCATGCAATCCTCTGTCTCCCGCAACTCCCGTCGCTGGCTGTTCGGCCTGTTCGTCCTGCTGCTGGTCGTTGGCCTGTGCTGGAAATTCTGGCCGGCCAGTACCCACCAGGAGGCCGCCGGGCAGAAAGCCGCGGCCGGGCATACCGGGCGCAGCGGTAGCATGCGCCCCGGTTTCGGCGGCGCCAGCGGGCCGATCCCGGTGCGGGTGTCACCGGTGACCCAGGGGGATTTCGCGGTGTACTACAAGGCCCTGGGCACGGTGACGGCACTGAACACCATCAACGTGCGCAGCCGGGTGGCGGGGGAACTGGTCAAGGTCAATTTCGAGGAAGGGCAGATGGTCAAGGCCGGCGACCTGCTGGCACAGATCGATCCGCGTCCGTACCAGAACGCCTTGCTCCAGGCCGAAGGCACCTTGCTGCAGAACCAGGCCCAGTTGAAGAACGCCCAGGTCGACCTTGAGCGTTACCGCGGCCTGTACGCCCAGGACAGCATCGCCAAACAGACCCTGGACACCGCCGCGGCGCTGGTGGGGCAGTACCAGGGTACGGTCAAGACCAACCAGGCGGCGGTCAACGACGCCAAGCTCAACCTGGAATTCACCAACATCCGCGCGCCGATCGCCGGCCGCCTGGGCCTGCGCCAGCTGGACGTGGGCAACCTGGTGGCGGCCAACGACACCACCGCGCTGGTGATCATCACCCAGACCCAGCCCATCAGCGTGGCCTTCACCCTGCCGGAAAACAGCCTGGAAACCGTGCTTGCCCGCTACCACAGCGGCGCCAGGCTGGCGGTGGAAGCCTGGGACCGCGGTGACGTGAAGCTGCAGGCCACAGGCGTGCTGCAGAGCCTGGACAACCAGATCGACACCACCACCGGCACCCTGAAGTTCAAGGCGCGCTTCGATAACCGCGACCAGGGCCTGTTCCCCAACCAGTTCGTCAATGTGCGGCTGCTGGCCGATACCCTGAAGAACGTGGTGCTGGCGCCCTCGGCGGCGATCCAGTTCGGCACCAACGGCACCTTCGTCTACGCCCTGGATGGCGACAACAAGGTGAAGATCCGCCAGCTCAAGGTGGGCGCCAGCAACGGCGACTCGACGGTGATCCAGGACGGCCTCAAGGCCGGCGACCGGGTGGTGATGGAAGGCACCGACCGCCTCAAGGACGGCAGCGAGGTGGAAGTGGTCAACGACAGCATCGACGTGCCCACCACCCCCACCGAACACCTGCAGGGCCAGCCCGCCGGGGCACCGGCCGCAGACGGCAAGCCGGTTGATGGCAAGGCGCAAAAGGTCGGCGCATGAATTTCTCGCGGCTGTTCATCCTGCGTCCGGTAGCCACTACCCTGAGCATGCTGGCCATTGTCCTGGCCGGCCTGATCGCCTATCGCCTGCTGCCGGTGTCGGCCTTGCCCCAGGTGGACTACCCGACCATCCGGGTCATGACCCTGTACCCCGGGGCCAGCCCGGACGTGATGACCAGCGCGGTCACCGCGCCCCTGGAGCGCCAGTTCGGGCAGATGCCCGGCCTGACCCAGATGGCCTCCACCAGTTCCGGCGGGGCCTCGGTGCTGACCCTGCGCTTCAGCCTCGACATCAATATGGACGTGGCCGAGCAGCAGGTGCAGGCGGCGATCAACGCTGCCACCAACCTGTTGCCCAAGGACCTGCCGGCGCCGCCGGTGTACAACAAGGTCAACCCGGCGGACACCCCGGTGCTGACCCTGGCCATTACCTCCAAGACCATGCTGCTGCCCAAGCTCAATGACCTGGTGGATACGCGCATGGCGCAGAAGATCGCCCAGATCAGCGGCGTCGGCATGGTCAGCATTGCCGGCGGCCAGCGCCAGGCGGTGCGGATCAAGGTCAACCCCGAGGCCCTGGCGGCCAACGGGCTGAACCTGGCGGACGTGCGCGCCCTGATCGGCGCCTCCAACGTCAACCAGCCCAAGGGCAACTTCGACGGCCCGACCCGGGTCTCGATGCTCGACGCCAACGACCAGTTGACCTCGCCCAAGGACTACGCCGAGCTGATCCTGGCCTACAATAATGGCGCGCCGCTGCGCCTGAAGGATGTGGCCGAGATCGTCGATGGCGCGGAGAACGAGCGCCTGGCGGCCTGGGCCAACGAGAACCAGGCGGTGCTGCTCAATATCCAGCGCCAGCCCGGGGCCAACGTGATCGAGGTGGTGGACCGGATCAAGGCGCTGCTGCCGAGCATCACCGACAACCTGCCGGCGGGCCTGGACGTCACCGTGCTCACCGACCGTACCCAGACCATCCGCGCTTCGGTCAAGGATGTGCAGCACGAGCTGTTGATCGCCATCGCGCTGGTGGTGATGGTGACCTTCCTGTTCCTGCGCCGCGCCAGTGCCACCATCATTCCTTCGATTGCCGTGCCGCTGTCGCTGATCGGCACCTTCGGGGTGATGTACCTGGCCGGCTTCTCGGTGAACAACCTGACCCTGATGGCCCTGACCATCGCCACCGGCTTCGTGGTGGACGATGCCATCGTCATGCTGGAGAACATCTCGCGCTTCATCGAGGAGGGCGACAGCCCGATGCAGGCAGCGCTCAAGGGCGCCAGGCAGATCGGCTTCACCCTGATCTCCCTGACCCTGTCGCTGATCGCGGTGCTGATCCCGCTGCTGTTCATGGCGGATGTGGTGGGGCGGCTGTTCCGCGAGTTCGCCATCACCCTGGCGGTGGCGATCCTGATTTCCCTGGTGGTGTCCCTGACCCTGACCCCGATGATGTGCGCGCGGCTGCTCAAGCGTGAGCCCAAGCCTGAAGAGCAGGGGCGCTTCTACCGCGCCAGCGGGGCCTGGATCGACTGGCTGATCGAAAGCTACGGGCGCAAGTTGCAGTGGGTACTCAAGCACCAGTTCCTGACCCTGATGGTGGCCATCGGCACCCTGGGCCTGACCGTGTTCCTTTATATGGTGGTGCCCAAGGGTTTCTTCCCGGTGCAAGACACCGGGGTCATCCAGGGCATTTCCGAGGCGCCGCAGTCGGTGTCCTTCGCCGCCATGAGCCAGCGTCAGCAGGACCTGGCCAAGATCATCCTGCAGGACCCGGCGGTGCAAAGCCTGTCGTCCTACATCGGGGTGGACGGCGACAACGCCACCCTCAACAGCGGCCGCCTGCTGATCAACCTCAAGCCCCACAGCGAGCGCGACCTGAGCGCAGCCCAGGTGATCGCGCGGATCCAGCCCGAGGTGGACAAGCTGCTGGGCATCCGCCTGTTCATGCAGCCGGTACAGGACCTGACCATCGAGGACCGGGTCAGCCGCACCCAGTACCAGTTCAGCCTGTCGTCGCCGGATGCCGAGCTGCTGAGCCTGTGGAGCAATCGCCTGGTGCAGGCCCTGGCCCAGCGCCCGGAGCTCACCGACGTGGCCAGCGACCTGCAGGACAAGGGCCTGCAGGTGTTCATGGTGATCGACCGTGACGCCGCGTCCCGGGTCGGGGTTTCGGTGTCGAACATCACCGACGCCCTGTACGACGCCTTCGGCCAGCGCCAGATCTCCACCATCTACACCCAGGCCAGCCAGTACCGGGTGGTGCTCCAGGCCCAGGCCGGCGAGCGCATCGGGCCCCAGGCCCTGGAGCAGATCCACGTCAAGACCACCGACGGCGGCCAAGTGCGGCTGTCGAGCCTGGCCCATGTCGAGGAGCGCCAGGCGCAACTGGCCATCGCCCATATCGGCCAGTTCCCGGCGGTAATGATGTCCTTCAACCTGGCTCCGGGCGTGGCCCTGGGCAAGGCGGTGGACGTGATCGAGCAGGTGCAGCAGGAGATCGGCATGCCGGTGGGCGTGCAGACCCGCTTCCAGGGCGCGGCGGAAGCCTTCCAGGCCTCGCTGTCGAGCACCTTGCTGCTGATCCTGGCGGCGGTGGTGACCATGTACATCGTGCTCGGCGTGCTCTATGAGAGCTACATCCACCCGATCACCATCCTCTCCACCTTGCCCTCGGCGGCGGTGGGGGCCTTGCTGGCGCTGATCCTCAGCGGCAACGACCTGGGCATGATCGCCATCATCGGCATCATCCTGCTGATCGGCATCGTCAAGAAGAACGCGATCATGATGATCGACTTCGCCCTCGACGCCGAACGCCACCAGGGCATGGCCCCGGAACAGGCTATCTACCAGGCGGCGCTGCTGCGTTTCCGGCCGATCCTGATGACCACCCTGGCGGCGCTGTTCGGCGCCGTGCCACTGATGCTGGCCACCGGTTCCGGCGCCGAGCTGCGCCAGCCCCTGGGCCTGGTGATGGTGGGCGGCCTGCTGGTGAGCCAGGTGCTGACCCTGTTCACCACGCCGGTGATCTACCTGTACTTCGACCGCCTGGGCCGGCGCTTCGGCAAGCGTGAAGACGCCCAAGAGGTGGAGGCATGAAGGGCCGCAGCCTGCCTCAAGCCTGGAGCGTGTCGGCATGAACCTCTCCGGCCCCTTCATCAAGCGCCCGGTGGCGACCATGCTGTTGTCGCTGGCGATCATGCTGCTGGGCGGCGTCAGCTTCGGCCTGCTGCCGGTGGCGCCGCTGCCGCAGATGGACTTCCCGGTGATCGTGGTCCAGGCCAGCCTGCCCGGGGCCAGCCCCGAGGTCATGGCCTCCACCGTGGCCACGCCCCTGGAGCGTTCCTTCGGCGCCATCGCCGGGGTCAACACCATGAGCAGCCGTTCCAGCCAGGGCTCGACCCGGGTGATCCTGCAGTTCGACCTGGACCGCGACATCAACGGCGCGGCACGGGAGGTGCAGGCAGCCATCAACGCCTCGCGCAACCTGCTGCCCAGCGGCATGCGCAGCATGCCTACCTACAAGAAGGTCAACCCGTCCCAGGCGCCGATCATGGTGCTGTCGCTGACTTCCGATGTGCTGGAGAAAGGCCAGCTCTACGACCTGGCCTCGACCATCCTGTCCCAGAGCCTGTCCCAGGTGCAGGGCGTGGGCGAAGTGCAGGTCGGTGGCAGCTCCTTGCCGGCGGTGCGCATCGAACTGGAGCCGCAACTGCTCAACCAGTACGGCGTAGCCCTGGACGACGTGCGCAATGCCATCGCCAATGCCAACCAGCGCCGGCCCAAGGGCTCGGTGGAGGATGACCAGCGGCTGTGGCAGATCCAGGCCAACGACCAGTTGGAAAAGGCCCGTGACTACGAGCCGCTGATCATCCACTACAACAACGGCGCGGCCCTGCGCCTGAAGGACGTGGCCAAGGTCAGCGACGGCGTCGAGGACCGCTACAACAGCGGCTTCTTCAATGACGACGCGGCGGTGCTGCTGGTGATCAACCGCCAGGCCGGGGCCAACATCATCGAGACGGTGAACGAGATCAAGGCTCAGTTGCCGGCGTTGCAGGCGGTGCTGCCGGCCAGCGTCAAGCTCAACCTGGCCATGGACCGCTCACCGGTGATCAAGGCCACCCTGCACGAGGCCGAGATGACCCTGCTGATCGCCGTGGCCCTGGTGATCCTGGTGGTGTACCTGTTCCTCGGCAATTTCCGCGCCTCGCTGATCCCGACCCTGGCGGTACCGGTATCCCTGGTGGGCACTTTTGCCATCATGTACCTCTACGGTTTTTCCCTGAACAACCTGTCGCTGATGGCGCTGATCCTTGCCACCGGGCTGGTGGTGGACGATGCCATCGTGGTGCTGGAGAACATCTCCCGGCACATCGACGAAGGCATCGCGCCGATGAAAGCGGCGTACCTGGGGGCCAAGGAGGTGGGCTTCACCCTGCTGTCGATGAACGTGTCGCTGGTGGCGGTGTTTCTCTCGATCCTGTTCATGGGCGGGATCATCGAGAGCCTGTTCCGCGAATTCTCCATCACCCTGGCCGCGGCCATCGTGGTATCGCTGGTGGTGTCCCTGACCCTGACCCCGATGCTCTGCGCGCGCTGGCTCAAGCCCCACACCCCGGGCCAGGAGAACCGCCTGCAACGCTGGAGCCGGCGCAGCAACGACTGGATGATGGGCAAGTACGCCACCAGCCTGGACTGGGTGCTGCGGCACAGGCGCCTGACCCTGCTCAGCCTGCTGCTGACCATTGGCGTCAACGTGGCCCTGTACGTGGTGGTGCCCAAGACCTTCATGCCCCAGCAGGACACCGGCCAGTTGATCGGTTTTGTCCGCGGCGACGACGGCCTGTCCTTCAGCGTGATGCAGCCGAAGATGGAGATCTTCCGCCGCGCCGTGCTCAAGGATGCGGCAGTGGAGAGCGTGGCCGGCTTCATCGGTGGCAACAACGGCACCAACAACGCCTTCATGCTGGTACGCCTGAAGCCGATCAAGGAACGCAATATCTCGGCGCAGAAGGTCATCGAGCGCCTGCGCAAGGAAATGCCCAAGGTGCCCGGCGCGCAACTGATGCTGATGGCCGACCAGGACCTGCAGTTCGGCGGCGGCCGCGAGCAGACCACCTCGCAGTATTCCTACATCCTGCAAAGCGGTGACCTGGGCGAGTTGCGCCAGTGGTACCCGAAAGTGGTGACGGCGCTGCGCGCCTTGCCTGAGCTCACCGCCATCGACGCCCGGGAAGGCCGTGGCGCCCAGCAAGTGACCCTGATGGTGGACCGCGACCAGGCCAAGCGCCTGGGGGTGGACATGGACATGGTCACCGCGGTGCTCAACAACGCCTACAGCCAGCGGCAGATCTCCACCATCTACGACAGCCTCAACCAGTACCAGGTGGTGATGGAGGTCAACCCGAAATACGCCCAGGACCCGATTACCCTGAATCAAGTGCAGGTGATCACCGCCGACGGCGCGCGGATTCCGCTGTCGGCCATCGCCCACTATGAAAACAGCCTGGAAGACGACCGGGTCAGCCATGAAGGGCAGTTCGCCTCGGAAAGCATTTCCTTCGACATGGCCGAGGGCGTGACGGTGGAGCAGGGCACCGCCGCCATCGAACGGGCGATCGCCAAGCTGGGCATGCCCGAAGACGTGATCGTCAAGATGGCCGGCACCGCCGATGCCTTCGCCGCCACCCAGAAGAGCCAGCCGTTCATGATCCTCGGCGCGCTGCTGGCGGTGTACCTGGTGCTGGGGGTGCTCTATGAAAGCTACATTCACCCGCTGACCATCCTCTCCACCTTGCCCTCGGCCGGGGTTGGCGCCTTGCTCTCGATCTATGTGCTGGGCGGTGAGTTCAGCCTGATCTCGCTGCTGGGGCTGTTCCTGTTGATCGGGGTGGTGAAGAAGAACGCGATCCTGATGATCGACCTGGCGCTGCAACTGGAGCGTCACCAGGGCCTGGACCCGTTGCAGTCGATCCGCAGCGCCTGCCTGCAACGCCTGCGGCCGATCCTGATGACCACCCTGGCGGCGATCCTCGGCGCCTTGCCGTTGCTGCTGGGCGGGGCCGAAGGCTCGGAAATGCGCCAGCCCCTGGGCCTGACCATCATTGGCGGCCTGGTCTTCAGCCAGGTCCTGACCCTCTACACCACCCCGGTGGTCTACCTCTATCTCGATCGCCTGCGCCACAAGTTCAACCACTGGCGTGGGGTCCGTACCGATGCTGCTCTGGAAACGCCGCTATGACCGACCAATCGTCCCGTCCCGTTACTCTGCTGTCCGCCCAGCGCCTGGCCATGGCCCGGGGCTCGCGGGCCTTGAGCCTGGGCCTGTGCGTGCTGCTGCTCAGCGCCTGCGCCATCGGTCCCGACTACCAGCGCCCGCAGGTGGCCGAGCCGGTGCACTACAAGGAAGCCGAAGGCTGGCGCCAGGCCAACCCCAGCGACGCCCTGGCCCGTGGCGCCTGGTGGGAGCTGTACGGCGATGCCCAGCTCAATGGCCTGATCGACAAGCTCAACAGTTCCAACCAGAGCGTGGCCCAGGCCGAGGCGCAGTTCCGTCAGGCCCGGGCCCTGGTGCGCAGCTCCCGGGGTTCGTTCTTTCCCAGTGTCGACCTGAGCGCCGGCAAGACCCGCGCCAGCCAGGGCACCGGCAGCAGCAGTTCGGCCCTGAGCAGTTCCAGCAGCGGCATTCGCGACACCTACAACACCCAGTTGGGGGTGAGCTGGGAAGCGGACGTGTGGGGCAAGTTGCGCCGTGACCTGGAAGCCAACGAGGCCAGCGCCGAGGCCAGCTTCGCCGACCTGGCGGCCATGCGCCTGAGCCAGCAGTCCGAGCTGGCGCAGAACTACCTGCAACTGCGGGTGATCGATGAGCAGAAGCGCCTGCTGGAGGCCACGGTGGCGGCCTATCAGCGCTCCCTGACCATGACCCAGAACCAGTACCAGGCCGGGGTCTCCGGCAAGGATGCGGTGGCCCAGGCCCAGACCCAGCTCAAAAGCACCCAGGCCGACCTGATCGACCTGATCTGGCAGCGGGCGCAGTTCGAGAACGCCATCGCCGTGCTGATCGGCGTGCCGCCGGCAGAGTTCAACCTGGCCGAGAGCAAGACCATCCCCGTGCTGCCCCAGGTGCCATTGGGCGTGCCGTCGCAACTGCTGGAGCGGCGCCCGGACATCGCCTCGGCGGAGCGTTCGGTGATTGCCGCCAACGCCAAGATCGGCGTGGCCAAGGCCGCCTATTACCCGGACCTGACCCTGAGCCTGGCCGGCGGCTACAGCAGCAGCACCTACGCCGACTGGATCAGCCTGCCGAACCGCTTCTGGTCGGTAGGGCCGAAACTGGCCATGACCCTGTTCGACGGCGGCCAGCGTTCGGCGGAAGTGGACCGCACCGAAGCGGTGTACGACCAGACCGTGGCCAAGTACCGGCAGACCGTGCTCGACGGTTTCCGCGAGGTGGAGAACTACATGGTCCAGCTCAAGGTCATGGAGGACGAGGCGGGGGTGCGCCAGCAGGCCCTGGATTCGGCCCGCGAGGCCCTGCGCCTGACCGAGAACCAGTACAAGGCCGGGCTGATCGCCTACCTGGATGTGGTCACCAGCCAGACCACTGCCCTGAGCAACGAGCGTAGCGTGCTCAGCCTGTTGCAGAGCCGGCTGATCGCCAGCGTGCAGTTGATCGCCGCCATGGGCGGTGGCTGGGATGGCCAACTGCAGGCCAGCGAGCAGAAATAGGCCCTTGAAGGCCTTGCAGCAAGGTGGCTGCAAGGCCTGCTCGACAGCTGCAGGCAGGGCGTATCCGGAGCCGTTTGCAACTGCTCGCGACTTCCCGCAAAGCCCATGCCCACAGGGCTTGTAGGGGTATGAGACAGCCGAAAACGGCGTTCTGTCCGACTAATGGCTTTTTGCTAACTTTGTAGATGCGTTCTTCCACGCAATCAGTACAATCTGCGGTTTTGCCCGCCGCGCAGGGATGTCGGCACAACGGCCAAGAGACGCCTCATGCTCATCGGTAGCTACTCCTCCGCACTGGTCCTGATCTCCATTTTCGTGGCGATCCTCGCTTCCTATACTGCCCTCGACCTGACCGGGCGCATTGCCACCACCACCGGCCGTGCCGCTTATCTATGGATGATGGGCGGAGCCCTGGCCATGGGCGTCGGTGTGTGGTCCATGCACTTTATCGGCATGCTGGCCTTCAGCCTGCCCATCGACCTGGGCTACGACATCCAGCTCACCGCCTTGTCGCTGCTGATCTCGATCCTGTCCTGCGGCTTTGCCCTGTGGCTGGTGAGCCAGCCGCGGCTGCCGCTGTGGCAGTTGCTGTTCGGCGCGCTGATCATGGGCTCGGGCATCAGTGGCATGCACTACACCGGCATGGCGGCCATGCGCATGCAGCCGGGCATCGACTACGACCCGAGCCTGTTCGGCGCCTCGTTGCTGATTGCCTTCGGCGCGTCGCTGGCGGCGCTGTGGATTGCCTTTCGCCTGCGCCAGAACACCCCCTACGTACGTCTGGCCCGGACCGGCGCGGCGATTGTCATGGGCTTTGCCATCGTCGGCATGCATTACACCGGCATGGCCGCGGCGCGTTTCGCCGATGGCAGTTTCTGCGGCGCCCTGGGCAACGGCCTGAGCGGCAAGGGCCTGGACAACCTGGTGCTGATCACCACCCTGGCGGTGCTGATCATCGCCTTGCTGACCTCGGTGCTGGATGCGCGGCTGGAAGCCCGCACCGCGGTGCTGGCGCAATCGTTGACCGAAGCCAACAAGGAACTGACCCAACTGGCGTTGCACGACACCCTGACCGGGCTGCCGAACCGCATTCTGCTGGCCGACCGCATTGACCAGGCGATGCACCGGGTCACTGCCCATGGTGGCTGTTTTGCGCTGATGTTCATCGATCTGGACGGTTTCAAGCCGGTCAACGACGCCTTTGGCCACCACATGGGCGACCAGTTGCTGCGCGAAGTGGCCCAGCGCCTGCGCGAGGATTTGCGCAGCGAGGACACCCTGGCGCGGATCGGCGGCGATGAGTTCGTGCTGCTGGTGCAACTGGCCGAGCCGGACGATGCCCTGCGCCTGGCGGCACGCCAGGTGGGGCTGGTATCGCGCTCGTTCCGGGTGGCCGAGCACGACCTGCAGATTTCCGCCAGCATCGGCATTGCGGTGTACCCGGGCAATGGCCTGAGTGCCCAGGAACTGCTGATGAACGCCGATGCGGCGATGTACCACGCCAAGGGCACCGGCAAGAATGGCTACAGCTTTTTCGATGCCTCGATGAACAGCAATGCCCGGCGCCAGCTGCAATTGCTGCAGGATCTGCGCAATGCCCTGGAGCATCATCAGTTCCGCCTGCACTACCAACCCAAGTTCGACGCTGCCAATGGCCTGCCGGTGGGGGCCGAGGCGCTGCTGCGCTGGGAGCATCCCCAGCATGGCCTGTTGCTGCCGGACAAGTTCATCGAACTGGCGGAGAAGACCGGGCTGATCATTGCCATCGGCGAGTGGGTGCTCAACGAGGCCTGCCGGCAGATGCGCGAGTGGTACGTCCAGGGCTACACCGACTGGCGCATCGCGGTGAATCTCTCGGCCTTGCAGTTCTGCCATGCCGGGCTGGTCAGGAGCGTGGCCAATGCCCTGGAACGCTACCACCTGCCGGCCAACAACCTGACCCTGGAAATCACCGAAACCACGGCGATGAACGACGCCGATGTCAGCATGCTTGTCCTGCAACAGCTGGCGGACATGGGGGTGGACCTGTCCATCGACGATTTCGGCACCGGCTATTCCAGCCTGATGTACCTCAAGCGCCTGCCGGCCAACGAGCTGAAGATCGACCGCGGCTTCGTCCGCGACCTGGAGCACGACAGCGACGATGCCGCCATCGTCTCGGCCATTGTCGCCCTGGGCCAGGCACTGGGCCTGCGGATCGTCGCCGAGGGCGTGGAAACCGGGGTGCAGCAGACCTTCCTCACCCAACTGGGCTGTGATTCCCTGCAAGGCTATTTCCTTGGCCATCCGCTGCCGCCCGAAGGTTTCATGCAGGGCATCCACCGGGGCGAAGAAAAAGCCTGAGCCTCTCGCCTTGCCGGCTGCGGTCGCGATCTGGCGGCAGTTCGCAGGGATATGGCCGCCGCCCAGGCCCCAGCCGGTTTGCGCCGTCGGTGCGCGGGGCTACCGTGCACTTCTACTGGCTTGATGTGGCACATTTGCGCAGTTTTCATCGCCGCCCGCGCGGTGTTTAATGGCTCGCGTTGAAATGTTCAGTGAGGGAGTCGGCAGCATGGATAAAGTCATCGTCATCACCGGTGGCGGACGGGGTATAGGCGCCGCCACGGCAGTGTTGGCCGCGCAGCAGGGATTCAAGGTGTGCATCAACTACCAGGCCGACGAGCAGTCCGCCCTGCAGGTGCTCGAACAGGTTCGCGCCCTGGGCGTGCAGGCCATCGCGGTGCGCGCCGACGTCAGCATCGAGGATGAAGTGATCGGTCTGTTCCAGCGGGTCGACAGCGAACTGGGGCGGGTCACGGCCCTGGTCAACAATGCCGGGACCGTGGGCCACAAGTCGCGGCTGGATGAAATGTCCGAATTTCGCATCCAGAAGATCATGAAGACCAATGTCATGGGGCCGATCCTCTGCGCCAAGCATGCGGTGCTGCGCATGTCGCCGCGCCATGGCGGGCAGGGCGGCAGCATCGTCAACGTCTCCTCTGTGGCGGCGCGCCTGGGTTCGCCGGGGGAATACGTCGACTACGCCGCCTCCAAGGGCGCCCTGGACACCTTCACCATCGGCCTGTCCAAGGAAGTGGCGGGCGAGGGCATCCGCGTCAACGCGGTGCGCCCGGGCTATATCTACACCGACTTTCATGCCCTGAGCGGCGATGCCGACCGGGTCAGCAAGCTGGAATCGGCAATCCCCATGGGTCGTGGCGGGCGTCCTGATGAAGTGGCCGAGGCGATTGTCTGGCTGCTGTCGGACAAGGCCTCCTACGCCACCGGCACCTTCGTCGACCTGGGCGGCGGCCGCTGAGCCCCCGCAAGTCCGCGGCCTATCCCGTAGGGGCCGGCTTGCCGGCGAAGGGGCCCTCAAGCCTTGCGCCGACCTTGCAGACGCCTTCGCTGGCAAGCCAGCTCCTACAGCCCCCTCCGAGCTTATGGTCTGCCGTGTAGGAGCCGGCTTGCCGGCGAAGAGGCCCTTGAGTCTTGCGCCGCGCTTGCGGACGCCTTCGCTGGCAAGCCAGCTCCTGCGGTTTCCTCAGCGGGCGCGGCGGCGGCCGGGGCCGATCAGCAGGGCCAGCAATAGCCCCAGTACGCTGGTGCCAAAGCTCATCAACTGTGGCATCAGGAACCCCAGGGTTTCCCCCGGGCGGTTGCAGCTGTAGCCATATCCATCGCCTTGCTCATGGGCCCAGACGCCCGGTGTGGCGCTCACGTCCACAGGCGCCGATGGTGCGGGTTCCTCATTGGAGAACCCCAGGTTCGAATGGCTCGCGCTGCGCCTTTCCAGCTGTTCGATGGCCTGCAACTGGGCGTCGTTGCAGCGGTTCTGCGCCCAATTGCCGACCACCACCAGGACGGACAGAAGAAGCAGCAGCGGCACCGGGTAATAACGCCGGGTCCGCAGCAGGGGCGCCACCACCAGCCCGGCCAGGAAACCCGCCAGCAGCAGATTGACCCAGAACCACGGGCCGCCTTCCCAGCTCGGCGGTATCAACTGCACCAGCAGCGGGGGCAGCACAACGCGGGCGAACAGCAGGCACAGGGCGGCTGCGAGCAGGGTGATCAGCAGGGTCTTGATCCAGGATTTCATGGGCAATGCATAACCTTTAAGAAGGAGCGGTAAACGGGGGCTATCAGTGCTGCGCCAGCTATTGGGGCATCGGCGGCGGGGTAAAGCGCCGGGCGTATTCGAGCATCTCCCGGGGGAAGACCATGTGTTTCACCGCGCTGTCGTCCAGGCCGTAGAGGTAGGCCACCGCCGCCGCTTCAAAGGCCCAGTAGCCGAAGTAGGAACCCTCGTCGCCGTCCAGGTGGCTGTCGTGCCATGGGGCCTGTTCGAACGCCTCGTACCACTGGTTGCAGTACTCCACCAGCAGTTCCCGGGGTTCATCCGGATCTTCGGTGTAGATGGCCCGGATCAGGGGCGTGGAGACGTCGTGGAACCACTGATCAACGTCTTCACGATCCGGCAGGTAGGCCTTGAGCAGGTCCTCGATCAGAGTGTCCTGGCCGCCAAAGCCGGCACGGTCCTGCAGCAGCACCAGGCGCGGCAGCAGGTCGCTGCGTTGCAGCAGGATGCACAGGCTGATGACCTGGACATATTCCTCGTATTCGTCGGGGTAGTCTTCGATGTTCAGCGGCGCGATATCCGGCCGTTCTTCATAAACCCCCATCTTGCGCTGGTAATCTTCGTAGCCTTCGATCACCCCATCCAGCTCCCGGGCCAGTTGCTCCATGGGTGCACCGCCGGTGTAGCCCAGGATCAGGTGGTGCAGGCGCGCGCTGCGCACATTGGAGGCCTTGAGGGAGGCTTCCTGCTCGGGGCTGTCGGCCATCATCGAGTGGGTCTGCCAGTGGGCCTCTTCGCCGGCCAGGCTTTCGAGGAAGTCGTGGTACTGCTTGTGGCTGAGAAACACTTGTCTGCGGTTCATGTCGGTGCCTTGGCTCAGTACACGGGAATCAGGGTGAAGGGCGCCTTGCGCTGCGAAGTTTCCAGCAGCAGGGTCGGCAGGTCGACTTCGGCGGGCTCCAGGTCAAGCTGCTCCAGTTCCTCTTCCAGCTGTTGTGCATTGGCTGGCAGGGCAACGATTGGCCGGCGCAGGTAGGGGCGTGGGTCTTCGCCGTAGTAGACCTTCACCGGGCCCTCGGGGATGCCTTCCAGGCGGGCAAAACCTTCCTGGTCGAGGTTGCCCTCGGCTTGCGAGCCGTCACTGAACACCGCTCGGTAGGCGGCGCCGGACACCGGCTCCAGGTTCGGGTAGTGCAGGTTCAGTTCCAGCCAGTGGCCCCCACCGGTGAGGTGTTCCAGGCCCTGGTTGATGTCCTGGGCGATGCTTGCGGCGTCGTGGGCCCCGGGTTGTGGCGCGGCGGTGAGGGTCGTTGGGCGCGGTTCCAGGGACGACTGCGGCTTGGGCGCCAGGGCCGGGCCGCGGCTGTGGGCGGCGGCCGAGTTGTTGCGTTGCTCGGCGATCCAGGGGGCAATGCGTTCTTGCACCGACACCATGAGGAACTCGGTGTGTTCGCAGGCTTCGTTGAGGTTGTGCAGCACCAGGCGCTGCTGCTGGGGCGTAAGGCTGTTGAAGGTGCTGGAGGCGCTCACGCCGCGGATGATCTCGGGCAGTTCCTCGGCCAGGCGCACGGGATCCAGGCACTTTTCCAGCAGATGTTCGGGGCTGGTCTTCAGGCGGCAGGCCAGCAGGGTGTGGCGGATCAGGTCGAAGAGCTTTTCGGCGTGGCGCTGGGGGGCGCGGTTGATCAGGCGCAAAAGGATCTTCAGGCCGTGCCCGGGGCCGGGAATCCAGCCGATCAGGGCCAGGGCCAGGTCGAAGAAGGCGTCTTGCTCGTCCTTGGGGTTGTTGATGGCGTCCAGTTCGAAGATCGCCTGGATGCAGTCGTAGGCGTTGAGTTCCTGGGTCAGCAGTGGCAGGCGGCCGCGTTCGATGGCCTTGATCAGTTCGGTCTTGGCCTCTGGGTAGTCGTCGTAATACAGGTCTTCGACCATGACGTGTTCCTTTCCCTGGAAAATTGGAGCGCGGATGCTGAATGAGTTGAGGGGAGGTAGCAAGGGGATTTGGTTCTGTCATGCGGCGCATGGGATGGGGTACATATCCATTCCGGCGGGTGCGGCTACTTGCGGTTCCGCTCTTGCAGCGACTCACTCGGCCTGGAGATTGCGCGGTGTGTACCGCCCCGTAGGAGCCGGCTTGCCAGCGAAGGCGTCCGCTCAGGCGCTGCATGGCTTGCGGGCCTCTTCGCCGGCAAGCCGGCTCCTACAGGTGCGGGTGGGGCGGTTGGGGTCAGAAGGAGCGGATGATCCGCCCCAGGGTTTCCATGGCCTTTTCCGCGGCTTCGTTCCACGGGCTGCCATAGTTCAGGCGGATGCAGTTGCGAAAGCGCTGGGTCGGCGAAAAGATCGGCCCCGGGGCGATGCTGATGCCTTGGGCCAGGGCCATCTGGAACAGTTTCAGCGAGTCCATCTGCGGCGGCAGCTCCAGCCACAGGAAGTAGCCGCCGGCCGGCTGGCTGACCCGGGTCTGGGCCGGGAAGTAACGGGCGATCGCCGCCAGCATGGCGCTCTGCTGTTCTTCCAGGGCATAGCGCAGCTTGCGCAGGTGGCGGTCGTAGCCACCGTGTTGCAGGTAGTCGGCAATCGCCGCCTGGGCCGGCATCGAGGCACACAGCGAGGTCATCAGTTTCAGCCGTTCGATCTTCTGCGCATAGCGCCCGGCCGCGACCCAGCCGATGCGGTAGCCCGGGGCCAGGCTCTTGGCGAAGGAGCCGCAGTGCATCACCAGGCCCTCGGTGTCGAAGGCCTTGGCCGGTTTCGGCGCCTGCTGGCCGTAGTACAGCTCGGCGTAGACGTCGTCTTCGATCAGCGGCACCTGGTGCTGGCGCAGCAGCTCCACCAG
The DNA here is from genome assembly GCF_900116505.1 of Pseudomonas sp. NFPP25. NCBI lineage: Bacteria > Pseudomonadati > Pseudomonadota > Gammaproteobacteria > Pseudomonadales > Pseudomonadaceae > Pseudomonas > Pseudomonas sp. NFPP25. The sequence goes on along the minus strand of NZ_FPBG01000001.1, from coordinate 979,699 downwards.
CTCCTGTTTCTTCGCCTCGGGCATGCTCGCGCCCATGGGGTTCTGGAAGTTGGTCATGCACCAGCAGGCCTTGATCGGGTGCCGCTCCAGGGTCTGGGCCAGCACCCCGAGGTCGATGCCGTCGCGCGGGTGCACGGGGATTTCCACCGCCTTGAGCTTGAGCCGCTCCAGCACTTGCAGGCTGGCGTAGAAGGCCGGAGCCTCGATGGCCACCAGGTCGCCGGGCTCGGTCACCGCTTGCAGGCACAGGTTCAGCGCCTCCAGGGCGCCGTTGGTGATCAGCAACTCCTCCATGGGCAGCATCAGCCCGGCCACCATGTAGCGCAGGGCGATCTGCCGGCGCAGCTGCGGATTGCCCGGCGACATGTCGGTGACCACCACCCGCGGGTCCATCTCGCGGCTGGCGCTGGCCAGGGAGCGCGACAGGCGCTGCAGGGGGAACAGGGTCGGGCTGGGGAACGCCGAGCCGAAAGGCACGGTGCTCGGGTCCTTGATCGAATCGAGCACCGAGAACACCAGTTCGCTGACATCGACTTCGGTGGATTCATTGACTTCGCTGCTGATCACCGGCTCCGAGAACGGGCTCGGCGCGTGGGCATTGACGAAGTAGCCGGAGCGCGGGCGGGCGCGGATCAGGCCGCGACGCTCCAGCAGGTAATAGGCCTGGAACACCGTCGACGGGCTGACCCCGTAGGTCTGGCTGGCGTAGCGCACCGAAGGCACACGCTGGCCCGGCCCCAGGACCCCGGAGCGGATCAGTTCGGCGATGTCATCGGCGAATTTTTCGTAGCGTTTCATCTGCGGTTGAGGATCCAGTCTGGTCATCGGGTCGACATATCTGCGGTGGCGAGGGAGTGACGAACGCCGCCAGCGGGCTGGCGGCGGGTGTCCGGTTCATTGGCTACGGGGCCGGCCCCGGGGGGAGCCGGCTCCCTCGCCAGGGCATTCTAGAGGCTCAGCGGTTCATCGGCGCGACAAAACGACTCTTGGCCACGGCGTAGACGCCGGGGTCATCGCTGTCGCTGACCTTGAAACTGATGGCCTGGGAGCTGCTCTGCGCCTTGTCCTGGGTCATCGCCACGGACACCGGCAGGTCGGTGATTTCACCGGGGGCCAGGCTCAGCTCGGTCTTGCCCTGCAGCTCGAAGCCTTCGCCATCCACCAGGGCCAGGTGGTACTGCTGGCGTTCCTGGGTCTTGTTGATGATCTTCAGGCTGTAGATGTTCTCGATCTGGCCCAGGGCGTTCTCGCGGAACAGGCCGCGGTCCTTGCTCACGTCCAGGGACACCATCGGCCGCTGCACCAGGGCCAGGGCCAGGGCGCCGATCATCACCAGCAGCACCAGGCTGTAGCCCACCAGGCGCGGACGCAGCAGGTGGGTCTTGCCGCCTTGCAACTCGTGTTCCGAGGTGTAGGCGATCAGGCCGCGGGCGTAGCCCATCTTGTCCATGATCGAGTCGCAGGCGTCGATGCAGGCAGCGCAGCCGATGCACTCCATCTGCAGGCCGTCGCGGATGTCGATGCCGGTAGGGCAGACCTGTACGCACAGCTGGCAGTCGATGCAGTCGCCCAGGCCGACATCGGCAGGCTTCACATCACGCTTGCGCGGGCCACGGCTTTCGCCGCGCACCGGGTTGTAGGAAATGGTCAGGGTGTCCTTGTCGAACATCACGCTCTGGAAGCGCGCATAAGGGCACATGTGCATGCACACCGCCTCGCGCAGCCAGCCGGCGTTGATGTAGGTGGCCGCGGCGAAGAACAGCACCCAGAACAGGCTCAGGCCGCCGATCTGCAGGGTCAGCAGTTCCTGGGCCAGGGGGCGGATGGGGGTGAAGTAGCCGACGAAGGTCAGGCCGGTGAGCAGGCTGATGCCCAGCCACAGGGTGTGCTTCATGGCCCGGCGGGCCAGCTTGTTCAGGCCCCAGGGCGCGGCCTGCAGCTTGATCCGCTGGTTGCGCTCGCCCTCGGTGACCTTTTCGCACCACATGAACAGCCAGGTCCACGAGCTTTGCGGGCAGGTGTAGCCGCACCAGACGCGGCCGGCGAACACGGTGATGGCGAACAGGCCGAAGGCGCAGATGATCAGCAGCGCCGAGAGGAGGATGAAGTCCTGGGGCCAGAAGGTTGCGCCGAAAATGTGGAACTTGCTTTCGGCCAGGTCCCAGAGCACGGCCTGGCGGCCACCCCAGTTGAGCCACACGGTGCCGAAGAACAGCAGGAACAGGAAACCTGCTCCGCTCATGCGCAGGGTGCGGAACAGGCCGCTGAAACTGCGGGTGTAGACGTGTTTGTCAGTGGTCTTCGTCTTCATCTGTGTAGGGCGTGAAGGTTCGAAGGTTTCTACTAATCGGACGGGGATTCTTTCGCTCATGGTCGTTCGCTCATCAGCCTCCATCAGGCCGGGCAACTATGACCACGGATCTGTTTGCATAACAGACTCAGGTATTTGATAAAAAACCGGATCAGATGGCCCTTTGCAGCGCCCCTGCGACAACTTGCCGTACCCCCTCAGGTGCCACCAGGGAGGGCTGCAGGCCGTGCTGGCACAGGGCCGCGGGGCGGGCCCTGATCCAGGTCAGTCAAATCACCGAATCACCTTCACTGGCTTTCAGATGGCGCCGGCCGTCGGTGGCACCTGCTACGGTCAATGCGTCGGCTTCTGCTTCGGTGATGTAGACCCGCTCGCCACCCAGGTCCACCGCCGACATCGACTTGGCGCTGTCGGTGATGATGGTCACGGCGCTGGCCGGGAGGTGCTGGTGCAGGGTTTCGGTGTCGAAATAGCAGGTCTGGTTTTCGATGCGCAGGCTCATGGCGGTTACCTCAAGGCAATGGCTGTACAGGTTAGGGCGCAGGGGCTGGCCAGGGTTCGACCACGGCGATCAACGGTGGCTGGGCAGGCGCTGGCGGGTGGGGGCGCAGGCTTGTGCAGGAACTGGCTGGCCAGCGAAGGCGTCCGTGGGGTTGGCAGCCGGCTTGGGGCCTCTTCTCCGGCAAGCCGGTTCCTGCGGTGGTGGTGATGGCGGTACCTTTTGCTGGCGGGCGCGGTCCATCGCTCAGGAGCCCGCGAAGGGACGAGGAGCGATCGCATGAACACCTGGTGGCAAGAAGTCTGGCTGACCCTGCAAGACGAATTCGCCGATATCGGCGATGCCCGGCAACTGACCCAGATCACCCTGCGGCTGCTGGTGGCGGCCCTGCTGGGGGGCATTCTGGGCTTCGAACGCGAGCATCAGGGCAAGGCCGCCGGGGTTCGCACCCATATGCTGGTGGCCATGGGCGCGGCCCTGTTCGTGCTGGTGCCGAGCCTGTCCGGGGCCCAGGCCGATGCCATGAGCCGGGTGCTCCAGGGGGTCATCGCCGGGATCGGTTTTCTCGGCGCAGGGACCATCCTCAAGGGCCGTGAAGAAGACCAGGGCCAGCACGTCAAGGGCCTGACCACCGCCGCCGGGCTGTGGATGACCGCCGCCATCGGCGTGGCCGCCGGCATGGGCCGCGAGGCCACGGCGGTGCTCAGTACCTTGCTGGCGCTGATGGTCTTCAGCCTGATGCCGCTGATTGTCCGGCGCCTGGAAAAGCGCCAGGACGGCTGATGCTCCGGGCCTCCCCACGTGGCTGTCTATGCTTGCTGGCTGGGCAGGCGCCCGGGCTCAGGCGCTGACCACCACCGGCGGCATGGTAGTGGGCGGGTCGCCCTTGGGTGGCGGGGTGCTTTCCGGCGGTTCCTGCTCCGGGATCGGCTCAGGCTCGCTGGGGGGCAGGGTCGGTTGGTCGATGTTGGGATCGGGGGTTTCTGCCGGGATCGGGATATTCATCGCGCTGGCCTCCTTTGTGCTTGCAGATGCACGGGCTCTTCTGGTGGACCGCAGCGGCGCGGATTTGATTCCCGCCGCTTGGCCGACCAATCGCGGTGAACTTTCGCCGCAGGCTTTGGCTCGGAACCTAAGTGCATTGATTCACCGGGGCCGCGGCCCCGCCACCAGAGCGTCGAAGACGTGAAAAAGGGGTGATGCTCGATGACTGTAGAAAAACCGACCGAACAGCAATACCAGGCGCACCTGCCGTTGTCCCAGGCCCTGCTGCTGCCGCGCATTGCCATCGAGAGCATCCGCCCGGTGCTCGACGGCGGCCAGTTCGCGGTCAAGGCGGTGGCCGGCCAGGAGGTAGAGGTGGCGTGCAAGGTATTCGCCGACGGCCACGACAAACTGGCGGTGCGGGTGCGCTGGCACAACGAGCAGCAGGACAGCTGGGCCAGCCAGGCCCTGGAAGATCAGGGCAACGACGGTTGGCTGGGGCGTTTCACGGTGCCCGAAGTGGGGCGCTACCGCTTCTGCATCGAAGCCTGGATCGATCAGTTCGCCAGCTTCTGCTACGAGTTGGAGAAAAAGCACCTGGCCGGGGTTGCGGTCAGCCTGGAGCTGCAGGAGGGCCGCAGCCATGTGCAACAGGCCGCCGAGCGCAGCGAAGGGCCGCTGCGCGAGCAGTTGCTGGCGTTGCAGCGCGAGCTGTCCGGGTTGCTGGAGGCCGAGCAGGTGGCGCTGTTTCTCAGCGAGTCCAGCGCGCGCCTGATGGCCGAGGCCGATCACCGGCCCTACCTGAGCCTGAGCCCCGAGTACCCGCTGGATGTGGAGCGGCTACAGGCGCAGTTCGCCAGTTGGTACGAGCTGTTTCCCCGCTCGATCACCGACGATCCGGCCCGCCACGGCACGTTCAACGACGTTCATTCGCGGCTGCCGATGATTCACGACATGGGCTTTGACGTGCTGTATTTCCCGCCGATCCACCCCATCGGCCGCAGCCACCGCAAGGGGCCCAACAACTCGCTGAGCGCAGGCCCGGACGATCCCGGCAGCCCCTATGCAATCGGCAGCGAGGAGGGCGGCCATGAGGCCATCCACCCGCAACTGGGCAGCCGGGAGGACTTCCGCCGGCTGCTGGCGGCGGCCGCCGACCACGGCCTGGAGATCGCCCTGGACTTCGCCATCCAGTGTTCCCAGGACCACCCCTGGCTCAAGCAGCACCCGGGCTGGTTCAACTGGCGCCCGGACGGCACCATCAAATACGCCGAGAACCCGCCGAAGAAGTACCAGGACATCGTCAATGTCGACTTCTATGCCGCCGAGGCCATTCCCAGCCTGTGGCTGGAACTGCGGGACATCGTCATCGGCTGGGTCGAGGAGGGGGTCAAGACCTTTCGCGTGGACAACCCCCACACCAAGCCGCTGCCGTTCTGGCAGTGGCTGATCGGCGAAGTGCGCCGCCAGTACCCGGAGGTGATCTTCCTCGCCGAAGCCTTCACCACCCCGGCGATGATGGCGCGCCTGGGCAAGGTCGGTTACACCCAGAGCTACACCTACTTCACCTGGCGCAACACCAAGAGCGAGTTGTCCAGCTACCTGGCCGAACTCAACCAGCCGCCGTGGCGCGACTGCTTCCGCCCCAACTTCTTCGTCAACACCCCGGACATCAACCCGCAATTCCTGCATGACTCGGGGCGCCCTGGGTTTCTGATCCGCGCGGTGCTGGCCACCATGGGATCCGGGCTGTGGGGCATGTATTCCGGGTTCGAGCTGTGCGAATCGGCGCCGGTGCCGGGCAAGGAGGAGTACCTGGATTCGGAGAAATACCAGATCCGCCCCCGGGACTTCTCGGCGCCGGGCAACATCATTGCCGAGATCGCCCAGCTCAACCGCATCCGCCGGCAGAACCCGGCGCTGCACAGCCACCTGGGGCTCAAGCTGTACAACGCCTGGAATGACCACATCCTGTATTTCGGCAAGCGCAGCGGCGACAACTTCGTGCTGGTGGCGGTCAGCCTCGACCCGTTCAACCCCCAGGAGGCGCATTTCGAATTGCCGCTGTGGGAAATGGGCCTGGCCGATGACGCCCAGACCCAGGGCGAGGACCTGATGAACGGCCACCGCTGGACCTGGTACGGCAAGACCCAGTTCATGCGCATCGAACCGGCGCAGCCCTTCGGCATCTGGCGCATCACCGCCACGTAGGAGCCGGCTTGGGCCCATGGGCCTTGTGCAGGCCCGGCCCGACGCCTTCGCTGGCAAGCCAGCTCCCACGGTGGGGCGTGGTTTGTGGCAGCTGCGAATTCAATTTTTTCAGGAGCCCGACATGGCCAAGAAACCTCGCCCCACGACCTTTATCAAGGACCCGCTCTGGTACAAGGACGCGGTGATCTACCAGGTGCATGTGAAGTCCTACTTCGATTCCAACAACGACGGAATCGGCGATTTTCCCGGGCTGATCGCCAAACTCGACTACATCAAGGACCTGGGGGTCAACACCATCTGGCTGTTGCCGTTCTACCCCTCGCCGCGGCGTGACGACGGCTACGACATCGCCGAGTACCGCGGGGTCAGCCCCGACTACGGCACCCTGGCTGACGCCCGGCGCTTTATCGCCGAGGCCCACAAGCGCGAGCTGCGGGTGATCACCGAGCTGGTGATCAACCACACCTCCGACCAGCACCCCTGGTTCCAGCGGGCACGCAAGGCCAAGCCGGGTTCGGCGGCGCGCAATTTCTACGTGTGGTCCGACGACGACCAGAAATACGACGGCACGCGGATCATCTTTCTCGACACCGAGAAGTCCAACTGGACCTGGGACCCGGTGGCCGGCCAGTACTTCTGGCACCGCTTCTACTCCCACCAGCCGGACCTCAACTTCGACAACCCCCAGGTGATGAAGGCCGTGCTCTCGGTGATGCGCTACTGGCTCGACATGGGCATCGACGGCCTGCGCCTGGACGCCATTCCCTACCTGATTGAGCGCGATGGCACCAACAACGAGAACCTGCCGGAGACCCACCAGGTGCTCAAGCAGATCCGCGCCGAAATCGACGCCAACTATCCGGACCGCATGCTCCTGGCCGAGGCCAACCAATGGCCGGAAGACACCCAGCTGTACTTTGGCGATGTCACAGGCAGCGACGGCGACGAGTGCCACATGGCCTTCCACTTTCCGCTGATGCCGCGCATGTACATGGCCCTGGCCCAGGAGGATCGCTTCCCCATCACCGACATCCTGCGCCAGACCCCGGAGATCCCGGCCAACTGCCAGTGGGCGATCTTCCTGCGCAACCACGATGAACTGACCCTGGAAATGGTCACCGACCGCGAGCGCGACTACCTGTGGAACTACTACGCCGCCGACCGCCGGGCGCGGATCAACCTGGGGATCCGCCGGCGCCTGGCACCGCTGATGGAGCGTGACCGGCGGCGCATCGAGCTGCTCAACAGCCTGCTGCTGTCGATGCCCGGTACCCCGACCCTGTACTACGGCGACGAGATCGGCATGGGCGACAACATCTACCTGGGGGACCGGGATGGCGTGCGTACGCCGATGCAATGGTCCATCGACCGCAACGGCGGTTTCTCCCGGGCCGACCCGGCCAGCCTGGTGCTGCCGCCGATCATGGATTCGCTGTACGGCTACCCGTCAGTCAACGTCGAGACCCAGTCTGGCGATCCCCATTCTCTGCTCAACTGGACCCGGCGCATGCTGGCGGTGCGCAAGCAGTCCAAGGCCTTTGGCCGTGGCACGCTGAAGATGCTGTCGCCGAGCAACCGACGGATCCTGGCCTATACCCGGGAATACACCGGGCCTGACGGCAAGCAGGAGATCATCCTGTGCGTGGCCAACGTCTCGCGCAGCGCCCAGGCCGCGGAGCTGGACCTCTCGGCGTTCGCGGGCATGGTGCCGGTGGAGATGCTCGGCGGGAACGCCTTTCCGCCCATTGGCCAGCTGAATTTCCTCCTGACCCTGGCGCCCTACGGTTTCTACTGGTTCGTCCTGGCGGCGGAAAACCAGATGCCCAGCTGGCACGTGGAACCGGCCCAGAGCCTGCCGGATTTCACCACCCTGGTGCTGAAGAAACGCCTCGAAGAATTGCTCGAAGCGCCATCGCGCACCACCCTGGAGCAGGAAGTACTGCCCAACTGGCTGCCCAAGCGGCGCTGGTTCGCCGGCAAGGACAGCGCCATCGACCAGGCGCGGATCGCCTACGGCGTGCGCTTTGGCGACCCGCAGCACCCGGTGCTGCTCAGCGAGATCGAAGTCACCAGCGCCGGGCGCAGCGAGCGCTACCAGTTGCCGTTCGGCCTGTTGGCCGAAGAGCAGATCAACAGCGCCTTGCCCCAGCAACTGGCCATGGCCCGGGTGCGTCGCGGGCGCCAGGTGGGGCTGATCACCGACGCCTTCGCCCTCGACAGTTTCGTGCGCAACGTGCTGCTGGCGCTGCAGGGCACCACCTGCCTGGACAGCGAGCAGGGCCAGATCCGTTTCGAGGCCACCGCGCAGCTGGCGGCGCTGGGCCTGGGGGCCGACGCCGAGGTGCGCTACCTGTCGGCGGAGCAATCCAACAGCTCGGTGGTGGTGGGCGGCAGCCTGGTGCTCAAGCTGATCCGCAAGGTGGCGGGGGGCATTCACCCGGAACTGGAAATGGGCGCCTTCCTCACCGCTGCCGGCTTTGCCCACATCTCGCCGCTGCTGGGCTCGGTGCTGCGCCGCGATGCCCAGGGCGAAGACCATCTGCTGATGATCGCCCAGGGCTACCTGAACAATCAGGGCGATGCCTGGGAGTGGACCCAGAACAACCTCGAGCGGGCGATCCGCGACGAGCTGGCCGAGGCCATGTCCGAGCAGGAGCAGCACTACAACGCCTTGGGCGAGCTCCAGGATTTCGCCGGCCTGCTGGGCCAGCGCCTGGGGGAAATGCACCTGCTGCTGGCGGCCCCCAGCGACAATCCGGATTTCGCTCCCGAGCAGGCCACCGCCAAGGATGCCCAGGCCTGGAACCAGCAGGTTGCCGAGCAACTGGAGCGCGGGTTGCAACTGCTTCAACAGCACCAGGCCGAACTCGCGGCAGGGGAGCAGAAATTGCTCGGCAAATTGTTGCAGCATAAGGCGCTGATCCTGGGTCACATCCAGCAACTGGCCAAACAGTTGGTGGGGGGCGTGCGGATTCGTGTCCACGGCGACCTGCACCTGGGGCAGGTACTGGTGATCAAGGGCGATGCCTACCTGATCGACTTCGAGGGCGAGCCGGCCCGGCCCCTGGCCGAGCGCCGCGGCAAGCACAGCCCGTACAAGGATGTCAGTGGGGTCCTGCGTTCCTTCGACTACGCGGCGGCCATGGCCCTGGAGGCACCGGCGGTGGACGGCGCGCAAGGCGCGGCGGCGGGGCGGCGCAAAGTGGTCACGCGCTACCTGGCCGAGGCGCGCCACGCCTTTGTCCAGGCGTATCGGCTGGCGACGGCTAATCTTGCCCATGGCTGGCAGGACCCGGCGGCCGCGGATGCCGCACTGGCACTGTTCAGCCTGGAGAAGGCCGCCTACGAGCTGGCCTATGAAGCGGAGAACCGTCCCGCCTGGTTGCCTGTGCCATTGCACGGCCTGGTGGGGCTGTTACGTGAACTGAAACCCTTTTCCGATATTGAGAGTGGTGGAGAGCAGTCATGAGTTTCTCGAACAAGGAACAGGGAAAGCAGCAACCGGCATTGCTTCCTTCGGCCAAGGCCATCGACGCCCTGGTACGGGCCGAACACCGCGATCCATTCGCCATTCTCGGGCCCCACGGCGATGGCGCCGGCGGGCAATTCATCCGCGCTTTCCTGCCCGGGGCGCTGAGTGTGCAGGTGCTCGACCGCGACCAGCAGCAGGTGCTCGGCAGCCTGCAAGCCGGTGAGGTGCCGGGGCTGTTTGTCGGGCACTTTCCCGAGGCCCGGCCCTATCTCTTGCGCATTCAATGGGCCGGGGGCGAACAGGTCAGTGAAGACCCCTACAGCTTCGGCCCCCTGCTGGGGGAGATGGACCTGTACCTGTTTGCCGAAGGCAATCACCGCGACCTCAGTTCCTGCCTGGGGGCGCAACTGACCACCGTGGACGGCATCGACGGCGTGCGTTTTGCGGTCTGGGCACCGAATGCCCGGCGGGTCTCGGTGGTGGGCGACTTCAATATCTGGGACGGGCGCCGGCACCCGATGCGCCTGCGCCATCCCTCCGGGGTCTGGGAGCTGTTCATCCCGCGCCTGCAGGCGGGCGAGGCCTACAAATACGAGATCCTCGGGCCCCAGGGCATCCTGCCGCTCAAGGCCGACCCCATGGCCCTGGCCACGCAGTTGCCGCCGGACACCGCCTCCAGAGTCGCGCCGCCCCTGACCATCGACTGGCAGGACCAGGAGTGGATGCTGGCCCGTGGCGAGCGCCAGCGGGTGGACGCGCCGCTGTCGATCTATGAGCTGCATGCCGGTTCCTGGCAGTGCGAAGTGGACGACCTTGGAGAAGTGGCCCGCCAGTACAGCTGGGCCGAACTGGCCGAACGGCTGATTCCCTACGTCAAGGACCTGGGGTTTACCCATATCGAGCTGATGCCGATCATGGAGCACCCGTTTGGCGGCTCCTGGGGCTACCAGCCGCTGTCCCAGTTCGCCCCCAGCGCCCGCTACGGCAGCCCGCAGGATTTCGCAGCCTTCGTCGACGCCTGCCACCAGGCAGGCATCGGGGTGATTCTCGATTGGGTGCCGGCGCACTTTCCCACCGATACCCACGGCCTGGCGCAGTTCGACGGCACTGCACTGTATGAGTACGGCAACCCCCTGGAAGGCTTCCACCAGGACTGGGACACCCTGATCTACAACCTGGGGCGTACCGAAGTGCACGGTTTCATGCTGGCTTCGGCGCTGCACTGGCTCAAGCATTTCCACGTCGACGGCCTGCGGGTGGATGCCGTGGCCTCGATGCTCTACCGCGACTATTCGCGCAAGGCCGGGGAATGGGTGCCGAACCGCCACGGCGGCCGGGAAAACCTCGAAGCCATTGATTTTCTGCGTCACCTCAACGACGTCGTGGCCCTGGAGGCCCCGGGTGCCCTGGTGATCGCCGAGGAGTCCACCGCCTGGCCCGGGGTCAGCCAGCGCACCGACCAGGGTGGCCTGGGCTTTGCCTATAAATGGAACATGGGCTGGATGCATGATTCCCTGCATTACATCCAGCAGGACCCGGTGTACCGCGCCCACCATCACAACGAACTGAGCTTTGGCCTGGTGTACGCCTGGTCCGAGCGTTTCATCCTGCCGATCTCCCACGACGAAGTGGTGCACGGCAAGCACTCGCTGATCGACAAGATGCCCGGCGATCGCTGGCAGAAGTTCGCCAACCTGCGGGCCTACCTGAGCTTCATGTGGGCCCATCCGGGCAAGAAGCTGCTGTTCATGGGCTGCGAGTTCGGCCAATGGCGCGAGTGGAACCACGACCAGCAACTGGACTGGTACCTGCTGCAGTACCCCGAGCACCGCGGGGTGCAGCAACTGGTGGGGGACCTCAACCGCCTGTATCGCCAGTACCCGGCGCTGCACGACCAGGACGACGTGCCCCAGGGTTTCCAATGGCTGATCGGCGACGATGCGATCAACAGCGTCTATGCCTGGTTGCGCTGGAGCAAGAGCGGCGAACCGCTGCTGGTGGTGGCCAACTTCACCCCGGTGCCACGCCAGGGCTATCGCGTCGGCGTACCGGTGGCGGGGCGCTGGAGCGAGTTGCTCAACAGCGATTCGCAACTGTATGCCGGCTCCAACTACGGCAACGGTGGCGAGGCCTTCAGCGAAGAGCAGAGCAGCCATGGCCAGGCCCTGTCCCTGGTACTCAACCTGCCGCCGCTGGCCGTACTGATCCTGCGCCCTGACAGTTGACCCTGGCGTCCTGTAGCCGCTGCCGAAGGTTACGAACGGTCTGGGCGGCGCTCCGTCGCTGGGGCGCGGGGTTTGCGAGGTCGCCAACGGCTCGTCTGAAGAGCGCCCAGTCAACCGGTTACAGGGAGTCGGCGGCCTCGGCGATCAGCGCGGCTACGGGCCCGGGCTGGGAGGCGAGGGAGGCGTGGCTGGCGTCCAGGTGAATGACCTTGCGGGCGTTGAGCCGGGCGGCCATGCGCTCCTGGTTCGCCGGGGCGATCATGCGGTCGGCACGGGACACCTGGTACCAGGAAGGTTTATCGCGCCATGCCGGGGCCCCGAGGGCGTCGCCGAAGGTACTGGCCAGCGGCGCCTTCTGGGTCAGGCCCATGACCAGCCCTTCCTGGGGGCTGAGATCCTGGCAGAAGCTCTGCTGGAAACGCTCCGGACGCACCCAGAGGTAGCCGTCGCTGTCGGGCGCCAGATTGGCGGCGGCTTCAGGCGGGAACTCCTGGGTCAGGCCACCGGGGCTTTCACCCTGGTCCGGGGCGAAGGCGGCGATGTACACCAGGCCCGCGACGTTTGGCGCATGCCCGGCCTGGGTGATCACCGCGCCGCCGTAGGAGTGCCCCACCAGCAGCACCGGCCCTGCTTGCTGGGCCACCAGTTTGCGGGTCCGTTCGACGTCCTCGGCGAGGGAGGTCAGGGGCAGTTCCACGGCGCGGATCTTCTCGTAACCGCGGTTCAGCAGTTCGACGATGACCCGGTTCCAGTGGGCGGCACCGCCCCAGAAACCGTGGACCAGGACAATCGTGGGTTGCTCGCTCATCGCTTGATTCCTTCTCTGGGCTCAAGGTTGGTCCGGAGGCGGGCGCCCCCAGGCTCGGGTTCGGGGAAAAGCATGGTCGACTCTGGCGGGAATACGGCTATTTATTCATGAATTCTGATGTGCGGCCCCAGGCGGCAGGTGCACTTCCACCGCCAGCGGCAGGTGATCGGAGAGGTGGGTCCAGGGCTTGTTGCCGAGGATCTGCGGGCGGTGGCTGTGGGCGTTGCGCAGGTAGACCCGATCCAGGCGCAGCAGTGGCCAGCGGGCCGGGTAGGTCTTGGCCGGGCGGCCATGATGGCGTTCGAAGGCTTCGTGCAGGTCGTTGCGCCGGCCCAGGGTGGCGTTGCCGTGCATCTGCCAGTCATTGAAGTCGCCGGCGATGATCACCGGTGCCTCCTCGGGCAGGGATTCGAGCAACTGGCCCAGCAGCGCCAGCTGCAACTGGCGATGGCTTTCCAGCAGGCTCAGGTGCACGCAGATGGCGTGGACCTCGGCGTGGCCGGGCACATCCAGCACGCAGTGCAGCAGGCCCCGGCGCTCGGGGCCGGTGATCGAAACATCGAGGTTGCGGTACTGGCGGATCGGAAACTTCGACAACAGGGCGTTGCCGTGATGGCCGTCGGGGTACACCGCGTTGCGCCCGTAGGCGTAGTCGCTCCACATGCTGTCGGCGAGAAACTCGTACTGTGACTGCTGAGGCCAGTTGTCCAGGCGCGAGGCATGGCGCTCGTGCTCGCCCAGCACTTCCTGGAGAAACACCAGGTCGGCCTGGGTACTGCGCACGGCCTCGCGCAGTTCCGGAAGAATGAAGCGGCGGTTCAGGGCGGTGAAGCCCTTGTGGGTGTTGACGGTCAGAACGCGTAACCGCTGGACCGCCTCGGGGTTGGGCTGGCGGGTGGAATCGCTGCTCACGCGGGCTCCTTGGAATCAGTGGCGGTTACAGATGGGACTGGCGACCGGTGCGTGCGTTCAGCTTATTTTCCACCCGCGCAGGCCTACATCAGGATGATCTCGTAGGGCAGGCGCAGGCGCTCCAGCAGCACCGGCGACAGCGACGGCTCCAGGCCGATCTCCGGCTCGCCCTGCAACTGGCTGGCATAGGCGTGGGCGGCGTGGCGCTTGCGGGCCACGGTCCAGGTGTCCAGGCGCAGCTTGCGCGCACGCTGCCAGGGGATCTGGTGCTCCTCGCGGGCCGCCCAGTGCCAGGCCCAGATCGGAATCTCATGAAAACGCGCACCCACCAGGCTCGCGGCCTTGGCCGTGGCCCGGCCCACGGCTTCGTGGTCGAGGTTGCCATCGGCGCGCCAGGTGCTGAACACCACGTCGGTGTCGCGCAGGTAGCGGCAGATGAAGGGCACTAGTTGCTGTTCCCGTTCGCTCAAGGCGCTGTCGGCAAAGCCGCCGCGGATCCACTTCAGGCTGTGCAGGGGCAGGCCCAGGCGACGCAGGGCTTCGGCGCTTTCCTGGGGCCGGAATACGCTCAGGCGGCGCTTGGGCCACAGCTCCGACCCGGGATGGCTGGCGCTGCCGTCGCTGATGGAAATCAGTTGCAGAGGGTGGCCGTGGTGGGCCAGCACTTGCAGCAGGCCGCCGCTGGCGACCACTTCGTCACCGGGGTGAGGGGCGACTATCACTGCCCGGGAGCCGGCCGGAACCAGGTTGGCCAGATTGATGGCCGGCACCTCGGCCAGGCTGCGGGCACTGTTCCAGACTTGGCTGGGCCAGTTGCTGTCGATTGCGGGTATGGCTTTCATGGGGTGTCACATCCCTGTTTTCCGGGCCACGGCAGTAGCGGTTGAACCTCCGTTCAGTCGCGACCCTGGGTTTGCACGCACGCTGATTCCTTGGCACCTGCCTCAGCGTGAAGTACCGGTGCCCCATACCTTTGGAGCACCGCGATTCGGGGGTAATCATACACAGCCTGGAGCTTTCCACGCAGTGCCAGCCCAGGCTTATTTGCTGATTACCAAGCCCGTCACAGGGTAGACGGCAATTCTCCCCCCGGGGAGGCGCACTGACCAATGCCATGCTGTACTTCACAGCCCTGCGCAAGGTTCGTTCAGGCCCTTGAGGTAATCGCCGAACCCACCTTTGGCCCGCGAATCCAGGCGCCCACTGGTAATCACTTGCGGATGCCGGCTCCAGGCGATGCTGGCGCCGCAGCGCTGCAACTGCCGCACCAGCTGCACATCCTCGTGGCAGGCCAGGGCCTCGAAGCCGCCGGCGCGGACATAGGCTGCAGCGCTGATGCCGAGGTTGGCGCCATGGATGTGCCGGTGGCCATCGCTGTCCTGGTAGGCGTCGTGATAGCGGATCCGGGCCTGGGGTTCGAAGCCTTCGCTCCAGCGGTCGACGGTGACGGTGCCGCAGACGGCGTCGGCGCCCAGGGCCAGTTGGGCCACCAGCCAGTCCTCGGGTACGCGGCTGTCGGCATCGGTACAGGACAGCCAGCGGGCGCCGGCCTGCAGCAGCAACTGCGCGCCCGCGGCCCGTGCCCGTCCGACATTGCGCACCTGCAATTGCAGGTGTTGCACGGCGAACTGGCGGGCAATGTCCAGAGAACCGTCGGAGCAGCTGTCGAGCACCACCAGGATCGCCACGTCTTCATTGAGCTCGGGGTGGCTGGCGGCTTTCAGGGCGCAGCGCAGGCAGTCGGCCAGCAGTTGCTCCTCGTTATGGGCGGGTATCACCACTCCGATCATCGCAGGCCCTCCAGGGTCGCGACCGAATCCGCTTCGCGGCCCCAGAGGTCGAGGAGAAAGTCCGCTTCCTGGTGCTCCAGCAAGCGTGGCAGTTGCAAATGGCGATGGAGCAGTTCGTGCACTTGTCCGGCATCCAGGGGGCACTCGGCAATGGGCGGGCGCCAGTGGCAGGCCAGTAGCTGGCCATCCGCGGCCAGGGAGCCCAGGGCCCGTGCCACCAGTTGCGCCAGGTCGGCGGCGTCCAGGTAATAGCCGATCTCGCTGATGACGATCAGATCGAAGGGCCCCTTGGGCCAGTCCTGGGGCAGGCGACCGTGTTCCACCCGGGCATGGGGGAAGGAGCGCAAGCGCTGCCGGGCCAGGTCCACCGCGTTGCGCGCGGTGTCGTAGGCCAGCAGGCTGTCGCAGCGGCTGGCCAGTTCGGCGCTGAGTTCGCCGTTGGCACAGCCGGGTTCGAAAATGCTCCGGTAGTGGCGGCGCGGCAGGCTAGCCAGGGTGATTGCACGTTTGCGCTGTTCATACCAGCGCTGGCGAAAGGCCCAGGGGTCCTGGTCCCGGGCGAACAGCCCTTCGAAATAGCGACTGTCGACACTCATAGGAACACCACCTCAAAAGGTTGCAGCAGACGCTCGATGATGTGCGGTGCCAGCACGGGCGCCAGGCCGATCTGCGGGTCGCCCTCCAGTTGGCTGGCAAAGGCGTGGATGGCATGGCGCTTGCGGGCCACCTGGGCAGGGCTGAGCAGCACCTTGCGGGCCCGCTCCCAGGGCAGCTGCCGGCCCTCGGGATCGGCCCAGTGCCAGGTCCAGATCGGCAGTTCCTTGAGGCTCGCGCCCGCGGCTCGGGCGGCCAGGGCGCTGGCCCGGCCCACGGCTTCGTGGTCGCAGTGGCCGTCCTCGCACCAGGTGCTGAACAGCACGTCACCGGCGCGCAGGCAACCCTGGATGAACTGCGTCAGGGCGGCTTCGTCCCGGGCGACGCGGCTGTCCTCGAAGCCCGCGCGCAGCCAGGTGATGCGCTGCAGCGGCAGGCCCAGGCGGCGCAAGCCTTCGGCGGACTCCTGGGGCCGTACCTGGCTCAGGCGCTGTACCGGCCAGCGCCGGGAGCCGGGATGGCTGGCGCAACCATCGGTGACCGAAATCAGCAGCAGCTCGCGCCCCTGCGCCGCCAGCAGTTGCAGGAGGCCGCCACAGCCGAGGATTTCATCGTCCGGGTGCGGGGCCACAATCACCGCCCGCGCTCCTTGCGGGACCAGGGTTCGAATATCCACCGCGGCCATGGCCTGCAGTTGCGAGGAAGCCTGCCAGGCCCGCAGCGAGGTGCCGCGACCGACAATCGGATTGGCTTTCACAGTTGCCATCCTCCCGGGTCCGCTGCAGCGTGGGCGGCGTTGGCCAGCTGTTGCCCGAGAATGGCCAGGTCACGCTCGGCATGGCTCTGGCGGATGAACACCGGCAGGTCCGCCAGCAGCCGGGCGAAGTGCCGGTCCAGGCAATAGGGGCCGGCGCCCAGCGCACGGCCGACGTGGTGCAGCACGCTGTCGACGCTGGCCTCGGTCACCGCCCGGGCGCGCCGGGCCAGCAACTGGCAGTTGGCCTGGGGCGCCTGATCCAACTGCCGGGCACTGTGGCGCAGCACACAGGCGGCCTGATGCAGGGCGCTGTCCACTGCCCCCAGGTGGGCCAGGGCATGGGGCTCGTCGCGTTTGGCGCAGTGTTCGCGCAGGGGGTGTGCGATGGCCTGGGCGGCTCCCAGCCAGCAGGCGGCGATGCCGATGGCGCCTTGCCAGAAGCCCGGGCGCTGCAGGTAGTCATCCGGCCCGCCGACCCATTGGCCACGAGCCTCGTGGAAGTCAACCCGCTGGCTGCCGGTACTGGCCATGCCCACCGCTTGCCAACTGCCGCTCTCGACCTGCACCCCGGGCTGGTCCAGGGCCACCGCCACCAGGCGTTGGTGGCCGCCGGCGTCCCAGGCGGTGAGCAGGGCATGGCTGAGCACCTCGGCCCCCGAGCACCAGGCCTTGGTGCCGCTGAGCCGGCAGTGCGGGCCATCGGCAACGGCGTGCACCCGGGCCTGGGGCGGCTCCGCGGCCCAGGTGCCCCAGGTGGTGCCGGGGGGCACGGGGCAGCCCAGTTCCGCCATGATCGCCAGGGCGTCGGTGTGCCCCTCGTAGAGCTTGCACAGGCCCAGGTCATGGCCGGCGACCCTGGCCAGGGCCTGCCAGCGTTGCAGGGTGGCGCCCCCGGCGGGCAGTGGCAGGCGGTCGAGCCCGGCGCCCACCAGGGCGTCCAGGCACAGGCCCAGGGCGCGGGTGTCGGCATGCCCCAGGTCGGGGGAGTGATGCAGGAAGCCTTGCAGGTCCATGTTCAGTCTTCTTCCTCATGTTGCAGTTCGAACAGCAGCAGGGAGCGCCCGGTCACCGAATACTCGTGGCCGAAGGCAAAGCGTTCCTGGCCGCGCACCGCCGGCTGGTTGGTGTCGAGCATGCAGGTCCAGAACTCCCCGGCGGGCACCTCAGGCAGGCGGAAGTTGACGATGTCGTGGTGGGCGTTGACCACCAGCAGCAGGGTGGCGTCGGCCCCGGGGCGGCGGATCCCGGTTTCCTGGGCGCGGCCGTCCAGCAGCATGCCCAGGCAGCGACCATGGGGGTCCTGCCAGTGCTCGGTGGTCATCTCGCTGCCGTCGGGAGCCAGCCAGGTGACGTCCTTGACCCCGATGTCCTCGTTGTAGCTGCCCACCAGGAAGCGCCCGCGCCGCAGGATCGGGTAGCTCAGGCGCAGCTTGATCAGGCGCTTGACGAACTTGAGCAGGGACTTGCCGTCGTTATCCAGCTCCCAGTTGACCCAGCCGATCTCGCTGTCCTGGCAGTAGGCGTTGTTGTTGCCGTGCTGGGTGCGGGCGAATTCGTCGCCGGCCACCACCATCGGCGTGCCCTGGGCCAGTAGCAGGGTGGCGAAGAAGTTGCGCATCTGGCGCAGGCGCAGGGCGTTGATCTCGGGGTCGTCGCTGGGGCCTTCGACGCCGTGGTTCCAGGACAGGTTGTTGTTGCTGCCGTCCTGGTTGTTCTCGTCGTTGGCTTCGTTGTGCTTGTCGTTGTAGGACACCAGGTCGTGCAGGGTGAAACCGTCGTGGGCAGTGACGAAGTTGACCGAGGCGTAGGGCCGGCGGCCGCGCTGGTTGAACATCTCGCCGGAGGCGGTCATGCGCCCGGCAAAATCCGCCAGCTGGCCGTCATCGCCCTTCCAGAAGGCCCGCACCGTGTCGCGAAAGCGATCGTTCCATTCCACCCAGCCCGGCGGGAAGTTGCCCACCTGATAGCCGCCGGGGCCGCAGTCCCAGGGTTCGGCGATCATCTTCACCTGGCGCAGCACCGGGTCCTGGCGGCAGGCCACGAGGAAGCTGTGGCGCTCGTCGAAACCGTCGTGGTAACGCCCGAGAATGGTCGCCAGGTCGAAGCGGAAGCCGTCCACGTGCATTTCCGTGGCCCAGTAGCGCAGCGAGTCGGTGACCATCTGCAACACGCAGGGGTGGCTCAGGTCCAGGGTGTTGCCGGTGCCCGAATCGTTGATGTAGAAGCGCTTGTCGTCGGGCATCAGGCGGTAGTAGGAGGCGTTGTCGATGCCGCGCATGGACAGGGTCGGGCCTTGCTCGTTGCCTTCGGCGGTGTGGTTGTAGACCACGTCCAGGATCACCTCCAGCCCGGCTTCGTGCAGGTGGGCGACCATTTCCTTGAATTCGGCGATCTTGCCGCTGGCCAGGTAGCGCGGGTCGGGGGCGAAGAAGGCGATGCTGTTGTAGCCCCAGTAGTTGGTCATGCCCTTGTGCAGCAGGTGCTGGTCGTTGACGAAGGCGTGGATCGGCAGCAGCTCCACCGACGACACCCCGAGCTTGCGGATGTGCTCCAGCACGTCGTCCACCATCAGCCCGGCGAAGCTGCCCCGCAGGTTCTCGGGCACCGAAGGGTGGCGCATGGTGAAGCCGCGCACATGGGTCTCGTAGATGATGGTCTTGTCCCAGGGCACGCTGACCCGCTGGTCGTTGCCCCAGGTGTGGGCCGGGTCGATGACCTTGCACTTGGGCACGAAGGGCGCGCTGTCGCGCTCGTCGAAACTGAGGTCGGCATCCGGGTGGCCGATGGTGTAGCCGAACAGCGCCTCGGACCATTTCAGCTCGCCCACCAGTTGCTTGGCATAGGGGTCGATCAGCAGTTTGTTGGGGTTGAAACGGTGCCCGTTGGCCGGGTCGTAGGGGCCGTGCACGCGGTAGCCGTAGATCAGCCCCGGGTGAGCGTCGGGCAGGTAGCCGTGGAAGATTTCGTCGGTGTATTCCGGAAGTTCGATGCGTTCGAGTTCCACTTCGCCGGCATCATCGAACACACAGAGCTCGACCTTGGTGGCATTGGCCGAGAACAGCGCGAAGTTGACCCCCAGGCCGTCCCAGGTGGCGCCGAGGGGGAAGGGCAGGCCTTCACGAATGCGCGAGGGTTCGCTCTCGGGAGTGGCGGCGGGCTGCTTGGATCTGCTCATGGTTGCTCCTGCAGTGAGACGGTGACGGGCCGGGCCCTTTCTTCAGGGCGAACGCGACCCTTATGGCGCGCGGGCGCGCCACGGGTTGACGAGGACGAGATGGCCGGCGGGTGTCAGTTGGCCGGCGGTTTGCGCGGCGCCCGGGGCTTCTTCGCCGCCGCGGGTTTTTCTCCCGGGGGCACTACCACGGCGGCGGCCGACTTGGCCTTGGGCTTGGCCGCGCTCTTGGCGGCGGGCTTTCCGGTCGCAGGCTTGGCCTTGCCGGCCTTGGGTGGCGTGCTTGGAGCCAGGGCTTCGGCCTCGGCGAGCTTGCGGGCCATGTCCCAATGCCGGGCTTCCTGGCCCTCTGGCTTACCTTCCGACTCCCAGATCTGATAAGCGAATTCACGAATGCGTTTGTCGTCGGTACTCATCGCAATGCTCCTGGACTGAATTCAAGGTTGAATCAAAAGGTTGAGCGCAAAGTCTTGCAGTGCGGCGCTAAGCATCAGCTCCCTGTGGGGTGTGACTGCCACCGTGGAAAAAAGTCCATTCAGCTTTTGCCCCGAGGCGTCGAACGGTAGCTGCACCCGGGTATCGCCCCACAGCGGCGCCTCGATCAAGGGCATTGCGCGATCCCCCAGCAGGCCGGCGACCCGCACCGGCACTATCACCACTGCCCGTTGTGCACCGTGCTCGCGCATGAACGCCAGGACCCGCCCGGCATGCTGGCCAAGCACCGGCAGCGGCTGGTAGCGGCCCCGGCGAAACAGCTCCGGGTACTGGCCACGCAGGTTCAGGGTGCGGGCGATCAAGGCTTGCTTGATGCGTCCGTCGTGCCACTGGGCCAGCCACTGGCGCGGTTCGCCCCCGCGCTCCAGGGCCGCCTGCCGAGCCGGGTAATCCACCGGCCGGCGGTTATCCGGGTCCACCAGGCTGAAATCCCAGAACTCGTTGCCCTGGTACAGGTCGGGGACCCCAGGCACGGTCATGCGCAGCAAGGTTTGCGCCAGGCTGTTGAGGGCGCCCGCCGGGGCAATGGCCCGGGCCGCCGCGGCAATCGACTGGCGCAATGCCAGGCCCTGGGGCGCCAGCAGCAGGGCCTGGACAAAGGCCTGCACGGCCTCTTCGTATTCTGCGTTGGGCGCCGCCCAGCTGCTTTGCAGCTTGGCCTCGCGCAGGGCCTTGAGCTGCCATTGCCAGATCCTTTGTCCATAGCCTTGCAGGGCCGCCTGATCCTCGGCAGCCAGTTCCAGGGGCCAACTGCCCAGCAGGGTCTGGTAAAGGATCAGTTCGTCCCCCGCCGAAGGCGCATCCGCCTGCTGGCGCAGGGGCGCGGCCAGGGTGCGCCAGTGCTCCACCTGGGCGGCATACCAGGGGGCCCGTTCGCTGAGCACTGCCAGGCGCGCGCGGCTGTCCTCGCCCCGTTTGTGGTCGTGGGTGGCGCTGGTCAGCAGGTTGTCGGGGAAGCTGGCCAGGCGTTGCTGGCAGGCCGTGTGGAAGGCGGCGATCGGCGCACTGAACTGTTCGCTGTTGAAGCCCACGTCGTTGCGCGCCAGCAGTACCGCCGAGCGGTAGAAGGCGGTGTCTTCCACGGCCTTGGCCGCGGCGGGCGAAGTCAGTTGCTGGAAACGCACGCAGGCGTGGCGCAGCAGCTTGCGCCCACGGCCCGGTGGCTGCTGGCGCCAGCTTTGGCCGCCAAGCCAGCGCTCCAGGCAGTCGAGCACCGGCCTGTCGGCCTCGCCCAGGCTCTGTCGCGCGCCGTCCAGGGCCTGCTGGAACAACTGCTGGTCCTGCTGCCCGCGGCCACAGGCGCTGATATAGGTGCGGTACACCGGGAAGTGCACGATCAGTTCCTGCAAGGCGCGGCGGATGGCCCCCAGGGTCAGGTCGCGGCTCATCAGGTCCAGGCGAGCCACCTGCAACAGGGCCTGGGCCACGCTTTCAAAATCGCTGGCCAGGGAGCCGTTGAGAATCTGCTGACGGGCCAGCAGTGCCTCTTCGGCGAACGCCGCGGGGCGCTGGCTGTGCCGGCTCCACAGTTCGGCCAGCACCGGCTGGCCTGCAGGGGCCTGCTGCAGCAGCGACAGTTGGTTCATGAACTCATAGCCGGTGCTGCCATCCACGCCCCAGTCGCGGTGCAGGGTTTCCCCGGCGCCGAGGATCTTCTCGACGTAGATCGGCAGGTGCTGGCCCGGGCGCAGGCGGTCGATCCGACGCCGCAGCTTGCGGCAATAGCTGCGCGGGTCGGCCAGACCGTCGATATGGTCGATGCGCAGGCCGTCCACCAGGCCACGCTGGATCAGCTCGAAGATCTTGCCGTGGGTGGCTTCGAACACCGCCGGGCGCTCGACCCGCAGCCCGCCCAGCTCGTTGACGTCGAAGAAGCGTCGCCAGTTGATGTCGTCGGCGGCGGTGCGCCAGCTGGCCAGGCGATAGCTCTGTTGCTCCAGCAGATGGTGCAGGCGCTGGAAACCTTCGTCGTGGCGTGAGTCGTAGCCTTGCAGGTGGGCGGTGACGGCCTGGTGCAGCGCCGGTTGCTGCAACAGTTGGCCCAGGGCCTGCTGCAGCGGTTGTGCCTGGGCGTGGGCGTCGCCGCTGAAACGCAGGGCGGCAAAGCTGTCGGCCAGGGGCTTGAGGGCCTGGGCGGCATCCGGCGGGCCGGCGAGGCGCAGCAGTTCCCCGAAGTCGGCGGGGCAGATGGGGAAACAGTGTTCATAGTGGCGAACATGGAAACCGCAGCGATCGTCGTCCAGCTGCAGTTGCAGGCTGCCTTCCTGCAAGGCCTGCCCATAGTCGCTGCCGAGGAAGGGCAGCAACAACTGGCCTTCCATCAGCGGGTCCGGGGAATGCCACTGGATATCGAAGAACTCACCGTACGGGCTCAGGCGCCCCCATTGCAGCAGGTCCAGCCACCAGGGGTTGTCATTGCCGCCCACCGCCATGTGGTTGGAGACGATATCCAGGATCAGGCCCATGCCGTGCTGGCGCAGGGCATCCACCAGCCGTACCAGGGCCGCCTCGCCCCCCAGCTCGGGGTTGACCCGGGTGGGGTCCACCACGTCGTAGCCGTGCATGGAACCGGCCCGCGCGCAGAGCAGTGGCGAGGCGTAGAGGTGGCTGAGGCCCAGGCCGGCGAAGTAGGGCACCAGGGGCAGCGCATGATCCAGGGTGAAGCCCTGGTGAAATTGCAGGCGCAGGGTGGCCCGTGGCATTGGCGTGGCTGGCGGGCTCATCGGTCACGCTCCAGGGCCTGCTGCCGGGCACAGGCCAGCAGCTCCAGGCGCCGCGCAGCGTCGCTGTCGTCCAGCAGGTGCCGGCTGGCAGTGGCCAGGCGCCGGCGCCAGTTGGGGTGGCTGTCGAGGGTGCCGGGCAGGTTGGCCTGTTCGTCGATGCCCAGGGCGTCCTCCAGGGGCAGCAGCACCAGGGGCGCCCGGGTGTGGCCGAGGAAACGCACGCTGGCGTCTACCACCTGGTCGGCCTCGTGGCTTTCCTCGCGAAAGTTCTGCGGGTCCTGGGCCAGAGCGTGGCGCAGGCCGTTGCGTTCGTGCTGGCGATGTTCGCGCCAGTGCCGCGCCGCCGCTTCGTCCACCAGGCCCAGGCGCTGGTTCCAGTCGATATCGCGGCCATGCCACCAGCCGTTGAGGGTCGGCAGGTCATGGGTGCTGGTGGTGGCCAGGGCATTGTCCGGCCAGTCGAGGATGGGCTTGAAGTGGCAGCCGTGGTCCTGTTCGAACAAAAGCACACGCATGCCGAGCATGGCCCGGGCGGCAAGTTTTTCCCGCAGCCCGTCGGGCACTGTGCCCAGGTCTTCGCCCAGCACTATGGCCTGGTGGCGATGGGATTCCAGGGTCAGCAGGCGCAGCAGGTCGTCCACCGGGTAATAGAGGTAGGCGCCATCGCTGGGGGGCGCGCCCAGGGGAATCACCCACAGCCGTTGCAGGCCCATCACATGGTCGATGCGCAGGCCCCCGGCATGGGCGAAGTTGGCCCTGAGCATTTCGATGAAGGCGCGGAAACCGTGGCGTTGCAGGCCTTCCGGGGAAAAGGCCGATATGCCCCAGCTCTGGCCCTGGCGGTTGAGGATGTCCGGTGGCGCGCCCACCGTCAGGTTGGCCAGTAACTGCTCCTGCCGGCTCCAGGCCTGGCTGCCGCCGCCGTCGGCGCCCACCGCCAGGTCGGCGATCAGGCCGATGCCCATGCCGCCGCTGCGGGCCGCGCTTTGCGCTCGCTCCAGGCTGCGGGTGATCAGCCACTGGCAAAAGGCATGGAAGCCGATTTCGTGGGCCTGTTCCTCGGCGAAATGAGCCAGGGCCGGGCTGGCCGGATCACGCCACTGCGGCGGCCAGTGACGCCAGTCCAGGTCCTCGCCACGGGCGGCGCGCTGGGCCTGTATGGCTTCGAAGCGGCAGTGGTTTTCCAGGGCTTCGCCGGCTGCCCGGCGGTAGCTGGCGAAGTCCTCGTGCAGCGGGTGCTCGCCCTGGCAGAAGCCTTCATACAGCGCCCGCAGTGCCCGCAACTTGGCCTGGGCCGCCAGGGGCCAGTCGATCAGCGGCAACTGTTCCAGGTCCTGCAGTTGTTCGCCCAGGCCACAGGCTTCGATCGCGGTGCGCCAGGCGCGGTCGCCGAGGATCGCGCCAGGGGCGGCATACAGGCTGTTGAGGAACAGCCGGCTGGAAGGCGAATAGGGGCTGTAGCGCAGCGGGTCGCTGCTGAACATGGCGTGCAGCGGGCTGATGGCCAGGGCATCGGCGCCGCGTTCGGCGGCCTGGCGCGCCAGTTCTTCAAGGGCCTGGGTATCGCCGAAGCCATCATCGCCGGGGCGGCGCAGGGCGTACAGCTGCACGCTGAGGCCCCAGGCCCGCGGGGTGGGCTGGTGCACGGCGTCGGCCACGCTGAAGCAGCGTTCGGGGGCCACTGCCAGGACAAAGTGTTCGTCGTCGATACTCACGGCGTGGTAACCCACCGGAATCGAGCCCGGCAGCCGGCTCTCGGCATCCAGGTCCAGGTGCAGCGGGCTGCCATCCTCCAGCCGCAGGACACAGGCCGTATGCGGGGGGAAGTAGCGCGCCAGGTCCAGGCTCTGGCCGTGGTCGGCGGTCAGCAGCGGGGGCAGGTGCCGGCTCTGTTGCACCCCTTGCAATTGCAGCAGGCTCTGTTCGACCTGCTGTGGGTCTTCGGCCGGATGCCCCAGGCCGGCCAGGACAGCCCGCAGGACCCGGTCCTCGACCTTCTGGGCACGGCCGTTGGCATCGATCCAGTCCACTGCCAGGCCGGCGCGGCTGGCAAGCAGTTCCAGTTGCGCATCGCTCATAGGCATTCTCCATCTGGGTCGGTCGGGGAAGAGGTGGGGGCCAGCAGCACCAGCACGCTGTAGGCAGGCAGTTGGCCCTGGCACCAGTGCTTGAGGGTGTGCGGCGGGTATTCGAAGCACAACTGCGGTGCGGCCTCGGCGGCCAGTTCGACCTGATGCGGGCCGAGGTTGAGGTCGATGCGCAACAGGCTGCCGTCCCCCAGGCGCCAGCGCGCACTCAGGGCGCCCTCGGCCAGTACCTGGCAGCCCAGGGCCCGGGCGCCGGGCAGGCGCGGAACCAGCTCGCGGTGGCGGATCTGCAACAGGCTGCGGTACAGCTCGCGGGTGGCCTCGGCCTGTCGGGACTGGGCCCGTGGGCGTGAGGCCTGGAAGGTCGAGGCGGCGTTGGGGTCGGGAATGCGCTGGCGCTGCCCGGCGTCGGCGAAGGCACTGAAGGCGGCGAATTCGTTGCGCCGGCCCTCGCGCACCGCTTCGGCCAACTGGCCCTGGTGGCTGGTGAAGAACAGGAATGGTTCCTGGGCGGCCACTTCGTCGCCCATGAACAGCAGCGGAATCATCGGTGACAGCAGCAACAGCACCGTGGCCGCGTGCAGGGCCTGGGTCGGCGCCAGTTGGTTGAGGCGTTCGCCAAAGGCCCGGTTGCCGATCTGGTCATGGTTCTGCAGAAACAGCACAAAGGCGCTGGGCGGCAGGTGCCCGCTGGGTTCGCCGCGGGCCTCGCCATGGCGGTTGGCATGGCCCTGGAAGGCGAAACCCTGGCTCAGGCAGCGGGCCAGTTGCTCAGTGGGCTGCTCGGCGAAGTCGGCGTAGTAGGCGTCGGTTTCGCCGGTCAGCAGCACATGCAGGGCGTTGTGGCCGTCGTCGTTCCACTGTGCGTCGAAGCCTTGTTGCAGCAGGCTGGCCTGATTGAACTCGTTCTCCAGGTTGAGCCACACATGGCGATCGGGTGGCACTGCCTGGCGGACCCGCTGCGCCAGTTGCCGCAGGAAATCCGGATCGTCGATGGCGTGCACCGCGTCCAGGCGCAGGCCGTCGAAACGGTACTCCAGCAGCCACATCAGGGCGTTGTCGATAAAGAACTCGCTGACCTGCGGGCGGCGAAAGTCGATGGCGGCGCCCCAGGGGGTGTGCAGGTCCTGGCGAAAGAAGCCCTGGGCGTACTCCTGCAGGTAGTTGCCGTCGGGGCCGAAGTGGTTGTAGACCACATCGAGGATCACTGCCAGGCCCAGGCCATGGGCGGCATCGATCAGCGCGCGCAGCTCGTCGGGCGAACCATAGGAGGCTTCCGGGGCGTAGGGCAGCACCCCGTCATAGCCCCAGTTGCGTTCGCCGGGAAACTCCGCCAGGGGCATCAGCTCGATGGCGGTCACCCCCAGTTCCACCAGGGCCGGCAGGGCTTGCTGCACCGCTTGATAGCCGCCCATGACCCCCACGTGGAGTTCGTAGATCACCGCCTCGTGCCAGGGCCGGCCGCGCCACTGCGGGTGCTGCCATTGATAGCGCTCGGGGTCCACCACCAGGCTTGGCCCGTGGACATCACCGAGCTGGGCCCGGGACGCCGGGTCGGGGACCTGGATCCGCTCGTCGATATTGAAACGGTAGGCGCTGCCCGCGGGGCAGCGCGCCTGGGTCATGAACCAGCCTTCGGGCTGGGGCTGCATGGGCAGCGACTGGCCGTCCGCCAGTTCGACGCTGACGCAGCGCGCATCCGGCGCCCACAGGGCGAACCGGGTGTGCTCGGCATCCAGCAGCCGCGCGCCATGAGTCCAGGTGTGCAGCGTGCTTGAGGGCATCGGTCCTTGCCTCTTACTGTCGGGCGGCCTGTCCCAGGGCCTTGGCCACCAGTTGCTCGTAGAGTTCGGCGTAGGGTTCCACCGCCTTGCACCAGTTGAAGGGCGCGGCCATGGCCCGGCAGCGCATGGCATTGAGCAGCGCCGGGTAGGCGAACACCTTGAAGGCCCGGGTCAGGGCTTCCTGGTAGCTGGCCACGGTGGATTCGTCGAAGAGGAAACCGGTGACGCCGTTCTCGATGGTGTCCGCCAGGCCGCCGGTGTTGCGCGCCACCGGCAGCGAGCCGAAGCGCTGGGCATACATCTGGCTCAGGCCGCAGGGCTCGTAGCGCGAGGGCATGAGCAGGAAATCGCTGCCGGCGAACATGCGCCGGGCGTCGGTCTCGTTGAAGCCGATGTGCACCCCGATGCGGCCGGGGAAGCGCCGGGCCAGGGCGCGCATGGACTGTTCTTCCTCCGGCTCGCCGCGGCCGATGATGGCGATCTGGCCGCCGGACTGCACGATGAACTCGGCCACCGCTTCGGTCAGGTCCAGGCCTTTCTGGTAGACCAGCCGCGAGACCACGGCAAACAGCGGGCCGCTGGAGGCGTCGAGGCCGAACATCTGCCGCACATGGGCGGCGTTGGCTGCCTTGCCGTCCCAGTCGCCGATGCTGAAAGGCGTGAGCAGGTGGGCGTCGGTGGCGGCGTCCCAGCTTTCATCGATGCCGTTGGGGATGCCGCTGAGCAGGCCCTGCTGGGTCTTGCTGGCGAGGAAGCCGTCGAGCCCGCAACCGAAGGCCGGGGTGGTGATTTCCTGGGCATAGGTGGCGCTCACCGTGGTGATGTGGCTGGCGTAGGCCATGCCGGCCTTGAGGAACGACAGCTTGCCGTAGAACTCCATGCCTTCCTGTTGCAGGGCATGCTCGGGGATGCCCAGTTCCGGGCACGAGGCCAGGCTGACCACGCCCTGATAGGCCAGGTTATGAATGGTGAACAGGGTCGGCGTGCGTTGCCCGCGCCAGTGCATGTAGGCCGGCGCCAGCCCGGCGGGCCAGTCATGGGCGTGCACCAGGTCGGGGCACCAGTGGATCTGCGCCAGGTTGGCCGCGATGTCGGCGGCGGCCAGCCCCAGGCGGGCGAAGCGGATATGGTTGTCCGGCCAGTCGCGGCCGTTGTTGGCGCCGTAGGGCGTGCCTTCGCGCTCGTAGAGTTCCGGGCAGATCAGCACGTAGATCACCAGGCCGTCGGGCATGTCCATACGCCCGATCTTGCAGGCCGGCAGTGCCGCGTGGCCACCCAGCTCCCCGATGATGTGGATCGGGTTTTCGCTATGCAGCACCTGGGGGTAGCCGGGGATCAGTACCCGCACATCGTGCAGGTGGGCCATGGCCCTGGGCAGGGCGGCAGAGACGTCGCCCAGGCCGCCGGTCTTCACCAGGTCGGCGATTTCCGAGGTGACGAACAGCACTCGCTTGCGGTTGGGATTGGGCCGCGCCAGCGGCAGCACCGTCTTGTTCCCAGGGACCGGAACCGAGGGGGCGGCGCGGTCGCCGGCCTGCTGTTGAGGGTGATCTCCCTGAGTGTCCAATACGGCGCTGATCATGTGTCTCTCCCGTTTTATTGATCTGTTCTGGTGTCTCGAGCGCCGCGCGTGGCCAATTCCTGTGGCCGGGCGCAAACGCGCCACACGTCGATCAGCCTGCGCTGCTCGAGCGTGGAAGCAGAAAGGGTGGAGGAGCCGTTGCAAGGAATGCACCAGTGGCAGCGACCCTACCTTTAACCTGACCTTGGGCCGAAGCGAAAAGTTTCGACTTTTTCTCGGCGAATGTGACTGCCCGGTCACAGTGCGAAATTCAGTCTAGGACAGAACCTAGAGCGGTGCCGGGGGAGGTGGGTGTTTCCCGGGGTTGGCAGGGCGGGCGGCGAACGCGTCCCGACGAAAGGTCGGCCATGCACTGCCCGGGAGCGGGGCCGTTGCGGCCCGGGGGCGAAAATGGGGAGGGGCTGCCAGCGGCCGGTGCCGTTGTGGTGCGGCGCCGCCCAAAGAACGGGCACAGGCGGGCTCCTGCGCCCAGCGTCCCTGCGAGCCTGGTCGCCGCCGAACCTGCGAGGCTGCGAAAAGCTGCGCAGGACCTTGCCTGGCGATCGCCACGGGGGGCTTTCAGTTGAGCAGGCGGATCGGCTGGCCGGCGTGCCAGGCTTGCAGGTCTTCGATCATCTGGCCGAAGAACTGCTGGTAGTTCTGCCGGCTGACATAGCCGACATGGGGCGTGGCCAGGACATTGGGCAAGCGCCGCAAAGGGTGGTTGGCAGGCAAGGGTTCCTGCTCGAATACATCCAGTGCGGCCCCCGCCAGCCGGCCCTGTTCCAGGGCGGCAATCAGCGCGGCTTCATCGACAATCGGCCCGCGGGCGGTATTGACCAGCAGCGCCCCGGGCTTCATCCACGCCAGGGCCTGGGCGTCCACCAGGCCGCGGCTGCGCTCGCTGAGCACCAGGTGCACCGAGAGCACATCGGCCTGTTCGAACAGTTGCTGCTTGTCGACATGGGTCACGCCGGCCGCGGTCGCGCGTTCAGCGGTGAGGTTCTCGCTCCAGGCAATCACCCGCATGCCGAACACCTGGCCGAATTGCGCCACCCGTTGGCCGATGCTGCCCAGGCCGAGAATGCCCAGGGTCTTGCCGTGCAGATCACCCCCTAGGCCCTGTTGCCAACCGCCTGCGCGCAGGGCGCAGGCTTCGCTCAGCAGGTTGCGGCTCAGGGCCATGAGCAGGGCCCAGGTCAGCTCCGGCGCGGCATGCTTGTAGCTGTCGGTGCCGCACACCTGGATCCCCAGGGCGCTGGCCGCCTTGAGGTCGATGGCGGCGTTGCGCATGCCGCCGGTGAGCAGCAGCTTGAGCTGCGGCAGGCTGCGTAGCAGGGTTTCATCGAACCGGGTGCGCTCGCGCATCACGCAGATCACCTGGAACGGTTGCAGGCGCCGGGCCAGGGTGGCGGGGTCTGCCGGGTAGTCGTGAAGGAAGCTGACCCGGCCGATGCTATCGAGCACCGACCAGTCCACTACCTCGCGCGCTACGTCCTGCCAATCATCGATTACCGCAATCTCTAGTGCCATGTTCGGGCTCCTGGCTCAGGGTTGCTTCAACCAGCCCAGCAGGGCCTGGTGGAAAGGCTCGGGTTGTTCCATTTGCGGTGCGTGGCCCAGCCCCGGGAACTGCACCATGGTCGAATGGGGGATGCGCTGCGCCACCTTTCTGCCCAGGTCCTGGTAGTGGCCGATGCGCGCCTTGACCTCGGGCGGCGCGATATCGCTGCCGATGGCGGTGGTGTCGGCGGTGCCGATCAGCAGCAGGGTCGGCATCTTCAGGTCCTGGAATTCGTAGTACACCGGCTGGTTGAAGATCATGTCGTAGATCAGCGCCGAGTTCCACGCCACCAGGCGCTTGCCGGGGCCCTGGTTGAGGCCGGCGAGCATGTCCACCCAGCGCTGGTATTCGGCCTTCCAGCGGCCGGCGTAATAGGTCTGCTGCTCGTAGCGGCGGATACCCTCGGCAGTCTGCTTCAGCTCGCGCTGGTACCACTGGTCGACGCTGCGCCAGGGCACGCCCAGGGCTTTCCAGTCTTCCAGGCCGATGGGATTGACCAGGGCCAGTTGCCGTACCTGGTCGGGGTATTGCAGGGCGTAGCGGGTGGCCAGCATGCCACCGGTGGAATGGCCCAGCAGGCTGGCCTGGCTGACGCCAAGTTTGGCCAGCAGTTGATGGGTGTTCTGCGCCAGTTGCTGGAAGCTGTACTGGTAGTGTTCGGGCTTGCTGGAGGTACAGAAGCCGATCTGGTCCGGGACTATCACCCGGTAGCCTGCGGCGCTCAGGGCCTTGATCGAGCCCTCCCAGGTGGCGCCGCAGAAGTTCTTGCCATGCATCAGTACCAGGCTGCGCCCGTTGGCCGGGCTCTGGGGCGGTACATCCATATAGCCCATCTGCAGTGCCTGGCCCTGGGACACAAAGCTGAAATGCTGCAAGGGATAGGGGTAGTCGAAGCCCTGCAGTTCGGGACCGTAGACCGGCGCCTGGGCGGCGAGGGCAGGCAGGGCCAGGGGCAGCAGCAAGGCACTGAGCCAGCGAGGGGTAGCAAGGGGCATAAGGACACTCCGCAAGGTTGCGGGCGATGCTGTAGCCGCCGGATTAGGGCGACGTTAAGCCACAGGCAAACCCTGGGCGTCGGCTTGCCGACAAGGAAGGCCTTGAGGCAGGTGGTTGCGGGGGCGGGCGCTTTCGCTGGCAAGCCAGTTCCTGCGCGGTGATGGGGAGCTGCGGGCGCTCAGCCGATCCAGCCCAGGGTCAGCCACGCCAGCACGGCGTAGCGCGCGCCCTTGGCCAGGGCGACCAGCAGCAGGAAGCGCTTGAGGGGTTCGCCCATGACGCCGGCCACCAGGGTCAGCGGATCGCCGATCAGCGGCATCCAGCTCAGCAGGAGCGTCCAGTGGCCATAGCGTTGGTAAGGCCCCCGGGCCCGCTCCAGGTGACGCGAGCTGACCGGAAACCAGCGGCGCTCCTTGTAGTGTTCCAGGCGCTGGCCCAGCCACCAGTTGACCAGCGAGCCCAGGACATTGCCCAGGGTCGCCACCAGCCACAGCCCGAGCACTGCCAGTTGGCTGTTGTGCAGCAACCCCACCAGCAGCGCTTCCGATTGCAGGGGCAGCAGGGTGGCGGCGCCGAACGCCGCCAGGAACAGGCCGAAGTAGGCGCCGAAGATCAACGGGCCGGGTAGTCCGCGACGACCACGTCCTTGCCCTCGCGGGTCAGGCCGATGACCTGGAAGGCATCGGCGCCCATGCCGTCCATTTCCATCCCGGGGGAGCCCATGGGCATGCCCGGAGCGGCGATGCC
The DNA here is from genome assembly GCF_900116505.1 of Pseudomonas sp. NFPP25. Lineage (NCBI taxonomy): Bacteria > Pseudomonadati > Pseudomonadota > Gammaproteobacteria > Pseudomonadales > Pseudomonadaceae > Pseudomonas > Pseudomonas sp. NFPP25. The sequence continues at coordinate 948,007 of NZ_FPBG01000001.1, read as the reverse complement.
CAGCAGGTCATCGCGCTTGCGCAGGGCCAGCACCTGTTCGGCCGGCACGTGGCCCTCGACGAACTTGCCGTCGATCACCGCGGTATGGCAGGAGCCCAGGCGCGGGGCGACGCCGAGCCGCTGCTTGACCGCGCTCATGTTGCTTTCCACGTGGTCGGTCACGGCAAAGCCGTTGTCCTGCAGGTGCTCGATCCACTTTTTGCAGCAGCCGCAGTTGGCGTCGCGGTGCACGTCGATGGGAATCAGTTCTCCAGCCTGGGCCAGGGAGCTGATCAGCAGGGCGGACAGGGCCGCCAGACGCAGTGAGGTGTTCATCGAAAGTCTCTTTGTCGCTGATCAATAAGGAAGGGTGGCATGGCCGGCCACCCGCGGTTGCACGCTCGGGGTGGTGCATTTTGCGGTTTTTTTCGCTGGCCGCCGCTGGCTTTTGTTTCAAGGTGATACCAAGGCCGGCCAGCGGTTGTGGCCTTCAGAACCACAGGCGCAGGCCCAGGACCAGGCGCGGGTCGTTGTCCAGCTCGGCCTCGTCCCGGGCGTAGTCGGCGCTGCGGCCGTAGCTGCGGTTCCAGGTCACCCCTATATAAGGAGCGAACTCGCGGCGGATCTCGTAGCGCAGGCGCAGGCCGATCTCGCTGTCCGCCAGGCCTGCGCCCAGGCCCCGTTGCCGGTCATTGCGGCTATAGAGGTTGACCTCGGCGGAGGGCTGGAGGATCAGGCGTTGGGTCAGCAGCAAGTCGTAGTCACCCTTGAGGCGCAGGGCGGCCTGGCCGTCCTCGCCGAGGTAGGCGGTGACCTGGCTTTCAAAGTTGTACAGGGCCATGCCTTGCAGCCCCAGGGCGGCCCAGGTCTGCGGCGTGCCGGGCTTGAAGTCCTGGCGCAGGCCGCCCACCAGGTCCCACCAGGGGCCAATGGCATGGCCCCACAGGGCTTGCAGCTCGGCGTGCTCGGTGACGCCCCGGGTGCGTTCGCCTTCACTGCGCAGCCAGAGCCGGTCGCGGTCGCCACCGACCCAGCCCTCGACCTCCCAGGCGACGCTGCCGCCCGGGTCGGCGTCCTGCCATTCCAACTGGTCCACCAGCAGGAAAGTGTTCAGCGACGGGCCGTGGATGTGGCCGCTGGGGCCCTGGTAGACCGCCGCCCGATCGGCATCGGTCAGCACCGGGATCGGTGTGCGGCTTCGTGTGGGGGCTGGCGCCTGCATGCCGGGCATCTGCGAGTGGTCCATGGCGCCCGTGGCGGTCCCGGGCACGCTGGAATGGTCCATGCCCGGCATCGATTCGCCCTGTGCCGGTGCCCAGGGCCAGGCCAGCAGGAGCAGGGCCAGGCCAACGCCGGGCTGCCGGGTGAAGCGGAGGTAATCAAGCTTCATGGTGGCGTTCCTCCTCGACCCGGACTTCGCGGAACATGCCGCTTTCCATGTGGTACAGCAGGTGGCAGTGATAGGCCCAGCGCCCCAGGGCATCGGCGGTGACCCGGTAGCTGCGGCGGGTGCCCGGGGGCATGTCGATGGTGTGCTTGCGCACCTGGAAGCGGCCGTGTTCGTCCTCCAGGTCGCTCCACAGCCCGTGCAGGTGGATGGGGTGGGCCATCATGCTGTCGTTCACCAGTTCGATGCGCAGCCGCTCGCCATACCGCAGGCGCAGGGGTTCGGCTTCGGCAAAGGGAATGCCGTCGAAGGACCAGGCAAACTTTTCCATGTGCCCGGTCAGGTGCAGGGTCAGGGTCCGGCTCGGTTCGCGACCGTCGGGGTCGGCGAAGGTGCTTTTCAGGTCGGCGTAGCGCAGCACCCGGCGGCCGTTGTCGCGCAGGCCGATGCCCGGATCGTCCAGGCGCGGCATGGGGTTCACCGCCTGCATGTCCACCAGGGGGTTGTTGGTTTCCGAGGTCGGGTGGCTGATCGTGGCGTTCATCGCGCCGTGATCCATGGCGCCATGGTCCATGCCCGGCATTGCCCCGTGATCCATGGCACCCATGGCCATGTCCGTCATGCCCAGCAGCGGTCGCGGGTCCATGGCCGGTGCCTCGGCCACTAGTCCGGGGGCGCTGGCCAGGGTGCCCAGGGCATAGCCGCTGCGGTCCATGGCCTGGGCGAACAAGGCGTGGGCTCCGGCACCGGGTTGCACCAGCACGTCGAAGGTTTCGGCCACGGCAATGCGCAGTTCATCCACGGTCACGGGCACCACGTGCTGGCCGTCGGCGGCGACCACGGTCATCTGCACCCCGGGAATGCGCAGGTCGAAATAGCTCATGGCCGAGGCATTGATCACTCGCAGGCGCAGGCGTTCGCCGGGGCGGAACAGCCCGCACCATGGCTGGCCCGGGGCCTGGCCGTTGAGCAGGAAGGTATAGGTGGCGCCGCTGACATCGGCGAGGTCGGTGGGGGTCATGTTCATCTGCGCCCACATGCTGCGTTCGGCCAGCGTGGCCGCCCAGCCGTCGCGGCCGACGTCCTCGATGAAGTCGCCCAGGGTGCGCTTGTGCTGGTTGTAGTAGTCGGACTGTTTCTTCAGGGTGCGCAGGATCTGCCCCGGCTCCTCGTCGCTCCAGTCCGAGAGCAGCACCACGTAGTCGCGTTCGTAGCTGAAGGGCTCCGGTTCCCGGGCGTCGATCACCAGCGGGCCATACACCCCCAGTTGTTCCTGCAGCCCGGAATGGCTGTGGTACCAGTAGGTGCCGTGCTGCTTGACCGGGAAGCTGTAGCGGTAGAGCCCGCCGGGCTCGATGCCCTCGAAGCTCAGGCCGGGCACGCCGTCCATGTCGGCCGGCAGGATGATCCCGTGCCAGTGGATGGAACTGGGCTGGTCCAGGCGGTTGCGCACCCGCACAGTCACCCGGTCGCCTTCGCGCCAGCGCAGCAGGGGCCCGGGCAGGCTGCCGTTGATGGCCATGGCCTTGCGTGGCCGGCCGCTGAAGTTTACCGGCAACTGCTGGATGCACAGGTCGAAGTCGCTGCCGGCCAGGACCTCGGGCTGGCCCGGGCTGCTGACGGCCCAGACCGGGTTGCGCCACAGGCCGAAGCCGGCTAGCACACCACCGGCAGCCAGGGCCTTGACGAAGGTGCGGCGGGAGGGGCTGTGGAACGAGGAGGGGCGCGGCATCGGAGGCTTCCAGTCAGTCAGCGGATTGGAGCGGACTCTAATCGGCGCTGGCTGTCAGGAAACTGAGGTGGGCATTACAGATTTGTCAGTCGTCGGGCTGTTCCAGACGCTGCTTGAGGTTGCCCAGGGCCTGGCTCGAAAGCTGCTCCATGCGTGCTCGCAGGCCACTGAGCTGCAGGTCGGTGGCGTATTCCAGGGTGCGCCGGAACAGTGTGCCGTCGCCCTGCTTGCTCAACTGGTAGTGGATCGAACCGTCCAGCGCGGCGGAACTGAACAGGGTCTTGAACTCCTTGGGAAACACCGCCACCAGCACCCGGTAGCTGATGGGCAGCTGCACCCCCAGCAAGTCCATGGTTTCACTGAAGCGGTGGCCGGCGGGCAATGAACCGCACAGGCCGGTGTCGGCACGCAGGCTGGAAGGGTGCCACTCCGGCCAGCGGTCCGGCTGCGTCACGTAGTAGTAGACGGTGTCGATGCTGGCCTGGATAAACAGTTCGTGGCTGATCTGTTCATGCAACAGATGTGTCTGGCGCTGTCCCATGGGGCACCTCACGTCCTTGTGACCGGAGCCTGAAATATAGCCCCGCCCCGGCGGGCTGCCAGGGGCGGGGGCAGACCGTTCAGCGGACTTTGAAGCGGCTCATCAGGTGGCTGACCTGGGCATTGGCCTGCAACAGGCTCTGGGTGTTGCTTTCCCCGGCCCGGGCGCTGTCCACCAGCTCCTCGACCATGTGTCGGATGCTCACCATGCTGCGGTTGATCTCCTCGGTCACGGCGCTCTGCTGTTCGGCGGCGGTGGCGATCTGGGTGCTCAGGCTGTTGATCTGGCTCACCGAGTCGGCCATTTCGTCGAGCCCGCTGTTGACCCGCGCCGTGGCATCCGCCGCTGACTGGCAACTGGCCTGGGTGTTTTCCATGGCGCTGACCGAGGAACTCACGCCCTGGGTCAGGCGCGCGAGCATTTCGTTGATCTGCGAGGTGCTGTCCTGGGTCCGCGCGGCCAGGGCCCGCACTTCATCGGCGACCACGGCGAAGCCGCGGCCTTGTTCTCCGGCCCGGGCGGCCTCGATCGCGGCGTTCAGGGCCAGCAGGTTGGTCTGCCCGGCGATGGCGCCGATCACCCCGAGGACCTCGGTGATGCGCTGGGCGTCGGCTTGCATGGCCTCGACCTTGTGGGTGGCATCGGCGACTTCGTCGATCAAGGCGATGACGCTGCCGGAAGCTTCGCCCACCACCACCCGGGAACGTTCTGCGTGTTCGTTGGCGCGGCGGGTGAAGTCTGCGGTCTGGGCGGCGTTGGCGGCAACGCTGTCGGCGGTGCTGCTCATTTCGGTAATGGCGGTCACCGTCTGATCGGTTTCCGAGGCATGGCGCAACAGGATCTGCTGGCTGTGGGCCGAGCTCTGCTGCAACTGCCCCAGGCTCCCGGCCATGGCCTCGGTGGCCTGGGTGACCTCGCCGATCATCTGCTGCAGGTACTGGATAAAGCGGTTCACCGAGTGGCCGATGGCCCCCAGTTCGTCCTCGGCGCGGATCACGATGCGCCGGGTCAGGTCGGCGTCGCCGGTGGCCAGGGCGTCGATATTGCCCTTGAGGATCTTCATACGCTGCACCAGCTGGCGGATCGCATAGACCTGCAGCAACACCAGCAGGATCACCATGGGGATCTGCAACAGGCTCAGGGTGCTCAGCACGTCGTCGCGCTGGGCGGTGATCAGCTGGGTCGGCAGGGCACTGGCGAGAAACCAGGGCGTGCCTTCGATGGCGCGCATGAAGAAGGTGCTGGGCACCCCGGCATTGTCGAACTCGACGCGCCGTGCCCCCTGGTCGCGCTGCTGCAGGGCGGCCTGGACCTGGGCGGCGAAAGGGGAGCCGGGGCTCAGGTCGCGGATGTTCTTGAGCACGATCGGGCCGTTGATCCGCGAGCTGTTGCTGATGATCTTGCCGTCGGCTTCGACGATCAGCATCTCGGCCTTGAGTGCCTGTTCCTGGCGCGCCACCAGGTCGTTGAAGAAACCCAGGGTCACGTCGATGGTGGCCACGCCCCAGGGCTGGCCGTCGCGGCGGATGGCCATGGCGCAGTTGGTGCGCGGCTCGGCGCTGGCATCGTCCTTGTAGGCCGCAGCCCAGGCGCACTGGCCGGGGGCGGTCTGCATGCCGCCCAGGTACCAGGGCTGCTCGTAGTAGTTGGGCGCCGGGTCGCTGTTCCAGAAGGTGTTGACCACCAGTTTGCCGGAGGCGTCACGGTGCCAGAAGGTGCTGTGTTTGTTGCGCCCCGGGGTGCGCTGGCCGGGCAGGGGCCAGATGCCGCCGCCGAAGACTTTCTGTTCACCGTACTGGTCCACCAGGCCCGGCAGGACCTTGTCGATGCTGTCGCTGTCGAGCAGGGGAATGGTCTGGGTGATGCTGCGTTGCTGGGCCTGGACCTTGTTCAGTTCGCCCTGGATGCGCTGCGCCACTTCGGCGATGCGGTTGAGGGCTACCTGTTCTTCGGTATGACGCAGCTTGGGCGCTACCAGTTGGCTGATGCCCACCACCGTGAGTATCAGCATCAAGACAATGAACAGGACCAGAAACAGCGTGTAGCGGGCTTGAATCGTGCGCAAAGCGGGCATGGGACCTGTCCTTACCAAGCGATTTTTATTATTCGGGAATGCGATGCCTTGTCAGGGCATCCACAGGATGTCGGCGCGGTTTTTCCGCTCTTTAGTACGATCGTCCAAAAAAAGGCATGCCCTGGAAAAAACTGCGCCCAGGGATGGTGGGGTAGGGCAAAGGCGCCCGGTCAAGGGCAAGGCCAGGCATGAAAAGATGACGCCTTGATGTGCGGGAAAACTTCCCGGGCCTTTTAAACAGGGCCTTTGCGGTAATTGTGTCGAGTTTGTACAAAAATTGTAAATTCAGGAAATAAAGCGTTGTTGGTGCTTGCCACGGCGTTGATACTTGCGCCCATTCAGATGTTTCAACACGGCTTACATCCTTGTTCAGGCACCTTGTCAGAAGTTTCATGGTGCTGAAAAAGGTGATTGGAAGGCCGGACTACAGGAGTTACAGCATGGCAATCGGATACGTCGGCGGATGGACCAGCAAGGCTGGGCTGCTGGTGCAGGAAAGCCCGGGCAGCTCGTCCAAGCCGGTTTCCCAAAGCGCCAAGGTACGGCAGATGCTCAGCCTGGTAGGCCAGAACCCTACCGTGCTCGACATCCGCAAGATGGATCAGTTGAAGCTGCACAAGCAGATCAAGGGTTTCGATCCGACCAACGTCACCGCCAAGTCCCTGGGCGGCATGAGTACCTTTCTCAAGAACAATGGCCTGATTTCCGATGTCACGGCGCTGAACCTGATCAACGCGGGCGATCAGTTCGACCGTTTCGGGATTCCGAAGAACCCCGATCAGCCGTTCAATGCCCTCGAGTATTTCGCCATGAAGCTCGATGACATCCAGAACAACAACCTCAAGGGCAACAAGTACGCCAACTACCTGATCCCCGAGTACAAGAAAGCCATCTATGTACTTCAGGGTCTGCAGAACTATGGCAAGGGCAACGGCACCACGGTGACCGACAAGAACGTCTCCACCAAGGCCTGATTCCCATGGCGCGCACTGCCTGCCGGTGCGCGCCACAGCTCTGCTTTCAACGCCCCAGCAAGCCCATTACCTCTTCGGCATACCGGGTTCCGGCGGTGGTCTGCGGGCTGAAGATCTGCTCCAGTGACGCCAGTTCCTCGGCGCTCAGCCTCACCTCCAGCGCCGCCACGTTCTCCTCCAGATACCGCCGTTGCTTGGTTCCGGGAATCGGAATCAGGTAATCGCCCTGGGCCAGCACCCAGGCCAGGGCCAGTTGCCCGCTGCTCACCCCCTTGTCCGCCGCCAACTGCTGCACCTGTTGCACCAGGCGCAGGTTGTGCTGGAAGTTTTCGCCCTGGAAACGTGGGTTGAAACGCCGGTAGTCGTCGGCGGCGAAGTCTTCCGGGCTTTTCAGGGCCCCGGTGAGAAAACCCCGGCCCAGCGGGCTGTAGGGCACGAAGGCGATGCCCAGGCGCTGGCAGGCGGCGAGGCAGCCGTTGTCTTCCTGATCCCGGCTCCATAGCGAATATTCACTTTGCAGGGCGCTGATCGGATGCACCTTGTGCGCCCGCTCCAGGGTCGCCGCCGAGGCTTCGCTCAGGCCCAGGTAGCGCACCTTGCCGGCCTGGACCAGCTCGGCCATGGCGCCGACGGTTTCCTCGATGGCCACGTCCGGGTCGACCCGGTGCTGGTAGTACAGGTCCAGGGTGTCCACCCCCAGGCGCCGCAGGCTGCCGTCGATGGCGGCGCGGATGTATTCCGGCCGGCCGTCGACCCCGCGGGCCGCCGGGTTGGCCGGGTCGCGGACTATGCCGAACTTGCTGGCCAGGAACACCTGTTCGCGCTTGCCGCGAATGGCCCGGCCGATCAGCTCTTCGTTGCTGTGGGGGCCGTAGATGTCGGCGGTATCGAGCAGGTTGACGCCCAGTTCCAGGGCCCGATGCAAGGTGGCAACGGCCTCCCGGGGATCGTTGCCGGTGGTGTAGAAATCGCTCATGCCCATGCAGCCCAGGCCAATGGCGGAAACCTGCGGGCCGTCCTGGCCCAGTTGTCGAGTGCGCATCGATGAATGCTCCGGTAAGGGGAAAGAGCCTGCAGTGTGCTACTCGACAAAAAACCGATAAACAGGCTAAAAGCGCTATCACTATTATTGAATTCTAAATAATCGGCAGGTTTGCTCCATGGATCGTTTCAACGCCATGCGCGTCTTTACCCGTATCGTCGAGCTGGGCGGCTTTGCCAAGGCTGCCGACAGTCTGCAGATGCCGCCGGCTTCGGTGACCATTCTGATCAAGCAACTGGAGGCCCATCTGGGGGTGCAGTTATTGCACCGCACCACCCGCCAGGTCAGCCCGACCCTGGACGGAGCCGCCTATTACCAGCGTTGCGTACGCTTGCTGGCGGACCTGGAGGAGAGTGAGGCGGCGTTTTCCCTGGCCCGGCACAACCCCCGTGGACTGTTGCGTATCGATATGCCGGTGGGCATCGGCCGGTTGCTGGTGATACCGGCGCTGCCGGAGTTTTCCGCGCGCTATCCGCAGATCGAACTGGAGATCGGCCTCAATGACCGCCCGGTGGACCTGATCCGCGAGGGCGTGGACTGTGCGCTGCGCGGTGGCCCGGCCCTGGACGAGAGCCTGGTGGCGCGGCCGCTGGCGCAGTTGCAGCAAGTCACCTGTGCCAGCCCCGGGTACCTGCGCCAGCGGGGGGTTCCCCGTACTCCGCAAGAGCTGCAAGGGCATCAGATGGTGGAGTATTTCTCCAATGTCAGCGGCAAGCGTTATGGCCTGGAATTCTTCTTCGCCGGCCAGTTGCAGCCGGTGCAGTTGCCCAAGCGGGTGGCGGTGAACAGCGCCGATGGCTACCTGGCGGCCTGCGAAGCCGGCTACGGGCTGATCCAGACCCCGTACTACCACGTTGCCCGGCAGTTGCAGGACGCGACCCTGCAGCGGGTGCTGGAGGACTACCCGCTGCCTGCATTGCCGCTGACCGCGCTGTACCCGCCCCAGCGGCACCTGTCGACCCGCCTGCGGGTATTCATCGATTGGCTGGTGGAGCTGTTCGCCCGCCCGGGCAATCACATTTCTTGCCCCTGAATGGTCGGGCGCCAGGCAGCAAAACGCCCGCGACAAGGCGGGCGCTGGTGGCGAGATCGGGCGGCTCATGGGGCCGATGGGCTGTCCGGATGACTCAGCGGTGATAGTAGCCCGGGCCGCCGTCGTAGTAGCGGTGGTGCCCGCCATCGTGGGGCATGATGATGCAGCCCGACAGGGTCAGCATGGCCAGCAGGGGAATCAGCAGCGTGATTCGACGAAACATGGATCAATCCTCAAAGGGCACGGGGAACACGGCAGGACGACAAGGAAGAAAAAACTCCTTCGCGCCTGTACCATGTGACCCCGATTTGCCCGGCACATCCCCGAATCCGGGTATGTGCTTGGCATCGATCTTGATACACGGCAGATACAATTTCAGCTTCAGGACCCGGCAATGACTCAGAAACAACGCTTGATCTATTCGATTCTGATTTCCCTGGTGGTACTGGGAATCATGCTTGGCCTTTCCTACCTGCAGAACAACGGCATCATCAGCGAGAAGCTGTTCCAGTACATCGCCATTGGCGTGGCGGTGGTCGTGGTGGTGATCAACGGCGTGATGCGCCGCAAGGTCAAGCCCTGAGCCCGGGCTCGACGGCCTCAGGAGAGACCGTCGAGCACCGCTGCGGCCTGCTGGTGCAGGCTGTAGCTCTTGTCTGCATTGAGGGTCAGTACACCCTCGCTGCACAGCCGCTTGAGCACCTCCCGCACACTGAGAAAGGACAGGGGAATATCCAGTTCCAGCAGTTGGCTGTGGATGCCGCGCACCCCCAGGGAGCGGTCGCTCTGGGCCGCGGTGAGCAGGGCGTCGATGACTTTCAGGCGAATCAGGCTGGTACGCAGGCCGAAGCTTTTGAGCAGGTGCTTGATTCGTTCATTACTGTTGCGCTCGGCGTTCTTGCCGAAGACACCGGCGCCGGCATTCAGGGAAGGCGTGCTGTTCACGGTGTTGCCGTCCATTGGCAGTTGCGGGTTGTACATGCAAAAACTCCTTATCAGAGCCTGATCAGGAAAAGAATGATGGATGCTCTAGTAACTAGACGAACGAGCACGGCAAATCATGAAGTCCTGAATGTAGAAAATTTGTCGGTATCAGGTCGCTGACATGTGATGGCGGGGCTTTTGGCCTTTGCGGATTAAATTTTTTTCAAGCATTTCGTCTTTATGGGCAGGCAGGCGTCGGGTGATCCGTGCGCGGCTGGATTCCCAGACTGGCGGCGTTGCCAACCGCTCCTGCACACCAGTCCTGGTTCTGTATTTTTGCATCAGGAGTCGGCGTGATCATTTCCAGGCAGTTACCGAGTTTTTGCCTTGCAGCCCTGTTTCTAAGCTTCAGCGGTGGCGCCCATGCCTTGGCGCAGCCCGAGCAGACCCGCGCCGAGATTCGCCGCACCAGTTTTGGTGTGCCGCACATCCGTGCCGACGACGAGCGCGGCCTGGGCTACGGCATCGGCTACGCCTACGCCCAGGACAACCTGTGCCTGATGGCCAATGAGGTGCTGACGGTCAACGCCCAGCGCTCGCAATACTTCGGCGCCGAGGGCCAGACCCTGGAACAGCGCGACAACCTCAGCAGCGACCTGTTCTTCAGCTGGCTCAACACTCCCCAGGCCGTGGCGGCCTTCTGGCAGGCCCAGACCCCGGCGATGCGCGAGCGCATGCAGGGTTACGTGGAGGGCTACAACCGGCAGCTGGCGGAGCGCCAGGCCCAGGGCCTGCCCGAGCAATGCCGGGGTGACTGGGTGCGGCCGCTGGCCACCTCGGACCTGGTGAAACTGACCCGACGCCTGTTGGTGGAAGGCGGTGCCGGGCAGTTCGCCGAGGCCCTGGCCGGGGCCACGCCACCTGGAGCCACGGCCCAGGCCGGGCTGCCAGCCGAACACTGGCAACTGGCGGCGGCACGCCAGCAGCGTTTCGCCCTGGACCGTGGCAGCAACGCGGTGGCCATCGGTAGCGAGCGTTCGTTCAACGGCCGTGGGCTGCTGCTGGCCAACCCGCATTTCCCCTGGGTCGGCGGCATGCGCTTCTACCAGATGCACCTGACCATTCCCGGGCAACTGGATGTGATGGGCGCGGCCTTGCCCGGCCTGCCGCTGATCAATATCGGCTTCAACCAGCACCTGGCCTGGACCCACACCGTGGACGCCTCCAAGCACTTCACCCTGTACCGCTTGCAACTGGACCCCAAGGACCCGACCCGCTACCTGCTGGACGGCCGTTCGCTGCCCCTGGAGCGCCAGACCCTGACCGTGCAGAGCAAGGGCCCGGACGGCCAGTTGCAGCCGCGTACGCGCACGCTCTACAGCTCGGTCTTCGGCCCGATCGTGCAGTGGCCGGGGGAACTGGACTGGGATCATCAATATGCCTACAGCCTGCGCGACGCCAACCTGGACAACAGCCGGGTGCTGGCCCAGTGGTACGCGATGAATCAGGCCAGCAGCGTGGCCGGCCTGCAAGACAGCGTGCACCAGTTGCAGGGCATTCCCTGGGTCAACACCCTGGCGGTGGACGACCAGGGCCGGGCGCTGTACATGAACCAGTCGGTGGTGCCCAACGTCACCCAGGCCAAGCTGGCGCAGTGCAGTGATCCGCGGGCCGGCACCCGGGTCATCGTTCTGGATGGCTCGCGCAGTGCCTGCGCCTGGGATATCGACCCGGCAGCGGCGCAACCGGGGATCTTCGCCGCCAGCCAGTTGCCGCAACTGGCGCGCAACGACTACCTGCAGCATTCCAACGATTCGGCCTGGATGGTCAACCCGGCGGCGCCGCTGCAAGGCTTTTCGCCGGTGATCAGCGAGCAGGACGTGCCGCTGAAGATGCGCGCGCGCTTTGCTCTGGATCGCCTGAGCCGGATGCACAAGGCCCAGGTCAGTGACCTGCAGCACCTGGTCACGGACGATCAGGTGTACCTGGCCGGCCAGGTGATGCCCGATCTGCTGCAGTTCTGTGAGCAGGACCTGGGGGCGGATGCCCAGCGCCTGGGGCCGGTGTGCGCCAGCCTGAAAGCCTGGGACCGCAGCGCGGGGTTGCAGGCCGGCCTGGGCTTCGTGCACTTCCAGGGCATCATGCAGCCGCTGTTGCAGGGCCCCAGCGTGTGGCGCGTGGCCTTTGACCCGAAAGATCCCCAGCATACCCCACGGGGCCTGGCTATTGGCCGGCCAGCGGTGGCCCGGGCACTGCGCGAGTCGATGCTGGCTTCGGCGCAGCAGGTCGCCGAGGCCGGGCTGGGGAGTGACGTTCGTTGGGGCGATATCCAGCAGGTCAGCCAGGGCGGCCAGCCGACCCCGGTGCCCGGCGGCCCTGAAAGCCTGGGGGTGTACAACGCCATCCAGAGCGTGCCGGCGGCCGATGGCAAGCGTGAAGTGGTCAGCGGTACCAGCTACCTGAACGTGGTCAGCTTCGACGAGCAGGGGCCGCGCGCCCTGGGGCTGCTGGCGTTCTCCCTGTCCAGCGACCCGGCCTCAGCGCATTTTCGCGACCAGACCGCTGCTTTCGCCCGCAACCAGTGGAGCGTGCTGCCCTTTACCGAAGCGCAGATCCGTGCCGATGGCCAGTATCAGTTGCAGGTGATCGAAGAGCCGCGCAAGGGGGCGGTACTGGCGCGCCAGTAACGATTGAGCGTGAGCATCAAGAGGAGGCCGCCCCGGCAACGGGGCGGCCTTCAGCTTTTTGGCGGGGACTGGGGCAGTGAGTTGATTACCGGGTTGCCATCGCGATTGCGCGTCAGGTAGACCGGCAGCACCTTGGGCAGCGAGGTCAGCAGGCTCTTGATTTCCCGGGTGTTGTAGATGCCGCCGACGCGGATCTTGCCGGTGTTGGCGTCGGCGACCTGCACCGGAGTGTCCAGGTAGCGGTTGATCAGCGGCAGGGCGTCGGTGAGGGCCAGGTTGTCCAGCACCAGCTTGCCTTCGCGCCAGGCCAGGGAGCTGTCGTTGCTGTAGGTCTGGCTGATCTGCGGCTGGTAGTCGCCGGCCTTGTAGCTGGCCTGCATGCCCGGCTCCAGGCGGAAACCTTCGCCGGGCAGGGCGGTGTTGCTGCTCACCAGGACCGAGCCCTGGAGCAGGGTGACCCGCACCTGGTCCTCGTACATCCACACATTGAACTGGGTGCCGGTGACCTTGACCTGGCCATTGGCGGCCTTGACCACGAACGGGTGGCTGGCGTCGTGGCTGACCTTGAAGAAGGCTTCGCCTTTTTTCAGGGTGACCCGGCGCTGGTCCTTGTAGTTGCTGTAGGTCAGGGTGCTGCCCAGGTTCAGTTGCACTTGGCTGCCATCGGCCAGGGTCACGCTGCGCAGGCTGTCGCCGGCTTCGAATCGCTGGTAGGAGGACGGCACCCAACCCAGTTCCCAGCCGCTGTAGGCGGCCATGGGCAGGGCGCACAGGGCGATGGCCGCCGCCACGCCATACTGCTGCCAGGTGCGCCGGGGAACGAGCTTGAACGGTGCGGGGGCTGGTGCGGCAGTGAGGGTGGAGGGGGGCAGTTGATCGGCCACTTCCCATATTTCCCGCATCGCCTCGTATTCGAAGGCGTGCAGGGGGTCGGCATCATGCCATTGCTGAAAGGCCAGACGCTCCGCGTCGCTGCAGTCGGGTTCATGCAGGCGCATGCACCATTGGGCTGCCGCTTGGGTGATGGCGTCGTATTCGGCTTCTGAGAGGATCTGTTCGCTCATTGACTCTTCCTGATTTCCCGCATTCTACCCTCCGCGGCAAGTCTTGGAGAACAACCGTCATGGCTAATGAGCATCAAAGTGAACTTATTTTCATCTGGCACGCCCTAAAACCAGGCTCTGTATCGAAAGTGAATACACAAGGAGATGGACCATGTTGAAGAAGACGCTTGCCGCATTGCTTGCCACCGCCAGCCTGCTGGGCGCTGGAGCGGCCCTGGCCGACCGTCCGGGGGCCGGTTGGATCACCATTGAAAAAGCCATTGAAACCGCAAAGACCAAAGCCGGCTACGTGGAGATCTACAAGATCGAAGCGGACAACGATGGCTATTGGGAAGGCGAAGGGCGCAAGTCCGATGGCAGTGTCTATGAGTTTCGCATCGACGGCGCCTCGGGCAATGTGCTGCGCGACCAGAAGGACTGAGCCAGGCTGAAACAGCCCCCTGTGCCTTGCCACGGCAGCGCACAGGGGGCTTTTTCTTGCTCCAGGGGGATGGTTGTTCCGGCCATCCTGGCACCTTCCCTGCAAGGCGCCGGCAGTGGTTGACAGGGTTGGAGTGCGGCGTTGTTTAATCGCCAGGTTCACACGCTGTCGCCCCCTCCAATAATTACTCTGGAGCTTCAGATGTCTGCATCGTCCGTGGTTGTTGAAACACCGCCCCAATACCTTTCTTTACCGGCCCTGGTGCAGTTGCTGGAAACGATTTTCCAACGCCACGGCTGCCGCGCCGAAGTGGCCCGCTGCCTGGCCGAGAACTGTGCCGGCGCCGAGCGCGACGGAGCCCACAGCCATGGCGTGTTCCGCATTCCCGGTTATGTCTCGACCCTGGCCAGTGGCTGGGTCGACGGCCAGGCCGTGCCGGTGGTGGAGGATGTGGCGGCGGCCTTTGTCCGGGTCGACGCCGGCAACGGCTTTGCCCAGCCGGCCCTGGCTGCCGCCCGCGAGCTGCTGGTGAGCAAGGCCCGCAGCGCCGGTATCGCCGTGCTGGCTATCCGCAATTCGCACCACTTCGCCGCACTCTGGCCGGATGTCGAACCCTTCGCCGAGGAAGGATTGGTGGCCCTGAGCGTGGTCAACAGCATGACCTGCGTCGTGCCCCACGGCGCCGACAGGCCATTGTTCGGCACCAACCCGATCGCCTTCGCCGCACCCCAGGCCCAGGGCCAGCCGATCGTCTTCGATCTGGCCACCAGCGCCATTGCCCATGGCGACGTGCAGATCGCCGCGCGCAAGGGCGAGCGCCTGCCGCCGGGCATCGGTGTCGACAGCCTGGGCCAGCCGACCCAGGACCCCAGGGCGATTCTTGAAGGTGGCGCCTTGCTGCCGTTTGGCGGGCACAAGGGCTCGGCTCTGTCGATGATGGTGGAGTTGCTGGCGGCAGCCCTGACCGGGGGCAACTTCTCCTTCGAATTCGACTGGTCCGGCCACCCGGGGGCCAAGACGCCCTGGACTGGCCAGTTGCTGATCGTCATCGACCCGAGCAAGGCTGCCGGGCAGAGTTTTGCCGAGCGCAGCCAGGAGCTGGTGCGGCAGATGCATGCGGTGGGGCTCAAGCGCCTGCCGGGGGATCGCCGGCATCAGCAGCGCGAGCGTTCGCAGCACGCGGGCATCGCCATTCCCGCCGAGCAGTTGCAGCAATTGCGGGCGCTGGCCCAGGACTGAAGGCATGAAAAAGGCCAGGCCGCCATTGGCGTACCTGGCCTCAACGTTGCGCGGGGGCTTAGGAACGACGGCCCAGCAACAGGCCTACCACCAGGCCGAAACCGGCGGAGATGGCCACGGTCTGCCACGGGTGGCCACCGATGTACTGCTCGGTGGCATCCACCACCGGCTTGCTGCGCTCGCGCACATTGCTGACCGAATCCAGCGCCTGCTTGAGCTTGAGGCTGACTTGCTGGCGCAGGCTCTCACCTTCTTCGCCCACCAGGCTGGCGCTGCCCTTGAGCAGCTTTTCCGATTCTTCGATCAGCGCCTGCAGTTCGCTGAAGGCCTGGTCCTTGATTTGATCATTTTCCGCTTGCGCGGCAGATTTACGAGCCATGAAGTTTTTTCCTTGGAAATATCGCCGCTGGTGCACAACACATCCGCCAGCGGCTACAGGTGAATGGGTAGCAAGCAATGGAGTCTGGCGCGGGGGCAAAAGTTGCAGTTGTTTTACGCCCCGTTGGCGACCCCGGGGTAAAACCCGTAGCCCCTACAGTGTAAGATGGCGCCTATTTTACGCAGCAGGAATTTCCCATGAGTTTCAATCTGGCTAACAAGACCCTGGCCGAGCGCGCCGCCATCGAGGACGAGAAGTCCCGTCTGTTCGACCTGTGGCAGAGCAACCTGGGCAAGGCCAAGGGCGAGGCCGCGCGGCTGTTCGGCGAGCGCGGCAAGCGCAAGGGCAAGTGGGCCGAGTGGGTCCGCGCCGAGCTCGACGGCATGTCGCCGCCGGAGTACTCGAACATGGTGCGCAGTGAAGTCAATCGCCTGATGGCGGCGAACAAGTAAGGGCAAAACTCTCGACAATCGCCTCGCGTACCTTCACCAGCAGCGGGTCGGTCTGCGGGCTGGTGCGCCAGCCCAGCTCGATCGGGTAGCGCGGCAGGGCCAGGGGGCAGGGCAGCAACTGCAGCCCGGTGAGTTCGGCGATGCGCCGGGCGGCATGGGCCGGAATGGTCGCCACCGCCTGGCTGCCCTTGAGCAGAAAGGGCAAGGCGGCAAAGTGCGTGGTCGAGGCGCACACCTGGCGGCTCAGCCCCAGGTTGGCCAAGCCTTCATCGGTAATCCCGATAAACCCCTGGGACGACACCAGCAGGTGTTCCCGTGCGACAAACTCCTCAAGACTGATCTGCTGTTGCCCGGGGGCCAGGCTGGCCGGGTCTG
This sequence comes from Pseudomonas sp. NFPP25, assembly GCF_900116505.1. Classification (NCBI taxonomy): domain Bacteria; kingdom Pseudomonadati; phylum Pseudomonadota; class Gammaproteobacteria; order Pseudomonadales; family Pseudomonadaceae; genus Pseudomonas; species Pseudomonas sp. NFPP25. The sequence goes on along the minus strand of NZ_FPBG01000001.1, from coordinate 931,704 downwards.
CCAGGCTCAGGTAATGGCCTTCCCCCAGCACCTGGCGGCTGAGCAGGCGTTCGGCAAAGCCGCCGGCACTGATGGCCAGGTCGACGCTGCGCTGCAACAGCGCCTCGGCGACGATCTGGCTGTGGCTCTGGCGAAAGATCAGCCGCAGCTTCGGCGCCCGCCGGGCCACGGCCTCGATCATCTGCCGGCCATAGGCAATCTCGAAATCATCCGACAGCCCCAGCGTTACCGAGCGGCCCTGATAGTCGGCGGTGTCGGGGGCGACCATGGCCAGGCTCTGGCGGCATTTGTTCAAGGCTTCGCTGACCACGGGCTTCAACTGATTGGCCTTGAGGGTCGGCGCCAGCCCGCGCCCGGTACGCACGAACAGCGGGTCGCCATACAGCTCGCGCAGCCGGCGCAGGGCAGCGCTCATGGCCGACTGGGTCACCCCCAGGCGCAAGGCGGCGCGGCTGGCGCTGGACTCGTCATGCAGCGCCTCGAAAGCCTTGAGCAGGTTGAGATCGACACTGACGATATTCATCTGGTTCATATCATTAAGCACTGGAGTGGGGTTTATCGATGATCAGGGGCCGCAGCAGAATGGGCAACACCTGATTGCTCAAGGAGTCATCCCATGCCCAAGTCCGTTGTCGCTGCCCTGCAGATCGGGGCCTTGCCTGAAGGCAAGGCCGCCACCCTGGAACAGATCCTCTCGTACGAGGCCGCCATCATCGAAGCCGGCGCGCAGTTGGTGGTGATGCCCGAAGCGCTGCTGGGGGGCTACCCCAAGGGCGAAGGCTTCGGCACCCAGCTGGGCTATCGCCTGCCGGAGGGTCGCGAGGCCTTTGCCCGCTACTTCGCCAATGCCATCGAGGTCCCCGGGGTGGAAACCGATGCCCTGGCCGCGCTGTCCGCCCGTACCGGAGCCAACCTGGTGCTGGGTGTCATCGAGCGCAGTGGCAGCACCCTGTACTGCACGGCGCTGTATTTCGACCCGCAGCAGGGGCTTTCGGGCAAGCATCGCAAACTGATGCCCACCGGGACCGAACGCTTGATCTGGGGCAAGGGCGACGGCTCGACCCTGCCGGTGCTGGACACCCAGGTCGGCCGGGTGGGCGCGGTGATCTGCTGGGAAAACATGATGCCGCTGCTGCGTACCGCGATGTACGCCCAGGGCATCGAAGTCTGGTGTGCGCCCACGGTGGACGAGCGGGAAATGTGGCAGGTGAGCATGCGCCATATCGCTCACGAGGGGCGCTGCTTCGTGGTCAGCGCCTGTCAGGTGCAGGCCTCGCCCGAAGAGCTGGGGCTGGAGATTGCCAACTGGCCGGCCCAACGGCCGTTGATTGCCGGCGGCAGCGTGATCGTCGGGCCCATGGGGGACGTACTGGCCGGCCCCCTGGTGGGCCGGGCCGGGCTGATCAGCGCGCAGATCGATACCGCCGACCTGGTGCGGGCGCGCTATGACTACGACGTGGTCGGCCACTACGCTCGCCCGGATGTGTTCGAACTGACGGTGGACCAGCGCCCCCGTCCCGGGGTGCGCTTTACCTGAGTCGGCGCCATTGCTCGCGGGTGATTTCCCAGATGTCCACGGGGAATCGCCCACTGACGAACTCACCGTCCTCGGAGCGGATCAGGCGCATGCCCGCGCGTTCGGAAATCCGCCGCGAGCCCTGGTTCGGCGCGGCCTTGGGCACCCGCATCAAGGGCCGTTGCAGTACCTCGAACCAATAGTGGTCCACCACCTTGCAGGCCTCGCTCATGTAGCCCTGGCCCTGCCACGGCGGGGCCAGCCAGAAGCCGCGGTTGTTGTCGGCTTCGTCCATCAGGCTGATGCTGCCGATCATCTGCCCGGGGTTGCTGCGCAGGCGCAGCGTCCAGTGCCATTCCGTGCCCCGGGCCATCGCCGGCAGCGCCATGTCCCGCAGGAAGCTCAGGGCGCCGTCGGCCGGGTAGGGCCAGGGCACCAGGGCGTTGAGGTAGCGCACCACCTCCCACTGGGGGAATAGCTGCTGGATGGCATCGGCGTCCGCCAGTTCCAGGGGGCGCAGCAGCAAGCGTTCGGTGCACAGCGCGGGCGTGGGGTGTGAGTCCATTGGCAAGCGATCCAAGGTGGCAAGAAGGCGTTGCATAGTCCCTGCAATGTCATCGATCACGCAAGCCGTGATGGATTTGACGCGGCCCGGGCGCTGCCGTTGAATAGCCCCCTGGTTCAGCCCCGCGACTCCTGGAAACCCCCTGTGCTTAGAAACGTCACCGACATGGACCTGCGCCTGCTGCGGATTTTCTCCGTAGTGGTCAAGTGCGGCGGTTTCACCGCGGCCCAGGCCGAACTGAACATGAGCCAGTCCAATATCAGCATGCACATCTCCAGCCTGGAAAAACGCCTCGGCTATCGGCTGTGCGAGCGCGGCAAGGGCGGCTTTCGCCTGACCGAGAAGGGCCAGCGGATCCTGGCGGCGGCCCAGGCGCTGTTCGGCGCGGTGGAGGTGTTCAAGAGCGAGGCCCAGGAATTGTCCGGGCGTTTGGTGGGGGATCTGTACCTGGGGCTGGCGGACAACATCGCCACCTTGCCCGCGGCACGCATCGACGCGGCCATCGCGCGCTTCTATCGCCGCGAGCACGACCTGCACCTGCATGTGTTCATCAATTCGCCCACCGAGCTTGAGCGGGCGGTGATCGACGGCCAGTTGGACCTGGCCATTTCCTATTTCAGCCGCAGCCTGCCGACCCTCGACTATCAGCCGCTGTACGCCGAGGAAATCGCCCTGTTCTGCGGCGCCTCGCACCCGCTGTTCCCTGTCCTGGAGCCAGAGCTTGCGCACATCAAGGCCTGTGACTGGATCAAGCACGGTTTCCTGCCCGCCAGCCAGGTGCTGCCGGTAACGCCCCAGCGCGCCTCGGCCACCGCCTACCACATGGAGGCGGTGGTCCACGGGGTACTGGCGGGCACCCACCTGGGCTACCTGCCCAGCCACTATGCCCAGCCCTGGGTCGCGGCCGGGCAGATGCGCGTGCTGCACCCCGAGACGCTGCGCTATGAGGTGCAGCACAGCATGATCACCCACGCCGGGCATGCCCGTGGCGAAGCGCTGAAGGCCTTTATCGCCGACCTGCTGGCAGAGCATGGCGGCTGATCCCGCGCTTCAGCCCAGGCAGCGGGTCAGGTGCTTGATCGACTGATAGGCAGCCAGCCCCCAGGGGCCCAGTTCCCGCCCGATGCCGCTGCCCTTGGTGCCGCCCCAGGAGGTTTCGACGAACACCGCCTGCAGTGAATTGATCCACACGTGGCCCACGTCCAGGGCGGCGGCGACCCGTTCGGCGCGTTGCAGATCGGCGCTGATCACAGTGGCCACCAGGCCGAATGCGCTGTCGTTGGCCAGGGCCAGGGCCTGTGCTTCGTCACTGAAACGGCGCATGCACAGCACCGGGCCGAAGATCTCCTCTTGCCACAACCTGCTGCTGGTGGGCACATCGGTGTACACCGTGGGCGCCACGAACCAGCCCGGCCCGGGCAGGGCATGGCCGCCCACCAGGCATTCCAGGCCCTCGTTCCTGGCCTGTTCCAGGTAGGTGCACACCGTGCGCCACTGGGCCTGGCAACTCAGGGGGCCCATGTCCACTTCCTGCTCCAGGGGGTTGCCGACCCGCAGGGCCAGCAGGGCACTGCGCAACCGCTGCAGCAAAGCATCGGCAATCGACTCGTGGACCAGCAGCCGCGAGGTGGCCGAGCACATCTGCCCGGCGTTCCAGCAAAAGCCGCCGATGATCCAGTGCACCGCCTGGTCCAGGTCGGCGTCGGCGAATACCAGGATCGGCGACTTGCCCCCCAGCTCCAGCGTCAGTGGCCGGCAGAAGGCGGCGGAGCTGGCCATCACTCGCTGGCCGGTGGCAGTGCTGCCGGTGAACGACAGCTTGTCCAGCCCCGGATGCTGGCTGAGGGCTGCGCCGGTTTCGCCGGCGCCGGCCACCAGGTTCAACACGCCCGCCGGCAAGCCCAGGGCGTCGGCGATTTCGCCGTAGACCTGTTCGATCAGGGGCGTCACTTCCGAGGGCTTGAGCACCAACGTGCAGCCCGCGGCCAGGGCCGGGGCCAGCTTCCAGGCACTGGTGACCAGGGGGAAGTTCCAGGGCACGATCAGCCCCACAACGCCCAGGGCCTCGAACCTGCAGTGGGCACTGAAGCCCGGAGCCTGCAAGGGCACCGGTTGATCCTGGCGGGCGTCCAGCTGGGCAGCGAGGCCGGCGTAGTAGTCGAAGGTGGCGATGGCGTCGTCCAGGTCCAGTTCGGCTTCGTGCCGCGGCTTGCCGTTATTGCGCATCTGCAGGGCGATCAGCCCTTCGCGGCGTTGCTGCAGGTGCCGGGCGAAGCCTTGCAGGTACTCGGCTCGCCGGGCGCCGCTGAGGCTGCGCCACCCTGGCAGGGCCCGGCGCGCGGCCTGCACCGCCAGGTTCACCTGATGGGCGCTGGCCGCCGGTACCTGGGCCATGATTTGGCCCAGGGACGGGTCATGCACCGGCATCGGCGCGCCGTCGCCATCGACCCAGTGGCCATCGATAAACAAGGCCGGTTTCATGGGCGGGCTCCTGGCAGGACGCCGTGCACGGCGTTGCGGAAGATCTGGCTGTAGTCGGCTGCGCTCAGCGGTCGGGCATTGGTGTCGGAGGACGAAATATCCGCCAGGGCCTGGGCCCCGACCCACTCGGCTTCATGGCTGTCCAGGCCGATATCCGCCAGGCAGTGGGGGATGCCCAGCTCGGCGCGCAGGGCCAGGATCCAGTCCAGGAACCCCTGGAAATCCCCCCGGGGCAAGTCCAGGTAACGGGCCAGGCGCCCGATCTCCTCGGCAATCACCGGCTGGTTGGCCACCAGCACATAGGGCAGGAGGACGGCATTGAGCAGGCCATGGTGACGGTGATAGCGGGCGCCCAGCGGGTGGGCCAGGGCGTGGACGCCCCCCAGGCCCTTCTGGAAGGCCACCGCAGCCATCGCCGAGGCCACCAGCATGCCTTCCCGGGCGTCCAGGTCCTGGCCGTGGCTCACTGCCCGGCGCAGGTGCTGCTGCACCAGGCGCATGCCTTCCACGGCAATCGCGCTGGACATCGGGTGGTACAGGGGCGAGCAGAACGCCTCGATATGGTGGGTCAGGGCATCCATGCCGGTGGCGGCGGTCAGCGCGGGCGGCAGGCCGCGGGTCAGCAGCGGGTCGAGGATCACGCAGGCGGGCAGCAGTTCGGGGTGGCTGATGACCCGCTTGACCTGCTGCTGGCTGTCGGTCAGTACCGCTTCGCGGCCCAGTTCGGAGCCGGTGCCGGCAGTGGTGGGCAGGGCGATCAGGGGCGGCAGGCCCAGGCGCGGAAAGTCACTGAGACTCGGGTAATGCTCGATCACCTGGGACCACTCGAAACGCTGCAGCCCTTGCGGGTCCACGGCGGCCAGGGCGATGCCCTTGGCGGCGTCCATGGCGCTGCCGCCGCCCAGGGCGATCAGCGAGTCGTGGCCGCCGGCCCTGAAGGCTTGGACGCCGCGCTGCACATCGTCCAGGCTCGGGTTGCTGGCCAGCTCGGCAAATACCGCAAAGCCCTGGCGGCTCTGCTCCAGGTGCGCGGTCAACAGGCCAAAGGGTTCCAGTTCGAGCATGCCCGGGTCGGTGACCAGCAAGGGCCTGGCCATGCCCAGCAGGGCGCAGCGCTGGGCCAGGCCGTGCAGGGCCTCGGCGCCGCAGAAGATCTCGGTGGGGTAATTCCAGTAATGGATGGACGGGGGCATCGATGGTCTCCAGAAACATCAGGCGTGAAGCGGCCGGCGCAGCAGGCGCCGGGCCAGTAGCGGGCAGGGAATGCGCTGTCGCTGACAGCGCATGAGGATTCAGCCGCGGTCGGATGCGCTGCTGTCGCGACGCAGGTAGGGCTTGGCCAGGACCATGTAGATCAGGCCCAGCACGGCCAGGGTCGAGAACACCAGCACCACTGCCCAGACCTGGAACCAGGGCGCTCCGGGCGGCGCCAGGGATTCCCGGGGCCAGGCCACGTTGACGCTCTCGAACAGCAGCCAGACAAAGGCCGCGAGGTTCACCGGCAGGCCCCAGCGGCCGAGGTTGAAGACCCCGGCGTCGGGCCGCCAGCGGCCACGCAGGCGATGGACCAGGGCGCAACCGATCACGATCAGGAACACCATGAAGAAGCCCCCGCTGCCGAAGGCGATCAGGGTGCCCACGGCCGTGGCGTTCAGGCCCAGGGCCAGGCCGAAACTGGCGAACAGGGTGCAAAGGAGCATGGCGGCGAAGGGCACCTTGCGCCCATCCACCCGGCGCAGGAACGCCGAGGCGGGCAGGATCGAGTCCCGGGCCATGCCGAATACCGCGCGGCCGATATAGGTCTGCACCGAGACCACGCAGGCAATGAACGCCACCAGTACTACGCCGACGAAGGGCCGCTCGGCCCAGGCGCCAAAGGCATCCACCACCGCCGGGGTGACCGGGTCCACCACCTGGCCGGCCACCAGGCCCGCGGTGTCGGTGAACGACAGGGTCACGGCAAAGGCGGTGAGCATCACCGTCAGCCCCACCAGCAGCATCGAGCGCAGGATGGCCCGCGGCGTGGAGGTACGGGCATCGGCGGTTTCCTCGGACACCTGGGAGCAGGCATCGAAGCCGAGAAAGGCCCAGCCGCCCACTGCCATGGCGGTGACGAAGCCGCTCAGGTAAGTGCCATCGCCGCTGACGCTGTTGCCCAGGCCTTCCAGCAGCAGCGACCAGGAGTGGTTGCGAAAGAACAGCAGCAACAGCACGCCGATGCCGATGGAGGCGATGGCTTCGGCGATGATCCCGGCGTTGACGAAGTACTTCAGAGGGTTGATCCCCAACAGGTTGACCCCCAGCCCCAACGCCAGCAGCACGGCGCCGCTGGCCACCTGGGCATTGGCCGAAGGCGGCGTGCCGGTGACGAACAGCCACAGCCAGAACCCGCCCAGGTAGGCCACGGTGGTCAGGGAAGCCAGGGCCGAGGCCAGGTACATGAAGCCGGTGAACCAGGCCCAGCGGTCTCCAGCCAGGCGCTTGACCCATTGATAGCAACCGCCGGCCAGGGGGTACTGCGAGGCGAGTTCGGCATAGACCAGCGCCACCAGCATCTGCAGGGCCAGGCACAGGGGCACGATCCAGACCCAGGACGGGCCGGTGCTCATGGCGCCCAGGGCCATCACCGAATAGATCCCCACCACTGGCGAGACCGTGGCAAAGCCCACGGAGAACGACGACCACAGGGACAGGCCGCGGTGCAGCTCCTGGCGATAGCCCTGGTGGTGCAGCAAGTGTTCATCGGTGCCCGGAGCGGGCAGGAAGTCAGTCATGGCGCACCTCGTTCAAGGGGCGGGCGCCACGATGCAGGCCGACGCAAGGGCGGCGTGATGGGGTAGTTGACATAGCGGTTCCTGGAGTCGGCAGATCAGATTGTTATTGGGATGGCCTTTAGCTGTTGTTTTTGGCGTACCGACATTGCCTGGCCTGCAGCAGCAGGCCAGGACGAGCTTACGGCGGGCAAACATCAAGATGAATACATGGATTGGTAAGCTGGCATCTGAGTTTGCTGATGTATTGCAGGGGCCGGCGACTGCCCGGCCAGCCCCCGGCATCGAGGGGATATCAGCGGGAAGCGTGGTGCTTGCCCAGCTCGAGCCGTTCACCGAGAAAGTCGACGAACACCCGCAGCTTGGGCAGCAGGTGACGGCTGCTGGGCCAGAGGATGGAGAACTTGCCGCGCTCTTGCTGGTAGTCGTCCAGCACCGCGATCAGGCTGCCATCGGCCAGGGCCCCGCAGACCACGAACTCGGGCACGTAGGCGATGCCCAGGCCCTGGGTGGCGGCGTGGATCAGCGATTCCAGGTTGTTGCTGGTCAGGGCACTGCCCAGCACCAGCGGCGGGGCTCCGTCGGGCAGGCGCAGGCTCCATTGCTGCAGCAAGCTGCCGCCGGGGAACTTGTAGCGCAGGCAGGCATGCTGCTCCAGATCCCGGGGCGTGCACGGGGTGCCGCGCCGGGCGAAGTAGCCGGGGGCGCCGACCAGCACGAAGCCGAAGGGCCCCAGGTTCCTGGACTTGAGTTGCGAGTCCGGCAGCTCGCCACTGCGGATCACCGCGTCCACGCCTTCGGCGATCACGTCGATCAGCCGGTCGTTGAAGTCCAGGTCCAGTTCGATATCCGGGTAGCGCGCGGAAAACTCCGGGAGGATCGGCAGCAGCATCCGATAGCCGATGGCCGGCAGGCTGACCCGCAGCCGGCCCCGGGGCTTGTCGCTGATCCGCGCCAGTTCGGCCTCGGCCTCCTGGACTTCGGCGACGATGCGCTGGCCGCGCTCATAGAACAGCGCGCCTTCATCGGTCAGGCTGATGCGCCGGGTGCTGCGGTTCAGCAGGCGCACGCCAAGGCGCTGCTCCAGGCGCGCCAGGGCCTTGCCCACCGCCGAGGCAGACAGCCCCAGGCGCTCGCCGGCGCCCACCAGGCTGCCGCTCTGGACCACGCTGACAAACACCTGCAAGCCGTTTAGGTTGTCCATCGTTCACCTCGATTGCAGCGTTTTTGTCCGTAAAGAGCGGAAGAATGCCCTGTTTTTCAGCGATTGCGGCATACCTACCATGGATTTTTCGTAGCCCACCCCTGGTTGCCAGGGCTTGAGAGGTCCGTGTGAATCCCGAACTCGAATTACCCCTGGGGCAGGCCGCCCAAAGTCGCCGGCAGTCCGCCCATGGCGTGCTGGCCGCGGTGTGCCTGGCGGCCCTGATGCTGCCCCTGACCTTTGTCGGGGTAGCGGTGGCGACCCCGGCTATCGGCCATGAACTGGGGGGCAGCCCGCTGGCCCTGAGCTGGACCACCAATGCCTTCATGCTGACTTTTGGCAGCGTGCTGATGGCCGCCGGCACCCTGGCCGACGAATTTGGCCGCAAGCGCCTGTTCAGCCTCGGCGTGGCGCTGTTCGGCCTGAGCTCCCTGGCCCTGGTGTTCGTACCGTCGCTGCTGTGGCTGAACCTCTTGCGCGGGGTCCAGGGGCTGGCCGGTGCCGCCGCCCTGGCCGGTGGTTCGGCGGCCCTGGCCCAGGCCTTCGACGGCCCGGCGCGAACCCGTGCCTTCAGCCTGCTGGGCACCACCTTTGGTGTCGGCCTGGCGTTTGGCCCGATCCTCGCCGGGGTCCTGGTGGAACAGGCCGGCTGGCGCGGGATCTTTGTCTCCGGGGCGCTGATCGGCGGCCTGTCCCTGGCCTTTGGCGTGCCGCGCATGCAAGAGTCCCGCGACCCCGACGCTCAGGGCGTGGACTGGCCCGGCACCCTGAGTTTCACCCTGGCGCTGGTGCTGCTGACCTGGGGCATCCTGCAGGCCCCGCAAAACGGCTGGAGCAGCCCTTGGGTTCTGCTGTTGCTGGCGGGGGCGCTGCTGGCACTGTGGCTGTTCATCGTCGTCGAGCGGCGTGCAGCGCGGCCGATGCTGGATCTGTCGCTGTTTCGCTATCCGCGTTTTGTCGGGGTGCAGGTGCTGCCCATCGCCACCTGCTATTGCTACGTGGTGCTGCTGATCCTGTTGCCGATCCGCTTTATCGGCGTCGAAGGCTACAGCGCCATCGATGCCGGGCTGCTGATGCTTGCCCTGTCGGCGCCGATGCTGGTGGTGCCGTTCGCCGCGGGCTGGCTCAGCCGCTGGTGCAGCGCCGGCAACCTGTCGAGCCTGGGCCTGTTGCTGGCTGCCGCCGGGCTGTGGTGGCTGAGCCGGATCGCTGCGGGCCAGGCGCCGGCCGATCGGATCTGGCCGCTGCTGCTGATCGGCCTCGGCAGCGGGCTGCCCTGGGGGCTGATGGACGGCTTGTCGGTGAGCGTGGTGCCCAAGGAGCGCGCGGGCATGGCCAGCGGCATCTTCAGCACCACCCGGGTGGCCGGCGAGGGCATTGCCCTGGCCCTGGTGGTGGCGCTGCTGGCGGGGCTGCTGCAGCACGCCCTGGCGGATCAGGCGCTGCCCGCCGAGACGTTGATGGGGGCTGCCCGGCAACTGGCCGGGGGTGACCTGCCCGGTACTCTGGCGGCCTTGCCGGCGCTGGGCCGGGAGGGGTTGCTGGCCCTGTACGGGCAGGCTTTCAGCCAGTTGTTGCAGGTGCTGACCCTGATGACCCTGCTGGCGGCGCTGGTGGTCTGGGTGACGCTGCGCGAGCCGCGCCAGCCAGGGCCGCCAGCGGCTTGATCAGCGGAACTCGAAGAATTCGTAGTGCAGGTTGCCTTGGGGAATCCGGCACTCGCTCATCAGTTCCCGGACCTGGCCCAGCAAGCCCTTGGGCCCGCAGAAGCTGACCTGGATCTGCTGCGGATCGGTTTCGGCCGCGGTGCGCTTGAGGGTCTGGGCCAGGGGCTCGGTGCCGCCGCAGTTGGCCACGAAGTTCACTCCCCGGGCCTGGGCCATGCCCTGCAGGGTGTCGACACTGGGGAAGGCCCGGGACGGGTTGTAGCAGTACACCAGGGTGGCCTTGTCGAACTGCCCGGCAGCTTCATCCTGCAGCCAGGAAATAAATGGCGAGATGCCCACGCCACCGCCGATCCAGATTTCCCGGGCAGCCGCCTGCGGCCGCTTGAAACGCCCATAGGGCGCATAGATGTCCGCACGCATGCCGACCTTGACCTGGCGGCGCAGGCGTTGGGTGTAGTCCCCCAGGGCGCGGATCACGAATTCGATGCGCCCGTCATGGGCCTGGGCGCTGGCGATGGTGAACGGATGGGGTTCGCGCAGGCCTTTTTCCTGCATCGAGAGGAAGGCGAACTGCCCGGCCTTGAAAGGAAAGCCCCGGCCCTGGGGAATCAGCTCCAGGTGCAGGGAGTTCTTCTCCACCCGGACCGCCGTCACCTGGTATTCGCCGGCCTTGGCCACCAGGGGGTAGAGCAGCAGCTTGTACAGGGCGCCGAGCACGCCGAGGACGCAGAGCAGAGCCAGCCAGATACCCGAGGGCGAATCCAGGGTGATGGGCGATTTGAAGCTCAGCCAGTGCAGGATGACGATCAGGAACAGCGGGCCGGAGAGCTTGTGCCACCAGCGCCACTGGCTGTAGGGAATGTTGCGGTTCAGTGCCAGCAGCACGATCAGGCCCAGGGCCACGTAGCTCAGCTGGCGGACCAGGCGCGTCCAGTATTTGGACAGTTCGAGGATCGGCACGCTGTTCCATTCATCCAGGTTGGCCTTGAACACCAGGTGGTAGCTGGCGAATGCCAGGGCCCAGATGCCCAGCCACTTGTGCGCCTCGTAGACCCGGTCAAGGCCGCCGAACAGCCGTTCGACCCAGCCCCAGCGGCTGGCCAGCAGGCAGGACATCGCCATGTAGGCCAGGGCTGCGGTGCCCAGGATCATGCTCAGGGTGGCCGAGGTCAGCCAGGTGGCGGAAGGGATCTCCAGCAGCAGGGTGACCGTGGTGATCAGCAGGATGCCGACAAGTGTGTGCCAGGTTTTCAAAGTGCATGACTCCGGTGAGGAAATGCCGTCATGGCGCAGCAAAGGGCGCGATGCATAAAGTGGATATGACAGGTTTAAAGCCAAAGGCTGGGTGGAATGTTAACGCTTTGGCGAGTATTCGTGGTGATCTGGGTCATCGGCCTGGCGTCGATAAAGTGTTGAAAATGATCGACTATCACTCGCATTCCGATTTCCCAGCCGCCGCCTCTGCAGGCGCGGGCAGGCGGCCAAGGGCCCCTGAACCGGGCAGTGTTCTTGCGGGCGCCTTCGCTGGCAAGCCAGCTCCTACAGGGTTGTGGGAAAGGTCAACGCGCTTGTAGGAGCCGGCTTGCCGGCGAAAGGGCCTCCAAGCCGGATGCCAGCCTCGTAAACGCCTTCTACAGGTGTTGCTTGCGGCGGGCGGCGGCTTCGCGGACGGCGGGGATGATCCAGCGCCCATAGTCGATGGTGTCGTAATAAGGGTCGTAGCCACGGTTGAGGAAGGTGGTCACGCCCAGGTCGACGTAGTCCAGCAGGGCCTGGGCCACGGTCTCCGGCGTGCCCACCAGGGCCGTGGTGTCGCCGTAGGCGCCAACGGCGCTGGCGGTGGGCATCCACAGGGCGCGGTCATGGCGGTCGCCGCGGGCTGCGGCCGCCAGCAGGCGTTCGGAGCCGGTGCCCTTGAGGCGCTTCTGCCAGGGGCTGCCGGCGGCGAACTGCGGGTTGGCGCGGATCTGCGCCAGGATCTGTTCGGCCCGTTGCCAGGCCAATTCCTCGGTGGCCCCCAGGATCAGTCGCACCGAGAGGCTGACCCGGGGCGCGGCCACCCCCGCGGCGCTGGCCGCGGCCTTGAGTTTGCCGATCTGTTCGGCTACCCCCTCCAGGGGCTCGCCCCACAGGGCGTAGAGGTCGGCGTGCTTGACCGCGATCTGGTAGGCGATGTCCGAAGAACCGCCAAAAGAGATGGGGATGTGCGGCTGCTGCAGCGGCTTGACCGGGGAAAACGCGCCCTTGAGGTTGAAGTAGCGGCCTTCGAAGTCGAAGGGTTCTTCGGCGGTCCAGGTGCGGCGCACGATCTCCAGGTACTCGTCGGTGCGTCGATAGCGCTCGGTCTTGTCCAGCAGGGTGTCGCCTTCCTGGGGCTCGGCAGTGATGCCGGTAATGGCATGCAGGCGGATGCGCCCGCCGCCGGTGGTGTGGTCCAGGGTGGCGAAGGCCCGGGCCGCCACGGTGGGGGCGCTGAGGGCCGGGCGGTGGGCAATCATGAAGCCCAGGCGCTCGGTGTGGGCCGCGGCGTAGGCGGCAATCTGCAGGCTGTCGGCGCTGCCCGGGCCGCTGGCGATCAGCACTCGGTCAAAGCCCGCGTGTTCGTGGGCGCGCGCGTGCTCGCGGATGAATGCCAGGTCGAAGTCCGGGCTGCGCACGCCGCGGGTTTCGGACCATTGGCGGGGAAAGATCATGCCGACGAATTCAATGCTCATGGGGAGTGTCCTGAGGTCGCAGAAGAAGGAAAGTGCCTAGAAGCGGTAGTCCACCTGGGCCAGCACGGTGCGTCCGGGCATGGGCTGCAGGAAGGTGTTGGTGGAGCCGGCCAGGCCGCTGACGAAGTTCAGTTCGTTGGTCAGGTTGAGCACCCGCAGGGTGGTGCTCCACTGGGGCTGGCGGTAGTACAGGGCCAGGTCGAGGTTGTATTCGTCGGGGACCTTCACCGTCTTGCTCAGGTTCAGGTACCAGCTGCTGGTCCACCAGCCGGAGAGCTCGGCGCCAAAGCCCGAGTCGAAGCGGTAGTCGAGGTAGCCGCTGGCGGTGTACTCGGGGATCTGCACCGCGTCGAAGCGCCCGGACGGCCGCTGGTTGAGGCTGTTGTTGTCGCCGAACACGGTGCCGTTGTCGGGGATGAACCCGGCGGAGGCGAAGCCGGCCTGGGAGGTGAATTCGTTGTAGGCGCTGAGCCGGGACAGGTTGAGGCCGCTGCGCAGGTGCGGGTCTGGCTGGTAGCGCAGGGTCGCCTCGGTGCCCTTGATGATCAGCCGGGCGATGTTGTTGTTGCTGTCCGGGGACTGGTCCCGGGCCTGCTTGAAGGTGGCCAGGGTCATGAACAGCTGGTCGGGGATGGCTTCGACCTTCAGCCCCAGTTCATGCAGCACGCTCAGGCTCTGGAACGCCAGGGGGTTGAGCTGGTTGGCGCCACTGCCGCTGCCCCAGCCCAGGCCGTTGGAGAAGAACCCGGTGTTGACCGCCAGGGAGCGGTCGAAGGTGTAGTACAGGGTGCTGTTCTCGGTGGGTTTGACGTAGGGGCTGACCTGGAACGCGAACAGCCGGTAGTTGTGGCTGTCGCGCCGGTCGCTGCCACCTGCAAGGACGAAGGGGTTGTCGATCCGGGCGTCGATCCAGCTGCGGCTGGCACCGATGTTCAGGCCCACCCGCTCGCCCAGGCGCAGGTTGTGCTGGCTGAACAGGGTCTTGGTGGTCCAGGTGCTTTCGGCGGTGTAGGGCGCCAGGGATTCGGCGTACAGGCCGTGGCCGGCGGGGTACATGGCCGCCAGGTTGAGCCAGCCGTAGTAGTTGGAGTATTGCGGCACCCCGGGTTGGCCGATCCAGGCGCCGTTGCCGCCGGCCGGGTTGCTGCCGGTGAGCCCCAGCAGGTCGCCGGGGTTCTTGCCCGAAGGGTCCAGGGTCAGGTCGTAGGCGTTGATGGTGGAGCCGAAATGATTGTTGGCGGCGATCGACTGGTTGAACTCGCGGCGGTAGATCAGCCCGCTGTTGCTGTCGTCCCGCAGGGCCAGGCCGCCGATCCGGGTTTCATTGCCCGAGCGCAGCTCGAAGCGGTTGTCCAGCAGGTTGTCCCGGGATTGCACCTGGAACGCCCCGACCGCGTCGGTGAGGTCCCGGGAGCGCTGGTAGAAGGTGCTGTTGGCCAGGGTCACGCTGGGGGACAGGTCGCCCTCGATGCGCAGTTGGGTGGTGAAGCGCCGTGAACTGCTCTGGTCTTCGCCGCGCTGGCCGGCCTGTGGCGACAGGGAAGTCAAGCCGTTGCCCGCCAGGCTCGGGTCATAGACCCAGCCGCGCAGGGTGCCGGGGCTGGCCTGGGTGTTGGGCGAGGCCGCCTGGAAGCTGCCATCCACCACGCTGTACTGGCCCTGGGCGTTGCGCTGGCGCTGCACCCAGCCCAGGGTCGGGGCATTGGCGGCACCGGAGGCCAGCACCGGCGACCACAGGGTATTGCCGTTCTGGATGATCGGCGTGGCGCGGCCGGCATAGTACTTGCCGCTGTCCACCAGTTGCTGGGTGGCGCGGTTCCAGCCGTGGGTGATGTTGTAGTCGTAGTAGTTGTCGTAGCTGGCGTTCCAGTCCACCCGCAGGTTGTCGTTGCGCCAGGCCAGGGCCCCGTAGAAGGCATCGAAATTGTTGTCGACGTTGTCGTAGTAGTCCTGCTGGCGCTGCTGGGTGATGCTCACCCGGTAGGCCAGCTGGTCGCTCAGGGGGCCGGTGTTGTCGAGGCTGAATTTGCGCGAGTCGCGGGACTGGCCGTCCGGCACCCAGGCACCGAGCTCGCCGCTCAGACGGGTCTTGAACCCGCTGAAATCGGGTTTCTTGCTCAGGTAGTTGACGTAGCCGCCGCTGCCGGACACCGAACCGTAGGTCACCGAAGAAGGCCCGGCGACGATGTCCGCGCCCTCGTAGGCGTTGAAGTTGGCCGGATGGCGTACGCCATAGGCGCGTTGGCCGTCCTGGAACACTTCCGAGCCCTGGGCGCGGAACTGCGGGGCGATACCGGCGTTCTGCCCGCCACCGCGGGTGATCCCCGGGGCGTACTTGACCAGGTCGTCGGCGCTGCGGATCGGGTCGTTGGCCAGTTGCTCGGCGTTGACCTGGGTGATCGAGCGCGGGGTGTCCAGGACCTTGGTTTCGGTGCCGCCATACACCGAGGTCGGTGGCCGGGTGGGCAGGGCATCGTCATCGGCCTGGCTGCTGGCCTGGACGGTGACGGTTTGCAACTGGGTATCGGCGGCGAACAGCGGCGGCGCCAGGGAAGAAAACACCGTTACGGCAAGGGCCGGGCCGAATGCGGGGCGAGCGAAGGCGTTGGAGGGCATGGCACATGAGCCTCATATTGAATCGCATGAATGTTCTGTAGGCGCCGGCTTGCCGGCGAAGAGGGCCTGGAGGCTCGCGGTGCTCTTGCGGGCGCTTTCGCTGGCAAGCCAGCTCCTACGGGGTGTGTCGCGGTTGCGGTGGTTCCTTGTAGGAGCCGGCTTGCCGGCGAAGGGGGCCTGGAGGCTCGCGGTGCTCTTGCGGGCGCCTTCGCTGGCAAGCCAGCTCCTACGGTCGGGCGGTGGGTCAGGCGCTGTTGTTGAGCCACAACCTTTCGAAACGCCAGGTGCTGAACAGCGACTGTTCTTCCCGGGCGCCGCCCACACGGGTGGAGACGCTGTCCAGCAGATCGGCGTAGCCCCAGATCAGCATGCCGCCCCGTTCGTACTGGATCTGCTGGGCCTGGTGCACCAGGGCCGTGCGTCGTTGCAGGTCGGGTTGGGCCATGGCCGCGAGAAACACCTCGCTGAACTGCGGGTCGTTGAAGTGGGTCTTGTTGGACACGGCAAAGGGCGCGTCGGTGTGGATGGCGCTGGCCAGGAACGGCGCGCCGATGCTGCCGCCGGTGCTCAGGGTCCAGTCGTTGCGTTGCGGGCCCTGGAAGGTCGCCAGGTCCACCTGGCGGACCTTGAGGGTCACGCCAATGCGCTTGGCCTGTTCGGCCAGCACCAGGGCCGAGGTCAGGGCCGGCCCCGGGGTGGTCACCAGTTCCAGCTCGAGGTTTTCCTGGCCGGCCTCCTTGAGCAGTTGCGCCGCACGCTGCGGGTCGTGGGGGCGGGGCCCCAGGCTGTGGTTGAAGGTCGGGTCGCTGGGGGCATAGAGGTCGTTGGCCACCCGGCCCTGGCCGTTCAGGGCGCGGCGCACCAGCTCCTCGCGATCCGCCAGCAGGCGGAAAGCCTGGCGCACCCTGGGGTCGTTGAACGGCGGCTTGTCCAGGTTCATGTCGAAGGACAGCCAGTTGCCGGTCACCGATTTCAGCAGCCGCACCCGCGGGTCGCGCTGCAGGACTTGCAACTGTTCGGTGGGCATCACGTTGGCCATGTCGATCTGCCCGGAACGCAGGGCCGCCAGGCGCGCCACCTGATCCTTGAAGTCGATGATCTCCAGTTCGTCGGCGTAGGGCTGGCCGTCCTTGTAGTAGTTGTCGAAGCGGGTGAACAGCGAGCGCTGGCCGGGGGTGAAGCTTTTCAGCTTGTAGGGGCCGGCGCCCACCGGATTGGTCACCGGGTGGTAGTCCACCGGGACGATGCCGCCGAAGTTGACCCAGGTTTCCGCCAGGGGCATGTAGCTGCGGCCCTCGCGAAAGCTCAGGCGCACAGTGCGCTCATCGAGCTTTTGCAGGTTGTCGCGATCGACCCAGTGCAGCAGCGCCGCGTAGGGCGAGGCCAGCTGCGGGTCGGTGAGGCGGCGGATGGAGAAGATCAGGTCATCGGCGTCGATGCTCTTGCCGTGGTGGAATTCCAGGCCCTGGCGCAGGCGCAGGGTCCAGCTGCTGGCATCGGCATTGGGTTCGGCGAACTCCGCCAGGGCCAGGCGTGGCTGCATCTGCTCGTCCCATTCCCAGAGTTTGCTGTACAGCGCGAAGCCTCGGACGATGCCGCTGCCGATGGGTTTGTGGGCGTCCAGGTTGCCGCTCTGGTTGCCGTCGAGAATCCCCAGGCGCAGGCGCCCGCCGTAGCGCGGCTGGTCGCTGGCGACCGTGCCCGGGGCGCTGGAATTGTCTGCGTCGCAGCCGGCCAGCAGGCTGCTGCCCAGCAGCAGGCCGCCGCCGAACAGCGCGCTGTGGCCGAGAAAACGACGGCGGCTCAAGCCCGAGTAGTCCTGGCTCATGGCGTCAGGCTCCTGCCGGGCCGTTGGCGCTGCGCAGCTCCAGCGGCGCTTGCGGCTGACGGCTCAGGGCCGCGCGCTCGGCGCGAAAGTGCGGCAGGATGTGCTCGCCCAGGCGGTAGGCTTCCTCCAGGTGCGGGTAGCCGGCGAGGAAGAACAGGTCGATACCGATGGCGTGGTACTCGCGGATCCGCGCCACCACGTTTTCGTAGCTGCCCACCAGGGCGCAGCCCGGCGGTATGCCGATGTAGCCGAAGCCGGTCCAGACATTGGGGTGGATGAAGAAATCCTCGAAGCCCTGGGTCTCGTTCTTCTGTGCGAAGCCGTTCTCGTAGCTGAGCTTGCGCGCGGTGCGCAGCCCGGCATGGGCGGCCACGGCCTTGACCGCGCCCTTGGCGATGCCCTCGTCGAAGAAGCGCTTGGCCTCGGTGCGCGCCAGTTCCTCGGTTTCCCGGGTGATGACGTCGATCGACAGGCCGAAGCGGATATCGCTGCGGCCGTACTGCAAGGCGCGCTCACGAATATCGGCGATCAACGCGGCGATCTCGTCCG
Source organism: Pseudomonas sp. NFPP25 (assembly GCF_900116505.1). Taxonomy (NCBI): domain Bacteria; kingdom Pseudomonadati; phylum Pseudomonadota; class Gammaproteobacteria; order Pseudomonadales; family Pseudomonadaceae; genus Pseudomonas; species Pseudomonas sp. NFPP25. The sequence continues at coordinate 913,793 of NZ_FPBG01000001.1, read as the reverse complement.
GGTGCTCGGCGCGCATCAGGTAGAAATCGGCATGCTTGGCGGCGAATTCCCGAGCGGCGATGGACGATCCCGCGGTGCAGATCAGCGGCAGCTCGGCCTTCTTCAAGGGGCCGCGCAGGCCGCCGCCTTCGGCGCGGTAGAACTGGCCCTGGTAGTGGAAGTTCTCGTTGTGCCAGTAGCCCTTGACCACGTCCATGAACTCGGTGGCGCGGGCATAGCGCTCATCGTGGTCGCTGAAGTCGCCGACCTGGCGCTGAATGGCGTCCGAGCCGCCGTTGATGATGTTCCACACCAGGCGATTGCCGGTGGCGCGCTGGTAGGTGGCGGCCTGCTGCACCGCAACCCAGGGCGTGTAGTGATAGGGCTGGAAGGCGGTGACGAACTTCAGGGTGCGGGTTTCCCGTGCCAGCAGCGAGCACACGGTCCAGGGCTCTTCGCCGGAGGGCGCGTTGACCATCAGTGCGCCGCCGAAGCCGTTGATTTCCGCGGCCCGGGCGATCTGCCCCAGGTAGTCGATGTAGGTGAAGTGGTCGCCGACGCTGAAGCCTGAGACGGCACCGGTGCTGGGCCCGCCCCGGTGCCAGTCGCCGCGGTTGCGCGGGTCGCCGGGGAGGAACTGGGTTTCGCCGTGCAGGGGCAGGCGGGTGAAGAATTCGATGCTCATGGCTGGGCCTCCTGGCTATTGCACGCTGGGGTTGCAGACGGGGGTAATGGCTTGGCCGTTGATCACCTTGTGGGCGAAGGGCACCGAGTCCTTGAGGGAGGCATTGACCGTTTCACTGTGGCCCAGGCCCTTGTACAAGTGGCCCTCGACCACCGAGCCGGCCTTGCAGGCGTCCTGCATCAGGGCCACCTGGGTGGCGGCGGCCGGGGTCTTGTCCTCGGCGCCGGTGCCGATGAACACCGGCTGGGCGGTTTTCAGGGTCGGGTAGGACACTTGTTTCTGCCAGGCCGCCAGTTGGCTGCCCTGATAGTCCTTCTTGGCGTTGGCCGGGGTCAGGCCGACCCCCACCACGTCGCTGACTAGGGACGCCAGGCAACTGGTACGGGCCTGCTCGAACAGCGGCAGGGCCTTGTCGGTGTAGAAGTCCCGGGGGTTGATGCTGGGGTCGTACTGCTGGGCGGCCAGCAAGGTGTAGAAACCGTAGGCCAGGGAGGCATCGACCTTGTTCGGGTCCTGCTCGCCGACATTCTTCGCGCCGATGGTGTAGATCACCCCGGTGCCGATGCTGCCCTTGACCCCCAGGTCCGGTGCGTAGGTGGAAGCGTAGGCGGCCGAGGCGAAGGCGCCGGCACCGCCCTGGGACTGGCCGACGATCAGTACCTTGTTGGCCAGCCCGGGCACCCCGGCGACCACGGCTTTAGCGGCGTCGAGAATGCCGTAGGCGGCCATGCGGTTGTTCAGCAGCGGATGGCCGCCGGGCACGCCCAGGCCCTGGTAGTCGGTGGCGACAATGGCAAAGCCTTCGTCCAGCCAGCGGCTCAGGTACTGCACGTCACGGTAGGAACGGCCCTGCCAGGACGGCGCGCAGACATCCGCCACGCCCACCGTGCCATGGCCCCAGGAGGCCACCGGCCAGCCGCCGGCCGGGGCCTTGCCCTTGGGCAGGAACAAGGTGCCGGAGACCACCACCGGGGTCTTGCCGTCGATGCCGTCGGTGGAGCTATAGAGAATCCGTTGCGCGCTGGCAGCGTTGGGCAGGCTCAGGGTGGCTTCCAGGGGTTCGCTGCGCAGCAGCTTGCCCGGGGTCGGGGGGATCGCGTCCTGCCAGGTATAGAAGGCCGAGACCCGGCCGTCGCCCTGCAACGGGTCGGGCTTGGGCGCGTAGGTCGGGCCGGCCAGGGCCGACAGGGAGAGCGCCAGGAGGCTCAGGCCAAAGGTGAATTTTGCGGACAGTTTCATCAAGAAGACTCGTGCTCAGGGTTCAGGGATGGGTGGCGACCTGGCCGCGCAGGGCGGGCCAGTAATCACTCAGGTGCAGATCGATCAGCGCCTGGTTGGTGAAACCGGTGGCCAGGGCCGGGGTGATGTCGTAGGGCGTGCGGATCAGCTGGTTGGCCAGGGCGTAGTCGCTCAGCGCCTGATAGTGGGCCTTGAGCTGCTGGTCGCTCTTGGGCGCCCAGCGCTCCTTCCAGGCCACCGGGTCGCCCTGGTCGTCGCGGCGCAGCACGCTCTCGGCGGTGCCGGCGCGGGAGGACAGTTGGTAGTAGGCGTCCTGGTTCTGTTCCTGGGAAATCCACCAGGCGGCCTTGACCCAGGCGGTGGCCAGCAGTTGGGTAACCTCCGGGTGCTGCTCGATGAAACTGTCGGTGCCCCAGAGGTCGGAGACCAGGCGCCAGTCATTGGCCCCTTGCTTGGTGGACCAGATGATCCGGCCCACGCCCTTGTCTTCCAGGGCATAGGCCTCGCTGAGCAGCACCGCGGCGTCGACCTTGCCGGCGGACACCGCCGCCGCACCGACCTGGGGGTTGAGGTTGGCGATCTTGAAGTCGTCGAGCTTCAGGCCCTTGCTGGCCAGGAAGTTGCTGAAGGCGAACTCCCACGGCCTGCCGCGATGCAGGGCCAGGCGCTGGCCCTTGAGGTCCTCGATGCTCTTGGCCGTGGTCTGGGTGGGCACCACCAGGTAGATATTGTTGCCGCTGCCGCCGGGCACGATCAGCTTGCCGGGCACGCCGCCGGCGCCGGCGATCACCGAGGGCAGGTCGCCACGCACGGCGAAGTCGATGCTGTTGTTGCTGAAGCCCTCGTTGATCTGCGGCCCGGCGCCGGCGTGGGGCAGGGCGATCCACTGCAGCTTGATCCCGCGCTGGCTCAATTGCTGTTCCAGCCAGCCATCCTCGATCACCCGCCCGGCGATGCCGCCGAACACCGGCTTGCCGCCCTGGGTGAAGGCGACGATGGCAATCTTCAGCGACTCGGGGGCCGGGTTGGCCAGGGCCGTGACACTGATCAGCAGCCCGGCCATAACGGCCAGGGTATTGCGCCATAAACCTTGCATTGCACTCTCCCTCAAAAAATAAGCCCTCAGCCCCGCCAGCCCTGCGCCGGATATCGCGGTGTTTCCTGTAGGAGCCGGCTTGCCGGCGAAGGGGCCCTTGAACCTTGCCTCGCCCTTGCGGACGCCTTCGCTGGCAAGCCAGCTCCTGCAACAGATATCGCGGTGTTCTCCTGTAGGAGCCGGCTTGCCGGCGAAGAGGGCCCTTGAGCCTTGCCTCGCCCTTGCGGACGCCTTCGCTGGCAAGCCAGCTCCTACGAGGGGCGGTGGTGGGTACTGGTGTCGGAGGGGATAGAGCAGATTGCATGCCAGGGCCGCTACAAAGCGCTGCAGGCCTTGCCTGGCAAGGGCTTCAGGCAGATCGACAGGCCCTGGCCCAAGCCGCCGCTGCTGATCTGCGAACAGGCAGGTGCTGGCCGATTGCTGCTCCAGCAGCAGGTGGGGAGCACCCTCCAGATATATTCATAAAAGGAATATCTAAATATTAATTAATAATTATTTAGTCTAAATATCTTCGTGCACTATTGAGCCCGCGCTTTTACTGCCAGGAATGCACCATGTCGCTGATCACTCATCCAAACGCCCGTGAATTGACCAAGTCGGTACGGGCCACCGTTCTGGTGTTCAAGGACCCGCGCTCCCAGGAATTGCTCAGTCGCATCGAGCGCCTGGCCCCCAGTGAGGCCAATACCCTGATCATTGGCGAGACCGGCACCGGCAAGGAACTGGTGGCGCGCCACATCCATCACCTGAGCCGCCGCGGGCGCGAGCCCTTTGTCGCGGTGAACTGCGGGGCCTTTGCCGAAACCCTGGTGGAAAGCGAACTCTTCGGCCATGAGAAAGGCGCCTTTACCGGTGCCACCACCCATAAGGCCGGCTGGTTCGAAGCGGCCAACGGCGGCACGCTGTTTCTCGACGAGATCGGCGACTTGCCGCTGAACATGCAGGTCAAGCTGCTGCGGGTGCTGCAGGAGCGAGAGGTGGTGCGCCTGGGCTCGCGCACGCCGATCCCGATCAATGTGCGGCTGGTGGCGGCCACCAACGTCAACCTCGCCGATGCGGTGGTGGCCGGGCATTTTCGTGAAGACCTGTTCTACCGCCTGCACGTGGCCACCATCCGCCTGCCGCCGCTGCGCGAGCGCCCGGGGGACATCCTGCCCCTGGCCGAATTCTTCCTTGAGGAACACTGCCAGCGCCTGGGCTACAACCGTGCCTCGCTGACCGAAGAGGCTGAACGCAAGCTGCTGGAGCACAGCTGGCCGGGCAACATTCGCGAACTGGAAAATGCCATCCACCACGCCTTGCTGGTGTGCCGCCAGCAACGGGTGGCACCGGGGGATCTGCACCTGGTGGACATGCGCTCCTCCGGCATCCGCCAGGAACAGGCGCCCCTGGCCGTCCCCGGGCCTCAGGCGCCGGCAGACCTGGGCCGGGCCTTGCAGGCGCTGTTCGAGCAGAACATTCCCGACCTGTACGAGCACATCGAGGAAACGATCTTTCGCGAGGCCTATCGCTACTGCCATGGCAACCAGTTGCAGACCGGGCGCCTGCTCAACATCAGCCGCAACATCGTGCGCGCCCGGCTGGAAAAGATCGGCGAGTTGAACAAGCCCCTGGCGACTTCCGCTTCCTAGATCCGCTTCCTAGATCCGCTTCCTAGATCCGCTTCCTAGATCCGCTTCCTAGATCCGCTTCCTGGACCCGAGAACCGGCCCGGGGCTTTTTTTGCCCGGGGCGGTTGACGCCTGCCGGCTTGATCTTTAGTCTTTGGAACGATCATTCCAGAAAGGTAATAGCCGTGCGTCCCAAGGAGTTCGACCCCGAGCAGATTGCCGATGCGGCCATGCAGGTGTTCTGGCAGCGCGGTTACGCCGCCACGTCCATTCAGGACCTGGTGGAAGGCACCGGCCTGAGCCGCAGCAGCCTGTACAACGCCTTCGACAGCAAGCACGGCCTGTACACCTGTGCCCTCAAGCGCTACCAGCAGATGACCAGCGCCAATATCGAGCTGCTGGGCGCCGACGCACCCGCCAGGGAACTGGTCCGGCGATTGCTGATGCGCATCGTCGACAACGAGCTGGAAGACACCCGGCGCCTGGGCTGCCTGGCGGCCAATGCCTCCCTGGAAATGGCCGGGCAGGACGCGGCGGTGGCTCAACTCGTGGCGCAGAATTTCCAGCGTATCGAGGCGGCCCTGGAGCAGGTGCTGCGTCGCGGCCAGGAGCAGGGGGAGATCGACCCGCAGAAGAATCCCCGGGCCCTGGCCAGCTTTGTGGTGTGCACCGTGCAGGGCTTGCGGGTGCTGGCCAAGGGCAGCCTGGCGGAGCAACGACGCCAGCGCCTGCTGGATGTGGTCGAGGTGGTCCTGGCCAGCCTGTAGCAGCCGGCGTGCCGGCGAAGGGCCCCTCACAATCTGCATCAGGTTCCAGGGCGTCTTCGCTGGCAAGCCAGCGCCTATAGGGCTGGGCTTTTTTTTGCTTTTTATTGGAATGATCATTCCATAATTGATTCAACACGGGAGAGACACAGATGGCCAAGCAACCAGGATCCATTGCGGTATTAGGCATCGGCATCATGGGCGCCGCAGTGGCGCGCAATCTGCGGCGCAAGGGCTTTGCGGTACGGGCCTGGAACCGCACGCTGCAACGGGCCCAGGCGCTGATCGCGGACGATATCCAGGTATTTGCCGAGCCCGCCGAGGCGGTACGCGGGGCGCAAGTGATCATCACCCTGGGCAAGGACGGCGCCGCCGTGCTGCAAGCCATGCAGCAGGCACGGGACGGTTTCGAGCCTGGGGCGCTCTGGCTGCAGATGGCCACCGTGGGGATCGAGGCCAACGACGAACTGCAAGGCTTTGCCCGGGATGGCGGGCTGGTCTTCTACGATGCCCCGGTGCTGGGCACGCGCCAGCCTGCGGAGCAGGGCCAGTTGGTGGTATTGGGCGCGGGCCCCGAGGCTCATCGGCCGGCGTTGCAGTCGCTGCTGGAGGCCATCGCCAAGCGTGTGCTCTGGGTTGCCGAACAGCCGGGAGCCGGCAGCCGCCTGAAGCTGGCCCTCAACAGCTGGGTGCTGGCCCTGACCCACGGCGCCGCGGAAAGCCTGGCCCTGGCCAAGGGGCTGGGGCTGGACCCGGCGCTGGTGGTGGAACTGGTCAGCGGCGGGCCCCTGGACAGCGGCTATTTCCAGGCCAAGACCCGGGCCATGCTCAGTGGCGACTACAGCCCGAGCTTTACCCTGGCCAACGCCCTGAAAGACGCCGAATTGATGGTAGCGGCGGCCGCCAGAGCCGGGGTCCGGCTGGATCTGGCCGAGGCCGGAATCCAGCGTTTCCAGCGCGCCCTGGAGCAGGGCCATGGCGACAAGGACATGGCGGCCTCCTACCTCGGCTGAGCGGTTTCTTCTCGCGCTGATGCAGGCGCTGGCTTGCCAGCGAAGGTGCCCGTGAGTCGGGCGCAGGGGCTGAGGGCCTTTTCGCCGGCAAGCCGGCTCCTACGGGAGCCTGCGCGGTGTATCTGCCTGCTGTAGGAGCTGGCTTGCCAGCGAAGGCGCCCGTGAGTCGGGCGCAGGGTCTGAGGGCCTTTTCGCCGGCAAGCCGGCTCCTGCGGGAGCCTGCGCGGTGTATCTGCCTGTTGTAGGAGCTGGCTTGCCAGCGAAGGCGCCCGTGAGTCGGGCGCAGGGTCTGAGGCCCATTCGCCGGCAAGCCGGTTCCTGCGGTGATTTCTGGTCTTCTTGTGTGAGCATTCTTTCATGAACATTTGCGTACCTTTGCCGACCGCCTCCAGTAGGTTGCCGGTCTGGCGCCTGCTGGCCTTTACCCTGGCCGGTTTCATCGCCATCGTCACTGAGACGCTGCCTGCCGGGCTGTTGCCGCAGATCAGCCAGGGCCTGGGCATCAGCGAGGCCATGGCCGGGCAGTTGATCAGCCTGTATGCCCTGGGCTCGGTGGCGGCGGCGATTCCGCTGATCGCCGCCACTCGCAGTTGGCGCCGTAGGCCCCTGCTGTTGCTGGCTATCGGCGGCCTGTTGCTGTTCAACAGCCTGACCGCGTTGTCGACCCACTACCTGCTGACCCTGGCCGCGCGCTTTGCCGCGGGCATGGCGGCGGGGCTGGTCTGGGGCCTGCTGGCCGGCTATGCCCGGCGTCTGGTGGTGCCCGAGTTGCAGGGCCGGGCCCTGGCGGTGGTGGGCGTGGGCCAGCCGATCGCGCTGTGCCTGGGGGTGCCCCTGGGGGCCTGGCTGGGCACCCGCATGGATTGGCCGCAGATCTTCTGGGGGCTGTCGCTACTGGCTCTGCTGCTGTGGTTCTGGGTGCGCCTGGCAGTGCCGGACTACCCCGGCCAGCCGGCCCACCAGCGCCAGCCGATCGCGCGGATCTTTCTCACCCGGGGCCTGCCCCAGGCGCTGCTGGTGATCTTCGTGTGGATCTTGGCCCACAACATTCTCTACACCTATATCGCGCCGTTCCTCGCGTCCCTGGGCCTGGCGGCCTCTCTCGACCGGGCGCTGCTGGTGTTCGGCCTGGCCTCCCTGGTGGGGATCTGGTTCACCGGGCTCGGGGTCGACCGCTGGCTGCGCGGGCTGACCCTGTGCAGCCTCGCCGGTTTCGCCCTGGCGTGCCTGCTGCTGGGGATCGCTGCCAGCCAGCCCTGGCTGGCCTGGCTCGGCATTGGCGCCTGGGGCCTGACCTTCGGTGGCGCCCCGACCTTGCTCCAGACCGCCGTGGCGGATGTGGCCGGGGAGGGGGCGGATGTCGCGCAATCGATGCTGGTGACCATCTTCAACCTGGGCATTGCCTGCGGGGGTATGGTCGGCGGCCTGCTCTTGCAACGCTATGGCGCGGCGTCTTTTCCCTGGGCCATGGCCGCCCTGGCGCTGGTGGGCCTGATGCTGGTCTGGGGCGCGCGCAGCCATGCCTTCAAGCCGGGTCAGCGCTCTGCCTGCTGCGCCTGAGGTTGGGCGTCGCGAGCCTGTTGCAGCAGGCTCGCCCATTCATTGGCGAAGCGGTGGCAGTCCCCGGGCCAGCGCGCGGTCAATAGATTGCGGTCGCGGACCACAAAACCGCGCTCGGGGTGCTCTGCCGAATCCCGCCGGGGCAGCCAGGGCCCGGGCAGAAAATCCGCCGGGCTGGCCAGGGCCGCCTTGATCTCTTGCTCGACGCTGTGGTCGTAGGTGCGGTAGTAGCGCCCCAGCCACGGCGCGGTGACCAGCCAGGCCGCCAGCTCCATGGGCCCGGCCAGCAGGGCGGTGACCTTGCGCCCATGGAGCACCGAGCGCCCGCTGGCCGGATCGATGCAGCGTGCCAGGGCCAGGGGGCCGTGGCACACCGCGGCCACGGGGTTGTCGGCCTGGAAGAAGGCCAGGATGATCCGCCGCACCTCCTCGGATTCCAACAGGCTGCGCATGCCCCGGGCGTGGCCGCCGGGAATCAGCAAGCCCTCGTAGGCCGCCGGGTCGACCCCGGCATAGGGCAGAGGACTGCAAAAGGCCGGGTCGCGGGTCATGGCGTGGTAGCGGGCCAGGTCGGCCGCCGGGGTCATCAACAACGGGTTGAGCGGGCCGAACCCCAGGCTCACCAGGCGCGAATCGGCGTAGGCCGGCATCCCCAGGGGGGTGGCGAACTGCGCGGCAAAACCGGCGTCCCGGGCAGCCTGCCAGGGCAGGCTGCTTTCGCTGGGGTCGTAGTCGGCGTGGGGCAGCAGAATCAGGATCATCGCGCGGGCTCGCAGCACCTAAGGGTGCGTTGCAGGTTAGCAGCCCGCCAGGGGATGCCGGCACGCCGCTGTTCGCCGTGTCGGCATTTGTCACTTGGCCGCGGCGGCGCGGGTGCGTTCGATGTCCTGCACCAGGCCGTCGATGCGTTGCAGTTGCTCGCGGTTGTCGTGGTTCCAGGGGTGAAAGCCCGGCTTGAAGAACTGCAGCCAGGGCAGGGCGATCCGCGGGAACACCCCCTTGGGGCCGTAGAGGTACTTGACCACCTGCCACAACCCGCGCCAGTGGCCGCCGCGACGGCGGTCGGCGATCAGCATGCGCACATGGAAGTCGAACACCACCAGCCAGAAGCCCAGGGTGGTGAACAGCATGCTCCCGGTGCGGATCAGGTAACGCTTGGGCCCGGGCTTGATCACGCTGTTCCAGACGTCGTAGGACACGGCCTTGTGCTCGGTTTCCTCCAGGGCGTGCCACAGCCACATCTGCCGGTAGCCCGCCACCGAATTGCCGAAGCGGCTGGGGTCGCGCAGCAGCAGGTCGGCGAGGATTGCCGTGTAGTGTTCCAGGGCTACGGTGATCGCGAGGTTGAAGGCCGGCGGGAAGTGCTTCTTCTGGAAATCGAGGAAGAAGCGCAACCGCCGGTCCAGCAGATGGGCCGGCAGCCCGGCGTCCTGCAGCAGGTCGTTGTAGCGCAGGTGCTCGCGGCTGTGCATGGCTTCCTGGCCGATGAAACCCTGGATCTGGCGCTTGAGCTCGGGGTCGTGAATCTGTTCGCGGTAGTGGCGCACGCTGTCCATGAAGAACAGCTCGCCGGAAGGAAACAGCAGGGACAACGCATTGAAGAAGTGGGTCACGTGGCTGCCTTGCTCGTGCCAGTCGCAGGCGCGTTCGGCAGGCAGTTCGACCTTGATGTCGCGGCGGATGGGCAGCATGGCTGTCGCTCCTCTAGACATGAAAAAGGGTGGGCGGCACTACAGGCCGCGTTCGTCCTGGGGCTCGTAGACCGCCGGCCGCGTCTTGCCCGGCTTGGGCGCCATGCGCCGGCTGGCCCATACCACCAGGGCCTGGTAGGCACTGGGCAGCAAGCGGATGAACAGGTCGAGCAAGTGCGCGTCGCGGCCGATCAGCACCCGGCGCTTGTTCTTGCGCACCCCCAGCAGGATCACCTTGGCGGCGGTTTCGGCGGAGGTGATGAAGAGTTTTTCGAAGTCGTCCCGGGCCTGCTGTTCGTTGTCGATCAGGAAACCCTTGACGTTGTCGCTGATGCGGCTGGTGCGGGCGATATCCGTGCGGATGCCCCCCGGGTGCACGCAGGTGGCGGAGACCCCGTGGCCTTGCAGGTCCAGCTCCTGGCGCAGGGATTCGGTAAATCCGCGCACGGCGAACTTGGTGGCGTTGTAGCCGCTCATGCCAGGCTGGGAGAACAGCCCGAAGACGCTGGAGGTGTTGATGATATGGCCGTCGCCGGATTGCCTGAGGTAGGGCAGGAAGGCCTGGGTGCCGTGGACCACGCCCCAGAAGTTGACGTCCACTATCCACTCCAGGTCCGCCAGGCTCGAACCTTCCACGGTGCTCGACAGCGCCACTCCGGCGTTGTTGAAGATCAGGTTGATCTGGCCGTGTTCGGCGGCGCTGGCGGCGGCCCAGGCGAACATCGCCTCGCGGTCGCCGACGTCCAGTTCCTGGCTGCTGATGCGCAGCGGCAACAGGGTCGCGGCCCGGGCCTGGGCCACGGTCTGTGCCAGGCCCTGGGGGTTCTTGTCGGCCAGGGCCAGGTGACAGCCCTCACGGGCCAGGGCGACGGCCAGGGCGCGGCCCATGCCGGAGGCGGCGCCGGTGATGGCGGCGACTTTACCGTTAAAGTTTTTCATTGAGAGCGGCCTCTTCAAGGTGCAGGGGGCGCGCGGCGGCCGGTGCGGCGGCGGGCTGGGTGTGGGGCAGGTGGCTGGCCTGGTAGTCCTGCAGTTCGAAGTGCTGCAAGGTCTTCTTGAAGCTCCAGGTGGAGCCCGGCCAGAGGGTGGTGTTCTGCCCGCTGCGCGGGTCCAGGTACCAGCTGCGGCAGCCCCCGGTGGACCAGATGGCCCCGGCCAGGCGCTGCTGCAGGCGCTGGTTGTACTGGCTTTCGACCTGGGGCCGGACTTCGATGCTGGCGATACGTTCGCGCTGCATCTGGCCCAGGGCCTTGAGGATGTAGTCCACCTGGGCCTCGATCATCAGGATCATCGAGTTGTGCCCCAGGCCGGTGTTGGGGCCGACGATCATGAAGAAGTTCGGGAAGCCCGGCAGGCAGGTGCCCAGGTAGGCGTGGGCCCCCCGAGCCCAGCTGTCCATCAGGTCCTGGCCATGGCGGCCGAACAGCAGGCCCCGGGGGATCGGGTCGGTGGCCTGGAAACCGGTGCCGAAGATGATGCAGTCCACGGGGTGGCGGTTGCCGTCTGCAGTGATCACCGCGTCGCCGTCGATGCGCTGGATGTCATCAGTGATCAGCCGCACGTTGCCCCGGGTCAGGGCCGGGTAGTAGTCGTTGGAGATCAGGATGCGCTTGCAGCCGATGGTGTAGTCCGGGGTCAGGCGCTGGCGCAGCACCGGGTCGGGCACCTGTTTGCGCAGATGACGCAGGGCCACGCGCTGCACCACCTTCATCAGTCTGGGCCGGCGGGCGAAGGCGATCACCCGGCTTTCCAGGGCCCAGTACAGCGCCGAGCGCACCAGCCGCTGGGTGAAGGGCAGGTGCTTGAAGGCCCAGCGTTCCACCGCGCTGAGCTCGCGGTCGGGCTTGGGCATGATCCACGGCGGGGTGCGCTGGAACAGCTTGAGTTGAGCTACCCGCGGGGCGATTTTCGGCACGAACTGGATGGCGCTGGCGCCGGTGCCGATCACCGCCACCCGCTTGCCTTGCAGGGCGTAGCGGTGATCCCACTGCTGGGAGTGAAACCGCTTGCCGGTGAAAGTGTCGAGCCCGGGGATGTCCGGTATCGCCGGGCGCGACAGGCCACCCATGCCGGAGATCAGTACCCGCGCACTGACTTCCCGACCATTGCTGAAGCGCAGGTGCCAGCGCTCCCGGGCTTCATCGAAGACCGCCTGTTGCAGGCCCATGTTGAAGTGCAGGTAGGGCGCCAGGGCGAAATCCCGGGCGCAGTTTTCCAGGTATTCGCGGATTTCCGGCTGGGGCGCGAACTGCCGGGTCCAGTTCGGGTTGGGCGCAAAAGAGAAGGAATAAACGTGGGATTGCACGTCGCAGGCGCAGCCGGGGTAGTGATTGTCGCGCCAGGTGCCCCCCAGGGACGCGGCGTGTTCGGCGACGAAGAAATCCTCTATCCCCGCTTGCTTGAGCTTGATCGCCATGCACAGCCCGGCGAAGCCGGCGCCGATGATGGCGATGTCAACGACCTCGGGGTCGTTGGGTGGCGAGTACGCATTCATGGTGTGTACCTCGATTGTAATGATGCTGCTGGGTGACTTTCGTCAGTGGGTGAAAACTCAGGATTGCACAATTTAAAATAATGTTTTAAAAATTAATTTAAATAAATTACCTGAAAATGTCACCTGCGCTGGTCGCCTGTGGATTTTGCGGGGCTCATCCAGGCCATGGGTGAGGCGTCACAGGCGGCACCAGGCCAGGGCGACACGCCACACCGCCAGGTCATTCCGATCACGGGCGAACGGCGCAGGGAAGCTGAGGGGGCGGGTTATGGAGTGGCTGGTAGCGGCAGCGGTATTCCTGGCGGTCAGTGCGGTGCTCTGGGTGGTGAGTTTTCGTATCAACCGCCGGATTGAAAGCCAGGTTCCGATCAACGGACGCTTTCTCGAGGTCGGTGGCGAGCGCATTCACTACACCGATGAGGGCAGGGGCCCGGCGCTATTGATGATCCATGGCCTGACCGGCTGCGGGCGCAACCTGACCCACTCCCTGGCCCCGCAGCTGCGCGAACGCTTCCGAGTGATCACCATCGATCGTCCCGGTTCGGGCTATTCCACCCGGGCCCGGGGCGCCGCGGCAGACCTGCCGGCCCAGGCCAGCCTGGTGGCCAGGTTCATTCGCACCCTGGACCTGGGCCAGCCGCTGGTGCTGGGGCATTCCCTGGGCGGTGCGGTGGCGCTGTCCCTGGCCCTGGACCATCGGCAATCGGTGTCCGGACTGATCCTGGTGGCCCCCTTGACCCATCCGCAGCGCATGTTGCCGCTGGTGTTCCTGTCCCTGGCAGTGCGCCCGGCTTTGCTGCGGCGCTGGATGTCCCTGACCCTGGCGGCGCCCATGGCCATGCTCGGGCGCCGTGGCCTGGTCAAGTCGGTGTTCGCCCCGGACCCGGTGCCCGAGGATTTCGCCGAGCGTGGCGGCGGGTTGCTGGGGATGCGTTCGGACAGCTTCTACAACGCCTCCAGCGAAATCGCCGTGGTCAACCGTTCGCTGCCGGGCATGGTCAAGCATTACCCCAGCCTGAAGCTTCCGGTAGGGCTGATCTATGGCTCGGCGGACCCGGTGCTCAGTTACCGCCGGCACGGTGAGTCAATGGTCGGCAAGGTGCCGGGGCTGTCCCTGGAGATCGTCCAGGGCCGGGGCCACATGTTGCCCATTAGCGCAGTCGAGCGGGTGGTGGCCATGGTCCAGCACGTCGCTTCCCAGGCTGCGCCACAACGCAGCGCAACCATCCTGCACCCGCCGTTCGCGGCTTCAAGAGCAAGTTGAGGGCGTGGCGGGGGGCGGTTTCGAGCGCCCCTGCCGCGGCGTCGACAGCAGCTGTAAATGCTTCACGGGCGACATTCGAAACAAGCCGAAAAAATAGTTGACGAGCTAACGAACCCGAGCTATTTTTTTAAAAAAATGTTTTGAATGTTTTTTTTGAAAGTGCAATTGAGCGATTAAAAATAATGAAAATAACGCCATTTCACGCTTTTGTTTTTTCATCCCTTCACGCTCTGCACAGCGCAGCCGCGCTGTCCTTTATAGCACCTGTTTCGACTGCCATCCTGCGGAGGCTGCCATGACTGTTTCCGTGGCGGCACCCGGCGTCTGGACCGATAGCAAGCGTCACCTGTGGTGGCTGGGTACCTTGCCCATGATCACCCCTCTGCTGTCGGGGATCTTCGCCCTCACCACCGGGGTGCAAGTGTTCTGGTGGAGCGGGGTCCTGGTGATCTTCGGCCTGATCCCGCTGATTGACGGCCTGATGGGGGAAGATGCCAGCAACCCGCCTGAATCCGCCGTTCCCGATCTGGAAAAACAACCCTACTACCGCTTTATCGTCTACAGCTGTGCCGTGCTCTCGGTACTGTCTTTGGTGGTGACCGCCTGGATGGCCATCAGCGGGGTGGACTGGATCATCGCCGGCGGCCTGCTGCAACTGAGTGAACAACTGCACCTGCAAGGCAGCCTGGCGAGTTTCGCCGCCTTCCTCACCGAGCGTGCGCAACTGCACGGCAGTATCGGCTGGTTCACCTACCTGGGCATGGCGATGTCCACTGGCGCGGCCACCGGCATTGCCATCAACATCGCTCATGAGCTGGGGCACAAGAACCGCGGGATGGCCAAGTTCCTGGCCAAGCTGGCCCTGGCTTCGACCTTCTACGGGCACTTCTTCGTCGAGCACAACCGCGGCCACCATGTGCGGGTGGCCACCCCGGAGGACCCGGCCAGTTCGCGCCTGGGCGAATCCTTCTGGAGTTTCCTGCCGCGCACCGTGTGGTTCAGCCTGAGTTCGGCCTGGCATCTGGAAAGCCAGCGCCTGGAAAAACTCGGCCTGCCGACCCTGCACTGGAAGAACGGCGTGATCAGCGCCTGGTTGTACAGCGTGGTGCTGTGGGGCGTGCTGATCGCCTGGCTGGGGGCGGCGGTGATTCCCTTCCTGGTGATCCAGGGGATCTACGGCTTCTCTCTGCTGGAGGTGGTCAACTACGTCGAGCACTACGGTCTGCTGCGCCAGAAACAGCCCAACGGCCGCTATGAACGCTGCTCGCCGCGCCACTCCTGGAACAGCAACCGGATCGTCACCAACATCTTCCTGTTCCAGTTGCAGCGCCACTCCGACCACCACGCCAACCCGACCCGTGCGTATCAGGCCTTGCGTCACTTCGACGAGTCGCCACAGCTGCCCTATGGCTACGCCACCATGATCGTCTGGGCCTATGTGCCGGCCCTCTGGCGGCGCCTGATGGACCACCGGGTGCTGGCGCACTACTCGGGTGATGTACGCCTGGCCAACATGCACCCGGCCAAGCGTGACGAGCTGCTCAAGCGCTACGGCTTCAGCAACACCGATTCAGACACTGCTCTTTAGTTGTACCGCTCACCCCTTCAAGTGCTGGTGAACCGGTCGTGTTCGCCTGTGATGTGCCCGCTTGAAGGGTGAGCAACGCAGTAGGCAGTCCTTAAGCAAGTTGACCGACAACAACAATAAGCAACTGTAAGGAAGTCACGGATGTCTATTTCACCGCTATTCACTGCCCAGTTGTTCGTGGTCCTGGTGGGGATCTCCCTGATGGGCGCCGCCGAAGCCGCGCGCATTGAACCGGCCAATACCGAGTTCACCGCCAAGGGCCCCATCAGCTTTGCCAAGAGCATCATCAATGCCGACTGCACCATCCAGGTCAGCGGCAAGGTCAGCCCCGACGGCAGCTTCGCCAGCGTCGAGAAAGTCGACTTCAGCGGCGGCCTCAAGTGCGGCCAGGTGGAAGCCACGCACCTGCCCTGGAAGCTGATCGCCAAGGACGAAACCAGCGGCGCCATGTCGGGTATCCAGGTCACCGTGCACGCGCCCCTGGTGGGCGGCGACTGCGGGCCGTCCACCGCCGAAGGCAGTTGGAACAACAGCACCGGAAAACTCGAAGCGGCCCAGGTCAGCCTCGACGGTGGCTGCACCATCAAGACCGTATCGATCCAGATGCCACCCACGTTCCGGGTTGCACCCTGACGCGCACGTCACACCTTTATCGAATTGAAGATTTGGCTGGAAAGGGAAGCTCGGTCGCTGTTCTCCGTGTCGTCTCGCTCAAGGCCATTACCCCGGCGAAATGAATCGCCATACATGTGAGGAAAAACAACAATGAAAGGCATCAAAACTCTCGTGTCCGCCACCGCCATCGTTGCCTGCTTGGGAGCTGCTTCCATGGCCAGCGCTGCATCCATCGCCATTGATGGTGCGAACCCGGATGGTCCGTTCACTACCCCTGGCGGCACTATCACCGTGCGCTCGCCGTCCTCGTTCAACCAGCCCGTGACCTGCAACATCAACTTCAGCGGCAACATCGCCGGCGGCGTGGCCAGCATCACCGGCGCCACCGTCAGCGGCAGCAACGCGCTGTGCAACCTGCCGAAGATCACTGGCTTGCCATGGACCCTGAGTGCCTCTAGCACCACCGCAGGTACCGTGACCAACGTGGGTTACACCATTTCCTTCTTCCCTGCCACCAACTGCGGTCCGACCACCATCAACGTGGCCTGGAGCAACGTGACTCACTCGCTGAGCCTGAGCACGCCTCAGACCCTGAGCGGTGGCTGCTCCGTGGATGTGCTGAACGCCAAGCCGTCGCCACAGGTCAGCGTGATTTAAGCGTTATCTGGAACCAAGGGCTGATCACCCGCTGAAGGACACCGCCTCGCAAGAGGCGGTGATCTGCAGATCAGGAGGGCCCTGTAGTGTCGGTTGCTATCGATAATAATAAGGAGTGGGGCATGAATAATAAGAAACAACAGTTGCAGATCGCGGTGGCACTCGCCCTGTTGGGGGGCTTTGGTGCGATCGGCACTGTTCAGGCAGGCGGCTTCACCACGCCTACCTACGGCGCTCCCGGATGGGGCCGGGCCTTCGGTGGTGGTTCGTTGTTCAAGAACGACCCCAGTGCGGCTTACAACAACCCGGCGGCCATGGCGTTTATCGATCAGAACGTGGCACAGATGACGGTCGACTACGCCCGCATCAAGATGAAATACAAAGGCGATGCCTACGATTATCAAGGGAATCCGGCCACCACCTTGCCGGTGGATGCATCCGGCGTCCCCACCAGCGGTCCGGTGCCCCTGGAGGGCAATGGTGGCCAGGGCGGCTTCACCGCCTGGTTGCCGACCGGCTTCATGGTAATGCCGATCAACGATCAGTTTGCCTTCGGCCTGAGCCAGGTGGTGCCCATGGGCATGCGCAGCACCTGGGATAACGACAATTCCAAGATCCGCGACTTTTCGGTGGATACCAAGATCGAGACCGTGGGCCTGACCGGCTCGCTGTCGTTCAAGGTCAATGACGACTTCTCCCTGGGTGCCGGGGTCATCGTCCAGCACAGCAAGGGCTTTGTCAGCCAGAACCTCAACCTGACCGGTGCCGCGGCGGTATCTCCCGGCCTGGGCGGGATCCCGCTGCCATCCGGCGTCGGGGCGAACCTGATGCGGGTCAAGGTGGACAATACCTCGGTAGGCTGGTTCACCGGCGTGGTCTGGAAACCCACCGACCGCGACACCCTGGGCCTGAACTACCACGCCAAGATCAAGAACAAGATGGACGGCAAGTACAACGTGCGTGCCGACGCGGTAGGTCGCCAGTACATGACCCAACCGGCCGGGCCCAATGGTGAAAGCCTGGTGGAACTGGCCTATCCCGGCCTGAAGCTGAACCCGGATGGCGCCAACGCCAGTGCCCAGCTGGACATTCCAGCCTCCGCCGGGCTGGACTGGGTGCACGTGTTCGATGACCGCTTCACCCTGGGTGCCAGCATGCTGTGGACCCAATGGTCGTCGTTCAAGGACCTGACCCTGAAGTCCGATGGCAATACCCTGGTCTCCATCCCGTACAAGTACAAAGACACCATGATGTATTCCCTGGGTGGCGACTACCGCTTCACCGACCAGCTGACTCTGCGGGCCGGTGTGGCGTACGACCAGACACCAACCCGTAACAGCACACGTGACCCGCGGATTCCCGACAACGATCGCTGGTTCACTTCCCTGGGCTTCGGCTATGACATCAGGGCGATCCCCGGCCTGACCATCGACGGCGCCTATTCCCGGCAATTCGTCAAGGAAGCCAAGATCAAGACCCAGAACGTGGACCGTCTCGGTGCCTCGCGCCTGGATGGCAAGGCCGACGCCAAGGGCGAGGTGGTGAGCCTCTCCGCGACCTATCACTTCTGAGGGTAAAGGCTTTACCCACGCCTCGAGATAACGGCAGTACAAAGGGATTGTGCTACTGCCGTCGGCGGGACGGGTCACCTCAGGACCCGTCTTGACCTGCCATTTCCCCAAGCCCTGGCTGACATCGTTCGGCCGTTGTGCGTTGCTGAAATCACTCAAAACAATATTTAAAAATAAAATTTGAAACGAGGCAGTTTCCTTTGTAGGGTGATCTTCGAGGGGCCGGCACAACGCCCAGGCTCCAAGTGGTCGTCTGCATAGAACAAGAGAGGTATTCCATGATTGTCTGGTTATTGGTGGGACTCGCCGCTGCGTTCGCACTGGCCTATCGGCAGGCCCCGGCATCCTGGTGGCTGGGCTCGGCCCTGGTCTGGCTGGGGGCAGGGCACTGGTTGGGCCTGGTGGGCTCGCTGGGCATCAGCCTCGCGGTGCTGCTGGTGGTGCTGCCGGCTGCGCTGCTGAGCGTCAAGCCGCTGCGTCGGGCCTTGCTCACCCGTCGTGCCCTGGTCATGTTCCGCAAGATCATGCCGGCCATGTCCGACACCGAGCGCGCGGCCATCGAATCCGGCACGGTCTGGTGGGATGCCGAGCTGTTCAGCGGCAAGCCCGACTGGTCGCGCCTGATAGGCGCCGCGCCGGCCAGCCTGAGCGCCGAAGAGCAGGCGTTCATGGACAACGAAGTGGAAACCCTGTGCGACATGGCCAACGACTGGGAAACCACCCAGGTCTGGCAGGACCTCTCGCCCAAGGCCTGGCAATACACCAAGGACGCGGGTTTCCTGGGGATGATCATTCCCAAGCAGTACGGCGGCAAAGGCTTCTCCCATTACGCTCACTCCCAAGTGGTGATGAAACTCTCCACCCGCTGCTCGGCGGCGGCGATCTCGGTGATGGTGCCCAACTCCCTGGGCCCGGCCGAACTGCTGCTGCACTACGGTACCGAGGCCCAACGCCAGCATTACCTGCCGCGCCTGGCCCGGGGCGAAGACATTCCCTGCTTCGCCCTGACCAGCCCCTATGCCGGCTCCGACGCCGGGGCCATTCCCGATACCGGCGTGGTCTGCAAAGGCCAGTTCGAGGGCCAGGAAGTGCTGGGCTTCCGGGTTACCTGGGACAAGCGCTACATCACCCTGGGCCCGATCGCCACGGTGCTGGGCCTGGCGTTTCGCGCCGAGGACCCGGACGGCCTGCTGGGCACCCAGGGCAGCCTGGGGATCACCTGCGCGCTGATTCCCACCACTCATCCCGGGGTCAATACCGGGCGTCGCCACTGGCCGCTGAACGCGGTGTTCCAGAATGGCCCGACCACCGGCAAGGATGTGTTCATCCCCCTGGAATGGGTGATCGGCGGTGGCGACCAGGTGGGCAACGGCTGGCGCATGCTGATGGAATGCCTGGCCGCCGGGCGCGCCATTTCCCTGCCCTCGGCCAACGTCGGCCTGGGCAAGGTGGCGGTGCGCGGCACCACGGCCTACGCGGCGATGCGCAAGCAGTTCGGCCTGCCCATCGGCAAGTTCGAAGGGGTGCAGGCGCCCCTGGCCCGCATGGCCGGGCACCTGTATGCCTGCGACGCGGTGCGCAAGGTCTCGGTGGCGTCCCTGGATGCCGGCGAGAAGCCCTCGGTGATCTCGGCCATCGCCAAGTACCACGTCACCGAGCGCGCCCGGGCCATGGTCAATGACGGCATGGACATCGTTGCCGGCAAGGGCATCTGCATGGGGCCCAACAACTTCCTGGCCCGGGCCTACCAGCAAAGCCCGATCGCCATCACCGTGGAAGGCGCGAACATCATGACCCGCTGCCTGATCATCTACGGCCAGGGGCTGATCCGTTGCCATCCCTATGTCTTTCGCGAGATGGAAGCGGCCCGGGATACCGGGCGCAAGGGCCTGGAAGCGTTCGACAGCGCGATGTTCGGCCACATCAGCTTCGTCTTCGCCAACACCGTGCGCGCCGCGGTGCATGCGGTCACTGGCGGGCGCCTGATCAAGGCCCCGAGCAACACCGACAAGGCCCTGGCCGGCTACTACCGGCAGATCCAGCGTCTGTCGGTGGTGCTGGCCCTGGCCTCGGACATTTCCATGGGCGTGCTGGGCGGTGCCCTCAAGCGCAAGGAAAGCATCACCGGGCGCCTGGGGGACATTCTGTCCCAGCTGTACATCCTGTCCTGCGTGTTGAAGCGTTTCGAGGACGATGGCCGGCCGCAGGCCGACCTGCCGCTGGTGCACTGGGCCGCCCAGGACTGCCTGCTGCGGGCCCATGAAGCCCTGGCCGAAGTGCTGGACAACTATCCGTCCAAGGCTGCCGCGCGGATCATCCGTGGCCTGAGCTTTCCCCTGGGCATTCCCCAGCGCAAGCCGTCGGACCGCCTGCTGGCGCAAGTCGCCGAACTGGTGCAGACCCCGGGCCCGACCCGCGACCGCCTGCTGGCCGACTCCTACATCCCGCAGCCGGACATCGACAAGCTGGCCTATGGCGAACTGGCGTTCCGCCTGCAGCCACAGGTGGACCTGATCGAGGCGCGGCTCAAGCCGGCGATCAAGCAGGGCAGCCTGGCGCCGTTGCCGATCTCCCGCGAGGCCTTCGTGATCTGGCGGGTCAAGGCCCTGGAGCTGCAGCTGATCAGCCCGGACGAGGACGAGCTGCTGGGGCGCTATGTGGAATACGGCGACCACGCGATCCAGGTCGACGACTTCCCCCAGGACTTCGGTCTGCTCGAAGCCCTGCAACAGCGTCAGGCGCACTTCGAGCAAAGCGCCAAGCCGGCCTCGCGCAAACGCGCGGCCAGCAGCGAAGACGCGGTGGCCGCCAGCGATTCGGCCTATTGACCCTCTACTGGATTGGATCGGGATCTCTTTATGTCTGACGGTTATCTTTCGTTCGTCAATTCCGGCTGGGGCCGCTGGCTGGCCCAGCGCACCGGCCTGCCGCAACCGGTGCCGCTGCAACGGCACCGCGAGGGGCAGGGCGGCAACCTGCTCAACCCGGTGGTCCTCGCCGCAGCGCCCGAGGGGCGCCTGCTGGGCGAGCTGCAACGGATCTTCGCCGCCACCGACACCGTGGCGGCCCAGGCCGCAAGCATCACCGCGCCTTCTACGGTGAAGGTCCAGGGCCTGGTGTTCGATGCCAGTGGGGTGGCCGACATCGCCCAGCTGGACGAGCTGTACCGCTTCTTCCACGCCAATGTGCGGCGCCTGACAGCCCACGGCCGGGTGCTGGTGCTGGGTACGCCGCCGGAGCACTGCAAGGAACTGGCCCAGGCGGTGGCGCAACGGGCCCTGGAAGGCTTCGTGCGTTCCCTGGGCAAGGAGCTGCGTCGGGCCATCACGGTGCAGTTGCTGTACGTCGAGCCCGGCGCCGAAGCCGAGCTGGACAGCAGCCTGCGGTTCTTCCTGTCGCGCCGCTCGGCCTATGTATCGGGGCAGGTGGTGCGCATCGGCGAGCCGGTGGAAGTGCCCCGGCACATCGATTGGCAACAGCCCCTGGGCGGGCGCCGGGCACTGGTCACCGGGGCCTGCCGCGGCATCGGCCTGGCCATTGCCAAGGTCCTGGCCCGGGAGGGCGCCCAGGTGGTGTGCCTGGACATTCCCCAGAGCGAGGCCGAGCTGCAGCAGGCGGCTGCCGGGATCAAGGGCAGCGCCCTGGCCCTGGACATCACCGCGGCCAACGCCGGGCAACGCTTGCTGGAGTTCGTCGGCGAGCACGGCGCCTTCGATATCGTGGTGCACAACGCCGGCATCACCCAGGACAAGACCCTGGCGAAGATGACCGAGGCAGCGTGGCGCAAGGTCATGGCGGTCAACCTGGAAGCGCCGCTGCTGCTCAGCCAGGCGCTGCTGGAAGGCCAGGGCCTGAATCCCGGCGGGCGCATCGTCTGCGTCTCGTCGATTTCCGGGATCGCCGGCAACCTCGGGCAGAGCAACTACGCCACGTCCAAGGCCGGGGTCATCGGCCTGGTGCAGAACCTCGCCCCTTTGGCGGCGCGCCAGCAGATCACGGTCAATGGCGTGGCCCCGGGTTTTATCGAAACCCAGATGACCGCGAAGATCCCGCTGATGATCCGCGAGGCCGGGCGGCGCATGAACTCCATGAACCAGGGCGGGCAGGCCGTGGATGTGGCGGAAACCATCGCCTGGCTGGCCCATCCGGCCTCCGGCGGGATCAATGGACAGGTGGTCCGCGTCTGCGGGCAAAGCCTGTTGGGGGCCTGAGCCATGAATGCTGATACCGCAATTCGCATCATCGAGCCGCCGCCCTCCCGGGGGCAGCTGCTTTACGACGGCATCCGCAGCCTGCGCAAGCCCAAGCCGGACGCCGCGCCCCAACTGCCGACGGAGCGCCTGGTGCGCCCGGCGGTAGAGCTCAAGGCCGACGAAATAGCCCGCTACGCCCGGGCCTGCGGCTTTCGCCGGGAACATGGGGTGCCGCTGGCGTTTCCCCACACCCTGGCGTTCCCGCTGCACCTGTTGCTGCTGACCCGCCCGACGTTTCCCTATCCGGCCAGCGGCATGGTCCACCTGGCCAACCGCATCCGCCAGTACCAACGGCTGGAGGAGGGCCAGGCCCTGCGCCTGGAAGTGTTCGCCGAGCGTTGGTTGGCCCATCCCAAGGGCCAGGCCCTGTCGATTGCCACCCGTGCCCACAGCGGTGGCAGCCTGGTCTGGGAAAGCGACAGCCTGTACCTGCGCCGCGGTGTAGCCGGGCCCATCGGCGAGCCCTGGGAGGGCTCGTTGCAATGGGATGAGCAGGCCTTGGTGCGCACTCAGCGCTGGAGCCTGGGGGGCGACCTGGGCCGCCGCTTTGCCCAGGTCAGCGGCGACTTCAACCCGATCCATACCTCATGGCTGGGCGCCCGGCTGTTCGGCTTCCGCCGGCCCATTGCCCACGGCATGTGGACCCTGGGCCGGGCCCTGGCGGCCCAGCAACCGCCCCATCCTCTGGCGGCAGCCCAGCTGGACTGCGAGTTCAAGCTGCCGATCTTCCTGCCGGCGGCGGTGACCCTGTGGAATCGCCTGCCGGACGGCCCGCGCCATGAGTTCGAAGTGCGCAACAACGCGGGGGACAAGCCCCACATGCGCGGTCTATTTATCTGGGGAGCTCGTTGATGGCTGAGTACAGTTTCAATCCGGCGCCGGTACGCCGGGTGGCGATCCTGGGCGGTAACCGGATTCCGTTCGCCCGTTCCAACACGGTATATGCCAATGACAGCAACCAGGACCTGCTGGTGGCGGCGTTGCAGGGCCTGGTGGATCGCTACGGCCTGTCGGGCCAGCGCCTGGGGGAGTTCGCCGCGGGGGCGGTGATCAAGCATTCGCGGGATTTCAACCTGGCCCGGGAAAGTCTCTTGTCCACCACCCTGTCGCCGCAGACCCCGGCCTATGACCTGCAGCAGGCCTGCGGCACCGGGCTTGAGGCGGCGCTGCTGGTGGCCAACAAGATCGCCCTGGGGCAGATCGAAGTGGGCATTGCCGGGGGCGCCGACACCACCTCCGACGCGCCCATCGGCATTAACGAAGGCCTGCGCCGCACCTTGCTCCAGGCCAATCGCGCCAAGGGCACCGGCAACAAGCTGCGCAGCCTGCTCAAGGTGCGCCCGGGGATGTTCTTCAAGCCGTTGCTGCCACGCAACGGCGAGCCGCGCACCGGGCTGTCCATGGGCGAGCACTGCGAAGAAATGGCCAAGCGCTGGCAGATCAAGCGCCTGGCCCAGGATGAACTGGCCCTCACCAGCCACCACCAGTTGAATGCGGCCTACCAGCGCGGCTTCTTCGATGACCTGATCACCCCGTACCGCGGCCTGAAACGCGATAACAACCTGCGGGCCGACGCGAGCCTGGAGAAGCTCGCCGGCCTGGGTCCGGCCTACGACCGGCACAACGGCACCCTGACCGCCGGCAACTCGACCCCGCTCACCGATGGCGCCTCGGTGGTGCTGCTGGCCAGCGAAGACTGGGCGGCGGCCAACAACCTGCCGGTGCTGGCCTACCTGCGTACCGGGGAAACCGCCGCGGTGAACTTTGTCGACGGCAGTGAAGGGCTGCTGATGGCCCCGGCCTATGCCGTGCCGCGCATGCTCGCCCGGGAGGGCCTGAGCCTGGAGGATTTCGACTTCTACGAGATCCACGAAGCCTTTGCCGCCCAGGTGCTGTGCACCCTCAAGGCCTGGGAGGACGCTGATTACTGCCGGGACAAGCTCGGCCTCGACGGACCGCTGGGCAGCATCGAGCGCAGCAAGCTCAACGTCAACGGCGGCTCCCTGGGCTGCGGGCATCCGTTCGCCGCCACCGGTGGGCGGCAACTGGCGACCCTGGCCAAGGCGATCCATGAGCGCGGCGGCGGCCGCGGGCTGATTTCCATCTGTGCAGCAGGCGGGCTGGGCGTAACCGCCATCGTCGAAAAATAAAATAACAAGGAGACTGCCAATGAGTGTCGTGAGCCTGCAACCCGTCGAGCGTATCTGGCTGAACGCTTACCTGCCGGGAGTGCCCAGCGATATCGAAGCCGAGATCGACCGTTACCCGTCGCTGCGGGAAGTGTTCCTCGAACACGTGGACAAGTATCGCCAACGGGTGGCCTATGTGAGCATCGGCACCGAGATGGGCTACGACCTGTGGGAGAAGCGGGTATTCGCTTTCGCCGCCTGGTTGCAGTCCAAGGGGGTGAAGAAGGGCGACCGGGTGGCGTTGATGATGCCCAACTGCCTGCAATACCCGATCTGCCTGTTCGGCACCCTGCTGGTGGGGGCCGTGGTGGTCAACGTCAACCCGCTGTACACGGCTCACGAACTGCGGCACCTGCTCAAGGACAGCGGCGCCGAGACCGTGGTGATCTTCGAGAATTTCGCCCACACCCTGGAACAGGCGATGCCGGGCAGCCAATTGAAGAACATCGTGGTGGCCGCCATCGGTGACCTGCTGGGCACCTTCAAGGGCGCAGCCCTGAACTTCGCCTTGCGCCATGTGCAAAAGCAGGTGCCGAAATTCAACCTGCCGGGGGCCATCCGCTTTCCGGCGATGATGAAGCTGGCCAGCGTGCTGGAGCACCGCCCGGTGGAACTCAAGCAGGACGACATCGCCTTCCTGCAATACACCGGCGGCACCACCGGCGATGCCAAGGGCGCCATGCTCACGCACCGCAACATCCTCGCCAACCTGATGCAGGCCAAGGCCTGGGTCGGTGACCAGCTGGACGAGAACCAGCAGGAAACCAACGTCACCCTGTTGCCGCTGTACCACGTGCTGTCGCTGACGGTGAACTGCCTGATGTTCATGTGCCTGGGCGGGCGCAACATCCTCATCGCCAACCCGCGTGATGTGAAACGGGTGCAGATGATCCTGCGCAAGGAAAAGTTCAGCGGCATCGTCGGGGTCAACACCCTGTTCAATGGCCTGCTGGAGAACGAAGAGTTTCGCGGCCGGGATTTCTCCGACCTGAAGCTGGCGATTGCGGGCGGCATGGCCACCCACACCTCAGTGGCCCGGCGCTGGAAGGAAGTCACCGGGGTGCCGATCATCGAAGGCTACGGCCTGACCGAGTGCTCGCCGGTGGTGAGCATCAGCCCGATCGACATTGCGCGCATGCGCGAAGGCGATTTCACCGGGACCATCGGCGTACCGCTGCCTTCGACCTGGGTGCGCTTCGTGCGCGAGGACGGCCAACTGGCCGAGCTGGGCGAGGAGGGCGAGCTGCAGGTACGCGGGCCGCAGGTGATGAAGGGCTACTGGCAGCGCCCGGAGGAAACCGCCAAGGTTCTGGACCGCCACGGCTGGCTGTCCACCGGGGATGTCGGGGTGATGAACGAGCAGGGCTTCATTCGCCTGGTGGACCGCAAGAAGGACATGATCCTGGTCTCCGGTTTCAACGTGTACCCCAACGAGATCGAGGATGTGGTGGCCCTGCACCCCGGGGTGGCGGAAGTGGCGGCGATTGGCGTCGAGGATGATGTGACCGGCGAGAAAGTGAAGATCTTCGTCGTGCGCAAGGACCCGGCGCTGACCCAGGACCAGTTGCTGGCCCACTGCCGGGAATACCTCACCGGCTACAAAGTGCCGCGCTATGTAGAGTTCCGTACCCAAGAGCTGCCCAAGACCACCGTGGGCAAAGTCCTGCGCCGCGCCCTGCGCTGACCCGCAGGAGCCGGCTTGCCGGCGAAGAGGCCCCTGGGCCTTGCGCCGTTCCCAAGGGCGCCTTCGCTGGCAGGCCAGCGCCTACAAGGCGTTGGGCAGGCGGACCTGGCCCGGTTGCAGGCCAAACACTTCCACGCCCTCCGGGGTCGATTGGCCCACGGTCACCGGCACCCGCTGGCCTGGTTGATCGGCCGTTGCCCGGTATTCCACGCTCATGCCGTCGGCGTCGCGCTGGATCGCCGCAGGCGGCAGCACGATGGCCTGGTCGTTGCGGTAGGTGACGATAGTCAGCCGCGCGCTCATGCCCAGGCGCACCCGTTGCAGTTGTTCGCGGCTGAGCTTGGGCACCGACAGGGTCACCGGGAATTGCGCTCCGGCACCTGCGGTTTCGTTGGGCAGGGCCAGGCTGCTGACGATATCCACCACGCCTTCCAGGCGTTCACCATCAAAGCCGTCACCGAGAATTTCCACGCGCTGCCCCTGGTGCAGTTGGTTGATGTCCAGCTCCGACACCTTGCTGACGATCTTCAGCTGTTCGATGTTGGCCAGGCCGAACAGCACTTGCCCCGGGCTCAGGCGTGAACCGGTCTGCACCGGACCGTTGGCGGCACCGGCGGTGTTCGGGCCCGCGCCACCATTGGGTGGCGGCACCACGATGCCGGCAAAGGGGGCGACCACGTTCTTGTGCTCCAGCAGCTTGCGCAGGGCGTCGTACTTGACCGTGGCGTTGGTCAACTCCATTTCGGCAATCTGCCGGTATTCCCCTGTGCCCTGGTTCAGCGCCTGCTGCAATTCACTCTGGGCGGCGGCCAGGTCCAGGCGCTGCATCTGTGCCTGTTGCTCCTGATCGTTGAGCTCGTTGCGCGGAATGATTCCGCGCTGGAACAGGTTCTGGCTTTCCCGCAGCTTGCGTTCGGTATTGGCCAGGGACATCTGCGAGTTGCGCAGGGTACGGCGGGCCCGGGTGACCACGGCGCCGTTGTTCCAGTCCTGCAGCTCCTGGACGGTGCGGCGGGCCTTGAGCAAGGTGGAAAGGGCTTCGCGCGACTGGATCTCCACCAGCCCCGGGTCCATCTGCAAAAGGACCTGGCCGGCCTCTACGCGCTGGCCCTGTTCCACCAGGCTGGCCTGCACATTGCCTTCGAACGGGGCGGTGAGGACCACGGTCTTTTGGGGTTCGATCTTGCCCACCAGGCCGATCTGGTGAGTCAGTACCGTGCCTTGCACGCTGACCCAGCGGGCCTCGCTGGCCGGAGTGCTGGCGGGGGACTGGAGGGTGACCAGGGCAGCGGCGCCCACGGCGAGGGCGACGGCCAGGGCCAGCGCTTGCAGGGTATGGCGACGGCGCTTGCTCGCCTGCGGCTTGTCAGAAGTCATTGAGCGCAATGTCCCAGCTCTCCAAAGTCATGCCCAGGGTCAGGTCCAGTTGCGTCTGGGCGTTCAGGTAGGCGATCAGCGCATTGAGCCGGGCATTCTCGGCGTTGCGCAGGTCACCCTCGAAACTCAGCACCTGGAAGTTGCTGGAACGGCCGGCACTGAGCTTTTCCCGTTCGATGTCCAGCTTGCGCTTGGACAGTTCGCTGGCGCGCTGGGCAATCTCGTACTGGCGCCAGCGGGTGCCCAGGTCGCGCACCACGTTGTTGACGTCACGCTCCAGCACCTGGCGGGCATCGGCCAGGAGGATTTCCTGGTTCTCCACATTGACCCGGGCGTGGACCTCGGCCTGGCGGGTACTCAGGTCGCCAATGGGAATCTGCACCTGGACCCCGGCGTAGCTGTCCCAGCGCCGGTCCGAACCGTTGCTGGTGTCATTGTCATAGCGGCTGCGGGTCTGGTTGGCCCCGGCCACCAGGGATACGTCCCAGCGCGACTGGTCCTTGGCGATCACCAGGTTCAGATCGGCCTGCTGGCTGCCCAGCAGGGTAGCCAGGTATTCGGGCTGCTGGATCTGCGCAAGGCGCAGGGCCTCGCGCTGGTCGATGCTGATCTTGGCCGCCTGCAGGGCCTCGCTGGCGTGGATCCGGCTGGACATGTCCAGGGCCAGCAGACGCAGCAGCGACAGGCGGTTGACGTCCACCTGGTTGCGCGCTTCCTCCACCCCCAGCTCCTGGCTGGCGATGTCGGCTTCGGTCTGCACGATCTCGAACTCGGCCATGCGCCCGGCGCTGATCAGCGCGCGGTTGACTTCCAGCAGGGCATTGGCGCGCTTGAGGGCTTCCTGGGCGATGGTCAGCTGTTCCTGGGAACGCAGCAGCTCGCGGTAGGTGGTAATGATCGCGGTGATGGTCTGGGCGACCCCGGCCTTGAGGTTGAGGCGGTTGCTTTGTTCGGTGATGCGCGCCAGGCGCAACGGCGCGGTGGTCACGTCCCAGCCGGCGCCGCGCAGCAATGGCTGGATGATCGCCAGGTCCAGGCCGTCGCTGCGCTGGCGGCCGGCCCGATCGGCTTTGTTCAGGTCCTGGATCCAGGCCATGCTCAGGCGCGTGCCGTACTCGCTCAACAGGCTGGTGGCCGGGGCCATGTTGAGGTTCTGCGTGGTGTCGCTGCTGCCCCGGGTGGTGCGGTAGTTGCCGGTGATCAGCAGCTTGGGGTTGAACACATCCTCGGCCACCCGCAGGTCGAACTTCTGCGCCACCCGCTGCAGGTACGAACTGCGGATGCTGCGGTTGTTGCGCAAGCCCAGGTAGACCGCGTCCCCCAGGGTCAGGTCGGTGACCTGCTGGCTGAGCAGGGCGCTGCGCGAGTAGTCGCTGCGCATGGTGGGAGCGGAAGGGCGATCCACCCGCTCATCGGCGCTGAGCGCCGGCAAGTACAAAAGGCACAGGCAGGCGAGTGTTCGCAGGCGCCAGTCATTCATCGCGCAACGCCTCCACCGGTTGCAGTCTGGATGCCGAAATGGCCGGGTACAGGCCGAAAAACAGGCCCACCAGCAGGGTGCTCCCGATCCCCAGCGGCAGTGCGGCTCCCGCCAGGGAGAAGTGCCAGCCGGACATCCGGGCGTAGATAAAGGCCGAGGCGACCCCCAGTATCGCCCCCGACAGGGCGCCGACTGCGGTCAGGCTGACCGCCTCCAGCAGGAACAGGTTGCGGATGTCCTTTTGCCGGGCGCCCAGGGCCATGCGGATGCCGATCTCGCGGCGGCGCTCCGAGACATTCATCAGCATCACGTTCATCACCCCCACGCCACCCCCCACCAGGGAAATGCCGCCCAGGGCCATCAGCAGGTAGCCAAAGGTGCGGCTCTGCCGGGTCATGCCGTCGATGATCTGCTGCGGTACCTGCACTTCCACCTCACGTCCGCGCAGGATCTTTTTCAAGGCCTGGGTCATGGCGGCGGCGACCTGCTCCATGTTCTGGCCACCGGCGACCCGGGTCACCACGTTGTCGATCTGTGGCGAAGGGAAAATCCGCCGCATGCTGCCCTGGGGCAGGAACACCGAGTCATTGGCCTGGATTGGAACCAGCACCGCGCTGGGCTGGTTCTGCAGGATACCTATGACCAGGAACAGGTAGTCGTTGATCCGCACCCGGTCCCCCAGTTGCAGCGGGGCCCCGGCGGCGCCCAGGGTCTGAGCCACCTGATGGCCGACCACCGCATAGATTTCGTTCTGATCGAAGTCCGAGAGAAAGCGCCCCTCACGCAACTGCAGGCGCATGGCCGGCGCCAGCTCGGCGGTCGCGCCCACCACGCTGGCGTTGGCGGAGCGGCCATTGCGAATAAGCGTGGCGCTGAGCAACACCGTCGGGGCAATGTTGACCAGGCTAGGCACCGCCTGGCTCAGCGCCCGGGTGTCCAGGGCCGCGGGCAGCGGCGTGCGGCTGTCGGCGCTGGCGGGAAAGCGGGCCACCAGGGTGTCGGTGCCCATGTTCTGGAAGATCGCCGCGGCGTCCTCGGCGGCGTTGTGGCCGATGTTGATCAGTGCCACCACCGAGGAACTGCCGATGACGATGCCCAGCAGGGCCAGGATCGAACGCTTGCCCAGGGTGCGCAGGCTGACGAAGGCTTCGTGCAGCAACTGGCTGGCGCTTTGCTCGACCTTGAGGCTCATGCCGGGCAGACCTCCTGCACCACGCCATTGGTGACACGGATCTGCCGTTCCAGGCGCTGGGCGATATTGGGGTCGTGGGTGACGATGATCAGGGTCACCCGGCGCTCGCGGTTCAGCGCCAGCAGCAGGTCCATGATGTCCTGGGCAGTGTGGCTGTCGAGGTTGCCGGTGGGTTCGTCGGCGAGGATCACCGAGGGTTCGCCCACCAGGGCCCGGGCGATCGCCACCCGCTGGCGCTGGCCGCCGGAAAGGTCCGCCGGGCGGTGGTCGGCGCGTTGCCCGAGGCCTACCTGGTCGAGCATGTGCATGGCCCGCTCCAGGGAATCACGCCGGGCCACGCCGCGGTAGCTCAGGGGCAGGGCGACGTTGTCCAGGGCGCTGAGACGCGGCAGCAGGTTGAAGCTCTGGAACACGAAGCCGATCTGCTGGTTGCGGATCGCCGCCAACTGGTCGGGGCTGGCGCGGAAGATATCGTGGCCGGCAAAGTGGTAGTCGCCGCTGTCGGGCAGATCCAGCAGGCCGAGAATGTTCAGCAGGGTACTTTTGCCGGAACCGGAGGCACCCAGGATGGCGCAGCTTTCACCGGCGTCGATGCAAAGGGAGACGTTCTTGAGAATGTGGAGCGGTTGCTCCGCCAGCCGATAGCTCTTGCCTATGCCCTGCAGGGAGATAAAACCTTGCTCGATTATCGTCTCTGTCATCGCTTACCGCGCCGGCTGGCTCGACTGGCTGCTTGAACAACCACGGGGCGCAGGGATCACGCAACAGGGGTATTCAGGGGCAGGGCCAAGCTCTGGTTTTATTTATTATTTTAAAAACATTGTTTGAATAGTAACTGCGTTCATCCTGCCACGCCAGCTGTCTGAACCGGGTAATTGAGGGCTTTTTCCAGGTTTTTTTGCGGAGAAACCCGTGGGTCACAAAAAGGCCGGTGGCCACCGTGACGGTCCCTCGGGCGCTTGCTTTTAGGGCTTCTCGCAGGTATAAAAAATCAAATTTTTTTTTAAAACACTGTTCGAACGGTCAGTTTTTCATCCCAGCAAAGGTTAGTCCTCCATGGTCGCCAAGAAACTCAGTGCCCCCAATGTCACCAAGACCCGACTGCTGGAAGCGACCGAGGCATTATTTATCAAGTACGGCTACGACGCGGTGCTGCTGCGCCAGATCACCGAGCGGGCCAAGGTCAACCTGGCGGCGGTGAACTACCACTTCGGCGACAAGGATTCGCTGATGAAGGCCCTGTTGATGCAGCGCCTGGGGCCACTCAATGATCAGCGCCTGGAACTGCTGGCCAAGTGCGAGGAACAGGCCGAGGGCCCGCTGGACTGCGAAACCCTGCTGGGGGTGCTGTTCGCCCCGGCCATGGGCCTTGAGCGCAGCGACGAGAGTGGCGGCGTGGAAGGGCGCTCGTTCATTCGCTTCCTTGGCCGGGTCTACAGTGATACTTCGCCCTTTATCCAGGAATACCTCAAGGAGCATTACCAGCCGGTGTTCGAGCGCTTCTTCAAGGCCTTTGCCCTGGCTTTGCCGGACCTGCCGCGCAACGAGCTGGGGGTGCGCCTGCAATTTGCCCTCAAGGCAATTTCCGGCGTCATGGCCGGCACCGAGCTGCGCCTGCTGATGCAGGCCATGAGCCTTGGACGCCCGGCCACCGATGCTGAAGTCATGGCCAAGCTCATCAGCCTGGTGTCGGCAGCGATTCGCGCCCCCATGCAGGACCCCGATTCCGAGCAGGCCCTGGAGAAAGTCCTCGATACCCAGCGCCTGATCCGTCAGCAATCCCATTCCCTGGCCGGCTGATTCCCGGCTGAGCCGCCCGGCCCCGACAGCGCAGCAGGATCATTCGGAGCGTCAATGATTCTCGGGGCAGGTGCCCACATCTGCTAGGTTCTGCTCCTTGCATCTGCCTTGGAGCATTCGCCATGAGTTCCTCCCAACAGCATGTTCTGGCCGTCAACGGCATCGAACTCAGTGTGCGGGTCAGCGGCCCGGAACACGGGCAGCCGGTATGGCTGCTGCACGGTTTTCCCGAGTGCTGGCATTCCTGGCGCCATCAAGTGCCGGCCCTGGTGGCAGCGGGGTTCCGGGTGTTCGTCCCGGAAATGCGTGGCTATGGCCGCAGCTCGGCTCCCGAGGCGGTGCAGGCCTACGACCTGCTGACCCTGTGCGCCGATATCCAGCAGGCCATGCACGCCTTCGGCCAGCAGCGGGTGTGCATCGTCGGCCACGACTGGGGCGCCCCCGTGGCCTGGCACCTGGCGCTGCTGGAGCCGCAGCGGGTGGCGGCGCTGGTGACCCTGTCGGTGCCCTTTGCCGGGCGGCCGAAACGCCCGGCCAGCGAGATCATGCGCCAGGTGCACGGCGAGCATTTCAACTACATCCTCTACTTCCAGCAGCCGGGAGTGGCCGAGGTGGAACTGGACGCCGATATAGACGCCAGCCTGCGCCTGTTCATGGGCAATGTCGGTGCATTGCTGCAACCCAAGCCGGCCGATGCCCGGTTGTTCGACGGGGTGACGGTGCCCGCAGGGTTGCCGCAGTGGTGCAGCGAGGAGGATTTCCAGGCCTATCGCCAGACCTTCGCCGGGCGCGGCTTTCGCGGTGCCCTGAACTGGTACCGCAATTTCGAGCGGACCTGGAAGCGCACCGAGTTCCTGGCCGATGCCCAGGTCCAGCAACCGACCTTGTTCCTGCTGGGCGACCAGGACCCGGTGGGTGTACTGGAAGCCCATACCCTCAAGCGCATGCCGGGCAAGGTGGCGGACCTTGAGCAGCACCTGCTGGCGGACTGCGGGCACTGGATCCAGAACGAACGGCCGCAGCAGGTCAATGCCCTGTTGCTGGATTTCCTGCAGCGCCGGTTCACCTAGGGAGCCCGCCGCCCCGTAGGAGCTGGCGTGCCAGCGAACGCGCCAGCAGGTGCGGCGCAAGGTGTTCGCCGGCAAGCCGGCTGCTACGAGGCCGGGTGGTGCCAGCGAAGGGGGCCGATCAACCGAGCATTTCCCGCATCCGGTGCCAGAGCATGCCCAGGGCCAGCAGTGGTGCCCGCAGGGCCGGGCCGCCGGGGAAGGTCATGTGCGGCACGCCGCTGAACACGTCCAGGCCGCGACTGTGGCCGGCATGGATGGCTTCGGCCAGTAGCCGCGCAGTCCAGTGGGTGACGTTCAGGCCATGCCCGGAATAGCCCTGGGCGTAGTACACATTGGGGTAATGCGACAGGCGCCCGACCTGGGGGAAGCGATTGGCGGTGATACCGATCTTGCCGCCCCACTGGAAGTCGATCGCCACATCCTGCAACTGCGGGAAGACCTTGAGCATCTTGGGTCGCATGTAGCCGGCAATATCCGCCGGATCACGCCCCGAATAGTGGCAGGCACCGCCGAACAGCAAGCGCCGGTCCGCGGTCAGTCGGTAGTAGTCCAGGCCGACTTTCTGGTCGCACAGCGCCAGGTTGTCCGGGATCAGTTGCCTGGCCCGGGCCTCGGCCAGCGGCTCGGTGGTGATGATGTAGCTGCCCGCCGGCAGCACCTTGCCACTGAGCCGCGGCTCGAGGTCTTCCAGGTGGGCATTGCAGGCCAGCACCAGGTGCCCGGCAGTGACGGTGCCGGTTGCGCAGCGCACCTTCACACTGTCGCCGTGGGTCAGTTCCAGCACCGGGCTCTGCTCGAAGATCCTTACCCCCAGGGACGCTGCCAGCCGCGCTTCGCCCAGCACCAGCTTGAGCGGGTGCAAGTGCCCAGAGCCCATGTCCACCAGCCCCCCGGCATACACCGAGGAGGCCACCACCTGCTGCATGTCCTGGGGCGCCACCAGCCGAGTGGGGTGGCGGTAGCCCAGCCTGACCAGGCTGTCCTGCTCGGCCTGGAAGGCGGCGAACTGGGCCGGGGTGTTGGCCAGCTCACAGAAGCCCCAGCGCAGGTCGCAGTCGATGGCATGTTCGCTGATGCGCTGGCGTACCACCTCCACCGAGTCGATGCCGGCCTGCTCGAGGTATTTCACCCCTTCCTGGCCGACGTAGCGGGCAAAGCCTGTGACCTCGTGGCCAATGCCGCGGATCAGTTGGCCGCCGTTGCGCCCGCTGGCGCCCCAGCCGATGCGCCGGGCTTCCAGGAGGATCACCGAGAGCCCGCGCCGGGCCAGCTCGATGGCGGTGTTGACCCCGGTGAAACCGCCGCCGATCACGCAGACGTCGGCGCTCGGTTGGCCCTCCAGCGATGGGTAGCCGGGCAGGCTGCCGGCCGAGGCGGCGTAGTAGGAGCGGGCATGCCCGTTGGCGCTGCCCGAAAGGTTTGGCTGAATCATTTGTTGGACTTCACTTTGCTCCAGGAGCGGGTCATCAAGCGCATGATGGCCGGCGACTGGGTGGTGGAGATGTACAGCTTGTCGAGCACGGCCTGAGGTGGATAGACCTCGGGGTTGTTCACCAGGTCGGCCTCCATGTACTGCTGGGAAGCCGGGTTGGGGTTGGCGTAGCCGACATAGGCGCTGACCTTGGCGATCACTTGCGGGTCCAGCAGGTAGTTGATGAAGGCGTGGGCTTCCTTGACGTTGCCGGCATCGGCGGGAATCGCCAGCAGGTCGAACCACAGGTTGCTGCCTTCCTTGGGAATCGAATAGGCGATGTTCACCCCGTTCTTGGCTTCCTTGGCCCGGTTGGCGGCCTGGAACACGTCGCCGGAGTAACCGAAGGCGATGCAGATATCACCGTTGGCCAGGTCCGAAACGTACTTGGAGGAGTGGAAGTAGGTGATGTAGGGGCGCAGGGTCAGCAGCTTGGCCTCGGCCTTCTTGTAGTCCTCGGGGTTCTCGCTGCGCGGGTCCAGGCCCAGGTAGTTGAGCACCGCCGGGAACACTTCATCCGGCGAGTCCATCATCGACACCCCGCACTGCTGCAGCTTCTTGAGGTTCTCAGGCTCCAGCAGCACCGCCCAGGAGTCGATGTGGTCGATGCCCAGTACCTGCTTGACCTTGTCGACGTTGTAGCCGATGCCGTTGGTGCCCCAGAGGTAGGGCACCGAGTACTGGTTGCCGGGGTCGTTCTGCTCCAGCAGGGCCAGCAGCTTGGGG
Source organism: Pseudomonas sp. NFPP25 (assembly GCF_900116505.1). Classification (NCBI taxonomy): domain Bacteria; kingdom Pseudomonadati; phylum Pseudomonadota; class Gammaproteobacteria; order Pseudomonadales; family Pseudomonadaceae; genus Pseudomonas; species Pseudomonas sp. NFPP25. The sequence continues at coordinate 878,725 of NZ_FPBG01000001.1, read as the reverse complement.
TCCAGGTTCTTCCAGTTGGGCAACTGCGAGCGGTCGAGCTTGAGGAACGCGCCGGCCTTCACCTGGCGCGCCAGGAAGTGGTTGGAGGGCACTACCACGTCGTAGCCGGTGCGCCCGGCCAGCAGTTTGCCCTCCAGGGTTTCGTTGGAGTCGAAGACGTCGTAGATCACCTTGACTCCGGTCTTGCCCTGGAAGTCGGCGAGGGTGGTCTGGCCGATGTAGTCGGTCCAGTTGTACACGCTGACACTGGGTTGTGCCTGGACGGCGGTGCTGCACAAGACCGCCAATGCTGCCGGGACCACTGCTTTCAAAAGACGCATATCGACACCTCTTCGGGTTGTTTTTGTTGATTGCAGAATGCGGGTTTTCAGACGCTGAGCAGCAGGAACTCGCGTTCCCAGGAGCTGATCACGCGCTTGAAGTTCTCGTGTTCGGCACGCTTGACCGCCACGTAGCCGCGCACGAACTTGCGCCCCAGGTACTGCTCGATGGTCGGGCAGTCCTCCATGTGTGCCAGGGCGTCCTCGATGGTGATCGGCAGGCGCAGGTTGCGCCGCTCGTAGGCCCGGCCTTCCACCGCGGCGCTGGGCTCGATGCCCTCGACCATGCCCAGGTAGCCGCACAGCAGGCTGGCGGCAATGGCCAGGTAGGGGTTGGCGTCGGCGCCGGGCAGGCGGTTTTCCACGCGCATGGCGTCGGGGCTTGCGGTCGGAACCCGCAGGCCCACGGTGCGGTTTTCCTCACCCCATTCGACGTTCACCGGGGCCGAGGTGTCCGGCAGGAAGCGGCGGAACGAGTTGACGTTGGGGGCGAACATCGGCAGCAATTTGGGGATGTACTTCTGCAGGCCGCCGATGTGGTGCAGGAACAGCTTGCTTTTCTCACCGTTGGCATCGACGAAGATCGGCTTGCCGGTGTCGATGTCCACCACGCTCTGGTGCAGGTGCATGGCGCTGCCGGGCTCGTCGGCCACCGGCTTGGCCATGAAGGTGGCGGTGACGTTGTGCTTGAGCGCCGCCTCGCGCAGGGTGCGCTTGAACACGGTGATCTGGTCCGCCAGGTCCAGGGCGTCGCCGTGGCGGAAGTTGATTTCCATCTGCGCCGGGCCGTCTTCGTGGATCAGCGTGTCCAGGTCCAGGCCCTGGGCTTCGCACCAGTCGTAGACATCTTCGAACAGCGGGTCGAATTCGTTGGCGGCATCGATGGAGAACGACTGGCGACCGCTTTCCGCTCGGCCGGAGCGGCCCAGGGGAGCCTTGAGCGGCAGGTCCGGGTCTTCGCAGCGCTGGGTCAGGTAGAACTCCATTTCCGGGGCGACGATCGGCTTCCAGCCCTTGTCGGTGTACAGCTGCAGCACTTTCTTCAACACGTTGCGCGGCGACAGTTCGATGGGGTTGCCGAATTTGTCGAAGGTGTCGTGGATGACGATGGCGGTGGGTTCGATGGCCCAGGGCACCAGGTAGATCGATGACGAGTCGGGGCGGCAGACCATGTCGATATCGGCCGGGTCCAGCAGTTCGTAGTACAGGTCGTCGTCGACAAAATCCCCGGTTACCGTTTGCAGCAGGACACTTTCCGGCAGGCGCATGCCTCGCTCATGCAGGAACTTGTTGGTGGGTGCGATCTTGCCGCGGGCAATGCCGGTCAGGTCGCTGACCACGCACTCTACTTCGGTAATCTTGTGATCTTTCAGCCAGGAGGAAAGCTGATCGAAAGGGGCGTTCATAAAGACCTCGATGATTGGTTTTATCTGCTCCGAGGTGAGCGGGAGTATCCCGGCAAGGCTTCCCCTGCGGCGCATTGGCGACTATCTTGGGCGAGCCTTGTTGTTCCATCTATCCACTTTAAGCAGAACCAAAACGCACCAAACGAGTGCGTAAGGTCCCCCGATGACAGCGTCCAATCCGCTTCAGGTCCAAGCGTTCAACACCTTCGATGTCGCCGATCAGATCCGTGCCACCCCGGGTTGGGTCCAGCATTACCAGCAGATGTCCCCTGGCCATTTCAACGGCCTGGTGCGCTACCTGGACCTGCAGGGCGTGGAGATCTACGAGGAATGCATGAACACCCGGGTCGAGCAGAATTTCAGTGCCCCCCAAGGCGCCCTGGCGTTCTGTTTCGACCGCAGCGACAACGCGCTGTACGTGCTCAATGGCGAGAGCCGCAATATCTGGATCACCCCGGAGAACTACCAGGAAGTGGCGGTGGTGTTCGGCCCCGAGTTCGTCCGCGGCCACGGCCTGGGTGTGGAGCGCCTCGACGGGCTGTTCATGGCGCCCCTCAACAGCCAGCAGAACGCCTTGTTCTGCCGCTGGCTGAGTTCGACCCTGACCCGCCTGTCCCAGACCCTCGACCCACCCAGCCGCGAAGCCCTGACCCAGCAACTCCTGGAGGACTGCCTGTACATCCTCGACAACGCCTGCGTGCGCCTGGACCGCGGCGGCCTGCAACGGCGCAGCGAGGAGCGGGGGATCATGCAACGGGTAGCGCAGTGGGCCGCCGACGTGCCCGAGGAAACCCTCAACCTGCTGGAGCTGTCCCAGGTAGCCGGAGTGTCCCTGCGCCAGTTGCAGAGTGCGTTCAAGGCCTTTACCGGGATGGCCCCCAGCCAATGGCTGCGCCTGCGCCGGCTCAACAGCGCGCACCGCGAACTGCTCAGCCGAGGGCCGACTGAGACCACGGTGGCCGAGGTGGCGATGCACTGGTCGTTCTGGCACCTGGGGCGGTTTTCCAGCAGTTACCGGGCGCTGTTCAAGGAGCTGCCGAGCCAGACCTTGAAACGCAGTGCCGTGGCGCGTCGCTAGGGCGAGCGCCCGGGCCTTGCGGGCAAGCCCTCAGTACACTTGCAATGACTGGTTGAGGTCGCGCAGGGCCTGATCCAGCCGGGCCACGGCGGTGGACAATTGCTGCTCCTGGGCCGCGTCGGCCACCAGCTCTTCCAGGCTGACGCACAGCTCCAGCAAACCTTGGGCATTGAGCAGGTAGGCCGTGCCCTTGAGCTTGTGGGCGATGGCTTTCAGGGCCTGGCGATTGCCACTGGCCAGGGCCTTGCTCAAGGCCTGCAGTTCCTCGTTGTTGCTGTTGATCACGTGCTCGGCCAGAGCGGCGTGGATGTCGCCGTTCAATGACGGCACCGCGCTCTGCGCCTGGGGGGGCGTCAGGCTCAGCTTGGGGATCAGGCGGTTCAGCCCGGCAAGGCTGATCGGCTTGGCCAGGGCACTGTCCATGCCCGAAGCCAGGCAGCGCTCCAGTTCCTCAAGCTGGGCGCTGGCGGTCAGGCCGATGATGGTGCAGGGGCGCACCCCCATCTGGCCCTCCATGCGCCGGATCGCCTGGCTCATCTCATGGCCGCTCATCTGCGGCATGTTGCAGTCGGTGATGATGATATCCACGTCATGCTCCTGCCACATGGCCAGGCCTTCCAGGCCGTTGTAGGCGATCAGGGCCTCGTGTCCCAGGTAGTTGATCTGCTGGTTGAGCAGGTACTGGCTGGGCAGGTGGTCCTCGACGATCAACACGCACAGGGGCTGGTCGGTGCTGTTGAGCACCGTTTGTTCTGCGCTGTCGGTGGTGCTGCTGCGCTCGTCGGCAACGCGCTGAAAACAGGCCTTGAAGGTCATGCGGGTACCTACGCCAAGTTCGCTCTGGACTTGCAGGCTGCCGTTCATCAACTGGGTCAGCGAATGACTGATGGACAGGCCCAGCCCCGACCCGGCGTTGGGGTTGCTGACCACGCTGTCGACCTCGAAGAACGGGGTGAAGATCTTCTGGATCTGCGAAGCCGGAATGCCCGGACCGGTGTCGATCACTTCGACATGGAAGTCGAGAAAGTGTTCATCTTTCACCTGGCCCAGGCAACGGATATGGATCTCGCCCTGTTCGGTGAACTTGATCGCGTTACTCAGCAGGTTGGAGATGATCTGCTTGAACTTCAGGCCATCGATCCACACTTGCGCGGTGGCCCAGGCATCGAACTGCAGGTGGATGTCCAGGTGCTTCTGGCGGGCCAGGCCATCGAAGACATTGGCCACCGATTCGATCAGGTCCTTGAGGCTGGCGGCTTCCGGGCGCAGGGTCAGGCGCCCGGATTCGATCCGCGAGATATCCAGGATATGGCCGATCAGCGCCAGCAGGTTCTGCGCCGACTCGTAGGCGATATGCACGGAGCGGGTATTGAGTTCGCGGTCGTTGTCACGGGTCAGCACCAGCTCCAGCATGCCGACGATGGCGCTCAGGGGGGTACGGATCTCATGGCTCATGGTGGTCAGGAACACGGTCTTGCTGCGGCTGGCATGCTCGGCGGCTTCTTTGGCATCGCGCAACTGGTCGAGGATCAACTGGCGCTGCAGCAGGTCCAGGCGCTTGCGAATGATCCGTCGTCGCTGGCTCAGAATCCACCAGGCCGCCAGCATCAGCATCAGGCCCAGGCTGCCCAGGATTTTCCAGGTGAAGGCCGTCACACCTTTCCAGTAGCTGTCGTCGGTGCTGCCGCTGGCGCGCCAGCGACCCAGGATCTGCAGGTATTCCTGAGGGCTGATCTCGGCCATGGCCTGGTCGATGATGGCGATCAGTTGCTGCTGGCTTTGCGGTGCGGCGAAGGCGATCCGGGCTTCCAGGCCTTGCATCATGCCGTGAATCTTCAGGCTGTTCTGGAGCCTGAAGGACAGGTAGTAGTTGGCCAGGTTGGCCGGTGCCAGGGTGAAGTCCGCCTTGCCTTGGCGCACCCGGTTGAGGGCCTCGGCAACGGTAGACGTCTGCTGGACCCATAGCCGTGGATAGCGCTCGCGCAGGTCCTCGCTCTGCAGGTAGCCGGAGGCGAGCGCCACGGAGCCGATGGAGTCGCGGTTCAGCGGTGCCAGGGGCGGTGCGTCGGTCTTGCGCACAATCACATAGGGCGTGGTGACGATCGGCCGGGTGTACAGGTAGGACGCACGCCTAGGGTTGGCGCGGGCCATTATGCTGAGGTCCCCACGGCCTTCGCGCAGGCGGGTGTCGACCTGCTTGAGCGAACCGACCCGGGAGACCTCGAAGCGCAGCCCGCTCTTGCGCCGGATGAGGTCCAGAAGGTCCGAAGCAATGCCGTTGAACAGCCCGCGGCTGTTGAAAAACGCATAGGGCGCCAGGTCGTCGCTGATCACCAGCCGCACCGGCGGTGCATGCTCCAGCCAGAGACGCTGATCGGCGTCCAGGCGTTCGCGAAAGCTGTTGGAGTCGCAGTTACCCGTACCGCCCCACATCTGCAGCGCCGATATCACCTGGCAGCGCTTGATGCCGCCCAGGGCTCGCTCGAGCAACTGTTGCAGGTGGGTATTGTCACGGGCCACGGCAAACCCGACCTGGATTTCCGGCAACCGTGCACTGTGGCTGATCACCAACTGGTCGCTGAACAATTGGCTGGATAGATAGCCGGTAGACAGCGAGTCCCCCAGGTAGATATCTGCGTCGCCATCGAGTACCGAGCCCATGGCGGCGCGGGGGGAGTCATACAGCTGGATCAGGCCCCGTCCACCGGTGCGCAGATAGAGCTCCAGGGCCATGCCGCGGGTGGCGGCGATCCGTGTCCTGGAGATGTTCGCGCGGTAGTCCCGCAGGTCACCGCTCTCGGCATACAGGGCCAGTTCGGTGACCGCGTAGCTCGGGCTCAGCCGGACCTGGTAATCCTCGGCTTCCACCTGGGTAGCGCTGTCTACCAGGTCGACCTCACCACTGCGCAAGGCGTGATAGGCGGCATCCGTATTGGGGTAGGTGCGGACTTCCACGGGGATCGCCAGCTCGCGCTGCAAGGCCCCCAGGTAGTCGGCCCCTATGCCTTCGAGTTCATGGCGCTGATTGATTTCCCGGTAGGGGGGCAGGTCGCCACTGACGATGCCGACCAACAGGGCCTCTTTGTTACGCAGCCAGGTCTGTTCATCGATGCTGGGGCGAATATCGAGGAAGTCCAGCGGCTGGCGGGCACGGATCTTCACCCTGTCCTGCGCGAATACCGGCAGGGCCAACCACAATATCAGTACGAAAAACAGCGGGCGCGGCGGTAACCTCACATCAGGTTACTCAGACCAGTTCGTTCTGCCTGGCGATGTTCACCAGATCCACCACCGAAGTGACCCCAAGCTTGCTCAAGATATTGATCTTGTGGCCGCTGACGGTCTTGTTGCTCAGGTGCAGTTTCTCGGCGATCTCAAGATTGGTCAGACCTTCAGCGAGCAGCTTGAGGACTTCCAGTTCGCGATTGGTCAACGCCGCCAGGACGTCGCTGCTGTGTTTGCCGCGGCCGCCATCGCTGAACGGCATCGACTTCTTTGGGAAGAACACATAGCCCTCGACGATGGTGTCCACTGCCTTGAGCAGTTTGGTCAGGGGTTCGTTCTTGCTCACGAAACCACTGGCTCCGGCCTGCAGGCAGCGCATGGCGTAGGTGTCGACGGATTGGGCGGTGAACACCAGCACCCGCACATCCAGGTTCGCCTGGGCGATGCGCTTGAGCACGGTGAGACCGTCCATTTTTTCCAGGCTGACGTCCAGGATCACGATGTCCGGCCTCAGCGACAGGATCATGTTCAGGGCGCTGATACCGTCGGCAGTTTCGCCAACAATGGTGTAGCCCTGGGACTCCAGGGTTTTGCGAATCGCCTCACAGACTACCGGGTGATCATCGACGATCAGTACACTTTTACTCATGCCAGGTTATCCAGAATCAAAATATCTAGGTAATTAAGTGAGCCAACAACGGTCAGCGCCTTGATGAAATCTGAGGCTGGTTGAGATTTTTCTCTGACCCAGGGTGGATTTGCGGAAAGCTCAAATAAGAAAATGATGCCGAATAAGCCCCCCAGGGTCATCAGAATGTCACTGGCAGGCTAGCAGGAAGCAACCTGAGTACTGCCAAGAAAATTCCTGTTTTCGAATCCATTCCTTCGGGTTGACGGGCTCTTGGCAGCGATCTCGACTAGATGAATGCAATTCAAGACTATTCCTACATCCCACCCACAGCGCAGAGCTTATCTTGCCCTGTCATTCAGCCAGGCACAGGGCGAGCCTGAGTGGCGGGCAGCATTCTAGTGCACTGTGCCAGCAGTGTGACGGCCCACTATTTTCCTGAGGTCGAACCAAGCGATGTTGAAGTTAAGGGTAGGGGTACTGGAGCAACATAATATTGTCCGCCACGGTCTGTACAAGCATCTGTCCAGGCAGTCGGTTCTGTGCCTGAGCGAGTTCTTCAATTTCGCCGACATGTTGGAGGCCCTGGAACAAGAGCAGTTGGACGTGCTGATGATCGGCCACCTGATGGATCGCGACCCGGTTCATCTGGTACGAAACTTGATCACCCGCTACCCCGGTCTGAAAATACTCGTGCTGCTGAACCGTCCCGATCCTGTAATTGCCTCGCAGCTGCAGGCCGTGGGCGCACATGGGGTGATGTCCAAGACGCAGTCTTTGCCGGACTACGCTGATGCGCTGCGAAGCCTGGCTCGCGGCGAACGCTATGCCATGCTCGGCGATGGCCGGGCAAGCATGGAAAAGCCACTCTACGACGCCTAGCCGAACAGGCCGCGTCGCCCTCGATTCAAGATTTTCTTTGGAAAACTTCAAGACGTTTCTTGTTATGGCTAGGCGGCCGGCGCTCTAGAGTACCCGGCACTGGTGACCTGAAAGACTGTCGCAAGGCCGTGACAGTCGGTGGGCCAGGACCACTTGGACGAGAGGCTTGAGAGGATGGAAAATCCAGTTCTGAAGACCACCATCGAACGTTCTGGAGGCGCTATGTCACTTGCCGTGAACAAGCCCTTGCGCATCGCAGTGCTGGACGATCACGCATTGATTCGCATGGCAATGCAGCTACAGCTGCAGAGCGTGGCGGATTTCCAGCTGGTGGGTTTGTATGCCAGCAGCGGCGAGCTGATCTCGGCCCTGCGTGATACCGAACTGGACCTGCTGGTGCTCGATTACCAGCTGCAGGAATGCGACCTGGATGGCCTGCGCCTGATCCGCCTGTTGCGCAACAAATACCCGCATTTGCTGATCCTGGTGTCCTCGGCCACCGAGACGCCGTTTTTCGTCAAGCAGATCATCGATATCGGAGCCAATGGCTTTCTCGGCAAATCACAATCCCTGGACGACCTGATTCCAGCTATCCGCACGGTAGCCAGCAAGCGGCTCTATCTGTCGCCGTTGCTGGCTTTCGCCGTGCAGCACCCGCCAATCGGCCCCGCCGCCGAGCCGGGCAGCCCGCCATTGACCAGCCTTGAGACCCTGTCCCCCAAGGAGAACGAAGTCTTGCGCTGCTTTCTGGATGGCCTGCGGATCTCGCAGATCGCCAGCAAGTTTTCCCGCAGCATCAAGACCATCAGCGGTCAGAAGCAGGCCGCGTTCAGAAAGCTGGGGATCCGGACCGACGCCGAGCTGTTCAAGGTGCAGCGCAAGCTGGACCTGCATATTGCTTCCCGCGAGCCGGCAGAGGACGCCTTTCATGATGAGGCCAGCGAGCCGACGCTGCCGCCGACCCGCAGCACCATCTAGAGCGGCAGTGACAGGCGTGAGCACTGATGCTCGTTTCCAGGCCTTGAGCTATTGACGCGCCCCGCGTCAATTGCTTGCGCCGAAGTCATCGGCCACTACAGAGCCGCTATGGCAAGCATCAAGAAGGTTGCGCTCACCATCCTGCTAAACCCCAGCATTCAGCGCGGGCGCGGTTTTCGAGGACATCGAGGGCAGGAGCGCTGCGAGGCCAGTCACTCGCTCAGCCCGGCGGCAGCAAGCGCAGCGGATCCACCGGCACGCCGTTGGCGCGGATCTCGAAGTAAAGCTGGGCGCGGTCGGTGTCCTGGGAACCGGCTTCGGCGATCTTCTGGCCCTTGATCACCATCTGCCCTTCCTTGACCAGCAGCCGGCTGTTGTAGGCGTAGGTGCTGGTGTAGGAGGGGCCGTGCTGGAGAATCATCAGGTTGCCGTAACCGCGCATGTAGCCGGCGAACGCCACCTTGCCGCCCAGGGTGGCGTGGATCGGCTGGCCCTGGGTGGTGGCGATGCGGATGCCCTGGTTGAGCTTGCCGGTGGGGGAGAAGCGCCCGATCAGCACTCCGCGCAACGGCCAGCTCCAGCCCTTGAGGGTGACCTTGGGCATGGGGGCAGGGGCCGGGGGCGCTGTTCGGCCCTTGCTGGCGGTGGTTCGCGACTTGCTGCTGACCACCCGGGTGGTCCTGGCCGCGCCGCCTACCCGCAGCACCTGGCCGACCTCCACGGTATAAGGCGCCTTGAGGCCGTTGAGCCGCGCCACCTCCTTCCAGTTGGTGCCGTTGCGGCTGGCAATGGAATACAGCGTGTCGCCGCGCTTGACCCGGTACTCGCCGGCCTTGAGGGGGCCGGAGTTGGAAGGGCTGGAGCTGCAGGCTGACAGGGTCAGGAGCAATGCGATGAAAAGCAATCTTGCGAACACGCGACATCCACTATGTCTTGACGGGGCCAAGGGGCCCGAAACTTCGGCATTAGCCAGGCCGATAAAGCCGGCAACTATACCTGTTTGCCGATGAAGAGGCGCGTTATAGACCGCTGCCACAGCGGTTAAATTCAATCCGGATGTCACAGGACGCTGATCTTTCCTGCGCCATGAACGCCCACGGCAATCTTTGTGAACCCTCGTCGCCTGCACCGCACTAAGGCAGTACAGACCGGGAGGAATCTTATGCAAGTGCAATACCTGTTGATCGTACTGGCCGTGATCGTGCTGCTGGCCGAGATCTGGGCCATCAGAAGCCTGCTGCGCAGCGGTGCGCGGGCAGAAAACAAGGGGCTGTGGATCGTGGTGATCATCTTCGTGCCGCTGTTAGGGCTGTTGCTCTGGCTGATGGTCGGCCCCAAGGCCCTGAACCGGGACGCGCCGGCCGAGCGCGGCAGAAGCTGAAAACGGGGGGCAAACCCGCTGAAGGGTTGATCACGACATGCCAAGAATTCTTACATCCCATGTGGACGAAGCCGAGCTGACCGAGCACAACGCCAAGATGTTCGGCTCGCCCAAGGAACGGCTGGACTTCTATCGCCGGGAGATCCAATACGAAACCAGCATCCTGGCCAACCGCACCGATGCCTACCTGACGGCCCAGGCATTCCTGGTAATCGCCTTCGCTTCGTGCATGGCCAACCTCAATCCGGAATGGGGCAAGCTGTTTACCCTGTCCGTGCCGCCTTTCCTGGCGTTGCTGGGGATCCTCAGCTCTCTCAATGCCTGGCCTGGCATCAGGGCCGCCTACGAGATCATCGATCACTGGCATTTCAAGCAGAGCCACCTGCTGCACAGCGAACCGGTGATGGGCCTGGCCTATGACGAATCGCCGCTGTTCTGCGAAAGCGAGTCGAGCCACAAGGGCTATCGCAAGTCGTTGCTGTTTTCCATGCGTTCGCCCTGGTTGTTCGCGGCGTTCTGGCTGCTGCTGGGGATTTGGGCGGTGTATATCCAGGTGACCAATCCGGGCTCCTGAGGGCGCAGGTTCGCTGCCTGCGCTGCGGGACGCAACGCTACCGGCTTATGGGCGCCAGCTGGCCGGTGTGCCGCGCACGCGAACGCGGCACCTGGGTGCCACGCTCGCCGGTCACTCAGTGCGGAGCGCGGGGAATGGTCTTGAGCAGGTCTTCGGGGCTGATATGGCCGACCACGGCCTCGGCGGCGCTGCCCGGTAGCGGCAGGTCGAGGATATGACCCTTGATCTTGCCCACCACATGCATTTCGCACGGCTTGCAGTCGAATTTCAGGGTCAGCACTTCATCGCCGTGTACCAGTTGCATCGGTGCCACCTTGGTGCGCACGCCAGTCACGCCCTTGGCCTGCTTGGGGCACAGGTTGAAGGAGAAGCGCAGGCAGTGCTTGGTGATCATCACCGGCACGTCGCCGTGCTCTTCATGGGCCTCGAAGGCCGCGTCGATCAGTTGCACCCCGTGACGGTGGTAGAAATCCCGGGCCTTCTGGTTGTAGACGTTGGCCAGGAATGAGAGATGCGATTCCGGGTAGACCGGCGGCGGGCTGCTTTCGGCCTTGCGCGAGCCCCGTGGGTGGGCAGCGATGCGTGCGGCGTCCAGGGCTTCGATGACTTCCCGGCGCAGGGCCTTGAGCTGGGAGTTGGGGATGAAGTAAGCCTGGGGCGCGTCCAGCTTGATGCTGGTGGCGTGGTAATGGGTGGTGCCCAGCTGGCCCAGCAGATCCTGCAGTTGCCCCAGGGCCTGTTCCGGCTTGTTGGCCACACCGAACGGGCCATCCAGGGCGACGCTGGCGCTGATGCCTTCCTCGCTGGTGGCGGTCAGTTCCAGCCGTGCTTCGCTCAGGCGTGCCAGCCAGGACAGGCCGATGCGCCGCTCGGCGGAAGTGCGGGTCAAGGCTTGCTGCCAGTTGTGGTCGAGGTTGCGGCTCAGCGGGTGGTTGGGCCGCAGACGGCTCAGGGCTTCGGGCATCTCGTTGGGTTCGACCCGATAGCGGTAGCGTTTCTCGCCATCTTCTTCGAACTCGCCACGGGCCTCGGCGATGTTGGCGCGGAAACCCACCACCTCACGCTTGACCAGCAGGTTCAGGCCATCGCCATTGGACAACGGCTCGAAGGTCACCACCTGCAGGTCGCGCTTGCCGACCTTTTCCACGGTGCCTACCGGCAGCCCGGTGAAAGTCGGCGAGTCGAAGGCGCCGATGTCGATCTTGCGCTCGCTGACAAAGTAGTCGGTGCTGCCGCGGTGGAACGTCTTGTCCGGGTCGGGCACGAAGAAATGCGCGGTACGGCCGCTGGAGGCGCGAGCCAGATCTGGGCGATCTTCCAGAACCGCGTCCAGGCGCTGGCGGTAGTAGGCCGTGATGTTCTTCACATAGGCCATGTCCTTGTAGCGCCCCTCGATCTTGAACGAGCGCACGCCGGCTTCGACCAGGGCGCGGATGTTGGCGCTCTGGTTGTTGTCCTTCATCGACAGCAGGTGTTTTTCATAGGCGATCACGCCGCCGTGCTCGTCTTTCAGGGTGTAGGGCAGGCGGCAGGCCTGGGAGCAGTCGCCACGGTTGGCGCTGCGGCCGGTCTGGGCGTGGGAAATGTTGCATTGGCCGGAGAAGGCCACGCACAAAGCGCCGTGAATGAAGAACTCGATGGCGGCATCGGTTTCGGCGGCGATGGCACTGATTTCCTTGAGGTTCAGCTCGCGGGCCAGGACCAGCTGGGAGAAACCGGCCTGGTCGAGGAACTTCGCCCGCTCCAGGGTGCGGATGTCGGTCTGGGTGCTGGCGTGCAGCTCGATGGGCGGAATATCCAGCTCCATCACCCCCAGGTCCTGGACGATCAGCGCATCGACCCCCGCGTCATACAGCTGGTGGATCAGCTTGCGCGCCGGTTCCAGCTCGTTGTCGTGGAGGATGGTGTTGAGGGTGGTGAACACCCGGGCGTGATAGCGGCGGGCGAACTCCACCAACTGGGCGATCTCGCCCACCTCGTTGCTGGCGTTGTGGCGGGCGCCGAAGCTCGGGCCGCCGATGTACACCGCATCGGCGCCATGCAGGATGGCTTCGCGGGCGATGCTCACATCGCGGGCAGGGCTGAGCAGTTCCAGGTGATGTTTGGGCAAGGACATGTTTTTTTAGTCAGGCTTATCAGGGTCAAGGCGCGCATTGTAGCGGCGAAACGCTTGCCCGGCACCCGTGCGCTGCCAGGTGGCGGCCACGCCTTGCGCGTAGCCGCCGATTGAAGCGCTGCCTCAGGCCTTTGCGGCCATTGCCGTGACTTCCACGCGCATGCCTTCCACCGCCAGGGCGGCCACGCCAACCGCGGCACGTACCGGCCAGGGCTTGGCGAAGAAACGCTGGTAGACCGCATTGAATGCCGCACGATCGGCCATGTCGGTGAGGTAGATGGTCAGGTGCATGACCCGGTCCATGGAACTGCCGGCGCGCTCCAGGGCCACTTTCAGCGCCTGCAGCGTGCACTCGCTCTGCAGGGTGATGTCCCCCAGTTCCAGGCTGCCGTCGGCGCGGGTGGGGATCTGGGTGGAGACCAGGATGCCGTTGAAACCGACCACGTCGGAGGAGATGGAATCGGCGTCCGGGTCGGGGGTGAAGCTCAGGTCTTGGTTGGCCATGGGGCTCTCTTGCAGGAGGAGTGGAACAGGCGGCGGTCATTGGGCTCTTGCCCCGTAGGCGCCGCCGCCGCGGTGCGCCGAGGTTAACAATCCTGCGCAAGCCTGCCTATCACCAGGCCGGGGAAAGCTCGGCAGGCTCTCGCGGCGGACGATTTCAATAGATCGAAACAATTTCATATGAGACTAAATTGACTCATTTGCTCTTTAAAAGTATCGTCCGCAGCGTTTTCCATCAGGCTCGGGTGATTCATGGGCAATTTGCGTGCAGTAAAAATGGCCGGTTCATTGGCGGCAGCCATGCTGCTGGCCGGGTGTGGCCCCGCGGACGAGCAACAGGTGGCCGAGGCGCCGCATCCGGTCCAGGTCATGGCCGTGGTTGCCGAACCCCTGGCCCTGGCATCGGAGTTGCCGGGCCGGGTCGAACCCATGCGGGTGGCAGAGGTGCGTGCACGGGTAGCAGGGATCGTCCTGCACCAGCGCTTCGAAGAAGGCGCCGATGTGAAGGCCGGCGACCTGCTGTTCCAGATCGATCCGGCGCCGCTCAAGGCTGCGCTGGCGCGGGCCGAGGGCGAGCTGGCACGGGCTCGCTCGGTGGTGTTCGAGGCTCAGGCGCGGGTCGATCGCTATGGGCCGCTGGTGAAGATCGAAGCGGTCAGCCAGCAGGACTACGACAGTGCCAACGCCGATCTGCGCAGCGCGCTGGCAGCGACGCGCACAGCCCAGGCCGACGTGGAAACGGCCCGCCTGAACCTGGGTTATGCCACCGTCACCGCACCGATATCCGGCCGGGTCGGCCGGGCGCTGGTCACCGAAGGGGCGCTGGTAGGGCAGGGCGACGCCACCCTGATGGCGCGGATCCAGCAGCTTGATCCCATCTATGTCGACTTCAACCAGTCGGCGGCCGACGCCCTGCGCCTGCGCGAGTCGCTCAAGGACGGCAGCCTGGCGGCGACGGATGACCAGGCACTGTCGATTCGTGTCGAAGGCACGTCCTACGAACGCCAGGGAACGCTGATGTTCACCGATGTGGCCGTGGATCGCGGCACCGGCCAGGTGGCCTTGCGCGGCAAGTTCGATAACGCCGACGGCATGCTGTTGCCGGGCATGTATGTGCGTGTCAGGGCCCCGCAGGGTACGGACCAGCGGGCCATCCTGGTACCGCAGCGGGCCGTGCAGCGCACCAGTGATGGTAACGCCAGGGTATTGGTGGTCGGTGCGGACGGGCGGGCGCAATCGCGCAGCGTGCGCACCGGGACCATGCAGGGTTCGCGCTGGCAGGTCAGCGAGGGGCTGCAGGCTGGCGAGCAGGTCATAGTCGGTGGCCTGGCGGGTTTGCAGCCCGGTACCAAGGTCGCGCCACAGCCGGCGCAAGAGCAACAGGCCAAGGGTCATTAAGGCCTGAATGCGCCGCGAGGATTAGCAATGTCTCTGTTTTTTATCAAGCGCCCGAACTTCTCCTGGGTGATGGCGCTGTTCATTACCCTGGCCGGCCTGCTGGTGATTCCAGCCCTGCCAGTGGCCCAGTACCCCAACGTGGCGCCGCCGCAGATCACGGTGACCGCCACCTATCCCGGCGCTTCGGCGAAGGTCCTGGTGGATTCGGTCACCAGCGTGATCGAGGAGTCGCTCAACGGCGCCAAGAACCTGTTGTACTTCGAGTCGACCAACAACTCCAACGGCATCGCCGAAGTGCTGGTCACGTTCGAGCCGGGCACCGATCCGCAACTGGCCCAGGTGGATGTGCAGAACCGCCTGAAGAAAGCCGAGGCGCGCATGCCCCAGGCCGTGACCACCCAGGGGATCGAGGTGGAGCAGACCAGCGCCGGCTTCCTGCTGATCTATGCCCTGAGCTACAAGGACGGTGCGCAGAACCCGGACACCACGCTCCTGGGGGACTACGCCGCGCGCAACATCAACAACGAACTGCGCCGGGTGCCCGGCGTAGGCAAGCTGCAGTTCTTCTCCTCGGAAGCGGCGATGCGGGTCTGGATCGACCCGCAGAAGCTGGTGGGCTACGGCCTGTCCATCGATGACGTGAGCAACGCCATCCGCGGGCAGAACGTGCAGGTGCCGGCCGGCAGTTTCGGCGCCTCTCCCGGCAGTTCCGAGCAGGAGCTGACCGCGACCCTGGCGGTCAAGGGCACCCTGGACGATCCGCAGGAGTTCGGGCGGATTGTCTTGCGGGCCAATCAGGACGGCTCCATGGTCAAGCTGGCGGATGTGGCGCGCCTGGAAGTCGGCAGCGAAAGCTACAACTTCTCCTCGCGCCTGGACGGCAAGCCGGCGGTGGCCGGTGCCATCCAGTTGTCGCCAGGGGCCAACGCCATCCAGACCGCCGCGGCGGTCAAGCAGCGGCTGGCGGAGCTATCCGCCTACTTCCCCGAGGGTGTGGAGTACTCGGTGCCCTATGACACCTCGCGCTTTGTCGAAGTGGCCATCGAGAAAGTGATCTACACCCTGGTGGAAGCCATGGTGCTGGTGTTCCTGGTGATGTTCCTGTTCCTGCAGAACGTGCGCTATACCCTGATCCCCACGATCGTGGTGCCGGTGTGCCTGGCCGGAACCCTGGCGGTGATGTACCTGCTGGGCTTCTCGGTGAACATGATGACCATGTTCGGCATGGTGCTGGCCATCGGCATCCTGGTGGACGATGCCATCGTGGTGGTGGAGAACGTCGAGCGGATCATGGCTGAAGAAGGCCTGTCGCCGGCGGCGGCCACGGTCAAGGCCATGGGCCAGGTATCCGGGGCCATTGTCGGCATCACCCTGGTGCTGTCGGCGGTGTTCATGCCACTGGCCTTCATGTCCGGTTCGGTGGGAGTGATCTACCAGCAGTTCTCCCTGTCCCTGGCGGTGTCGATTCTGTTCTCGGGCTTCCTGGCCTTGACCTTCACCCCGGCCCTGTGCGCAACCCTGCTCAAGCCAGTTGCCCTGGGCCATCATGAGAAGCGCGGTTTCTTCGGTGCCTTCAACAGAGGCTTTGCCCGCCTGACCCAGGGCTACTCGCAGATGAACTCGCGGCTGGTGAGCAGGGCGGGCCGCTACATGCTGGTGTACCTGGGCATGATCGTCCTGCTGGGCTTCTTCTACCTGCGGCTTCCGGAGTCTTTCGTGCCGGTGGAAGACCAGGGTTACACCATGGTGGATGTGCAACTGCCGCCCGGGGCCAGCCGCACGCGCACCGCCAGCACCGCCCAGGACCTGGAACGCTTCCTGATCTCCCGGGAGGCGGGCGCCGCGACCTTCATGGTCACCGGCTTCAGCTTTTCCGGCATGGGCGAGAACGCCGCTCTGGCCTTTCCTACCTTCAAGGACTGGTCGCTGCGGGGCAAGGACCAATCGGCGGCCGCCGAGGCCGCGGCGGTGAACCAGGCGTTTGCCGGCTATGGCGATGGTACCGTCACCGCGGTGATGCCTCCGCCCATCGATGGCCTGGGCAACTCCGGTGGTTTCGCCCTGCGCCTGCAGGACCGTGGCGGGCTGGGGCGCCAGGCATTGCTCGAGGCCCGTGATCACCTGCTGCAACAGGCCAACAGCAACCCGAAGATCCTCTACGCGATGATGGAAGGCCTGGCCGAAGCGCCGCAGTTGCGAGTCGACATCGATCGGGAACAGGCCCGTGCCCTGGGGGTGGCCTTCGAGTCGATCAACAACGCCTTGTCCACGGCCTTCGGGTCGGCGGTGATCAATGACTTCTCCAACGCCGGGCGCCAGCAGCGCGTGGTCGTGCAGGCCGAGCAGGGCCAGCGGATGACGCCCGAGAGCGTGCTCAAGCTGTTTGTCGCCAACAGCCGCGGCGAGCAGGTGCCGCTCAGTGCGTTCGTCAGCCTGCGCTGGGAGGAAGGCCCGGTACAGATCGTGCGCTACAACGGCTATCCGTCGATACGGATCTCCGGCGACGCCGCACCGGGGTTCAGTACCGGCCAGGCCATGGCGGAGATGGAGCGCCTGGCGGCCGAGCTGCCCGCGGGCATCGGTTACGCATGGACCGGCCTGTCCTATCAGGAGAAGGTCTCCAGTGGCCAGGCGTCGCAGCTTTTTGCCCTGGCCATTCTGGTGGTGTTCCTGCTGCTGGTAGCGCTGTACGAGAGCTGGTCGATCCCACTGACGGTGATGCTGATCGTGCCGATCGGTGCCCTTGGCGCGGTGCTGGCAGTGATGTCTGTCGGCATGCCCAACGATGTGTATTTCAAGGTCGGGCTGATCACCATCATCGGCTTGGCCGCCAAGAACGCGATCCTTATCGTCGAATTCGCCAAGGAGCTGCTGGAGAAGGGCTACAGCCTGAAGGACGCCGCGCTTGAGGCCGCGCGCCTGCGCTTTCGCCCGATCGTCATGACGTCCATGGCCTTCATTCTCGGCGTGGTGCCCCTGGCCCTGGCCACCGGCGCCGGCGCCGCCAGCCAGCGTGCGATCGGCACCGGGGTGATCGGCGGCATGCTCAGCGCCACCTTGCTCGGCGTGGTGTTCGTACCTATCTGCTTTGTCTGGGTGCTGTCGTTGCTGCGCAAGCGGCTGGCCACCGCCCGACACCTTGCCCAGGCCCAGGAGTGATGCCCATGCCTATTCGTAGACTTTCACTGGCGCTGCTGGTCCTGGCGCTGGGGGGCTGCTCCCTGGCACCTACCTATGAGCGTCCCGCGGCGCCGGTGGCCAACAGCTTCGGCGGCCTTTCGGTCCAGCCCGGCCCGCAAGCGAGTGAGCTGGACTGGCAGGGTTTTGTGCTTGACCCGCAGCTGCGGCGCCTGATCACCAGAGCCCTGGACAACAACCGCTCGTTGCGCCAGACCCTGCTGGACATCGAGCAGGCCCGGTCGCTGTACCGTATCCAGCGCGCTGACCGCGTGCCGGGCTTGAACGCCGCCGCCTCGGGCAATCGCCAGCGGCTGCCGGCGGACCTGTCCAACAGTGGCCGTTCGCAGGTTGCCAGCAGCTACCAGGTGGGCCTGGCGTTGCCAGAGTACGAGCTGGACCTGTTTGGTCGGGTCAAGAGCCTGAGCGACGCTGCGCTGCAGCAATATCTGGCCACCGAGGAGGCGGCGCGGGCGGCGCGCATCGCTCTGATTGCCGAAGTCAGCCAGGCCTATCTGCTGCATGACGGCGCCCAGCGACGCCTGGCCCTCACCCGGCAAACCCTGGCCAGCCGCGAGCAGTCCCTGGCGCTGATCAGCCAGCGCCGCCAGGTAGGCAGCGCCGCGGCCCTGGACTATCAGGAAGCCCTGGGGCTGGTGGAGCAGTCCCGCGCGGATCAGGAAAACACCCTGCGCAATCAGCAGCAGGCGTTCAACGCCCTGGTGCTGTTGCTCGGCACCCCGGAGTCGGTGAAGACCATAGGGCCGCCGGCACCCGAGCGCCCGCTGCTGGTCCAGGACATCGCCGCCGGCAGCCCTTCGACCCTGATCGAGCGCCGTCCGGACATTCTCGCCGCCGAACACCGGCTGCGTGCGCGCAACGCCGATATCGGCGCGGCACGGGCGGCGTTTTTCCCGCGCATCAGCCTGACTGGCAGCCTGGGCACTTCCAGCGCGCAGATGTCGGGCCTGTTCGACGGCGGTTCGCGCTCCTGGAGCTTCGTGCCGACCCTGTCCGTGCCCTTGTTCGATGGCGGGCGCAACAGCGCCGGCCTGAGCCTGGCCGAGGCACGCAAGGACGCCGCGGTGGCGGAGTACGAAGGGCGCATCCAGACCGCCTTTCGCGAGGTGGCCGATGCCCTGGCCGCGACCGACACCCTGCGCCGGGAAGAGACTGCGCGCCGCGCCCTGGCGGCCACCAGCCGTGAGTCGCTGAAACTGGCCAGGGCACGTTACGAAGGGGGTGTCGACAGCCACCTGCGCTACCTCGATGCCCAGCGCAGCAGCTTTGTCGATCAGTCGGCGCTTATCGAGGTCAGTACCCAGCGGCAGATTGCCCTGGTGGACCTGTTCCGCTCCCTGGGTGGCGGCTGGCCGGCTGCGGCGCAGCAGTAACCCGGGGGCAGGGCACTACCGGCTGGCGCATCCGGCCGGTACTTGGCTCCGTGGTCCTCTGGGCCACGGGGCTTTTTTTATCCGGCCAGAGGGCCGGGGAACGGGGCGCTATAGCGCCAGGGCCGGGGCGGCGGCGCCGTGGAGGAACATCTGCTCCAGCACCTTGGCCGAGTTGGCGCTGGCGGCGCGGCCCCGGCGTTCGGCATCGACGATGCCGAAGATCATGGTCAGGAACAGCTCGGTAAACACCGCGGCAGTGATGTCGATACGGAAGGTCCCCAGTTGCTGGCCCCGCAGAAAGAAGGTGTCCAGTGCCCGGGTGTAGGGCTCCCAGCGTTCGTCTTCGCAGCCGAGCATGTCGGGGCGGTACTGGAACAGCAGGAACACCAGCATTTCGCGGTGCGCCAGGTGCTCGCTGATCAGGCCGCGCAGGGTCGCGACAGGTTCGTCCTGCTCCGGCTCGATGGCCTCGACGATGCGATTGAGCACCGTTTCGGCATGGTCTTCCATCATCTGCAGCAGCTTGTCCCGTGTGCCGCAGAAGCGATGCAGCGTGGCCTTGCTGACGCCAGCGGCCTCGGCCAGTTCCTTGAGTGTTGCCCGCGGGCGGTCGACGATGGCCAGGGCCAGCGCCTTGATAAGTCGTTCCTCTTGGGCAGTCAGGGACATCAGTGGGCCTCGGATCAGTGTGGGCCGGGCATGGTGTCGAAGCAGCCGAAGGCTTCAATGAGCATGACCGGTTTTACAAAAAAGGTTTCAAATGATGCGATTCTAGCTCATCTGAGGCTAAAAAGTTTCAATCCTCCCCAAGGACTTGGGCCGGATCCCCTAGCCATGTCGCCAGCACCCGCCGGTCCAGCTCTTCCCAGTCGGCCATGCCCAGGACCCGGGTGGTGTTCAGGCCACGCAGGTAGCCACGCAATTGATAGGCGGCGATCCGCAGGCTTTGCGGGTCGGCGCTGCTGTCACCCAGCACCTGTTCGTACTCCACCAGGTAGTCCGCCACCCGCTCACGGAATTCCGGGAGGACGGCGTCGCGAATCAAGTCAAAGGTGCGCATGGGGAAATCCTTTTTTTAGTTGTAGTCGGGCTGCCGGGCAGTCTGCCCGGGGGGCAACTATCGGTTCAAGTAATAGTGACAATCAAGCAACGCAAGTTCTGCTTTGGGCGCCAACCATGGACAATCGCCCCCGACCCAAAACCATGACCGCAACGGCAGCGCCCGTGACGCTGAACCGTTGCGCACCGAACCAGGCTGTACATTTTCAGGACTTACCGATGCGCCCTCTATTTGCTCCCGCCATGACCCTGGCCACCTTGCTGCTGGCCGGTTGCGCCACCGCGCCCAACGACCCGACCCTGGTCATGCAGACCCGGAAAACCCCGGCCGAATATGCCGAGTGCGTGGTGCCCAAGCTGCAAGGCAACGCCCAGAGCCCGACGGTTTCCCAGACCCAGCGCGGTTTTCGCATTGTCGTTGCCAGCAAGGTGGCGGCAGACAACGTACTGGAAGCCTACAAGGCGCCCAATGGCGGCAAGGTGTTCCTCTACGAGCGGCACTTGCTGGCCTCCAGCTTCGCCCCGTCGAGCTTCGAACGCGCGGCCCAGGAATGCCTGTAGCCAGCCGTGTTAAACCGCCTCTTTCAGTAACTTTTCGATCTGCGCCAGCTCCCAGGTACTGAGCAGGCTCACCGGGTCGGTGCCGAAGCGTTGCCGCGTATCGAGCTGCCAGACATCGCCTTCGGCGCTGCGGCAGCTCTGGCAGTGATGCAGATGCCGGCCATCGAAATCCAGCAGCAACTGCCAACCCTCGATATCCACCTGCACCTGGCCAGCGCCCGAATAGCTTGCGCCGGGCTGTAGAGGGTAAACGCCAAGGGCGGCATCGCGCAGGCGCTGGCAGACATCTCGGGCATTCAGGCAGGGCATGGGGCTCTCGCGGGCAGTGCAGGGACAAAGGCGCTCAGGATATCCATCGACTGCGTGGGTGCAAGTGCCGATTGGTCGCTGTGCTGGCCCGGGCCAGTGGCTGGCGAACTCACTGCACGCCTGAAATGGCGCCGCAAAGCCCAGGGCCTTGCGGCAACCCCTCGATCAGAAGCTGTAGTCGGCGGTGACGAACAACGAGCGCGGTTCACCCATCAGCCATTGCTGGCCGCTGTTCTGTTGCGCCGCGGCATAACGCCGGTCCAGCAGGTTGTTCACCTGCAGGCCCAGGCGCACGTCGGGCAGGGCCTGCCAGCCGAGGTTGGCATCCAGCACCGTGTAGCCGGGTACATCGACGCTATTGGCGGTGTTGGCATAACGCGCATCGACGTAGCGCAGGCCCATGCCGGCTTCCAGGCTCGGGGCCAGGGCCTTGTTCAGCCACAGGTTGGCGGTGCGTCGCGGCACGTTGGTGGGGCGATTGCCGGCCCGGGACACCGCTTTGCCAGAGACCACCTCATCGAAGTCGTCGTACTCGGCGCGCACCACCGAGGCGTTGGCCGAGACTTGCCAGCCGTGATCCAGGGCCAGCTCCAGTGAGGTTTCCAGGCCGTCGGCGGATTGCTGGCCGACCTGCTGCGCCAGGCGGGTCACCGGATCGGTGGTCAAGAGCTTTTTCTTGACGATGTGGTAGGCCGCCAGGGTCCATTCGCCACGGCCGTTCCAGAACTGCTGCTTGAGCCCGAACTCGGTCTGCTTGGCTTCGGTCAGGTCCATCTGTAACTGGCTCGGATTGAGGCTGATCAGGTTGCTGACCCCGTCTTCACTGGTGGAGTACTGGCCGTACAGCGACAGTTGATCGGTGACCGCGAACACCAGGCCGGCGCGCCAGTTGCCGCCGGTGAGGCTGCGATCGGTGCGGGTGCCGGCGCGCAGATCACTGCGATCGATATGGTTCTGGTCGCGGCGGATGCCGGTCACCAGCGACCAGCGCTCCGACAGTTGCAGGCGGTTTTCCGCAAACAGGGCGAAAGTGCGGGTGCTGCTGTCGGTCTGGGGCGAGAAGGGCGAGCGGCTCTGGAAGTAGCCCGGTGCAGGGTTCCACGGGTCGATATAGTCGCTACCGATATCCTTGTAGGGCGAGTTGTTGGCCACGCCGAAGCGAATCCTGTTGTACTCCAGGCCGATCACGGTCCTGCTGTCCAGGCCGAACAGCGAGTGGTTGAAGGTGAAGCTCTGGCGATCGCCGATCTGCTCCTGATCGTGCTTGATCTCCAGGTAGTCGCCGCGCAGCAACTGCTCCCGGGAGCTGACCCAGTTGTAGGCTTCGGCGTTGCGCCAGTGGCGGCGGCTCTTGATGTAGTAGAGCTGGTTGCTGGCGCTGAGGTTGTCGCTCAGGGTCCAGTCGGTGTTGAGCCGGGTCCATTCGTCGTTGTAGCGCTGCACGGCGTTGCGCAGGTTGTAGTTCTTGTCCCGCAGGCTGTCGCGGTATTGGCCGGCAATCAGCGGCGTGCCGAAATAGCTGGCGGGTTCGCTTTCACCGCGTTCATGGGCCAGGGTGAAACCGAGGTCGTCGGTGGCTTGCCAGCGTAGCGCCGCGCTGAGTGCCAGGCTGCGTGACTGGCCCTGGTCGACCCAGCCATTGCTCTGCTGCTGGTTCAGGGTCAGGCGGTAGCTCAGGGTGTCGGTCAGCGAGCCGCCGCTGTCCAGGCCCAGTTGCTGGCGATCATGGGAGCCATAGCCCAGGCGCAGGCGGTTGTGGATCTCACCGTCGAAGGGCTTCTTGGCAATCACGTTGATCACCGCGCCGGTGGCGCCTTCCCCGTACAGCACCGAGGCCGGGCCGCGGATCACGTCGATGCGCTCGACCATCCACGGGTCCACCGGGAAGGTCTGGCTGCCGGCGCCGGTGTACAGGCGCGCGCCGTCGAACAGGGTCATCACCGAGGAGTGCCCAGTAAAGCCGCGGGCCGACAGTGCGGTATTGCCGTTGCCCGGGGTGGCGATGCTGGTGATGCCGGGGGAGCGGGTGACGGCATCCTGCACCGTGAGGTTGTTGCGGTTGCTGATGGCGTCGTTGCCCAGGCTGCTGGTGCTGGCCGGAGTCTCCAGGGCCGTGAGGTTCAGCCGCGAGCCGGCGGGCAGGGGCGTGTCCAGAGAGGTTTGCGGGGCGCTGGAGACTCCGCTCACTTGGGCCTCGGGCAAGACCAGGGAGGTTTTCTGGTCAGCCAGTGCCAGGGCCGGGTAGGTCATGCAAGGCAGGAGGGTGAAACACAGCGAGGGGCTCGCCAGGTGTTGCAGCAAGGAGGTGCGGGACATGCGATTCCTACTACTTGTAAGGAATGAATGAATCCCGGAGGGAACAACGCATAGGGAATCGCGGGCAGCCGCGCCCACGAAAACCGGACTGCGCCCGCCCACCGCGGGGTTGTCAAACGAAGTTGCAGGCCGGTCTCCGGGCTTGCGAGGGTCATGAGGCATTCACCTTCCCATGCCTTGGCACAGTGGTCTGTCGAATGCTTCGCTCGCTTACCGTTGCGGGGGCAGCGCCGGACTGATCATCGAAATGACGCACCGGCTTCCCGTTTAACCCCATGCACGGCGGCATGGGACACCTGAAACTGGCGCGCATATGAGCACTGCCGAGCCCTTGCGTCAATGGCATGTGGCCAGCTACGGCGGCGGTTTCAGCGCTTTATGCCAGGCAAGTCAATATATTGACCTATTTTTCCTGGCGCTTAAATAATCAACAAATATCGACGCATTATTGACGATTTTGCTTTTCTGACCCAGTATGTCGGCGCTGAGCGATTGATTATCTTGAGTTTTTTTTGACGCCAAAGCGCTGAACTCTGCTCCGAAAATAGGCGAAACAGCCTATGGCGCAGAGCAGCCACTAAAAACATGACGGCCAGGATGGCAAGTAGCCAGGGCTGATCCGTTGGCTGTGCTGGCTTCAGACGGCGTAGCCGCGATATTTCTCTTTGGAATGATCTATGTCTGCCGAACGGATACTGGTTACTGGGGGCGCTGGTTTTATCGGTTCTCACCTCGTGGATGCACTGCTGGCCAAGGGTTATGCGGTGCGGGTTCTGGACGACCTTTCCACGGGCAAGGTCGGCAATCTGCCCATGGGCGATGCTGGCCTGGAACTGCTGGTGGGGGATGCCGCCGATGCGGCACTCCTGGCGGATGCCGTTCAGGGCTGCGATGCCGTGGTGCATCTGGCTGCTGTGGCGTCGGTCCAGGCTTCGGTCGAAGACCCGGTGGCCACCCACCAGAGCAATTTCATCGCCACCCTGCGCCTGTGCGAGGCGATGACCGCGGCCGGTATCCGCCGCGTGGTGTTCGCCTCCAGTGCGGCGGTCTATGGCAATAACGGCGAGGGCACGCCGATTGCCGAAGACACCCCCAAATCTCCCCTCACGCCCTACGCGGCGGACAAGCTCGCCAGCGAGTACTACCTGGACTTCTACCGCCGCCAGCATGGGCTGGAACCGGTGATCCTGCGCTTTTTCAATATCTTCGGCCCGCGCCAGGACCCTTCATCGCCGTACTCCGGGGTGATCAGCATTTTCAGCGAGCGGGCCAAGGCCGGGCGGCCCATCACCCTGTTCGGCGATGGCGGGCAGACCCGCGACTTCGTCTATGTCGCGGACCTGGTGAAGATCCTGGTGCAGGGCCTGGAATGCCCCGCGCCGGCAGCCGATGCCACCAATGTCGGGCTCGGCGGGGTGACCACCCTCAACGATCTGATTGGCGCCCTGCAGCAGATCAGCGGCAAGCCGCTGCAGGTGAGCCACGGCGCGACCCGCTCCGGGGATATCCGCCATTCCAAGGCCGACAACCGCCGCTTGCGCGAGCGCTTCGACCTGAGCACGCCCAGCAGCCTGGCCGAGGGCCTGGAACGGCTTTACCGCAGCCTTTAGTTCGTTGCCTTAGGGGCGCCCGCCATGGCGGCTGCCCTAGAGCCTGATGTTGTGCAGATTGATCTACTGAAGAGTGAGTTATGGATATCGAGTTTCGCAGGGGGCATGTCTGCAAAGTGGTTCGACGCCTGTTTACCGCATTGGCCTTGTGTGCCACCAACACCCTGGTGCAGGCCGCGCCCGCGGCGCCCGCCAGTGTCGGGTTCTGGTACGCCGAGCAGCCACCCTTGCAGGAGCTGGCGCAGTTCGAATGGGCAGTGGTCGAGCCCGGCCATATGGCCAGCGCCGATGTCGCCACCTTGCGCAAGCTCGGCAGCCAGCCGTTCGCCTACCTGTCGGTAGGGGAGTTCGACGGCAACCGCGCTGCCCTGGCCAAGCAGGCCCTGGCCCAGGGCGCGAGCCCCGTGCGCAACAAGGCCTGGGACAGCCAGGTGATGGACATCGCCACCCCGGCCTGGCGCGAACACCTGTTCAAGCGTGCCAAGGCGCTGCAGGACCAGGGCTACGCCGGCCTGTTCCTGGACACCCTGGACAGTTTCCAGTTGCTCCCCGAGGCCGATCGCGAACCGCAACGCAAGGCCCTGGCCTCGTTCCTGCGGGAACTGCACAGCCGGCTGCCCAACCTCAAGCTGTTCTTCAACCGGGGCTTCGAGGTACTGGGCGAGCTCGATGGCGTCGCCTCGGCCGTGGCGGTGGAATCCATCCACGCCGGCTGGGATGCCTCGGCCAAGCGTTACCGCCCGGTTTCCGAAGCCGACCGCACCTGGCTTGAAGGCGAACTCAAGCCGCTGCGCGCACGCAACATCCCGCTGGTGGCCATCGATTACCTGCCGGCCAACCGTCGGGAAGAGGCACGCAAGCTGGTCCGGCAATTGAGCCAGGAAGGCTTTATACCGGTGGTCACCACCCCGGACCTCAACGCCCTGAGCATGAGCACCGTGGAAGTCCAGCCGCGGCGCATCGCCATGCTCTATGACCCGCGCGAAGGGGAACTCTACGATCACGCCGGGCACCGCATGCTCGGTGGCCTGCTGGAGTACCTGGGTTACCGGGTGGACTACTTCCCGGTGGACGACAGCCTGCCTGCCTACAGCTTCGCCGGCCTTTACGCCGGGGTGGTGCTGTGGATGACCAGCGGCCCGCCCGAGGACAGCCGTGCCTTCTATAGCTGGGTCGGCCAGCGCCTGGATGAGCAGGTGCCCCTGGCGATCATGGCCGGCCTGCCGATCGAGGACCGGGCGCTGCTCAAGCGCCTGGGGCTGAACCTGGCGGCGCCGGGGGCTCGCGATGCCCTGCATGTGCTGAGCCAGGACAAGAGCCTGATCGGCGCCTTCGAGGCCCCGGTGGTGGCGCGCAGCCGTGAACTGACCCGCGTGAGCCTGCTGCCCGACGGGCCGAAACCAGCCCTGGTGCTGGGCGATGACAAGGGCGGCAAGTACGTCCCGGTGGCCACCGCCGCCTGGGGCGGCATGGCCCTGGCCCCCTATGTGGTGGAGGCCAATGTGGAGCGCAGCCGCTGGATCCTCGATCCGTTCGCCTTTATCCAGAAGGCCCTGCGCCTGCCGTCCCAGCCACGACCGGACACCACCACCGAGAACGGTCGGCGGATCGCCACGGTGCATATCGACGGTGACGGTTTCCCGTCCCATGCCGAAGTGCGTGGCACCCCGTATTCCGGGCGCCAGGTGCTGGACGACTACATTCGTCCCAACCCGTTCCTGACCTCGGTCTCGATCATCGAAGGCGAAGTCGGGCCCAAGGGCATGTCGCCGTTCCTGGCGCGGGAGCTGGAGCCCATCGCCCAGGAGATCTTCGCCGACCCCAAGGTCGAAGTGGCCACCCACACCTACAGCCACCCGTTCTACATGCAGCCGGAGAAGGCCAAGAAGGACGAGGATTTCCACGCCGAATACGGCCTGCGCCTGAATATCCCGGGGTACAAGACCCTGGATTACAAGCGCGAGATCCTCGGCTCGCGGGACTACATCAACAGCCGCCTGACCACCGCGCAGAAACCGGTGAAGCTGGTCTTCTGGCCGGGGGATGCGCTGCCCAGCGCCGAGACCATCAAGCTGGCCTACGACGCCGGGCTGAAAAACGTCAACGGCGGGCAGACCATCCTGACCAAGGCCAACTCATCGCTCACCGGCCTGTACCCGCTGTTGCGGCCGACCTCGGGCGGCTTGCAGTACTACGCTCCGGTGATCAACGAGAACATGTACACCAACCTCTGGAAAGGCCCGTACTACGGCTTTCGCGATGTGATCGACACCTTCGAGCTGACCGACAGCCCACGGCGCCTGCGCGGCATCCACCTGTACTACCACTTCTATTCGGGCACCAAGCAGGCGTCGATCAAGGCCATGACCGACATCTACCAGTTCATGCGTGGCCAGCAGCCGCTGTCATTGTGGATGAGTGACTACCTGGACCGGGTCCACGGCCTGTACCAGGCAAGCCTGGCGCGGACCGCCAATGGCGACTGGCAGGTACGCGGCATGGACGGCCTGCGCACCTTGCGCCTGGACCCGGCGCTGGGTTGGCCGGACCTCGGCCGCTCGGTGGGGGTGGCCGGGGTGCGCGACTTGCCCCAGGGGCGCTATGTAGCCTTGAGCAGCGATCATGCGCTGTTGGCCCTGCGCCCCGAGCGCGATCCGCGCCCGGCACTGGAGCTGGCCAATATTCCCCTGCGCGACTGGCGCTATGTCAATGACCGGCAGGTGAGCTTCTCCTTTGCCGGCCAGTTCAACCTGGAATTCTCGGTGCGTTCGGCCAGCGCCTGTCGGGTCGAGGTCCAGGGCCAACGCTACGCCGGCAAGTCCGAACAGGGCCTGTGGCATTTCCAACTTCCCATGAAGCAGGTGAGTGATGCCCAACTCCTCTGCAACTAAGGCCAAGGCGCCCAGCGCGCGGCTGCTCAACCCCTGGGCCTTGCTGCTGGTGGCGATCGCCGTCGGCGTGCTGCTGTGGGCAACCTTTCGCAATGAAGAGGCGTTCCGCCCCAAGGGCGGGCAGCCGGACGAAGTGTCGGCCAGCTACGCCGAGGTGCTGCTGGCCGCACACCCGGAAAACAATGAGCTGCGCACCCAGCTGCTCGACCTGCTGATTCAGCTGGGGGACTACCCCAAGGCGGAAAAACACCTGGCCCAGTGGCAGCGGCCCGATCCGGCGCTCAAGGCCTACTACCGCTTGCAGCTCGATGCCCTGGCGCTGAACAACAGCACCGACAGCGCGGCCCTGCAGGCCCTGGCCGAACGTTTCAAGGCCTTTGACTACAAGCCGCTGCCATCGCCGCAACTCGAGCGCCTGGCCACTTTGGCCCTGAGCGCCCAGGCCCCGGGGCTGGCGGCGGATGCCTATGCCGAGCTGGCGCGGCGCGACCCGACACGGCGCGAGCAGTGGCTGCCTGAAGCCGCCAAGTGGTACCAGGCCAGCGAACAGCCGGGGCGCGCGGCCGATCTCTATGTGCAGTTGCTTGATGCCAGCCAGACCCCCGAGGCGCGTCGGCAGTTTCTGCAACAGGCCTTCACCACCCTGGTGGCGGCCGATCGCGGCGATCAGGCAGTGGAGCTGCTGGCCCGAGAGCTGGCCGCACAGCCGGACGTGGAATTCGAACCGGCGCTGCTGGACCGCGGCGTGGATGTGGCCGTGGCGCACAACCGCGTGGACCTGGCGGAACAGTTCTTCAGTGCCTGGCGCAAGGTGCAGCCCGACAGCCCGGAAATCCTCGCCAAGGAATTCAAGCAGCGCCTGGCCTTCGGTGACCTGGCCGGCGCCCATGCGGTGGGCCTGCAACTGCTCGAACAGCGACCGGATGACCCGCAGTTGCTGGAGCAGATGGCCCATCTCGCCGAATGGCAGGGCGACTCGGCCGCCGCCCTGGGCTACTGGATCAGCCTGAGCACGCTAAGCAAGGACCCGGCGCAGTTCGAGCACACCTGGCGCCTGGCGATGCAGACCTACGACTTCGATCGGGGCATCCTACTGCTGGCGGGGATCATGGACAGCCGCGCCCTGACCAACGTCGAGCTCGATGCCCTGGTCTACGCGCAAGAGTCCAGGGGGACGCCCGAGGAGGCAGAAAAGTGGCTGCGCCGCTATGTCGCCAAATACCCGAAACAGCGTCTGGCCTGGGTGCGCCTGTTGCAGAACCTGGAAAACACCGAGCAGTACCCGCAGCGCCTGGTGGTCTGGAACCAGTTCGCCAAGCGCTATCCGCTCACCAGCACCGAACGTGTGGACTGGGCCAACAACCACCTCAAGCTGTTCGATAGCCAGGGGGCCTGGAAAGTCATCACCGCGGTGGATGGCAACAAGATCAAGGACTTCAACTACTGGCAGTCCCGCGCCGCCCTGGCCTGGGACCTGGAACTGGACGACGAGCTGCAGCTGGCGCTGGAGAAGATGCTGGCGATCAAGGGCTCACTCAATACAGGCGACGAAAGCGAGCTGATTGCCCTGTATCGCACCCGCGATCCGCGCAAGGCCCTGCAATTGACCGTCGACAGCTGGCGCCAGGGCCACAGCCCGCAGCGCCTGGTGGCCGCCCTGCAACTGGCCCAGGAACTCCAGGACTGGCCTCTGGTGGTCGATTTGCTCAAGGAGGCCGAGCAGTACCCGGGGGCCAGCGACCAGTCCCAGGTGCTGGCCGCCCGCGCCGCGCTGGCGGTGCAGCAGGGCCAGACCGATCTGGCCCTGCGCCTGTATCAACAGGGCTTGAGCCGCTTCCCGGACGACAACACCTTCCGTGAGCGGCTGCTGTGGCTGTATGTCGATCTGGGCCGCACGGGCGAGATCAAGCCGCTGTTGCAGCAATGGCGCTCCCTGGCCCGCAGTGACAGCAGCCTGTGGCTGCCGTTCGCCGCCGCCAGCCAGTTGCTCGGGCGCAATACCGAGGCCCTGGCCTGGTATCGCCTGTACTTGCAGGCCAACCCCCGGGACTGGATGGTCCAGGCCGCCTATGCCGATGCCCTGGAGGGCGCCGGTTATGCCGACTCGGCCCAGCGCTTGCGCCTGCGGCTCGATCGCCAGGTCAGCCCGGAGCAGATCCGCGCCACGCCCCAGGGCTATGCCACCTGGCTGCGCCTGCTGGCCAGCAGCTATTCGTCACGCAAGGCGCAGAACAAGGCCATGCAATGGCAGGACGGCTCCAAGCCGATGCTGCAGCTGTGGTTCGATCAGTTCCTCGCGCGCCTGGATGACCTCAATCAGTCGGCGCAAAAGGATGAGTGGCTGGCCTGGGCCCGCAGCCGCGGCCTGAAAGTCAGCCGCTACGAGCAGATCCAGGAAGCCCTGCGCGGCAGCAATCGCCAGGCCCTGGAGCGCCTGGTGGCCAGCGGCGACCTGGACCCGGCGCAGCAGGTCGAGGCCTTGAACAGCCTGGGTCGCAGCGGCGAAGCGCTGGCGGTGGGCCTTTCGGCACTGGGTGACGAGCAACCGGCGGCGCTGCGCGAGCAACTGCGCCGCCAGGCCATCGAGATGACGGAGCGCACGCCCCAGGGTATGCAAATCGCCTGGGAGCGCCAGGACTACGGCGGCCTGGTGTTCAACGGCCCGCGCCTGACCGCCGCGCGCTATCTGAACGACAACTGGTACGCCAAGCTGGTCCTGGAGCAGGGCCGCTACAGCGGCGATGTGCTGGATGAGTCGCGCCTGGGCAATGAGACCAACACCGAACTGACCTTGCAGCGCCAGCTGGAGAACGGCAACTACAAGCTGATCTTCGACAGCAGCCTGCGCAAGGACGATGACCGCAACGGCCTGGGTGCCAGCCGCACCTGGCAACTGGACAGCGGCAACGAGCTGGACGTCGGTGCCGACTGGCACCGCAAGAACGAGGACAGCGGATACATGCGCACCTTCGGCCAGCAGGATGATGTCTGGGTGGGCGGCCGGCATCGCTATTCGGCCCGTGACCAGTTGTCCTGGAACCTGGCCCAGCGCTGGTTCTCGACCCGCGGCGGCGATGACCTGGGCAGCGGCCAGGCGTTGAAGATCGAGTTCGACCACACCTTGCAGTTCGAAGGGCCGAACTGGGAATTGCGCAGCGGTATCGACTACCAGCAGAACAGCCTGAACAACCGCTCGCTGCCCGACCTGGCCAATACCCTGGGCGGAGGCATCGATCTGGTCGGGGCCGATCTCGACAATCCGGAGCAGATCACCAGCCAGACCCTGCTGCAGAAGCGCTACGGCCAGCTGTTCTTCGGCAGTTCCTGGCGGCGCGGTTTCCCGGGGGCGCTGAACCGCACGCGGGGGCAATACACCTGGCTGGTGGATGTCAGCACCGGCTGGCAGTGGACCGACAACACCATCAACTACGCCATCAGTACCGGTGTCGGCACCGAGGTGATAGGGGATGACGAATTGGCAGTGACATTTGGCTACCAGTCCGCGCCGCAAGGCGGGGCAGGCAAGTCCGGGGGCACTGCAGGTGTCAGCTACAGCGTGCGTTTCGGACGCTGATCATGGAATTCAAAGAGGAGTAAACCTTATGCAATCCATTCGTTGCGTGAGTCTGGCAATGGTCGCCTTGCTGATGGCCGGGTGCAGCAGCTTCACCGGGCAAAGCAGCCCCGAGTTGTCCAAGAGTGCGCGCTGGGGCGTGCTGCCGCTGGTCAACTATTCCCAGACACCCCAGGCCGGCGAGCGCAGTGAGCAGATTCTGCTCAGCGTGCTGAGCAGCCGCGGCCTGCAACCCCAGGTCTACACCGGTACGGCGGGGCAGGGCGAACAGGCCCTGCTCGACGACAACGAGCGTCTGGCCGGGGCCATGGACTGGGCCCGGGAGCAGAAGCTCGACTATGTGGTGTCCGGCAGCGTCGAGGAGTGGCAGTACAAGAACGGCCTGGATGGCGAACCGGCGGTGGGCATCAGCCTGCGGGTGGTCGAGGCCGGTACCGGCAAGGTGCTGTGGAGCAATAGCGGGGCCCGCGCCGGCTGGTCCCGGGAAAGCCTGGCCGGGGCCGCCCAGAAGGTGCTCGACAAGCTTGTCGGTGGCCTTCGGATCGAGTGACTGCCATGAACTCTCCACACATGGACTATGCGCTGGCGCCCCGCGCCAGCGGTCCGGCGTCCTGGCTGGAAACCTTTCTGGTGACCGCCCTGGTCATCGGCGTCGGCCTGTGGCTGGCCCCCGAGGACCCCTTGCAGGTGCAGGGCGAGTTTCCCTGGTCGGTGCTGGCGCCGCTGCTGCTGGGGGTGCGCTACGGGTTTGTCCGCGGCCTGATCAGTGCCAGCCTGCTGGTAGCGGCGTTCTTTGCCCTGCGTCATTCGGGGCTGGCGAGCTACGCCCAGGTCGCGCCGTCCTACATTGTCGGCGTACTGGTCTGCGGCATGCTGGTGGGCGAGGTGCGCGACCTCTGGGAGCGGCGTTTGCTGCGCTTGCAGATGGCCAACGAGTACCGCCAGTACCGGCTCGATGATTTCACCCGGGCGCACCAGATTCTGCGGGTCTCCCATGACCGCCTGGAGCAGCGCCTGGCGGGCAGCGACCAGAGCTTGCGCAGTTCCCTGCTGGGCCTGCGTGATCGGCTGCGCGCGGCGCCCAATGGCGGCGACCCGCTGAGCCTGCTGGCCGAGCCGGTGCTGACCCTGCTCGGCCAGTACGGCTCGCTGCGGGTGGCCGGGCTGTACCGGGTGGAGCAGGGCGCCAGTGCGGCGCCACAGCTGAGCCTCTTGGCCTCGATCGGCACCATGGGGCCCCTGGACAGCCAGGACCTGCTGGTGCGTATGTGCCTGGAGCGCGAGGAGCTGGTGAGTGTGCGTGAGGAGCTGCTGGATAGCGGCGCCCAGGCCTCGGTGTCGTCCTTGCAGGCCTGTGTTCCGCTGGTGGACACCCAGGGCCAGGTGCTGGCGATTCTGGCGGTGCGGCAGATGCCGTTCTTTGCCTTCCAGGAACGCACCCTCAGCCTGCTGGCCCTGCTGGCCGGACATATCGCCGACCTGCTGCACCCGGACCCGCAGGTTTTGCAACTGCAGAGCGCCGATGCCCAGCACTTCACCCGCCAACTCAAGCGTTCACTGGTGGATGTCGAGCGCCACGGCCTGTCCGGTTGCCTCTATGCCTTCGAGCTGACCCAGCCCAATGATGAACTGGCGCGGCTGTTCGAGCGTAGCCAGCGTGGCCTGGACCTGCACCTGAGCCTGGCCAATGCACGCGGGCACGAACTGTTGCTGGTGCTGTTGCCGCTGACCAGCGCCGAGGGCGCCCAGGGCTACCTGGCACGCCTGGGCAAGCTGGTCCACGAACACTTCGGCATGAGCGTGGAGCTGGCCGGCCTGGGGGTCAAGGTACTGCCCTACGACCTGGAGTCGGCCCGGCAACGCGATGGGCTGCGTAACTTCCTATACAACGAGTGTGGCCTGAATGATCAGCAAGTGGCTGTTTAGCGGAGCGCTGTTTCTCGAGATCGGCAGCTGGGCCAGCCTGACGGCGCAGTTGCCCGACCTGCAGACCGCGCTGCTGTATGCAATGACCCATGGCATCGCCTGTGGCCTGCTGACCGCGGCGGTCTGGCTGCTGCTGCCGGCGCGTTATCGCCGGCCGTTGCCATGGAGCCCGCTGTTCATCTTCAGCCTGGCGTTCTTTGTGCCGCTGATCGGGGCCGTCGGGGTGATTGCCGCGATCTTTCCGGCGCTGTACCTGCCGCGCAAGCGCGAGGCGCAGACGTGGCAGGCGGTGGGCATTCCCGACCTGCCGTTTCGCGCTCAGACTCAACTGCATTCGCCCACCTTCGGTGACAGCGGGCTGCAGGATGTCTTGCGTCATGCGCCGGACCCCGACCAGCGCCTGGCGGCATTGCTCGCCACCCGGCGGATGCCGGGCAAGGAAGCGGTGCCGATCCTCAAGCTGGCCCTGGGCGACCCGAGCGACGATGTGCGGCTGTTGGCGTATTCGATGCTCGACAAGCAGGAAACCGACATCAACCAGCGGATCCAGTCCTCCCTGGAACAACTGCCCGGCGCGGCGCCGCAGAAGGCCGGAGCCTTGCACGCGACGCTGGCCCGCTGGTACTGGGAACTGGCCTACCTGGGCCTGGCCCAGGGCAGTGTGCAGCAGCACGTGCTGGGCCAGGCCGGCGAGCATGCCGAACAGGCGCTGAAGCTGGGGGAGGGCGGCGAGCTGCTGTTGCTGGCCGGGCGCATCGCCCTTGAACGCGGTGACGTCGGCAAGGCGCGCCTGCACATGCACCAGGCCGAGGAGGCGGGCATGGACCCGGCCAAGGTCCTGCCGTTCCGCGCCGAAATCGCCTTTGAAACCGGCCGCTATGCCGAGATTCCCGGGCTGCTGCGAAGCCTGCCGGCGCAAATGCAGCAACGTCCGCCCTTTGCCGGGCTGGTAAGGACCTGGACATGAAGAAAACCCCCGACTCAACCCCCATCGCCGATGTCTGCCTGCTGCTCGAGGGCACCTGGCCCTATGTGCGTGGTGGCGTGTCCAGCTGGATCCACCAGATGATCCTCGGCCTGCCGCAGCTGCAGTTTTCGGTGCTGTTCATTGGCGGCCAGCGCGAGGCCTATGGTCAGCGCCGCTATGAGATTCCGGCCAACGTCGTGCATATCGAAGAGGTGTACCTGGAAGAGGCCTGGCGCAACCCCAGGCACAAGCGCGAGGCCCACAGCGCGTCCCTGGAGGAACTGAGCAACCTGTACCGCTACCTGCACAACCCGCAGAAGCCCGCCGCCGAGCTGGGCATCGAAGTGCTGGCATCCCTGGCCCAGGGGCGCATCACCCTGGACGACGTGCTCTACAGCCGGCCCAGCTGGGAAGCGCTGACCGAAGGCTACGAGCAGCACTGCGCCGATCCGTCCTTCGTCAACTACTTCTGGACCCTGCGCACCATGCAGTCGCCCTTGCTGATGCTGGCCAATGCCGCCCGGCACATGCCGCGGGCCCGGGTGCTGCACTCGATTTCCACCGGCTACGCCGGGCTGGTGGGCTGCATTCTCAAGCAGCTGTGGGGCTGCCAGTTCCTGCTCAGCGAGCACGGGATCTACACCAAGGAGCGCAAGATCGACCTGGCCCAGGCCAGCTGGATCGCCGAAAGCAGCAACCAGGCGCTGAACGACAGCATGGATTCCGGCTCCGGCTATATCCGCATGCTCTGGGTGCGTTTCTTCGAACGCATCGGGCATCTGGTCTATGAAAGCGCCGACCAGATCATTGCCCTGTACGACGGCAACCGCCAACGCCAGATCAAGGACGGCGCGCCCCCCGAGCGCACCCAGGTGATCCCCAACGGCATCGACCTGCAGCTCTGGACCCAGGCCCTGGAGGCCCGGGCCGAAGGCATTGCGCCGGTGGTCGGGCTGATCGGCCGGGTGGTGCCGATCAAGGACGTCAAGACCTTCCTGCGGGCCATGCGCGGGGTGGTCAGCGTGATGCCCGAGGTCGAAGGCTGGATCGTCGGGCCGGAAGAGGAAGACCCGGAGTACGTCGCCGAGTGCCGCAGCCTGGTGGCGAGCCTGGGGCTGGAGCAGAAGGTACTGTTCCTGGGCTTCCAGAAAATCCAGGACATCCTGCCGCAACTGGGCCTGATGGTGCTGACCTCCATCAGCGAGGCCCAGCCCCTGGTGATTCTCGAAGCCTGGGCTGCCGGCACGCCGGTGGTCAGCAGTGACGTGGGCTCCTGCCGCGAGCTGATCGAGGGCGGCGAGGCGGCCGACCGGGACCTGGGGCGGGCCGGGGAAGTGGTGGCGATCGCCGATCCGCAGGCCACCTCCCAGGCGATCATCGACCTGCTGCGCAGCCCCGCACGCTGGCAAGCGGCCCAGGCGGCGGGCCTGTTGCGGGTACATCGCTACTACAGCGAGCGCTTGATGCTCGACCGCTATCGCACGCTCTATCACACGGCCATCGGCACCCCACACAAGGAGGCTGTGTAAATGGCCGGCATCGGTTTCGAACTGCGCAAGATTCTCTCCCGCGACTCCTACACGGCGACCCTGCACGCCTATGTCTATGCCGGCCTGATCAGTTCCGGGCCCTGGGTGCTGTCGATCCTCAGCGTGATGCTGGTGGGGGTGATCAGCCTCGGGCTGGTGGTGCCGGAGGTCCTGATCCGCCAGTTCCTGATCACCGTCACCTACCTGATGGCCACGTCGCTGATCCTGACCGGCGGCCTGCAGCTGTTTTTCACCCGTTTCGTGTCCGACCGCCTGTTCGAGCGCAAGTACGAGCAGATCCTGCCGAACCTGGTGGGCGTACTCTTGCTGGTGACCCTGGGCTCCGGGGCGCTGGGCATCCTGCTGCTGGTGACCCTGTTCGACCAGGCGCTGATCTACCGCCTGCTGACCCTGGCCAACTTCGTGGTGCTGTGCAACCTGTGGCTGGTGATCATCTTCCTCTCGGGGATGAAGGCCTATAACCGCATCCTTCTGGTGATGCTGGTGGGGTATGGCTTGATGGTCGGCAGCGCCTTCTACCTGCGCTACATGGGCATGGAAGGGCTGTTGCTGGCGCTGCTGCTAGGGCACAGCACGCTGCTGTTCCTGTTTCTCTACGACATCCTGCGCGAGTACCGGGCCGAGAAGCTGGTGGCATTCGACTTTCTCGACCGCCGCCAGGTGTTTGTCAGCCTGCTGCTGACCGGGCTTTGCTACAACCTGGGGATCTGGATCGACAAGTTCATCTTCTGGTTCAACCCGGAAACTTCGAGCCAGGTGATCGGGCCGATGCGCGCGTCAATTCTCTACGACCTGCCGATCTTCCTCGCTTACCTGGCGATCATTCCCGGGATGGCGGTGTTCCTGGTGCGCATCGAAACCGATTTCGCCGAATGGTACGACCGCCTGTTCCGTGCCGTGCGCGATGGCGAGACCTTGCAGCACATCGGTTCGCTGAAGGCCGAGATGACCTTCTCGATCCGCCAGGGCCTGCTGGAAATCTGCAAGGTCCAGGGGCTGACGGTGGTCCTGCTGTTCCTCTTCGGCCCGCGCCTGCTGGAGTGGCTGGGGATGTCCAGCTACTACCTGCCGCTGTTCTACATCGACCTGATCGGGGTGAGCATCCAGGTGGTGTTCATGGCGATTCTCAACGTGTTCTTCTACCTCGACAAACGCGCCATCGTGTTGGAGCTGTGCCTGCTGTTCGTGGCCCTCAATGCCGCCCTGACCCTGCTCAGCCTGCACCTGGGGCCGAGCTTCTTCGGCTATGGCTTTACCCTGTCGCTGCTGATCTGCGTGCTGCTGGGGCTGACGCGGCTGTCGACGGCGCTGGATGACCTGGAGTACGAGACGTTCATGCTCTCGCGTTGAGGAGCATCGGCAAGCGCGTGCTGCGGACCCGCGGCGGTGCTTTGCAGAGGCTTGCAGGATCGGGACGCCGGCTATGCCAACGCGGCCCGGGTTCTGCGCAGCACAGGGGCCGGTCAGGGAGCGTCGAGGTAGGATTTTCGCATTCTCTCTATCGTGCCGTCCTTGCGCAGCCCCTCGACCGCCGCGCGCAGCTTGCGCACCAGTGTCGCATTGCAGTTTCTGGAGCAGGCCAGGTAAAGATCGGTGCTCATAAAGACCGGACTGACCTGCAACGGCTGAGTCGACACCTTGCGCCAGATGCTCTGGGTTTCGGGAATGCCGTTGAACCAGGCGTCGACCCGTCCCATCAGCAGCAGTTGAGCCGGGTTCTCGCCAATTTCAAACGGATAGATCTGGTTGTCGCCAAAGCCTTCAGCCCGAAGCTTCTGCTCTTGGGCACTGCCTCGGCCAACGGCGATCCGAGCGAAGGTTTCCCGTGCCTGCTGCAGGGTTTCGACGCGCGTGTGCAGGCTGAAGAAGGCTCTGTCCATGGTCATGATGGGCGCGATCCAGGTGTAATCGGCTTCTCTTTCCGGCGTGCGCGACAGGGGAATGATCAGCTTGTCGACGCCTTTGCGTACGCTTTGCTGGGCTCGTGCCCAGGGCACTTCGATAAAGTGCAGCGTATATCCGGCCCGGGTCGCCGCTTCCGACGTCGCATCACCGACGATGCCATGCAGGCCGGTCTGCTCCAGCATCGATAAAGGCGGCGCTTCGGCGATGTACAGGTCGAAGCTACGGGACTCGGCGCCAGACACTGAGGGCCCCAAGACCATCAGAGCGAGCAGCATCGTCAGGATCAGCGCCCCCCGCTGGCGCAACGATTGACTCACATGAGTCATGGCAGTAACTCAACAGACAGTGGCATTTCATGCTCTCGGATTAACGCTGCGTATTCGACACGTACAAAGACCGACCGCAACGACCTGCAAAACGTGCCGCCAAGATTAGAGGGTTATGTGCAGAGATGGATGGATTTGACGGATTATTTTGACCGCTGATTGCCATCACCGTTCAGGGCTGGCGCAACCAGTGAGGGCAGCGACTGGTACGCGCTGACACTCAGGTTGAACAGCCGTGGGCAGCGCTGTATCAGTAGCCTCGCCACTCTCGCCACTCTCGCCTCCCTCTCCAGCCTGGGGCCAGGGTTCTCTGCATGCGCCGTATGAACATGCGGGGCTTTTGCGGGACAGCCTTAAGTTTTAGTTAAAACGCTTCAATCAAACTGCTGATTATCATTCGTAATTGGCTGACTCAGACTGCGTTCGTGCCTCCATGCTCCCTGGAGCAAGCAACGAGCGGTCTATGCCAGTCAATACTGCAACAACCCGCAGCCTGTCCTCAGCGAATGTTCCGCTATGACAGCGCTGTCTGCCCCATCATCCGCGGCCGATACGGCCGTTCACTCAGCCTTGGCCTGCTGCCATCTGCTGCTGCAACTGACCCAGGAACGCGTACCGCAAGCCGCGGCCCCGCAATCCCTGGACCCTGACCCTTCGCGGGACCTGCGCCAGGCGGTCAGGGACTATGCACGCAACGCCGGTGTCGATCTGCGCCTGGAACGCCTGGCGCTGACCCGACTGACCCCAAAGATGCTGCCCCTTGCCTGGCGCAATCAGAGTGGCGAATTCATGCTGCTGGCGCGGCTCTCGGACACCCAGGCGCTGGTGCAGCGACCTTCAATGCCGACCCCGGACATGCTCGATCGCCAGCAGTTGGCCGAGCAGTGGAGCGGGGAGGTGATTCGCCTGCGCCAGAGCGGTTTGCGCTTCGATCTGTCCTGGTTCGTACCGGAGCTGCTGCGCCATCGGCGGATACTCGGCGAAGTGCTGCTGTGCTCGCTGTTGCTGCAGGTGCTGGCCCTGGCGACGCCGTTGTTCTTCCAGGCGGTGATGGACAAGGTCATGGTGCACCGGGCGCTGTCGACCCTCGACGTGCTGGTGATGACCCTGGTGGTGGTGGGCCTGTTCGAGGTGCTGCTCAAGGGCTTGCGCGAATACCTGGCGGCGCACACCGCCAACCGCATCGACATCGGCCTTGGGGTCAAGCTCTTGCGCCATCTGCTGGGCCTGCCGCTGCTGTACTTCAAGCAACGCCAGGTGGGGGCGATCATCACCCGGGTCCAGGAGCTGGACAGCATCCGCGAGTTCCTCACCGGCTCGCTGCTGACCCTGTGTGTCGACGTGGCCTTCACCCTGGTGTTTTTTGCGGTCATGGCCTGGATTTCCTGGCCGTTGACCCTGCTGGTGCTGCTGACCCTGCCCCTGTATGCGCTGCTGGCCTGGTTCAGCACCGGCCCGCTGGAGAAACGCATCGAGCGCCAGTTCTACAGTGCGGCGCGCAACACCGCCTTTCTCAATGAAAGCGTCAGCAGCAGCGAAACCATCAAGAGCCTGGCGGTGGAGCCGCGCATGCAGCGTCGCTGGGAGTCGCAGACGGCGCAGATGGTCGAGGCCGGGTTTGCCAGCCAGACCCTGGGCAGCGCCATCAGCCAGACCGTGATGCTGTTGCAGAAAGTCACCGCGGTGGCGGTGATCTGCTGGGGCGCTAGCCGGGTCATCGACCTGCAGATGAGCATCGGCCAGTTGATTGCCTTCAACATGATGCTGTCCCACGTCAGCCAGCCCGTGGCCAAACTGATCGAGGTCTGGCAGCAGTTCGTCCGGGTGCGGGTATCGGTGGACAAGCTGGGCGACATGCTCAATCTGCCGGTGGAGCAGGCCGAGGGGGATCTGCGCCCGACCCAGGCATTGCGTGGCGAAGTGCGCATCGAACAGTTGGTGTTCCGCTACCGCCCGGAACTTGAGTGGGTGCTGCGCGGCCTGGACTTGCAGATCGCCGCGGGGCAGACCCTGGGCATCGTCGGGCCGTCCGGGTCCGGCAAGAGCACGCTGACCCGCTTGCTGCAGAAACTCTACACCCCCGATGGCGGGCGCATCCTGATCGACGGCTTGCCCCTGGATCAGTTGCAGCCGGCCTGGTTGCGCAGCCAGATTGGCGTGGTGCTCCAGGAAAACTACCTGTTCAACCGCAGCGTGCGCCACAACATCGCCCTGCGCCATCCCACCTCCTCCCTGGAAAGCGTGATCGCCGCGGCGCGCCTGGCCGGTGCCCATGATTTCATCCTGCGCCTGCCCCTGGGCTACGACACGGTGCTGGCCGAAGCCGGCAGCTCGTTGTCCGGCGGCCAGCGGCAACGCATCGCCATAGCCCGGGCACTGATGGGCGACCCGCGCATCCTGATTTTCGACGAAGCCACCAGCGCCCTGGATGACGAATCCCAGGCGCTGATCCAGGACAACATGGCGAGCATCGCCCAGGGACGCACGGTGATCATCATTGCCCATCGCCTGTCTGCGGTACGGCATTGCCAACGCATCATCGCCCTGGAACAGGGGCGCATCAGTGAATCGGGCAGCCACCAGCAACTCTTGGCCAACGGCGGTTGCTACTCGCGCCTGTGGGCGCTGCAACAGGCGCTGTGCAAGGAGGCGTCATGAGGTCCGGTGCGCTGTTGTCTCGCTTACGCCGCGCCTGGCAGCGCCTGGGTGACGCGCGGACGCTGCTCAAGCGCAGCCGCGACGAATACGAGTTCCAACCCGGCTACCTGGAAATTGTCGAGCGGCCACCCGCGCCCTGGGCACGTGGCACGGCACTGCTGCTGATCCTGGCGATCCTGCTGGCCCTGGGCTGGGCGATCCTCGGCTTTCTCGACATTCATGCCAGTGCCGCCGGGCGCCTCATGGTCTCCAGCTACACCAAGGTGATCCAGGCGCACGAGGCGGGTGAAGTTCGGGCCATCCATGTGCGTGACGGGCAGCGGGTCAAGGCCGGCGAGGTGCTGGTGGCGCTGAACCCGATCGGCATCGACGCCGAGTTGAGCGAGTTGCGCACGCAACTGGACTTCAAGCGTCTGGAACTGGCCCGGGCCCGTGCACTGCTGACCCCGGACCCCTTGCACAGCTACCAGACGCCTGCTGGCCTGGATGCACAGCAGGTCGCGGCGGCCCGGGAGCAACTGCTCAGTACCTGGAAGGAAATCAGCGCCAACCTGGACAGCCTCAACGCCGAAATCGCCATCAACCAGGCCAATCAAAGGGCCCGGGGCAGCGAGATCAGCGCCCTGGGCAAGCTGGCCAGCAATGTGCGCAAACGGCTCCATGCACGCCGGGCGATGGCCGCCGAACAGCTGATGCCCCTGGTGGAATTGCTTGAGCAGGAAAAGGAGCAACTGGACGTCGAGCGTTCGCTGGCCCAGCAGCAGGCCGAACTGCAGGTGCTCAAGGCCCAGGCGCAGAACCGTCGCGAGCAGCGCGACAGCTTCCTGGCCAGGACCCAGCGCGAACAGCATGAATTGCTCAACCGCAGCCAACAGGAGATCGCCGTGCTCGAGCAGCAACTGATCCGTGGCCGCGACCGGCAGCGCCTGCAAACCCTGCTGGCGCCGGTGGACGGTGTGGTCCAGCAACTGGCGGTGCATACCCTGGGCGGCGCCGTGCAAGCGGCGCAGCAGTTACTGGTGATCGTGCCCGAGGGGGCCGAGCTGGATGCCGAGGTCATGGTGCTGAACAAGGACGTCGGTTTCGTCAGGGCCGGCCAGCCCGTGGAGATCAAGGTGGATGCGTTTCCCTATACCCGCTACGGCACCTTGCGCGGCACCGTGGCCCATGTCTCCGGTGACGCCATCAAGGACGAACAGCTGGGGCTGGTGTTCCCCACGCGGATTCGCCTGGAGCGTGCGGCCATTGCCGCAGGGCAGGGCTGGATGCCCTTGCAGGCGGGGATGAGCGTGACCGGCGAGATTCGCACCGGCGAGCGGCGGGTGATCAATTACCTGCTGAGCCCGATTCGCGAGTATCAGTCCGAAGCGTTGCGGGAGCGTTGAGCATGACCCGCGCTTTCGATGCCGCTTCTGAACCCTCACCGACAATGCTCGACACCGGCCTGCACGCCCTGGCCTGGGCCGCCCGGCGCTTTGACCTGAGCATCAGCGTGGCGCAACTGACTCACCGCCTGGGACGGGTTGAAGGTCCGGCCGACAGCCTTGACCTGCGGCGCTGCGCCGGCTGGATCGGCCTGCGCGCACGGGCAGTGCAAAGCCGGGTGCAGCGTTTGCATCACCTGCCGCTGCCGGCGCTGCTGGACACCACGCGGGGCTGGGCGGTGCTGGACGCGGTGGAGGGCGACCGGGTCCGGGTGTTCTGGCCGCTGCAGGGGCAATGCCAGACCCTGTCGCGCCAGGAGCTGGCGACGCTCTGGCAAGGCCATGATCAGGGACAGGGAGAGGTGTTGCTGCTGGCCGAGCGGCATGTGCAGCTGAAGACGGGTGGTTTCGGCGTCTCCTGGTTCCTGCCGTCGATCCTCAAGCATGGGCGCCAGTTTCGCAGCGTGCTGCTGGTGTCGCTGATGCTGCAAGGCGTAGCGCTGGTCACGCCGCTGCTGTTCGAGAACATCATCGACCGGGTTCTGGTCAGTCGCGGCCTGTCGAGCCTGCAAGTGCTGGGGATCGCCATGCTGGCCCTGGCGCTGTTCGAGCCCTTGTTCGGCCTGTTGCGGTCCTGGCTGTTCAGCAATGTGGCGAGCAAGATCAACGCCGAGCTGTCCGCGCGCCTGTACCAGCATCTGATCCAGTTGCCGCTGGGTTATTTCCAGCGGCGCCAGAGCGGCGAGATCATCGCCCGGGTCGGTGAGATGCAACAGATCCGCCAGTTTCTTACCGGCTCGGCCTTGACCCTGGTGCTGGACCTGGCGTTCTGCGGGTT
The DNA here is from genome assembly GCF_900116505.1 of Pseudomonas sp. NFPP25. Lineage (NCBI taxonomy): Bacteria > Pseudomonadati > Pseudomonadota > Gammaproteobacteria > Pseudomonadales > Pseudomonadaceae > Pseudomonas > Pseudomonas sp. NFPP25. The sequence goes on along the minus strand of NZ_FPBG01000001.1, from coordinate 835,753 downwards.
GTTCATCGCCGTGATGTACAGCTACGCACCGCTGCTGACCTGGGTGGTTGTGGGCTCCCTGGCCCTGTATTTCCTCTTCTGGCTGTGCGTGGGCCCCTTGCTGCGCAGCCGGGCCTTGCGCGAATACGAGTTGAATGCGGCCAACACGGCGTTTCTCACCGAGACCGTGACCGGCATCGAGACTATCAAGACCGGGGCCATCGAAAGCGCCTTCCAGCAGCAGTGGCAGCGCCAGCTGGCGGCTTATGTGCGTGCGGCGTTCCACACCCGCATCGTCGGGATCTGGGCCGGGCAGGGCATCGGCCTGATCCAGAAGCTGACCGCAGCGCTGTTGCTGTGGTGGGGCGTGATGCTGGTGCTGGATGGCCAGTTGAGCCCCGGCCAACTGGTGGCCTTCAACATGCTGGCCGGGCATGTGGTGGAGCCGATCCTGCGTCTGGCCCAGGTCTGGCAGGACTTCCAGCACACGCTGATTTCCCTGCGCCGCCTGGGGGACATTCTCGACAGCGACTGTGAAAGCGGCAGCGGCGGCCTGGCCTCGGTGCCAGCGTTGCAGGGCGGGGTGAGCTTCCAGGGGGTGCGTTTTCGCTACGAGGAAGACGGCCAGGAGGTGCTGCGCCAGCTGGATCTGGAGATCCAGCCGGGCGAGTTCGTCGGCATCACCGGGCCTTCCGGTTCCGGCAAATCGACCCTGACCCGCCTGCTGCAGCGCCTCTATGTGCCCCAGCACGGCCGGGTGCTGGTGGACGGCATCGACCTGGCCATCGCCGATCCGGTGGCCCTGCGCCGCAACATGAGCGTGGTGCTCCAGGAAAGCGTGTTGTTCGCCGGCAGCGTTGCCGAGAACATCCGCCTGTGCCGGCCTCAAGCCAGCGACGCCGAGGTGCGGCACGCCGCCGGTCTGGCCGGGGCGGCGTCCTTTATCGAGGCCCTGGCCCAGGGCTACGAGACCGAGGTGGGCGAGCGTGGCGGCCAGCTCTCCGGCGGCCAGCGTCAACGCATTGCCCTGGCCCGGGCCCTGTTGACCAACCCCGGCATCCTGTTGCTGGACGAAGCCACCAGTGCCCTGGACTACGAGTCGGAAGCGGCGGTGATGGCCAACCTGCAGGGCATCGTCCACGGCCGCACGGTGATCAGCGTCGCCCATCGCCTCAATACCCTGCGCCATGCGGACCGGATTCTGGTCATCGATCAGGGCCGGGTGCTCGAACAAGGCACACACCAACAGCTGCTCGCCCTGAACGGGTTGTATGCCCGGCAGTGGGCGCTGCAGATGAAGGACTGACCCCACCGACGGCAGGAGGACTCGCCCACCCGTCATGTCTCCCCACCCCGCAGTTCCATACCCCTAGGCAGCCCTTCGCGAGACGCAGGGCTTGGCTCAAAACAGACAAAGGATCATTGCAATGGCTTTTATGTCCAAGGACTTCACGCGCCTGCTCAATACCCTGATCGACCAACAGATCAAGACGGCAGGGCGGCAAACCGAATGGTTCAACATGAGCGCCGACGAGCGTGCCGCGTACATCGGCCAGGTCGGCGAGCGCCTGCTGGAAATGCAGCAGAGCACCCTGAGCGTGCTGGCCGCCCAGCACTACCAGATGCAGGACAACCCGGTCTCGGTGGGCGACCAGTTGCAGGTGCTGCAACAACGCCGCAAAGAAATGAAGGCCATCGCCGACACGCCGGCCACCATTGCCTACAAGCAGCAACTGGACCGTGACATCCTGTTGTACAGCCGTCAGGACACGGCGATCAGCCACTATGACAGCACCTGGAACAAGGCCCTGCGGCTGCTCAGTCCCGGTGGCGCCAAGGCCGAGGTCCTGCAAGCCGATGCGCCGGCCAAGCAGAAAGAGCTCAAGGGCCGGATCAACCGCCTGGAGAAGCACCTGAGCCTGCAGGTGGCCGACTCCACCTTCAGCCAGACCTACGTGACCCTGTTCTCCGAGCTGCAGGCCTACAAGGAGGTGAGTACCCGCTACAACGCCTGGCTCAAGGCCGCCCCGCAGCAGCAGGCCGCGAGCCTGGCGGCACTGGCCAAGCCGCCCCGGGCCTCCGACGAGCTGCCGGTGAACCTTTCACTGCTGATGATGGAGGAGCGCCCGGGCTACATCCGCATGAACGTGGCGCTGGTCAATGCCAGCACCGATGGCCGCTTCAAGGACTTCTACCTGGAGCACGGCCGGCTGGTGGTGCCCACCGACGGCGTGCTGAATTTCTCCTTTGGCACCGCCGCCCGTTCCCTGGCCTGGCAGCAACAGTACCGGCTCAAGAGCGAGCCACCGTCCATGCGCTCGCCGACCTATGCACCGATTCGCTCGGTGTTGGTCAAGACCGGGTTCGTCGAGCAGTACTTCGCCAACCACCTGGTGTCGGAAAGCTCCCTGCGCGAAGGCTTCAAGGCCCAGGTGTTGAGCAACGGCCGCAAGCTGCTGTTGACCGGCGTCGATCGCAAAGTGCCCAACCAGGTCGGCATCCAGGTCTCGGGCCAGTCGCCCGGCACCAGCGTGACCCGTGAAGTGCCCCTGGCTGGCGCCTTGAGCGAACTGATCAACCAGAACGCGGACATCACCAGCTTCCAGACCCTGGGCGTCGAAGACTATCGGCAGAACAGCTACCACCCGGACCGCGACGGCCTGTTCGTCAATATTCATGAGCTGGAACGCTCGGTCGGCTTTGCCGAGCATCAGTACCTGCTGGAAATGCCCCAGGGTGACGCTTACCGTTCGGCGACACCTTTTGCCGTGATGACCGTCGAGGGCGACAAGGTCAGCAGCAGCCACCTGAGCAAGGCCCAGACCGAGACCCTGTATCAATACAACGCGGCGTTTTTCGAGCGCCTGGAACAACTGCGCGGTGAGGGCTTCAAGGCCAGCCGGCTGTTCGCAGGCAGCAGCGAGCGCGCCACCTTCGTGCAACAGCTGACGCGCCTGCTCGAACGCAACCACATCACCCCGGCGGGGGTGCTGCTGGCGCAACACAGCCGCCCGAGCCTGCGGGATATCAAGGGCAACAACCTGAACAAGGTGCTGTGGGAACAGGCCTTCGCCGCGTCGGTCTGGCAAAGCCACGACAACGATGAGCTGCTGTTCGGCCTGGGGCAGAACCTGGTGAAGAACCAGGCGCTGAGCAAAGTCCTGCAAGGCGGTTATCTGCAGAGCGACATTGCCCAGGCCAAATTGCTGCTGGCACCGCTGTATGAACAGTGGCGTACCCAGGCGATCGAGATGGAAACACAGCGAGTGGCCAGCGCCAACGCCGGGCAGCATCCAGGCAACCCGAAGGTGCATGTCTTCGATCAGGTGGCGGTGGAGCGCGGCCTGGACAGCAAACTGCTGAACCTGTTGTTGAGCGGCCCCCAGGGCCTGGCGCCGGCCGACGTCGCGTTGCGGCCGACGGTCGAGGCGCTGTTGTCCGGCGACCAGGGCCGCAGCCTGCGCAAGCAGGCGTTGTTCCATGCCCTGCGCCCCGTGGCCGACAGTTTTTCCAAAGCCGCGGTGCCGGTCAATGCCCATGCCGCGCTGACGCCAAAAACCGGCGCCGACAAGGTCATGATCAACAACCGGCTGAACCAGCCCGACCCCTACCTGATCCTCAATACCCACCCGGAGCAGGCCCGGACCGATGCCGCGCTGCTGATCCAGGACGACAAGTACCGCAGCTACAGCCAGTTCCGCCCCGATCCGAACAATGAAGCCACACGCTACATGAGCGACCTGGACACCCCGTTCGTGGGGGGCATTTCCGGGACTACCCAGACCGTCAGCAATGCCTTGCCGGAGTTGTTCGGTAGCGCGCCGAGCATCAAGCAGTACTGGCAGTTCCAGATGGCCAACGCGGCCTTCATGATCCGCAACGGCTACCACTCGTTCTTCGAAACCCTGTATGTCGCCGCCCGTTATGAACCCCAGGGGCCGGACAGCATCGGCAAGGACCTGCTGCAGACCTTCGACCGCTACCGTGCCCAAGGGCGCCGGGAGGCTTTGCATGGGGAGCTGTACGACGCCGTGATGGCCCGGGTCCTGCCCATCGTCAATCAAGGCCTGGCGCCGAGCGAGGAGTTTCATCCACCGCGCTTCACCGACCTGGGGCCGCTGCCCGCGCTGTTGGGGCAGGCCGCCAAGGACCGGCAACTCAAGACCGGGCTGGCATCGCTCGGAGCCGGCTTCGAACCGCGCCAGGGCAGCGCCGACATTCACCAGTTTGCCGCCGACCCGGTGCAGTTCGCCCAGACCCACACCCTCAGTGCCGAGGCCCTGGTCAAGGCGGGGCGCTTGCCGGCCCAGGGCAATGTGCAGTTGGTGGAAGTCGCGCCCAGGCTGTATGAGCTCGAATACACCGAGCACAGCGCCAACTCCGTGAGCGCCGGGAGCCCGGACAGCGTGCCGGCGTATTTTCTCGGCTACAACGGGCCGAACCAGGCGAACGCCGCGCCGGCCTATGTGGACATTCCCAAGCAGGCGCGCGCGGGCAGCTTCCTCTTTACCGGCACCTTGTCGGGCTGCTCGCTGGTGGTGACCAGCCTGGACGCCACTACCTATCGGGTCTATCACGACGGTCGGGTCAACAGTTCGCTGCTGTACGACAACGTGGTGATGGCGGTCGACTACAAGGACTACCAGGTGGCCGGCACCGCCGAGGGCCTGGCTGCGGCGTACATGCAGGTCGTCGACGGCCAGTGGCAGTTGGTGTTCCAGCGCCAGGAGTACCAGCGCGAAGGGCAGATGGTCTGGCCGAAGTTGCGCGAGGGTGTAGAGCCGCTTGCCATCCAGACCGCCGACAGCCAGGTGCAGGAACGCAACCGGACCCAGTTCGCCGAATACCGCGAACAGGTGCACCAGAACCTGAAGAAGGTGGCGACCCAGTTCGGCGTGTCCACTGAAGGGGTGGCCGATGGCGTCTACAGCGGCGGCGACTTTTCTCCCGAGCACCCGGCCATTGCCGCCTGGAACCGGCTGCGCGATGCGGTCCAGGCCAAGGTCAGCGCCGACATCGAACAGCTCGGCAACCAGCGTTATCAACTCCAGGAGCAGCGGCGCGGGGCCAGCGACAAGAGCCTGATCGACCAGCAGATCAAGCAGCTCAACCTCACGCAGGATTTCTACCGGGCGCAGTACGAACCGGTGTTGCGTGAGGCCGCTTCGGTGGAAAAGACCTGGCTCTGGCAGCAGATCCAGGCCAAGCAGGGCAGTGCTGCGGTGGTGCGCACCGACGACACGGCGATCCAGGGCGGGGGCGATGAGCGCAGCACCAGCGTGGGCGAGCGCTACGCCATTGCCGAGGCCTATCAGCGCGGGGCCCGGGGCACGGCATTCAGTGACGGCGTGCGGGATTTTCGCGAGATCAAGATCCCCGGGCTGGACGACAAGAAGTCGGCCCTGGAGATGAAGCGCCTGTTTCTCGACGGCCAGCTCACGCCTGGGCAGCGTGGCGCCCTGAGTGCCCGCATCAGTGAGACCAGCCAGGCCGAATACATCGACAAGGTGCTGCGCCAGACCGCGACCCTCAGTGAAGACTTCCGGGGCGCCGGCAGTGTCTTCGGCCAGTTGGCGCCCCAGGACTTCTACCTGTCGCTGGTGGGGGACCGCTCCGGAGGCCGCTGCTACCCGCTGGTCAGGGCCATGGCCGTCGCCCTGGCCAGGGGCGGCGAGGCGGGGGTCAACAGCCTGGTGCAAAAGCTGTTCCTGGCCTCGGCCGATCCCCAGGCGGGCAGCTCGACCTTGCTCAAGAACAGCCTGATCCGGCTGCATTCCAATGTCGACGCGGTCCAGGCCTCCAAGGCGCTGGGGCAGTTCCAGTTGTCCGACGTGGTGGCCCGGCTGGCCAACGGCAGCGGCGACTCGATGTATGCCCTCAACACCCAGAACCACTCGATGATGGTGGGCAGTACCCAGGGCCCCGAAGGCCGTCGCTACTACTTCTATGACCCGAACGTGGGGATCTTCGCTTTCGACTCCAGCAAGGGCTTGGCCAAGGCCATGGAGCAGCACCTGGTGCGCCGAAAACTGGCGGCGCACTACGGCTCGTTCGGCAGCCAGTCGCAGCCGGCCTTCAACCTGGTCGAGATCGACACCCACAAGATGGCCGAGGTGCCGGTGGGCAGCGGGCTGAACGTTGCCGATCTGTCCCGTCCCGAGGAGTTGGCCGGTGTCATCGGCCAACGCCGCCAGGTGGAGCAGGCGGTGGGTGCCCAGCAGCGCGTCAGCCAGGACCTGCGCCTGGGCGCGGCGCTGACCACGTTCGACGCCGAGCAATGGGGCGCGCGCTTCGACGCCGCCAGCACCCGGCTGGCCCGGGAGCACCAACTGAGCAGCCAGTGGATACCGATCATCGCCAACACCGAGCCACAGCCGGAGGGCGGCTATCGGGTGCAGTTCATCAACCGCGAGCAGCCCGATCAGACCCGCTGGCTGAGCACCGACGATGGCACCTTTGTCGAATTCCGTCGTTTCGTCGATGAGCACATGAGCGTGCTCAACGAGCACTTCACCCTGGAGCATGGGCAGATCCGGCCCCGCGGCGGGGTCGGCGAAGCGGCGCATGTGGACGGCCTGAACGCCGGCTTTGCGGTCCAGACGCTGATCCAGTGGTTTGCCGACAAGAACCGCAAGGATGCGGCCCAGGGCGTGGTTTCACCGGACCTGGCCACCGCCCTGAAGATCCATAGCTACCTGGGCCTGGCGCAGATCGGCCATGGCACGGTGCAAGATGTGGCCAACATCACCCAACTGGTGCAAACCGCGTTGCGCGGCGAAGCCCTGGCCGCCGAGTCCTCGCTCAAGGACTTTGCCTCGACCCTGGGGCACACGGTCAACGAGGGCGCAGGCGTGCTGTTTGGCGGAGCCATGGTCGGCCTGGATGCCTATGAGCTGGCCCATGCCGAGAACGATGTGCAGAAAGCCGTATTCGGCACCCAGCTGGCGTTCGACTCGGCGAGTTTTGTCAGTGGCGCGGCGGGTATCGGTGCCGGGCTGATCGGTGCCTCGACAACGGCGGCGGTGCTGGGCGGCGCGGGGGTGATCCTCGGTGGCCTGGCGGTAGGCTTCACGGCACTGGCCCAGGCCTTTGGCGCGGTGGCCGAAGATGCCAAGGCGGTGGGACGTTACTTCGACACCCTGGACAAGGCCTACCAAGGCAACGGCTACCGTTATGACGAGAAACAGCAGGTGCTGGTGCCTCTGGCCGGGGCGGTGGTCAAGCGCCTCGACCTGCGCTCGAACGAGGTAGGTTTCGACAGCCAGTACATTTACCGCACTCACCACGGCTCCACCGGTTCCGGGGCGATCAACTACTTCTTCTGGGTCGGGGACTTTCCGCGGATGATCCACGACCGCGCCCAGGCGATCGAGGTGCGCAGCGGCATTGGCCACGGCGCCAAGCCGCCCAGACTCGACCACGGCGACAGCAGGACGGTGATCCTGCCGGGCACGCCCAAGTCCTACATCAGCTACGAGTACATGATCCTGCCGGGGGCCACCACCCGGCATGACACGGGTTTCGATGTGATTCGCAAGCTTGAGCAGGACCGGCGCTTCGACTACGACTTCTACATCTTCCCGAGCGAGGAGACGATCCGGCGGATTCACCAGGAGTACGTCGAGACGCCGGTAGAAGTGCTGCTCGATGGGCACAACCGGCAATTGGTGGTGCCGCAACTGCCCAAGGAGCTGTACGGCTACCTGCGCTACGACATCCAGGGCGCAGGCGGCGAATACCTGATTGGCCTCAACGAAGGCACCGAGGTCAGGCTCAGTAACGAGGCCGGTCGTCAGCCGTCACGCTGGATCATCGACAGCAGCCAGCTTGAGAGCGACAGCATCACCGTGGCGAAGGACCACCTGCTGGTGGGTGGGGTCAAGGTCAGGCTCGATCCGGCCCAGAGCGGGCAGGTGCTGCTGGTCAACGCCAAGGGCGAAGTACGGGCAGCCGATTTTGCCGGCCAGACCACCTACGTGGTGAAGGAAGACGCCAGCCAATGGCAGGTGTCCGGGCAGCGCATCGAACAGCACCTCAAGGAGCTGGCCCAGGCCCATCAGTTGCACGGCCAATACGTGGTGGTGGAGAACTACAAGCACGGTGAGCGCAATGTCGGTCGGGCGTACTACGAGGTTGCCAAGGACCGCATGCTATTCACCGACACCGATGTGCAACAGGCGCGCAACGCCCAGTTGGGGGCGGTCATCGGCGAGCATGCCTACTTCGTCGATGCCGAGAACGCCGCCGCGTGGCGGGTCGATATTGCCAGCGGCAAGGTCGATGCGCAGTTCGCCCCTGCGTTCAACCAGAGCGCCGGCCAGATCAGCCGGTTCTGGCAAGAGGGCGATGCGGTGTATCTGGCCCGTCGTTATCAGCTCAAGGAGCGGGAAGCCGAACTGAGCTTCCGTATCCTTGGTGACCGCATGGAGCTGGTGGGGGTGGTCGGCGATGAGTCGTTGCTGCAACTGTCGGCAAGCAACAGCCAGCATGGCAAGGACGCCAAGACCCTGCTCAATACCCTGCTCAAGGGCTACGAGACTCAGGCCACCCAGCGCGACACCCCGGTGTACAGCTTGGGCGCGCCCGTGCTGGAGCCGACTGCGGCAGAGCTGATCACGGTGTTTGGCCTGGACAACGCCAAAGTCGCGCACCGCTACTGGGTGCGCAGCAGCGACGGCATCGTGATCAAGCCGAACCTGGCTCCACCGGCCGGGCAGGCGCCGCGCGCCGATGCCCCGGGGCAGGTGCAAAGCGCCTGGCAGATTCCGGCCGACCTGGTGTTGGCGGGCAGCCAGGCGCAGCCCGGTGGCCAGGAAGTGTTTTATTTCTACAGCAAGGCGCAGCAGGTGCTGTTCCGCCAGGAAGGGCCGGGGCAGAAGGTGCTCGATGCCGGCCAGCCAAGCGCCTTGCGGCTGAGCACGCCGCCCCTGGCCAATGTGCTCAATCTCAATGGCCATCTGCTGGCCGTGACCAACGACGGGCGCATGGCCCGGATCGAGGCGACGGGACGGCTGAGCTATGAGGCGGTCAACGAGCATTGGCTCAAGGCCCACAGTAACTGGTGGAAAAACCTCGCCGAGGTCGCCGGCAGCAATGCCACCCTGGCGGTATTCGGGGTCAAGGCCGCCGACGGCAAGAGTGCGCTGCCGGTGTGGTACCACAACGGTCAGGTGGTGGTGGCATCGTCCGCGCTGCAAGGCAAGCCGCTGCAGTTTCTCGGCTTCGACAGTGCCAGCGCCAGTGCCCGGCTGTTCGAGCCCGAGAGCGGCAAGCTCTATCTACAGCCGCCGCTGACAGCGCAAGCACTGGCCACCGCGTTTGGCAAAGACGAGGTGCTTGAGGCCTCGGCGCAATTGCCGGCCGCCATTGACTGGATGCCCAAGCTGCAACTGCGTTCGGCGGTCCAGGTCGATGCCGGGTTGCGCCTGACCACGGTGCAAGGCGAAGTGCTGCTGCGCAGCAACAACGGCGATGTGCAACTGGTGGCCGTGGACAAGGGTTGGCAACAGGCGCGGCTGGGCAATCTGCCCCAGGCCCTGGCAACGGTGGCTGGCCAGTGGGGCGCCAAAGGCGTGTTGAGCTTGCAGGACGGCGACACCCGCGGCTGGTTCGATATTGCCAGTGGGCAGATGTTCGCCAGCAACGGCATCCCGGGTGGCAGCGACTTGCGCTTTATTGGCGTCGCTGCCGGGACGCCGAACTCGGCCTATGTCTACAGCCCGACGGCGCAGGCGCTGTATCAGGTCAAGGACGGCAAGGCGCTGCAGCTGGGCCATTACGCAAATGTCGAGCGCATCGGCTCCTCGCTGCTGCTTCAGGGAGCCAGCGGCAATGCTCCTCAGGATGACCTGGCGCCGCCGTTGATTGCCGGGGTCGACAGCGTGGTGCTGCACGGCGGCGCCGGGGATGACACCTATCGTTTCAGCCCGGCGATGTGGGCGCATTACCGCTCGGTGGTCATCGACAACGATGATCCGGGCCTGGCCCTGGATCGGGTGATCCTGCCGGTTGCCGATGGCAAGAACATCCTCGTCAGCCGTCGGGGCGAGGACGTGCAGCTGACCGACACGGGCAATGGCACGGCCCTGGTGCTGCGCCAGGTGCTGGGCAGCCAGGCGGCCGCCCATGGGCATTTGCTGATCGAGCTCAAAGGCGACTCGTCGATGATCAGCGTCGAGCAACTGCTCAAGGGCTTTGGTCCGAGCGGATCGGCCGGGGACAGCGTGTTCGAACTAGCCTGGAGCCAGCGCGAGACGCTGCCGGCGGCGAACGCTCTGAGCTCGGCGGCGGATGTGCCGGACTCGGCGGCGGATGGTCGGGGCCCCAGCCTGGCAAAACTCAGCGGGGCCATGGCGGCCTTCGCTGACACCGGCGGTGCTCGCGAACAACTGCCGAAAAACCATCAGGCCGCGCAGGCGGTGCTGGTGCCTTCACTGACCTGACCTCGCAGGAGAAACACGGGAGGGGCGCAAAGCCCCTCCTGTCTGCGGCGCCCTCTTTTCCCGGTGTTAGATCCAACCATGAGCAAACCCATGAATTCGCGGCAGCGAGCCCTTGCCGGCTGGCTGCTTGTCGTCCCACTGCTGGTGGCGCCCCTGGCGCAGGCGGCCCCATTGCATCGGCAAGACCTGCCACAAGACTCGGCACAGCATCCGCCAGCCTATGTGCCACAACAGCGGCCCCAGGCGCTGCCCAGTGACCTGTGGCGGGTGTACCTGGATGCCCGGCAGAACAACAGCGAGCTGGCGGCGGCCCAGGCCGATCAGGCGGCCCGCGCCGAGGCGGTGCCCCAGGCCAGGGCCGGCCTGCTGCCCACGCTGTCCGCCAGTGCCGATCTCAATGCCACCAGCACCTCCCTGCAGCAGCCGCGGCAGGACACCCGGCGCAGTGGCACCAGTTATCAGGCGGTGCTGAACCAGCCGATATTCCGCGCCGATCGCTGGTTCACCCTCAAGGCCGCGCAAGCTGAAGACCAGCAGGCCCAGCTGGAGCTGGCCGCCGCCGAGCAGAAACTCATGTTCGACAGCGCCCAGGCCTACTTCGGCCTGCTCAAGGCTCAGGACGCCCTGGCGGCGGCCAAGGCCGAAGAAGCGGCGCTCAAGCGCCAGCAGCAACTGGCCGAACGGGGCTTGCAGCTGGGCCTGTCGGACCGCACCGATGTGCTGCAGGCTCAGGCCGGCCATGACACGGCGCGGGCCAACCGCATCGTGGCGCAGAAGCAGACCGACGATGCCTTCGAAGCCCTGGACACCCTGACGCATCAGCAGTACCAGGCAGTCCAGGGGCTGCGCCACGACATGCCGGTGCTGTTGCCCGAACCCAACGACGCCCGGCGCTGGGTGGACACGGCGGTGCGCCAGAACCTGACCCTGCAGGCCAGCCAGTTTGCCCTGGAGGCGACGCAGCAGACCCTGAGCGCGCGCAAGGCCGGGCACGCGCCGACCCTGGACGCGGTGCTGCGCTACCAGACCGGGGACAACGACGCCCTGGGCTACGGCAACAGCGATATCCGTGGCAATGGCTACGGTGGCAATGTCGAGCAGCGCACCGTCGGTCTGCAGTTGAACATTCCGCTGTTCAGTGGCGGCCAGACCCGCTCCCAGGTGCGCGAAGCCCACCAGCGGATGAACCAGCGCGAGTACCTCAACGACGGCTTGCGGCGTCAAGTAGTGGAGCAGACCCGCAACCTGCATCGCGGTCTCAACAGTGGTGTCGATCAGGTGCAGGCGCGGCGCCAGTCGATCATCTCCAACCAGGGCGCCGTGCTGGCCTCGCAGATGGGCTTTCAGGTCGGAACCCGCAATATCGTCGATGTGCTGGAGGCGCAGCGTCAGCTCTATAACGCCGTGCGCCAGTACAACAACAGCCGCTATGACTACATTCTCGACACCCTGCGGCTCAAGCAGGCAGTGGGGACATTGTCGCCCCAGGACCTCAAGGCGCTTTGTGATTACCTCAAGGCCGACTACGATCCGGACCGCGATTTTCTGCCGCCGGAGTTTCCACGCCGGCTGGCAAAACGCTGACAGGGCCAGGCAATGCCTCGGACAAGGGTTGGCGGGCACCGATTTTTTTCAGGTAAAGGGGGACAGGGTTGTACGGGTTATTGGACTTCTTCGACAGTCACAGGCGCTGCTGTTATGCCCTGGGCGTGATGATCGCGGGCGGCGCCGCAGGGGCGCTGGGCAACTACTACCGTGTGCAGGTCGAAGACGTCTACCGGGCCAGCATCCAGATGCAGACCCGGGAGCAGGCCCAGGACCTGGAACAATGGAAATCCAACGGTTTTGCCATTGGCGCACTGTCGATCCTCGGGCGTCACAACCCCTCGCTCAAGCGCATTGTCCTGGAGCCCGAACCCTCTGCGGACCTGATGGAGCGGGCCACCATTCCCCTCAAGACCCTGTCCCTGGTGGTGGAAGCCAACCATGCGTTTGTTCTCAACCGGGAAGGGGTGGTGGTAGCGGCCCATGACCAGCACGGGCAGACGCCCCTGGGGCTGAACGTGGCCTTCCGCCCCTACTTCAAGGTGGCTCTCGATGGCGGCAGCAGTGTCTACGGCGCCATCAGCGCCACCACCGGCACTCGCATGTTCTACATGGCGGTACCGATCTTCGAGTCGCGTACGCGCCAGGACAAGGTGATCGGGGTGCTGGTGGCGCGTTTTGATGCCGATAGGCTCGATGCCAGCCTGAGCAAGCCGTACAGCGACGATCTGAAGATGATCCTGTCCCCCAGCGGCGTGGTGCTGGCCGCCAGTTCCCCGGCCTTTATCCTCAAATCCGACCGTGCCTGGCCCTGGAACCGGTTCACGGGGGAGATCCGCCGCCAGTTCAGCGACTATCGGTTTGCCAACGGGGTGCCCGAACGCTTGCCCTTCGATGCCCATCAGTCGGTGATCCAGCTGGACGGCCGGCGCTATAGCCTGTCCCGGGTGGATTTCGACTGGAATGACCCGAGCGGTCCCTGGACCCTGATCACCCTGGGCGACCTGGATACGCTGTTGCCGGGGGAACAGGTGCTGCTGATCGAGGGGCTGAGTGCCCTGGTGTTCTTGCTGTTGCTCTGGGGCGGCCTGCGGCGTCTGGCCGATGCCCGGCGGCACAAGCGCGACGTGGCGCAGATCGAGCAGAGCGAACAGCGCCTGGACATGGCCCTGCAAAGCGGGGCCCTGGGCCTGTGGGACTGGAACCTCAGCCTGGGGACGGTCATCAACAACGATGTCTGGCTGCAGATTCTTGGCTACAGCAAACAGCAGATGGAACAGGCTTTCGGCCATGGCCTGGAGCGCTGGACCGCTCTGGTGCATCCGGACGACTACGAGCCGGTCATGGCCCGGCTCAAGGCGCACCTGAACGATGAAGTCGGCGAATACCGCGCTGAGTACCGCATGCGCAACAAAGAGGGGCAATGGCTGTGGGTGCTGGACATCGGCAAGATCATGCAGCGCGACGCCAGTGGAGCACCGGCGCGGGTCACCGGGGTGCTGCAAGACATCAGCGAGCGCAAGGCGGTGGAAGCGCAAATCCAACAGTCACGACAGGATGCCGAGCGGGCGACCCAGGCCAAGTCGGAGTTTCTCGACTGCATGTCCCATGAGATCCGCACGCCGCTGAACGCGATCATCGGTATGGCCCACCTGGCACTGGACCTGCCGCTGGAGCCGGTGCAGCGCGACTACATCGAAAAGATCGACCGTGCGGCCAAACACCTGGTGGGCACCATCAACGGCGTGCTCGACCTGTCGAAGATCGAAGCCGGCAAGCTGAGCATGGAGCAGGTGGGCTTCGACCTGCGGGAACTGGTGGACGATGTGTTGCTGCTGGTCCGCCAGCGCGCGGAAGAAAAGGCGCTGCGGCTGCAACTGGATATTCCGGCTTCACTGCCGCGCCGTTATGTGGGTGATCCGCTGCGTCTGGCCCAGGTGCTGACCAACCTGGTGGACAACGCGATCAAGTTCACCGAGGCCGGCCATGTCTGTATCGGTGTGTACCTGGTGCGCCAGTGGGATCATCAGGCGCTGCTGTGCTTCAGCGTCACCGACACCGGGGTGGGCATCAGCGACGAGCAACAGGCCCGCTTGTTCAATGTCTTTGTCCAGGCCGACCGGTCCATCAGCCGGCGTTATGGCGGCAGCGGCCTGGGGCTGACCATCTCGAAGAAAATCGTGCAACTGATGCAAGGTGATATCTGGGTGAAAAGCCAGCCAGGGCAGGGCGCAACATTCAAGTTCAGCGTGCAGTTGAACCTGTCGCCGTTACCACTTGAGGAAAACTGCGCCACGCCTGCCGCGCCGGCGACTGGCGCCACAGCGGGGCAGGGCGCGATCAATGACCCGGTACGCTGGCTGGCGGGGACGCGGGTGCTGGTGGTCGAGGACAACCGGCTCAACCAGGAGGTGTTGCAGGGCCTGCTGCAGCGCGTGGGGGTCCAGGTGGTGCTGGCGGCGAACGGTGCGCAGGCCCTGCGTCTGTTGCTTGAGGAGGGGCGCTTTGACGCTGTGCTGATGGATTGTCAGATGCCGGTCATGGACGGCTTCGCCACGACCCGCAAGATTCGCGGGTATCCGCACCTGCGGTGGCTGCCGATCATTGCCGTGACCGCCAGTAGCCAGGCCGATGTGCAGGGCAGGGCGGTGGCTGCCGGCATGAGCGATCTGCTGAGCAAGCCCCTGGAGGTCGCGGCGTTCTATCGGACCCTGGTGCGCTGGATCAAAGCGACGGACATGCCGGTAGCGCAAGCTCCGCCGCCTCCGGGTACAAGGGTCTTGAACTCGACTTATGCAGGCATCGACACCGCGCGCGGGCTGGCGGTGGTGAACCAGGACCTGGCCCTGCACCGCAAACTCCTGGCCGACTTTCGTGACAGCCAGCAGCAGGTCATCGAACGCTTGTGGCAAGCCCATGCCGCAGGGGACCTGGCCGCCCTCGGCTCTCTGGCCCACAGCCTGCAGGGCAACGCTGGGAACATCGGTGCCACGGCGGTCAAAGAGGCCGCTGGACAACTGGAGGAACAGGCGGGCGGGCCGGCAGCGCTGGGGCCGCTGATCGAGCAGCTGGCGCGGTGCCTGGAACCGGTGCTGGCCGGCCTGGCGTCCCTGCCAGGGGCAGCCGACGGGGATCTGGCACCGCAGCAGCTGGGGCTGGACCCTGAGCAGGTGTTGGCACTGGAGCGCTTGGCCAAGCTGCTGAGCAGCCATAATGCCCAGGCCCTGGCGCTGATCGATGAACTGTACGAGCAATACCCCTGTGACCCTCTGCGGGCCATTCAAGAGCGGATCTACCGGTTGGAGTTCCAGCAGGCCCATGACCTGCTTGTCGACTTCCAGGGCTAGCGGGTGTCCTGGGTCAGGGCCTGATAGCGGGCCATGCGGTCGGTGCAGTGCTCGACCAGGCATTGATGCAAGGCGCGCAACGACGAAGTGATCTGCGAGCGGTGCGAGACCACCAGATTCAGCGGCGCCGCGTCGGACTGCCAACCGGGCAGCAGCGCCAGCAAGCGACCGGCGAGCAGGTCCTCCACGACATTGAGCAGCGGCAGGTTGACCACGCCGTGGCCAGCCACGGCCCAGCGCCGTGCGGCATCGCCATCATCACAGCAAAAATGCCCTTGCACCGGCACGTCCTCGACCTTGCCGGCCCCATGGAAACGCCAGCGGCTCTCCGGGCGGCCAATGCTGTGGCAGATGATGCATTCGTGCTCGCTCAGCTGTTCCGGCGACTCGGGCTGGCCATGCTCGGCCAGGTATTCGGGCGCGGCGCAGGCGATGAAGTAATGCTGCTTGAGCACCGGTAGCTCGACCAGATCCAGTGCCAGGTTCTTGCCGTAGCGCAACGCCGCATCGAAGCGGCCCTTGAGCAGGTCCTCTTCCTTGTCGCTCAGCGCCAGCTTGATGTACATGCGCGGCCGTTCCTGCTTGAGCCGGGCGAGCATGTCCAGCAGCAGGTTGCGGCCCAGGTCGGAAGACACCGTGAGTTCCAGCATGCCGTCATCGTGGCGCAACGAGCGCTTGCCGTTGGCCAGGATCTTCAAGGCGTGCTGGGCACTTTCCAGGTAGCGCGCGCCTTCGGGGGTGAGCTTCATGGTGCGGGTGGAGCGGGTGAACAGCCGCACGCCGAGGCGGTTTTCCAGGCGCTTGAGCCCCAGGCTGGCGGCAGCCGGGGTGATCGACATGACGCGAGCGGCGGGGGACAGGCCCTGCAGCTCGGCGATCAGAATGAACAGCTCCAGATCTGCGAAGTTAGGCATTGGCCAGGCTCACCATCCATTCACCGGCCGAAAAAGCTCTGTGACGAACTCAGCAAGGCCGCCGACAGCGGCTCCGGGTCGCCGGCGACGCACTGCTCGAACCCGGGCTGGCGGTACATCTGGCCCATGGCTTGCGCATGCCGACTGTGGAGGTCCTCGGTGCTGGCCTGGAGCAGGCTCAGGTGGTAGTTCAGTGCCAGGGCGAACAGACGGGCCGACAGGGACAACCGCTCGCAGGTGTCCAGCTCGCCAGGGCCCTTGAGCAAGGCATCGGCGTGGGTGATTTTCCAGGCAAGGTTGAGGATCGGGTCTTCCGGCTCGGCGTGGGCGAGAATCTCTTCAATCAGCAGCCTGCTGTGACCCAGGGCCTGATCGATACGGCTGCCCGGCTGATTGAGGCCCATCAGCGCCAGGCAGGCAGCGCTGCGCAAGGCCGCGGGGTCGCGCCGGCTCGGGCTGCTGCGCAGCAGAATCGACAGGGTATCGAGCAGGGCCTGGAGGCGAATCTGCGGATTGCCGGCCAGTTGCAGGGTCAACGCACTGACAAAACCATCGCGCATGTCGCTGCCGGCGCAAGGTCCGGCCACCGCTTGCAGGCCATGCAGGGGTTTGTTGCGGTAGCCCAGTTGCGTTGCCACGCGGGCCAGTACCACAGGGGGCGAAATCGGCTTGGCGATGTAATCGGCGGCGCCCAGCAGCAGCCCCAGGCGTTCGTCTTCGACGCTGCTGCGCGAGGTCAGGAAAATCACCGGAATGGCTGCAGTCGCCGGATGACTCTTGAGCTCGCTGAGCACCTGGAAGCCATCCATCTCCGGCATCAGGATGTCGAGAATGATCAGATCGGGGCTGGCACTGCGAGCCAGGGCCAGGCCACGTTCGCTGTTCTTTGCCAGCAGCACTTCATATTCGGCGGTCAGGGTTTTCGACAGCACGATCAACGATTGCGGATCATCGTCGATGGCCAGGAGCGTATAGGGCTTGGGAACATGCTCTGCGGGCATGACGAGGGGGCCTGAACAAAATAGGCCGGCAGTCTAGCGTATTTGGTTTATGGGCACCTAGCTTCCAGCTGCCGCAGTCATTGCGGCGTGGGGTTTGTTGTTGGAGCGGTTGGCTGTGGAGGAGGGGTGGTGCATTAACCGAGGTCATGGATATGGCCAAATGATGGCGTTGGCGATAGAGTCTCATCCGGTCGGTGACAAGGACAACTGTAACGGCGCCACTGGACCGAAGTGCGATTAACACCACGCCTTACCTATGTATAGAAAGATTGCACTTCTAACTTATATAACTGACAAAGGGGATAGGGATGTCAAATATTGATGCGCGTGAAAGTCCGAATGTTTATGATGTTCTGTTAAGGATCATTGGAATTGTTTCAATGATAGTGGCTATACCTTTTTTCTTGATTCTTGTGCTTTTCATGGTGTACTTGCTTGCCGTTGCAGGGGTGTTTGGCACGGGAAACGGTATAGACCCTCAGGAACTAAAGTCCACTTTGCTTTCAGTCTGGAAAGATTTGATTCCAATCGCAACGCAGGCGATTCAAATGCTGTTGCCAATTATCACGCTTATTCTTGTAGCGGGCGCACTGAAATGGCTTCTGCCTTCAGGCTCCTTCAGCCTGGAAAAGCTAAAGGATAATTTGACGGCGATTCTTGCCATTGTTGTTATTTCGACGGTATGCATGTTGCCATTGTTAGGTGCCAAGATACCTCTAGCCCTCAGCAACATCGCATTGGTGGTAGTGGGTTACTACTTTGGGAAACTCAAGACGTAAGTCGGCTTAAGCTCTTAAAGAATGCTCTACCCAGAGACTGCCGTTCACTGGGTAGTTGATCAGGCGCAACAAGGTGATAAGAGTTGAATTGTGGCCTCGCAAGAAAAATTTTATTTATTTGTTCTATTCAGAGCATTTGACCGGTTTACGCGAGCACTGAACTCAATCGGAGTCGAGCTGCCAGGCTCGACTGTCTTTATGCACTTGCTGATCTTGTTGTATTCTTTGATCAAGGGACAAGCGATAGTTTAAGCGCAGCATAAAGCTCCATCATTGATGGCTACAACTATATGCCCGGGCAACAGTACCTACTGGAAAAGAAGGAAGGCAAAGCTGTTGTCTTGAGCGATAAAAAAGAAGCGAATCATAGAGAGTGCCCTATGCAGCAGTGAGCTTGACTCATTGCGAACCGATAGAGCCTTTGCAGAAGCTATCTCTGACTGGACGCGAGCTCTCGAATTTCGATGAGTCGCGTTGTCCAGTGATCCGTTGTCAGGGGCTATTGGATGTCCTCATCTCTGAGCGGGATGAGGGTGTCGTCCGTGTTGAGCGCGTTAGCTCCCGAATGAATCGCCTGCTCATCCTCCGGACAACAACCGCTTTTGCCGCCAGGCCGGTGCGCTGGTGGGAAAAAGCACTTCGGTCGGCCGGAAGCGGGCGATGCCGTAGGCGGCGGCAATACGCTGGCGTTGCTGGCCCCGGACAAGCGCTTGCTGAAAACTGCTTTCGCGCTGCGCCAGCCCCAGCACATAGCCCACGCCCGCCTGGAAATCACCTCCATGGGCCTGCCACCAGGCTGCGATCAACTGCGGGTCGGGCCAGGGTAGATTCTCATCGGGGTCCATGGCGACATTGGCATCCTCAGGGTCGTCGTTCGGGCCTGCATCGAAATCCGGCAGGTCCTGCAATTCCAGATCGAGTAACGCCAGGTCTGCCCCAGTAATCTGGCTGAAGGCCTCGCCGGCGACGCGGGCATGAGGCAGGTCGCTCATCTGCTGGATCAGCCAGGGCACGCTGACCGGGTCGCCCAGCAGCCCAACGGCCTGGATGCCGACGCGCTGTTGCTCGGGGTTCTGTATCAACTGGCGTATCCAGGCGATGCTGTGCTCACGCCTTTGCCAGGCCAGCAGTACACAGAGCGCGCGGTACTGGAACTGGCCCGGTTGCTCGGCGAACTGCCGCAGCGGCTCCAGCGCCTCCTCGTCGCCCATCTGCGCGGTGGCCCAATTGGCCCAAAAGCGCGTGGCGGTGTCCTGGTGTTGCCGGTGGGTGCGAATTGTCGGCATCAGGTCACGACGGCGCAGTTCGCCGGCAGTGCGGGCGGCACGTGCCAGGACGCTTGGGTCGGCGTGGGAAAGTCCGGTAAGCAGGGCAGCGCCGGGGTCATGGCGGTGCATGCCACAGGCGGCCAGGCCGAGGCGCAGAAACAGGGGGTCGGGGGAGGCGAGCAGGCGATCAACCCAGGGCGATACCCACTTCCAGTCGAGCCAACCCAAGGCCATCAGGTAGCCGCTTTCCGTTTCTACGGCACTTCGCAAACGCTCGCTGAGCCGTGACAACACCTGTGCGTTACCCGCCTCGAAGGCCAGCACCACACTGGCGAACAGCTCGCCAATGGCGTGTGGCCCAAGTTGAGCCAACAGGGTTTCCAGGCCGCAGGTGCCGGCGACTCGAAGGCCGTCAAGGTGGGCGTCGATGCGCTCGTCGAGTTGGCTGAGGTGGTCGAAGTCGTAGTGCGGTGCGCCCAGGGCATAGTCCCGCAGGACGGCGAGGAAGCTGGCTTCTTCGACATGTTGATCCAGAATCAGCGGAATCAAGTTCGAGTACATTTCAAAGTCTTGAGAAATAGTGAGTTAAGCAAGTTTCCTCCAGCTCTGCCCGTCATGTACCAAGATATCCTTTTGGCCAACAGACCAAAGCGCCCCGTTTTTAGCGGAAAGACAGTAGCAAGTATTGGGCTTTGGCATGTTCCAGTTGATTGGCCGCAAAGAACTTTCATCGAGAACGTATACTTCGAACAAGGTGGCTAAATAGATTTTTCCTTGGTGTTCAGCAATGCTCCAGAAATCATCGGTGAACTCTTCGAGATCGATAATTTCCCATGTGTCCGCTCTGCCACGCAGCAAAGTGCCTTGGCGGCCACATAAATAACAATAACCATCAGAGGCGCATATCAATGCAGTTATTTTAAAGTTGGTTGGACTGTCGACTTGCCGCCAGTTGCCTTGCTCCCGCAGCCATATTTCTCCCTTCCAGCCGGCGGCATAGATTTCATCATTGGAGAAACCGCCCAGTGCTTCGAAGCCAAAAACACTGTCTTTACTCGTAGGCTTTGGGGCATGTATAGGCTGCCAGGCAGAAGATCCATGGCGTACATACACTTCTCGGGACACTCCGCACAAGTAGGTATATTCGCCTATCGAGCTTATCCCTCTGAGCATTAGCGGTGGCGGATCCATTTGCGACAAGCTGAGGGTCGAGCCGAGATCGCCTTCCCCAATTTCACCCTCTTCGGATATTGCCAGCATCTGTTGTGACCGGTCGGTGGTCATGGCAACGGTATCCCAAGTCGCGTCGCCAACTTCTCGCCACTTTCCAGAGTTGTACTCCAGGAAAATAGTGTGCGAAACGTCCTGGGCTTCTAGTCCGATTTCCCGAAAAGCGAAAAAAGATTTCTGTGCGTCTACGGCGGCAACATAAGCGTAGTAATAATCTTCCAGCCATTCGTCAGCCATATGAATATCCGTTTATTGGGTGGTGGCTCAAGGGGAGGGCCTTCTCGCAGTACGGTTCAATACCGCTGGCTTACTTCTTCCGCTTGGTGAATGTTTTACTTTAGGGGGCTGCGTATTTGGCGGTAGCATTTTTTTATGCCCGTCGGCCAACTGTGCCGTGAGGCAGCGTTCGCTACAGTTTGACTCGGGAAACGCGCCACGAGTACTTTGGGCCGCCATGGAGGCCTCTTTACCGAATTCGCGCATATCGCCTTTCTTGACCCCAGCGATAACCCCCAGAGCTTTATGCTCGCTGTGTCGGACACCATGACTCCCATGAGTGTTCCCCCAGCCCTCAACGCACATACAAGGCGCCGTATCTTTCGAATACTCTTCCCAGCCGGGCTGGCGCTTGTTGTTACTGAACGCTCCTACAGAAAATGAGCTTTTCGGTATGACATGGTCAGGTGTTTGTGCTGGACAGCATCCGGCTATACCTGCTTCGTCCTTAGGGCGGTAGGGTACTAACTGACAGCGGCGAGCCGACAAGCATTTGTTTGCTTTGGCTCTTGTCGCTGTTTTGCTGGCCCAAGCGCTTTCATTGACCATTTCACCGCTCAGCTCGGCCTCTTTACAAACATTCTTTTCACCGTACGGTTTGTATTCCTGGCAGGATTTTCTTTCTCTTTTTTTCTCCCTTTTGCATTTTCCCTGGGTGCTCGGCGACATCTTGGAAAGGTGAGGCCAGGGAGGGGTATTACCTGGCTGTGAAGCATGGTTATGCGTCGTCATGTCAAGGTGCCGTACTACGTTTTGACCTTCGAACTTCACATTCATCGACCAGGAAGTGAAGTACACCTTCCCCTTGATCTTGCTAGTGATGACCCCCTTCTTGGGCGCATTCCCAGCCTCATCCCCATAACTTGTCTTGAAGTAACTCTTGTCCTTGAGCATCACCTCTTTGCGGGTGATCTTGACCGTTCGTGTGCCCCGGGTGGTGTCCTTGGACATACCCGTATTGGGGTAGGGAATGGGTACCCCCATCGGTGTCGGCGGAGCCACGGGCGGGGTGAAGCAGACATCCGGAAAGCAGGCGACGGACTTGCCATCGGCCGCCTTGCAGGAAATCTCCATATTGTTGGCATACACCTCGTTGGCCATCAGGCAGCCCTCACGGTCTGGTAGCTGAGCAGGGCGGCGGCGCGTTGGCCGGCGTCGTTGCCGAGGTGGCAGAGGATATTCGGGCCGTCACCGTAGCCCTTGCGGCTGGCGGCCAGGGCCACGGCCAGCATCGTCGGGCCGATGGCGGCGCCGACTTCGCCAATGCAGTCGGCCGGGTGCCAGAGGTGGAAGAACTCCTTGCGCACCCGCAGGGTACGGCTCAGGGCCAGGGAGGCTTCCTTGAAGTAGTACTGCTCGCCGGAGATGTCGGTGAGCCGATAATCCATTTGCTCCAACCCACAGCCGACCTCGCTCAGGGCAGCGCGTACGGCTTGAGTCAGACCTTCAGCACGCAGGGGAGTACCTTCGGCCTCCACGGTGGCCTTCTCCACGCCGAATCCCAGGCCGAGGCAGGCCAATTGCGGCTCTTCGCTGGCAACGGGGGCGGCCAGCACCACGGCGGCGGCGCCTTCGCCGGGGATAAATCCGTTGGAGTTCTGGCTAGTGAGCAGGCGATCGCGTGCTTCGAAAGCGGCCAGCGTCGGTCCATTCAAGAAGGAGTCGACGCCGGCAATCAGCACGTGGCGATGGCCGCCCTGGTAGATCAGCGTACGCGCATCAAGCAGGGCCACGGCAGCGCTGACCCGTCCATAGGCGATGACGTTGGAACTGGGATGAAAGCGCAGGCCCAGTTCGGCTTCGATGGCGTGCAGCAGCCCCTTATCGAGGCCGTCGAGGCGGCCGGGGCGCTCGACTTCCGCCACCCCCAGCAGCAGCGGGGTCTTTTCCGGGTCGACGTTAGGGGTGCTTTGCAGCGCCTCGGCGATGGCGCAGGCGGCCATCTTGATCAGTTTGCTGCGCCCACGCCAGGGCTGCTCCAGAGGCACGCTGGCAGCGATCAGCCATTCGCCGCCGCAGTCGATGAAGCGGGTTTCCTGGAAGTTATCGATAGCGCAGCGAATCGCCGCGCAGCTCGCGGGTGCGCTGAGGCCAACGGCGCTGACCATGCCGGAACCGATGATGCAAAGTGCAGTCATCAGTCTGTCTCCTCGGGGGCGTGCCTGGCTTTTACCAGGGAGGAGAGCGACGGGTAGTAATCCTTGCCCAGTTCGCGGGCGCGCCACCAGCCTGTGGACATAGTGCCGACCAGCACCTGAGCGATCTCGAACATGTTGTGTCGTAGTGCACGAGAGACACGCCAGGTCAGTTGCACCTGGAGCGCGTCTGTGTCGATCAGCAGGGTATCGATCACCGCCTGCACAGTCTCGTGACCGCCTTTTTTCAGAAAGAAGGTCACCGGCACGTCCATTTCGGGGATGCGAAAGCCCGCGCGCTCCTGGCGTGTGAGGTTGAGCAGCAACACATCCTCGCCGCCACGCAGGTAAGGAATCTGCTGATCGTCAGGGGCCGCCTGAAAGTAGCGACGGTCGAAATCTCCCGGCAGAAACGGAAAGCGGTCGGCCAGCCAGGCATCGTCGTAAGTGCCAGCGAAGCGAGCACGTTGCGGCCAGCTGCGGCCGATGGGGCCAAGGGCCATAGGACGGAAGTCGCCAGAGGGACTGTCGATCGCCTTGCCCAATTCCTCGGTGCTCGGCATCGGCATGCCGACGATGGCAGCACTGCCCATGCGGCTTGGAAACCAGCCACAACCGGTCGGATTGTCCAGGTAGCTGTAACGCAATTCGGAGTCTTCCGCCATCGGATGGCTGCCGCCAAAGGCCTGGGCATAAGAGATGTCCTGCTCGATGAAGGGCTGCGGCAAGCCGGGAGAAACGCCCAGTAGCCCCAATTGCCATTGTCGGGGGCCGAGCACGGAAAAGGCCTTGCTCATCTGACCGACGCGAATGCCCGCTGCCATCTGGCTCACGGGTCGCCCGCCTGGGGCATAGGCCTTGCCGCGCACCAGCACATCGCAGAACGGCTTGACCGGTGCGAAGTCCATTTCCTGCAGCGGGGCGCTGAGACCGGGTTCGCCGAGGAAGGTATCGGCCATCAGCAGCGGTTGCTGGGTCTCGGCCAGGGTCGCCGCGCGGCCGTCCAGAGGCAGATTAAACGTGCCTTTGACCACCACCACCAGGGATTCGCGGCCATCGGGCTCCATGCCCTGGGTATAGGCAGCAAGCAGTTTGCTGGCGTTGAGCAATTCCATAGGCGACTACCTGTCTAGTTGATCTGCACCGAACCACCCTTGATGCGGTTGACCCCGCTGGAGCGACTGGACAGGTAGGCGCCCTGGATGATCACTTTGCCCGCGCGGGTCAGGGTGATGCTGGCCTTGCCGCAACGCAGCACGATCTCGCGTTCGGCGCGCAGTTCCAGGCGCTGGTCGTCCAGTTGCACGCTGGCAACCGGTTCGGGTGCCATGGCCTGGCTCAGCAGGCGGCCGATCACTAGCGGGCGGGAAGGGTCGCCATCTTCGAACATCAGCGCCACTTGGCTGCCGATGTCTTCAGGGGAGAGCAGGGTGGTGCTGCGGGCGGCGATGCTCTGTTGCTCGGGGCAGCCGGGGTAGGTCACCCAGGGCGCACTGGCCTGTGGCAGGTCGAGCAGTACACCGACGACTACGCCATCGATGCGGGCCTGCGTGGGCAGTGAGTATTGAACCGTCATACGCGTTACTCCTAGTTTTGCAGGATCTTGCGTCCCTTGATCACCACGTTCTTGTTGGCCTTGATGTTGATCGCGCCAGAGCCGTCTATGGTGATGTCCTTGCCGCTGATGCTGATGGTGCCGTCCTTCTTCATGACGATGCTGGCTTTGCCGGTCATGATGGTCACCGAGTCACCGGCATCGATGACAAGGTTCTTGCCCACCGTCAGCTCATCGTCCTTGCCGATATCGGTCGTGCGTCCTGCGCCGACCTGGCGCGATTCGTTGTCTTTTACCGTCGTTGAAAGATTGGCTCCGACGTCCACCGAGCGGTTGGTACCCACATTGGTCGACTGGTAGAGGCCCACGTTGACGTTTTGGTAGGCCCCTACATTCACCGTTTGAAAGGCACCGATGACAACTTCCTGCGCGGCGCCGATGGCGATCGTCTCGTTGATACCTACCACATGGGTGCGTTGCAGGGCCACGGTCGCGGTTTCGCTGGCGCCCACGCTGATGGTGCGGTTGAGGCCTATGCTGATCGTCTCGTTACTGCCGACGCTTTCGGTACGGTTGACGCCAATGCTGATGTCCTCGTTGTTGCCCACGCTTTCGGTGCGGTTGACGCCGATGGTGATGGTCTCGTTGTGATCGACGGTTTCGGTGCGGTCGTGTTTGACATGCACAGTCTCGTCGTTATCGATGGTCTTGCTGCGGTCGTGGCCGACCCAGTGGGTCTCGTCGTTCTCGACCTCGATGTCCTGGTTCTTCTCGGCATGGATAAACAGTTGCTCCGCACCTTTCTTGTCCTCCATGCGGATTTCATTGAAGTTGGCCGGTGAGCCGTCCTTGCTCGAACGGCTTTTCACCCCGCTCTGAGTGGCATTGGCCGGTAGCGTGTAGGGCACGGTCTGTTCGGCGTTGTAGACGCGGCCAGTGATGATCGGCCGATCCGGGTTGCCTTCGATGAAACTGACGATCACTTCCTGACCGATTCGCGGGATCTGCACCGCCCCCCAGTTCTTGCCGGCCCAGGCCTGGGACACGCGCATCCAGCAGGAGCTATTGGCATTGGACTGGTCGTGGCGGTCCCAGTAGAAATGCACTTTGACCCGGCCATACTGGTCGGTCCAGATCTCCTCGCCATCGGGGCCGACCACCACGGCGGTCTGCGGCCCGCGAACAATGGGCATGGGGGTCAGGGGAAGAGGGCGGAAGGCCTGGCTGGCATCCATGCAGTCCAGCTCGCTGGTGAACTGCTCGGACAGGTCCAGCTGCGCATTTTCATAGAGTTCCTGGCGGATCTGATAGCGTGCGAACACCACCAGGTATTCGCGGTTCTGGTCCTCGCGCTCGTAGCCGGTCAGCTTGAACAAATGGCCGCAGCCCAGCCCGCGGGCGCGGCCGCGCAGCTGCACGCGCTCGAACTGGCTGTGAATGGCTTCGATGCGGGTACGCGCGTAGTGCTCGCCGTCGTTGCTCTGAACGTATTCACCGGGGTAGTCGTAGAGCGGGTGGTCGCCGTTGCTGTGACTGCGCGACACACTGGAGCGCACCTCCAGTCTGGCGCGGGGGCGCTTGAAGTCGTAGTCGTTTAGCTCCAGAGAACCGGGTTGGACTTCCCGCTCCAGTTGCCAATCGTAGAAATGGTCGCGCTCGCGCATTTGCCGATCGGGCGGATAGAAGGGCACCGAGTCATAGTCGACCACCGTGGAGTGGGCGCCATAGGCGTCGGCAAACACCAGTACATGACGCGCCTGCTCATGGCGAAAGTAGTAATAGATGCCTTCGTGCTCCATCAACCGGCTGACGAAGTCAAAGCTGGTTTCACGGTACTGCACGCAATACTCCCACTCGCGGTAGTTGCCGCTCAGGCTGTCTTCGAAATCGGAGAAACCGAGGTCGCGGAACACCTGCTTGATGATCTCCGGCACCGTTTTGTTCTGGAAAATCCGGCAGTCCGAAGTGCGCGTGAGCAGCCATAACCAGGGCCGTAGGCTGACGCGGTAGCCGGCGAACTGACCGTGGCCGTTCACTTGCCGGCAGCTGCAGACAATGCCGTGGAAATAGCGTTTGCTGCCATCGTGCAGCTCCAGGGTCAGGCCCATCGGCTTGCCCAGCAACTGGTCGAATGTGATCGCTCGGTTTTCGGAGGTGAGGTCCAATTCGTAGTGGAACAACCGCCCCAGCTCTTCGTTGCCTTCCATGCTCTGCAGCAACAGGACATCGCCGCCGAGGGGACTGTCGACCTGCACCAAACGGTTGTTTTGCGTTATTGCCATAAACGACTTCCTCTGGCTCGTGTTCGGGCGTCAGTCGTCCGTCTCGCGGGGTCAGGGGAAATCGTGTCCATCCATCGCGGTACATCCACCACAGAGATGATCTCCATATCGGCCTCATAGGCACTCAGTCAAAGCGAACGTACGAGTCAATCCGGCTCCTGCGGATTAACCTTCTGTCCAGAGCCACTTGGGCATCACCTCTAACAATTTCGGTTAAAGTCTTAGCGCGGTTTAATCCTAGTCAAGAAACTCTCCGACCAATGGAGCGAACACCGAGACGTTTCAAGGTAGGTGACCGACGGTCATTTGCTGCCCGGCTACGAGCGCGACGACATGCACCGGGAAGTGGCGCGTCATCAAGGCAACTCGCCGTTATAGCTGGCTTGGCGGCCCATGAATGGGAGGGGTTGTTCATCCATAGCGGCCCAAGCTCACCACCACCTGCGCCTCAGCGGGTTGCCCATGGCCAAGCACCTGGGTGAATCGAAGCAAAAGCTGCTCCAGCTCATGGCGCTAAGTTGCCCGATTCGCTTGAATAACGCCCCGCGTCGCCTTGCCAAACAAGCGCGCAGCCAAAGAATAAAACGGAATATTTCGAAAGGACCCGGCATGTCGTTATCCCGCTGTCTATCTGGCCTGTCCAACTTGCTGCACTACCGCCGCGAATGGTTGCGCGCCGACCTGCGGGCCGGCTTGTCCGTGGCGGCTATCCAGATCCCGATCGCCATCGCCTATGCGCAGATTGTCGGCCTGCCACCGCAGTACGGGCTTTACGCCTGTGTGCTGCCGATGATCGTCTATGCCTTGATCGGCAGCTCGCGGCAACTGATGGTCGGCCCCGATGCCGCCACTTGCGCCATGCTCGGCGGGGCCGTGGCGCCTTTGGCCATGGGCGACCTGCAGCGTACCGTCGAGTTGTCGATGATCGTCACCGTGCTGGTGGGCCTGATGCTGATTGCCGCCGGGATCGCCCGGGCGGGTTTTATCGCCAGCTTCTTCTCGCGGCCGATCCTCATCGGCTACCTCAACGGCATCGGTCTGAGCCTGATCGCCGGGCAAATGGGCAAGGTGGTGGGCTTCAAGATCGAAGGCGACGGCTTCATCCTGGGGCTGGCGGACTTTCTCCAGCGCCTGGGGGAGATCCATGGCCTGACCCTGGCCGTCGGCCTGGCCAGCCTGGGCCTTTTGATCTGGCTGCCGCGACGCTATCCGCGCGTACCTGCGGCGCTGCTGACGGTGGCGCTGTTCACCTTGCTGGCCGGGCTATTGGGCTTCGACCGCCTCGGAGTGGCGATCCTCGGTCATGTGCCGGCCGGGATGCCGGAGTTGTCCTGGCCCAAGACCACCCTGGAGGAAAGCAAGAGCCTGCTGCGCGACGCGCTGGGCATCGCTACCGTGAGTTTCTGCAGCGCCATGCTCACTGCCCGCAGCTTCGCCGCGCGCCATGGCTACGCGATCAACGCCAACCATGAATTCATCGCCCTGGGCCTGAGCAACCTGGCCGCCGGTGCCTCCCAGGGCTTTGCCATCAGCGGTGCGGATTCGCGTACCGCGGTCAATGACATGGCCGGAGGCAAGAGCCAACTGGTGGGCATCATCGCCGCCCTGGCGATTGCGCTGATTCTGCTGTTTTTCACCGCGCCCATGGCGTGGATTCCGCAGCCGGCCCTGGGCGCGGTGCTGTTGATGGCGGGCTGGGGCTTGCTCGACGTCAAGTCCCTGAAGCAAATCTACCGACTCAGCCGCTTCGAGTTCTGGCTGTGCCTGCTGACCACCGTCAGTGTGCTGGGGCTGGGCGTGCTGCCGGGCATCATGTTCGCCGTGACCCTGGCCATCCTGCGCCTGCTGTACAGCATCTACCAACCCACCGACGCGGTGCTGGGCTGGATGCCGGGCATCGAAGGCCAGGTGGACATCCGCCAGTACCCGCAAGCCCGCACTGTGCCCGGCCTGGTGGTGTATCGCTTCGACGACGCGATCCTGTTCTTCAACGCCGACTACTTCAAGATGCGCCTGCTGGACACCGTGCAGCGCGAGAGCCAACCCGAGGTGGTGCTGTTCGATGCCGAGGCGGTGACCGATATCGATGTCAGCGGCATCGCGGTGCTGCGGGAAATCCGCGAGACCCTGGCCGCCCAGGGCATCTACTTCGCTATCGCCCGTGCCCGCGGTACTTTCCTGGCGATGCTGGAACGTTCGGGGATGACCCGGGAAATGGACAGCCAGTTGCTGTTCGGTTCGGTGCGTTCGGGCATCAGGACCTACCGCATATGGCGCAACAGCATGCGCGGCAAGCAATGAAGCAGAGGAGGGTGACCGGCAGGGAGCGGCCCTGCCGGCGCTTGATCGAAGCTCAGCCAGGCTGGCCCGGCATCACTGGGTGATGGTCATGCTGCTGGTGGCCTGGACCGAGCCATAGCGGATGCGCGGATACGTCGGGTCGGCGTAGCTGAAATCCATCACCGTGCCGACGGAACCGAAGTACAGGGCCTGGCAATTGAAGTTCACCGCGACCTGGCCGCCGTAAGGAGTGACCCCGATGGCGACCTGGGTCGGCCCGGTCCATTCGATCTTGCAACCCAGCGTACCGCCTGCTGCGCCGGCATTGTATCCACGACAGTTCAAGGTGGCGTTGCCGTTGCTGGTATTGGGAAAGCCCGCCCATTTGGCGATGGCCAGGTTGGCCGAGCATGAAGTGTTGACGCTGCTGGCTCCCGGGGCGAGCTTGTAGACCCCCGACGGTGGCGCAAGCGTTGCCGTGACGGGCGTCAATGGCAGCGCGGCAAGGCTCGATGCCGCCTGGTTTTCCACCACGGTGGTGGGCGAGGGCGGGAGCTTGCACACCACCACGGCGCCGACGTCGTCGGACTTCTTCAACTCACCCAGCGCAGTGATATCGGCGCCGCCCTTCGACTCGCAGAAGAGTTTGCGCAACTGGGCTTTCTCTTCGCTGTCAGCCATGGACGAGGCCTGGGCCAAAGGTGCAAGTGCCAGGCCAATGACTGCAGCCATCAGCACGCTTGAACGTTTCATGATCGATTCCTTATCGGGTTATGACTGGCTGCACCCTATGAGCCCCAGGCGGTTTTTTTCATGACAAAAGCTCGGGTGTTTCGCGCAAGCAGGGGCGCTGGGGTTTTGTCCTCTCGGGGCTTGACCTGATGCCGCTATCTGCTGTTGAATGCGCGCCCTAAAGCCTCTGCAACCTTTTCTCCAAGTGGTGAAGCCAGTGCCCTACGCCAGCCAACACGCCTGATACCGACGACGGTCCATCCTGCCTGATGGCTGCCCGTGCCTAAGCACGGCGGCGCTTCATTGCCATGCCTGCCTGATCCTGTCGTTGGTTTTTCTCTTTTTTCGAGGACAAACCCATGCACACGGATATTCGTGCCACCGCGCACAACCTGGAACTGCTCAAATACCCCCGTACGCCCCACCTGCAAGGCTCGCGCCTGCAAGATGGCGACACTGACACTGGCCAGGTGCGCTATGCCGCCCTGGCCGGACAGTGGCTGGTGGTGGAAGAAAAACTCGATGGTGCCAACGCGGGCATCAGCTTTGGCGCAGGCGGCGAGTTGCTCCTGCAATCTCGCGGTCACTACCTCACCGGCGGTGGGCGCGAGCGCCAGTTCAATCTGTTCAAGCAGTGGGCCTCGGCCCATGAGCACTGGTTGCTGGAACGCCTGGAAGATCGCTTCGTGCTGTATGGCGAGTGGCTGCACAAGAAGCACTCGGTGTTCTACGACCACTTGCCACATTACTTCTGCGAGTTCGATGTGTGGGACCGCGCCACAGGGCTGTTCCTCTCCACCGCGGCGCGCCGGCGCCTGCTAGAAGGTGGGCCGGTTCTGTCGGTGCCTGTGCTGTACGAAGGCCCGGCACCGCGCCGGCATGCCGAGCTGCTAGCGCTGGTGGGCGATTCGCTGGCCAAGACCGCGCACTGGCGCCAGGTGTTCGAGCAGGTGGTGCACCGCGAAGGCCTCGACCTGGCCCGTGCCTGGCGCCAGTGCGACCGCTCCAGCCGCATGGAGGGCCTGTACCTGAAGCTCGAGGACGAGCAGCAGACCCTCGGCCGGCTCAAGTGGGTACGCCAGGACTTCGTCCAGGCCATCCTCGATGCCGACCAGCACCATGCCAGCCAACCCTTTATCCCCAATCAACTGGCCGCCGGCGTCGACCTCTATGCCCCGCGCCTGTCCATGGACTGGCAGGGCCCACGCCACGGTTACTGAAGGAGCATCTCGAAATGGATATTCAACAACTGCGCCAACTGGTCCCCGAGCCGGGGCGCGATATGGACACCGCCGCCTGCCTGTCGGCCATTCCGGCCCTGGCGCGCCTGGCCGACACACCGCAGGACCCGATCTACCACGCCGAGGGCGATGTATGGATTCATACCCGCCTGGTGGTCGAAGCATTACTGGCCCAACCCGCCTACCAGCAGGCCAGCGCCGAGCAGCGCTTTGTGCTGTTCTTCGCCGCCCTGTTGCACGACATCGCCAAGCCCGACACCACGGTGATCGACAAGGATACCGGGCGTATCGGCCAGCCCGGTCATTCACGCCGGGGGGCGGTGGATGCGCGGCTGCTGTTGTGGCGCGCCGGTGTGCCGTTCGAGCTGCGCGAGCAGATCTGCCGCATCATCGCCGTGCACCAAGTGCCGTTTTTCGCCCTGCAGGGTGATCGCAGCGGCCGCAGCCCTGAGTTCCTGTTGCACAAACTGTCCTGGGAACTGCCGCTGTGGATGCTCTGTGCCGTCGCCGAGGCCGATATGCAGGGCCGCAACTACGCCGGCAAGGCCGATGTACTGGACGCCATCGAACTGTGGCGCGAACTGGCGCAGGAGGAGGGCTGCCTGCACGGCCCGCGGGCCTTTGCCGACGACTACACACGCATTCAGTACCTGCGTGGCGCCCGGGTACATCCCGACTACCCGTTGCACGCGCCGCAGGGTTCGTCGGTGGTGATGCTCTCGGGCCTGCCGGCAAGCGGCAAGGACACCTGGACCGCACAGCATCACCCGGAGCTGCCGGTGGTGTCGTTCGACGACGCCCGCCAGGCCCTGGGCCTGCGCCATGGACAGAATGAAGGCGCCGCTGCGCATTACGCCATCGACCGGGCCAAGGCCTTGCTGCGAGAGCACAAACCCTTTGTGTGGAACTCGACGCACCTGTCGGCGCAGATGCGCAACCGCACCCTGGACTTGCTCTACGGCTACGGCGCGCAGGTGGAAATTCTCTACCTGGAGCGCCCCGAGGGCGAGATCATGCGGCGCAACCAGCAGCGCGACACCTCGCTGCGCAACGATGATATCCGTCGCATGCTGTTCAAGTGGGAAGTGCCACTGCCCACCGAGGCGCATCGGGTTGTTTATCAGGCGGTGACGGGGTGAGCGGTACTTACGCTCCTGATATAAGTCCGCACTTCATTAAAAGCTTTCAAAGTTTTATAGCAGAGCAAAAGAAAATAAATTAATGACTTAACAAGTACGGATGGAGCCCCTCCTAAAAATGAAGCTTACAGATATCTACAGTAAAATAATCAGCGAAGAACCGTATAACGACATGGATGTATTCTTTGCGAACTATGAAAGCTTTGAAGAAATTCCGCTTGTATCAAGATACAGTCGCTTAAAGCTCTTGAAGGATGAGCTGAGCGGCAGCGGGGCTTCTAGCTTTCTAACAGGGCTCGCTGTATTTCTTTTGAATACTTTAAGATTGTTAGAAGTATCAAGAAGTGAAAGTGTGTTTTTTGCCGTGACCTTTACAGACTTTGAGGGATTGGAGGAACAAGGCACCCTCATACCTAATATATTTATTTATCCAAAACCGGCCTCGGTCGGTTTTTTTGGAAAAATTACAAGAAAATGATGGAGGTCTTGAGTCACGGGAGATGCAGGAAGTAAAAAGGCATTTTTCCAACTGCGGGGTAGAAACTGCTTTTGATTTTCATGAAAGCAGATTTCATGACGTCGTTTGCGATGAGGAAATTGTAAGGGTCTTTGCTGTTGCCAGGACTTGTTGAGTGCAAAGAGCTCGTCTGTTCTATGAAGATGAGAAATTCGTCATGGATCAGTGGAGTCATCCAGTTGTTGACGCTGATATGATTTTGACCCAGTCGGCTGATTTTGAATGACCCATCAGCCTCGCCGCCCAAACCGCTGACGATCCCAATCCAGAGGATGGGGTGGTGGTTTTCAAAAGCCTGGCGGGAAACCGTAGGGTCGCGTCGCCGGCCTTCTTCACATCGACGTGGTGAATCTCCAGCGACCAGGCCATAGCTCAGGCGCTCGCGCGGGCGGCCACAGCGCCGCTTAGGGCGTCGATCAGCGCGTCGATGCTCGACAGCGAGTTGAGCTGTTCTACCGGTACCTTGATGCGCAGCTCGCGCATGGCGTCGGAGACAATGGTGATGATGTCCAGGCTGCTGGCACCGAGGTGGTCGAAGCGCAGCTGGGTGTCGATTGGGCCGAGGTCGAGGAAGGCCAGGGCGGCCTCGGTATGGCGCAGGACTACTTCGCGAACCGTCTCGTGAATATCGTGCATTGCGTCGCTCCTTGTTATGGTACCCAGTTCAGTCCACCGGTGAGGTGGATGGCCTGGCCGTTGATGAAGGCGGCCCCGTCGGAGACCAGGTACAGTACGGCCTGGGCCACGTCGTCCGGCGTGCCGAGGCGGCCGCTGGGGCATTGCCCGAGCCAGTGTTCGAAGGTTTTTGGCGCCGCCGTCTCGCGGCTCATGTCGGTGTCCACCAGGCCCAGCACCAGGGCGTTGGCGGTGATGCCGCGGCGCCCGTATTCGCGGGCCAGGGTCGCGGCCATGGCGATCAGCCCGGCCTTGGACACGTTGTAGGCGATCTGCCCGCTCATGCCGTGGGCGGCCACCGAGGAGAGCAGGACGATGCGCCCGCGGCGACGGGCGATGAAGCCCGGCAGCAGGGTCCGGCACAGGCGGAAGTTGCCGTCCAGGTTTACTTCCATCACCGCCCGCCAGTCGGCGTCGGGCAGCGACACGGCCAGGCTTGGGCGGTTGATCGCGGCATTGCCCACCAGTACATCGATGCCGTCCAGCAACTGGTCGGCCTCTTCGCAGACGGCATCGATGGCGGCGTCGTCGACCATGTCCAGGCGCAGGGCCAGGCAGCGTCGTTGCGGGGCGATCTCCGCCGCGTGGCGCTGCAGCGCGGTGGCGGCCTCGGCGCCCTGGTTCCAGGTGAAGGCGACATCATGGCCGGCCAGCAGCGCCTGTTCGACGATGCGCCGGCCGATGCCGCGGCTGCCGCCGGTGACTAGGAAATTCATGGACGGGGCTCCCAGCGACCGAGGATCGCCACACAGTTGTTGCCGCCGAAGCCGAAGGCGTTCTTCAGCAGGTAGCGCACCGGATGCGCCACCGCGCCGGCGGCGCAGACATCGAAGTCGAGCTCCGGGTCGGGGTCGTCGAGGTTGATGCTCGGGTGCAACTGCCCGGCGCGCATCTGCGCGATGGCCGCCACCAGCTCCACCAGCGGTGCCGACCAACAGGTATGGCCGAGCATGGATTTCGGTGCGTTGACCTTGAGCCGGTCCAGGTGTGCACGGAACACCCGGCGAATCGAGCGCGCCTCGGTAAGATCGCCCATTGGCGTCGAGGTGGCGTGGGCGCAGATGAAATCGATATCGCTGGGCTGCAGGCGAGCTTCGCGCAGGGCGGCCTGGATGGTGCGGGTCTGGCCGTCTTCCTGCGGGCTTGGCTGGCGGCTGGCATCGGAGCGGGCGGCCACGGCGAGGACTTCGCACAGCGGCTCGGCGCCGCGGGCCTGGGCCAGGTCAGCACGTTCGAGGACCAGGCAGGCGCCACCGTGGGCCGGGACGAAGCCTTCGCGGCGGCGGTCGAAAGGCCGGCTTGCCTGTTCCGGATGGTCGTTGAACGAGCGTTGGCTGACTGCCTGCATCAGGGCCAGGGCATGCAGCTCCAGCGGCGAGTAGTCGAGCACCGGGGCCAGCACCACGACCCGTTCGGCATCGCCGAAACGGATCTCGTTGAACGCCGCGCGCAGCGCCAGGGCGCCGCTGGCGCAGGCACCGCCGACGCTGTAGCCGGGGCCGCGGATGCCGAGGACTTCCGAGGCCACCGCAGCATGGTCGGTGTCCAGCCCGGCGAGGCCGAACTGGACGTCGATATGGTCGGGGTCCTGCTCGAACTGGCGAAAATTGTTGTAGTGGTAGTTCTGGCCGATGTTGTGGCCGCCGACGATGATCGCGGTTTCGCCGTCATCGCCAGCAGACAGGTCGAACAGCCCGGCGTCCTGCCAGGCGCGCCCGGCCATCAGCACCGAAAGCGCGGTGGACCAGGGCAGGCGGTTGCTCGCCCGGCGCAGGCGCAGGCGCGGCGCATCCGTCAGGCTGTCGGCCAGGGCGGCAAGGCGGGGGCGCGGATCGAAGCCTTCCAGGCTGCCGCCGACCTTGGTCGCGATCTCGCGGTCGAAGCTGCTCCAGCGGCGAATGCCCGATCGCCCGGCCAGCAGGTTGTCGAGCAGGCTGCCGGGGTCCTCGCCGAGGGCGGTGAGCACCGACATCCCCGTCACTACCACATGGGGCGCTTCAGACATGGCAGCCCTCCATCACCACCACGCTGCGCACCGCGCCGGCGACGCTGATGCGCCCGCCGAAGATCGCCAGCATGCCGTTGTCGTCGAGCATTCGTACCTCGATGTCCATGATGTCGCCAGGGCGCACCTGGCCAAGAAACTGGGCGCCGAACACCCGCGTAGCGAGGATGTCCAGCGGTTGCGCCGGGCAGCCCCGGGCCATGTGCAACAGGCACTGGCCGGCCTGGGCGATGGCTTCGCCCTGGAGCGCACCGGGGTAGATCGGGTTGCCGGGGAAATGCCCGCCGAGCACCGGATCCTCGGGATCGACCCGGCGCTGCGCGTGCAGCACATGGTCGTCCGGGTCCCAGGCCAGGACGCCGTCGATCAGGAGGAACGGCGTCCGGTGCGGCAGCATCTGTTCCAGGGGCGGAAAGGCAACCACCGCGGAGGATCCCGCAGTGGCTTGCAACAGTGGACCGCGACGCAGCCGGGCGAGCACGGCTGCGACGTCTAGGGCGGTGCTGGTGCTGGCCATGTCAGGCCGCCCGGGCCTGGGTCACGGCCACGGCATTGTCCAGCACCCATTGCTGGGCAGCGTCGGCTTCCACCTTGGGCACCGCGGCCACCGCGCAGGAGGCGGCGTTGCGGCAGGCAATGCCGTAGTGCTCGTAGCCGGCGAACCACACCGCCTCATAGGCGGCGACGGTGTGTAACGGCGCGCCGTTGCCACTGCCACTGCGCAGCGCCTGGGTCAGGGGTTCCATCAACGCCTTGACAGCACCACGGTAGCCCTCAACCTGTTGCCGGGTATTGGCGTTGAGGGCGACGCCACGTGCCAGGCTGCGGGTCTCCAACAGGGCCTGTTCGTAGGCGCTGATGACGCTGCTTACGAAGTGGTTGCTTTCCACTGCCGGGTCGCTGCTGGCCGCGTGCTTGGCGAAAGCCAGCGACAGTTGGCAGAATTCCGCTTCGCTGAAGAACTCGTCTTGCAGGGCAAGAAAGACCTTCACCGGCAGCGGGATCGGCAGGGTCGCCAGGATCTCCAGGGGCAGTTCGGTAGCGCTGTACTGGGCGAACATCTCGCGGATCTTCGCCTCGGGGAAATCGTCGCAACGGGCAAGCTGGACCACCCGGTCCACGGACATTGTGTAGCTCATGACGGGCTTCCTCTCAGATGTTGAACAGGGAGTAGGCGACGGTGATGATGTCGCCGGTGCTGGGGAAGGTCTTGTCGTACTTGTACGACGAAACCCTGCCACCGACGCCGAGGATGTTCGCGGAGTTGGTGCCGTTCATGCTGAACTGCAGGATGAAACGGGTGCCGTCCTTGGCTTGGTAGGTGACCTCGCCGGCCGGCGCATTGCCGTTGGCGACGAACACGGTGGTTGCAGTCTTGGCCGGCACCGAGGTCGGCGGGGTGGTGGTCCAGTTGGCGTCGCTGAGGTTGTACTTCGTGTCGACCAGCACCAGCGGGCACGAGGTGGTGAGGGTACCTGTGCAGGTACGGTTGGGGGTTCCACTACTCATAAGCGTTCTCCATGATGGCCTTGCAGTGTGGGTGAGTCAGGATGCCGCCGAGACACGACAGTGCTCGGCAGGGCGTAATGGGTTGGCATTACCTTTTCAAACTCTATAAGAACACCCCGATGGAAACTTGCCATTTGGCGCCAAAAGCGCAGCGAGCACATATCAAGGTCTTACGAAGCACATGAACACATCTGACATAGCACATGATTTAACATAATATACATTATGCGTAGATATGGCATATTCATGTGGGTCACGATACCCAAGAATTACCCAGGCTCAACTGCAACGCTGCCTACCCTCAGGGACAGCTTCTGAAGCCAGGCTTCGATCACTCTGCTGTCGCTCGCGTCTGGGCCTTCGCAATGACATCCTGGACAAACGAATCCTGATTCCTTTGCTCCTTGTAGCCAACCCAGGACTTCACCGGCCCTGGGCCGAAAAACTTCCAGTTGTGTGACTCCCACGGATTCCGACCGCGCGTGAACATGTGGTGTGTGTCTTTCAAACTCAGGTGGTTGCTGACTGTGGCCCACCTGCATATCGAACTATTAAAGGTGGGCTTTGGGTAATTGCCGGGACGGCCAAGAAATCTACCGACAGAGCTCTCTGTATCGATTCACGTTGGAAACTGCAGAGTCTAGTGTTGTTGTTTTGTATTTGTAGTAGTGGATTATATTCGCCTGGGCCGGTCCGACATTGCCGAAGTATTCTTCCCAGGCATTACTCTTGGTGAGCAAGTCAGAGAGCATGGTTCTCAAGTCGTTTTCCGTCCAGGCTGTCTTGTAGCCTTTAACCTCACCAGGGGCCGGGCTGTTATGTTTTACATAATTAACCAGCAGGTACTTTCCTTCGTAGGCCATAAATACCGTATACACGGTCCCTTGAGGGGCTGACTGCCTGTACCAAGGGATCACGACAAAATGATGAACCACTGGTCCCGTACTAAAGTGCCAATTTGCACCTTCCCGTAGACAGCGCAGCTCATTTGAATGGGCACGGAAGGACAATCCTTCAGTTCCATGAGTGTTGCGTTGTTTTCTATTGCCCTGACCAGATCTTCCCCTGTCATGTTTCTTGGCTCCTGCCTAGTTGTTCAATATGCAGTTTAAATAATCGATATTGCTGCCCCTGGTGAGGATAGCTTCGATCTGCCCTTTATCAAATACACCTCGCCGCGGGTCTTGCCGAGTGCTGCCGGGTGTCGAGATATGGCTCGCGGGATGAGCTACCCTGCCCTTACAATATGACGCTTATAAATAACTAAACTAAATGAATATTTAGTTTAGTTATATTGGATATCAGGAGTTACCCATGACCTTTCCCCTTCGAACAATGGTGAGCAGTGTCGCTTTATCGGCCCTGCTGGCCATTTCTCTGGCAACGGCCGAACAAGGTCCTTCATTCAACTGCAGTGAGAAGATGACCGGGTCGATAACCGCACTGATCTGCCAGAACCCTGGTCTCGCGGCACTGGACCGCAAGTTGGCCACTATTTATCGCGACGCCCTGAAGAATGCCGGCAAGCGCGGCAATGTGCTCAAGGCCGAACAGCGTGGCTGGATCAAGGGCCGCGACGAGTGCTGGAAGATCGATGATCAGCAAGCCTGCGTGGCTGATAGCTATCGTCGGCGCATCGTCGAACTGCAGACGGATTATGGGCTGGTCACCTCCTCCGCTCCGGTCATGTTCGATTGCGCGAGCAATGGCCGTATCAGTGTCACCTTCTTCCAGACCGAACCGCCCTCCCTCACCGCCTTATATAAAGGTCGGCAATCGCTGATGCTGGAGGCCAGCTCTGCCAGCGGCTCACGTTACCTAGGGCAGAACGAGAGCTTCTGGGAGCATCAGGGCGAGGCTGCTGTCACTTGGGGCCATGGGGCTGAAGAGATGATCTGCAAGAAAGCAGGCTGAGCCCTGCCGTCTGCACCGCATCGGGTGCAGGCCGCCACGCCCTGGAGGTTAGTTCCTGACAATACCCGGCGTACCGGGCGACTGCTGGCTGGCTCGATCCGGATGATCGCGCTCGATGAACCGCCGCAACCCTTCCTGGGTTTCCGGTTGATGGATCGAGCGGTTGAAGCACTGCGCTTCGATCTTCAAGCCCTCCGCCAATGGCAAGCCATAGCCGCGCACGGCCGCTTCCTTGTCCGAACGCATCGCCGGTTGCGGCAGGCCGGCCAGGACATGGGCCAGCTCCAGTGCCCGTTTCAGGGAGCGCCCACTGGGCACTATTTCGTTGACCAGGCCGATGCGGTACGCCTCCTGGGCGTCGATCACCTTGCCCGTGAGAATCAGTTCCATGGCCCGGCCCATGCCGATGATCCGTGGCAGGCGCTGGGTGCCGCCATCCGCCAGGCCGATATTCCAGCGCCGGCAGGTAACGCCGAACGAGGCGTGTTCTTCAGCGATGCGGATGTCGGCAAAACAGGCCCACTCCAGGCCACCGGCATAGGCCACGCCGTTGACCGCGGCAATGATCGGCTTGTAGATCTCGGTCCAGCGGCTGGGGCCGATGATACCCGGGCGTTCGCCACGGTCGTGGGCTGCCATTTCCTCGGCGCTGCTGGGCACCAGTTGCGCGGCCGCCTTGAGATCGCCGCCGGCGCAGAAGGCTCGGTCGCCGGTGCCGGTAATGATTCCCACCAGGGCGTTGTCATCCTCGCGAAAGCGCGTCCAGGCCTCGATCAGCTCGCGGTGGGTGACCGGGCCGATGCAGTTGCGCTGCTCGGGACGATTGAAGCGGATGATCACCACAGGCCCGGACTGCTCATAGGCTATTTCGCTGAAAGTCATAAACGCTCCTGTTTATGTGTGTCCTGCGGTGAAACGGCTGCGCAATCCAGTATAGGCAGTGCTAAAAGTGAGGCTATGGCGATTTTCAGGTCACTCCGGGCTTTCTTGACAAGGAAAAAGACTGGTATGAGTTCAGAGACCCGCGCCGTCTCGGCCGAATAAAACAGGAATCAGCACCATGAAGGTAATGACGGTATTGCCACTGCCCAGGAAAGCCGTGCCTAGGGCCTTAGTCCTGGCCCTCAGCAGTATCATCCTGTCCCTGCCCCTCGCCCAGGCCTGCACCCGGCTGACCTACCTGGGGAGCAACCAGAGCGTGATCACCGCCCGTTCCATGGACTGGAAAACCGATGTGGCGACCCATCTGTGGATCTTCCCGCAGGGCATGCAGCGCAATGGTGAGGTGGGAGCCAACTCGATCAAGTGGACCTCGCGCTACGGCAGCGTGATTGCCTCGGGCTATGACATCGCGACTACCGACGGCGTCAACCAGGCAGGCCTGGTGACCAACCTGCTGTGGCTGGTGGAGTCCCAGTACCCGGTGCCCGACAACGGCAAGCCGGGCCTCAGCATCGCCGCCTGGGCCCAGTATGTGCTGGACAACTACGCCACCGTGGCGGAAGCCGTGGACGCGCTGAAGAAAGAGCCCTTTACCCTGGTGACGGCCAATGTCCCCGGGGACACGCGCCTGGCGACCCTGCACCTGTCGATTTCCGACGCCACGGGGGATAGCGCGATCATCGAGTACATCAAGGGCAAGCCGGTGATTCACCATGGCCGGGAATTCCAGGTCATGACCAATTCCCCGACCTTTGATGAACAGCTGGCCCTCAATGCCTACTGGAAATCCATTGGCGGTACCGTCATGTTGCCGGGCACCAACCGCGCCGCGGATCGCTTCGCCCGAGCCTCCTTCTATGTCAACGCTATTCCCAAGGACGAGAGCCCGCAGGTCTCCCTGGCCAGCGTATTCAGCGTGATCAGAAACGTCTCTGTGCCTTACGGCATCTCCACCCCTGGTGAACCGAATATTTCCTCCACTCGCTGGCGCACTGTAGTGGACCATCAACGCAAGCTGTACTTTTTCGAGTCGGCACTGACCCCCAATACCTTTTGGGTCGACCTGAAGAAGATCGACTTCGCAAGCACTACGGGCCAGGTGAAGAAGCTCGACTTGGGCAAGGACCAGTCCACCACCTATTCCGGCGACTTCAAGGTCACCCCCGCCTTCAAGTTTCAAGGTGCCTGAGGGGTTTCTACGCTGCCGAGGCAATGTGCCCCGAGCGCCCGAGGCCACAAGGCCCGGGAGCTTGGGGTATCGCGAGGGGGCTACGGGACCAGGGTCAGTGGCGGCTGCAGGGTGATATCCAGTGCGGCCAGTGTGCAATTGCCAGTGAGGGCCTGGTTGAAGGCACTCAACTTTTGAAAGGGACCGTTCCAGGTCACGAATATGTCATTGGCCCCGCAATTGCTGGCAGGCACGAAATTGGAGACGACAAAGCTGACGCCCTCCAGCTTCAAGGAAAACACGGTTTCCGGTTTCAAGATCCAGGGCAGGTTCTTTGCCTGCAAGGACTTGCAGATTCCGCCACCGCTGATGAACACACTGTAGATCTTGGCTTCATCCTGAGTGTTGATCGAACCGCTCAGGCTGATGCCACAGGTGACCTGTGCCTGAAACGACGACGGCAGTTTTATCGAGAGGGTGCCATTGTTGCCGTAGAACGGGCCCTGGGGTGAAAAGTGTGGTGCAGCGGCCACCAGGGTCGTGGAGCACAACCCTATGACAAGCGCACTTGCGATCATCAGGCTATTCAAGCTTTTCATTGTTGTTCCTCACGCATAGGGCGAAGTGTTTCGCCGGGGTAATGGCCATGATCGAGAGGTCATGAAAACGGCAGGACGTCCCTTTCCAGCCAAGCTTCAGGTCGGTTGTATTTCACGGGAGCGGCCAAGGCGCCAAGGAAAGTCCTCCACCCTGGGCGAAATTCAAAAACAGCATTGAAATATTTTTTTGAATCAAATAGCTGGCAATCTCCGATCGGTCAAGGCTCCCCATCGGCCTTCAACCCTGTGGCAAGCCTGCCGGGGGGCCTGTTAGGCTAACCCGCCCACCGCGTCGCCGCGGTCTCTACAGCCCTTCGCGGAACCGCACCATGTCCTCCACCGCCCAATTCTGGCGCGACCCGAACCTGCCTTACGTCGAAAGCCGCCGGGCCTGTGACAGCCGCGCCAACTACAAGGCCCACAGCCATCCGACGGTGTCCATCGGTGCCGTGGACCGGGGTGTCAGTGTGTTCAGCGGCGGCGCCCAGGGCCCGACCCGGATCCAGGCTGGCAGCGTGGTATTTGTCCCGGCCGATTGCGCCCATGCCTGCAATCCCCTGCCCGACAGCGCCTGGAGTTACCAGATGCTGCACCTGGACCCGCGCTGGGTGGACGCTGTGCGCGAAGAAGCGCAGCAGCATGGGGCGGCGCTTTCCCAGGTCGTGCTGAGCCACGACAGTGGCCTCTACCAGGCTTTTTGCCGGCTCAACCAGTTGTTGTTTTCCAGCGCCAGCTGGCAGCACAAGGAGGCCGCGCTGATCGAGTTCATCGGTGGCTTGGCCACCCGGGAGCAACCGGTGATTGCCCTGGCGGCCGATCCGGCCCGGGCCAGCGCAGGTGTGCGCCGGGTCGTGGATTTCCTCCAGTGTGATCCGCAGCAGGCCGGGCCTCTGGAGCACTTGGCGGAACTGGCGGGAATCAGCCGCTACCAGTTGATCCGCGCCTTTCGCGCGGCCACCGGGATGACGCCCCATGCCTACCAGTTGAACCAGCGGATCATCCAGGCCCGCGCTTCGCTGCAGGCCGGGGAAGCATCGGCAGCCCTGGCCCAGCGCCTGGGCTTTGCCGATCAGGCGCATTTTCAGCGAGTGTTCAAGGCTCATGTCGGCGTAACCCCGGGCCTGTACAAGGCCTGAGGCCGCGCAATTTTCTTCAATACCCCGGCTCTCTCGGCGCCGCAGACTTCCAGGCTTTCACGTCACTGGAAGGCTCTACCCATGATTCAACAGTTCCTGCTGGTCGCCGCCGCGCACTTTCTCGCCCTGCTCTCCCCCGGCCCGGATTTCTTCCTGGTAGCACGCATGTCCATGGCCGCGGGGTGGCGATCGGCCACCGGCGCCTGCCTGGGCATCGCCCTGGCCAATGGTGCCTTTATCGTCCTGGCGTTTGCCGGGGTCTCGGTGTTTCGGGCAGGCAGCCCGCTGTTCCTGGCGATCCAGTTGGCCGGGTGCGGCTACCTGCTTTATATGGGCTGGCTGTTTATCCGCCATGCCGGCGCCAGTTCACTGGCCGCGGTAGACGGCAACGGCGAAGCCCGGCCGCTGGGCCGGGCCACCTGGTGGCGTGGCCTGGGCATGGGCTTTCTCTCTGGCATCCTCAACCCCAAGAACGCTCTGTTCTATGTCAGCCTGGCGTCCCTGGTGGGGGCCCAGACCAGTGCCGGCTGGAAGCTGGTCTATGGCTTGTGGATGTTCAGCGCCGTGCTGTTGTGGGACGTGCTGGTGGCCCTGGCCATTGGCAACCGCCGGGTGCGCGAGCGCTTTGCCCGGGCCCTGCCCTGGCTGGAACGGGGCACCGGGGTGGTGCTGATCCTGCTGGCGCTGCTGGTGATCGGCGCCACTGTGTGGCGTCACTGATCCACGCCCCGGGCAGTGACTTCCAACTGTCATTACAAATAAACAACAAAGCAATAATCTGCCGAAAGCGCCGCTGCCGATATTGTCGCAACGGTGAACGGGCCTGCCGGGCATTGCCCGGTATCTGCCCCGCCGAAACAGTGCAAGGAGGACCTGCCATGCAACAACAACCACGCCTGGGGTGCGGTGTCGCGATTGTCCGGGACGGCCAGCTGCTGCTGGTCAAGCGCCTGCGCGACCCGGAAGCCGGTTGCTGGGGCCTGCCCGGAGGCAAGGTCGACTGGCTGGAACCGGTGGAACAGGCCATGCGCCGGGAAATCCACGAAGAACTGGGGCTGACCCTGCAAGGCGTGAGCCTGTTGTGCGTGGTCGACCAGATCGACCCGCAGCGCCAGGAGCACTGGGTATCACCGGTGTACCTGGCCTCGGCCCCGGCCATGCCGGCGCGCAATTGCGAGCCGCACAAGCACAGCGATGTGGCCTGGTTCGAGCTCGACCGCCTGCCCCAACCCCTGACCCAGGCCACCCGCAGCGCCGTGCGCGCCCTGGTGCAGATGGCCGCCCTGGAAAGCTGAGCAGCCACGCCCCGGCCCTTCCCGACCTGCGACCGATGGCCGCAGGCATTGGTCTAATTAGCCCGCCGCCGCTTTCGTCTGTTTGTTACCATGCGCGGGTTTTTGCCTGTCTGGCTGTTCAAAGGGCGTTATTTCATGAGTGTTCTGCTGACTCGCCGCACCCTGCTCACCAGCGCCGGAGTGCTCGGCCTGGGCCTGCTCGCCGGTTGCGACAACAGTCCCCGACTGTCCTTCAAATACGGCAAGGACCTGAGTAATCAGATTCTTGGCCGCACCTTCAAACTCACCGATTCCCAGGGCGAAACCAAGTCGCTGTCCAGCTACCGCGGCCTGATGCCGATGATTTTCTTCGGCTTCACCCAGTGCCCGGCCGTGTGCCCCACCACCCTGGCCCGCGCGGCCCAGGCCAAGAAGCTGATGGGCC
Source organism: Pseudomonas sp. NFPP25 (assembly GCF_900116505.1). Lineage (NCBI taxonomy): Bacteria > Pseudomonadati > Pseudomonadota > Gammaproteobacteria > Pseudomonadales > Pseudomonadaceae > Pseudomonas > Pseudomonas sp. NFPP25. Next base: position 791,424 of record NZ_FPBG01000001.1, on the reverse strand, counting down.
GTGATGGCGACCGCCTGCAAGTGGTGTTCATCACCCTGGACCCGGAGCGCGACACCCCCGAAGTGCTGGACGCCTACGTCAAGTCCTTCGATCCCAGCTTCGAGGCGCTGTACGGCACCCTGGAGCAGACCGCTGCCACCGCCAAGGAATTCGGCGTGTTCTACGAAAAGATCCCCAGCGGCTCGACCTACACCCTGTCCCACACCGCCACCAGTTTCGTCTTCGACTCCCGGGGCACCTTGCGCCTGGGGCTTTCCCAATCCCTTACCGCCCAAGAGTGCGCGGAAGACCTGCTCACCGTCATGGAGGTTTGTTAATGCATTCCCTACAGCGCCCATCCCGTCTCAAAGCTGCCCTGCTGCTGGTTTCCCTGCTGGGCCTGGGCGGCACCGCCAGCGCCGCGACCCAAGTGGACAACGCCTGGGTCCGCGCCACCGTAGCCGGCCAGCACGCCAGCGGCGCCTTCATGGACCTCACCGCCAGCAGCGACAGCAAGCTGGTTGAGGTGCAATCGCCAGTGGCCAAGAACGTGCAGATCCACCAGTCGAGCATGCACAACGACGTGATGAGCATGCAGCAAGTGGACGCCGTGGCCCTGCCGGCCGGACAGAAAGTCAGCCTGGACACCCACGGCTACCACGTGATGCTCATGGAGCTTACCGGCCAGATCAAGGCCGGCGACAAGGTGCCCCTGACCCTGACCGTGGAAAACGCCAAGGGCGAGAAGGAGACCATCAAGGTCGAAGCCCAAGCCCGAGCGCTGAATGCGCCGGACCACAGCATGATGAAGCACTGACAGCACCGTGAAGAAAAACCGGCCCTTGGGCCGGTTTTTTTTCATCCCCAGTCAATCGCCCGCGCCAGCCAAACGGTGAACCCGCAGCAGTCCGGGTCTTCGCTGATGTGCTGCACCACCTCGAAACCATGGGTGTCGAGCAAGGTGCAGTATTCCCCCGGGGAGAGGCTGGCGTGGTACAGGGCTTCGCCCTCGAATTCGCCGATGGCCTCCCCTGCCTCGGGGCCGCTGGTGAACATCAGGGCGCAGCCCGGGCCGGCGTGGCATTCGAAAACGGCGAACATGGCGCGCTGATCGTCCGGGCTCAGGTGGAACAGGCTGTTCCAGGCGAGGATGCCGGCAAAATCCTGGTCCAGGGCGAGGCTGCGCATGTCAGCGTGGATCCATTGCTGCCCGGCAAAGCGCTGGCGGCAATGGTCCAGCAAGGTGGCAGAACTGTCGACGCCGGTGACTGCACATTGGTGTTCGATCAGGTTGCGCGCAATCGGCTCGCCACCTCCGCACCCCAGGTCCAGCACCTGGCCGCCCTGCCCCATGACCCGGCGAAAGCGCTCCAGCCATGCCTGCTCTCCCTCGAAGGCCTCGGGGTTGGCCCTGCGACGCTGGTCCCAGGCCCGAGCATGACGCTGGTACAGATCGACGATATGACGGGCGGACTCGTGCATCCACAGGTTTCCGTGTGCGTGTGTGGCCGCAAATTACAGCACAACGGCGCTTGGGCCGGGCATCAAGCCGTTCAACTGCGCCCTGCCAGCTCCAGCAACTGCCCGCGCAGCCAGCGGTTGGCCGACTCGTTCTGCACTTGCTTGCTCCAGTACAGGTTGAGGCAGACCTCGGGCAGGGTCAGGGGCATGTCGAGAATCCGGTTGCCCAGCCCGGCGTTGATCAACTGCGCATTGTTGCGGGTCAGGGTCAGCAGGCCATCGCCCTGGGCCACCAGTTGCGCGGCGGTGAGAAAGTGCTGGCAGTGCTGGCGGATGCGCCGTACCACCCCCAGGTGCCCCAGGGCCAGGTCTTCGACGCAGATGCCTCGGCGCCTGGAGGTCACCGCCACATGCTCGGCCGCCAGGTAGCGTTCCACCGTCAGTTCGCCGCTGAAGCCGGGGCCGGCCATCACGCAGAAGGAATCCTGCAGCAGCAGTTGCTGTTGCAGTTGCGGGTCGGTGAGCCGCGACAGTTCGATGGCCAGGTCAATACGCCCGGCAATCATCTCCAGCTTCAGGTCGGCCCAGTGCACGCTGGTGCTGCGCACTTCCAGGTGCGGGGCAACACGGTTCAGGTGCGCCAGGATCAAGGGCAGGATCACCGGCTCCAGTTGCTCCGGCATGTTCAGGGTGAAACGCCGGCGGTCCCGCAACGGGTCGAAGGCCTGGGCCGGGTTGAGGCTGCGGCGCAGACCGCTGAGGGCGTCCTGGATCCCCGGGGCCAGTTGCTTGGCCAGCGGCGTAGGGGCCACGCCATAGCCCTCGCGGACGAACAGCGGATCGTCCAGCTGGGCGCGCAGGCGCGCCAGGGCGTGGCTGATGGCCGACTGGCTGAGGTGCAGCACCGAGGCGGCGCGGGTCAGGTTGCGCTCCTGGTACACCACCTCGAAGACCCGGAACAGGTTCAGGTCCAGGCGGCTCAGCCCTGACCATTCATGCGGTGAGTTCATGGTTGTGCCCTCGCAGTCTCGACCCGCAGCAGGCTAGCAGCGGGCCGGCGCCGGCAGAACCATGTAGCGCATTCATGAATCTCGATGAATAACCGTCGGTTCTGTGGTGCCCCGGGCGCTGCCTAAGATGGCCGTGCCGATAACAACAATTCAGGAGGCACCATGGACCTTGCGGCCTATCAGCAGCACCTTCACGCCCTGCAGCAGGCCGCCTGGCCCGAAGGCGCGCCGCGTACCCCGCAGTACCCCCTGGGCCAGCAGCCCCTTACCGAATACCTGCGGGCCTGGGCGCAGTCGCAAGCCAGTGCCGTGGCCCTGGACTTCTATGGCTATCAGTTGAGCTTTGCCGAGCTGGACCGGCTGTCCGACCGGTGCGCCGCCTTGCTCGGCGAGCTGGGAATCGGCCCCGGTGACCGGGTGGCGGTGTACCTGCCCAACTGCCCGCAATTGCATATCGGCTTCTGGGGCATTCTCAAGTGCGGCGCCGTGTACGCGCCGGTCAGCCCCCTGGCGCGCACCCTGGAGCTGGAGTATCAGCTCAAGGACAGCGGCGCCCGGGTGATCCTGTGCTTCGACCAACTGCTGGATGTGGTGCAGGCGGTCAGCGACGCCTGCGAGTTGAGCGCGATCCTGGCCACCAGCCTCAGCGAGTTGTGCCCGGCCACCCCAAGCATTCCCCTGCCGGACCTGCTGCGGGCGCCCAAGCGCCTGGCCCCGGGGGTGATCGACTTTTTCCCCGCCCTGGAGGCCTGTCGCGCCGCCACCCCGGCCCACCGTCCTGCCCTGGGCGATATGGCCGCACTGAACTACACCGGTGGCACCACCGGCATGCCCAAGGGCTGCATTCATAGCCACGGCGACATGCTCTACACCTGCGCCAGCTTCGTGCCGGTGGCCTTGGGCCTGAGGCAGGACAGCGTGCTGCTCAATTTCCTTCCCGAGTTCTGGATCGCCGGGGAAAACGCCGGCCTGCTGTTTCCCATCTACGCCGGCTGCCGCCTGGTGCTGCTGGCGCGCTGGGACGCCCTGGGTTTCATGGCGGCGGTGGCGCACTACTGGGTCAGCCATTGCGGGCTGCTGGTGGACAGCGCCGCCGAAGTGCTGGAGCACCCAAGCGTCGCCGACTACGACCTGAGCTCCCTGAAGGCCACCGGCTGCATCTCCTTCGTCAAGAAGCTCACCCCGGACTATCGCCAGCGCTGGCGCGCGCAAACCGGCTGCACCCTGTTCGAGTTCAGCTTCGGCATGACCGAAACCCACACCTGCGACACCTTTACCGCCGGCCTGCAGACCGACGACTTCGACCTCAAAAGCGCGCCAACCTTCGTTGGCCTGCCGGTGCCGGGCACCGAGTTCAAGGTCTGCGACTTCGACAGCGGCGCCCTGCTGCCCCTGGGCTCCGAGGGCGAGTTGTGCGTGCGCAGCCCTTCCCTGCTGCAGGGTTACTGGCAGCGCCCGGAGGCGTCCGCGGCGGCCCTGCGCGACGGCTGGCTGCACACCGGTGACCTGGGGCAGATCACCGGACAAGGGTTTATCCGCTACCTGGGCCGGCGCAAGGAAATGCTCAAGGTCAATGGCATGAGCGTGTTTCCCAGCGAGCTGGAGGCGCTGTTCGGCCAGCACCCGCAGGTGCTGGCCAGCGCAGTGATCGGCCGCGCCGATGAACGTCGGGGCCAGCAGCCGGTGGCCTTCGTTGTGCTCAAGCCCGATGCGCCCCAAGACCCGCATGCCCTGGCAGCCTGGTGCCAGGAGGTGATGGCCGCCTACAAGGTGCCGCAGATCCGCCTGGTGGCCAGCCTGCCCATGACCGCCACCGGCAAGGTCAAGAAGAACGAGCTGGAACAACAGCTCTGAGCCCTTCCTTTTCAGCATTGCGAGAATTGCCATGTTCCAGAGTCTGTTGATCGCCAATCGCGGCGAGATCGCCATCCGTATTGCCCGGGCCTGCGCCGACCTGGGCGTTCGCAGCGTCGCGGTATTCGCCGAGGACGACGCCGCCAGCCTGCACACGCGCAAGGCCGATCTGGCCCTGCCCCTCAAGGGCCGCGGGGTGGCGGCCTACCTCGACCGCCAGCAACTGATCGCCCTGGCCCTGCAACAGGGCTGCCAGGCGATTCACCCGGGCTACGGCTTTCTCGCGGAAAACCCCGACTTTGCCCGGGGCTGCCTGGAAGCCGGGCTGACCCTGATCGGCCCCGGCCCCGAGGTGCTGCAACTGTTTGGCGACAAGGCCGCGGCCCGTGCCCTGGCCGAAGATTGTGGGGTGCCCTTGCTGGAGGGCATCAACCGAGCAGTCAGCCTGGAACAGGCCGCAGCCTTTCTCGAACGCCATGGCGCGGTGATGCTCAAGGCCCTGGCCGGTGGCGGTGGCCGGGGCATGCGCGCGGTCACCGAGGCCGGGCAACTGCAGCAGGCATTCATCCGTTGCCAGTCCGAAGCCCAGGCGGCCTTCGGCAATGGCGCGCTGTATGTCGAACAACTGCTGCAGCGGGCGCGGCACATCGAGATCCAGGTGCTGGGAGACGGCAGCGGCGCGGTCAGCCACTTGTGGGAGCGCGATTGCAGCCTGCAGCGCCGACACCAGAAGCTGGTGGAAATCGCCCCCAGCCCGGACCTTGCCCCGCAGTTGCGCCAGCAGTTGATCGACGCCGCCCTGGCCCTGGCCGCGCGAGTGCGTTACCAGGGCATTGGTACCTTCGAATTCCTTCTCGACCAGGAACACCCGGGGCGCTTCTATTTCATGGAGGCCAACCCAAGGATCCAGGTGGAGCACACGGTGACCGAGGCCATCACCGGCGTCGACCTGCTGCACACCCAACTGCGCCTTGGCGCGGGCGCCTCCCTGGCCAGCCTGGGCCTGAGCCGGCCACCAGAGCCCCAAGGCTTTGCCGTGCAGGCGCGGATCAACCTGGAACAGCCCCTGGCCGATGGCGGCATGGGGCCGGTGGCCGGCACCCTCAGTGCCTATGAAGCCCCCAGCGGGCCCGGGCTGCGGGTTGACGGCTACGGCTATGCCGGTTACCCGGTGAACCCCGGCTATGACTCGCTGCTGGCCAAGCTGATCGCCCAGGGTACGGATTTTCCCGCGGCCCTGGGCCGGGCCTATCGTGGGCTTTGCGAGTTTCGCCTGGAGGGCGTGCCGAGCAACCTGGGGCTGTTGTTGAACCTGTTGCGCCAGCCGGCGGTGCTGGACTATCAGGTGGACACCAGGTTCGTCGAAGCCCATTGGGCCCAGTTGCTGCAAGATTGCGCCGGGCAACACCGGCCGATGTTCTTTGCCCGGCAGGCCGCCACTGCGCAGAGCACTCGCAGCGATGTCCAGGCGCCCCCGGGCACGGCGGCGCTGAACGCCCCGAGCACCGGGGTGCTGGTGAGCCTGGAAGTGGCCGTGGGTGATGAGTTGCGGATTGGCCAGCGGGTTGCGGTGCTGGAAGCGATGAAGATGGAGTTCGAGGTCAAGGCGCAGAGCAGCGGTATCGTCCGGGCCTTGGCCGTCCAGGTTGGCGAGGCACTGGGCGAAGGCCAGCCCCTGCTGTTTCTGGAGCCGGCGGAGTTTGCCGACCAGGGCCAGCGCAGCGAAGAGCAACTGGACCTGGCACTGATTCGCGCCGACCTGGCCGAAGTCCGCGAACGCCATGCCTTGCTGGAGGATGCCCAGCGTCCGGAGGCGGTGGCCAAGCGTCGCCGCAACGGCCAGCGCACCGCCCGGGAGAACCTCGAGCACCTGCTGGACCCGGGCAGTTTCATGGAGTACGGCGCCATGGCCCTGGCCGCCCAAAGGCGTCGGCGCAGCGTCGAGGAGTTGCAGGCCCTGAGCCCGGCGGATGGGCTGGTGGGAGGCATAGGTACGGTGAATGCCGGGCTGTTCGACGGCCAGGACGCCCGTTGCCTGGCCCTGGCCTACGACTACACGGTGTTCGCCGGCACCCAGGGGGTGATGAACCACAAGAAGACCGACCGCCTGCTGAGCCTGGCCCAGGAATGGCGGCTGCCGGTGGTGCTGTTTGCCGAAGGCGGCGGTGGCCGGCCCGGCGACAGCGACTTTGTCGGGGTCGCCGGCCTGGATTGCCATACCTTCGCCGCCATGGCTCGGCTGTCCGGCTGGGTGCCCACGGTGGGCATCGCCTCGGGGCGCTGCTTCGCCGGCAATGCCGCCCTGCTCGGCTGCTGCAACCTGATCATCGCCACCCGGAACGCCAGCATCGGCATGGCCGGCCCGGCGATGATCGAAGGCGGCGGCCTGGGCAGCTTCACCCCGGAACAGGTGGGCCCGGTGTCGGTACAAGGCCCCAACGGAGTGATCGACGTGCTGGTGGCCGACGAAGCCGAGGCCGTGCAGGTGGCCAAGCAGTACCTGAGCTATTTCCAGGGGCCGCTCAAGGACTGGCACTGCGCCGACCAGCGTGAGCTGCGGCATTTGATTCCGGAAAACCGCCTGCGGGTCTACGACATCCGCCGGGTCATCGAGACCCTGGCCGACCGCGACAGCGTGCTGGAGTTGCGCCGGCAATTCGCCCCGGGGCTGATTACCGCGCTGATCCGCGTCGAAGGCCGGGCCTTTGGCCTGCTGGCCAACAATCCGGCGGTGCTGGGCGGCGCCATCGACGCCGCGGCCGGGGACAAGGCCGCACGTTTCATGCGCCTGTGCGAAGCCTTCGGCCTGCCGCTGGTGTCCCTGTGCGACACCCCGGGGTTCATGGTAGGGCCGGAATCGGAGCAGCAGGCCACGGTGCGCCATGTGTCACGGATGTTTGTCAGTGCCGCCAGCCTCACGGTGCCGTTCTTCACCCTGGTGCTGCGCAAGGGCTATGGCCTGGGCGCGCAGGCCATGGGGGCGGGCAGTTTTCACAGCCCGTTGTTCACCGTCGCCTGGCCCAGCGCCGAGTTCGGCGCCATGGGCCTGGAAGGTGCGGTGCGCCTGGGCTTCTCCAAGGAACTGGCGGCCCAGCCCGACCCGCAGTCGCAACAGGCGCTGTTCGACAAACTGGTGGCCAAGGCCTACGCCCGGGGCAAGGCGCTGAACATGGCCAGCTACCTGGAGATCGACGCGGTGATCGACCCCCTGGAAAGCCGAGCGTGGCTGCTGCGTGGCCTGCAGGCCGCACCGCGCCCGGTGCCCTGGGCCGAGCGCGCCCAGGGTTTTGTCGATACCTGGTAGCCCTGCCCCTCCATCGTAGGAGCGGGCCGCAGCTCAGGCGTTGGCATCCCAGGCGACAGGGGCTTGTTCGAGGAACTGGCGCAGTTCGGCCAGCAGGGTGCTGCTGGCGTGGCTGCTGGGCCGGCTGGCGACAAACCTCAGGGCCGGCATGATTTCCTGCACGCCGTCGTAGTGCCATTGCCCCGGGGTGCGTTCGGCTTCCTGCAGGGCCCGGGCGAAGATCGCCAGGTCGCGCCGGGGCCGGGCAATGCCGCTGATGCGCTCGACCCAGCTCTCGTAGCGCTGGCGAATCTCCACCCGCCCCTGACGGACCATGGCCAGCACCCCGCAACGGCTGCGGTTGTGCACCGCCACCGGCGACAGGCCGCAATACTCGCCCAAACCGTCCCAGCCCTGCTCGGGCAGGACAAACACCGCCAGATCAATGGCCGGGTACTCCTCGATCACCGTGCCCGGATCGGCCAGCAGCGCCTCGCTGCGTTGCAGCGCGAGCATGGCCGGAGCATACAGGGGCGCATAGCGCCGGGTGTTGTCGAGTACATCGGCCATCTGCGGCAGCAGCGCGGCGAAGCGTGTCAGCAATTGCCGGTCGTTGCTGGCCTGTGGGTCGACGCGCACCCGGGCCGCCAGGGCATGCAGGGCAAAGGCGCAGTGCAGGGCCTGGGCCGAAGTGCCCCGGGAGAAATCACCGAGGCGGGCAATGTCGATCAGCAACTGGCGGTGCCCCAGGGCATGCTCCGGCGCCAGGAAGGCATACACCGAGGCCAGCCCGTCGAGGTCGAAATGATCGCTGGTGATCACCTGCGCCCGGTCCACCGTCAACCCCTGCTGGAGAAAGCCCAGGGCACTGGTGGTGGAGAGATTGGCCTTGTGCTCGACAGGCGTCTTGTTCGCCGGCCAATGGGACAGGGTCAACAGGGTCGCCGGGGTATCGATGGAATCCAGGGAGATGTTCTCGCGGTGTGTGCTCTGGCCAAGGGGCAGGAAGCCATAGCGGCTTTGCCGGCCCAGGCGCAGGGCTGGCAAATCCAGCTCCAGGGGCGGGGCCGGCGTTGCCACCGGCCATGGGAGCGCCGCCGGCGCAGGCGCGGTTGCACGGCTCAATTCGCCCTGCCCGCCCAGGCGATAGCCGAGCTGGCAGATATTCTCCCGGCGCAGGTCCCAGGGGTTGCCGTTGCGCACCGCGCAGCCGGGCCCGCCGACAACGCTGAGCAAGTCAGTGAAGCGGTTGTCGGCAATGCCGATCACCCTTCCTCCCAACTGCCTGAGCTGCAGGTGGTGCAAGTGCGGGGCCAGCCCCGGATCGAGGATCAAGGCCGGTTGCGGCGCATCAGTGGCAAGGCTGTTCATCGTGGTTTCCTTACAGGTCAATGACGCCAGGCGCACGCCCGACAGGGTTCAGGCTTGGGCCAGGTGCGGTGAACCGTTGCGCCGTACCTGGCGCACCGAGACAAACAGCAGCGCCGACAGCCCGGCGTACAGGCCGAACAGCCAGGCCGCAGCCTGGGCCGCGCCAGCAGTCCCGCCCGTGGAGGTCAGGCCTGCCAGGTTGACGATCATTCCCGCCAGCGCCGCCCCCAGGGCAGTGGCCACCAGTTGCACCGTGGTAATCGAGGCGCCGGCCAGTTCCTTCTGATCCTGCGGGGCCTGTTCCAGAACCCGGGACAGCAGGTGCGGCCAGGCCAGGCCGATACCGACGCCCACCAGCAGCATGGCCAGGCACACCGCCCCCAGGCTCAGGGCCGGGGTGGCGGTGGCAGGCATGAACAGGCAGGCCAGGAGCAGCCCGGCCACCACCAGGAACGGTCCGATGGCAATCGCCCGGGCCGCGCCCCGCGGGCCAAGGCCTGAGCTGAAGATCGCCCCCAGGGTCCAGCCGGCGGCCATCAGCGCGGCGATATAACCTGCCAGCAACGGCGTCTGCTGATGCAGCACCTGCAGAAACAACGGTACGAAGACCTCGCTGGTCATGCCCACCACCAGCAGGGCCATGGAAATGTACAGCGCCAGCAAGGCACTCCCGGCCTTCAGGCTATTGCGCGGCAACAAGCGCGCGCCGTCGCGGTTCTCCAGAGCGAATACCGGCACCAGCAGAACCAGCCCGGCTCCCAGCCCCAGGGCGTTGTACAGCGGCGATGGGGTGATGCTGCCGATGGAAATGGCCAGTACCACGGCGGTCAGCAACAGCAGTTGCAGGGCGGGAATCGGGCTACGGGGCGCGCTTTCCCGACTCTTGCCCGGCAACAGTGCAACGGCCAGCAGCATGAACAGCAAGGTGCAGGGCAGCAGCACCCAGAACGCCGCGCGCCAGGCCCCATGTTCGGCGAAAATTCCGCCGACCGCCGGGCCGATCAGGGTCGCTGCGCCCCACATGGCGGAAATCAACGCCATCGCCCGGGGCCACAGCGGCTCGTCGAACACCAGGCGGATCATGGCGTAGGGCAACGCGAACAGCAGGCCGCCCCCCAGCCCCTGGACGCTGCGCCCGAGGATCAGCCCGCCCATGTCCGCCGCCAGGGCGCACAGGCTGCAACCGAGCATGAACACCAGGCCCGCCAGGCCGTACGCGGCTTTGGGCCCCAGGAGCGCCAGGGCCCGGGTGGAGAGCACCGAGCCGATGATCGAGGCCACCACGAACAAGGTGGTGTTCCAGGCGTAGTAGTCCAGGCCGCCAATGTCCTTGACCACCGAAGGCAACAGGGTGGTTACCAGGTAGACGTTGATTGCATGCAGGGCCACGCCACCAGCCAGGGCCGCAGAACGCAGCCCGTTCTTGCCCAGTAACAGTGCCGACCATCCGCTTGTCGATGCCATGCCGTTCTCCATGTGTGTTGTTCGCTGTTGGGCGAATGTAATACACAAGCAAATACTTTGATAATTGTTTTTTCCAGCCGTTCCGGCAATTCCCCCCAGCAGCAGGCAATGGATCGACAAGCTGCGAGCCCCTGCGCCCGAGCCTGTTATGCTTGCGTGGTTGCCGGCGTCATGGACGCTCCTGATACCCCACCTGTGCATTGGTTAATGGCCCAGATGTCTTTGATTTCCCCCTCCACCGATAAGAAAAGCCCCGGGGCTACCGCCGAGCGGATCCTGTTTCTGCTGAAAACCCGCGGCCCGTTGAAAACCGCCGATCTGGCGCCGCTGCTCAAGGTGTCCCAGGAAGCCGCGCGCCAGCAATTGCAGAAGCTGGTGGACAGCGAACTGATCGTCGGCCAACTGATGCCGGCCCAGGGCGCCGGGCGGCCCTCACAGAAATGGGTGCTCACCGAGCTGGCCCAGGCGCGCTTTCCCGACACCCACGCCAACCTGACCCTGCAGTTGATCGATTCGATCCGCGCGGTGTATGGCGCCGACGGCGTGGAGCGCATCGTCAGCGATATGGAGCGGGCCAACAGCGCCGAGTACCTCAGCGTCTGCGCGCCGTTGCCGACCCTGGAGCAGCGGGTCCGGGCCCTGGCGCAGATCCGTGAAGTGGCCGGCTACATGGCCAGTGTCGAAGCCGACGGCGATGCCTGGCTGCTGATCGAGAGCCATTGCCCGATCTGCGTCGCGGCCCAGCAGTGCCAGGGCTTCTGCCGTTCCGAGTTGCAAGTGTTCCAGGCCGCCATCGGCGAGTTGGGCCAGGTACAGCGCGTGGAACACCTGATTACCGGCGATCGACGCTGCGTCTATCGCATCCGTGCCACCCCAGTGAGTTGATGCCCGTGCCCCTGCCAGTCCTGTCCCGCCTGCTCAAACAGGGCGCGCTGATCCTCGGCGTCGCCACCCTGACCCTGCTGGCCTGGCGGGCTTACGACAGCGAGCGCGGCCCGGCGCTGCAGCCCTGGCACCTGAAGGTGCCCCATGAACTGAGCGTGGAGCAGTTGGACCACGCCGACTGGGGCGCCTGGCTGCAGGCCGAGGACCGGGTATTCACCGAGGTCCGGCAGCAGGTCAGCGAGCGCCTGGACCCCGGGCAGGTACCGCCCTTCAACCGCTACCGCCAGGACAGCCGGGCCTACCCGCCACGCTTTGCCACGAACTGGAACCGTTCCTACCTGTTGCGCCCGGCGGGTACGCCCCGGGGCGTGGTGGTGCTGCTGCACGGCCTGACCGATTCGCCCTACAGCCTGCGGCATGTCGCCCAGCGCTACGTCGAGCACGGCTACCTGGCCATCGGCTTGCGCCTGCCCGGCCATGGCACGGTGCCGGCGGGGCTGACCGATGCCCAGTGGCAGGACTGGCTGGCCGCCACCCGCCTGGCCCTGCGTACCGCCCGGGCCGAAGTGCCGGCGCCGGCTCCGCTGCACCTGGTGGGCTACTCCAACGGCGCCGCACTGGCAGTCAAGTACACCCTGGATGCCTTGAGCGACCCGCAGTTGCCCCAGGCCCAGCGCCTGGTACTGATTTCCCCGATGATCGGCGTCGCCTCGTCCGCCCGTTTTGCCGGGCTGGCCGCCTTGCCTGCGGTGTTCCCGGCCTTCAGCAAGGCGGCGTGGCTCAACCTGCGGCCCGAATACAACCCGTTCAAGTACAACTCGTTTCCAGCCAATGCCGCGCGCCAGTCCTGGCTGCTGACCGACACCCTGCAAAAGCAGCTGCTGGCCCTGGTGGGCGATCCACGGCTGGCCCGATTGCCACCTATCCTCAGCTTCCAGTCGTTGACCGACGCCACCGTCAGCACCCCGGCCCTGGTCAGTGGGCTGTACCGGCAACTGCCGGCCAACGGCAGTGAACTGGTGATCTTCGACCTCAACCGCGAGCGCGATTTCGAAGGGCTGCTGGACCCGGCCAGCGTCACCTCCCTGGCCAGCCTGCTACCGCCCGCGCCACGCAACTACACCACCCGCATCCTCAGCAACGAAGGCACGGGCAGCGCGACACTGGAAGAAGTGAGCACCCCCGCCCTGAGCCCGGACAGCAGCCGGCGGCCCCTTGGCTTGGCCTACCCGCCGGGGGTGTTTTCCCTGTCCCATGTGGCATTGCCCTTCCCCATCGATGACGGCCTGTACGGCGCCCAGCCCAGCCCCGATGAGGATTTTGGCGTGCACCTGGGCACCATTGCCGCCCGTGGCGAACGGGGTGTGCTGGTGGTGCCCATGGATGAGCTGATGCGCCTGAGCGCGAACCCGTTCTACCCCTACCTGATCCAGCGCATCGAGGCGCAGATAGATAAAGCAACAGTTCATTGATTGATCCCGTGAATACCCAAGTGGTAGTTTCGCCGCCCCCTACCCTCCTTGATTTCCGAGGGGGCGCAACTGCCGCCATGGCAGGGAAAGACCATGATCTCCATGCTTCAATCTCCGGCCCTGCGCCTGCCAACGCCCAAGCACCGCACCCTGAAAGCCGCCGCTGCGGCCCTGCTGTTGCTGGGCGCGGCCGCCAGCGCCCAGGCCGACCAGCAACAGGACTTCTGGTACGTACAGACCAGCGTGTACACCAACCACTGGAGCAACGACCCCGACCACAACAACCACCAGGACCTGATCGGCCTGGAGCGCAACTACGCCGACGGTGAACTGTGGGGCGTGAGCACCTTTCGCAACTCCTTCTCCCAGCGTTCCTACTACGCCTATGTCGGCAAGGCCTGGGAAAATGCCGACTGGCCGGTTTATGCCAAGCTCAGTGGCGGCCTGATCCAGGGCTACAAGGGCGACTACAAGGACAAGATCCCGCTGAACCACTTTGGCGTGGCGCCAGTGCTGATCCCGGCCATCGGCACCCATTACGGCCCGGTGGGCGCAGAGCTGGTGGTGCTGGGGGCCGCGGCGGTGATGGTCAACGTCGGCTACCGCCTCTGAGCACCCGGCCCTCGCACAATCGTACAAGACGCCTCTGCACTCCCCTTCCTAGACTCCCCGCTGAATGACCACCGCGCCGCGGTGGCCCGGCGTTGCCATCGTTGCCAGTCCCGGCACACTTGGAAAGGGATCTTCCAATGCACGGTTTTCAACCCTGGAACCCGCAGTTCTATATCAACCCGCTGTACCTGCCGGCTTCCGGCGATGCCCCGCACCAGGTGTTCAACCCGGACACCCGCGAGCCCATCGGGCTCAACCCCAGCTGTACCAAGGACGATGTGCACACCGCGGTGGCGGCGGCCAACGTTGCCCACACCCTGTGGCGCCTGCTGGATACGGATCAGCGTCAGGCGCTGTTGCTGCAACTGGCGGACAGCATGGCCGCCGACAGCGAACTGAACCGGCAGATCATCCGGCAGATGACTCGGGAACTGGCGCTTTGCGTGGCCGAAGCCCGGGCCGAGCTGGATCACTGCGCAGCCGTGTTCCGCTATTACGGGGCACTGGCCGATGGCGATGTCCCGGCCCCGAGCCCGAGCGGTGCAGCGCAGTGCCGGCTACGGTACGAGCCCTACGGCGTCAGCGTGCATATCCTGCCGTTCGCCCTGGGCATTGCCCTGCTGGGGCGCACGTTGGCCGCAGCCCTGGCGGCCGGTAACAGTTGCCTGGTCAAGCCGGCGCAGAACGCCAGCCTGTCCACCCTGGCCTTCATGCAGCACTTCGCTGGCCTGCCGGCGGGGCTGGTCTCGTGCATTCCCGGGGACGCCGCCACCGCACAATGGCTGCTGCAGTCCAGCGGCACCCATGCCGTGGCCTTCACCGGCAGTGTCGGCGCTGCCAGCGCGGTGGCGGTGACCTGCGCCGAACTGCTCAAGCCCTGTGCGATCGAGAGCACCGGCCGCGGCGCGATGATCGTTGCCCAGGACGCCGACGTCGCGCTCGCCGCCGCCTACGGAGCTCGCGCCGCCTTCAGCCGCGGTGGCCAGAGTTGCCTGTCGATCCAGCATTTTTTCGTCGAGGCGCAGGTCCATGACCTGTTCGTCCGGCACTTCATCGAGCACACCCGCCACCCGGGCCACGACTCCAGCAGCGCGGTGCGGCCGCTGATCAGCCAGGCCGCACGGCACAAAGTCCGGCGGCTGGTGCGTGACGCCCTGGCCAAGGGCGCCGCACTGCTGGCCGGAGAACAGGCACTCGAAAACCCGCTGCCCGGCAGCCTGCAACCGCCGGTGATCCTCACCGAGATCGACGACGACATGGTCATCACCCAGGAAGAGTGCCTGGGCCCGGTGGCGGTCATCCGACGGGTGAGTGACCTTGGCGCAGCCGCGCAACTGGCCAACGATTGCCCGGCAAGCTTTGAGGTGACCCTGTTCAGCAAAGATCCGGCGCACGCGGTGCAGTTGGCCCAACGCTTGCTGAGCGCCCGGGTGCGGATCAACCCGCCGCCCGTGCCGAACCACCCCGACAGCGAGCACCATTGGACCCTGTCGCAATTGGCCGGCGACCTGTCTCCCAGGGCCCTGGATGCTTTCCGGCGGCCCAAGCGCCTATTGCTCGGTGCTGCAGCGGCCCCGGCCATGCAGCAGGCGCCGGTGCAAGCCTTTGCCGCAGGGCTGCCCGAGTGATGAGCCAGAGGTTGGAAGAGCACGCGGCGACGGTGCTCCTAGGCTTATTGTTGGTCTTCGCAGCCCAGGCCCTCGCGCTGGCTTTTTTCATCCGCCAGGCTCTTGCCGGTGCGGGCCATCACCCGCCGCTGCAAGGCTCGCAGCTCGGCGCCATCAAGGCGCTTGCAGCTGTTGATTTCCCAGGTATCGCCCGTGTTCAGGCTGACCGAGAACAGGCCCCAGTACTCGGTGGCCCCGGCCTTGGGATCGTTGTAGCCGAGGCTGAAGTCGTAGTACCCGGGATGGGGCGGCTTGCCGTTTTCGTCCTGCAGGTCGCCGTCGATGAACACCCCGGGGCGCTGCAACTGATAGTCCTGGTGCTTGAGGGCCACCCGCAGGACCTGCTCCGCCTGTTCGCGGGTCAGGCCGCTGTCCTTGATCCGCGCCGGCTGCAGGCTATCGGTGGCGCAGGCCACCAGTGTGGTGCAGGCCAGGGACAGGCCAAGCACCCAGGAAGGGCTCTTTAGTTTCAGCACGCCATGCGCCCTCTGACCGCGATGATGATGTCCGCCAGGTAGCGGGCGAAGCCATCCCGGCCGCCGGTCTTGGCGTTGCCGGTGTTGTAGCCGCTGCGTACCAGCGCCTGGGCGAATGCCATGGGGTCACGCTGGCCACGTACTGCCGTGCCAAAGCTCGAAGCAAAGGACTGGGCGGACTTCTGGAAGGAGTCGAACTTGGCCACCTTGATGCTGGCGTTGCCCAGGGGCGCCTCGGCGCCGATCTGCAGGGGGGCCGGTGCGTGCATGGAAAAGTAGTTGTTCAGTTCCCGGGCAATGCGCCCGGTGCCGTACTGGCTTTCCTGGGCGGCCAGGCCCAGCAGGTTTTCCACCGGCAGGTCCAGCTGGTCGGCAATCGGCTGGCACACCGCCTTGTACTTGCTGACAAAGGTCACGGCACTGATGTTGTTGCAGAGTCTGGCGCTCACGTTTGTTCCCTCGGTTGACCGGTCAATTCCATTTACTGCGGTTTTCGCCGCGTGATTATAAAGCAACCCGGGGCCCACGCTGTCGAGTGCGTCACAGCCTCAAGGCAGACGCGTGACCGGCTACCGCGAGAACCTCCGGGCATCACGGGAATTCACCATAAATTTGACGATTTTTTCTTGTTTGCCGCTCTACATTGCGCGCAGTTTTCATTTGCAAATGATTCCTATTGTTCGAGCTGCCCGACGGCTCGATTCTTCCGGCTTGATGCATCCAAAAACCACCGCAGGAGCTACCTTCTCCATGACCCCACGTATCCCCTCACGCTTGAAAGCCGGCCTGCTGGTCGGTGCCTTGCTGACTGCCGGCCATGCCTATGCGGCCGATGCCGACGGCCTGCTGGTGTACAACGCCCAGCACGAAGGCCTGACCAAGGCCTGGGTCGAAGGCTTCACCCGGGACACCGGGATCAAGGTCACCCTGCGTAACGGTGATGACAGCGAAATGGGCAACCAGCTGGTGCAGGAAGGCCAGGCTTCGCCGGCGGACGTGTTCCTCACCGAGAACTCACCGGCCATGGCCCTGGTGGACAACGCCGGGCTGTTCGCCAAAGTGGCTCCGACCACCCTGGAGCAAGTGGCCGCTGCCTATCGTCCAACCCACGGCAACTGGGTGGGCATCGCCGCGCGCTCCACGGTGTTCGTCTACAACCCGGCCAAGCTGCAGCAGGCCGACCTGCCCAAGTCCCTGCTCGACCTGGCGAACCCAGCCTGGAAAGGCCGCTGGGCCGCATCCCCTGCCGGAGCCGACTTCCAGGCCATTGTCAGCGCGGTGCTGGAACTCAAGGGCGAAGCCGCCACCCTGGAATGGCTCAAGGGGATGAAGAGCAATGCCAGCCTCTACCGGGGCAACAGCGCGGTGCTCAAGGCGGTCAACGCCGGTCAGGTGGACAGTGGTGTGATCTATCACTACTACAGCTTCGTCGACCAGGCCAAGACGGGGGAAAACAGCAAGAACACCGCCCTGCACTACTTCAAGCACCAGGATCCAGGGGCGTTTGTCAGCCTTTCCGGCGGTGCGGTTCTGGCTTCCAGCAAGCACCAGGAGCAGGCCCAGGCTTTCCTCAAGTGGATCACCAGCGCCAAGGGCCAGGCAGTGCTCGGCAGCGGCAAGTCGTTCGAATACGCGGTGGGCCTGGGCGCGCAGTCCAATCCCAAGCTGGTGCCCCTGGCCGAGCTGGACGCGCCCAAGGTTGACGCCGCCAGGCTCAACAGCAAGAAAGCCGTGGACCTGATGACCCAGGCCGGCCTCCTGTAAACCCATGGCCGACGACCTCTCACGCTTGCCCGCCGGGGATACGACCCGGGTCGCTGCCGCGACCCACACTGGCTATCGCCGCCACGGGCCGGGACGGCGGGCCGCTCCCTGGCTGTTGGGCGCGGCGCTGCTGGTGTCGCTGTGGGCGCTGCTGCCCCTGGGATTTGTCGTCGGCATCTCGATCCAGACCGGTTGGGCGACCATCGCCGAGCTGGTGCTGCGCCCGCGAGTCGCGCAGCTGCTGGGCAATACCCTGTTGCTGCTGGTGCTGACCCTGCCGCTGTGCGTGCTGCTGGGGATTGCGCTGGCCTGGCTGACCGAACGCAGCGACCTGCCCGGGCGGCGCATCTGGTCGCTGCTGGCCGTGGCGCCCCTGGCCGTGCCGGCGTTCGTCCACAGCTATGCCTGGGTCAGCCTGGCGCCCGCGCTGCACGGCTTGCCAGCGGCGGTGCTGGTGTCGGTGATTGCTTACTTCCCCTTTGTCTACCTGCCGGCGGCGGCCACCCTGCGCCGGCTGGATCCGGCCCTGGAAGACGTGGCCGAGGCCCTGGGGCTCGAACCCTGGGCCCTGTTCCTGCGGGTGGTACTGCCACAGTTGCGCCTGGCCGTGGGCGGCGGCGCATTACTGGTAGGCCTGCATTTGCTGGCCGAGTACGGCCTGTACGCAATGATCCGCTTCGACACCTTTACCACCGCCATCTACGACCAGTTCCAATCCACCTACAACGGCCCGGCGGCGAACATGCTGGCGGGCATCCTGGTGCTGTGCTGCCTGGTGCTGCTGGGGGTGGAGTCCGCCAGCCGTGGCCAGGCGCGCTATGCCCGGGTCGGCTCGGGCAGCCCGCGGCCCCAGCGCATGCAGGCCTTGCGCGGCGTGGCCCGGGCCGCCGGGCTGTTGCTGGCGGCGCTGACCAGTGCTCTGGCCCTGGGCGTGCCCCTGCTGACCCTGGGCAACTGGCTGCTGGCCGGCGGCCTTGAGGTCTGGCAGGTGCCGGAGCTGCTGCCCAGCCTGCGCCAGACCCTGATGCTGGCCAGCCTGGGGGCGCTGTTGACCACCTGTGCGGCGATCCCCGTGGCCTGGCTGTCGATCCGTGCCCCGGGGCGCCTGCTGCGGCTACTGGAAAGCTGCAACTACCTCACCAGTTCCCTGCCCGGCATCGTGGTGGCCCTGGCCCTGGTGACGGTCACGGTGAAATTCGCCAGGCCGATCTACCAGACCAGCTTCACCGTGCTCCTGGCCTACCTGCTGATGTTCCTGCCCCGGGCCCTGGTCAGCCTGCGGGCGGGTATCGCCCAGGCACCGGTGGAGCTGGAAAACATCGCCCGCAGCCTGGGCCGCTCGCCGCTCCAGGCGCTGTGGCGGGTCACCCTGCGCCTGGCGGCACCGGGAGCGGCAGCCGGCGCGGCGCTGGTATTCCTGGCCATCAGCAATGAACTGACCGCGACCCTGCTGCTGGCGCCCAACGGCACCCGCACCCTGGCCACCGGCTTCTGGGCCAGGACCAGCGAGATCGACTACGCCGCCGCGGCACCCTATGCCCTGATCATGATCCTGCTGTCCCTGCCGTTGACCGGCCTCCTCTACCATCAATCCAGACGTACGGCGGGCCGATGAACGCTCTCGAACTCCACGCAGTGCACAAATCCTTCGGCGGCGTGCCGGCGGTGCAGGACATCAGCCTCAGCATGCCCGCCGGCAGCCGCACGGCTATCGTCGGCCCTTCGGGCTCGGGCAAGACCACCTTGCTGCGAATGATCGCCGGCTTCGAGTTTCCCGATCGCGGGCGCATCAGCCTCAATGGCCAGGTGCTGGCGGACGCTCAGGGCGCGGTGCCGGCCCATCAGCGCCTGATCGGCTATGTACCCCAGGATGGCGCGCTGTTTCCGCACCTCAACGTGGCGGCCAATATCGGCTTCGGCCTGACGGGCAAGAACCCGCAGAGGCAGCAGCGCATTGCCGAGCTGCTGGACATGGTGGCTCTGGATAGCAGCCTGGCCGCCCGTTGGCCCCACGAGCTTTCCGGCGGCCAGCAGCAGCGGGTTGCCCTGGCCCGGGCCCTGGCGCAGCGCCCGCGGCTGATGCTCCTGGACGAGCCCTTTTCCGCCCTCGATACCGGCCTGCGGGCCTCGATGCGCAAGGCCGTGGCACGGCTCCTGGCTGAGGCCGGGGTGACCACCATTCTGGTCACCCATGACCAGGCCGAGGCCTTGTCCTTTGCCGACCAGCTGGCGGTGATGCGCCAGGGCCGGCTGGTGCAGGCCGGTGCGCCGCTGGAGCTGTACCAGCACCCGCGGGATGCCCAGACTGCGCTGTTTCTCGGCGAGGCGGTGCTGCTGCCGGCGCAGCTGGACCAGGGGCTGGCCCAATGTGACCTGGGGCAGGTGCCGATCCGCGAGCGCTCGCTCAAGGGCCCGGCGCGGATCATGCTGCGCCCCGAGCAACTGCAGGTGCTGGCGGACGACGGCGATGGCGCCGGCAGTTGCCCGGGAGTGGTCAGGGACTGCGACTTTGCCGGCAACACCTGCACCCTGAGCATCGGCGTGGCCGGTGCCGGGGGCCATGAACAACTGGTGCCGGTCCGCAGTTCCGGCCTGCATGCGCTACCGGTCGGCAGCCGGGTGCGCATCCGCACCCTGGGGCATGCCCATGTGCTGGGGGCGGCCCCCGGTGCTTGAGTGAAGGATGCTGCCCTTGATCATGGTCACGCGCGGCAATCGCTCCGATACTTCAGCCATGCCGCTGTACACCGTGGCTACCGGCTCCACCTTGAACAAGGAATGAACCATGACTGATTCTGCCAGCCAAGCAGAGGAATACCTGATGATGCAGGCCGCGCACTGGTGCATGCGCCTGCGCGAGGCCGATTGCAGCCTGGCCGAGCGCCGGGCATTCGAGGACTGGCTGCAGAGCGACCCGAGCCATGCCTTCGAGTACGCGAAGATGCTGGAAGCCTGGGACCTCACCGGGCAGTTGTCGCCCACCCTGCCCTCGCTCTGACCCTGCCACGGCCTACAGATCGAAGCGGTCGATGGCCCGGCGCCGTTCGTTGTCATCGCGCAGGTCATAGCTGGCCGTGGTCTGGATGTTGCTGTGGTGAGCCAGTTTCTGCGCCAGCGACAGGTCGTGTTCCTCAATCACCCGGGTGATGAACGAGCGCCGGAAATCATGGGGCATGATCCGCACGCCCACCTGGGCCCCGCGTTGCCGGGCAATGTAGTAGATGGCGTGCTTGGTGATGCGCTCGCGAGTGATGTGCCCGCCCCGGCGGATGCGGTTGAACAGGAACGGGTCGTCTACCAGGCCCGCGGGCAGATGCCGGCGGCGCAGCTCCAGCCAGGCCTGCAGCTTGTCGAAAGCCCAGGTGGGTGCGTACTTGATCAACTGACGATTGCCCTTGGCCAGCACCTGCAGGCTGCGCTCGCTGAAATCCACCTGGGCCAGGTCCAGGTTGACCGACTCGGACTTGCGCATGCCCGAGCCATAGAGCAGCGCAATCAGCGCTGCATCGCGCACGCCCTGGGGGCGCGGGTCGGAAGCGCACACGGCCATCAGTTCATGGATCAGGCCGCGCTTGAGGTTGCGCCCGCGGGCCAGGCGCGTGCCGCTGATGGCCTTGACCGAACGCATCTTCAGCAGGTGGTCCTGGCTGATCAGGCTGGCACGCCACGCCTCGTTCATCACCCCGCGCAGGGCGTTGACGTACAGCGATGAGGTATTGGGCGCATACCCGTCTTCGCGCAAGGTGGCCACCAGGGCCGTGACATGCTCGGGTTGCAGCAGGTGCCAGGGGATTTCTTCCAGGTTCTGCTCGGCGTAGCCCAGGCGGTCGGCGGCGTCCTGCAGCACATAACGCAGGGTCGACTGGCTGGAGGGGGCCAGGCGCTTCAGGTACAGGCTCAAGGGGTTGGGCGCGTCAAGGCCGGCGGCGCGGTCATGGCCCGGCGGGTTCATGGATGCTCCGCTGGGCAAGGTTGTACCGGGTAGCACCTTGGCGAGGTGAAAAAAACACTCCCGCAGGCCCCTTCAATACCCATTGAAAACTGGTTACAAAAGCCGCCAGGCCTGCGCACTTCGATAACTTTGGAAACAAACTGAACACTAGCTGTCTGGCTCGCAGAAAAACGGACTTTTACCTTATTTTTCATATTCGTTTCACAATTTTCGGCTTAATCTCAGCCCCCGACAGACAACCATCCGAGTGCAGTTTGTTCTCAGGTTGTAAAGATAACACCTTGATCCACCTTTACTTTTCACAAACCCAGTCTTTACTGATTCGCTGCATGGAATGCCCTGTTGGCTCAATAACTGGATGCGCCTTGATGACTGCAAGACCTCCCCGCTTTCCATGAACTGTCCGTTCACCCGCAGCAACCCGTATTCCAGTAATTCGCATTGTGTAAACCCGAGGTAACCATGAACCAGGCTTTCCTTCCTTTCTCGCGCCCGAGTATTGGCGAAGAAGAGATTGCTGCAGTGGAGCAGGTTCTGCGCTCCGGCTGGATCACCACCGGCCCGAAAAACCAGGAACTGGAACAGCAGTTCGCCGAACGCGTCGGCGCCCGCCACGCCGTGGCACTGTCCTCCGCCACCGGCGCCATGCACATCACCCTGCTGGCCCTGGGCATCGGCCCCGGGGATGAAGTGATCACCCCGTCGCAGACCTGGGTCTCCACCGCCAACATGATCTGCCTGCTGGGCGCCACCCCGGTGTTCGTCGATGTCGACCCCGACACCCTGATGAGCGACGCCGCCACCATCGAAGCCGCCATCACCCCGCGGACCAAGGCGATCATCCCGGTGCACTACGCCGGCGCAGCCTTCGACCTCGACCCGCTCTATGCCCTGGCCGACAAGCACGGCATCGCGGTAATCGAAGACGCCGCCCACGCCGCCGGTACCACCTACCGCGGCCGCGCCATCGGCGCCCGGGGCACGGCGATCTTTTCCTTCCACGCGATCAAGAACATGACGTGCGCCGAAGGCGCGATGTTCGTCAGCGATGACGAAGCCCTGGCCAACCGCGTGCGCATGCTCAAGTTCCACGGCCTGGGAGTGGACGCCTACGACCGCCTGACCCATGGCCGCAAGCCACAGGCCCAGGTCATCGAGCCCGGCTTCAAGTACAACCTGGCGGACATGAACGCGGCCATTGCCCTGGTGCAACTGCAACGCCTGGACGAGATCAACGCCAAGCGTGAAGTGCTGGCCAAGGCCTACCTGCAGCGCCTGGAAGGCTTGCCGGTACAGCCCCTGCTCCTGCCCCAGTACCCGCAGCAGCATGCCTGGCACCTGTTCATCCTGCGCATCGACGCCGAACGCTGCGGCCTGGACCGCGAAGCCTTCATGAAAGGCCTGCAGGAACAGAATATCGGCACCGGTATCCACTTCATTGCGACGCACCTGCATACCTATTACCGACAGCGCTTCCCTGAAGTGCAGCTGCCCCATACCGAATGGAATTCGGCGCGGCTATGCTCGATTCCACTGTTTCCGGACATGACCCTCGACGATGTCGAGCGGGTGACCGGTGCCATTGCAAACCTTTTGGACTGAAGCCTTTGAAACCTTATCCGATTCAGTTCGTGTCGATCGTGATCCCGGTCTACAACGAAGAACAGAGCCTCCCCGAGCTGTTGCGGCGCACCGAAGCGGCCTGCCGCCAGCTCAAGCACGAGTTTGAAATCGTCCTGGTGGACGACGGCAGCCGCGACGAGTCGGCGAACATCCTGCAAGCTGCCGCCGAGCGCGAAGACAGCCCGGTAGTGGCGGTGATCCTCAACCGCAACTACGGCCAGCATGCGGCGATCATGGCCGGCTTCGAGCAGTGCCGTGGCGATGTGGTGATCACCCTCGACGCCGACCTGCAGAACCCGCCGGAAGAAATCCCGCGCCTGGTGGCTCAGGCCGAACTGGGCTACGACGTGGTCGGCACCGTGCGCAACAACCGGCAGGACTCGGCGTTCCGCCGCTGGCCCTCGAAGCTGATCAACCTGGCCGTGCAGCGTTCCACCGGTGTGGCCATGAGCGACTACGGCTGCATGCTGCGGGCCTATCGCCGGACCATCATCGACGCGATGCTGGCCTGCACCGAGCGCAGCACCTTCATCCCGATCCTGGCCAACAGCTTTGCCCGGCACACCACCGAGGTGCTGGTGGAGCACGCCGAGCGCGAGCACGGCGACTCCAAGTACAGCCCGATGCGCCTGATCAACCTGATGTTCGACTTGATCACCTGCATGACCACCACGCCCCTGCGGCTGTTGAGCATCATCGGTTTCGGCATGGCCGGCCTCGGCGCGCTGTTTGCCCTGATGCTGATCGTGCTGCGCCTGATCTTCGGCGCCACCTGGGCCGGCGACGGCACCTTCGTGCTGTTCGCGGTGCTGTTCGTGTTCACCGGTGGCCAGTTCATCGGCATGGGTCTTTTGGGTGAATACCTGGGACGCATGTACAGCGACGTGCGGGCCCGCCCGCGTTTCTTCATCGAAAAAGTCTTGCGCAGCCAGCCTGCGGCCCCGGCCCCTGCTGTGACTGTCGACGGTTTAACTTCCACTCATACTGATCAGGTTTCGCCATGAGCAATAAAGCTGTTGTCTTCGCCTACCACGATATTGGCTGTGCTGGCATCGAAGCCCTGCTCAACGCAGGTTACGAGATCGCCGCCGTGTTCACCCACGCCGATGACCCCAAGGAAAACACCTTCTACGGCTCGGTGGCCCAGCTCTGCGCCCGCAAGGGCATTGCCGTGCATGCCCCGGAAGATGCCAACCACCCGCTGTGGATCGAGCGCATCGCCAAGCTCAACCCCGACTACCTGTTCTCCTTCTATTACCGCAACCTGCTGAGCGAGCCGCTGCTGGCCACTGCCAGCAAAGGCGCGTTCAACCTGCACGGCTCGCTGCTGCCGCGCTACCGTGGCCGCGCACCGGCCAACTGGGTGCTGGTCAAGGGCGAAACCGAAACCGGCGTGACCCTGCACCGCATGGTCAAGCGTGCCGATGCCGGTGCCATCATTGCCCAGGAGCGTGTGGCCATCGAGCGCAGCGACACCGCGCTGAGCCTGCACCACAAACTGCGTGACGCCGCCGCCAGCCTGCTGCGCGACACCCTGCCGGCACTGGCCCAGGGCAAGATCACCGAAACCGCCCAGGACGAGTCCAAGGCCAGCTACTTCGGTCGTCGCACCGCGGCGGACGGCAAGATCGACTGGCAGCGTCCGGCCGAAGAGCTGTTCAACCTGGTGCGCGCCGTGACTCAACCCTACCCGGGCGCCTTCTGCGCCGTGGGCGAGCACAAGCTGATCGTCTGGAGCGCCGAAGTCGCCAAGGGCAACGAAGGCCAGGCCCCGGGCCGGGTCATCAGCGTCGACCCGCTGCGCATCGCCTGTGGCCAGGACTCCCTGGTGATCACCTCCGGCCAGCGCAACGCCAACGGCCTGTTCCTGGGTGGCCCGCAACTGGCCAACGAACTGGGCCTGGTGGACGGTTCCCTGCTGCGCGGCGCCGAATCGGGGCGCAAGCCACGTCGCACCCGCGTACTGATCCTGGGCGTCAACGGCTTTATCGGTAACCACCTGTCCGAGCGCCTGTTGCGTGACGACAAGTACGACGTCTATGGCCTGGACATCGGCTCCGACGCCATCGAGCGCCTGCGCAGCCATCCGAACTTCCACTTCGTCGAAGGCGATATCAGCATTCACTCCGAGTGGATCGAATATCACATCAAGAAGTGCGACGTGGTCCTGCCACTGGTGGCCATCGCCACCCCGATCGAGTACACCCGCAACCCGTTGCGCGTGTTCGAGCTGGACTTCGAAGAGAACCTCAAGCTGGTTCGCTACTGCGTCAAGTACAACAAGCGCGTGATCTTCCCGTCGACTTCGGAAGTCTATGGCATGTGCCAGGACAAGAACTTCGACGAAGACACCTCCAACCTGATCGTCGGCCCGATCAACAAGCAGCGCTGGATCTACTCGGTCTCCAAGCAGCTGCTGGACCGGGTGATCTGGGCCTACGGCGCCAAGGGCCTGAACTTCACCCTGTTCCGTCCCTTCAACTGGATGGGCCCGCGCCTGGACCGCCTGGACTCGGCACGCATCGGCAGCTCCCGGGCCATCACCCAGTTGATCCTCAACCTGGTGGAAGGCACCCCGATCCGTCTGTTCGACGGTGGCGAGCAGAAGCGCTGCTTCACCGACATCGCCGACGGCATCGAAGCCCTGGCACGCATCGTCGACAACGAAAACGACTGCTGCAACGGCCAGATCATCAACATCGGCAACCCGGACAACGAAGCCAGCATCCGTCAGCTGGGCGAAGAGCTGCTGCGCCAGTTCGAAGCTCACCCGCTGCGCGGCAACTTCCCGCCGTTCGCCGGTTTCCGCGATGTGGAGAGCAAGGCGTTCTACGGTGCCGGCTATCAGGACGTGGAACACCGCAAGCCAAGCATCGACAACGCCAAGCGCCTGCTGAACTGGGAGCCGACCGTGGAAATGAGCGAAACCATCGGCAATACCCTGGACTTCTTCCTGCGTGAAGCGATGCTGGAAATCGCCGACCGCGCCAAGCAAGAAGCACGCTGATGCAGGCAGGTCTGCGCATTGATGTCGATACCTACCGCGGCACCCGGGAGGGGGTGCCGCGGCTGCTCGAATCGCTGGATGAAGCCGGGGTCAAGGCCACCTTCTTCTTCAGCGTCGGGCCGGACAACATGGGGCGCCACCTGTGGCGCCTGATCCGTCCGCAGTTCCTCTGGAAAATGCTGCGGTCCAATGCCGCGGGCCTGTACGGCTGGGACATTCTCCTGGCCGGCACGGCCTGGCCGGGTAAACCCATTGGCCGGGACCTGGGGCACTTGATGCGCCAGACCCTGGCCGCCGGTCATGAAGTCGGCCTGCACGCCTGGGATCACCACGGCTGGCAGGCCAATACCGGGCGCTGGAGCCAGGCACAGCTGATCGAACAGATCCGCCGTGGCGTCGACAGCCTCAACGATATTCTCGGGCAAGCGGTGAGCTGCTCGGCGTCCGCCGGTTGGCGCGCCGACGAACGCGTCATCGAAGCCAAACAGCAATTCGGCTTTCGCTACAACAGCGACTGCCGCGGCCAGAGCCTGTTCCTGCCACGCCTGGCGGACGGCAGCCTGGGCGCACCACAGATTCCGGTGGACCTGCCGACCTTCGACGAAGTGGTCGGGCCGGTGGTGGCCGCCAAGGATTTCAACAGTTACATCCTCGACCGGTTCAGCCCGGACAAACTCAACGTCTATACCGTGCATGCAGAAGTAGAAGGGATTCTCATGGCCAACGATTTTCGCCAGCTGCTGGCCAGCGCCAGGCAGCGCGACATCCACTTCCAACCCCTGGGCGACATGCTCCCGGCGGATCTGGCCAGCCTGCCCGCGGGCAAGGTGGTGCGCGGTGTGCTGGAAGGCCGTGAAGGCTGGCTGGGAGTGCAAGGCGCATGACCAGACGTTGGGCTCTGCCGCTGCTGCTGATCGCGTTTGGCCTGTTCTACCTGCTGCCCCTGGCCACCCACGGCCTGTGGATTCCCGATGAAACCCGCTACGCGCAGATCAGCCAGGAAATGCTCCTGACCGGCAAATGGGCGTCGCCGCACTTCATGGGCATCCGCTATTTTGAGAAACCGGTGGCCGGCTACTGGATGATCGCCATCGGCCAGGCGCTGTTTGGCGACAACCTGTTCGGCGTGCGCGTGGCCTCGGCCCTGAGCACCGGCCTGAGCGTGGTCCTGGCCTACCTGCTGGCCCGGCGCCTGTGGAACGATCCGCGCAAGAGCCTGGCCAGCGCCCTGCTCTACATGAGCTTTACCGTGGTCGCGCTGCAGGCCGGCTACGCCAACCTCGATCCGCAATTCACCTTCTGGGTCAACCTGAGCCTGGTGGCGCTGTGGTTCACCTTCGACTGCCGGACAACCCGCGGCCAGGTGCTGGCCTGGGTGGCGCTGGGCCTGGCCTGCGGCATGGGCTTCATGACCAAGGGCTTTCTGGCCTGGCTGCTGCCGGTGCTGGTGGCCCTGCCCTACGCCATCTGGCAGAAGCGCCTGCGCTCGCTGCTGATCTATGGCGGCATCGGTGTGCTGGTGGCCATTCTCATCAGCCTGCCCTGGGCCCTGGCGGTGCACTCCCAGGAACCGGACTACTGGCGTTTCTTCTTCTGGCACGAGCACATCCGCCGTTTTGCCGGTGATGATGCCCAGCACGCCTCGCCGTGGTGGTACTACCTGCCGTTGCTGGTGGGGTTCAGCGTGCCCTGGGTGCTGCTGCTGCCGGCCGGCCTGAAGCAGGCCTGGCAACAGCGGCGCCAGAACAGCAGCGGCTTCCTGCTGCTGTGGCTGGTGCTGCCCCTGGCCTTCTTCAGCCTGAGCAAGGGCAAGCTGCCGGCCTATATCCTGCCGTGCCTGTTGCCCCTGGCGCTGTTGATGGGCAACACCCTGGTGGACCGCCTGGCTGCCGGCAAGACCCGGCTGCTGGCATTCAACGGCGTGCTCAACCTGGTGGCCGGCCTGCTGGGGCTGCTGGCCCTGGTGTACTTCCAGATGAAAAAGCCGGTGTATGTGGACGAGCCGCAGCACCTGGTGCTGGTGTATGTGTTGCTGTTGGGCTGGATCCTCAGCAACCTGCTGCAAGCCATGCGCCCCCTGACCCTGTGGGCGGCGCCGGCCCTGGGCAGCTTCCTGCTGGTGGCCCTGGCCCCGGCAGCGCTGCCCAACTCGGTGGTCTACAACAAGATCCCCGACCAGTTCATCATCGATCACGTGGCCGAGCTGGGCCAGGCCAAGGCCCTGCTGAGCAACGACCTGGGAGCTGCCTCCGCCCTGGCCTGGCGCCTGCGGCGCCCTGACGTGACCCTGTACAACACCGAAGGCGAAGTGAAATACGGCCTGGGCTACGAAGACACTGCCGCGCGCAAGGTCGACCTCAATCAGGTCCAGCCGTGGATCGCCGAGGCCCGCAAGCAGGGTTCGATCGGCGTGGTGATGCGGGTCAAGAGCAGCGACGAGGAACATGAAGTCGAGCTGCTGCCCAAGGATGCCAAGCGCTACGAGCAAGGCAATATCGTGATCTTCATCATTCCCCAGGGCCAGCCATGAGCCTGCTGCTTTTGTTGCTGGCCTGCGGGCTGACCTGCCTGGGCCAGGTGGCGCAGAAGTTCGCCGTGGAAAGCTGGCGCGGCCGGCCTTCCAGCGCCCTGCAGAAACTGCGCTCGGGCTGGCTGTGGCTGGCTCTGTTCAGCCTCGGCCTGGGCCTGCTGGTGTGGCTCCTGGTGCTGCAACGCATGGAGGTGGGCGTGGCCTACCCGATGCTCAGCCTGAACTTCGTCTTCATCACCCTGATTGCCCACTTCGTATTCCGTGAGCACATCGACCGGCGCCACTGGTTCGGCGTGGCCCTGGTGATCGGCGGCGTGCTGCTGTTGAGTCGCCACGCATGAGCCGGGCCAAGGGGTTTGCCTTCGCCCTGGGCAGCGTGGCCCTGGTCAGCGGCGCCCAGCTGGGCATGCGCTGGAGCATGACCCGCCTGCCCGCTCCGGATCAGTGGTTGCCGGCGTTGAGTGCCGGCAGCGTCGACCTGGCCGCCCTGGCGGTGGTGGCCGCGGCCATCGCCGCCTATGCGCTGTCGATGCTCTGCTGGCTGCTGGCCTTGCGCGACCTGCCGCTGGGCCGGGCCTATTCGCTGCTCAGCATCAGCTACGCCCTGGTCTACCTGCTGGCCGCCAGCCTGCCGTTGTTCAACGAGCCTTTCACGCTTTCCAAAACCCTCGGGGTGGCCCTGGTCATCCTCGGGGTCATCACCATCAACTCTCGATCTGCACCCGCGACAAGTCCCAGGAATACCCCATGAAAATCAGTGTATTTGGAAGTGGTTACGTCGGCCTCGTACAGGCTGCCGTGTTGGCTGAAGTCGGCCACGATGTCATCTGCATGGACATTGACGAGCAAAAGGTCAAACAGCTGCAACAGGGACACGTGAGCATCTTCGAGCCGGGGCTGGCCAGCCTGGTCAAGGAAAACCTCGAAGCCAAGCGCCTGCACTTCACCCACGATGAAAAACTCGCGGTGCAGCATGGCCAGGTGCTGTTCATCGCCGTGGGCACGCCCTCCAGCGAAGACGGTTCGGCGGACCTGCGCTACGTGCTGTCAGTGGGCGACGCGGTGGCCCGCCACCGTGAGCAGCCGGTAATCCTGGTGGAAAAATCCACCGTACCGGTGGGCACGGGCGACACCTTAAAGGCCCACATCGAGAAGGTCCTGGATGGCCGTGCGCTGCAATTCGATATCGTCTCCAACCCGGAATTCCTCAAGGAAGGCTCGGCGGTCACCGACTGCCGCCGGCCGGACCGGATCATCATCGGCTGCGAGCGCGAAGAAGTGCGCGATGTGATGCGCGACCTGTACGCACCGTTCAACCGCAACCATGACCGCATCATGTTCATGGACCTGCGCAGCGCCGAGCTGACCAAGTACGCCGCCAACTGCATGCTGGCGACCAAGATCAGCTTCATCAATCAGATCGCCGAACTGGCCGAGCACCTGGGGGCCGACATCGAAGCGGTGCGCCTGGGCATCGGCGCCGACACCCGCATCGGCTACCACTTCATCTACCCGGGCTGCGGCTACGGCGGCTCCTGCTTCCCCAAGGATATGCGTGCGCTGATCCACAGTGCCCAGCAAGCCCACTGCTCCAGCGACCTGTTGCAAGCCGTGGAAGCCATCAACGAGCGGCAGAAGCACAAGCTGTTCGAACGCATCAAGGCGTTCTACAAGGGCGACCTCAAAGGCAAGACCTTTGCCCTGTGGGGCCTGGCATTCAAGCCCAACACCGACGACATGCGCGACGCCCCGAGCCGGGTGCTGCTCGATGCGCTGTTCGCCGCCGGTGCCCAGGTGCGGGCCTTCGACCCGGAAGCCATGCAGGAAACCCAGCGCCTGTACCCGGACGAGTCGCGCCTGATGCTCATGGGCACCCCGGAATCGGTACTGGTGGGCGCCGACGCCCTGGTCATCTGCACCGAGTGGCAGCAGTTCAAGGCACCGGATTTCGACCTGATCCAGCAGCGTCTCAAGGCGCCGGTGATCTTCGACGGGCGCAACCTGTACGACGCCGAGCGCCTGGCGCGCAACGGCTTCACCTACTTCCCGATTGGCCGCGGTGAATCGCGCAACCTGCCGATCCCCCACCAGCAGTGGTCTGCTGAGGCCTGAATGAACACCAGTCACTCCTCCCCTTCGAACACTCTTCTTTGGCAATCGTTGGGGCTGGGGTTGCTGGCCCTGCTGCTGTTCTGCGTCGGCGCCGACCACCAGTCGGCGATCGGCTTCGATTCGCGCTTCGTGCTGTTTGCCAAGGAAATGCTGCGCCACGGGCCGGGGTTCTTCCCCACCACCTACGGCCAGCCCTACGCCGACTACTCC
Source organism: Pseudomonas sp. NFPP25 (assembly GCF_900116505.1). Lineage (NCBI taxonomy): Bacteria > Pseudomonadati > Pseudomonadota > Gammaproteobacteria > Pseudomonadales > Pseudomonadaceae > Pseudomonas > Pseudomonas sp. NFPP25. The sequence continues at coordinate 760,692 of NZ_FPBG01000001.1, read as the reverse complement.
AGCGCCTCGACCCTGCTGGTCTGGCTGTTCTCCCTGCCAGGGGGGCAAGTCACCAGCCTTACCGCCTGGTTGCCCACGGCCATCGCCTCGGCCTTGATCGTCAGCCTGATCTATCGCCTGTTGGCGCCCTATTCCCGCACCTGGGCCCTGCTCAGCGTTGCCCTGCTGTTGCTCAGCAACACCTTTATCAGTGAAACCCGCGCCGTGTCCCTGGACCAGATGCTGGCTGCGGTGTCCCTGGCCGTGTTCTACCTGGGCTACGCCCATGACCATTTCGGTACCCGCCGGCGCCTGGGCTGGATCTTCCTCCTGCTGGTGCTGGGCTTTGCCATTCGCGGGCCCATCGGCCTGGTGATTCCCACCGGCATGCTGTGCAGCTACTACCTGCTCAATGGCCAGTGGCGGCGGCTGTTCAGCGTCGGTTTCAGCGCCCTGGCGCTGCTGGTGGCCTGCGTCGGCCTACTGCTGTGGTTGGCCAAGCTCAGTGGCGGCCAGGCCTTCGTCGACGATGTCATCCGCATGCAGTTCATGGGGCGCATGGACGGCAGCGAAGGCTCCAGCGATGTCTTCTATTACTTCACCAGTTCCCTGGGCAACTACGCCCTGGCCTACCCCCTGGCGATCCTGGCGTGGCTGGCCGTGCTGCTGACCCGCGCCACGGAACAGGGCCCGGGCCTGAAACTGTTGCGCCTGTGCACCGCGGCCGGGTTGATCGTGATGATCGGCCTGTCGATTCCCCAAGCGAAAAAGGCTCGCTACCTGCTGCCGATGCTGCCCATGGCGGCGATCATTGCCGCCTATCCGTTCCAGGCCGGCCGCGGGCGGCTGCTGGCCTGGCTGCGCGGGGCGATCCAGGGCCTGTGGCTGCTGCTGCCGGGGTTGCTGATCATCGGCTTGCTGGTGCTACGGCGCAAATTCCCCGAGCAACTCGACTCGTTGACGCCGATGCTGCTGGTGCTCGGCCTGTTGCAGCTGTTGTCGCTGGGGCTGCTGTTCAAGCGCCAGTGGCGCGCCGTGGGCCTGGCCTACAGCGCAGTGCTGGCAGTCTGGGCCTGCTACATCGGAGTCTTCGAGCCGGTGGAGCACCGTCTCTATGACACGCGCACCTTCAGCCACAGCGCCATGCAACTGATCGAGGCCGACCCGGCACCGGTGGTCCTGCACCGCATGGGCAAGGACGCCAAGGCCATCAAGTTCATGGTCAACCTGGACCGGGATCTGCAACCGCAGTTCACCGAAAGCCCAGACGCCCTGGCTCAGGTACCCGGCCCGGCCTGGGTCATCCTCGATCAGAGCGACCTGGCCAGCCTGCAGAATACGCCGCTGGCCGACCTGAAGCCGGTGTTGAGCGGGCGTTTCGACAAGAACGACTTCGTCCTCCTGCACCTGACCGGGCCAACCGCCGCGCAACCCTGAAAGCGTTGCACGGCCCCTGCCCGCTGCCTACACTCGCGCCCATGACTATTGAGATCCGCCGGGCGCGGGTGACCGACGCCGACTTTCTTCCCGCCATTGAAACCTGCGCTGCCGAACTGTTTCGCTCCGATGCGCAACTGGCCTGGCTGGCAGACGCCGCAGTGGCCGACGTACCGAGCCACCGCGCCAATATCCAGCGCCACCCGGTCTGGGTGGCGGTGACGGCGGATGACATCCCTTGCGCCTTTCTCAACGCCGAAGCCTGCAACCGGGAACTGCATGTGTGGGAGATTTCCGTCGCCCGCGCTCACCAGGGCCATGGCATCGGCAAGCGCCTGTTGCAGGCGGCGCGGCAATACGCTCTGGAGCAGCAGCTTGAAGCCCTGACCCTGAGCACCTTTCGCGAACTGCCCTGGAACGAACCCTTCTACCAGCGCCAGGGCTTTGTCACCCTCGAACAGGCGCAACTGGGCCCACGGCTGTGCCAGGTGCTGGCCGATGAAGCCCGGTACGGCCTGCCCGCGGCGCGCCGCTGCGCCATGCGCCTGGCGCTGTAGAAACCGGTGAGGAATGGGCTGCCTTCGCGGGCTTCCCAGCGAAGGCGTCCGCCAGGGCTACACCACACTCAAAGGCCTCTTCGCCGGCAAGCCGGCTCCTACAGGGGCTGTCGTATTTAAGTGCAAAATAAATGCACTGAAGCAGCATTATTATGAATTTGTCAGGCACAAGATTCCTCGGCACACTGTGCCGGTTCCTCCCCCAAATGTTGGAACGTTCAAGGGCTTTCTGGTCATCCAGGCAAGCCCTTCTTTTTGCCTGTCGTTCTGGATTGGAAAGCGTTTACCGATGTTCGCCCGCTGGAAACCCGCCGCCATCAATACCCGCCCACTGGAATGGAGCCGCGCCGCCATCGGCATGGCCCTGGGCACCCTGTTCAGTGTCTGGCTCTGTGCCCAGGTCTTCGGCATGCCGGTGGCCCTGCACCTGATCGGCCCTCTGGGCGCGTCGGCGGTGCTGCTGTTCGCGGTGTCTTCAGGCGCCCTGGCCCAGCCCTGGTCGATTCTTGGCGGCTACCTCTGTGCCGCCGTCATGGCCTTGGCGGTGGCCCATGTACTGGGCCGTACCTTGGGCAGTGCCTGCCTGGCGGCGGGCATGGCCCTGGTGCTGATGTGCTGGTTGCGCTGCCTACACCCGCCGGCCGGCGCCCTGGCCCTGACCCTGGTACTGGCGGACCCGGCCAGCGTGGCCCTGGACTGGTACGAGCTGGGGCCGGTGATGCTGGCCGCCGCCAGCCTGTTGCTCAGCGCCCTGGCCTACAACAACCTGACGCGCACCCGTTACCCCAAGGGCCCCAGCGAAGCTCCGGCGCTCCTGCCAGCAACCGCTGCCAGCGACAGCCTGGCGATCACGGCCCAGGACCTGAAACTGGCCCTGGCGGAGATGGAGGAGTTCTTCGACGTCACCCCCGAAGACCTCGAACAGCTGATTCATGCCAGCGAGGCCCACGCCCGGCGCCGCAGCATCGGCCAGGTGCTCGCCTCACGCCGCTGACAGCCAGCGCCAGGCGCCGGCTTGCCCGCCAAGGCGCCCTCAAGGACAACCCATCACTCAAGGGCCTCCTCGCCTGCCAGGTTGCCGGGTTTCAGACCATCGGCGACCAGCGCTGGGACCAGTCGGTGTCGCTTTCTATCACTTCCCGCAGTACCGCGAACGCCTGTTGCAGCTCTGGGGTATCGCGCTCGCGGGCGTACAGCAGGTAGGTGGGGAAGTTGAACTCCGGGGCTTTTTCCACCCGCTCCAGCACACCGCTCTCCAGGTAGCTCTGCACCACGCGTGTGCGGAAATAGCCGCTGCCACCGGCATCGAGGATGAACTGCAGGGCCAGCGGCCCGAGGTTGAAGCCCACTGCCGCCTTGGCCTGCGCAGGTAGCGCGGCGTCGTGCTGGCGGCGAAAGTCCTCGCCCCAATCGATGTACACATAGGGCTCGGGGCGCCCCGCCAAGCGCACCTGGATCAGTTTTTCCTCCAGTAACTGCTCCACCTGCAAGCCCGGCGAGTACAGCGGCTGGAACACCAGCGCGGCGTCCAGCACGCCCAGCTCCAGTTGCCGCTGCAAGCTGGCGCCTTCGCCGATCTGAGTGCGCACGGCGTGGTTGGGCAACGCCTGGCGCAGGCGCCGCACCCAGTTGAGCATCAGCGGGTTGCACAGGCTCAGCTCGCCGCCGATGTGCAGCACATTGCGGTAGCCGGCCAGCAGCGGCAGGTCGCGCTGGGCTGCCTCCCAGGTCTGCACCAGTTGGTTGGCGTAGCTGATGAAGGCCTCGCCGTCGGCGGTGGGCCGGGCGCCGGCGCGGTTGCGCACCAGCAGCTTGCAGTTGAGCTGGCCTTCCAGGTTCTGCACCCTGGCGCTGATGGCGGTCTGGGTCAGGTGCAGGCGCTCGGCAGCAGCGATCAGGCTGCCGCTGCGGACGATTTCCAGGAAGGTGCGGGCCAGATCGATGTCCATGGTGCCTCGCCGGCAGAAAATTCGAGCGCCATTGTAGCGGCGCTCGCGCCACGACGCTTCTAGGCTGCGGACATTTGCCGCGCCGGCACCGCCAGGCTCACCGCCCGCACCGAGGCCCCGGCCGGCAACCCCAGGGCCCGGGCGCTGTCACGGCTGACAATCAGGGTGCCGGCGGCGACCCGCGCCGCCGCCACGCTGATCCGGCAGTCGGCGAACTGGCGGTTGTGGACCAGGTAGGGCTGGGCCTGCTCCCCCGGGGTTCCGATGCTCAGTTGCAGCACCTGGCTGTCGCGCACTGCGCGGATGTCGCCGGTGGCGCATTCGATCAGGGGCCCGCCGTCGAAGATGTCGATGTAGTCCTTGAAGGCAAAACCTTCGGCCTTGAGCATGCCCAGGGCCGGTTCGGTATTGGGGTGCACCCGGCCGATCACTGCCCGTGCCGGCTCCGGCAGCAGGCAGGTGGGCAAGGGAAACTTGGGCATCAGCTCGGCGATGAAGGTCTTGTTGCCAAGGCCGGTGAGGTAGTCGGCGTCGGCGAAATCCATCTTGAAAAAGTGCCGGCCCAGGCCTTCCCAGAACGGCGACACACCCTGCTCGTCGGAATAGCCCCGCATCTCGGCGATCACCTTGTCGCCGAAAAGCTCGCGGAACTCGGCCAGGAACAGGAAGCGCGCCTTGGACAGCAGGCGCCCGTTGAGCCCCTGGCGGTGGTCGGCATGCAGGAACAGCGAGCACAGTTCCGAATGGCCGGTCATGTCGTTGCCCAGGAACAGGGTCGGCAGTTGCTGGTTGATCCCCAGGTTTTTCGAGGCCGCGACAAACAGCCCGACCCGATAGTTGTACCAGGGCTCGCGCAGGCCCACGGCGCCGGCCAGGGCGCAGATGCCGACCACCTCGCCCTGCGCGCTTTGCAGCACGAACAGGTAGTCGGCATCGGCCCGCGAGGCCTGGCCGGCGAAGGTCTGCTCGGCCCATTGCAGGCGTGACCGCAGGCGCCCGGCGTCGGCGGGCAAGGTGGTCAGGCCGGCACCGGCACTGTGGGCCAGGGCCAGCAGCGCCGGCAAATCGGCCAGGGTGGCGGGACGGACGATCATCGCGAGAGCTCCAGCTGAGGTTGACGTTCGGGCAGGTAGATTTCCGCCAGCATGCAGCGGGCGCTGCCGCCGCCGATGCGTTCAATGGTGTCGATGTTCACCGGCACCGGCTGCACATGGCGCTCGATCAGCCGGCGCTGCTCGGCATCCAGGGAGCGCCAGGCACTGCGGGACATCACCAGCAGCGGCTCGCCGGCACTGTTGTGGACTTCCAGCATATTGCCGGCGAAGGATTCCAGCTGGGCCCAGGTCAAGGGCAGCAGCTGTTTGCCGCTGCTTTCCAGGCGCTGGCGCAGGGCCGCCCGCTCCTGTGCATCGTCCAGGGCTAGCAGGCAGGCCACCGCCAGCTGGCTGCCGACGCTCATCATCACGTTGGTGTGATAGATCGGCTCACCCTGGCGGTCCCGGGCATGAAAGGCACACAGCTCGTAACCCAGGTGCGCCACCAGCTGGTCCAGGGCCCGGGCGTGGGTGCGGGTCGAGTAGCCGGCGTAGCAGATGCGCTGCTGGCGATCCAGGACCATGCTGCCGGTGCCTTCGAGAAACAGTTCCTCCTGCTCCAGGGAGGTGAGATCCAGGGTGCGGTTCACCTGGTACTGCTCGTGCAGGTGCGCCAGTACCCCCTTGTAGCGCTCCAGGCGGCGGTTGGGGCCCTGCATCGGGTACAGCACCAGGGTGCCGTCGGGGTGGCTGCTCCAGCAGTTGTTGGGAAAGATCGAATCCGGGGTATGGGGTGCGGCGCCGTCTTCATGGACCAGCACCCGGACCCCATGCTCGCGCAGCGTCGCGACGTAGCCGTCGAACTCCTGCAGGGCCTTGGCCTGCACGTCTTCGGCGGCACCGGGCGGGCGCTGGAAATGGTTGTTGCCGGCAGTGTCCTGGTTGAACGAAAAACGCGTAGGGCGAATCATCAAAACGCTATGGGTAGTCTGCATGGGGCACGCAATCAATGAGGTTTCAGAGGGGCCCATTGTGTTTTTTTGTCGGGACAAAACCCGGCTGAACGGCGGGCCTGCACAGCAGGAAATGGCTGAAAGCACGGGTTGCCCCAGCCGATTTCGCACCCCCTGAAAACACCGATATGCGACCTGCAGGAGCAGGCTTGCCAACGAAGGCGATCTTGCGAGCGGTGCAAGGCTTGCGGGCCTGTTCGCCAGCAAGCCGGCTCCTGCGGCGGGGGGCGTACCGGGGGTTATTCCATGCCGGTCTTGACCATCGCCAGTTCAGGGTGGCTGACCAGTTTGTCGATGTGCAGGTCCGGGTCGTCGAACCAGACTTCGGTCAGCACCCGGTAGTGCTCCATGTCCCGGCAGCGCATGCGCAGGCTGTAGTCGAAGGCGCCGCTGATCAGCCGGCATTCCAGCACCTGGGGGCAGGCGCGGACCTTGGCCTCGAAGGCTTTCTGCGCCGCCCGCCCGCTCTGGTTGGACAAGGCCACCAGCACCAGCAGCGACAGCCCCGGGGTGAGTTTCTTTTCGTCGAGGATCGCCCCGTAGCCACGGATGACCCCGAGCTGCTCCAGCTTGCGCACCCGTTCCAGGCACGGCCTGGGGGTCAGGTGCACGCGCTCGGAGAGCTTCTGGTAGGTGATGCGCCCTTCGTGGCGCAGAACCTCGATGATCGCCTGGTCGATTCGATCAAGCACGATCGACAGGTCGCGGATGTCCGCCATGGATGTCTTCCCTCACTTCAAACGGCCGGATAGAAACTGCTGCAAACGTTCACTCTGCGGCTGGTCGAGAATCGCCGGGCTACCCTGCTCCTCGACCCGCCCTTGATGCAAGAACAACACCTGGCTCGACACTTGTCGGGCAAAGCTCATTTCATGGGTGACCATGAGCATGGTCCGCCCCTCTTCGGCCAGGGCCTGGATCACCTTCAGCACCTCCCCCACCAGTTCCGGGTCCAGCGCCGAGGTCGGCTCGTCGAACAGCAGGATCTGCGGCTCCACCGCCAGGGCCCGGGCGATCGCCACCCGCTGTTGCTGGCCACCGGACAGGAACGCCGGGTACTGCTCGGCCACCCGTTGCGCCAAGCCCACCTTGTCCAGGTAGGCCCGGGCACTGGCTTCGGCCTCCTTGCGGCCAATGCCCAGCACCCGGCACGGCGCCAGCATGATGTTCTCCAGCACGCTGAGGTGGCTCCACAGGTTGAAGTGCTGGAACACCATGGCCAGGCGCGTGCGCAGGCGCTGCAACTGGGCCGGGCTGGCCACCTGCATGCCGCCAGGGGCCTCGCGGGTGACAACCTCCTCGCCGTCCAGGGCAATGGCCCCGGCATCGGCCCGCTCCAGGAAGTTGATGCAGCGCAGCATGGTGCTCTTGCCCGAGCCACTGGCGCCGATCATGCTCACCACGTCTCCGGCCCGGGCCTTCAACGAGACGCCCTTGAGCACCTCGTTGTCACCAAAACGCTTGTAGAGATTTTCAACGGTCAATTTGTACATCGCAGACTCCTGGAACCCCGCCGCTGGCAGCAAGGTTCTGGATAGGAAAAAGAGGAAAGGAGCGTCAGTGAGCCTGGCCGAGGAAGCTCAGCCAGCGCCGCTCCGCCAGGCGGAAGGCCGCCACCAGGCCGAAGGACAGCCCCAGGTACAACAGGCCGGCGATGCCGAAGGCCTGGAAGGTCATGAAGGTGGCGGCATTGGCGTCCCGGGCCACCTTGAGGATGTCCGGGATGGTGGCGGTGAAGGCCACCGAGGTGGCGTGCAGCATGAGGATCACCTCGTTGCTGTAGTACGGCAGCGCCCGGCGCAGGGCCGAAGGCAGGATCAGCCGCCAGTACAGGCGCCAGCCGCTCAGGCCATAGGCGTGGGCTGCCTCGATCTCGCCATAGGGAATGCTGCGGATGGCCCCGGCGAAGATCTCCACGGTGTAGGCGCAGGTGTTCAGGGTGAAGGCCAGCAAGGTGCAGTTCATGGCATCGCGGAAGAAGGCTTCGAGAAACGGCTGCTGGCGTATCGCGGCAATGCCGTACAGGCCGCTGTAGCAGATCAGCAGCTGGATGTACAAAGGCGTGCCGCGAAACACATAGGTGAACAGCTGCACCGGCCAGCGCAGCAGCGCCCAGTGCGAGGTGCGCAGAATGGCCAGGGGCAGCGACAGGACAAAACCCATGGCCAGGCTGGCCACCAGCAGCCACAGGGTCATGGCCAGCCCGGTAAGGCTCTCGCCGTCAGTGAACAGAAACGGCCGCCAGTATTCCTGGATCAGTTCGATCATCGAGACAGCCCTCGCACGCCCTGGTTGTAGTGCCGTTCCAGGCGCCGCAGCAGCTGGTTTGAAGCGCTGGTGATCAGCAGGTACAGGGCCGCCGCCAGGAGCAGGAAATCCAGCATATTGAAGGTGCTCTTGCCGGCTTCCTGGGCCACCTTGACCAGGTCGGTGAGGCCGATGATCGACACCAGCGCCGTAGCCTTGAGCAGCACCAGCCAGTTATTGCCCAGGCTCGGCAAGGCGAAGCGCATCATCTGCGGGAACACCACGTGGCGAAAGCGCTGCATGCGGCTCAGGCCGAAGGCCGCCGCGGCTTCCTGCTGGCCCCGGGGCACGCTGAGGATTGCCCCGCGAAAGGTCTCGGTGAAATAGGCGCCGTAGATGAAGCCCAGGGTCACGATCCCGGCCACGAAGGGGTCGATCTCCATATAGGGCCAGTCCAGCAGTTCGGTCAGGGCCGTGAGCCAGCCCTGCAGGCTGTAGAAGATCAGCAGCATCAGCACCAGGTCCGGTACGCCGCGGATCAAGGTGGTGTAGCAGGTCGCCGGGATCTGCAGCAGGCGCAGCGGCGAAAGCTTGGCCGCCGCCCCCAGCAACCCCAGGAGCATGCTCACCAGCAGCGCCAGGGCGGAGAGTTTCAGGGTCATCCAGGCGCCGTGCAGCAACAGCGGCCCATAGCCTTGCAGGACCTCGAGGTCCAGGCCCAACAGAGTCAGAAAGGTATTCACGCCAATCACCTTGCTCGGGCCACGGCCGGGCCCGGGATACTGGGTAACAGTCCCGGGGCCCGCCGTGGGCGATCAGTTGTTGTAGAGGTCGAGGTCGCCGAAGTACTTGCGCTGGATCTGGGCGTAGATGCCCTTCTCATGCAGCGCCTGGATGGCGCCATTGAGCATGGCCTTGAGCTCGTCCTGGTCCTTGCGCAGGCCAATGGCGATCTCCGACGGCACCAGAGGGTCGCTGATGCCGACGCTGTTCTCGAAGTCGGCGCCCTGGGGTGATGCGAGGAAACTCATCTGCGCTTGCAGCTTGTCCTGGATCGAGGCGTCCAGCCGGCCGTAGACCAGGTCGGCATAGACCTGGTCCTGGTTCTGGTAGGCCCGCAGCTTGACTCCCGCCGGGCCCAGCTTGGCCCTGGCGTAGGTTTCCTGGACGGTGCCCTGCATGTAGCCCAGGGTCTTGCCCTTCAGCGATTCGCCGGTGGGTTCGAGGCCCGAGCCCTTGCGCGTGACGATGGCCGTGGGGCCGGCGTACAGGCGGTCGCTGAAGTCGATCTGCTTGCGCCGCGCATCGGTAACGGTCATGGAGGACTCGATGGCGTCGAACTTGCCGGCCTTGAGTGCCGGGATCAGGCCGTCGAAGTCGTTGCTGACCCACACGCACTTGAGCTTGAGCTCGGCGCAGATGGCGTTGCCCAGGTCGACACCGAAGCCCTGCACGCCGCCGCCTGCCGTGGTGGATTCAAAGGGCGGATAGCTCGGGTTGACGCCAAAGCGCAGTTCTTTCCATTCCTTGGCGCTGGCGCCCATGGAAACGCACGCAATTGCCAGTAACGGCACAGCCAGCCAGTGTTTAGTCATCTTCAGAGTCCCGGATTATTTGGATTTATAGCGGCCCGGCAGCAATGCCAGGCCCCACTTGTGACAGGGGCAGAGAGTGGATGCGGGGTCGCCGCAGTCGGGTTCTTGTTGTTATTGGCCGGGTTTGGCGCGCAGAGCCGAACCCGTTCCTGGTTGCCGCGGTCTACGCTGCAACGGAGCGCCAGAATGCCAACTGCCGAAGTGGCCCAGGTGTCGTAAGGGGCGCCTGAAACAGCCGGGATCGGCTGATCACGGCTATTTCACAGCCGATTCTGTCGTCAAGGCTCTACACCTTGGTCCAGAGCGGTTGCGCAAGGCCAGGGCGTGTTTTTTTGTCATGCAAAAATGCACAGTCGACCTGCAGCTTTCCGGGTTGTAATTGGCAAATTTGCACTGCTACGATCCGCCGATGCTCGCGCGCGAGCCTCATATAAAAAACAATAAAAGCAGGGAGTTAGTGATGACTGCTCAGGTTTCATCCCAGGCGAGCCGGGCCTGCGACGCCACCCCGGACGAAGTGTTGGTCGAGGTGCGCAACCACATCGGCTACCTGACCCTAAACCGCCCCGCCGGCCTCAACGCCATCACCCTGTCGATGGTCCGCACCTTGCAGCAGCACCTGGACCACTGGGCCCAGGATCCGTTGATCCACGCCGTCGTCCTGCGTGGCGCGGGGGACAAGGCTTTCTGCGCCGGCGGCGATATCCGCTCGCTGTACGACAGCTACCACAGCGGCGACAGCCTGCACCAAGACTTCTTCGTCGAGGAATATGCCCTTGACCTGACCATCCACCACTACCGCAAGCCGGTGCTGGCGCTGATGGACGGTTTTGTCCTGGGTGGCGGCATGGGCCTGGTGCAAGGCGCCGACCTGCGGGTAGTCACCGAGCGCAGCCGCCTGGCGATGCCGGAGGTGGCCATCGGTTACTTCCCGGATGTTGGCGGCAGTTACTTCCTGTCGCGCATACCCGGGGAGCTGGGGATCTATCTCGGAGTCAGCGGCGTGCAGATCCGCGCCGCCGATGCCCTGTACTGCGGCCTGGCCGACTGGCACCTGGACAGCAGCAAGCTGGACCTGCTGAACCAGCGCCTGGACCGCCTGCACTGGAGCGACTCGCCCCTCAAGGACCTGCAAGGCCTGCTGGCCAGGCTCGCGGTGCAGGCCCTGCCCGATGCGCCCCTGCAAGCCTTGCGCCCGGTCGTCGACCACTTCTTCGCCCAGGCGGACGTACCCAGCATCGTCGAGCAACTGCGTACCGTCACCGTTGCCGACAGCCATGAATGGGCGCGCAGCACCGCCGACCTGCTGGAAACCCGTTCTCCCCTGGCCATGGCCGTGACCCTGGAAATGCTGCGCCACGGCCGCCAGTTGAGCCTGGAACAATGCTTCGCCCTGGAACTGCACCTGGACCGGCAGTGGTTCGAGCGTGGCGACCTGATGGAAGGCGTACGCGCCCTGATCATCGACAAAGACAAGACTCCGCACTGGAATCCGCCCACCCTGGCGGCCCTCGACGCCGATCGGGTGGCGAGCTTCTTCAGCGGTTTTGACGGCAGCGGGAGCTGAACTCATGCACGACATTGAACTGACCGAAGAGCAAGTGATGATCCGCGACATGGCCCGGGACTTCGCCCGAGGCGAGATCGCCCCCCATGCCCAGGCCTGGGAAAAGGCCGGCTGGATCGACGATGGCCTGGTGCGCAAGATGGGCGAACTGGGCCTGCTGGGCATGGTGGTTCCCGAGGAATGGGGCGGCAGCTACCTGGACTACGTGGCCTATGCCCTGGCAGTGGAAGAAATCGCCGCCGGCGACGGCGCCACCGGTGCCCTGATGAGCATCCACAACTCGGTGGGCTGCGGGCCGATCCTCAACTACGGCAGCCAGGAACAAAAGCAGCAATGGCTGCCGCGCCTGGCCGCTGGCGAAGCCATCGGCTGCTTCTGCCTGACCGAACCCCAGGCCGGCTCCGAAGCCCACAACCTGCGCACCCGCGCCGAACTGCGGGACGGCCAGTGGGTAATCAACGGCGCCAAGCAGTTCGTCAGCAACGGCAAGCGCGCCCAGCTAGCCATCGTTTTTGCAGTGACCGACCCGGAACTGGGCAAGAAAGGCCTGTCGGCGTTCCTGGTGCCCACCGACACCCCTGGCTTCATCGTCGACCGCACCGAACACAAGATGGGCATCCGCGCCTCCGACACCTGCGCCGTGACCCTCAACCAATGCACCATCCCCGAGGCCAACCTGCTGGGTGAACGGGGCAAGGGCCTGGCCATCGCCCTGTCCAACCTCGAAGGCGGGCGCATCGGCATCGCCGCCCAGGCCCTGGGCATCGCCCGCGCCGCCTTTGAAGCCGCCCTGGCCTACGCCCGGGAGCGGGTGCAGTTCGACAAGCCGATCATCGAACACCAGAGCATCGCCAACCTGCTGGCCGACATGCACACCCGCCTGAATGCCGCCCGTCTGCTGATCCTCCACGCCGCGCGCCTGCGCAGCGCGGGCCAGCCGTGCCTGTCGGAGGCTTCCCAGGCCAAGCTGTTCGCCTCGGAAATGGCCGAGAAGGTCTGCTCCTCGGCCATGCAGATCCATGGCGGCTACGGCTACCTGGAAGACTATCCGGTGGAACGCTACTACCGCGATGCGCGAATTACCCAGATCTACGAAGGCTCCAGCGAGATCCAGCGCCTGCTGATCGCTCGCGAGTTGAAGCATTACCAGCTGTAGGCATTGACGCCGAAAACAAAAAATCGCAGCCGGGGCTGCGATTTTTTTTGGCTGTTCCCTCGTGGGAGCCGGCTTGCCGGCGAGCAGGCCCCTGAGTCATGCGCTGCCCTCGGGGACGCCTTCGCTGGCAAGCCAGCTCCTACGTGGCTAGGACGCTGCGGTTACTGGTCCTTGAACTGCGGGTCACGCTTGGCGATGAAGGCGGCCATGCCTTCTTTCTGGTCCTGGGTGGCGAAGGCGGCGTGGAATACCCGGCGCTCGAAGCGCACGCCCTCGGACAGGCTGACTTCAAAGGCGCGGTTCACGCTTTCCTTGATCATCATGCTCACCGGGATCGATTTGCCGGCAATCACCGCTGCCACTTTCAGGGCTTCTTCCACCAGTTCATCGGCCGGCACGATGCGTGCGACGATGCCGCAACGCTCAGCTTCCACGGCGTCGATAAAACGCCCGGTCAGGCACATTTCCATGGCCTTGGCCTTGCCGACCGCGCGGGTCAGGCGCTGGGTGCCGCCCATGCCCGGCAGCACGCCGAGGTTGATTTCCGGTTGGCCGAACTTGGCGTTGTCGCCAGCCAGGATGAAGTCGCACATCAGCGCCAGTTCGCAACCGCCGCCCAGGGCGAAGCCGTTGACCGCGGCGATGATCGGCTTGCGCCGGTTGGCCACGCGGTCACTGTCGCTGAACAGGTCGTCGAGGTAGATCTGCGGGTAGCTCAGCTCGGCCATTTCCTTGATGTCGGCACCGGCGGCGAAGGCTTTCTTGGAACCGGTGATGACGATGCAGCCGATCTGCGGGTCGGCTTCCAGGCGATCCAGGGCCTGGTTCACCTCGCCGACGATCTGTGCATTGAGGGCGTTCAGCGCCTGGGGGCGGTTGAGAGTGATCAGGCCGACCCGGCCCTTGATGTCCAACAGAATGGTTTCGTAGCTCATGAATCAGCTCCTGCTAAAAGTCAGAGATTGCGCGAAATGACCATGCGCTGAATGTCGCTGGTGCCTTCGTAGATCTGGCAGATGCGCACATCGCGGTAGATCCGCTCCACCGGGAAGTCGCTCAAATAGCCATAGCCGCCCAGGGTTTGCAAGGCCGCGGAACAGACCTTCTCGGCCATTTCCGAGGCGAACAGCTTGGCCATCGAGGCCTCCACCAGCGCCGGCTTGCCGCTGTCGCGCAGGGCCGCGGCGTAGTGCACCATCTGCCGCGCCACGGCGATCTGGGTGGCCATGTCCGCCAGGCGGAAGGCCACGGCCTGGTGCTCGATGATCGGCTTGCCGAAGGTTTCGCGCTCGCGGGCGTAATCCCGTGCCGCTTCGAATGCGGCCCGGGCCATGCCCACCGATTGCGAGGCAATGCCCACGCGCCCGCCTTCAAGGTTGGCCAGGGCGATCTTGTAGCCCTCGCCCTCCTCGCCCAGGCGGTTGGCTAGCGGCACCTTCACATCCTCGAAGAGGATCTGGCAGGTGTCGGAGGCATGCTGGCCGAGCTTGTCCTCGACGCGCGCGACCTTATAGCCCGGCGAGTCGGTGGGCACGATAAAGGCACTGATGCCGCGCTTGCCGGCCGCCGGGTCGGTGACAGCGAACACGATCACCACCCCGGCGTTCTGCCCGGAGGTGATGAACTGCTTGCAGCCGTTGAGCACATAGTGGTCGCCGTCGCGGCGGGCCCGGGTCTTCAGGCTGCTGGCATCGGAGCCGGCCTGGGGTTCGGTCAGGGCGAAGGCGCCGAGCATGGCGCCACTGGCCAGGGGCTTGAGGAAGCGTTCCTTCTGGTCATCGTTGCCGAATTTGAGGATCGGCACGCAGCCCACCGAGTTGTGCACGCTCATGATGGTGGAACAGGCGCCATCACCGGCGGCGACTTCCTCCAGGGCCATGACATAGGCCAGGTAGCCGGTGTCGCACCCGCCCCACTGCTCGGGCACCAGCATGCCGAAGAAACCCAGCTCGGCCATCTCGGCAATGGCTTCCTTGGGAAAGCGGTGCTCGCGGTCCCAGTCGGCGGCGAAAGGCTTGAGGCGCTCCTGGGCGAATTGCCGGGCCGCGTCGCTGATCTGCAGTTGTTCGTCATTGGGCAACATCGGGATTCCTCGTTACAGGCATTCAACGGCCATGGCCGTGGCTTCACCACCGCCGATGCAGATCGCGGCCACGCCACGCTTGAGGCCTTTCTGGCGCAGGGCCGACAGCAGGGTCACCAGGATCCGCGCACCGGAAGCGCCGATCGGGTGGCCCAGGGCGCAAGCGCCGCCGTGCACGTTGACCTTGGCGTGGGGGATTTCCAGCTTGCTCATGGTGACCAGGCTGACCACGGCGAAGGCTTCGTTGATCTCGAACAGGTCGACCTCGTTCAACGACCAGCCGGTCTTCTTCATCAGCCGCTCGATGGCACCCACCGGGGCCACCGGGAACAGCCCGGGGGTATCGGCGAAGGCCGCGTGGCCGTGGATCACTGCCAGGGGCTTGAGGCCGCGCTTGTCAGCTTCGGAGCGGCGCATCAGCACCAGGGCCGCGGCGCCGTCGGAGATCGAGCTGGAGTTGGCCGCAGTCACGGTGCCACCGTCGCGGAACGCCGGTTTCAAGGTAGGGATCTTGTCCAGCTTGGCCTTGGGCGGCTGCTCGTCGTCGCTGATCAGCTTCGACTCCTTGCCGACCATCACCTGCAGGGGAACGATCTCGTCCTTGAACAGGCCGTCCTTGATCGCCTGCTGGGCACGGGTCAGGGAAGCCACGGCGAAATCGTCCTGGGCCTGGCGGGTAAAGCCGTTGGCCTCGGCGCAATCCTCGGCGAAGGTGCCCATCAGGCGGCCCTTGTCGTAGGCGTCTTCCAGGCCGTCGAGGAACATGTGGTCCAGCACCTTGCCGTGGCCCATGCGGTAGCCGCTGCGAGCGCGGTCCAGCAGGTACGGGGCGTTGGACATGCTTTCCATGCCACCGGCGATCACCACCTCGGCACTGCCGGCCAACAGCATGTCGTGGGCCAGGATGGTGGCCTCCATGCCGGAACCGCACATCTTGTTCAGGGTGGTGCAGCGGGTGCCCTTGTCCAGGCCGGCGCCCAGGGCGGCCTGACGGGCCGGGGCCTGGCCGAGGCCGGCGGACAGCACGCAGCCGAACAGCACTTCTTCGACCGCCTGCGGTGCAATGCCGGCGCGCTGGACTGCGGCGCGAATGGCTTCGCTCCCCAGTTGCGGCGCGCTGAGGCCTTTGAGGTCCCCCTGGAAACCGCCCATGGGGGTACGGACGGCGCTGACGATGACAATCGGATCTTGGGCAATGGACATGATGAATCCTCCTTACTTGGCGGCCATGCGCAAGGCGCCGTCGAGACGGATCACCTCGCCGTTGAGCATGCTGTTTTCAATGATGTGCCGCACCAGCGCGGCGTACTCGGCGGGCTTGCCCAGGCGTGGCGGGAATGGCACGCCGGCGGCCAGGCCGGCCCGCACTTCGTCGCTCATGCCGGCCATCATCGGGGTTTCGAAAATACCCGGGGCGATGGTCATCACCCGGATGCCGAAGCGTGCCAGCTCCCGGGCCACCGGCAGGGTCAGGCTGGCGATGGCGCCCTTGGAGGCAGCGTAGGCCGCCTGGCCGATCTGCCCGTCGAAGGCGGCGATGGACGCCGTGTTGATGATCACCCCGCGCTCGCCGTCGGCATTGGCCGGGCTTTCGGCAATGGCTGCTGCTGCCAGGCGCAGCAGGTTGAAGCTGCCGATCAGGTTGACGTTGATCACCTGGCTGAAGCTGGCCAGGGCGTGGGGACCGTTCTTGCCGAGGATTTTCTCGCCACGCACGATGCCGGCGCAGTTGACCAGGCCGTTGAGCCCGCCAAAGGCCTTGACCGTGGCCTGCACCGCCGCTTCGGCCGCGGCTTCCTGGCTGATGTCGGCCACCACGCTCTGGCAGCCCAGCTGCTGGGCCTTGGCCGCCACGGCCTCGGCATTGAGGTCCACCAGCATCACCCTGGCGCCGGCGGCGACCAGCATTTCGGCGCTGTCGGCTCCCAGGCCGGAAGCGCCGCCACTGACGAGAAACACCTGGTTTGCAATGTCCATCATTCAAATCCTGTTCATGCGGTAGCTGTTGACGCCGCGGCCTCTTGAGCCTTGGCGATTTCCTGGTTGCGCAAGATAAAGCGCTGCAATTTGCCGCTTGGGGTCTTCGGCAATTCGCTGACAAATTCGATTTCACGGGGGTAGGAATGAGCCGCCAGGCGCTTGCGCACGTGCTGGCGCAACTCCTCTGCCAGCTCATCGGTGGCGCGGTACTGCTCGCTGAGCACCACGAAGGCCTTGACCAGTTCGGTGCGCTCCGGATCGGGCTTGCCCACCACCGCCGCTTCCACCACGGCCGGGTGTTCGATCAGTGCGCTTTCCACGTCGAACGGGCCGACCCGGTAGCCGGAGGTGGTGATGACATCGTCGCTGCGGCCCACGAAGCTGATGCTGCCGTCCTGGTTCAGCTCCACGGTGTCGCCGCTTAAGTAGTAGTTGCCGACAAAGGCCTTGGTCGGCACCCCGGCGTAACCGGCGAACCAGCACATGGGTGACTGGCTGCGGTCGATGGCCAGAATCCCCGGCTGGCCGACGCCCAGTTCCTGGTAGTGCTCATCCAGCACCACGATGCGGTGGCCCGGCGAGGCGAAACCGGCGGCGCCGACATGCACCGGGTGCTCCAGGCCGTGGTGGTTGCACAGCACCATGCCCAGCTCGGTCTGGCCGTAGTGGTCGTGGATCACCACGCCCAGCTGTTCGGCGAACCAGCGGATGACTTCAGGGTTGAGCGGCTCGCCGGCGCTGCTGACGATACGCAGGCGGCCCTTGATCGAACGGGCGAACTGGTCGCCGCCAGCGATCAGCAGGCGGTAGGCAGTGGGCGAACCGGTGAGGTTGGTGATGCCGTACTTGTTGATCACCCGGCAGGTGCTTTCCAGGGTGAAGGGGCCATCGTAGAAGGTGATCGGGTGGCCCAGGCCCAAGGGCCCGGTGACGCCGAAGTAGATGCCGTAGGCCCAGCCCGGGTCGGCGACGTTCCAGAAGGCGTCTTCCGGGCGCAGGTCCACGGCGTCGCGGGTGTAGGCCTGGAACGCGACTATGGCCTTGAGCGGCACTTCCAGGGCTTTCGAGGGGCCGGTGGTGCCCGAGGTGAACATCAGCAGGAATGGGTCTTCGCCGGTCAGCAGCACGGGCTCGCACTGGGCCGGGTACTGTTCCAGCTCGGCCCAGAAGCTGAA
This sequence comes from Pseudomonas sp. NFPP25, assembly GCF_900116505.1. NCBI lineage: Bacteria > Pseudomonadati > Pseudomonadota > Gammaproteobacteria > Pseudomonadales > Pseudomonadaceae > Pseudomonas > Pseudomonas sp. NFPP25. The sequence goes on along the minus strand of NZ_FPBG01000001.1, from coordinate 742,920 downwards.
GTCACCGCGCACGATGCCCTGGCCCTGGGCGCCTGCGACCGTGACGATGGTCGGGCATTCGGCGACTTCCGCCAGCTTGGGCCGGTTCACCGCGTCGCTGACCACCAGCTTGGCCTTGGAGCTGTTGAGGCGGTGCTCGATGGCCTTGGGGCCGAAGGCGGTGAACAGCGGCTGGTACACCGCGCCAATGCGCCAGGTGGCCAGCACCGTGATCAAGAGTTCGACATTGCGTGGCAGCAGCCCGGCGACCTTGTCGCCCTTGCCGACCCCCTGGGCCAGGAAGAAGTTGGCCAGGCGCCCGGCCTTGTCCTGCAGTTCAGTGAAGGTGTAGCTGGCGCTGCTGCCGTCCCGGCCTTCCCAGAACAGCGCGATGCGCCCGGGCAAGGCATGCCGGTCGCAGCACTCGACACAGGCATTGAGGGCTGAGAGCGAGCCCGCCAGGGCCGACTCCATGGTGTGCTGATAATCGAATTCCTTGATAGCAGACAGGTAGTTGCGCATTGCCAGAATCCCTCACTGTTCTTATTAGGATGGGAACCTCATGAAAATCAGGGAAATACTGGCGCCAGAGCCCTCGCGGAACAATGGTCAAAGCTATCAAGTTGCGTGACCGGTTTGGCCAAGAGCACGCCCCGCCACGGTTGGCGGCGGCACCTGAAATTGCCGTAGGCGCTGGCTTGCCAGCGAAGGCGTCGGCCCGGGCGGTGCAAGGCTTGCGGGCCCTTTCGCCGGCAAGCCGGCGCCTACGAGAGGTGCGGGTCGTTGAGGATCAGGCTGCGGTAATGCCCGGGGTTGGAACCGGACCATTTGCGAAAGGCCTTATAGAACGAGCTGGTGTCGGCAAACCCCAGGCGCCCGGCAATCTCGGCAAAGCTGATCTGCGGCTCGGCCAGCCAGACAATCGCCAGTTCCTTGCGCACGCTGTCCTTGAGCGCCTGGTAGCTCTGGCCCTCTTCCGCCAGGCGCCGGCGCAGGGTCGAGGCGGACATGCACAGGCTCTGGGCCAGGCTTTCGCTCTCGGGCCACTGCTCCCCTGGCAGTTGCCGCAACTGCTGCTTGATGCGGCTGGCCAGGCTCTCGGGGTCGCGGTACTTGACCAGGATGTTGGCCGGGGCATGGGCCAGGAAGCGCTTGAGCTCTTCCTCGCTGCGCTTGATCGGCAGGTCCAGGCAGTCGGCGGCGATGATCATCCGCGTGCGCGGCCGCTCGAAACGCAGGTTGTCGGAGAACATCACCCGGTAGTCGTCGCAGAAATCCGGCTGCGGGCCGCGCAGCTCGATGGCCAGGATCGGAATGCGCCGGCCCGCCAACCAGCAGGCCACGCCGTGGACAATCATCCAGTAGGTGAAGTAGGTAAAGGCCCGCCTAGGCTCGTGTTCATCCTCCAGCAGGACGATTTCCGCCAGGCTCTGCTGGTGCACCAGCTGCGCCGGCATGCGCTCGAACATCAGCGTCAGAAAGCCCAGCACCGAGTCCAACCCGCTGGCCAGGGTCGGCTGGGCCATGGCCGAGCGGCAGAGAAAGGCCAGGCTGCCGGACTTCAGGCGGCGCGGGTCCATGCCGAAGAACTCATCGTCCAGGCGCCGCGCCAGCAGGCGCCAGAGCCGTGCATAGGCACTGGCCGGTACCCGCGCCGTGCCCTGCTGCAGGCCCGCCGGGTCGATGCCAACCTTGTGCAGCACTTCATCGGTGGCGGCGCCCGGGGCGCAGCTTTGCAGCAGTGCCTCGCGCACCAGTTGCATGGAGATGGTGTCTTTTTCCGACATCGCGGCCAACGGTTTACTCAATCCTGGGATGGCCATCTTAGGCAGTGACCGGGAAAAAGCCAGTGGGCTTTGGGCTAAGTGGCAACCCCTCCTGCCAGGCAAAACCAATACGCATCTGCAAGGCCGCGAACAGACCCAAGCGCCAGCGAGTCCCGCAGAACGTCTGCCCAAGCCAAGGGCCCTTTGGCGAGCCAGTGCAAAAAAGTATCAATTCAAGTGTCAGGGATGATTTGTCAGCACCGCGTTTGAGGGCTGTAATCAGCCCACCTTCTTCCTCGGCAGAGGAAGACATAACAACAATAACCGTCCTTCTGCAGCCCTCACCGGCGCAGGACAGGAGTGAACGATGAAACCCTGCAGCAAAGCCCTGCTCCTCACCACCTGCATGACCCTCAGCAGCGTCACCCTTGGCGCCCAGACCCTGACCATCGCCACCGTCAACAACAGCGACATGATCCGCATGCAACGCCTGTCCAAGACCTTCGAGGCCGAGCACCCGGACATCAAGCTGAACTGGGTGGTGCTGGAAGAGAACGTGCTGCGCCAGCGCCTGACCACCGACATCGCCACCCAGGGCGGGCAATTCGACGTGCTCACCATCGGCATGTACGAAGCCGCACTCTGGGGTGCCAAGGGCTGGCTGCAACCGATGCAGGACCTGCCGGCCAACTATGGGCTGGACGATGTCTTCCCTTCGGTGCGCGAGGGCCTGTCGGTCAAGGGCACTCTCTATGCCCTGCCGTTCTACGCCGAAAGCTCCATGACCTACTACCGCACCGACCTGTTCAAGGAGGCCGGCCTGAGCATGCCCGAGCGGCCGACCTGGGAGCAGATCGGCGAATTCGCCGCCAAGCTCAACAAGCCCGACCAGGAGCAATACGGTCTGTGCCTGCGGGGCAAGGCCGGCTGGGGCGAAAACATGGCGCTGATCACCACCCTGGCCAACAGCTACGGGGCGCGCTGGTTCGATGAGAAGTGGCAGCCGGAGTTCACCGGGCCGGAATGGAAGAACGCCCTGACCTTCTATGTCGACAACATGAAGAAGTCCGGCCCGCCGGGGGCTTCGAGCAACGGTTTCAACGAAAACCTGGCGCTGTTCAACAGCGGCAAGTGCGCGATCTGGGTCGACGCCAGCGTGGCCGGCTCTTTCGTCACCGACAAGAGCCAGAGCAAGGTCGCCGACCATGTGGGCTTCACCTACGCGCCGCACCAGGTCACTGACAAGGGCAGCGCCTGGCTGTACTCATGGTCCCTGGCGATCCCCGCCAGTTCCAAGGCCAAGGACGCCGCCAAGACCTTCAGTGCCTGGGCCACATCCAAGCAGTACGCCGCGTTGGTGGCCGAGAAGGATGGCATCGCCAATGTGCCGCCGGGCACCCGCGCCTCCACCTACAGCGAGGCCTACATGCAGGCCGCGCCGTTCGCCAGGGTCACCCTGGAATCGCTGAAGGTCGCCGACCCGAGCAAGCCCACCCTAAAGCCCGTGCCCTACGTCGGCATCCAACTGGTGACCATCCCCGAGTTCCAGGCCATTGGCACCCAGGTCGGCAAGTTGTTTTCCGCCGCCCTGATCGGCCAGACCACGGTGGACCAGGCCCTGGCGGCCGCGCAGCAGAGCACCGAACGGGAAATGAAACGCGCCGGCTACCCGAAATAACCCGGCTCTCCCTGTAGGAGCCGGCTTGCCGGCGAAGAGGCCCTTGAGTCTTGCGCAGTGTTCAAGGGCGCCTTCGCTGGCAAGCCAGCACCTACGGGCAGCCCGGCCGTGCCAGCGCCGTGTCGCGCCCCCTTGTACCCAACTGGTTGTGACCCTTATGAATACCTCGACTGCCAAGCTGCATGTGCAACCGCAGGCGGCGCCTCGCAAAAGCCGCCTGGCCAACCCCGGCTGGTTCCTGGTCAGCCCCTCGGTGGCGCTGTTGCTGCTGTGGATGATCGTGCCCCTGGGCATGACCCTGTACTTTTCAGTGATCCGCTACAACCTGCTGTACCCCGGCGAGAACCAGTTCGTCGGCCTGGAGAACTTCAGCTACTTCCTCAGTGATTCGGGCTTTGTGCCCGGGGCCACCAACACCCTGTTGCTGGTGGGCAGCGTACTGCTGATCAGCGTGGTGTTCGGGGTACTGATCAGCGCCCTGCTGGAGGCCAGCGAGTTCCTCGGCCGGGGCATCGTCCGGGTGCTGCTGATCTCGCCGTTCTTCATCATGCCCACGGTGGGCGCGCTGATCTGGAAGAACCTGATCTTCCACCCGGTGTCGGGGATCCTCGCCGCGCTGTGGAAACTGTTCGGCGCCCAGCCGGTGGACTGGCTGGCGCACTACCCGCTGCTGTCGATCATCGTCATCGTTTCCTGGCAGTGGCTGCCGTTCGCCATCCTGATCCTGATGACCGCCATGCAGTCCCTGGACCAGGAACAAAAGGAAGCCGCGCGCCTCGATGGTGCCGGGCCCATCGCCATCTTCTGGCACCTGACCCTGCCGCACCTGGCCCGGCCGATTGCCGTGGTGGTGATGATCGAGACCATCTTCCTGCTGTCGGTGTTCGCCGAGATCTTCACCACCACCAACGGTGGCCCGGGCTACGCCTCCACCAACCTGGCGTACCTGATCTACAACCAGGCCCTGGTGCAGTTCGACGTCGGCATGGCTTCGGCCGGCGGGCTGATCGCCGTGGTCATCGCCAACATCGCCGCGATCATCCTGGTGCGGATGATCGGCAAAAACCTGACTGACCAGAGCTGAGGTGGCCGCCATGACCCTGCAACAATCCCGACGCCTGCAAAGCCTGCTACTGGGCACCCTGGCCTGGGCCATCGCGATCCTGATCTTCTTCCCGATCTTCTGGATGGTGCTGACCAGCTTCAAGAGCGAGATCGACGCCTTTGCCACGCCGCCGCAATTCATCTTCACGCCAACGCTCGAGAACTACCTGCACATCAACGAGCGCAGCAACTACCTGGCCTTCGCCTGGAACTCGGTGGTGATTTCCTTCAGCGCGACCGCCCTGTGCCTGCTGATCGCGGTGCCGGCGGCCTACTCCATGGCCTTCTTTGAAACCCGCAACACCAAGCGCACCCTGCTGTGGATGCTCTCCACCAAGATGCTGCCGCCGGTGGGCGTGCTGATGCCCATCTACCTGCTGGCCAAGAGCTTTGGCCTGCTGGATACGCGCATCGCGCTGATCGTGATCTACACCCTGATCAACCTGCCGATCGTGGTGTGGATGGTTTACACCTACTTCAAGGACATCCCCCGGGACATCCTCGAAGCCGCCCGCCTGGACGGCGCCACACTGGCCCAGGAAATGCTGCGGGTGCTGATGCCCATCGCCAAGGGTGGCCTGGCCTCCACTGCACTGCTGTCGCTGATCCTGTGCTGGAACGAGGCCTTCTGGTCGCTGAACCTGACCTCTTCCAACGCCGCCCCGCTGACCGCGCTGATCGCCTCCTACTCCAGCCCCGAAGGGCTGTTCTGGGCCAAGCTCTCGGCGGTCTCGACCCTGGCCTGCGCGCCGATCCTGATATTCGGCTGGATCAGCCAGAAGCAGTTGGTGCGCGGCCTGTCCTTTGGCGCGGTGAAGTAACCCTCGAATTCTGGAGACATCCCATGGCTCACCTGAAAATCAGCAACCTGCAAAAAGGCTTCGAAGGCTTCGAGATCATCAAGGGCATTGACCTTGAGGTGAACGACAAGGAATTCGTGGTGTTCGTCGGCCCCTCGGGCTGCGGCAAGTCCACCCTGTTGCGGCTGATTGCCGGCCTGGAGGAAGTCAGCGGCGGCAGCATCGAGCTGGACGGGCGCGACATCACCGAAGTCAGCCCGGCCAAGCGCGACCTGGCCATGGTGTTCCAGACCTACGCCCTGTACCCGCACATGAGCGTGCGCAAGAACATGTCCTTCGCCCTGGACCTGGCGGGGGTCGACAAGGCCCTGGTGCAGCAAAAGGTCGACGAAGCGGCGCGCATCCTGGAACTGGGGCCGATGCTCGAACGCAAGCCCAAGCAGCTGTCCGGCGGCCAGCGCCAGCGCGTGGCCATTGGCCGGGCCATTGTGCGCAACCCGAAGATCTTCCTGTTCGACGAGCCGCTGTCCAACCTCGATGCCGCCCTGCGGGTACAGATGCGCCTGGAACTGGCGCGCCTGCACAAGGAACTGCAGGCCACCATGATCTACGTGACCCACGACCAGGTGGAAGCCATGACCCTGGCAGACAAGGTGGTGGTGCTCAATGGTGGCCGGGTGGAACAGGTGGGCTCGCCCCTGGAGCTCTACCATCGCCCGGCCAACCTGTTTGTCGCAGGCTTTCTCGGCACGCCGAAGATGGGCTTTCTCAAGGGCCGCATCAGCCACGTCGACGGCCAGGGCTGCGAGGTCCAGCTGGATGCCGGGGCACGCCTGCGCCTGGAGCAGAGCGGTGCGCAACTGAGCCTGGGCAGCGAGGTGACCCTGGGCATCCGTCCCGAGCATCTGGAGTTGGGCGAGCCCGGCCCGGGCAGCCTGGCGGTCACCAGCGACGTGGCCGAGCGCCTGGGCAGCGACACCTTCTGCCATGTCCGCAGCAGTTGCGGTGAAGCCCTGACCCTGCGTATCCGCGGTGACCTGGCGAGCCGCTACGGCGAACAGCTGCACCTGCACCTGGCCCCCCAGCACTGCCATCTATTCGATGCCCAGGGGGTCGCCGTGTCCCGCCCCCTGCGCGCCGCCGCCTGATCCCAGAGAGCCCTGCATGAAACTCAAACGCTTGAACCTCAGCCAACTGCCGCCCCAGGTGCGGGTACCCGCCTACACCGTCACCGCCACCCGCCAGGGCATCGCGCACATTGGCGTCGGCGGCTTTCACCGGGCCCACCAGGCCTATTACACCGATGCCCTGATGAACCTGGGCCAGGGCCTGGACTGGAGCATCTGCGGGGTCGGCCTGCGCTCCGAAGACCGCCGCGCGCGGGACGATCTGGCCGGCCAGGACTACCTCTACACCCTGTACGAGCTGGGCGATGGCGACGGCCACGAGGTGCGGGTGATCGGCGCCATCAGCCAGATGCTGCTGGCCGAGGACGACGCCCAGGCGCTGATCGACAAGCTGGCCAGCCCGGAGATCCGCATCGTCTCCCTGACCATCACCGAGGGCGGCTACTGCATCGACGACAGCACGGGCGAGTTCATGCTGCACCTGCCGCAGATCCAGCACGACCTGGCCCATCCGCAACAGCCGCGCACGGTATTCGGCTTTCTCTGCGCGGCCCTGGCCCTGCGCCGGGCCGCGGGGATCCCGGCCTTCACCCTGATGTCCTGTGACAACCTGCCCCACAACGGCGCGGTGACCCGCAAGGCGCTGCTGGCCTTCGCCGCCCGCCGCGACGCCGACCTGCATGACTGGATCGAGCGCCACGTGAGCTTTCCCAACGCCATGGTCGACCGCATCACTCCCATGACCAGCACCGCCCACCGCCTGCAACTGCACGATGAGCACGGCATCGACGATGCCTGGCCGGTCGTCTGCGAGCCCTTTGTGCAGTGGGTCCTGGAAGACAAGTTCTGCAATGGCCGGCCGGCCTGGGAACAGGTCGGCGTGCAGTTCACCGACGACGTCACGCCCTATGAAGAGATGAAGATCAAGCTGCTCAACGGCAGCCACCTGGCCCTGACCTACCTGGGCTTTCTCAAGGGCTACCGCTTCGTCCACGAAACCATGAACGACCCGCTGTTCGTCGCCTACATGCGCGCCTACATGGACCTGGACGTAACCCCGCAACTGGCGCCGGTACCGGGCATCGACCTGGCGGCCTACAAGGACACCCTGGTCCAGCGCTTCTCCAACCAGGCGATCGCCGACCAGCTGGAGCGGGTGTGCAGCGACGGTTCGTCGAAGTTTCCCAAGTTCACCGTGCCTACCATCAACCGGCTGATCGCCGATGGCCGTGATACCGAGCGTGCGGCCCTGGTGGTGGCGGCCTGGGCCCTGTACCTCAAGGGCGTGGACGAGAATGGCCTGAGCTACCGGGTTCCCGACCCGCGGGCCGAGTTCTGCCAGGCCCTGGTGGCCGACGATACCTTGCTGACCCAGCGTTTGCTGGCGGTGGAAGAAATCTTCGGCTCGGCGATTCCCCATTCCAGCGCGTTTGTCGATGCTTTCGAGCGCTGCTTCAACAGCTTGCGCGAACATGGCGTGAGCAAGACGCTGGAGCGGTTGTTGGCCAGGCCCGTGTAGCCGCTGCCGCAGGCTCGGCAGCGGCTACAGCTCGACAGTAATCACCCACACCAGGAGCGACGATGACTCAACCCGCGCTTTTTCTCGGCCTCGACTGCGGCACCCAGGGCACCAAGGCGCTGATCCTCGACAGCCGGAGCGGCACCGTCCTGGGCCGGGGCGCTGCGCCCCACAGCCTGATCAGCGGCGCCAATGGCTGCCGCGAACAGGATCCCGCGCAGTGGCTGCAAGCCTGCACCAGCGCCACCCGGCAGGCCTTGCAGGCGGCCGGGGTGGATGGCCGGCAGGTGCTCGGTGTCGGGGTTTGCGGCCAGCAGCACGGTCTGGTGCTGCTGGATGACCAGGGCCAGGTGCTGCGCCCGGCCAAGCTGTGGTGCGATACCCAAAGCAGCGCCGAAAACCAGCGCCTGCTGGACTGGCTGGGGGGCACCCAGGGCTCCCTGGAGCGCCTGGGGCTGGCCATTGCCCCGGGCTACACGGTGTCGAAGCTGCTCTGGACCCGGGAGCAGCACCCGGAACTGTTCCAGCGCATTGCGCATATCCTGCTGCCCCACGACTACCTCAATTTCTGGCTGACCGGGCGCTGCTGCAGCGAGTACGGCGATGCCTCGGGCAGCGGCTATTTCGATGTGCGCAGGCGCGACTGGGACCGCGCCCTGCTGGCCCATATCGACCCCAGCGGGCGCCTGGAGCGGGCCTTGCCGCCGTTGCTCGAAGCGCACCAGCCTGTGGGCCGGATCCTTGCGCCGGTCGCCCGGCAACTGGGGATCAGCGCGGATGCCTGGGTGGCCAGCGGCGGTGGCGACAACATGCTGGGGGCCATCGGCACCGGCAATATCCAGCCCGGAATCATCACCATGAGCCTGGGCTCCTCCGGCACCGTGTATGCCTACGCCGAGCGCCCGCTGATCAGCCCCGAGCCTTCGGTGGCGACCTTCTGTTCGTCCAGCGGTGGCTGGCTGCCGCTGATCTGCACCATGAACCTGACCAACGCCACCACCCTGGTGCGCGAACTGCTGGGCCTGGACCTTGCCGCTTTCAACCAGTGCCTGGAGCAGGCCCCCATCGGGGCCGAGGGGCTGTGCCTGCTGCCGTTCTTCAACGGCGAGCGAGTGCCCGCCCTGCCCCAGGCCCAGGGCAGCCTGCACGGCATGACCCTGGACAACCTGACCCCGGCCAACCTGTGCCGCGCGGTGGTGGAAGGCACCACCTTCGGTTTGCGCTACGGCCTCGACCTGTTGCGCGCAGCGGGCCTGCACAGCCAGAGCATCCGGCTGATCGGCGGCGGTGCGAAAAGTCTGCTGTGGCGGCAGATGGTCGCCGATATCATGCATGCCCCGGTGATCTGCCCCCGCGAGGCCGAAGCCGCCGCATTGGGCGCGGCGATCCAGGCAGCCTGGTGCCATGGCCGGCAGGATGATCCGGACCTGGACCTGCAACAACTCTGCGAACGCTGCGTGCGCCTCGACCCGGGCAGCGAAACCCAGCCCCGGGCCGAACACGTGGCGGCCTACGAACCGGTGTACCAGCGCTATCGACAGCAACTGGCAAGCCTTTGAAGAGCGAATGACTATGTATCTGGTGTGTGGCGAAGCGCTGTTCGACTTTTTCAGCGCGGATGAGGCCGGGGCCCCGGCCAGTAAAGTGGCGTTCCAGGCGATCGCCGGGGGCTCGCCGTTCAACGTGGCGGTGGGCCTGCGCCGCCTGGGCGTCGATGTCGCCCTGCTGGCCGGGGTGTCCCGGGACTACCTGGGCCAGCGCCTGCGGCGGGTGCTGGAAAACGAAGGCGTGGATACCCGCTACCTGCGGGAATTCGACGCCCCAACCACCCTGGCCATGGTGGCCGTGGGCGCCGATGGCTCGCCCCACTACAGCTTTCGCGGCGAGGGCTGTGCCGATCGCCAGTTGCAAGAAGAGCACCTGCCGCAGCTCGACGCACAGGTGCGCGGGCTGCATATCGGCTCGTTTGCCCTGGTGGTGCAGCCGATTGCCGATACCTTGCTGGCCCTGGTGCGCCGTGAGCGGGGGCAGCGGCTGATCAGCCTGGACCCCAACGTACGACTCAACCCGCAGCCGGATATCCAGCTGTGGCGCCAGCGCATCGCCGAACTGGCCGGCCATGCCGACCTGATCAAGGTCAGCGACGAAGACCTGGCCCAGCTGTACCCCGGGCAGGCGCCCGAGACGCTGATCCGGGGTTGGCTGCAAGGCAACGCCCGGCTGGTGTTCCTGACCCGTGGCAGCCAGGGCGCGACGGTGTTCAGCCGTGGGCATGGCAGCTGGTCGGTGGACGCGCCCCGGGTGGAGGTTGCCGACACCGTGGGCGCCGGAGATACCTTCCAGGCTGCGCTGATCACCTGGCTGACCGAACAGGGCCTGGATTCCCCCCAGGGCCTTGAACAGCTCGATCGCGAACAGACCGACGCCCTGCTGCGTTTCGCCGTCAACGCCGCGGCCCAGACCTGCACCCGCACCGGCCCGGACCTGCCATACCGGCATCAACTCCCGTAGCCGCCGGCTTGCCGGCGAAGAGGCCCGCAAGCCTTGCGCAATTGCGGCTACCGCCTTCGCTGGCCAGCCAGCTTCTACCAGAGTCGTCGGTCAGAGCAGCGAGAAGTTGTAGCTGACGATCAGGCGGGTTTCGTCCATGTCGCGGGCGATCTTCTGGTAGTTGCTGCGGTAGGTGGCGTTGCGCAGGCGCAGGCTCACGTCCTTGAAGGCGCCGCTCTGCACCACGTACTTGAGCTCGCTGTCGCGCTCCCATTCGCGGCCTTCGCGCAGGCTGCCCGGGACCTTGATGTGGTCGCCGCTGACGTAGCGGGTCAGGAAGCTCAAGCCATTGAGGCCAATGGCCTTGAAGTCATAGTCATAGCGCAGTTGCCAGGAACGCTCCTGGATCGCAGCGAAGTCGTTGACCTGCACGTAGTTCACCAGGTACGGGTTGCTGCCATCCAGGTAAGGCATGGAGTTGTCGCCGTACATGCGCTGCCAGCCGGCACTGAACACGTGCCCGGCCACGCTGTAGCCGAGCATGGTGCTCAGGGCGCGGTTGTCGATGCCGCCGGCGCGCTCGGCGCCGGTGTCGGCACTCTTGAGCAGGCGCAGGTCGCCTTTGAGCACGCCGGGCCCCAGGGGCTGGTTGGCCAGCAGGCCGACAAAATGCTGACGGTAGATGTCTTCCAGCTCGGCGTAGTGGTACTGGCCGGTCAGGCGATCGTTGAACTTGTAGTCCACCCCATAGGTGTCGAAGTGATCCGCCGTGGTGTTGCAGGCGTAGCGCTTGTTCTTGCAGTGCACGCGGATGTCCTGGGCATCGCTGGAGTCCCGCGCGGTGTAGCGGTTCAAGCGGGCCGCGGTCAGGGTCAGGTCCTTGACCTCCCGGGAAGTCAGCACCGCGCCGTTGAACATGGTGGGCAGCAGGCGCCCGTCGTTGTACTTGAGCAGTGGCAGGTCCGGCAACTGGGCGCCGTACTTGAATACCGTCTGCGAGACCCGGACCTTGGCGGTCAACCCCAGCTTGGCGTACTGGTCCGCCGAGCCCCGCGGGTCGTGACCGCTGGAGGGCAGCAGGCCGCTGTTGCTGCGGTCGGGGCTGGAGTCGAGCTTGATCCCCAGCATGCCCAGGGCGTCCAGGCCGAAACCCACGGTGCCCTCGGTGTAGCCCGATTGCAGGTTGAGAATAAAGCCCTGGGCCGATTCTTCACGCTTGGATGCGCCCTGGTCGGTGCTGGTGTGGCCGTCGCGAAAGTCCCGGTTGAAGTAGATCGTGCGCGATTCCAGCTTGGCGCTGCTGTCTTCGAAAAAACCCGCCGCATTGGCCAGGGGGGCAAAACCCGCGCACAGCACGGCAGCGCCGAGGCCCAGCAATGGGCACGGATTGAGTAAGGGGAAAGGGGGACGCATGAACAGGCTCCAGCAGCAAATCAGTGACGCGAGGTAAAGAAAAAGACCCAGGTGAAATTCATCCAGCGAATCTGTGATCGCCAGCTGAATTGATTGAATCAATGAAGACCGGCAATGATGGCAGATAGCCCCTACCCTCCCAACCCGACTTTAGTCTGACGCCCGCCTGGTCATAACCGGCGCTACCCGTCCCGCCTTGCCAGCCATATCTTTGAAAAAACCGATCAATTTCAACAGTTTTCAAGCTGCAGAAAAGCGTCAAAAAAACTGTCCGACTGCTCAGCTTCGCCTTCGGAACCCAGGATGCCGTAGCAGGTAATATCAAAAAGGCATTAGCTTTTCGTCTCGCCACACTACCGTTCGTCGGTTTTTTCAGTCATTTATTAACAAAAACCAACTATTTGACGCTTTCCATGATGACCATCATGAAGACGCTTAACTAATTGTTTTTAAACATTATTTTATTCATCGAAAAATAAACAAAACACAGCTGTCATTTATGTAACACAGCAAAACGTCAATTAAACGTCTCGACGTTATGGTAGTGTCAAAAAAAGAGCGTGATAGCGGCAATGTGCCATACGCCTTTTCAGAAGGTGAGAACCACCCTCACCCCAACACTCATCATGGACGAGGTCGTTCCCTTGGAAGTCAGCGTTTTTGGTACTGGCTATGTTGGCCTGGTGCAAGCAGTTGCCCTGGCCGATGTCGGGCATAACGTGGTCTGTGTCGATATCGACAGCCACAAGATCGCCCAGCTGCAACGTTCTATTCCGCCGATTCACGAGCCGGGCCTGGCGACCCTGATCGAAGAGAATCAAAAGGCCGGCCGATTGCACTTCACCACCCAGGCCAGCGATGCAGTGGGCCACGGCAAGGTGATTTTCATCGCGGTCGGCACTCCCTCCAACGAAGACGGCTCCGCCGACCTCGACCATGTCCTGGCCGTGGCGCGCAACATTGCCTGCCTGATGTTCAGCGACAAGACCCTGGTGATCAAATCCACGGTGCCGGTGGGCACCGCCGATCTGGTGATCGAGACCGTCGCCGAACAACTGGCAGACCTGGGCAAATCCGAACTGCGGGTGCACGTGGTCTCCAACCCGGAGTTCCTCAAGGAAGGCTCGGCCGTGGCCGACTGCATGCGCCCGGACCGGATCATCGTCGGTTGCGCCGACGACCTGCCCCGCCAGCAGTTGAGCGAGCTATACGCGCCCTTCAACCACAACCATGACCGCCTGATGTTCATGGACAACCGCAGCGCCGAGCTGGTCAAGTACGCGGCCAACGCGATGCTCGCCACCCGCATCAGCTTCATGAACGAGATGGCCAACCTGGCGGAACGCCTGGGGGTGGACATCAATGCCGTGCGCAAGGGCATCGGTGCCGACCCGCGCATCGGCTACCACTTCATCTACCCCGGCGCCGGCTTCGGCGGCTCGTGCTTCCCCAAGGACCTGCGGGCGCTGATCCACACCGCAGAAAGCCACGGGCTGGAACCGCACATGCTCAAGACCGTGCGCGACGTCAATGAGCAGCAGCGCCATGTGCTGTTTCGCAAGCTCAAGGCGCACCTGGGGGACAACCTGCAGGGCAAGGTCATCGCGCTCTGGGGCCTGGCCTTCAAGCCCAACACCGACGACATGCGCGAAGCCACCAGCCGCTACCTGATGCAGGCACTGTGGGAGGTCGGGGCCAAGGTCCAGGCCTACGACCCGGAAGCCATGACCGAATGCCGGCGCCTGTACGGCTACCGCGATGACCTGCAACTGTGCGCCACCCGTGACGACACCCTGCAAGGCGCCGACGCGCTGGTGATCTGCACCGAATGGAAGGCCTTTCGCGTGGTGGACTTCACGCTGCTGCGCGAGACCCTCAGGGATCGCCTGGTGGTCGACGGCCGCAACCTCTACAACCCGCAACAGGCAGCGGATGCCGGCCTGCATTACCTGAGCATCGGCCTGCCCTACCGTGTACCGGAGGCATTGCGCGCATGAATATCCTGATCACCGGGGCCGCCGGATTCATCGGCGCCCATACCGCACTGCGTTTGCTCAAGGATGGGCACCAGGTCACCGGGCTGGATAATTTCAACGACTACTACGACCCCCAGCTAAAGCGCGACCGGGTGCGCTGGGTGGAACGCCAGGTAGGGCACTTTCCCCTGCTGCGCCTGGACCTGGCCGACAGCGAGGGCCTGGAACGGCTGTTCGCCGAAGTACGGCCCCAGGTGGTGATCAACCTCGCCGCCCAGGCCGGGGTGCGCTATTCCCTGGAAAACCCCAAGGCCTACCTGGACAGCAACCTCAGCGGTTTCCTCAACCTGCTGGAGATGTGCCGGCGCTACCCGGTGCAACACCTGATCTACGCCTCGTCCAGTTCGGTGTACGGGGCCAACCAGCAGACCCCGTACAAGGTCAGTGACAACGTCGACCACCCGCTGTCGCTGTATGCGGCCAGCAAGAAAGCCAACGAGCTGATGGCCCACAGCTACAGCCACCTGTTCGGCGTGCCCGCCACCGGCCTGCGCTTCTTCACGGTGTACGGCCCCTGGGGCCGGCCGGACATGTCGCCGATCCTGTTCGCCGACGCCATCAGCCAGGGCCGGCCGCTGAAACTGTTCAACTACGGCATGCACCAGCGCGACTTCACCTACATCGACGACATCGTCGAATCCCTGGTGCGCCTGCTGGGCAAGCCGCCAGTGCGCGATCCGCTGTGGGACCGGGAACAGCCGGACCCGTCCACCAGCATGGCGCCCTGGCGCCTGTTCAACATCGGCGGCCAGCGCCCGGTGGAGCTCAAGGACTACGTGGCGACCCTGGAAAAACTCCTCGGCCACAAGGCCCAGGTGGAATACCTGCCGCTGCAGCCCGGCGATGTGCTCAACACCTGCGCGGATGTCAGCGCCCTGGAAAACCTCACCGGTTTCGGCCCCCAGTTGCCCCTGGAGGAAGGCCTGCGCGAGTTCGTCCAGTGGTACCTGAGCTACTACCCGGGCGCGGCGTCCTGAGCCGCGACAGCCGAACGTTTTTACCCAACCCCTGCAATGGAAGTATTCCCGGTGGATATGGATAGACCTCTCTCATCGCCCGCAACCGAGGTGCCCGCCCCGCTGCACATCGACCGGCGCAACGACCCGTTCCGGCGCAAGGTCCAGGCCGCCATCGACCTGCAACAGCACGGCTGGATCACCGGCCGCGACGGCGGGCGGCCCTGGACCCTGTCGCGCAGCAAGCGCCTGACCTCGGCGCTTTTGGCCGCGGTGCTGCTGGTGCTGCTGTCGCCGGTGCTGCTGGTCGTGGCCTTGCTGATCAAGCTCACCAGCCCCGGCCCGGTGTTCTTCGTGCAGTTGCGCACCGGTTTTCGCGGCCGGCGCTTCGGCATGTACAAGTTCCGCACCATGGTGGTCAACGCCGAGGCCCTGAAGGATTCGGTGCGCCACCTGAACAAGCACGGCGCCGACTCGGTGGATTTCAAGATCGACCGCGACCCGCGGATCACTGGAATCGGCGGTTTCCTGCGCCGTACCAGCCTCGACGAGCTGCCCAATCTGATCAACGTGGTGCTCGGCCAGATGCGCATCGTCGGCCCGCGCCCCACCTCGTTCCATGCCCAGACCTACAAGGAACACCACCTCGGCCGCCTGAGCATCTACCCGGGGATCACCGGCCTGTGGCAGGTATCCGGGCGCAGCGACGTGGATTTCGACGGCCGCGTGACCCTCGACATGACCTACATCTTCCAGCAGAGCCCCTGGCTCGACCTGAAGATCCTGATCAAAACCCCTTTCAAGGTCCTCAATGGCCACGGAGCAAGTTGAAATGGCGGCAGCAACCTTTGCCAGTCTGAAGATCCAGAGCCCCAGCGAAAGCAACCTGGCGGTGACCGTACTCGACCAGGAACTGCGGGTCATCCTGCTGACCGCGGCCAACCGCAACAGCGGCGTCACCAGCAGCAGCCTGAGCATGGCCAACGAACTGGCGCGCACCAGCCGCGGCCGGGTGCTGGTGGTGGACACCAGCCTCTCGGACAGCAGCCTGACCCGGCGCCTGGCTCTGGATGAGCGGCCCGGCTTCCTCGACCTGGCACTGGCCGAAACCCCGCCGCCCCTGGCCTCGTGCATCGAGAGCAGCGACGCGGTGAATTTCGACTTCCTGCCCCTGGGCCGCCGCCAGCAGTACAGCGAGCGCCTGACCCCGGAACTGCTGCGCGAACTGCTGCAGGCCCTGGCCGAGGAATACCGCTTCGTGATCATCGACGGCGACCCGGTCTACAGCAGCGGCGACATCCTCACCCTGGCCACCCAGGTCGACGGCGTGGTGCTGGTGGTGCGCAGCGAGGAAACCCGCTGGGAAGTGGCCCAGGCCGCCGCCCAGCGCCTGATCCAGGCCGAGGCCAAGTTGATCGGCAGCGTGTTCAACGCCCGCAAGTACTACATGCCCAAGTGGGTTTATGACCGTCTCTGACCGGCACAAGGACCGTGTAACCATGAACAAGCCAAGACTTTCCCTGCTGAGCCTGTCACTGCTGCTGGCCCTGGGCGGCTGCGTCAATCGCGAGCCGCAGCAGATGCCGGTGCAGATCCTCAGCGCCCCGGCCGACCAGGCCCAGCTCACCGAGGTGGTGCCCATCGAGCAGGTGCTGCGGCCCCAGGACGTGCTGGACGTGATCTTCCATATCGGCACCACCAGCCAGCAGCGCTACCTCGTGCAGCCTGGCGACCAGGTGGATGTGACCTTCCTCACCGCTCCGGAACTGGGCGGCAGCAAACTGGTGCTGCCCGACGGCAGCATCGACATGCCCTACGTGGGCAACATCCAGGTCGCCGGGCTCTCCGCCGAACAGGCGCGCCAGGTCCTGGAAACCCAATACGCCAAGGTGCTGAAGAAGCCGCAGATCAACTTTTCGATCTCCCACGCCATGGCCCAGCTGGACAACCTGCGCACCAGCCTGACCAACCCGGCCACCGGGCTTAGCCGCGAGATCGTCGTGGGCTCCGACGGCCGCGCCAGTTTCCCGCTGCTGGGCAGCCTGTCGTTGCAGGGCAAGAGCCTCAGCGAGCTGCAGACCCTGGTCAACCAGCGCTATGCCAAGGAGGTGGGTTCGGTGAGCGTCGATGTGCTGCTCAAGACCACCGCCTCCAACGAGGTGTTCGTCATGGGCGAAGTCGGCCAGCCCGGAGCTTACCCGATCCGCCGGCCGATCTCGGTGCTTGAGGCCCTGACCCTGGCCAAGGGGGCCGGCCCCACTGCACGCCTGGATTCGGTGGTGATCATGCGGCGCAAGGGCAACCAGGTCGAAGCCCGGGTCTACGACGCCGACGCGGCGCTGGACGGCAAGGCCCTGCAATTCGCCTACCTGCAGCCCGACGACATGCTCTATGTGCCCAAGACCCGCCTGGCCAAGGCCGGCGCCCTGAGCAAGCAGCTGGCGGACGTGATCATGTTCCAGGGTGTCGGGTTCAGCTTCGGCTACCGCGTCGACAACAAAGAAACGAACAACAACTGAGTTACCTCTTGATGACCAAGATCGAAAACTACCTGCACGAGTTCCTGCTCGTGTTCTTTGTCAATCGGCGCCTGATCAAACGGGTGTTCCTGGGTTTCGCGGTGATCGCCCTGCTGCTGCCCCTGGTGCTCAAGCAGAGCTTCGAGATCACTGCCGAAGTCATCGTGCAGTCCAAGAAACTCTCGCAGACCGACGCCAACACCGTGCTCGCCCCGGACTCCGACAAGTTCATCCCGCCGTCGCTGGCGGACATGGAGACCGAGAGCAACATCCTGCGTTCACCCACGCTGATCCGCGACACCATCGACCAGTTGCGCCGCGAGGGCCAGTTCGGCGGCAGCGAGGGCCTGTTGACCCGGCTGATCGTCAAGCCGATCCGCAATGGCCTGATCGACCCCCTGCGCAACCATGTGATCAACCCGGTGCGCGGTTTCTTCGGCCTGGCCGTGGACCCGGTGCGCGATACCAGCCTGGATGCCTTCACCGACCAGGCGGTCAAGGACCTGAAGATCGGCACCCTGCCCGGCTCCAACGTGATCTCCATCGTCTACGCCAGCCCCAATGCCGCCGAAGGCACGCGCTTTGTCGAGCGCCTGCTGGCCAACTACCTGAAGAACCGCCAGGACCTGCAATCCAACGAACTGCCCGAAGCCTTCTACGAACAGAAGAAGGCCCAGTACCAGTCGCGCCTGGATGACCTGGAAGGCAAGCGCCAGGCCCTGCTGGAAGCGGCCCACGCCTCCGACCCCAAGGAAGAGATCACCTTCCGCCTGAACGCCATCAACACCGAAGAGCAATCGCTCAACGGCTACCGCGACCAGGCCCTGGAGAACCAGCGCCGCCTGGATTACCTGCAGAAGAACCTGGCTGCCGCGCGCAAGGCCGGCCTCACCGACTACACCTTCCCCTTCGCCTTCGCCAACACCGTGGACAACGTTGCCTACGAAGACCGCGAGATCAAGCAACTGGGCGAACAGCTGACCAACCTGGTGAGCCAGTACGGCACCACCGCCGACACCTACCGCGCCGACAGCGTGCCCATGCAGCAGCAGCGCGAGCAGATCGTGCGGGCCCGGGCGCAGTTCCTCAAGGTGGTGGAAAACCGCGTGCGCGAGCGCAGCAGCGACTTGCAGATCACCCAGTCGGTGATCGCCCAGAAGACCGCGCGGATCAACGACTACAAGGCGCGGGTGCGCGACCTGCAAGAGGTCCTGAGCAAACTGCGCCAGCTGGACACTGAAATCGATGCCTTGCACAAAGCCTTCTTCACCTACACCCAGCGCTACGAAGAGAGCCGTGGCGAGCGCCTGATCAGTGGCGAGCTGTCCAACGCGCGGGTCCTGAGCCAGCCTTACGAACCCAGCGAAGCGGCGTTCCCCAAGCCGATGCTGATCATTCCCCTGGGCCTGCTCACCGGCCTGCTGCTGGCCATTGCCCTGGGCTATGTCTACGAGTTCTTCGACCATCGCTTCAAGCACCCGGCCCAGGTCAGTGATCACCTCGGCCTGCCGGTGCTGATGGTGCTCAACGCGGTCGAGCAGCCCCAGGTCAACCCGTACCCGCGCTGGACCTGGCGCTGGGCCTGGCATTGGGCCAAACAGTGAGCGACCTGAGCATGGCCGCGCAGCCTATCGTGCACCTGATCCACAGCGGCGGTTTCTACGGTGCCGAGCGCATGCTGCTGGATCATTGCCTGGGCACCCCGGGGCAGCATCGGGTGGTGTTCATCAATGCCCCCGATGCGCTGCTGCAGCGTTTCGCCGAGGCCGGCGTGGCGAGCCACAACTGCCACTGCCTGCAGGAACTGCTGGCGCACCTGCGGCAACAGCCGGGGCTGCTCAACGCGCACAACTTCAAGGCCCAGGTGTTTGCCTGGGTCTGCGCCCGGCGCCTGCGCCTGCCCCTGGTCATGACCCAGCACGGCTTCACCCCGCGCAGCCTGAAACAGAAGTTCTACACCTGGCTCAGCCTGCGCCTGTGCCGTAGCCGCCGGGTGCGCCGGGTCGCCTGCGTGGCCCAGAGCATTGCCCTGCTGCACCTGGAGGCGGGGGTCGCCGAGGGCAAGCTGCGGGTGATCCCCAACGGCCTGCCGGAGCCGGCCCTGGAACTGCCGGCGAGCCTGGACGGGCCGCCGCTGCGCGAGCCCGAAGTACGCCGCGACGAAATGGAACCCTTGGTGGGTTTCGTCGGGCGCCTGAGCGCGGAAAAAGGCCCGGACCTGTTTCTCGATGCGCTGATCGGCCTGTGCCAGCAGCGCCCTGCGCTCAAGGCCGTGCTGTTGGGCGATGGTGAGCAGAACCAGGCCCTGCGCGAGCGCATCAACGAAGCCGGGCTGGCCACGCGCATCCTGCTGCCGGGCTATCAGAACGACATGCAGCCCTGGCTCAAGCGCCTGAATGTGCTGGTACTGAGTTCACGCACCGAAGGCACACCGATGATCCTGCTCGAAGCCATGCAGGCCGGCACCCCGGTGGTGGCCTTTGCCGTGGGCGGGATTCCCGATGTGCTGCAGCACCGGCACAACGGCCTGCTGGCCAAGCCCCTGGACAGTGCCGGGCTGGGGCGCTGCATCGGCCAGTTGCTGGACGACCCGGTACTGGCCGGGGAGCTGGCCAAGGCCGCCCAGGTCACCCAGCGCAAGCACTATCACTTGCCCACCCTGGCTCGCCGCTGGGATGAGCTGTACCGCGTCGCCAGAGAGAGCTCCCGAGTATGATCGCCGCTCCGTTCCTGGGTTTGCTGCTGGGCCTGGCCGCACTGTTGCTGCTGGCCAGCCCCTGGCCGTTTCTTGCGCCGCTGGTGGTGGTCGGGCTGTTCGGCCTGGCGCTGCTGTACCGGCGCCCGGGCTGGGGCCTGCTGGGGATCTGCGCCCTGGTGCCGTTCGAAGGCCTGTTCAAGGACAGCGCGTTCTCCGGGGCCAAGCTGCTGGGCGCCTCGCTGATCCTGATCATGCTGTTCAAGCTGTTGCTGCGGCAGATCCCCGACACCCGCCTGCGCAGCAACCTGTGGCGGGCCCTGGGGCCATTTCTGCTGTGCCTGCTGCTGAGCATGCTGTACAGCGAGAACCTGCTGGTGTCGCTGGACAGCCTGCGGGAGCTGGCAGTGGGCCTGGTGCTGTTCTTCGTCACCCTGCTGATTGCCCGGGAAGTCAACCTGCTGATGCTCTGCCGCCTGCTGGCGGTGAGCGTGGCCATCACCTGTGTGATCGCCCTGGTATCGGCCAAGTACCAGGTGGGCGGCCGGGCCATCGGCCTGTTGCAGGATGCCAACTACTTCGCCCTGCTGATCGCCATGGCGGTGCCGCCGGCGATCTTCCTCGCCCTGCGTTCGCCCCATTGGCCGGTGCGGCTGTTCTGGGTCGGCATCAGCCTGACCCTGATGGCCGGGATGACCAAGACCGACTCGCGCTCGGGCCTGCTGGTGGTGCTGTTCACCATTGCCATCGGCGTCTGGCACTACCGCGAGCGGCTCAAGGGCCTGCGGCCCAAGCACCTGGGCTTCGCCATGTTCGCCGTTGCCATCGTCATTCCCCTGGGCATTGCCGTGCTGCCGGCGGAGTACGTGGCGCGGATCCAGTCCCTGAGCATGCTCAAGTCCGGCGCGCACTCGGCGGACACCTCCCTGGGCCGGCGCACCTCCTACCTGGTGGTGGGCGGCCAGATGATCCGCCAGAACCCGCTGCTGGGCTCGGGCCTGGGGACCTTCCCGATCCACTACGCGCAGACCGGCTTTGCCAGCAGCTTCTCGGAAAACATGAACGAGCCGGACCTGTTCCGCCGGGCCCACAACACCTACCTGGAGCTGTTCAGCGAGCTGGGCATTCCCGGCGGCCTGAGCTTCGTGGCGCTGATGCTGATGGGCCTGCGCAACTTCGAACGGGCGCGCCAGGGCTTTCTTGCCCGGGGCCAGCGCGAACAGGCCGATATCGCCACCCACCTGGGCCTGAGCCTGTTGGCCATGGCGGTGTTCCTGCTGTTTCTCAGCGCGCCGAACCACAAGTACCTGTGGATCTTCCTGGCCCTGTCCAGCGTCCTGCGCCTGCAGGCCGAAGACGCTCCCGTGCCGCGCCCGGCCCCGGCCTGACAACGCCGCGTGTAGCCACTGCCCCAGGCTGCGACAAGGCCCGAAGGGCCTTCTGGCCCCCAGGAGCAGCACCGACAGAACAGCAACACCGCGCCCTCACCCGGCGCCCACGACAACAACGCAATCTGGCCAAGGGAGGCAAAGATGCAAAGGATCAGCGTGATCGTGCCCATGTACAACGAGGCGCGTCACATCACCCGCACCCTGGACAGCGTGCTGCGCGCCGCCCGGGCGGCGACCCTGGACTGCGAACTGATAGTGGTGGACAACGGCTCCACCGATCAGGGGCCGCAACGGGCCCGGGAGCTGGGCGCGCGGGTGCTGCTGTGCCCGGGCATCGGCATCGGCGCCCTACGTAACCGCGGTGCGGCGGTGGCCACCGGCGATAGCCTGGCGTTCCTCGACGCCGACATCGAAGTGCCCGGCAATTGGCTGCAGCTCTGGCAGCAGGCCCAGGCCGAGCAGCGTGCCGAGGTCTTCGCCCTGGACTGCGCGGCACCCGCCAGCGCCCCCTGGTTCGCCCGGGCCTGGCAGCGCCGCAGCCTGGCCGGCGACCCGCAACCCCGGCTACTGCCGTGGATGCCCACCCCCAACCTGTGCCTGCAGCGGGCCTGGTTCGAACGGGTCGGCGGCTTCAACGAGCAGTTGCGCACCGGCGAGGACAAGGATTTCGGCCTGCGCCTGCACGCTGCCGGCGCCCGCCAGTTGAGCCTGCCCCAGCCCCAGGTGCTGCATTGGGGCTACGAGGCCAGCTGGGCCGAATGGGCCGGCAAGGAACGCTGGCGCCAGGGCAGCCACGTGCAATTGCTCAAGGGCAGCGGCTTCAGCCTGCGCCTGTTGCGCTTTCCCCTGTTGTGCCTGGCCTGCGCCCTGCTCAGCCTCGTGGCGTTGCTGTGCCTGCTCGCGGGCCTGCCCGGCGCCGCGGGCCTGTGCCTGCTGCTGGGGGCGCTGGCGCCCCTGGCCCTGGCCGTGCGCCAGGGCCTGCGCCAACGCGACCCGCTGTTCGTCCTGCAACTCTGGCTGCTGCACTGGGTGCGCCTGCACCTGGGCGCCCTGGCCCTGGTGCAGGCCCTGTTCAACCGTTCTGCCGAGAGACCTGACCGTGGCTAAAACACTTTTCTGGCTGTGCCTGCTACTGCCTTTCTATGCCTGGGTCGGCTACCCCCTGCTGCTGGCCCTGCTCAGCCTGTTCGTCAGGCCGCGGCCGGTGCAGGAAGGCGCGCCGCTGTCGGTCAGCGTGATCATCGCCGCGCACAACGAAGGCCCGCACATCGAGCACAAGCTGCGCACCCTGTTGCAGCAGGACTACCCGGCCACCGACTTGCAGATCATCCTCGCCAGCGACGGTTCCAGCGACGACACCGTGGCCACGGCCCTGGGCGTGCGCGACTCACGGATCGTGGTCCTGGACCTGCCCCGGGTGGGCAAGGCCGGGGCGCTGAACGCCGCGGTGGAACTGGCGCGCAACGACATCCTGGTGTTCACCGACGCCGACAACCAGTGGTCCCACGACACCCTGGGCAAGCTGCTGGCGCCCTTGGCCGACCCGCAGGTGGGGGCCTGTGGCGGGCACATGATCATCCCCGACCCCGGGCACAACCTGAGCCTGGGAGACAGCCTGTACCGGCACTACGAGGCCTGGTTGCGCCAGGCGGAAAACCGCACCGGCTGCATGGTCTCCGCCGACGGCGCGCTGCTGGCCCTGCGCCGCGAACTGTTCCAGCGGGTTCCGGCCGAGGTCAACGATGACTTCTTCATCAGCACCTGCGCCCCGGTGGCCGGCAAGCGGATCGTCTATGTCGAGGAGGCCCAGGTGCTGGACCAGGGCGTGGACGAAGCCGGCAAGCAGTACCGGCGGCGCCTGCGGGTCACCGTCGGCGGCCTGCAGAGCCTGGCCCAGCGCCGCGAGCTGATGAACCCACTGCGCCACGGCGCCTACGCCATCGCCCTGATCAGCCACAAGCTGATCCGCCGCCTGGCCCCGGTGCTGTTGCTGCCACTGCTGGTCAGCAGCCTGCTGCTGTGGAATGCCGGCGCCTTCTACAGCCTGGCCCTGCTGGCCCAGGTGCTGGGTTACGGCGCCGGGATCATGGGCCTGCTGGACCGCCGCGGGCGCCTGCCCAAGGTGTTTCGCCTGGCCGGTTTCGTGCTGGTGACAATGGCCGGCATGAGCATGGGCCTCTGGCAATTTCTCCGCGGGCAGCGCTATGCCCTGTGGAACCCACAACAGAACCGCTGACATGAACCTCAAACTCAACCTCAAGCGCCTGCTGGGCAACGCCTACTTGCACAGCGTCGGCCGCGCCCGCCTCAGCGAAGCCGGGGTGGTGCTGATGCTGCACCGGGTGCTGGCCGACGAGCAGGCCGCCCGCCGGCCGCACCGGGCGCCACTGTGCGTCGGCCAGCGCCAGTTCGAGCACCTGCTGCGCTGGCTGCGGCGGCATTTCGACTGTGTGCCGCTCAATCACCTGCTGCAATACCCCGGCGGTGACCGGCCGCGCCTGGCCCTGACCTTCGATGACGGCTGGCGCGACAACGCCGAGGTGGCCTACCCGATGTTGGAGCGCTACGAGGTGCCGGCGAGCATCTTCCTCTCCACCGACTTCATCGGCAGCGCCCAGGGCTTCTGGTGGGAGTCCATCGGCGAAACGCTCTGGCTGCGGCCCGCAAGCGCCGCGGCCCGGCCGCTGCTGGAACAGTTGCAGGCGCTGCAACTGGCACCTGCGGCCGAACTGTTGCAGCCGGGTGACAGCGACGCCCGCAGCCGGCTCCTGGGCCGCTACCTGCAACGCTTGAAGACCCTGCCCGGGCCCACCCTCCAGGCCCTGGCCGACAGTTGCCCCAACGAGCACGGCCCCCACAGCCTGGACTGGGCCCAGGTGCAGCGCCTGGAGCGTTCGGCGCTGGTGCGCTTCGGGCCCCACGGCGCCAGCCATGCCATTCTCACCGGCCTTGACGAGGCCGCGCTGAAAGCGGATCTGCAACGCTCCCATCAGGCGTTGCAGAACCATTGCCAGGCGCCGCTGGGGGTCTATTGCTACCCCAATGGCGACCACAATGCCCAGGTGCGCGCCGCCGTCGCCGGGCTGGGTTATCGCTACGCCCTGGGCACCCGCCCCGGGCTGATCGAGGCCAGTGGCAACCCGCTCCTGGCCTTGCCACGCATCGACGTCAGCCACGCCAGCGCCGCCCGCCCCGGCTTGCTGGCCTGGCGCCTGCTGCAGGGAGCCCGGGCATGAAGCGCGGCGGCTACCTCTGGCACCTGGCCCTGAGCATGGGCACGCGCCTGGCGATGATCGGCCTGCGGCTGCTGCGCAACGTGCTGCTGGCTCGCTTGCTGGGCCCGGCGGATCGCGGCCTGTTCGCCCTGCTCAGCACCCTGCCAGACCTGATTGCCGCCCTGACCAGCGGCGGGCTGAACACCGCGGTCGGCTATGAGGCCGCGCGCCAGCGGCCCATGGGCCTGCTACTGACCCAGGTGCTGGTCTACGGCTGCCTGCTGGCCAGCCTGCTGACCCTGGCCGGGCTGGCATTGATGAACACCCTGGGCAGCCAGTGGGAACTGAGCCTGCAACTGGGGGACCTGGCCTGGCTGTTGTTGCTGGCGGTGCCCATCACCGTGCTCAAGAGCGGCCTGCTGACCCTGCACAACGCCGATGGCCGGGTCGAAGCCTTCAATGCCCTGCGCCTGCTGGAATCCCTGGTGCCGCTGCTGCTGTTCGTCGGCCTGTGGTGGATCTGGCGCGACCAGCCGCTGTCGGCGGCCCTGGTCAGCTGGCTGGGGGGCACCTTGCTGGTGGTGGTGGTTGGCTGGTGCTGGTTGCGACGCTTCCACGACCTGGGCCTGCGCTGGCAGGCCGGGGAACAGGGCAAGCTGCTGCGCTACAGCGCCCAGAGCCACCCCGGGGTGCTGTCGCAACAATTGATGCTGCGTTCGGACTACCTGTTCATCGGTGCCCTGCTCGACCCCGCGGCCCTGGGCTGGTACGCCATGGCCAGCGCCGCCGCCGAGCTGCTGCTGATCATTCCCGAGGCGGTGACCACGCCACTGATGAAGCGCCTGCTGCAACAGGGGTCGGGCATCGAGCAACTGACCGCCCTGGCCCTGCGCCTGACCGCCACGGTGATGCTCGGCGCCTGCCTGTGCATGGCGCTGATCGGCCAGTGGTTGATTGTCACCCTGTTCGGCGCCGACTACGCCCCGGCCTACGGTGCCCTGCTGGCCTTGCTGCCCGGCCTGTTCGGCCTGTGCTACGCGAGCATCCTGCGCCTGGACCTCTTGGGCAAGCAGCGCCCCGGCACGCTGTCGCTGCTGCTGGCCGGTGGCGCCCTGCTGAACCTGGCGCTCAATGCGCTGCTGATCCCGTCGCTGGGCATCGTCGGCGCCGGCCTGGCCTCGTCCATCGCCTACCTCGCGGTGAGCCTGGCCATGCTCGGCCTGTATTGCCACCTCAGCGGTGTGCCCTGGTACCGCACCCTGATCCTGTTACCTGGAGACATCGTCTACGTGCGCCAGTTATTGCGCCCTAAGGAAAGGCTTCAATGAAACCCTGTTCCCTGCTCGCCCTGATGCTGATCTCGGCGGCCACTGCCCTGCACGCCGCGCCCCTGCAATGGGGCGATATCCGCGACGGCAGCCTGTACCTGCAAGCCGAGGCCGGCGACACCCTGCACCTGCGCTGGAGCCCGGCCTGGCAGAGCGACGCCAACCAGGAGCAGCTGTACCTGCTGCGCCCGGACGGCCAGTTGCTGCAACAGCTGGAGATTCGCGCCGACCAACCCTACGGCCAGCGGGAAGTCCAACTGCCCGCGACCCAGGGCGACTACCGGCTGCAGGTACCGGGCTACAGCTTTCGCAACTTCAAGGTCAGCCACGACAGCGCCACCCTGGCCCAGTTCGAACCGGCCAAGGTGCATTTCAGCGCCGACGTGCCCAGTGGCGTGGAGCTGTATTTTCGCGTGGCCGCCGGAGAGCAGGCGGTACTGGCGGGCAAGTATTACGGTGGGGTCAGCGTGCTCCAGGCCACGCGCCTGAGTGACCACCAGTTGCTGCGCCTGAAGCTGGTGGAGCACCCGCAGTACGGTCAGTTCGACCAGATCCAACTGCCGGTGGCCCAGCAGGACGAGGTCTGGCGCCTGTCCCTGGGCGGCTCGGGCAAGGTGGCGTTCTGGCTCGACGGCACCGCCAACCTGTTCGCCCAGGACCTGCGCCAGTTGCACCCGCTGCAATGGACACCGGGCCGGGTCGAGCTGAACCTCAAGCCGCAGATGCGCGGCCCCAGCCCGCACCTGGGGATCGCCCTGCCCTATGCCCAGCCGCCGCAGTCGACCTTTGAACTGCTGCGGGCCCTGGGGCCGCGGGCGGCCAACTTCTACAGCTTCGTCGATGTGATCCAGCAGGAACCCCAGCGCGAGCTGGGCTTTCGCCGGCTGTACCGCGAAACGTTCAAGATCGACCGCGACATCACCCTGCTGGCGGGCACCGGGCGCCGTGCGGTGCTGGCAGCCGACAGCCAGAGCTTCGCCGGCCTCGACGCCTGGCTGGCGGACAGCGTGCGCCTGGGCAACCAGGGCCTGCACTACCTGGCGTTCGCCGACGAACCCAACCTCAACTACCCCAGCTACGCCGTGTTCGCCAGCTACTTCGGGCGCATGCTGGAGCACGTCAAGGCCAACCCCGAGGCCCGGGCCGCAGGTGTGCGCATTGCCATGCCGGTCAGTTCGCGGCTGCTGGACGGGCCGTTTCGCATCGGTGCCGGGCAGCGCCGCGGCATCGACTGGGCGCGCCAGTTGCTGGAGGCCCACGGCGCCGATATCGACGCCATGGCCTGGCACGAGTGGATGGTCCGCGACCTGCT
Organism: Pseudomonas sp. NFPP25; assembly: GCF_900116505.1. Taxonomy (NCBI): domain Bacteria; kingdom Pseudomonadati; phylum Pseudomonadota; class Gammaproteobacteria; order Pseudomonadales; family Pseudomonadaceae; genus Pseudomonas; species Pseudomonas sp. NFPP25. Next base: position 715,592 of record NZ_FPBG01000001.1, on the reverse strand, counting down.
GGCCACCCGCCACTACCGCGCCAGCGTGCGCGCCGCCGCCGACCTGGTGGGCCTGGATGACCTGGGCCGGCCGCGCAAGGCGCTGTTGCTGAGCCAGACCAATATCTCCAGCGGCCCGGACCTGAGCCCCTATCAGCAGGACACTCACTACGCCGCCTTGTGGTGGATGTCGGTGGTGGCCAATGCCTCCCAGGACGGCCTGCTGGATATGCTCAACTGGTTCCAGGCCGCCGATGAGCCCGAGTACCCCAAGGGCATGCTGGTCCAGCACGACGCCCAGCGCTTCAGCCTGAAGCCGGTGGCCGTGGCCCAGCAATTCATCCAGCGGCACTGGCTGGGGCAGGTCCAGGCGCTGGACAACCCGGCCTTCGAGGTGGATGCCCTGGCACTGCGCGATGGCCCGCGCCACAGCCTGCTGGGCGTGACCAAGACCCCGCGCGCACAAACCATCGACCTGGACGGCGCCGAGCAGATCTGCCAGGCCGGCCCGAGCCTGGAGCTGCTCGGCGCCGACGGGCACAGCCGCTCCGCCGCCGTGCAGTGCAGCAATGGCCGGGCCCAGTTGCAGGTGCCCGGTGAAACCCTGTTTGCCTTGACCTGGAAAACCCTATGAGTCGCTTGACCGGCCTGTTGGCCAGAATCCGCCGCAAGGGCCTGCGTGGCAGCCTGCGGGTGCTGCGTGAACGCTTCTTCTATTACCACTGGGAACTGCTGACCCTGGAACGTTCCCTGGCCTTGCCGGTGCCCTGCCCCATCAACCCCGGCCGCTGGCCCCAGGTGCCCATCACCCGCGAGCTTCTGCCGGCCTTCGACAAGTACTTCAAGGCACAACTGCCGGCCATTCGCGGCCTGCTGGACAAAGGCAGCCGCGGCAGCGCACACCTGGATGAAGACGGCAACGTGATGATGATGGTGTGGATCAGCGAGCGCGATTACTACGACGACCAGTTGTACCGCTGCTGGATGCGCATCCCGCCGGGCTGCCTGTATCAGTTCGCCGGAGAGTGCGCGGTGCCGTATCGCGGCTCGGGGGTGGTGATCCTGGCGCAGAAGCTGCTTTGGGACGAATACCGCGAGCGCGGCTTCAAGGCCACCCGGGCCCTGGTCAACGTGCGCAACGAGCCGGCGCTGAAGATGCACATGCGCCTGGGGTTCCAGGAAGTGGGTGAATCCCTGCATGTCTACTGCCTGTTGCGCTGCCTGCACTTCCACCGCCGCCGGCCGTACCACCAGACACGCCTGCACCACCTGCGCCGCGGGCGCCTGGCACAGCAGCCCAGCGGTTCCAGCCCTATCGACAAGGAACGTTCGTGAGCCTGCGTTGGCAATGGTGCGCCAGCCTCTGCACCCAGGACTTTCCCGTGGCGGCCTATGAGCAACTGCGCCAGCAAGTGCCACAGGCCACGCCGTTCAATCGCTTGAGCTGGCTGCTGGGGGCGGAACGGGCCCTGGATCACCGGCACTTGCAGATCCTCCTGGGCTGGCATGGCCAGCGCCTGGTGCTCTGCCTGCCGCTGACCCTGGGCCGCGAAACCCGGGCCGGCCTGCGCCTGCAGGTGGTACGCCACCTGGGGCATCCGCTGAGCGATCGCCTGGCGCTGCTGGTCGCGGACCCGGCGCAAGGCGCCATGCCCGAGGTGCTGGAGCAGATCCGCCGGCAACTGCCCCATGACCTGCTGCAACTTCATGAACTGGTGGACGCCGAGCGCCTGCTGGCGCCCTGGCGCCGGGCCAGCTGGTACAGCGAACAAGCCCTGAGCTGCCGGGCGCCGGAACACCTGATTGTCGACAGCGACCGCGAGGAAGCCACCGGCACCTTGCGCTACGAGCTGCGCCGGGCGAAGAAACGCTGCGCGGAAATCGACGCTCGGGTGATCCGCATGGCGCCCCAGGCCGACGGCATGGACGGGGTGCTGGAAATGCTCCGCGAGGTGGAACAGGCCAGTTGGAAAGGCGCAGACGGGCTGGGGATCTTCTCCGGGGAGCTGCGCTGGCAATGGATGGCCAGCGCCCTGCGCGGCCTGGCCGCCGAAGGTTGTGTGCGGGTGGTGATGCTGGAACACCAGGGCCGTTGCATCAGCTATCGCCTCGGCCTGCTGGAGCGCGGCCGCCTGTACGACTACAACATCGCCTTCCTGGCGCAATACAAGAACCTGGGTAGCGGCCGGCTGCTGCTGGATGAGTGGATCCGCTGGGGGCTGGACGAAGGCTGGCAGTGGGTCGATGCCTCGCGGGTCAGCCTCAGCCGCTCCAGCCATCAGTTGCATGAACGCATGAGCGGCCTGGTGGAACACCAGCGCTGGAGCTTCTATTCCTGGCGCCCGCGAGCGCTGCTGGCCGGTACCGCCGAACGCATCTGGCAGTGGCTCAAGCCGCGCCTCAAGGCCTGGCGCGAACGGCGCCAGGCCAACACCGTACAAGGATCCCGCCCATGAACCGCCCCCTGACTGCCGCCCGGGCCCACCGGGTCATCGTCAATGCCGACGACTTCGGTCTCGACCTGGACTACAACCAGCTGACCCTGCGCGCCTTCAAGCGAGGGGTGATCAGCTCGGCGACCCTGATGGCCAACATGCCGGCGTTCAACGACGCCTGTGAACTGACCCTGCAGCACGGTTTGCTGGGACGCATCGGCCTGCATTTCAACCTCACCTACGGCGCGCCACTGAGCCCGGCGATGCGCCACCAGCCGTTGTTCTGTGACCCTCAGGGGCAGTTCGACCTGAACCTGCGGCGCTCGGCCCTGCGCCTGCCGGCCGCGGCGGCCGAGGCGGTGCGCGAGGAGTTGCAGGCCCAGTGGCAGCGCTGTGTCGATCAGGGTGTGCGGCCCAGCCATATCGACTCCCACCAGCACGTGCACAACCTGTGGCCGGTGGCAGCCATCGTCGCTCGCTTCGCCGCGCAGCAAGGGGTGCCGGTGCGCCTGGCGCGCAATGTGGGGGGCAACATCGGGCCCCTCAAGCGGTTGTTCAAGAGCGCGCTCAACCGGCGTATCCGCTGGTTGTGCGGGGCCGGGGCCCAGAGCGTGTGCACGCCCAGGGACCTGCTGGAAGGTTTTCGCCCGCCCGGCGTGATTGAAGTGGTGGCCCACCCGACCCAGCTGGCCGAGGGTGATTTCGGTGACGATTACCTGCCGGCGCAGCAGTCTCTGGAGCAACTGCTGCAACAGGCATTGCCCGGGTATCAACGCATTGCCTACAGCGAGCTGTAAAAAACATTAGCTCCCTATGCAATTTAATCGGCAATTAATCCGGCAGGCTAAAAGTGTCATTGACCGCGCTAGCTCAGAACAATCTGAAGCGCTGCGCGGCAAGTTCTAACGCCTGATTGGCGCGGAACTGACGTAGCCTGCATCGGAGAATTGCCATGAACCTGCGTATCGGTTTGACTGCCACCGCCCTGCTGTTGAGTGCCCTCAGTGGCCTGGCCCAGGCAGACAGCACCACCGCCGTGCCCTACCACTATGGAATGCCGCTGCATGTGGGCAAAGTGATCTCGATGACCGAACCTGCGACCCAGGAGTGCAAAGTGATCACCGCCGACATGAAGTTCATCGACAACCAGGGCAAGCCCGAGGAAATCACCTACAGAAAGATGTCGGATGCGTGCACCACCGATAATTGAGGCTGTGCAACACGCTCACACGGGGCCGCGCTGCGGCCCCTCATCACGCCCGGTGCCGATCGGCAAGCCGGGGTTCGCGGCGGCCTGGCGGCCCCCCTGTTGAATTCCCTACTCCCGAAGGCGCCTAGAATGCACGCCGCAGAGGGGCAACCTGGCGAGGGTTGTGCGCCAGGTCGTAGCGCAATTCGGCAATCAGCTCGTTGATTTCCCGACAGCCGTTGAGCTGCGAGGCGTCGATGCCGGTAACCACCAGGTCGACCCGGTCGGTTTGATGGTCGCCGAAGACCTTCACGGTCATCGACAGGTCGGGGCTTAGGGTGCATTGGCAGCGTTTGGGCAGAAAGCTGCTTTCAATGATATTTCGCAGTTCAAGGGCAGATAGAAACATGGCGACTCTCTCCTTTGTTCGAGACGGCCAATCAATAGGCAAACAACCTGACAACAATGACGTCCGTGTTCGGTAGTGATCCGGGCCCGGTCTTGATCCTTGCAGACGGAGCCAAGCTACAGACTAAGCCGCTTTCCCGAGGCTGCTAAATTCGATTTCGCTCTGAGCACCGGTTTTTTTCGCTTGGTTGGCTGCCAGCCCATACCGGCCGCCGGCCTATCCCTCCATTTGCGTGCAACTGGTCTTGTTTCAAGGTTTTGCTCAATCGCGGGCCTGATTGATAAAGCAGCAGGAAACGTGCCTGGCCGGCAGCGCCACAGGGCCCTGCGAAATCGGCATGCGGCGCACGAGCAGCCGTGCAAAGTGCAAGAAAGCAGGCAGTTGGCCTTGCAAAATGCCCTGCTACCCAGGACGTTTGCATTGCGCCTCGGGCGCCGGTCAGAATGCCCGGGCCGGACTTTCCCCAAGGCGCCCACTCAAACGGGTGTATCGCGCTTTCAATCAGCCAGGAGGCTTCATGCGTCTGCTCCCCCTTGCCAGCGTCACCCTGCTTTCGGCTCTCTGCGCCCAGGCCTTTGCCGCCAAGCTCGAAGACACCGCACCCTACCCCAAGGCCGAAGACGGCTTCACCCGCCAGGTCATCCACCTGCCCAAGCAACGGCACGAAGACCGCTACAAGGTCGAGATCCTCGCCGGCAAGACCCTCACCGTGGACTGCAACCTGCAGCGCCTGGGCGGCAAGCTGCTAGAGAAGAACCTCGAAGGCTGGGGTTATCCCTACTACCGCCTGGACCAGGTCAGCGGCCCGATAAGTACGCGGATGGCCTGCCCCGACGGCAAGACCCGCGAGGATTTCGTCCCGGTGACCGGTGACGGCTTCGTCTTGCGCTACAACAGCAAGCTGCCGATCGTGATCTACGCGCCCAAGGACGTGGAAGTGCGCTACCGCCTGTGGAGCGCCGCGGACAAGACAGAAAACGCCCGCCAGGAATAAGCCATCCCCCCAGCCGGAGTGCCGCCCTTGATTACCTGCCATGTCAAATACGTGATCGACCCCTACCAACTGGCCGAGTTCGAAGCCTACTCCAAGGCCTGGATCGCGGTGGTGAGGCGGCTGGGCGGCACCCACCACGGCTATTTCATGCCCTGCGAAGGTGCCAGCAACATCGCCTACTGCCTGTTCAGCTTTCCTTCCCTGGCGGACTACGAAGCCTACCGCCAGAGCGCCCTCAGTGACCCGGAAAGCGTGGCCCTGGTAGCGGCGGTGGTGCAAAAGCGCTTCATCCTCAGCTACGAACGCAGCTTCATGCGCCCTCTGCTGTCGTAGGAGCCGGCTTGCCGGTGAAGCTTGCATCGCTGCGCAGGGCGCCTTCGCTGGCAAGCCAGCTCCTACAACAGGCAGGTACACCGTGCACGCCCCCCGTAGGAGCCGGCTTGCCGGCGAAGAGGCCCGAAAGGTTTGCATCGCCGCGCAGGGCGCCTTCGCTGGCAAGCCAGCTCCTGCAGCAGGCAGGTACACCGTGCACGCCCCCCGTAGGAGCCGGCTTGCCGGCGAATGGGCCCTTGAGGCCTGCATCGCTGTGCAGGACGCCTTCGCTGGCAGGTCTGTTCCTACAAGGCGGCGTTGCTCAGGGCGGCGCGTTCGGCGACGTGGCGCAAGCTGTCAAAGTTGATGTTGGCGCCCGAGTCGATCGCCACCAGGGTCTGGCCGCGGACGCCGCTTTGCGCCACGTATTCCTTGATGCCCGCCACCGCCAGGGCGCCCGAGGGCTCGGTGATGGAGCGGGTATCGTCGTAGATGTCCTTGATCGCCGCACACAGCTGGTCGTTGCTGACGCTGATCACTTGATCCACGTGATGCCGGCAGATCTGGAAACCATGCTCACCGATCTGCGCCACCGCAACGCCGTCGGCAAAGGTTCCCACTTCAGGCAGCACCACCCGCTGCCCTGCCGCCAGGGCCTGTTGCAGACAGTTGGAATGTTCGGACTCGACACCAACGATGCGGATCTGTGGCCGTAGGTATTTGACATAGGCGGCGATCCCGGCGATCAGCCCGCCACCGCCGACCGGAACGAAGATCGCGTCCAGTTCGCCCTGCTGCTGGCGCAGGATCTCCATGGCCACGGTGCCTTGCCCGGCAATCACATGGGGATCATCAAAGGGTGAAACAAAGGTACTGCCGGTGCGTTGGGCCAGATCCAGGGCATGCTCCAGGGCGAAGGGAAAGCTCTGGCCATGCAGGATCGCCTCGGCGCCGCGGCTGCGCACCCCCAGCACCTTGAGTTCCGGGGTGCTGGCGGGCATCACGATGCTTGCCTTGATCCCCAGTTCCCGCGCCGCCAGCGCCACGCCCTGGGCATGATTGCCGGCGGACGCGGTGACCACTCCGCGCAGCTTCTGCTCCGGGGTGAGGTGCGCCAGGCGGTTGTAGGCGCCACGGATCTTGAAGGAAAAGGTCGGTTGCAGGTCTTCGCGCTTGAGCAGGATCTGATTGCCCAGCCGCTCGGACAGCGCCGGCGCCGCCTGCAACGGCGTACGGATCGCCAGGTCGTAGACCGGCGCCGCAAGAATCATCTTCACGTAGCGCTCCAGCAACGCCATGTCGGCACTGGGCTGGGGGGTAGCAGAACGGCTGGGGCGACTCATGGTGGATCTCCTGGCTGTGTACGAAGCCCGGGAGACAGAGAGAAAAAACCCGCCTCCAGGGCGGGTTGGGTGCAGTCGTCAGCAAGCCCGCCAATAAGGAATGGCGGTAATAATGCTTGGCTGGAAACGATATGCAGGGAAAGTCATGGGCTGGAAATTACTCGCGCCAGCAGGGTCCGGTCAACGCTTTTTTCCCGGCCTCCTTGAACGGCGACGTCTGCCATTGGGCACCGTGGCTTGAAGCAAAATATACGAAACATATATGATTCGTATATTTCCTCAAGGGAGGCCCCCCATGGGCATCGTCAAGATCTCCGATGAACTGCACGAGCAGATCCGCGTGGCCAGCGCCGCCATGGACCGCTCGATCAACGCCCAGGCCGAGTTCTGGATGAAGATCGGCCTGCTAGCCGAACTCAACCCTCACCTCGCCTACAACGACCTGATCAACAAGCTGTTGCTGAACAAGCCCGACCTGCTCAGGGGGCGCGCATGACCCAGGCCCTGATCAAGACCCCGGAACAACTGGCGCTGATGCGCGAAGCCGGGCGGCTGCTGGCCCAGGTGTTCACCTATCTCGACGGTTTTGTCGCCCCCGGCCTGTCCACCCTGGAGCTGGACGCCGCGGTGGAACACCTGATCCGCCATGAACTCAAGGCGCGCCCGGCCAGCAAGGGCCAGTACAACTACCCCTACTGCATCAACACCTCGATCAACGAGGTGGTGTGCCACGGCATGCCCCACCCCAAGGCCGTGCTCAAGGACGGTGACATCATCAATATCGACATCACCCTGGAGAAGAACGGCTACATCGCCGACTCCAGCAAGATGTACCTGATCGGCACTGTCGGGCCCAAGGCCCGGCGCCTGGTGGACACCACCTTCGAGGCCATGTGGGCGGCGATCAAGGTGGTGCGCCCCGGCGCCCGGCTGGGCGATATCGGCCATGCCATCCAGGCCCATGCCGAAGCCAAGGGCTACAGCGTGGTCCGTGAATACTGCGGCCATGGCATCGGCCGGCAGATGCACGAAGAGCCGCAAATCCTCCACTTCGGTCGCCCCGGTACCGGCCTGGAGCTGCGCGAGGGCATGGTCTTCACCATCGAGCCGATGCTCAACCAGGGCAGCGCCCGGGTCCGCGGGCTCAAGGATGGCTGGACCGTGGTCACCCGCGACAACGGCCTCTCGGCCCAGTGGGAACACACGGTGGCGGTGACCCGGGACGGCTTCGAGGTGCTGACCCTGCAACCGCAATGAAGGCCCCTACCAGGCCTGGCCGCGCCGCTTGAGCTCCAGGCGGCGGACAAACTCCTCCAGCACCAGGGCATAGAGATCGTCCTGCAGGTAGGCATCCTCGATGCCGGCGTCGAGGTTGGGGTTGTCGTTGACCTCGATCACCACCACCTTGTCGCCGGACTGCTTGAGATCGACGCCGTACAGGCCGTCGCCGATCAGGTTGGCGGTCTTCACCGCCAGATCCACCACCGCCCGGGGCGCTTCGTGGATCGCCAGGGTGCGGCACTCGCCGTTGATGTCCTGGCCCTTGGCCTTGTGGTTGTAGATCTGCCAATGGCCCTTGGACATGAAGTACTGGCAGGCAAAGATCGGTTTGCGGTTGAGCACGCCGATGCGCCAGTCGTACTCGGTGTAGAAGAACTCCTGGGCCAGCAGCAGTACCGAGTGCTCGAACAGCTCGGCGGTGGCTTCCATCAAGGCCTGCTGGCTCTCGACCTTGATCACTCCGCGGGAAAAACAGCCGTCGGGGATCTTCAGCACCAGGGGAAAACCCAGGCGCTCGCCGACCCGTTCGAAATCCTGCGGTCGCTCCTTGTAGAGAATCTCGGTGGCGGGCATGCCCAGTTGATGGCCCTTGAGCAGGTCGCTGAGGTAGACCTTGTTGGTGCAGCGCAGGATCGACGCCGGGTCGTCCATCACCACCAGCCCTTCGCTCTCGGCCTTCTTGGCAAAACGGTAGGTGTGGTTGTCGACGCTGGTGGTCTCGCGGATCAGCAGCGCGTCATATTCGGCCAGCCGCGAATAGTCCTTCTTCTCGATCAGTTCCACATCGATGCCCAGGCCCTTGCCCACGCGAATGAAACTCTCCAGCGCCCGAGGGTTGGAAGGCGGCAGCAGTTCCTGGGGATCATGGAGAATGGCCAAGTCATAACGGGCCACTTGCCGGGAGCGCGGAACCCGCCAGACCTTGCGGCTGAAACTGTCCAGGGAGTTGGCGAATTGATCTTCCTGGTCTTCGCGCAACTTATGCAGCGCCCCCGACTTGACGCCTTCGATGTGCCAACTGTTAGTTCGCTTGAAATCAACTAACAGAATCGGACAAGGGAAGAGTTCAAACAATTGCCGAGCCAATTCCTGCAAGGGCTCTATATGAGTTCGACCGAAGTAAAGGGTCAGCGTAAAGCCTTCGGTATCGCGGTAAAGATGATTGCTCAGGGCCTTTTCCAGGCTCTTGTCGAGATCGTCCAGGGCCAACCCGTAAAGCGCCTTGCGGGTCAGTTCGCTGATGGTGCGCACCGAGGGAATCACCCGGTGGCCGCGGGCTTCAGCCAATAGCGAGCAATAGTAGCCATGCCCCAGGTACTTGTAGCTGCGGCACAGGTTGATCACCTGGACGCGCTTGCCGGGCGCGCTTTCGCGGCTGTGTTCGAGGTACTCCTGGGCCGTGAGGATGTCGTCGCTGGGAAAGTACGAGGCCCAGTCTTCCTTGCGTTCGACAATAATGATTACCTGGCTTGAGGTTTTGTCCAGCCGGGCAATATTAGTTGAGGAAGTGATTGTCGCCGGCAAACTTTGCCCGGATACTTCTCGCCAATGACCTTGTACCGCTGACATAAAGTTCGCTCTCGCTGAAGAACCTGACCCTTTCTATTAAGCACGAACTTTTTTTGAAGTCTCGTTTCATTACGCAACTTTTACGGCGGTCATATGGATCTTGTCTTTCGCACTGCAACCCTCGAGGACTTGCCGGCGCTGGTGGCGCTGGAAGAGCAATGTTTCACCAGCGACCGGCTGACCCCGCGCAGCTTCCAGTGGATGATCAGCCGCGCCCATGGGCAGCTGCTGGTGGCCGAACAGCAGGCGCAGGTGCTGGGGTATGCCCTGGTGCTGTTTCATCGCGGTACCTCCCTGGCGCGCCTGTATTCCCTGGCTATCGCCGAAAGCGCCCGGGGCCTGGGGCTGGGCAAGCGCCTGCTGCAACGCATGGAGGCCTGTGCCCTGGCCCATGACTGCGCCTACCTGCGCCTGGAGGTACGCACCGACAACCCTGCGGCCATCGCCTTGTACGAGCGCAACGGCTACCGGCGCTTCGCCCTGGTCCCCGACTATTACCAGGACCACGCCGACGCCCTGCGCCTGGAAAAACGCATCCTCCAGCACCGCGAGACCCGCAGCATCCGCGTGCCCTATTACCAGCAGACCACCGACTTCACCTGCGGCCCCGCCTGCCTGCTGATGGCCATGGGCGCCCTGCAACCTTCACGGCCCCTGGAGCGTCGGGAGGAACTGCAGATCTGGCGTGAAGCCACCACCGTCTTCATGACCTCGGGCCATGGTGGCTGCAGCCCCCAGGGCCTGGCCCTGGCGGCCTGGCGCCGCGGTTTTGCCGTGCGCTTGCAGGTCAACAGCAGCGGGCCGCTGTTTCTCAACGGCGTGCGCGACGAACATAAAAAGGACGTCATGCGCCTGGTCCACGATGAGTTCTGCAAGGAACTGGATGCCAGCGAAGTGCAGCAGGTGCTCGGCGGGCCGCTGGACCTGCCCGGCCTGTTGCGTGAAGGCGGCCAGCCCCTGGTGCTGATCAGCAGCTATCGCCTGACCCGCTCCAAGGCGCCGCACTGGGTGATAGTCACCGACTGCGACCAGGACTTCGTCTACCTCCACGACCCGGATGTCGACCACAGCCAGCACCGCCAGCCCCTGGACTGCCAGCACCTGCCGGTGAGTCACGGCGAGTTCGCCAAGATGTGCAGCTTCGGCAGCAGCAAACTGCGCGCAGCGGTGATCCTCTTCCCCGCGCGCGCCCACCCGTAGGAGCCGGCTTGCCGGCGAAAAGGCCCGCAGCCTTGCGCGGCCCCTGCCAGCGCCTTCGCTGGCAAGCCAGCTCCTACAGCAGCCAGATACGCCTCGCAGCCGCCCCCCGTAGGAGCCGGCTTGCCGGCGAAGAGGCCCGCAAGCCTTGCGCGGCCCCTGTCGGCGCCTGCAAGGGAGCCCGGGGCTATTGCAGGCCGACTTTGTACAGCGTGCCCTGGTCCTCGTCGGTGAGGATGTAGAGGTAGCCGTCCGGGCCCTGGCGCACATCACGAATACGCGCCTTGAGCCCGCCCAGCAGGCGTTCCTCGTGCTCGACCCGATCACCGTTGAACTGCAGCCGGATCAACTCCTGGCTGGCCAGGGCGCCAATGAACACGTTGTGCTGCCAGGGCTTGAAGCGGTCGCTGTCATAGAAGGCCATGCCGCTGATGCCGGGGGACTTCTCCCACACATGGTGCGGCGCCACGGTGCCGGGCGCTGTCTGGCCCACGGCCTCGGGGATCGGCTGGCCGGAATAGTTGATGCCGTGGGTCGCCAGAGGCCAGCCGTAGTTCTTGCCGCGCTCGATGATATTGATCTCGTCGCCACCCTTGGGCCCGTGTTCGTTCTCCCAGAGGGTGCCGCTCCAGGGGTTGAGCGCCGCCCCCTGGGGGTTGCGGTGGCCGTAGCTCCAGATCTCCGGGCGCACCCCGGCCTGGCCGACGAAAGGGTTGTCATCCGGCACCCGACCATCCGGGTACAGGCGCACGATCTTGCCCTGGAGCTTGTCCAGGTCCTGGGCGGTGGGCCGGTCGTTGTTTTCACCCAGGGTCACGAACAGGTAGCCGTCGCGGTCGAACACCAGCCGCGAACCGAAGTGATTGCCCGTGGACAGCTTGGGTTCCTGCCGGAAGATCACCTGGAAATCCTTGAGCCCGCTCAGGTCATCGCTCAAACGGCCACGGCCCACGGCGGTGCCGGCAGTCCCGCCCTCGCCGCCACCTTCGGCATAGGACAGATACACCATGCGGTCCTGCTTGAAGTCCGGCGACAGCGCCACATCCAGCAAGCCGCCCTGGCCCTTGGCCCAGACCTTGGGTACCCCGCTCAGGGGCGCCGAAAGCTTGCCGTCCGCGCCGACCAGCCGCAGGTTGCCCGGGCGCTCGGTCACCAGAATGCCCTGGCGGTCCGGCAGGAATGCCAGGGCCCAGGGATGGTCAAGGCCGGCAGCCACCGGAGTCAGGTTCAGCGTGCCCTGCTCACTGGGAAAAGCCTGGGGTGTGGCGGCCATGGCGGGCACGGCACTGCCCAGCAAGACGCTGGAGCACAAGGTGGCGATAAGGGTTTTACGCAACATGCTCGCTTCCTTTTGTCGATCGAGAAAATCCTCGGTAGCAGGTTTCGCACCTGCCGCCAGGGTGGCAGGACAGTGCTTCAGCGCCGGTTGCCGGGATCGCTGTCGCGGGGGCTTTGTACCCGGGGATCAGGGTTGGGTCGCTGCACCCCGCCACGCGGGTAGCCATTGCCGATGCCACCGTTCTCAAGGGTTGGCGGGCGACCGGTCGGAGCGGTGCTGGGGCCGCGCACGGGCGGGCTGCTGGGCTGGGTGCCCTGCATGCTGTTGGGGTTGGCGCGACGGATGGGGTTGCTGTAGGGGTCGTTGTTGCCGCTGCTGGGCAGGTTCTGCGCCAATTGCAAGGGGTGTTGATGGGTGGGAGGTGCTTCAGGGGCGCCAGCCCAGGCGGCGCCGCTGGTCCAGACCAGCGCGATGAGTGCGGCAAACCCGCGAGCCAGACAGTTCATGACAAGCCTCCTGAGGAGCGACAAGGTATCGAATTCGATTCCACGCTACGCCCAGGGTTCGGCTTTGTTAACTAAATAATCCTTCAGAACATGTAACACCCGGTATCCACGGTGCCTTCATCTGCAAGCGCTGGCTGGCCTGCGAACGGGCCCTTTGGCCGTGCCTCTGGCTCAAGGATACGTTCGCCGGCAAGCCCGCTCCTACACCGCGGGGGTGCAACGTCAGATATAGATGAACAGCAACAGCAGTGCAGCGAAGATCGCCCACTTTTCCAGGTAGTAGCGCGTGCGGTTGCGCTTTTTCAGTTCTTTGCCCCGCAAGCGGATCTTGTACAGCTTGTTGAAGGCACGGTTCAGGCCACCAGTCTTGTCACCGGCATCGTTAGGCGCGCCGGCGGCGGACATCACGGTACGGCTGAACCAGCCATTGAACGCAGCGGCCCAGCGGTACTTCATCGGCCGCTCGACATCGCAGAACAGAATGATGCGGTTCTGCTCGGTGGTGTTTTCCGCGTAGTGAATGTAGGTCTCGTCGAACATCACCGCTTCGCCGTCGCGCCAGTGATAACGCTCACCGTCGACCTCGATGAAGCAGCCTTCGTTGTTCGGCGTGGAAAGACCCAGGTGGTAGCGATAGGAACCGGCATAAGGGTCGCGGTGACGAACCAGGCGCGAACCAGGCGGCAGCTCGGCGAACATCGCAGCCTTGATCGAACCGATACTCTGCACCAGCTCGGTGGTGCGTGGGCACAGCTTCATCGCCGAAGGGTGACTGTCGCCGTACCACTTCAGGTAGAAGCGTTTCCAGCCGGTCTTGAAGAAGGAGTTGAAACCCACATCGTTGTACTGGTCCGAGCGCTTGATCTCGCCGGCCTGCAGCAGGCTCTGGCCTTCGGCACGGATCTCTTCCCAGTGTTCCTGCAGCTTGTTCATCTCCGGGAAGTCGGCCGGGTCCAGGTACGGCCGATTGGGGTACTTGGAGAACAGATAGAGGAAGCAGTTGATGGGCGCCAGGAAGGTCGAGTGATCGCTGAGCTGGCGGCCCAGTTTATGGCGCACGCGCCCCCGCAGGTGTACGTACGCAATGGATAAAACGTATACAGCGGCAATGATGAGTTTCACGGAAATCGTCACACGTCAGAAGAGAACATGCTGCGCCTCTGAAAGCCCGGAAGGCCAAAGGCAAATTGCAGCGTCTGAGTTGAAAAAAGCGTAACCGGCGACACTCTTCGTCGCAGGTTCGACCCTCGGCATCTGGCCGTCGGCTGGCATTTTAGCCACAGTTTGTAACCAATGGTTAACTCATATTTGTTAAAAGCTGCGCTCCTTTCGTTGAAAGATGCGGGTATTGCGCCGGCTGTTGATTCAGCTCAACAAAAGCCGCTCGGTGCCGGTAGCGACCCGCAAGGGACTGTGTTGCCGGGCCTTGCCGAGGTATCCTGCGCGCCGCTGCCCTCTCCTCTTCGGCAAGGATTCCCGACTTGATCGACCCCAATCTCCCGCCAACCCTGGTGCTGCTGCCGGGCATGGATGGCACCGGCACCCTGTTCGAACCGCTGCTCCAGGCCTTGGACCAGCATTGGCCGGTACAGGTCTTGCATTATCCCGGCGATCAGCCCCTGGGCTACCCGGCCCTGGTGGAGCGGGTGATGGCGCAATTGCCGACGAACCGGCGATTCATCCTGTTGGGCGAGTCCTTTTCCGGCCCGGTGGCGGTGAGCGTGGCCGCCCGCAATCCCGAAGGGCTGATGGGCCTGGTGCTGTGCAGCAGCTTTGTACGCAATCCGCGCCCGCGCCTTGCGCCTTTGCAGCCCCTGCTCAAGGTACTGCCGGTGCAGCGCCTGCCGTTCTGGCCCATGGATGCCCTGCTGCTGGGCGGTTTTTCCACCCCGGCACTGCGTCAGGCACTGGCGGCGGCGATCGCCCAAGTGGCGCCGCAGGTACTGCAGGCCCGGTTGCAGGCGGTGATCGCCGTGGATGTACGCCAGGCCCTGGCTGCCAGCCGGGTGCCGCTGCTGTACCTGCGGGCCCGCCAGGATCGCTTGGTGCCCCCATCGGCTTCGGCCCTGGTCCGGCAACTGCGCAGCGACGCCCGGCTGGTGGAGATCGAGGCGCCCCACTGCCTGCTCCAGGCCGCGCCGGCCGCGGCAGCGGCGCAATTGCAGCACTTCCTGAACGACCTGCTGGAAGCGGCTGCCATGCCCGGCAGGGGTTGAGCATCGGCTGCCCGCGCTAAAATCCCTGCCCCTGTGTCATACAACTGCTCGTTTACATATGCGACAATGCGCGCAAATTTCAACATGCACCCCGCACTCTTCGCTCAGCAACCTGGCCTTTCGGCCGGAATGTTGCGCTCGACGTACGCCCGCTGGCTCAGTTCCACACCCATACCGGTCCGACCTGGAAGGCTCCAGATCGCGCCCTGTGGATTTAAGGTCGGCGCTAAAACATTGGTAGGTAAGTAATTGATCTCCACAGCTAACATCACCATGCAGTTCGGCGCCAAGCCGCTGTTCGAGAACGTTTCGGTCAAGTTCAACGGCGGCAACCGCTACGGCCTGATCGGCGCCAACGGTTGCGGCAAGTCGACCTTCATGAAAATCCTCGGTGGCGACCTCGAGCCGTCCGGCGGCCAGGTCATGCTGGAACCGAACGTGCGCCTGGGCAAGCTGCGCCAGGACCAGTTCGCCTACGAAGAATTCACCGTGATCGACACCGTGATCATGGGCCACGAGGAGCTGTGGAAGGTCAAGGCCGAGCGCGATCGCATCTACTCGCTGCCGGAAATGACCGAAGAAGACGGCATGGCCGTGGCCGAGCTGGAAACCGAATTCGCCGAGATGGACGGCTACACCGCCGAGTCCCGCGCCGGTGAACTGCTGCTGGGCCTGGGCATTCCCCTGGAACAGCATTTCGGCCCGATGACCGAAGTCGCGCCAGGCTGGAAACTGCGAGTTCTGCTGGCCCAGGCGCTGTTCTCCGATCCGGAAGTGCTGCTGCTGGACGAACCGACCAACCACCTGGACATCAACACCATCCGCTGGCTGGAAAACATCCTCACGGCGCGTAACAGCACCATGATCATCATTTCCCACGACCGGCACTTCCTCAACAGTGTCTGCACCCACATGGCCGACCTGGACTACGGCGAGCTGCGCCTGTTCCCGGGCAACTACGACGAATACATGATCGCCGCGACCCAGTCCCGCGAGCAGCTGCTGTCGGACAACGCCAAGAAGAAAGCGCAGATCGCCGAACTGCAGACCTTCGTCAGCCGCTTCTCGGCCAACGCCTCGAAAGCCAAGCAGGCCACGTCCCGGGCCAAGCAGATCGACAAGATCCAGCTGGCCGAAGTCAAGCCGTCTAGCCGCGTCAGCCCGTTCATCCGCTTCGAACAGACCAAGAAACTGCACCGCCAGGCGGTGACCCTGGAGCGCATGTCCAAGGGTTTCGACGGCAAGACCCTGTTCCAGAACTTCAGCTTCACCGTCGAGGCCGGCGAGCGCGTAGCGATCATCGGCCCCAACGGCATCGGCAAGACCACTCTGCTGCGCACCCTGGTGGGCGAGCTGACCCCGGACGCCGGCACAGTGAAATGGACCGAAAGCGCGGAGCTGGGCTACTACGCCCAGGACCACGCCCATGACTTCGAAGACGACGTCAGCCTGTTCGACTGGATGGGCCAGTGGACCCAGGGCGAACAGATGATCCGCGGCACCCTGGGCCGGATGCTGTTCTCCAACGACGAGATCCTCAAGTCGGTGAAGGTGATTTCCGGTGGTGAGCAAGGCCGCATGCTGTTCGGCAAGCTGATCCTGCAAAAGCCCAACGTGCTGGTGATGGACGAACCGACCAACCACCTGGACATGGAATCCATCGAGGCGCTGAACCTGGCCCTGGAAAACTACCCGGGCACCCTGATCTTCGTCAGCCACGACCGTGAGTTCGTATCGTCCCTGGCCACCCGCATCATCGAGTTGAGCCCAAGCGGCGTGACCGACTTCAGCGGCACCTACGACGACTACCTGCGCAGCCAAGGCGTGATGTTCTAAAGACAGCGGCAAGCGGTAAGCGACAACAAAAAAGCCCCGTCCAGTGTGACGGGGCTTTTTTGTATGCCCCCTTCGCTCGCAGGTGCCGGCTTGCCGACGAAAAGGCCCGCCAGCCTTGAATCACCCGGCGGGCGCCTTCGCTGGCAAGCCAGTTCCTGCACGAACCCACAGGCCTCTGTAGGAGCCGGCTTGCCGGCGAAGAGACCCGCAAGACTTGCACCGCTCCTGCCAGCGCCTACCGGGTGCGGGGAATAGATAGTTAGCCTGCTTTCTTTTATGTTCACGGCACGCGATGATGCAGGCCTCTAACCGCCGCCCGCGAACGAGCCTTCATGCCCGAGCCACAAACGCCCGCTCAAAGCTCCATGGCGATCACCCTGCAGATCGTCTCCATCGTCTTCTATACCTTTATCGCCTTCCTTTGCATCGGCCTGCCGATCGCGGTGTTGCCAGGTTATGTCCACGAACAGCTGGGCTTCAGCGCGGTGGTCGCCGGGCTGACCATTGGCGCGCAATACCTGGCCACCCTGCTCAGCCGGCCCATGGCCGGGCGCATGTCGGACACCGTGGGCACCAAGCGTTCGATCATCTACGGCTTGCTGGGGGTTCTGCTCAGCGGGGTGCTGACCCTGGTTTCGGTGCTGCTCGTCCAGTGGCCGCTGCTGAGTCTCGCCGTGCTGCTGGGCGGGCGCCTGCTGCTGGGGGTGGCCCAGGGCCTGATCGGGGTCGGCACCATCAGTTGGTGCATGGGCCAGGTCGGCGCGGAGCACACCGCGCGGTCTATCTCCTGGAATGGCATTGCCTCCTACGGCGCTATCGCCATTGGTGCACCGTTGGGGGTGCTGATGGTCCAGCAATACGGTTTCGCCAGCCTGGGGGTCGCCCTGTCCTGCCTGGCGGCCCTGGCATTGCTGCTGATCCGCAACAAACCCTCGGTGCCGGTGGTTCGCGGCGAGCGCCTGCCGTTCTGGGCCGTGTTCGGGCGCATTGCACCCTTTGGCGCCAGCCTGAGCCTGGCCTCCATCGGCTACGGCACCCTGACCACCTTCATCACCTTGTTCTACCTCAGCCGCGGCTGGACCGGCGCGGCCTATTGCCTGACGGTGTTCGGCGTGTGCTTTATCTTTTCGCGGCTGCTGTTCATCACCTGCATCAGCCGTTTCGGCGGCTTTCGTTCGGCCATCGCCTGCATGTGCGTCGAAACCCTGGGCCTGGCCCTGCTGTGGCTGGCGCCCTCCACCGGCTGGGCCCTGGTGGGGGCCGGGTTGACCGGCTTCGGCCTGTCGCTGGTGTACCCGGCCCTGGGAGTGGAGGCCATCAAGCAAGTGCCCAACAGCAGCCGTGGCGCAGGCTTGAGCGCCTATGCGGTGTTTTTCGACCTGGCACTGGCCATCGCCGGGCCGTTGATGGGCGCGGTGGCGTTGAACCTGGGGTATTCGTGGATTTTCTTCTGCGCCGCCCTGCTCTCGCTGACCGGCCTGGGCCTGACCCTGATGCTCAAGCGCCGGGCCGGCGCCTGAGTCATTGATCGGCGGTCTGCATCCCGGCCCGGCTTGGCCGGCCCAGGGTATGGGCGAAGAAGTTGCCGGCTTCGAGAATCAGGTTGCGGTGGATGTCTTCACGGTCGACGCCGTCGGCATCGGTGCACAGCGCCGGCATCGCGGCCATCTGCTGTGCGGAACAAGGCGCCATGAACACGAAATGCCCGGCGCCGGCCAGCAGCTTGAAGTCCGGGGCCACCGGCAGTTTGCGCGCCAGGGCCGCGGCGTTCTTGTCCAGCGCCACCAACTGGTCGCCATCACCACTGTAGAGCAGCACCGGCACATGCACCCCGGCCAGGGTCTGGCGGCCGAACTTGAGGCTCAGGGGGGCCAGCAGCATCAAGGCATGCACCCGGGGGTCGGCTACCGGTTGCAGGTCGTCGCGGTCGACGATCAGTTCGCCCTGGGTGTTGCAGGCATCCCGGTCATTGGGGCGCTCCTGGCAGTAGCGCCGCAAGCGGTCCAGGTCCGGCGTGGCGCCGGAGAGAATCAACGCGGTCTCGCCACCGGCGGAATAGCCGATCACCCCCACCTGGTCGGCATTGACGAAGGGCGACAGCATCGGGTCGCCGAGGGTTGCGGTGATGGCTTCGGAAATCTGGATCGGCCGCCCGTACAGATTGCTCAGGGTACCCAGACGGCTGTGGTCCTTGGAGTTGTCGCCGGGGTGAATCACCGCCACCACGACAAAGCCCTTGCGTGCCAGAGAGGTGGCCAGGTCATGCAGGGCCAGAGGGGTGCCAGTGTTACCGTGGGACAGCATCAGCATCGGGAAGCGGCCGATGGCGATCTTGGCATCCCGCGAAGCCGCGATCTGATAGCCCTCAAGCTGGCTGCCGTGCTCGATACCGGTGGATGGGTAGAAGGCAATGGCGCGCATCGGTTGCCGGTCCAGGGGGTCGAGAAAACTCATCTCGTGAAAGCCCACGCTCCAGTGCGGATGCGGCCCAGGGGCGGCCTGCACCGAAAGCAGGCTGCTGAGCAGGCAGATCAGTAACATTGCACAAAGACGTTTCATCGCACGCCCACCTTTGCCGCCGGATCGAGAAAGCCGTTCTCCCCTGCCATCCCTTGCCGCCAAGGCCTTGCAGCTGTACCACGCCGTAGCCAGGGATGCACAAGCCGGGAGCCTTGCTCCGTGTGTTGCATAACCCGGGCCAGAAACCCTGAACACCACAATAAAAAAACTCCGCACCCTGCCCACTTCATGCGGTGAGCAGAATACAGAGTTTAGTGGCCCTTGCCGTGCAGCAAAGGCTCTTTACACAAGCCTTACGCGGCAGCGAAGAGTTGCTGGCTGATCTGCGCCTGGGCGTCGCTCATGGCTTTGCTGCGTACTTCCTCGCCATAGGCAAGGCCATGGGCGCGAACGAATTCGACATCGGTGATGCCGAAGAAGCCGAACAGCACTTTCAGGTAGTCCTCGTGAGCCACCCCAGTGGCCTGGCCCACGTGCAGGCCGCCGGAAGTGGACACCACAATCACTTTCTTGCCGCCGCACAGGCCTTGCGGGCCGGCTTCGGTGTAGCGAAAGGTCTCGCCAGCCACGGCGATGCGGTCGATCCAGGCCTTGAGTTGGGTGGGAATGGTGAAGTTGTACATCGGCGCGGCGACTACCACGGTATCGGCAGCCTTGAATTCGGCCAGGGCCTGAGCGCTGAGCTGGGCCTCATGCTTCTGCGCGGCGTCACGCAGCTCCGCGGCGGTACCGGCAGCCACCAGGGTGGCGGCGGAGAAGTGGCTGATGGCGTCATTGGCCAGGTCGCGGTAGGTCACCACGGTGGCCGGATGAGCGGCTTTCCAGGCCTCGACCACACTGTGGCTGAGCTGACGGGAGGCCGAGTTGTCACCAAGAATGCTGGAATCGATATGCAAGAGTTTCATCTGGGATCTCCAAGTGAGGACCGCCACTGGGCGATCGGATGTGGGCAATCCTACAGATGAAACCAATAGCTGATTAGCCGGTATAAATGCGATAGTTCGTCCCATCAGCAGGACAATCGAGCGAAAAATCATCATGCAAGACCTCAACGACCTCTATTACTTCGCCAAGGTGGTGGAAGCCGGTGGCTTCGCCGCCGCCGGACGGCTGCTGGGCATTCCCAAATCGCGGCTGTCACGGCGTATCGCCGAGCTTGAAGAACGCCTCAACGCCCGGCTGCTGCAACGCACCACCCGGCAACTGAGCCTGACTGCCGTGGGCGAGCGTTACCTGCGCCACTGCCAGGCCATGCTGCTGGAAGCGGAGATGGCCGACGAAGCCGTGGCCAGCATGGCCAGCGAACCCCGCGGGCGCCTGCGGGTGTCGAGCCCGGTGGGCCTGGCCCACGAACTGCTGACACCGCTGGTCAGCAGCTTTCTGGAGAAGTACCCCCAGGTGCAGCTGGAAATGCTCCTGCTCAACCGCCGTGTCGACCTGATCAACGAGGGTGTGGACGTCGCCCTGCGGGTGCGCGAGCTGGGCGACGAAGACCCGCTGCTGGTGACCCGGCGCCTGCGCCGGGCCCAGACGGCGATCGTGGCGACCCCAGACTTCCTCCGGCAATACCCGGTGGAGCATCCGGAAGACCTGCGGCGCGTGCCGATTCTCGGCGCCTTGGAGGCCGACCGCCTGGTGCACCTGCGCCTGCTCGACCAGCAAGGCCAGGCCTGCGACCTGGCCCTGGAGGCACGCCTGGGCATCGACGACTTCATCGTGCGCCGTGCCTGTGCCCTCGCTGGCCAGGGCTGCACTGTGCTGCCCATGCTGTATTGCGAGGAGGAACTGGCCAGCGGCCAGTTGGTGCAGATGCTGCCGCAATGGTCATTGCCCGGCGGCTGGCTGCAGGCCGTGTATCCTCACCGCCGGGGTGTGATGCCGGCCGTGCGCGCCTGGATCGAGCACCTGAGTGAATCCTTCGAACGCTGCGGAGAACGACTGCTGTGACAGCCCGAACCTTGAATGAAGAGCAAGTGGCGCAATTCTGCCTGGGCCTGCCGGGTGCGCGGGAAGACTACAAGTGGGGCGGTGTGCGGGTGTTCTCGATTGCCGGCAACAAGATGTTCGCCGTGCAGCACCTGCGGGGCGACTCGCTGGCCTTCAAGGTCGATCAGGAGCTGTTTCTCGGCCATGTCGACCGCCCGGGCATTGCGCCGGCGCCCTACCTGGCCCGGGCGCACTGGATCATCATGAACACCCCCTACCCCCTGGGCGCCTCGGAGCTCGAGGCGCTGCTGCAGCGCTCTCACCAGTTGGTGGTGAGCAAGCTGCCCAAGCGGGTTCAGGTGGGTTTGCTGCTCTAGAACAGGCTCAGCAGGCTGCTTTCCAGGAACAGCCGGTCGATCCAGAACACCTGGTGCAAGGCCACGATCAGCCAGAACACCAACTGGTAGGAGACCTTGCGGGTCTTGTGGCGCAACAGCTGCTGGGCCAGCAAGGCCCCGGGCCAGCCACCGGCCAGTTCCAGGGCATGCAGGACGTTCTCCGGGGTACGCCGGCCCTCGGCCTGGGCCCGGCGCTTGTCGTGCCAGTAGACCAGGAAGGCCAGCAGGCTGACCGCGCCATAGGCGATCAGGGGAATGAGCGAAATCCCCTTCCACCACAGCGACAGCGAACCGAACAGCGGCAACCCGCACAGCAGTACGAACGCCAGCAGCTTGGCCCGGGGATGCTGGAGCCGCGCAGCACTGGCCGAGGACGCCGGGCGCCGGGCCGTACTCATGGCTTGGCCGCCGTCCAGTCGACCCAGCCGAACTGCCAGGTCGCCAGGATCAACAGGCCGAAGGCAATGCGATACCAGGCGAAGGCCGCGTAGCTGTGGCTGGCGATGAACTTCAGCAGGCCCTTGACCGCGATCATGGCGAAGACAAAGGCGGTGACGAAGCCGATGGCGAACACCGGGAAGTCATCGGGCTGGAACAGATGGCGGTACTTGTAGCCTGAATACACCGCGGCGCCGACCATGGTGGGCATGGCCAGGAAGAACGAAAACTCGGTGGCGGTCTTGCGCGACAGGCCGAACAGCAGACCGCCGATGATGGTGGAGCCCGAGCGCGAGGTGCCCGGGATCATCGCCAGGCACTGGGCGCAGCCGACCTTGAGCGCGTCCTTCCAGGTGATGTCGTCCACTGTCTCGGCATGCACCTGGTGCTGCCGGCGCTCGGCCCACAGCATGATGAGGCCGCCGACCACCAGGGCCGTGGCCACGGTAATGGGGTTGAACAGGTAGGCATGGATCAGGTCGGCGAAGATCACCCCCAGCACCACCGCCGGCAGGAAGGCGATCAACAGGTTGATCGTGAAGCGCTGGGCCTTGGGCTGGGTCGGCAGGCCGATCACCACATCGAGGATCTTGCGGCGAAATTCCCAGACAACCGCAAGGATCGCCCCCAACTGGATAATGATGTTGAAGGCCATCGCCCGCTCGCCGCCAAAGTCGAGCAAGTCGGCCACAATGATCTGGTGTCCGGTGCTGCTGATGGGTAAAAACTCGGTCAGGCCTTCGACAATCCCGAGTATCAATGCCTGTGCGGCGGTCCAAAGATCCATCAATTCCCCCATGAGGCGATGCTCGTGGCATGCCTCTTTTTAATTGGTCAAAGCATTTGCTGCGTCGAGCGTAGCCGAGAAATCGGCGCTCGTAAGATCAACACAAGCCCATGAAAATTATGTGAAAAGTTCAGAAAGGTTCAGGTTTTCGGCAAAGGCGCCGAAATCCTAACAGACAGGCGCAAAACACGCCGCGATGTTATTGGACTTCCGTAGGGTTGGCGTTGGAAGGCCAGCATGCTTGGATGCTCCGGGCCTTTTATGACAAGAACAAGAATCTGGAGTGACCGGATGATGAATAGCTTACGCAAGATGTCCATCAGTCAGCGCCTGTGGCTGATCCTGATCGTGGCGGTGCTGACCCTGGTGACCCTGGGCGTGATGATGCTCAAGCAGATTCATGGGGACCTGTACCTGGCCAAGGCGCAGAAGACCCAGCACGTGGTGCAGACCGCCGCCGGCGTACTGAATTACTACCAGGGCCTGGAAGCCGCCGGCAGCCTGACCCGCGAGCAGGCGCAGAAGCAGGCGCTGCAGGTGATTCGCGGGCTGCGCTACAACCAGAATGACTACTTCTGGATCAACGACCTGACGCCGGTGATGATCATGCACCCGGCCAACCCCAAGCTCGACGGGCAGAACCTGGCCGCGGTCAAGGACCCGGACGGTTTCGAGGTGTTCAACGAGATGGTGACCCTGGCCAAGGCCAAGGGCGGCGGCATGGTGGACTACCGCTGGCCCAAGCCCGGCGCCGAGCAACCGGTCCAGAAGACCTCCTACATCCAGCTGTTCCAGCCCTGGGGCTGGATCATCGGCTCCGGAGTCTATATCGACGACCTGCAGGACGAGTTCTACGCCCAGGTACTGCGCGCCTCCTCCATCGGCCTGGTGATTGCCCTGCTGATGGCCGCCCTGGTGGTGCTGATCGTGCGCAGCATTGTCAGCCCGCTGCGCGAAACGGTGCACGCCATGGCCAACATCGCCAGCGGCGAAAGCGACCTGACCCGCAGCCTCGACACCCACGGCCAGGACGAGGTCACCGAACTGGCCCGGCACTTCAACGGCTTTACCGCCAAGTTGCGCGGTGTGGTGATGCAGCTGCAATCCAGCGCCGCAGCCCTGGAACAGTCCTCCAGCGAACTGGGTAGCAACGCCAACGACGCCCAGGAGCGCAGCCAGCAGCAATCCCAACAGATGGAACAGGTGGCGGCCGCTATCAGCCAGGTCACCAGCGCAGTCCAGGATGTGGCGCGCAACGCCGAGCACGCCGCCACCGAGGTGCGCGAGGCCGAGGCCCAGGCCCAGCAGGGCCAGGTCAACATCGACGGCAGCTTGCAGCAGATCGACCAGCTTTCGGTGACCATCGACCAGGCGGTGGAAGTGATCCGCACCCTGGCGGCGGAAAGCACCCAGATCGGCACGGTGCTGGAGGTGATCCGCTCGATTGCCGAACAGACCAACCTGCTGGCCCTGAACGCTGCCATCGAGGCGGCCCGGGCTGGGGAACAAGGGCGCGGCTTTGCCGTGGTGGCCGACGAAGTGCGCCTGCTGGCCCAGCGTACCCAGCAGTCCACTGCGGAAATCCAGGGCATGATCGAGCGCCTGCAAAACCACTCCGAAGCGGCGGTCAAGGTCATCGGCGATAGCAGCCGAGCCTCGCAACTGACCATCGAGCAGGCCGGGCTGGCCGGCGCCAGCCTCAACGCCATCGGCCAGGCACTGCGCAACCTCAACGGCCTGAACGCGACGATTGCCAGCGCCACCCTGGAACAGGCCCATGTGGTGGAAGACATCAACCACAACGTCGGCCAGGCAGCCGGCCTGTCCCAGGGCACGGCCCTGGCGGCCCAGCACTCCAGCGCCGCCAGCCGCCACCTCAAGGAGCTGTCGGAGCAGCTCAACGGCCTGTTGCGCCAGTTCCGCGTCTGACCCCTCGCTGAACCCAAGGCCCCGGACTGACGCCCGGGGCCGACTCTGGGTACAATCGCCCCCCTCCTCCATTTCCCCAAGGAACCGCCATGTCCGGGCTTGAACTGTTTGCCGCCGCCCTCGGCGTGATCGCCGTCTGGCTGACGGTCAAACAGAACCCCTGGTGCTGGCCCATCGGCCTGGTCATGGTGCTGCTGTACAGCTGGATCTTCTACGAGGTCAAGCTCTATTCCGACATGCTCCTGCAGGTGGTCTACGCGGTGCTGCAGCTCTATGGCTGGTGGCAGTGGACCCGGGGCGGCGAACAGCACCAGGGGCGGCCGGTCAGCCAGTTGCAGTCCAGCGGACTGCTACAGGGGCTGGCCCTGGGCGCAATGGGCAGCCTGCTGCTGGGGGCTGCCATGGCCCACTGGACCGACGCCGCGCAGCCCTGGCTGGACGCCGCCTTGACCGCCTTCAGCCTGGTGGCGCAGTGGTGGATGGCGCAGAAGCGCGTGCAATGCTGGCCGCTGTGGATTGCCGTGGATGTGATTTTCGTCGGGCTGTTCGTCTACAAGGAGCTCTACCTGACGGCGGCGCTGTATGCCCTGTTCACCCTGCTGGCCGTCCAGGGCTGGCGAGCCTGGCGCGCCGACCCGGCCCTGCAGTCGTGAAGGTCCTGGTACTGACCGGCCCCGAGTCCAGCGGCAAGAGCTGGCTGGCGAGCGAGCTGCAAGCCCACTTCGGTGGCATCCAGGTGGGCGAATACGTGCGCCACTTCATCGAGCAGCAGGGCCGCGACACCTGCCTGGCGGACATTCCCGAGATCGCCCGGGGCCAGCTCGCCTGGGAAGATCAGGCCCGCGCCCAGCAACCTGGACTGCTGATTCTCGATACCCACCTGTTAAGCAACCAACTCTGGAGCCAGACCCTGTTCGGCGACTGCCCGCCGTGGCTGGAACCCCAACTGCTGGCCCGCCACTACGACCTGCACCTGCTGCTGTCGCCGGAAGATGTGGCCTGGAGCGACGACGGCCAGCGCTGCCAGCCACAACTGGCAGAACGCATGGCGTTCTTCGAGGCTACCCGCCATTGGCTGGAGCAACACCGCCAGCCGTACCGCATCATTGGCGGCGACTGGCAAGCCCGCCGGCAACAGGCCTTCGAGCAGGTCCGGCAACTGCTGCAAGCGTGATCGGTGCAGTGCCGCAGGGCCACAAGTGTCCATCCCTGAAACACCTGCCTGGCCATCAGGCCGCCATTTTCCGCGGTGGCGCCCACGGCCGGGCAAACTGTTAAGCCCCTGATACACCCCCGCAGCAACCCCTGTTCCAGAGCGTTGCCCCGGTTATGGCCAATGGCCGTCGGGGGTACTTGTCTCATCCCTGAAACAGTCCCGAAAGCCGACGCCCCGCAGCGTTCGCAAGCCGTTGAATCTTAAAAACAAACAAAAAGCGGCACGGCTTCTGCTCTCTTCCTCGCAACGCCGGCTAGGGCCAGCACTGAGAAGAAGGAATACCGCCGTGGGGACGCTGAATAAAAGTTTCACCCGCCTACTGCTGATCGGCTGCGCCGTCAGCGCGGTGTACAGCCTTCCGGTGATGGCTGCGGGGAATGGCGAAATCATCATCCAGCGCACCGTCCAGGCGCAGCCCATCGGCCGCGCACCTTTGCAAAAAGATCCCAACCCCGTCGAGGTCAACACCAACCCGTCGGTCCTGGTCAATCAGATGACCAGTAATGAAATGAGCGATGGCGACTTTGCCGGAATCAAGACCGGAGCGCTGGTCCGCGGCACGGTGCTGTCCGGCAGCGCCGGTGTACCCGGCATGAATGTACTGACCAACAACAACGGCCTGCCCGGCATGTCCGCCGGCCATGGCGGCGGTGCGGGCGCCAGCATCTCCAACTCGATCAACCGCAGCATCAGCTCCGGCATGGCTCCCTTGAGCAACATTGGAGGGCAATAACATGAGTCGCTCCCTGCTGTTCCTCGCCTTGCTGACCTGCACCGGGGCCATGGCCGACTCGGCCAGCCCAGTCACCGATACCTCGAACATCCAGAACTCCGGCGCAGGCTATACCGGCAACTTCAACGTCAACCAGGCCGCCGGCGACCAACAGCAACAGACCAACGTACGGGCCATTGCCATCGGCACCAACGCCACGGCAACCACCAGCGTGACCCAGAAGATCACCACCGCCGCCAGCCGCGCGGTCAACGCCAGCAGCACCATCGGCGGCAACTCTTTCAGCAAAGGCAACGGCGCACTGGGCGTGAACCAGTCGGCCGGGGCCAACAACCAGATGGCCAATGCCCTGCGGATCAGCATCAGTGCCAATCCGCAAAGCATTGACGACAGCGCCCTGTCGCAACAGAACGTGGCGCTGTTACCAGACTCAGGAGCAACTGGCACTCAACAAGGCAGCCGCCAGGTCGTTACCAGCGACCAGGCCTTCACCGGCAGCCGTGGAGTGATTCAGGTGAACCAGAGTGCCGGGGTGGGGAACCGAATGGCTAACACCCTGAGCATCCGGGTCGCAGATTGACCCCTCGTAGTGCAATTAGAAAGTACCAACACTTAACCAACTAATAAGCACCGGAGAAACACCATGAAACCTACAATGGCTCTCAAACCACTGGTTTTCGCACTGGCCGCCGTCATGGCAATGGCTGCTCAGGCAGGTGGTAACGATCATGGTAACAACGGCGGTCATGGCAACGGCCATGGCGATCACGATCAAGGTCCGGACCTCAGCACTCTGCTGCAAATCACCGCTGGAGCCGGTGCCGCAGTCATCGATGTGCAGAACAGCAACACCAACGTAGTGAAAAACCAGGGCACCAACAACAACGCCAAGGCCGACAACTCCCTGAACAACTCCAACGGCAACATGGGTGCCAACGTCGCCGCCGGCGACGGCAACCAACAAGACAATGCCGCTGCCCTGGCAACCGCTGACGAAAGCTTCATCTTCGGCAGTGCCGTGGCCGCTTCCAGCGCCACCCAGGTCAACAACAACAACTACGTGAAAAACTCCTCGACTCAGAACAACGCCGTGCTCAACAACTCCGGCAACAACGGTTCCGGCAACATCGGCATCAACGTGACCGCCGGCGACTTCAACCAACAGAAAAACAACCTGGCCATTGCCGTTTCCGGTGGCCGCGTAGCCACTGCCGCTGCTTCGGCCAACCAGCAGTCGACCAATCTGGTCGTGGATAACAAAGGTGTCCAGGCCTACAAAAAAGACACCCTCTCTGGCGGCTTCGTTGCCTCCGGCACCTACAAAGGCACCGGCAGCGGCAAAATCGAAGGTGGCGACGATCACAGCGGCCATGGCTATGGCGACAACAAAGGCCACGGCAACGACGATCAAAAATTCACCTTCAAAGAACAAGGCACCATCGAACTGGCTGGCTACTGGACCCAGCAAGTGCTGACCAAAGACGGCTGGAAAAACCCAGTGGTCAACAACGCCAGCATGACCAACTCGATGAACGGCTTCTCCGGCAACGGCGGCGCCAACGTCTCGGCCGGTGTGGGCAACCAACAAAGCAACTCGCTGTCCATCGCTGCTGGCTGCAAAGCCTGCATGTAATCGCGATCGTAACGAAAGCCCCGGAAACGGGGCTTTTCCACAGTCCGACTCAGGCGTAACGATCATGCGTACTGCGATCCTCTCTCTCTTGCTTTGCCTCTGTGCTCCAGTCCAGGCTGCGCAGATGGCGGTGGCCGGCCTGCCCGGTGGCAACCTGATCTTCAAACAGGTGCAGAGCGTGCGCGAGCGCAAGTTCAGCGACATCGTCGAACAGAAGACCGACTTCAGCTGCGGTGCCGCCGCACTGGCGACCATTCTGCGTCAAGCCTACTGGCTTGATGTCGATGAGGAGCACGTCATCAAGGGCATGCTGGTCAATTCGGATCAGGGCCTGGTTCGCACCCAGGGCTTTTCCATGCTCGATATGAAGCGCTACGTAGAAAGCATCGGCATGCGCGCCCGAGGCTACCGGATTCCGCCCGACAAGCTCGAAGCGGTGACCATCCCGGTGGTGGTACTGATGGAGATTCGCGGCTACAAGCACTTCGTGGTGATGCAGCGGGCGCAGAAAGGCTGGGTCTATATCGGTGATCCAGTGCTGGGCCACAAGCGCTACACCCATGATGACTTCGTCAAAGGCTGGAACGGTATCGTGTTCGCCATCATCGGCCCTGGCTACGACAAGGCCAACGCCTTGCTCGACCCGCCAGCCCCACTGACCGCGAAGAACAAGCTCGATAACTTCTACCCGGTCAGGGACGCGGACTTGATGGACTTCGGCTTCATCCAGAGCGACTTCTTCTAGAAGCGCAAACACTATAAAGGGGCAGGATGCTCCGGGAGCAGCAAGCAGATGAAGACTTCATACTGGCTGGCCGCCGCCTGCCTGGCAGCAGCTCTTCCAGCACATGCTGGTTTCAAGCCCGAACTCATCCAGGATCAGGAACTGTCGCAGTTGCGGGGCCGTTACGTCATGCCGGGGCGGATCATCAGCTTCGGCATTGTCATGAGCAGTACCTGGCGCAACGCCAGCGGTGACCTGATCGGCGCGTCCACTTCGCTGCAGATCCAGCAAGCCACGATCAAACCGCAATTCTACGTCTCCACCATCAGCCAGGCCGGCAATGGCACTACGCCCCCGCCCGGGACCGGCAACGTGATCGGCGGCGCAGGGCTGGCCAGCGGCCAGGGCGTAACCCAGAGCGTAAGGGCCGCCGGCGACGGCAACTCGGCCTACAACAACATCAATATCAATGTCACAGAAGCCAATCAGGCGCCGGCACTGGCGGCCGGTGTGGGGCAGGCATTGATCAGCGGCCAGACCATCACCGGCAGCAACGCAGCCGGCAGTGTGGCGGTGTCGGCCCTCAACGGTGGCATCCAGATGGCCATTCAGGCCAGCGGCAACCAGGGCAATGCCTTGCAGCAAGTGGCCCAGGGCAATTTGCTGCAGAACACCCAGTTGATGGGTAACAGCAACCTGGTGAACAACATGACACAGCTCAATGTGGTGCTCAGGAACAACGGTCCCAGCACCGGTGCTTTGGACTGTAATTTGAGTACGCTCAACGCTCTACGCAAATTCTGATCTTGAACTACGCTGATTCTCGACCATTGGGGTTCACAAGGGACGGTTTATTTCATGTATCGATCGGTTTCACTGCGCGCAATAGTCTGTTTAAGCACTCTATTCCCGGCGGCGCTGGTACAAGCGGCGCCGGACGCCGATGTAGAGACCCTGAAACGAGAGCTTCTGGAACTCAAGCAACGTTACGAAGTGCAGCAGAAGGCCCTCGCGGTGCTGGAACAACGGGTTCGCCAAGTGGAGGATCAACCGGCGGCTCCGCCTCCCAAGCGCCTGGCCAAATCACCTGCTGACCTGAAAGGCAATCAACAGGTCGCCGGTACTGGGGCCGGTGCCGCTTCCGGAGGCGCTGCAGGAGGCGCTTCCTATGGCCAGTCCCTCAAGGATGATTCGGAACCGGCACAAAGCGTCAGCAACCTCTACGACGAGGCCAGTGGCTTCTTTGGCGGCGGCAAGTTCAGCGTCGAGACCGGCTTGACCTATGCCCGCTACGATGCCCGCCAACTGACAGTCAACGGCTTCCTGGCGCTGGATTCGATCTTTCTCGGCAACATCAACCTGGACCGGATCAAGTCCGATACCTGGACCCTCGACCTGACCGCGCGCTACAACCTCAACAACCGCTGGCAATTCGATATCAACGCACCCGTGGTCTATCGCGAATCCACCTTCCAATCCGGCGGTGGCGGCGGCTCAGGCACCCAGACCACCGAAGAGTCGGTCACCCGCGACCCGACATTGGGGGACGTGAACTTCGGCGTGGCCTACAAGTTCCTCGACGAGTCCGAGTTCTGGCCCGACGCGGTGGCAACCTTGCGCGTCAAAGCCCCTACCGGCAAGGACCCATTCGGCATCAAGCTGGTGCAGTCCTCTGCCAACAACAACCTCTATGTGCCTGAAAGCCTGCCCACCGGTAACGGCGTCTGGTCGGTCACCCCCGGGATCTCCCTGGTCAAGACCTTCGATCCGGCCGTGCTGTTCGGGACTCTGGCCTATACCCACAACCTGGAAGAGTCCTTCGATGACATCAGCTCGACAGTGGGCAGCAAG
Organism: Pseudomonas sp. NFPP25; assembly: GCF_900116505.1. Classification (NCBI taxonomy): domain Bacteria; kingdom Pseudomonadati; phylum Pseudomonadota; class Gammaproteobacteria; order Pseudomonadales; family Pseudomonadaceae; genus Pseudomonas; species Pseudomonas sp. NFPP25. The sequence goes on along the minus strand of NZ_FPBG01000001.1, from coordinate 684,892 downwards.
ACCCCCGGCAAGGTGCGCCTGGGCGACAGCTTCCAGATCGGCGCCGGTGTCGCCTTTGCGCTCAACGAGAAGATGAGTATGTCCTTCTCGGTTTCCGACCTGGTGCAGCGTAAAAGCAAGCTCAAGCAGGACGGTGGCGACTGGCAGTCGGTGGTCTCCAGCGATGCCAACGCCGGCTACTTCAACGTCGGCATGACGATTGCCGCCTCCGACAACCTGACCATCGTACCCAACCTGTCCATCGGCATGACCGAGGATGCTCCGGCCTTCACCTTCAGCCTGAAATTCCCCTACTACTTCTGACCCACCGGCAAAAACGCCAAGGCCCGCTGCGATTCCCCAATCGCAGCGGGCCTTGGCGTTTCTCCCCGCCCTAGCGGATCTGGTGCTTGTGCAGCAAACGGTAGAAGGTCGGGCGCGAGATCCCCAGGACCCGCGCCGCCACGCTGAGGTTGTCGCTGTGCCGGTTCAACACGTCGCACAGGGCCTGGCGCTCGGCGCGGTGCTTGTAGTCTTCGAGGGTGCCCATGGGCAGGTCCTGGGCCTGCAGGCTGAGCAGGCCCAGGTCGCTGGCCTGGATCTGCCGCCCCTCGGCCAGCACCAGGCCGCGACGCACCCGGTTGGCCAGTTCGCGGACATTGCCCGGCCAATCATGCTTGCCCATGGCCACCAGGGCATCCTCGCTGAAACTGCGGGGCCGGCGCCCGGTTTCCTGGCTATAGAAGTGGGCAAAATGGCTGGCCAGCATGCCCAGGTCGCCATGGCGCTCGCGCAACGGCGCGGTGATCACTTGCAGCACATTCAGGCGGTAGTAGAGGTCCTCACGGAAGCGCCCGCTGGTAATGGCCGCTTCCAGGTCGACGTGGGTGGCCGCCAGAACCCGAACATCCACCGGAATCGGCTGGCTGCCCCCTACCCGTTCGATGTGCTTTTCCTGCAGGAAGCGCAGCAGATTGGCCTGCAGTTCCAGCGGCAGGTCGCCGATCTCGTCAAGAAACAAGGTGCCGCCATGGGCCGCCTCGATGCGCCCGACCTTGCGTTGATGGGCGCCGGTAAAGGCGCCCTTCTCGTGCCCGAACAGTTCGGACTGGATCAGGTGTTCGGGAATCGCCCCGCAGTTGATGGCGACAAAGGGTTTGTCGTGGCGCTGGGACTGACGATGCAGGGTACGCGCCACCAGCTCCTTGCCGGTGCCGCTTTCGCCTCGGATCAGCACGGGCGACTCGGTGGGCGCCAGCTTGCCCAGCAGCTTGCGCAAGTCGCGGATCGGCCGGCTATTGCCCAGCAACTCATGCTCGGGCTGGTCCACATGGATCGAGCCCTGGCCCCGCAGGCGCGCCATGCCGAACGCCCGGCCGAGGGTCACCTGGACCCGCGACACGTCGAACGGCAGGGTGTGGAAGTCGAAAAACCACTCGCAGACGAAATCCCCGACCTTCTGCAGGCGCAGCACTTCCTGGCTCAATACTGCGATCCACTCGGTGCCGCTGCGGCTGATCAGGTCCTTGACCGCCTCCGGGCGCTCCAGGTGAAAAGGCTGCAGGCGCAGCAGGCCGACATCGCAGGAGCGTTCGCGAGCGGACTCCAGGTCACAGCTGTCGACATCCCAGCCAATGGTGCGCAAACCGGGTAACAGGCGATGGCAATCGTCACAGGGATCGACCACCAGCAAACGGCGCTGCACAGGGGCTTCGAGCATGACTGTTCCTTGGCGCCAGGGTATGGAAAAGTTATTAGAAACAGTGATTTGGAAAACCTGGCTGTAACATTAGCAAGAACTTGACGGTGGAATGTATCAATTGCTTATAGCGCTGATTACCAAAGGAACTAACGTGGGACTCCAAGCTGTTCACGAGCGACTGATTGTCGCAGTTGTTTTATCCAGCCCCCGCAACTAAGGGCCCGGCCACAAGGCCTATGCACGAAAGTTGTAAAAACTTGTTTTTCAGTGTGACCCGAGTGCTACCTCGGTGCATCAGTACAAATGACCAGCCGAACGGTAAGCCCAACCGACGGCACATCATTTGATTGGGCACACAGAGAGAAGACCCCATGAACGCCCCGCTCCGTATCAACGAAGCACTTTTGATCGCCGACCGCGCATTCCAGCCTTTTCAATGCGTGGCCTGGGCTCCACAGGACGGTAATGGCGAGCTCAGCCTGACCGTCATCGACCGCACCAGCACCCGTATTGGCCACACCCAGATTCCCAGCAGTGCCTACTCCGATCCAGCCCAGCTGGAAGACCTGCTCAAACAGGCCCGCGCCGAACTGAGCCAGGACGGTTATACCTTGCAGTCCTGGGCCATGCCCAAGTAAGCGATGCTGTTAACGGATCACCCGAAGGGGTGATCCGTTATTTAAAGCAAACAACTAAGCACCCTATCTATCCTGCCCTCCTCTACAACTTCTACCTTCCGGGTATTAGTTGCTCTTGTCGTTATCCAGCCCGGCTTCCGGTTTCACTTCGAAAGCGCCCCCGTTTTTGCCAAGGTCTTCATGCCCGGCCCATCAAGGGGTCGCTGATGCTGTGTGCTCCGGTTTCCAGGCGCCCGGCGATCCGGCGCAGCCAGCCGCCGTCGCTGCGCAGCGTCAGGTCGTACCAGCCGCCACTACCCTCGCAGGCAAACACCTGGCGCACCTCGCCCCGGGCCGGTACCGCCAAGGTCCATGGGCCCTGCTGGGTGTAGGGGCAGCGATCGATACTGATGACCACCCCGTGTTCCCCCGGATTGCTCAGGGTCAGTTGCAACTGGCTGTTGCTGGTGGTCACCAGCAGTTCGGGCTGCAGGGTTTTCAGGTCGCCGTGGAAACTGCGGTGAAACCCGTTGGGGCCCAGGACCCAGAGCTGATAGCGCTCCACCACCGGCCAGCTGTCCTGCAGGGCCTTGCCGGCTTCCACGGTATAGCGGCGGGGAATCTCGCTCAGGTGCAGGCCATCGTAGACATGCAATACCGCCCCTTGCTCCCCAGTGTTCTGCAGGCTCAGCGACAAGGTGCGAGCCTTGGGATCGGCCTGGCTGTCCACATGCAGCCGATAGGGCAAGGCCCGGGAAGGCCGGGCCAGGCGCTGCTGCTGCGGCGCCAGTTGCTGGCCGGCCGAGGGCAGCGGTACCGGCAGCAGTTTCTCCTGGCGCTGGCGCAGGCTGTCGGCGGCCTGGCGGGTAGTGGTCTGCAGCGCGGGAAGGGTTTCATGGTTGGGGTCGGCAAAGTTGAACGCCGAGGTCAGGTCGCCGCAGACTGCCCGCCGCCAGGCGCTGATGTTCGGCTCTCGCACGCCAAAGCGTTTCTCGAGAAATTGCAGCACCGAGGTATGGTCGAACACTTGCGAGTTGACCCAGCCACCACGGCTCCAGGGCGACAGCACCAGCATCGGCACTCGCGGCCCCGGCCCGTATACGCCGCCATCGGGCAAGGGTTGCTGGGTCGAGCCCGCCGGGGCCGGGTGGGTGAACAGTTCGCTGTCGAAACCCAGGGTGGACTTGCCGGCAAAGCTGCCGTCCTTGCGCCGCGAAGGCGCCGAGGGCGACGGCATATGGTCGAAGAAGCCGTCGTTTTCATCGTAGGTCACCAGCAGTACCGTCTTGCTCCAGACCTCGGGGTTGCTGGTCAAGGCCAGGAGAATTTCCTGGGTGAACCAGCCGCCCTGCACCGGGCTCGAAGGCCCGGGATGCTCGGAATAGGCTGCCGGCGCGACAATCCAGCTGACCTGGGGCAGCTTGCCGGCCTGCACGTCGTTGCGAAACCCGCCAATGATGGTCTCCAGGTTGCTGCCGCTGCTGGCCGGCAGGGTGTTGCCATTGCCCTTGTACAGCGGCGCCACGGCGTTGAGCCCGTCGCTGTAGGGCACGAAGGCATTGAAATCCTTCGGCGGCTGGGCCGGGTTGCCGACCTGCACGCTGGCGGCCCGGTACTGCCGGAACCCCGCCAGCGGGTTGTCGCCGAAGTTGTCCGGCAGGTGCTGGTACACCTTCCAGCTCACGCCCTGCTCTTCCAGGCGCTCGGGGTAGGTCTTCCAGCTGTAGCCGACATTCACCGGCCCCGGGCCGTCCCATTCGTTGACCACCGCCGCCACCTTGGCTGCGCTCGCGCCATTGCTGCCAGTCCAGAGGAACAGCCGGTTGGGGTTGGTGCCGGCGTGCACCGAGCAGTGGTAGGCGTCACACAGGGTGAAGGTGTTGGCCAGGGCGAACTGGAAAGGCAGTTCCTGCTCGCGGTAGTAGCCCATGGAGGTATTGGTCTTGTAGGTCGGCCAGGCGCTGATACGCCCCTCGCCCCAGGCCGAGTGGGCGTCCGCCCAGGAATGCGGGGTGCCGCTGACGCGCTGGGCGTTGCCCTTGCTGCTGTCCAGGTGATAAGGCATCACCAGCCGGCCCTTGCCCTGTTGCTCCCACACTTCCCGTTGACCGGTCTGGGGGATGGTGAAGCGGTCACTGAAGCCGCGTACCCCGGGAAAGGTGCCGAAGTAGTGGTCGAACGAACGGTTTTCCTGCATCAGGATCACCACGTGCTCGACGTCCTTGATGGTCCCGGTCCGGTTGTTCGCCGGTATCGCCAGGGCCTGGCGGATGGATGCCGGCAATGAGGAAAAGAAAGTACCGATGGCGGCCGCTTGCAAGAGCTTCCTGCGTGTAAGACTGGGCATGGGTTATTGAGTCCTTATGGTTGCAGCGCGATATATAACGCTGCCCCCAAGGTATTGGGCGCAAATAACAATGCAGTGACATTGCCATTGCAGTTGGTTCATGAAGCGTACAACTACCCGCCACTGCCCTACCTTGCCAGTTCGGCAATAACGCATTGCCAGGTAACGCAGGAAGAATATTTCATGAATAAAACACCCGAGTTCAAGAAACGCCCGGTACATTTCGCCGCCGCCTTAACTTTGCGCTGGCGAAATGCACTATTGAATGGGCCAGAAAACAGTCTTCGCACACTCCCTGGGCTGTATCCGTTTTACCGGAGAAAGCACAGTGCTATTGAAGGCTATCGGCTACTTCATTGCGCTGGACCCGCAGCGGGTTGAATAGCAGGCGAATGAACTGCGGATCTCGGGCCAGTTTGTAATCTTCACCGACAAAGTATTCTTTGGCGGCCGGGTCATTCTTGCCGATATATAAGATCCAGGCCGTGGTAATACCGGCAAACTCATCTTCCCTGACGCTTCTGACCGGGCTGAAATGGGTGGCGTTATGGGCAGTTGCGCTCCAGCCCGGCACGGCCTTGATCAGCCCGCCCTGCCACAGCCTTGGCCAGGCCCAGGCCGGGACCACTACGTCCGCTGCGCCGGTGAGCACCAGGGTCGGTGTCTTTACCGTGGAGCCAAGGCCGATCGGCCCGGGTTCGATCGGCAGCGAGCCGATATAGCGCAACTGCGGGTCGATGCCCTTCAAGGTCTCTGGCAAGAGGCTTGCCGATAGAATCGATGCGCCTCCTCCTGCCGAATGCCCCGCCACAATGGTGCGCGACAGGTCGACCTTGCCGAACAGTGGCGAGGTCGGGTCCTGGTTGAGCTTGCTCAGTTCCAGGGCGCCGAGCACATGCATGGTGGGGGCGGTGTTGATGAAGTCCGAGGAGATGATCACGATGAAGCCGTAGCTCGCCCACAGCCGCAGCAGATCTGTGTACTGCCCCTGGTTGGAAAGAATGCCGCCGACGAAGTTGACCACTGGCAACTTGTCCAATTGCTTGATATTGGACGGGTAATAGACACTGGTGGAAATCGGATTGGAGAATCCGTAAGGAAAGGACTGATTGCATTGCAGGCTGTTATCCAACAGCATGATCCGCGCCAATACCCCCAACAACCCACGGCAATCACTCAGAACAGCATTGGTGCTGACTGCATAGGGCCCCGGAGACTTGGCATATTGATCATTGGCCAGCCCAAATGCCGGAACCAGTTGCGAAGCAATAGCCAACTTGCCCCAAATAACCAACATCATGGCCAGGCCGAACTTTGTAGCCAGGTTGCGAATCCACTTCATCGATAATTCCTTTATCTGTCTGCTTTCCCTGCAGGACCGAATACCTGTACCTGGCCATGCTCCCTATATTGCAAATATCTTCAAACTTGCAGTGCACGTCATTCAACTGCAATAGCGCTGAAACATTCTCTACTTAGTTGCATTGAATACGTTCGCGACCCTAGATCAGGACAAATTCGCAGGTCAATGACTATTTAACATCCGGACTGTGATAGACCCGGGCTGCAACGCCCGGGGCCTCAGGCATCACAGCTGGCACCCCTTGGATGGGCGGGCTAGACCAGCCCGCCAAAACGCCGGTAGTAGCTTTCGCCGACATCCGGCAACGGGCCATCGGCGTTCTCCAGGGCAGTGGCCAGCCATTCTTCGGCCCGGGCCTGGATCAGGCGATAGATGTTGCGACACAACTGGCGCGCCGCGCGGCCTTCCCAATCCCCGGGCAGCAGTTCGTCGGGCAGTTGCGGATCGCGCAGCAGCAGCTTGCGGTACTCATGAATCAGCAGCAGCCGGGCCAGGAAGCAATCCTGGGGCTGCAACTGCTCCTGCTCGCGCAGGGCCTGCCAGAGCGGGCGGAACAGCTGGATGAACTCGCTGTAGTGGGCTGCCAGTTCATCGATGTTCCAGCTTTCCCGCACTTGCAGGCGCAGGGCCCTGGAACCCAGGACATCCTGGGGCGTGGTCTCGAAGACGATGGTGTCTTCCTGGGCACCAAGCTCCGCCAGGGTGGCGTTGATATCGGCCCGATCACTGCGCGGGCAGGCCAGCAGTACCGGCGACATGGCGCCGAACCCCTGCCATTCCAACTCTTCGCGCACCTGCTTGCGCAACTCGACAGACAGTTGCGAGAGCATCACCAGGCACCAGGCGCCGTCCCAGGCCGGCACTCCGGCGCTGTACACGCGCTTGAAGGCTTTGTCGAAGCGCCGGCGTCCGGTCAGGGTCAGGCTGTAGTAACTGCGCCGGCCGACCTTTTCAGCGCTCAGCCAGCCCTCTTTGCTCAGGCGGAAGATCGAGGTGCGGATCAAGCGCTCGTTGATCCCCATGGGCTCCAGCAACTGAATCAGGCTGCCCAGCCACACCGTGCCGCCGTGGGGCTCGATGGCATCGCCGTACAGGGTGATGATCAGCGAACTGGCGCGGATCGGAGTCTGCTCCTGGAAACGTTTGATCAGGTGGTTCAGTGGCGCTAGGGACGACATGGATGTACCGGTAAAAAAGGAAGGAATATAGCGGGTTTCAGGCAGCTATAGCGCCCGGGCAGGTTCATGGGCGAGCCTTGGGGCGCAGCGCACTGTTGCCGATTCGCGGGCGTCCGGGCTCTGCCTCCCGCAGCGGCTCGCAAGGCCGCATCTGCTCCAGGCAACGCCTGGCCAGCTGTTGGTATTCGCGGGTCCCCGCCTGCTTCCAGGCCAGCTCCGCATCACTGAGCGGGCGGCTGACCCGGGCCGGCGTACCCATGATCAGCGACTGTGGCGCACACTCGAAGCCGGCCTTGACGAAGGCTGCCGCGGAAACGATGCAACGGGGCGCGATATGCGCGTTGTCCATCACCACCGCATTCATGCCCACCAGGGCGTCGGCGCCAATTCGACAGCCATGCAGGACAGCGCCATGACCTATATGGCCGTTGCGCTCGACCACCGTATCGCTGTCGGGAAAACCATGCATCACACACGTATCCTGCAGGTTTGCCCCCTCCTCCAGAACGATCCGCCCAAAATCGCCCCGCAAGCTGGCCAACGGGCCGACGTAACAATGGGCGCCGACAATCACATCACCAATCAGCACCGCTGAAGGGTGCACATAAGCGCTGGGGTCGACCACCGGGGTCAATCCATCGAGGCTGTAACAGGTCATGGAGAGGTTCCTTGAAGAACACGTCATCTGAAAGCAGGAAATACGATGAACTGCGGATGGCAGTTTGTATCAGATTATTGGCCACGCACAAGACCGGCGCCGCCGCAATCAGCCAGCCTGGCTGCTCCACAAAGACTTGTCAGTCCCGTATTTATCAAAGCCTTAGGCAGCCTGGAGGCTTTTGTCGTGAGCCTGGGGCTACAAAAAAAGCTGGACCGACACTCAAAATCAAGACACATTAAATTCACGTCGCTATTGTTTTTATGTATCGCATTGGCGATATACTCGACGAAAACCGGCCAACCAGCCGACCCGACAATCGAGCCGACCACCGGCCACCCCGAGGACATTCACCATGCCTCAACGCCTTGCCTCCACGCCTGTCGGTGGTGTTCGCCTGATCGCCCAGCACAGAGCGCCCCGCCCATGAACTTCACCACCATCCTGTTCTCCATCAGCGAGGGCGTGGCCCTTCTCAGCCTCAACCGCCCCGAACAGCTCAACAGCTTCAACCCGACGATGCACCGCGAGGTTCAGGCAGCCCTGGACCTGGTGCGCAATGACCCGCAGGTGCGGGTCCTGCTGCTGACCGGGGAAGGCCGGGGCTTCTGTGCCGGGCAGGACCTGGGCGAGCGCACCGTGGCACCCGGCGGCGCCGCGCCGGACCTGGGGGCCTCCATCGAAACCTTCTACAACCCCCTGGTGCGGGCCCTGCGGGACCTGCCGCTGCCGGTGATCTGCGCGGTCAACGGGGTGGCCGCCGGGGCCGGGGCCAACCTGCCCCTGGCCTGCGATCTGGTACTGGCCGCACGCTCGGCAAGCTTTATCCAGGCCTTCTGCAAGCTCGGGCTGGTTCCCGATTCCGGCGGTACCTGGCTGCTGCCGCGCCTGGTGGGCATGGCCCGGGCCAAGGCCCTGGCCCTGCTCGGCAACCGCCTGAGTGCCGAACAGGCCGAGCAGTGGGGCCTGATCTACCAGTGCGTGGATGATGCCCAACTGCGGGACCAGGCCCTGAGCCTGGCCCGGCACCTGGCCACCCAACCCACCTACGGCCTGGGCCTGATCAAGCGCAGCCTCAATGCCAGCCTGCACAACAGCTTCGATGAGCAACTGGACCTGGAGCGCGACCTGCAGCGCCTGGCCGGTTGCAGCGAGGACTACCGCGAAGGCGTCAGCGCCTTCATGGAAAAACGCAGCCCCGTGTTCAAGGGCTGCTGACCACGGCGACTCCAAGGAGGCCCCTGCATGACTGAACATGACGCCATGGAACTGGCCCGGCGCTGCGCCCGGACCCTGTTCGAACGTGACCCGGCAAGCAACGCCCTGGGCATGCGCCTGTTGTCGGTGGCGCCCGGTGCGGCGCGCCTGGGCATGAGCGTGCGGGCCGACATGCTGCAGGGCCACGGCACCTGCCACGGCGGCCTGATCTTCACCCTCGCCGACTCGGCCTTCGCCATTGCCTGCAACAGCCATGACCGGGCCACGGTGGCCCTGGGTTGCAGCATCGAGTACATCGCCCCGGCGCAGTTGGGCGACACCCTGACCGCCGACTGCCATGAACAGAACCGCGGCGGCCGCACCGGCCACTACGCGGTGCGCGTGGAAAACCAGCAGGGCCGGCTCATCGCCCTGCTCCAAGGCAAATCCTACCAAGTGCACGGCCCGGTGCTGACACAGGAGACCTCCCATGAATGACCCACTGCCCATCGATGCCGTCCGTATCCTCATTGGCAGCGCCGGGGCCGCTACGCGCTGTGCACCATGTGCATCGGTGTCGACCCGGGCATCGCGCTGATCAGCGAGCGGCTGCAAGCACAGTAAAAAGACTCCCCCGGGGCTCGCCTGCGCCCCGGGGCATGCACTCAGAGCCCGCCCGCCGGCGGGCTACAAGACAACAACAATTCGAGTGACACCATGAACATGCCGATTGCCGGAACCGTGCCCGACGCGCTGCTGGACCCGATGGAAACCGCCAGCATCGACCACCTGCGCCAGCACCAGCTGGAACGCCTGCGCTGGAGCCTGAACCACGCCTACGACAGGGTCCCGCTGTACCGCCAGCGCTTCGACCAGCTCGGGGTGCACCCCCAGGACATCAAGCGCCTGGAAGACCTGGCGCACCTGCCCTTCACGACCAAGGCCGATCTGCGCGACCACTACCCCTATGGCATGTTCGCCGTGCCCATGGACCAGGTGGTACGCCTGCACGCCTCCAGCGGCACCACCGGCAAGCCCACGGTGGTCGGCTACACCCGCAACGACATCGACATCTGGGCGCAGGTGGTGGCGCGCTCGATCCGCGCCGCCGGCGGCCGCCCCGGGGACAAGGTGCATATTTCCTATGGCTACGGCCTGTTCACCGGCGGCCTGGGGGCGCACTACGGCGCCGAACGCCTGGGCTGCACGGTGATCCCCATGTCCGGCGGCCAGACCGAGAAGCAGGTGCAACTGATCAAGGATTTCCAGCCGGACATCATCATGGTCACCCCCTCCTACATGCTCAACATCGCCGACGAGATCGAGCGCCAGGGCCTGGATCCGCACCAGTTGGCGCTGCGCCTGGGAATCTTCGGTGCCGAACCCTGGACCGACGAACTGCGCAGTGCCATCGAACAGCGCCTGGGCATCACTGCCCTAGACATCTACGGGCTGTCGGAAATCATCGGCCCCGGGGTGGCCATGGAATGCGCGCAGACCCGCGACGGCCCTACCCTCTGGGAGGATCACTTCTACCCGGAAATCATCGACCCGATCACCGGCCAGGTACTGGCCGATGGCGAACTGGGCGAGCTGGTGCTCACCTCCCTGACCAAGGAAGCGCTGCCGATGATCCGCTATCGCACCCGCGACCTGACCCGGCTGTTGCCGGGCACGGCGCGGCCCATGCGGCGCATCGACAAGATCACCGGGCGCAGCGACGACATGCTGATCATCCGCGGGGTCAACGTGTTCCCCACCCAGGTCGAAGAGCAGGTGCTGAAGGTCGGGCAACTGGCCCCCTGCTACGAGATCCACCTGTACCGCCACGGCAACCTCGACAGCGTTGATATCCACGTCGAGCTCAAGCCTGAGCACCAGCAACTGGGGGACGAGCAACAGCGGGCCCTCTGCGGCGATCTCAGCCGCCACATAAAGACCCATATCGGTATCAGCTCGCGTATCGTTTTGCAGCCGGCATTCAGCATCAAGCGCTCCGAAGGCAAGGCCTGCCGGGTAATCGACAAACGCAACCGCTAATCCATCCTTCCTGGAAGCCCCGCTGATGCGGGGCTTTTTTTTGCCTTGGCAAAGGCCCAGGGGGGCAATGCGATACCAAAATCAAACATGACACGTTATTTTATGTTTGATATTAATTTGCGTATCACATATAAACATTCCCATGCCCAGCCACACCTTCACACCGGGAGACGCCACATGTACGCACAGCTGGTAGAAACGGGGGTCAAGCGCGTCACGCCACTGGCCGAGATGTCCGAACAGGAACGCAGCTTCCAGCAAAGGATCGACGACGAGATCAAGATCGAAGCCAAGAACTGGATGCCCGAGGCCTACCGCCAGACCCTGATCCGGCAGATCTCCCAGCACGCCCATTCGGAAATCGTCGGCATGCTGCCCGAAGGCAACTGGGTCACCCGCGCCCCGACCTTCAAGCGCAAGCTGCAACTGATGGCCAAGATCCAGGACGAAGCCGGCCACGGCCTGTACCTGTACAGCGCCATGGAAACCCTGGGGGCCGACCGCGACGAAGAAGTGGCCCGGCTGCACAGCGGCAAGGCCAAGTATTCGAGCATCTTCAACTACCCGACCCTGAACTGGGCCGACATGGGCGCCGTGGGCTGGCTGGTGGATGGCGCGGCCATCGTCAACCAGGTGGTGCTGCAACGCACCTCCTACGGCCCCTACTCCCGGGCCATGGTGCGCATCTGCAAGGAAGAGAGCTTCCACCAGCGCCAGGGCTACGAAATCCTCCTGACCATGATGCGCGAGGGCAACCAGGCGCAGCGGGACATGGTCCAGGACGCCATCAACCGTCTCTGGTGGCCGGCCCTGATGATGTTTGGCCCCAGCGACGAACACTCCCCCAACAGTGCCCAGTCCATGGCCTGGAAGATCAAGCGCCAGAGCAACGACGAACTGCGCCAGCGCTTCATCGACCAAACCATCCCGCAACTGGAGCTGCTGGGCTGTACCTGCCCCGACCCGGAGCTTGCGTGGAACGCCGAGCGCGGCCATTACGACTTCGGCGAAATCCAGTGGGAAGAATTCTACGAAGTGCTCAAGGGCAACGGCCCGTGCAACCAGGAACGCCTGGACACCCGCCGCCAGGCCATCGAGGACGGCGCCTGGGTGCGGGCTGCCGCCGTGGCCCACGCCGCCCGGAAGGCCGCTCGCGACGCCGCCTGAGAGCCCGTTCACCCCCGGCCACTGCCCCCAGGGGCAATGGCCCTCCAGCCCTGATGTGGAGTCACTGCAATGTCTGAATGGACCCTCTACGAGGTTTTCGTGCGCAGCAAGCACGGCCTCAACCACAAGCATGTCGGCAGCGTGCACGCCGCCGATGCCCCGATGGCCATGGCCAACGCCCGCGACCTCTACACCCGGCGCAGCGAAGGCGTGAGCCTGTGGGTGGTGCCGTCGGCGCAGATCGTCGCCTCCTCGCCGGACGAAAAGGAGCCGCTGTTCGACCCGGCGGACGACAAGGTCTACCGCCACGCCAGCTTCTACCAGTTGCCCCCCGAAGTCGGACACATGTGAGGCCGGCCATGAACCCTGCAAACGATCTGCTCAACCATCTGCTGCGCCTGGGCGACAGTGCCCTGGTCCAGGGCCAGCGCCTGTGCGAATGGTGCGGCCGGGCCCCGGCCCTTGAAGAAGAACTGGCACTGATGAACGTCGGTCTCGACCTGGTGGGCCAGGCCCGCAACTGGCTGGACTATGCCGCCGAACTGCTGGCGGACGGGCGGGATGCCGACCATCTGGCCTTTCGCCGCGACGAACGCGCCTACCGCAACCTGCTGCTGGTGGAACAACCCAATGGCGACTTCGCGGTGACCATGCTCAAGCAGTTCTTCTACGACGCCTGGCACCTGGAAACCCTTCGTGGCCTGTGCCTTTCCAGCGATCCACGCATCGCCGGGGTCGCCGCCAAGGCGTTCAAGGAAGTCACCTACCACCTGCGTCGCTCCAGCGAATGGGTCGAGCGCCTGGGGGATGGCACCGAGGAAAGCCACCGGCGCATGCTCCAGGCCCTGCCGCGGCTGTGGCGCTTTACCGGGGAACTGATCGCCACCGATCCTGCGGAGAACGCGTTGCACCAGGCCGGGCTGCTGGCAGACCCGGCTCAGGTCGCCACCGCCTGGCAGGACAGGGTCGCCGCGGTGTTCGCCCGGGCCACCCTGCCTGTGCCCGAAGCGCCCAGCCACTTCTACCTGGATGCGCGCAAAGGCCTGCATACCGAACACCTGGGCCTGCTGCTGGCCCAGATGCAATCACTGCCGCGAGCCTATCCCGATGCGGTCTGGTGAGCTGATCGGCAGCGACCTGGGGGCACGCGACCCGTTGCCCGGGGACCTGGACACCGCCTGGGCCACCCTCGACCGGGTCATGGACCCGGAAGTGCCAGTGGTCAGCGTGCTCGACCTGGGCATCGTGCGCCACCTCGACTGGCACCAGGGGCACCTGCAGGTGGCGGTCACCCCGACCTACTCCGGCTGCCCGGCCACCGAGGTGATCGAAAGCGACATCCGCCAGGCCCTGGAGCGCGCCGGCTTCAAGGCCCCCAGGCTGCTGCGCCAGCTGACCCCGGCCTGGACCACCGACTGGATCACCGAGCGCGGGCGCCAGCGCCTGCAGGCCTACGGCATTGCACCGCCCTCGGGCAGCAGCAAGCGCAGCCTGCTGGGAGAAACGCCCCAGGTGCTCTGCCCGCAATGCGGCAGCGCCCACAGCGAGCGCCTCAGCGAGTTCGGCTCCACCGCCTGCAAGGCCCTGTATCGCTGCCGTGATTGCCTGGAACCCTTCGACTACTTCAAGTGCATCTGAGCGGCCCGGCGCCGCAGTGGAGAACCACCATGAGCCAGTTCCACCGCCTGACCATCAAGGACCTGCGCAATGAAACCCGCGACGCGGTGTCCATCGCCTTCGAGGTTCCCCCGCACCTGCAACAGCAGTTCCACTTCACCCAGGGTCAGCACCTGGTGCTGCGCACCGAGCTTGAAGGCGAGGAAGTGCGCCGCTCCTATTCGATCTGCACCGGGGTCAACGACGGTGAACTGCGCATCGCGGTCAAGCGCGTGGCCGGCGGGCGTTTCTCGGCCTTCGCCAATGAACGATTGCAGCCCGGCCACAGCCTGGACGTGATGCCCCCGGCCGGGCGTTTCCATGTGGAGCTGGACCCGGCGCGGCGCGGCCATTACCTGGCGGTGGCGGCCGGCAGCGGTATCACGCCGATCCTGTCGATCATCAAGAGCACCCTGCAAACCGAGCCTCACAGCCGGGTCACCCTGCTCTACGGCAACCGCTCCAGTAACTCGGCGCTGTTTCGCGAACAGCTTGAGGACCTGAAGAACCGCTACCTGCAGCGGCTGAACCTGATGTTCGTGTTCAGTCGCGAACGGCAGGACATCGACCTGTACAACGGGCGCATCGACCAGGACAAGTGCCAGCAGCTGTTTTCCCGCTGGCTCGACGTCCAGCAACTGGAGGCCGCGTTCATCTGCGGCCCCCAGGCCATGACCGAAACCGTGCGCGACAGCCTCAAGGCTGCCGGCATGCCGGCCGAGCGCATCCACTTCGAGCTGTTCCACGCCGACAGCGACGGGCACAAGCGCCAGGCCCGGGAAACCGCCCATGCCCTGGATGCCCGGCACAGCCGGGTCACCGTCATCAGCGACGGCCGCGCCCTGGCCTTCGACCTGCCGCGCAACAGCCAGAGCATTCTCGACGCCGGCAACGCCCAGGGCGCCGAACTGCCCTACTCGTGCAAGGCCGGAGTCTGCTCCACCTGCAAATGCAAGGTCATCGAAGGCGAAGTGGAAATGGACAGCAACCACGCCCTGGAAGACTACGAAGTCGCGGCCGGCTACGTCCTCTCCTGCCAATCGTTCCCGCTCAGCGACAAGGTGGTACTGGACTTCGACCAGCTCTGACTCCGGCGCTCCCCGCAGCCGCCCGTAGCCGCTGCCGAGCCCCAGCGAAGCTGCGAAAGGCCGCGCAGCGCCTTCACGTGCCACCAACAACAAAAACAAGAGAACGCGCCATGACCCCACAACAGATCGCCCGCATCACCCGCCATCCGGACTTCATCCAGCTGGTGCGGTGCAAGCAGCGCCTCTACTGGTCGCTGACCCTGATCATGCTCCTGGCCTACTACGGCTTCGTACTGCTGGTGGCTTTCCGCCCCGGGCTGCTGGGGCGCTCGTTGGCCGGCGGAGCCACCAGCGTCGGCATGCCGGTGGGCGTGGCTATGATCGGCCTGGCCTTTGCCCTCACCGGCTTCTACGTCTACCGCAGCAACCGCCTGCTGGACCCGCTGAACGACAAGCTCAAGCGCGAGTGCCAGCCATGAAGCGCCTGCTCGCTCTATTCCTGCTGCCCTGCCTGCTGGCCACCGATCTGGCCCTGGCGGCCGACACGCCGGCGCGGCCATTGAACTGGAACGCCATCGGCATGTTCCTGGTGTTTGTCCTGATGACCCTCGGCATCACCCGCTGGGCCGCCCGGCGCACCCGCTCCGCCAGCGACTTCTATACCGCCGGTGGCGGCATGAGCGGCTTGCAGAATGGCCTGGCGATCGCCGGCGACATGATTTCCGCGGCGTCCTTCCTCGGCATCTCGGCAATGATGTTCCTCAATGGCTACGACGGTCTGTTGTACGCCCTGGGGGTGCTGGCCGGCTGGCCGATCATCCTGTTCCTGATCGCCGAACGCCTGCGCAACCTGGGCAAGTACACCTTCGCCGACGTGGTGTCCTATCGCCTGGCCCAGACGCCGGTGCGCCTGACCTCGGCCTTCGGCACCCTGAGCGTGGCGCTGATGTACCTGGTGGCGCAGATGGTCGGCGCCGGCAAGCTGATCGAGCTGCTGTTCGGCATCAGCTACCTCTATGCGGTGATGCTGGTGGGCCTGCTGATGGTCTGCTACGTGACCTTCGGCGGCATGCTGGCCACCACCTGGGTACAGATCATCAAGGCGCTGATGCTGCTCTCGGGCACCAGCTTCATGGCCTTCATGGTGCTCAAGCACTTCGGCTTCAGCAGCGAGGCGCTGTTCGCCCAGGCCAGCGCGGTGCACGCCAAGGGCAGCGCGATCATGGCCCCGGGTGGGTTGCTGTCGAACCCCATCGATGCGATTTCCCTGGGGCTGGGCATGATGTTCGGCACCGCCGGCCTGCCGCACATCCTCATGCGCTTCTTCACCGTCAGCGATGCCCGGGAAGCGCGCAAGAGCGTGTTCTACGCCACCGGTTTCATCGGCTACTTCTACCTGCTGCTGATCATTGTCGGCTTCGGCGCCATCGTCATGGTCGGTACCGAGCCCCAGTACCGCGATGCCGGCGGCGCGATCATCGGCGGCGCCAACATGGTTGCCGTGCACCTGGCCCAGGCGGTGGGCGGCAACCTGTTCCTGGGCTTCATCTCGGCCGTGGCCTTCGCCACCATCCTGGCGGTGGTGGCCGGGCTGGCGCTGTCCGGCGCCTCGGCGGTCTCCCACGACCTGTACGCCTGCGTGCTGCGCAAGGGCCAGGCCAGCACCCGGCAGGAAATGCGCGTCTCGCGGATCGCCACCCTGTGCATCGGGGTGCTGGCGGTGCTGCTGGGGCTGTTGTTCGAATCGCAGAACATTGCCTTTCTCTCGGGGCTGGTGCTGGCCATCGCCGCTTCGGTGAATTTCCCGGTGCTGTTTCTTTCCATGTTCTGGAAAGGCCTCACCACTCGCGGCGCGGTGGGCGGCAGCCTGGCTGGCCTGGTCTCGGCGATTGTGCTGCTGATGCTCAGCCCGGCGGTCTGGGTCAATGTGCTGCATCACCCCCAGGCGCTGTTTCCCTATGCCAACCCGGCGCTGTTTTCCATGAGCCTGGCGTTCTTCTGTGCCTGGGCCTTCTCCGTCAGCGACCGCTCGCCCCGGGCCGAACTGGAGCGCGGGCGCTACCTGGCGCAGTTCATCCGTTCCATGACCGGCATTGGCGCATCCGGCGCCACTCATCACTGACCCCATCCATGAGCGCGGGCTGCCGCGCTCGAACCCGGTTCACCCTCTGGAGGAATCCCCATGCCACAGGCTCCTACCCTGCAAAGCTTCATCGCCGGCCGCTGGTTCGGCCAGCATCCGGCCCAGTCACTGCGCAGCGCCATTGATGGGCATGAAGTGGCGCGCACCCACGAGGAGGCCCCGGACTTCGCCGAGGCCCTGGCCTTTGGTCGCCATCAGGGCGGCAAGGCCTTGCTGGTCCTGGATTTCCAGCAGCGGGCCCAGCGCCTCAAGGCCCTGGCGCTGTATCTGAGCGAGCGCAAGGAGCAGCTCTATGCCCTGTCCCATCACAGCGGCGCGACGCGGGCCGACAGCTGGATCGATATCGAGGGCGGCAACAGCACCCTGTTCAGCTACGCCGGCCTCGGCGCCCGGGAACTGCCGTCGGGCAACCTGTTGCACGAAGGCCCGGCACAATCCCTGAGCAAGCTCGGCAGCTTTGCCGGCAGCCACATCCTGGTGCCCCGGGGTGGCGTGGCGGTGCACATCAACGCCTTCAACTTTCCGATCTGGGGCATGCTGGAAAAATTCGCCCCGTGCTTCCTCGCCGGCATGCCCTGCATCGTCAAGCCGGCCAGCGCCACCAGTTACCTGACCGAGGCCGCGATGCGGCTGATGCATGAATCCGGGCTGCTGCCCGAAGGCAGCCTGCAATTGGTGATAGGCGCTACCGGCGACCTGCTGGACCGCCTGCAAGGCCAGGACCTGGTGACCTTCACCGGCTCCGCCAGCACCGCCGGACGACTGCGGGCCAACCCGAACCTGATCCGTCATTCGGTACCCTTCAATGCCGAGGCCGACTCGCTGAACTGCGCGATCCTGGCCCCGGACGTAAGCCCGGACGACGAGGAATTCGAGCTGTTCATCAAGGAAGTGGCACGGGAAATGACGGTCAAGGCCGGGCAGAAATGCACCGCCATCCGCCGCGCCATCGTCCCTGCCAAACAACTGGATGCGGTGGCCACCAGGTTGCGCGAACGCCTGTCGAAGGTGGTGGTGGGCGACCCGGCGGTGGAAGGCGTGCGCATGGGCGCCCTGGCCTCCCATGAACAGCAGCGCGATGTGGCCGAGCGCCTGCAAAGCCTGCTGCACAGCAGCGACCTGCTGTTCGGTGCCCGGGACGGCTTCGAGCCCCGGGGCGCAAACGTCAGCCAGGGCGCGTTCTTCGCCCCGACCCTGTTGCTGGCGCGCGATCCCATGGCCGAGGGCGGCGCCCACGACATCGAAGCCTTTGGCCCGGTCAGCACCCTGATGGCCTATGACGACCTGGACCAGGCACTGGAGCTGGCCTCTCGCGGCAAGGGCAGCCTGGTGGCCAGCCTGGTCACCAAGAGCCCGGCCATTGCCGCCCAGGTCATTCCCCGGGCGGCGGCCTGGCACGGCCGCCTGCTGGTGCTGGACCGCGAGTGCGCCGGCGAATCCACCGGCCACGGCTCGCCGCTGCCGCAACTCAAGCACGGCGGCCCGGGGCGCGCCGGCGGCGGTGAAGAGCTGGGAGGCCTGCGAGCGGTCAAGCATTACCTGCAACGGGCGGCGATCCAGGGCTCGCCGAGCATGCTGGCGGCGGTAACCGGTGAATACGTGCGCGGCGCCAAAGTGCTCGAGACCGAGGTCCATCCCTTCCGCCGCTACTTCCAGGACCTGCGCATCGGCGAGTCCCTGCTGACCCACCGGCGCACCGTGACCGAGGCCGACCTGGTGAACTTCGGCTGCCTGTCCGGGGACCACTTCTACATGCATTTCGACGAGATTGCCGCCAAGGCGTCGCAGTTCGGCAAGCGCATCGCCCATGGCTATTTCGTGCTGTCGGCGGCGGCCGGGCTGTTCGTTTCCCCGGGCCCCGGCCCGGTGCTGGCCAACTACGGCCTGGACACCCTGCGCTTCATCACCCCGGTGGGCATTGGCGACACCCTGCAGGCGCGCCTGACCTGCAAGCGCAAGATCGACCAGGGCAAGCTCAGCCCCCAGGGCACGCCGCAAGGAGTGGTGGCCTGGGATGTGGAAGTCAGCAACCAGCTGGGCGAGGTGGTGGCCAGCTACGACATCCTGACCCTGGTGGCCAAGCGTACTGAGTAAAACCGTTGAAGACCGCGCAAGACTCAAGGCCCTCTTCGCCGGCAAGCCGGCTCCTACAACAGTTTCGCGCCGCCAGCCCCCCGTAGGAGCTGGCTTGCCAGCGAAGGCGTGCTTGAGGACTGCGCAAGCCTCAAGGCCCTCTTCGCCGGCAAGCCGGTTCCTACAACAGTTTTGCGCCGCCAGCCCCCCGTAGGAGCTGGCTTGCCAGCGAAGGCGTGCTTGAGGACTGCGCAAGGCTCAAGGCCCTCTTCGCCGGCAAGCCGGTTCCTACAACAGTTTTGCGCCGCCAGCCCCCCCGTAGGAGCTGGCTTGCCAGCGAAGGCGTGCTTGAGGACTGCGCAAGACTCGAGGCCCTCTTCTCCGGCAAGCCGGCTCCTACGGAAGGTCGTGCACTGGCGGCCGCTGGGGCGCTGGCGAAGTTTGTCGCAAAAGATTTCATCAATTCTTGATTCTCAATCCGCCATGGGGCAAGTTGCGCGCTTCTCACTACAAGGAGCCGCCAATGTCCGGTTCAATGGCCCAGGCGTTCGCCCACAATTTTCTCGGCCAATCACCCCGCTGGTACAAGGCAAGCATTGTCGCGTTCCTGTTGCTCAACCCTCTGCTGTTCTTCGCTGTCAGCCCGGCCGCCGCCGGCTGGTGCCTGGTGATCGAATTCATCTTCACCCTGGCCATGGCCCTCAAGTGCTACCCCTTGATGCCCGGCGGCCTGCTGCTGGTACAGGCACTGGTGCTGGGCATGACCACGCCCCAGGCGCTGTATGACGAGCTGGTGCACAACTTCCCGGTGATCCTGCTGCTGATGTTCATGGTGGCCGGCATCTATTTCATGAAGGAGTTGCTGCTCTACCTGTTCTCCCGGCTGCTGCTGGGGGTGCGCTCCAAGGCGCTGCTGGGCCTGCTGTTCTGCTTTCTCTCGGCCTTCCTCTCGGCCTTTCTCGACGCCCTGACCGTCACCGCGGTGATCATCAGCGCCGCGGTAGGCTTCTATTCGGTGTATCACCGGGTGGCGTCCGGCAATGACCCGCGCCAGGACAGCGCCTTCGCCGACGACCAACAGTTGCCTGCCCTGCATCATGACGACCTGGAGCAGTTCCGCGCCTTCCTGCGCAGCCTGCTGATGCATGGCGCCGTGGGCACCGCCCTGGGCGGTGTGTGCACCCTGGTGGGGGAACCGCAGAACCTGCTGATCGGCCATGAAATGGGCTGGCACTTCGCCGATTTCTTCAGCAAGGTGGCACCGGTTTCGATGCCGGTCCTGGCGGCTGGCCTGGTGACCTGCGTACTGCTGGAGAAGCTGCGCTGGTTCGGCTACGGCACCCTGCTGCCGGACAACGTGCGCCAGGTGCTGGCCAACTACGCCGCCGAGGACGATGCCCAGCGCACCTCGCGCCAGCGCGCGGCCCTGCTGGTGCAGGGGCTGGCGGCACTGATCCTGATCGTCGCCCTGGCCCTGCATGTGGCCGAGGTCGGGCTGATCGGCCTGCTGGTGATCGTACTGATCACCGCCTTTACCGGGATCACCGACGAGCACCGCCTGGGCAACGCGTTCAAGGACGCCATGCCTTTCACCGCCCTGCTGGTGGTGTTCTTTGCCGTGGTGGCGGTGATTCACCAGCAGCAGCTGTTCACCCCGTTGATCCAGTGGGTGCTGGCGCTGCCGGCGGACCAGCAGCCGGGCATGCTGTTCATTGCCAATGGCCTGCTCTCGGCCATCAGCGACAACGTGTTCGTGGCCACCATCTACATCACCGAAGTGAAACAGGCCTTCATCTCCGGGCAGATGAGCCGCGAGCACTTCGAAACCCTGGCGATCGCCATCAATACCGGTACCAACCTGCCGAGCGTGGCCACGCCCAACGGCCAGGCGGCCTTCCTGTTCCTGCTGACCTCGGCGATTGCGCCGCTGGTACGCCTGTCCTACGGACGGATGGTGTGGATGGCCCTGCCCTACACCGTGGTGATGGGGCTGCTGGGCTGGTACGCGGTGAGCTACTGGTTGTAACCGCCGCTTGGGGCGCCTCGGGACTGCAGATGGGGCGCAATGGGTGCAGGACTGGGGGCCGTGGCCCGGCGCGATGCCGGGCCACGGCCCTCAACGCATGAGGATATAGCGCTCGATGGCTTCGGCGGCGCCGTCTTCCAGGTTGCTGCCGGTGATCACATCAGCCTGGCGCTTGACCTGTTCTTCCGCCTGGCCCATGGCAATCGACAAGCCGGCACGCTGGAACATCGCCGGGTCGTTGCCGCCATCGCCCAGGGCCGCGGTGCGCTCCAGCGGCACCCCCAGGTATTCGGCCAGGGTCACCAGGGCCTGCCCCTTGTCCGCCTGCAAGGCAGTGAGATCGAGGAACCTGGGTTGGGAACGGGACGCCTGGGCCTGCCCTGCAGTGGCGGCCTGCAAGCGGGCCTCCAACTGCACCAGCAAGCGGTGATCGCTGCTGGCGGCGACGATCTTGTCGATGCGCGGCAGGTATTCCTCGAAGCTGTCCACCACCTTGGGGGCGTAACCCAGCGCCTGGCGCTCCAGGGGCATCAGGGCACCGTCCAGGTTGCGCAGCAGCCATTCGTTGTCGGCAAACACCCAGGTCTCGACCTGTGGGCAGGGTTCGAACAGCAGCAAGGCGGTGACCGCCGCTTCCACCGGAACATGGTGGCGAGCCAGGAAACTGCCATCGGGCTTGACGATACTGCCGCCGTTGAAGCCGGCAGTGGGCAGGTCGACGCCCAGGGCCTCGATCTGCTGCAGCATGGCCCGCGGCGGCCGTCCGGTGGCCAGGCTGAAGGCTACCCCGGCCTCGCGCAGCGCACGGACCGCGTCCAGGGTGCGGGGGCTGAGGCTATGGTCGGGGCGCAACAGGGTGCCGTCCATGTCACTGAGGAGGAACTCGACAGGCCGCGCCTGCACGCCACTCACCCCAGGGGTCGCCATACGCGGCCATCCCGGGCCAGCAGTTCATCCCCGGCTGCCGGGCCATCCACGCCCGCCGGGTAGTTCTGCAAGCTGGCGTCCTGTTGCCAGGCATCGAGGAAGGGTTGCACCGCGCGCCAGCCGTTCTCGATGTTGTCGGCGCGCTGGAACAGGGTCTGGTCGCCGATCAGGCAGTCGTAGATCAGGGTTTCGTAGCCGGTGGAGGGCTGCATCTCGAAAAAGTCGCGGTAGGCAAAACCCAGTTCGATGTTGGCCATGTCCAGGCTCGGCCCGGGCTTTTTCGCCAGCAGGTCGAACCACATGCCTTCGTTGGGCTGGATCTGGATCCGCAGGTAGGTCGGCAACAGGCGCTCGACCTCGGTATCGCGGAACTGTGCATAGGGCGCCGGCTTGAAGCAGATGACGATCTCGGTGTCGCGCACACTCATGCGCTTGCCGGTGCGCAGGTAGAACGGCACCCCGACCCAGCGCCAGTTGTCGATCATCACCTTCAGCGCAACGTAGGTTTCGGTGCTGCTGTCCGGCGCCACGTTGGCTTCCTCGCGGTAGCCCGCCAGGGCCTTGCCGGCCACTTCACCGGCGCTGTACTGGCCGCGCACCGAGTTGGCCCGGGCCTCTTCCACGGACCAGGGGCGGATAGCCCCCACCACCTTGGCCTTTTCGCCACGTACCGCATCGGCGCCAAAGGCAGCGGGCGGCTCCATGGCCACCATCGCCAGCAACTGGAACAGGTGGTTGGGCACCATGTCCCGCAGGGCACCGGTGTGTTCATAAAAGCTGCCACGGGTTTCCACGCCGACGGTTTCCGCCGCGGTGATCTGCACGTGGTCGATGTAATGGTTGTTCCAGAATGCCTCGAACAGGCTGTTGGAAAAACGGCTGACCAGGATGTTCTGGACCGTTTCCTTGCCCAGGTAATGGTCGATGCGATAGATCTGCTTCTCGCTCATGACCTTGAGCAGGCAGCCGTTGAGGGCTTCGGCGGTCTGCAGGTCGGAGCCGAAGGGCTTTTCAATCACCACCCGGCGAAAAGCCTGCGGCCCCTCCTCCAGCAACCCGGCGCTGCCCAGGCGGCGCACCACTTCACTGAAGAAGCGCGGTGCGGTGGCCAGGTAGAACACCGCGTTGCCGGTGCCGCTGGCGGCAATCCGCGCCGCCAGTTCGGCATAGGTGGAGTCGTCGAGAAAATCGCCCTGGACATAGCTGATGCCCCGGGTCAGGCGGGCCCAGACGGCGGCATCCACCGCCGCCCCCTGGCCTTGCTTGTTGAGCACTTCATCGCGAAGGAAGTCTTCCAGCAGCGTGGCGAACTCGGCGTCGCTCACCGCGTTGTGGTCAACGCCGACAATCCGCAGCCCCTCATCCAGCAAACCGTCGCGGCTGAGGTTGTACAGCGCCGGCATCAGCAGGCGCTTGACCAGATCACCGCGGGCGCCGAACAGGAACAGCGTGGTCGGCGGCGCCGGCAACGCCTTGGACTTCTTTCGCGTGGTGGTCATTTTTTCCCGGTCTCCACATGGCCGCCAAAGCCGAAACGCATGGCCGACAGCAGCTTGTCACCGTAGGTGCCCTGGCCGCGGGAGCGGTAGCGGGAGAACAGCGAGTTGGACAGTACCGGCACCGGCACCGATTGCTCCATGGCCGCTTCGATGGTCCAGCGCCCTTCGCCACTGTCGGCCACCGAGCCGGAGAAGCCGTCGAGCTTCGGATCGCCCGCCAGGGCATCGGCGGTCAGGTCCAGCAGCCATGAGGACACCACGCTGCCACGGCGCCAGACTTCGGCGATATCGGCGACATTGAGGTCGAAGCGCTGGTCTTCCGGAAGGCTTTCCGAGGCCTTGGTCTTGAGGATGTCGAAGCCCTCGGCGAAGGCCTGCATCATGCCGTACTCGATGCCGTTATGGATCATCTTGACGAAGTGCCCGGAGCCGGCCGGGCCGGCGTGGATGTAGCCGCGTTCGGCACGGTCGTCATCGGCGACCCGGTCCTTGGTCCGCGGGATGGTGCCCATGCCGGGCGCCAGGGCGGCGAACAGCGGGTCCAGGCGCAGCACTTCGGCGGCGTCGCCGCCGATCATCATGCAGTAGCCACGCTCCAGGCCCCAGACGCCGCCGGAGGTGCCGACGTCGATGTACTTCAGGCCCTTTTGCGCCAGGTCGCGGGCGCGGCGGATGTCGTCTTTATAGTAGGTGTTGCCACCGTCGATGATCACATCGCCCGGCTCCAGCAACTGGCTGAGGGTGTCGATGGTGTCTTCGGTGGGTGCGCCCGCGGGCAGCATGACCCAGACCGCCCGGGGCTTTTCCAGGCCCGCCACCAGGGCCGGCAGGTCGGCGACGCCCTTGGCGCCTTCAGCGGCCAGGGTGCTGACGAAGTCGGTGTTGCGGTCAAAGACTACGGTCTCGTGCCCATTGAGCATCAGGCGCCGTGCAATGTTGCCGCCCATGCGGCCCAGTCCAATAATCCCCAGTTGCATGTGCTGATGCTCCTACTGCAAAAATTCTGATCAAAAAAAGTTATAGCCCAGTGGGCCGGGGCAAAATCCCGAGGGGCGCAACTATACAAGGCAAGAAGCCCCAAGACAGCGCAATCTTCAGACAGATTCCGAGTTTTTACCCCCGACGGCGCGAATTACCCATCGACCGGCCCCAGCCAATTCCCCTGACGGGCAGCAGAGCAATGAAGATTAGTCCCGTGCCAGCCCCTGAAGTTTCCCTGGCCCTGGGTGGATAACGCTGCAAGTCTGCGCGAAGACACAGCGACCGCGAAAAATAAAAAAGTTCCCTTTGCCCGAAAAAGAAATAAAATTGCCGCCGATAGTGCTTTGCGCAAGGGATGCGGCCAGCGAAGCATAGTTGAGACACGCCATTTGCGAGGTGAAGCAATGGGCACAGTACTACCGGCACGACCAGCACAAACCCTGTACGTCACCATTCGTCGTGACGAATTGCGTCAACTCAAAGACGAACGCGATCAACTGCAACGGGAGCTCGCACAATTGCGCCTGCAGTTGCAAAGCCAGGGTCAACCGGCGCCGCTACACCTCTCCTCCGCGAGCTGAGCCTCGCCCCTGAACGCAGGCCCGACCTGCGTTCAGCCCCGCTGCAGGTCCCGGGCCAAGCCGCCTTCCCTCGCCATACCGCCATAGCCCCCCGTTGCAGACCACAAAATAGCGACGTTCAGCTGACAAAGTTTTCACACTTGCCTGTCGATACTCCCGGCCATTGTGGCCGTCTTGTTACAAGACGGCGCTCATTCGCGACGCCCTTGGCGCGCAATGAATCTGGATCCCTGGGGAGCGCTCAATGGCATTGTTCAAACGCAGTAGTGCATCTGCGAAAGGTTTTGACTGGATGGGGCTGCTCTGGCTGTTCCTGTTCTTCTGGTATTTCTCCGGCATCACCCAACTGCTGATCCAGCTGACCGACACCTCCGGCTTCACCGGTTTCCGCCAGGCGTTCTTCATGAGCGCCATCTGGCTGGCACCGATGCTGCTGTTCCCGGCGCGCACCAAAGTCATGGCCGCCGTGATCGGCGTGGTGCTCTGGGCCTGTTCCATGGCCAGCCTGGGCTACTTCTTCGTCTACCAGCAGGAGTTCTCGCAAAGCGTCATCTTCATCATGTTCGAGTCCAACCCCTCGGAAGCCGGTGAATACCTGACCCAGTACTTTGCCTGGTGGATGCTCCTGGCGTTCCTCGCCCACAGCGCATTCGCCTTCTTCCTCTGGACCCGCCTGCGCCCGGTCTACCTGCCTCGGGGCCAGGCCCTGGTGGCGGCGACCGCAATCCTGGTGGCCATCGTCGGCTACCCGCTGGTCAAGCAGATCTCCCGCGCCGATACCCTGGCCGCCGGCCTGGAGAAATTCGAAACCCGCATCGAGCCCGCCGTGCCCTGGCAGATGGTGATTGCCTATCGCCGCTACCGCGAGCAACTGGACGGCATGCAGGGCATGCTCGCCAGCGCCAGCAAGATCGCCCCCCTGACCAACCTCAAGGACAGCATGGCCAACCAGCCGGCGACCCTGGTACTGGTCATCGGCGAATCCACCAACCGCCAGCGCATGAGCCTGTACGGCTACCCGCGCCAGACCACCCCGGAGCTGGACAAGCTCAAGGATCAGCTGGCGATCTTCAACAACGTCATCACCCCGCGCCCCTACACCATCGAGGCGCTGCAGCAGGTACTGACCTTCGCCGACGAAGAAAACCCCGACCTGTACCTCAAGAGCCCGTCCCTGGTCAGCGTGATGAAGCAGGCCGGCTACAAAACCTACTGGATCACCAACCAGCAGACCATGACCAAGCGCAACACCATGCTCACCACCTTCTCCGAACAGGCGGACGAGCAGGTCTACCTGAACAACAACCGCAACCAGAACGCCCGCCAGTACGACGGCGACGTGCTCGAACCGTTCTCCAAGGCCCTGGCCGACAGCGCACCGCGCAAGTTCATCGTGGTCCACCTGCTGGGCACCCACATGAGCTACCAGTACCGCTATCCGCCCAGCTTCGACAAGTTCAATGATCGCCAGGGCGTACCGGCCGGCGTGCGCGACGACCAGTTGCCCACCTACAACAGCTACGACAACGCCGTGCTGTACAACGACTTCGTGGTCTCGAACCTGATCAAGAACTACGCCAAGACCGACCCCAACGGTTTCCTGCTGTACCTCTCGGACCACGGCGAGGACGTCTTCGACTCCGCCGGCCATGACACCCTGGGCCGCAACGAAGCCCGGCCGACGGCGCCGATGTACACCATTCCGTTCATGGCCTGGGCCTCGCCGAAATGGCGGGAAACCCATGACTGGAGCTTTGCCTCGGACCTCAGCCGCCCCTACATGAGTTCCCAGCTGATTCACACCTGGGCGGACCTGGCGGGCCTGAGTTTCGATGAGCTGGACCACAGCCGCAGCCTGGTGAGCGACAGCTTCAAGCCACGCCCGCTGCTGATCGGCGACCCCTACTCGCGCCAGAGCAAGCCCTTGATCGACTTCAGCCTGATGAAACCCAAGGCTCCGGTCGAAGCCACGGTGGTACAGAAGTAAGCCCCCTGTCACGCCCGCAGGATCCGGCTTGCCGGCAAACAGCCCCGAGAACCCTGGCCGGTTCCCGGGGCTTTTTTTTGCACCAGGCCGCGTCCGCAGGCGGCGCCTTCAAGGCGGTGCCCTTGCCGGCCAGCGCAGCCAAGCGCCGGCAAAGACACATGATGTCGAAATTGTAATCAGCACTTCAGGCTGACGTTAACCCTCGCTTAATACACTTCGGTGAAACTTTCGCCCATCACTTCTTGTGCAGGGACGTAACAAGTACCGAACATTCTTAAGCAGGAAAAACAGCATGAAACTTTCAACTTTGGTATTAAGCGGCCTGATTCTGGTAGGTTCCAGCGCGGCCTTTGCCGAAGGTGGCTCGGAAAATATGCAGCGCTTCTATGACAACTTCCGCGTTAGCCAGCAGCAACTTCATGGCGACAAGACCGAAAACACCGCAAAAGCCGAAAAGCAGAAATCCGAGCCCAACTATTCCGCCTCGGATGCCAAGCAACAACAGCCTGGTGCCTGACCCCCAGTTCCAGCGATACCCCTTCTCGGCAATCTGCTCCTTTGCCAGAAGTGGATGTTTGGCGCCCTTGCGGGCGCCTTTTTCATAGGGGCTGCCCTCCTTCTCTTGCACCCGCATGACAGGCAGATGACAACCCGGTCATCTGCCGCCCGCAGTGCCCCGGCTCAATTAGTATCGCCGCACCATGCCACTCGCCACTGATCGGACAGCCTGGTTAATCAGTTGAATTAGCTGGGTTATTTTATTGACCCTATAGCTACTACAGACTTTAACCTGCGCTCGCTCGACAGCCCCGACAGCTTTGAAGAGGATATTGCAATGCGCATTCTGGTGATTGAGGACGAACCCAAGACGGCCGACTACCTGCATCAGGGCCTGAGTGAAAGTGGCTATGTGGTGGACCGGGCGAACAATGGCGTGGACGGCCTGCACCTGATTCAACAACAGCCCTATGAATTGGTAATCCTGGATATCAACCTGCCCGGCAAAGATGGTTGGCAAGTTCTTGAACAACTGCAGGGAAACTATCCCGCACGGGTCATGATGTTGACTGCCCGCGGGCGCCTGGAAGACAAGGTCAAGGGCCTGGATATGGGCGCCGATGATTATCTGGTCAAACCGTTTCAATTTCCCGAGTTGCTGGCCCGGGTTCGTACCCTGATGCGTCGTAGTGAAGTCATTGTCCAACCGGAAGTTCTGCAAGTTGCCGACCTGCAACTTGACCCGCGCCGTCATCGGGCTTATCGCGGCAGTCGGCGTATCGACCTGACGACCAAGGAGTTCACCCTGCTGCATGTATTGATGCGCCACAGCGGAGAAGTACTGACCCGCACCCAGATCATTTCCCTGGTCTGGGACATGAACTTCGACTGCGACACCAATGTGGTGGAAGTCTCCATCAGCCGCTTGCGGGGCAAGATCGACGACGCCAGTGACGTCAAGCTGATCCATACCCTGCGCGGTGTCGGTTATGTCCTGGAAGCACGCCCATGACAGCGCGCCCCGCCGCCGCGGCCAGCAGCCTGTCCATGCGCCTGGGGCTGACCGTCGCCCTAATGGGCGCGGCACTGGTGGTGCTGCTGGCAACCCTGGCCTACCTGGCGTTGAACCATGAGCTGGACAACCTGGCGCGCAAGGGCCTGGACAGCAAGCTGGAGCAGATCCGGCACAGCCTCACCAGCGACCTCAAGAGCAGTGACCTGGCGGCCCGCCCCCATTCCCTGCTGGACCTGGTGATGGGCCACGACAACCTGCAATTGAGCATCCTCGGCAGCGATCCGCTGGCCGAACCCCTGCTGATTGTCGGCGGCATGGCCCAGGAGTCCCTGCCCGAGCCCCTGGGCAATATCGGTGGCGATGGCTATGTCGACTGGCGCGACAGCCGCGGCAACCCCTTGCTCAGCGCCCTGCGGCAGATGAGCCTGCGCAACGGCGAGCAGGTCCAGGTGGTACTGACCCTGGACCGCAGCAACGATCAGGCGCTGCTCAGCGCCTACCTGCGCTCCACGGTGATCGCCCTGCCCCTGTTGCTGCTGCTGATCGGTTTCGGCGCCTGGTGGCTGGTGCAACGGGGCCTGCTGCCGCTGCAGCAGTTCAGCCGGGTCGCGGCGCGGGTGACCACCCAGGACCTGACCCACCGCCTGAAGCTGCAGGGCCTGCCCCGGGAGCTGGCGGAGCTGGGCCAGGGCATCAATGTCATGCTGCAACGCCTGGACGGCGGCGTGCAGCGCCTGTCGCAGTTCTCCGACGACCTGGCCCACGAGTTGCGCTCGCCCATCAGCAACCTGATGGGCAAGGCCCAGGTGACCCTGTCCCGGGAACGCCCGCCAGAGGAGTACAAGGCGGTGCTGGAGGCCAGTATCGAAGAGCTGGAGCGGGTCACGCGGATCGTCGCCGACATGCTGTTCCTGGCCCAGGTCAGCCAGCCGGCGTCCCAGGCCCGGTTCGCCCGAGTCTCGCTGGGGGAAGAAGCGCGCCGGGTCATCGACCTGTTCGCCCTGAGCGCCGAAGAGAAGCAGCTGCAACTGCAGCCCAGTGGCGATGCCTGGGTGCTGGGGGACCGGCTGATGATCCAGCGGGCCATTTCCAACCTGCTGTCCAACGCCATTCGCCACAGCCCGCCGCGGGGGCAGATCAGCCTGCGGGTGGAGCAGACCATGGAGGCCGTGAGCCTGAGCGTAGGCAACCCCGGCCCGGGCATCGCTGCCAGCCACCTGCCCCATCTGTTCGAGCGCTTCTATCGGGTCGACAGCAGCCGCACCCGGGCCGAAGGCGGCACCGGACTGGGCCTGGCCATCGTCCGTTCGATCATGAACCTGCACCAGGGGCGCACCGAGGTCAACAGCATCCCGGAACTCCTGACCGAGTTCCGCCTGGTATTCCCCCGGCTCGACCCGGCGCAGCACGACCTCTAGAGCAGCCAGGCACCGGCACCGGCCCCCAGCAGCACCAGGGCCCAGGGCGGCACCCGGCCGCTGCGCAACAGCAGCAGCGCCAGCAACACCGCCACCAGTTCCGGTGCGCCGGTCACGCTGCTGGTCCACAGGGGTTGGTACAACGCTGCCGCCAGCAGGCCCACCACCGCGGCATTGACCCCGGCCAGGGCCGCCTGGATGCCCTGGCGGTGGCGCAGCCGCTGCCAGAAGGGCACCACGCCGATCACCAGCAACAGCCCTGGCAGAAAGATCGCCAGCAGGCACACCACCGCCCCACTCCAGCCATCGATGGCCGCGCCGAGAAAGGCCGCGACGCTGAACAGCGGGCCGGGCATCGCCTGGGCGCTGGCGTACCCGGCCAGGAACAGCGGGCTGCTGACCCAGCCGGGCTCCACCACCTGCGCCTGCAACAGCGGCAGCACCACATGGCCGCCGCCGAATACCAGAGCGCCGACCCGGTAGAAACCATCGAACAGGCTCAGCAGGCGCCCCGGCCAGAGCAGCACCAGCCCCGGCAACAGCACCAGCAGCAATAGCGCCAGCCCCAGGCAACACGCCCCCAGGCGGCGACTCGACCCAGAGGGAGGGCTCTGGACCTGCACCTGGAACACCGGCCTGATCAGCCAGCGGCCCAGCAGCGCCGCCAGCAGCATCACCAGCAACTGCCCGCCCAGGCCCGGCCAGCGCAGCACCAGCGCCGCGGCCAGCACTGCAATGACGATCTGCAAGGCGCCCCGGCACAGGCTGCGGGCCATGCCCCACAAGGCCTGGGCCACCACCGCCACCGCCACCAGTTGCAAGCCCTTGAGCGCCCCGGCCGGGACCCCGCCCCCCACCCCCAGGGCCAGCAGTGCCAGGGCCAGGGCCGAAGGCAAGGTAAAGCCGGCCCAGGCACACAGGGCCCCGGGCAGGCCACGGCGAGACAATCCCAGGGCGATGCCGACC
This sequence comes from Pseudomonas sp. NFPP25, assembly GCF_900116505.1. Lineage (NCBI taxonomy): Bacteria > Pseudomonadati > Pseudomonadota > Gammaproteobacteria > Pseudomonadales > Pseudomonadaceae > Pseudomonas > Pseudomonas sp. NFPP25. The sequence continues at coordinate 653,846 of NZ_FPBG01000001.1, read as the reverse complement.
TGACTGCTGGCAGGTCCGGGAAGAAACTGGCACAGCGCGACCAGCTCGGCATAGGCCGCCTCCCCCAGCCAGCGCCGGCGCTGGACGAATTCCTGGCGAAAGTAGCCCAGGTGCGCCAGCGGCCCGCCAAACGAACTCAGGCCCAGGCGCAGAAACACCAGGAAGATCCGCCAGGGTGTTTCTACCGGGACCGGCGCGCAGGGGCTGGGGGCGTGCATTACAAGGCTTTGCTCCAGAACAGCATGCGCCCGTGAGCCGGGTCGAGCATGGCATTGGCGAAACCGCAGGCGCGATAGGCGGCCTGGGCCTGGGCATTGCCCTCCAGCACTTCCAGGGTGACCTTGCAGCAGCCCCGTTGCCGGGCGATGTCCTCGACCTTCTGCAGCAGGCGCTTGCTCAGGCCCTGGCCGCGGTAGCTGTCCAGCACCACCACGTCATGGATATTCACCAGGGGCCGGCAGGCAAAGGTGGAGAAGCCTTCGAAGCAGTTCACCAGGCCCACCGGCTGCCCGCCGGCAAAGGCCAGCACGCTGAACGCCTGGGGCCGCTTGGCCAGCTCCGCCGGCAACTGCTGGAGCCGGTCTGCGTCCAGGGGGTCCTCGGCATAGTGGTTGAGCAACACGCCTATGGCTTCGGCATGCACCGGGTTGCTGTAACTGGCTTGCAACACCACGACATCGGCAACGTCCATGTTCATCCTCGATCAACGTATTGAAAGTGAGCGCTCAGGGCTCAGGCAGCCTCGATTGTAGGCTGGGGGATTTGACCAAACGAAGATTTTTAACCCGCGCACTACAGAAAAAATCCTAAGCAGCGGCCGGGATCCACGGCAGCCGGAAAGGTTTCCCTTCAGGCCGCGGGCCCACCGGCAAAACGCTGCAACTGCATTTCCTGCAGGCGGCTGAGGGTGCGGCGGAAAGCGAACTCCAGGTAGCCCTCGGTGTACAGCTGTTCCATGGGCACCCGGGCTTCCAGGTACAGCGGCACCTTGCGGTCGTAGCACTCGTCCACCAGGGCGATGAAACGCCGCACCGCGTCGTCATGTACCGACAGCTGCGGCAACTCACGATCCCCGGCCACCACCCGCTCGGCACCATCCTCGGTGCCCCGGGCAATGCGTGCGGGGCGCTGGCAAGCGCTGAGGTTGGGCACATCGCTCAGGAGAATGGCCTGGAAGCGGTCGCACAGGGCCATGAAGTCCATGGCGGAAAACGGCTGTTCGCACAGTTCGACGAAGCTGCACCAGGCCACCGTCCCGCACGCCTTGACCACCTGCAACGGGCGATAGCCGAGCAACAGCGGCTCGCTGCTCGCCGGCTGCCCGGCACTCAAGCGCTCGAAAACCGGCCCCAGGGCGCTCGGCTGCCCCTCGGCGCCAAGCCAGTAGCGTTGCTCGGCGGCGCCCGGGTGCAGGCGGTGATCCTGCTCGCCGTCCACCGCCACCACCTGCATGTGCTGGCGGATGGCGCTGATCGCCGGAACGAAGCGCTCGCGGTTGAAGCCATCGGCATACAGCTGCTCCGGGGGCTGGTTGGAGGTGCAGACCAGCACCACGCCCTGGTCGAACATCACCTGGAATAGGCGCCCGAGGATGATCGCGTCACCGATGTCATTGACGAACAGCTCATCGAAACACAGCACCCGCACCTCTTCGGCCAGCTCCCGGGCCAGGGCCTGCAAGGGGTCGGCAATACCGGTCAGCTGGAACGAACGCTGGTGCACCCAGCCCATGAAGTGATGAAAGTGCTGGCGCCGCGCCGGGACCCGCAGGCTCTGGTAGAACTGGTCCATCAGCCAGGTCTTGCCCCGCCCAACCGCCCCCCACAGATAGACCCCGGGCACCGCCGTGCGCCCTTGATGCAGGGCTTCATGGCATTGCTGCAAGGCCTGCACCGCCCGCGCCTGCGCCGCGTCGGCGACAAAGCCCTGCTGCTCCAGGGCGTATTGGTAGGCGCTCATGGGGGAATCGAATGGCATGGGGCTCGGGCCTCCTGGCAAAGAGCCGCAGTATGCCAGCATGAGCCGCTCCAGGCCGACCTGTAGCCGCTGCCGAGCCCGCGAAGCTGGGAAAAGGACCGCAGGGCCTTGCCTGGCGGTCTCCAGCAAAACCTTGGGCATGCTCAGGTTTTTCGCCGCCTGCGCCAGCGGCTACATCAGCGGGAAATATCCAGGCGTTCGATCCGCCCCTGGGCGTCCAGGCGGAAGGTGTGGCGCAGGGCCTGGGGGCTGCCGGGGAAGTCACCGCACACCCGGCTGTCGAGCAGCACTTTGCCGGTGCGCTGCTGGACCCCGAGGATTTCCAGGCGGCACGCGCCTTTGCCCATCCAGCGGGCGATCTGCTGGGGCCCCACGCAGTGCTCGCGTTCATCGAAGACCTGGGCGCGGTCGGCGAAGATCGACGCCACCACTGCGCTGTCGCCGCTGTTGATGGCCGTGACATAAGCGGCGATGGCCGGGGCCAGGGAAGGGTCTGTGGCCGACATGACAAAAGCTCCTTGCTGTTGAATGAGCGGGCCATGCTAAAGCCCCCGCGTGTCATTTCCTGTCAGCAGTGAAACGGCCCTGCTCATCGCTGTGCATGCGTTTGCGCCAGGCTCGCAGCCAGTCGCTGCGCCGCCCCGGATACCGCTCGCCCTGTTCCTGGGCGGCGGCAATGCGGTCGGTGCGGAAGGTGCGGTAATCCTCGCGCAATTCACACCAGGCCACGATCACCCGGGCCTCGTTGAGAAAGCCCAGGGCCAGGGGCCAGACCCGGCGCTGGCTGGGATTCTGGTTGACGTCGGCATAGTCGATCAGCAGCTTGGCCTGAAGGCGGATCGCCTGGCGGAACACATTGAGCGACACCGGGTTGTCGGGGAAGCCGTAGCCCGCCGGGCCGGGCAACAGGGTCGGATTGCGCAGTGCGTCCTGGGCCGCGGGGGCCAGCACCGCAGCGATCTTGGCCATGGCATCGGCGGCGGCCTTGCTCAGTTCCTCGTCGCCGCGCTGATCGACGTAGCGCAGGCCCAGCACCACGGCCTCGGTCTCATCGGCATTGAGCATCAACGGCGGCAGGAAGAGCCCGCTGCGCAGCACGTACCCTATCCCCGCCTCACCGTAGATCGGCGCGCCCAGGGCGGTCAGCTCGGCGATATCGCGGTACAGGGTGCGCTCGGAAACCTCCAGCTCCGAGGCCAGGGTCGCGGCGGTCACCGGACGGCTTTTGCCCCGCAGCATCTGCAGCAGGGTGAGTAAACGACTGGCTCGCGACACGCAGGTGCACTCCGGAAAAAACACCGGCGCAGATTACCAGAGCCTCCTGACAGTTTCTGTCAGGAGGATGGGGTTTGGCGGGACATTGCCCGGCATGGTTCTGCCGGGGTCCTGTAGCCGCTGGCGCAGGCGGCGAAGGCACTGCGTCGCGGGGTTCGGCTGGGGGTGCCAAGCAAGGCCCTGCGGGCCTTTGTGCAGCCTCGCTGGGGCTCGGCAGCGGCTACAGGGGCCGCAAGAGCCCCCGGGGCATCAGTAGGCCATGGTCCAGGTCAGGGTGTAGGTGCGGCCACGGCCCTGGTAGTCGTAGAGGTAGTCCGGGCCGTAGGTCGGCGAGTAGAACAGCTTGGCGCGCTGGCCCCAGACGGTGCTGTACTGCTTGTCCAGCAGGTTCTGGATGCCGCCGCTGAAGGTGCCGAACTCGGTGTCGTGGCTGCCCAGCAGGTCGAAGGTGGTGTAGCCGTCGATGGTGTTGGGCGCATCCACGCTGTGGGTGGCGTCGATCTGCTTGACCGCGTCGTCCTTGAGGGTGAAGGCGTGGTTGCCCTGCAGGCGCACGCTGCTGCTGTCGTCCTTCCAGCCGACGAAGGCGGTGAGCTTGGACAGCGAGGCATACCGCGCATCACGCTTTTGCCAGCCGCCGTTCTTGCCCTCCTCTTCGGAACGCACCGCGTGCAGGGTGCCGCCCAGCTCCCAGCCGTTCTGGAAGTGCCGGGTCAGGGCGCTTTCAAAACCGTAGTCGCGGCTTTTCTGGTCCTTGACGTCGATGGTCAGGGTGGCCTGGTCGGTGGTGATCACCTTGTCCGACCAGATGTAGTACAGCGCCGCCTGGGCATCCCAGTCGCTATCGGAGAAGCGCCAGCCGGTCTCCACCTGGCGGCTCTTGATCCCGGCCAGGGGGTTGTCGTCCACGCTCAGGCCCGGCTTGCCGTAGAACTTGGCCGGGTCCGGCAGATCGAAGCCCTCGCCGTAGTTGACCCACAGCTGGTGGCCGTTCTTGAAGTCGTAGATGGTGCCCAGGTTGTAGAGGTTGACCGCATAGTCGTTGCTGCCGCCGGGTACGTTCTTGAACTGGCCCACGTCCACGTCCATCTGCTGGCGCCGGTAGCCGCCGGATACCGTCAGGTTGTCGGAGGCGTGCCAGTCCAGCTGGGCATAGCCGGACAGGCCGTCGACCCGGTAGCTGGGATAGCGCGGCGCCTTGCTCTGGGTCACCAGGTCGAGGCCGCCGCTGCCCGAGGAGATGCCCTGGTCGAAGGTGCTCTGCTGGGCATTGAAACGCTCGCGGTCCAGGTCCACGCCGTAGGTCAGCTTGAACGCCTCGAACTCCTTGGCGAACAGCGCCTTGAGGCTGGTGACTTCGAAATTCTGCTGGGATGCGGCGAAGTACACACCCTTGGAGCCTGCGGGGCTGCCGCTGTTGTAGTAGGGGAACGGGAAGAAGTTGTCGTCTTCCTTGCGGTACGAGGCCTGCAGGTAGAAATCCTGGCCCAGCACGTCGCTGTGGTGGTAGTTGGCGTTGAGCAGCAGGCGCTTGGTACGCGGTTCCAGGTCGGTGGAGTAGCCGCCGCGCAGCTCGGCGTCTTCCAGGTTGGACGGCGCCTTGTACTTGAGGTTGGGGAAGTAGATCCCGGTGCTGCCATGGTTGCCGGAGTCGTAGTACTGGGCCAGCAGGTCCAGGCTCTGCTCTTCGTTGAACTGCAGAGCCAGGCTGCCCATCAGGTCCAGGGTACGGTTGTACTGCAGGTCGGTCTGGGTGTTGTCGATGAAGATCTGCTTGCCGGCACCGTCATAGAACGCCTGGTTCTGCTCCCCCGCCACCGCCAGCCGGCCGCTGATGGCTTCGTTGCCGCCGCTCACCGACTGGGCGATGCGGGTCGTCAGGTCGTCACTGTTGTTGAAGCCGCTGCTGGCCCCAAGCTGGGTCTCGAAGCGCGCCGGGCCCGGTTCGCCTTTCTTGGTGACGATATTGATGATGCCGCCGGTGGCGCCGCCGCCGTAGATGGCGCTGGCCCCGGACAGCACTTCGACCCGCTCGACGTTGAACGGCGAGATGCTGTCGAACTGTCGGGACAGGCCCCGGGAACTGTTCTGGCTGACCCCGTCGATCATCACCAGCACGTTGCGCCCGCGCATGTTCTGGCCGTAGTTGGTGCGCCCTTCCGGGGCCAGGTCGAGGCCCGGTACCAGCTTGCCGATGGCTTCCTTGAGGCTGACCCCGGTGCTCAACTGCTCGCGCAGCTGGCTCTGCTCCACCACCCACACGGTGCCGGGAATCTCGCTGATGGCGGCGCTGGTGCGTGACGCCACGGTGACCTGGGTCGGCTTGAGGTTGAGGCTGGCGGCCGGCACGCCAGCCCGACGCAGGATCACCGTGTGCCCGTCGCTGAACGACCAGCTCATGCCACTGCCGGCCAGCAGGCTTTGCAGGGCCTGGGCCACCGTGACCTCACCGTTGAGGGCGGTGGATTGCAGGCCCTCGACATCGCTGGTGGTGTACAGCAGGCGCAGGTCGGCCTGATCGGCGAAGCGGGTCAGCGCCTGGTCCAGGGGCTGGGCCGGCAGGTTCAACGAGACCCGGCGCTCCTGGGCGCTGCCGGCCTGGCTGACCGTGGCGGCCTCCTGGGCCTGGGCCAGGACCGGGCTCAAGGCCCCGGCGAACAGGGCCTGGGCCAGTAATGTGCGGCGCATGATGTGGTGACCGCGCCCCAGTGTCGACAGCTTGAACATTGCTTTCACGTGTTCCTTCCCAGCCGGTTGAAATGACGTCAATGAGAATGATTGTCTTCTCAGTCTCACTACGACGATTTCCCCCAGGGGAACTTGCAGTGCCCAGGCAAAAAAAATTCGACTCAGTGCAGGACCGCCAGCCATGGCAGGTAGGTGACGTGCAGCGGGTAGCGCTGCTGCAGGGCCTTGAGCGAGCCTTGCGGATCATGCAGGTCGAACACACCGCTGATGGCCAGGGCCGCCAACTGACCGTCGGAAATCAGGATGCGCCCGTGCTGGTAGCGCTCCAGTTCACCTATCACCTCACCCAGCGGGCGGCCGTTGAAGATCAGCTTGCCGCGCTGCCAGGCGGTCAGGCTGGCGGCGTCCACGGTCTGCTGGGCCAGCAGCGGCTGGCCGGGCTGGTATTGCAGGCGCTGGTCGGCCTGGAGCAGCACTGGTGCGTGGTCACCGCTGAACTGCACCTGCCCTTCGCGCACCACCACCGTCAGTTGGTGGCCGTCGCGGCGCACGCTGAAGGCACTGGCAGCGCTTTGCAGTTGCTGGGCCTGGGCCTGGACCACGAAGGGCCGCTGCGGGTCGGCCAGCGGTTCGAACAGCGCTTCGCCGCTGCGCAGGATCACCCGGCGCTCATCCGCCGAGTAGGCCACCGAAAGCGCACTGGCGCTGTTGAGGGTGACCCGCGAGCCGTCCGCCAAGGTGATGCTCTGTTGCTGGCCGACCCCGGTGTGGTAGTCCGAGGTCAAGGTCGGCCACTGCTGCCAGCCCAGGCCAGCCCCCAGCGCCAGCAGCAGCGAAGCGGCCAGCGCCGGCCAGAGGCGCCGTGGCCGGCGCACCATGACGGGCGGCACCTGGTGTTGCCGCGCGGTCTCGGTCTGCCCCAGGTCACCCCACAGTTGCTGGGCCTCGGCGGCCGCTGCGGCATGGGCCGGGCTGCGCTGGCGCCATTGCTGGAAGGCCATGCGCTGGGCCGGCGTGGCGTTGCCGGAGTGCAGCAGCACCAGCCAGTCGATGGCGGCGTCTTCGAGGCTTTCGGGGTGGTCGGTCATGGCATCGGCGGCAGGCAAGAAGGAATCATTCATGGTGGACTTTCAGCCAGTCGCGGCAATGGCGCAGGGCCTGGCCGATGTATTTTGCCACCATGCTTTCGGAAACGCCCAGGCGCAATGCGATCTGTGCCTGGGTCAGGCCTTCCAGGCGATTGAGCAGCAAGGCCTGGCGGGCGTTGTCCGAGAGTTGCGCCAGGGCCTCGTCGAGCACCGCCAGGCGCTCCTTGGCCAGCAGCACGGCTTCCGGTGCCGGGGCCGGGTCCACCGCTTCGGTGTGCTCCTGGCCGTCGCTGAGGTTGGCCGCCAGGCGCTGCTCGCGGCGCAGGGTGTCGATGGCCAGGTTGCCGGCCACACGGAAAATGAAACCGCGATCGTTGTGCACCTCCACCGTCTGCGGATCGACCTTGAGCAACTTGAGGTAGGTCTCCTGGGCCACGTCCGCCGCCCGTTGGCGATCGCTCATGCGCCGGGTGAGAAACTTCAGCAGGTCGTCGTAATGCTCTTGAAAGCTGCGCAGCAGGCTGGGGGTCGGCAGCATCGGGGGGGCGGTCCGCAGATCGGGGAGGCGGATTATTCCATAAAGGCAAATGAGAAACAGTATCTTTCGTATCCTTTCCAACTTGGCTTTTTCCGCCTGTTTGCCCTTCTGGCTGCGGCGCCTTTCTGGCATCCTGCGCCTCCTTTTTTCTGACCGGGTGCGCACGTCTTGTCCATGACATGGCGTTGCGGCCCAAGTCCCGTCCACTTTCCGACGTGTGCCCCCGTAGTTTTCACACGTCACTGGCAGGCCTTTTCCCATGACCGCACCCGACCGCTCCCCTCCCCGCTACAAGTCAGACCTAATCTACGGCCTCAACGACCGTCCGCATTTCAGCGCGGCGATCTTCGCCGCCCTGCAGCATGTGCTGGCCAGTTTCGTCGGCATCATCAGCCCGACCCTGATCTTCGGCGGGGTCCTGGGGCTGGAAAGCGAGCTGCCGTACCTGATCAGCATGGCGCTGTTCGTCTCCGGCCTGGGCACCTTCGTCCAGGCCCGGCGCCTGGGGCCCATCGGTTCCGGCCTGCTGTGCGTGCAAGGCACCAGCTTTTCCTTTATCAGCGTGCTGCTCAGTGCCGGCTTCATGGTCAAGGGCCGGGGCGGCGACACCAACGAAATCCTCTCCACCATCTTCGGCATCTGCTTTGTCGCAGCCTTTATCGAGATGTTCCTCAGCCAGTTCATCGGCAAGTTGCGCAAGCTGATCACCCCGGTGGTGACCGGCACCATCATCACCCTGATGGGCCTGTCGCTGATCAAGGTGGCGGTCACCGACATGGCCGGCGGCTACGGTGCCAGTGACCTGGGCGCGGCGAGCAACCTGGGGCTGGCGGCGCTGGTGCTGCTGACCATCGTGGTGCTCAACCGCTTCAACCACCCGATGCTGCGCCTGGGCTCCATCGTCATCGGCCTGACCCTGGGTTTCGTGGTGGCCTGGATGCTCGGCCGGGTGGACATGGCGGCCATGCCCGAGGTGCCCCTGGTGAGCGTGCCGGTGCCGTTCAAGTACGGCTTCTCCTTCGACCTGATCGCCTTCATTCCCCTGGCGGTGATCTTCCTGATTTCCCCCCTGGAAGCAGCCGGCGACCTGACGGCCAACTCGATGATTTCCCAGCAGCCGGTCAAGGGCCCGCTGTACATCAAGCGCATCAAGTCCGGGCTGCTGGCGGACGGTTTCAACTCGGCGGTGGCAGCGGTGTTCAACAGCCTGCCGATGGTCACCTTTGCCCAGAACAACGGGGTCATCCAACTGACCGGCGTGGCCAGCCGCTACGTGGCCTACTTCATTGCCGGGCTGCTGGTGCTGCTGGGCCTGTTCCCGGTGATCGGCGCGGTGCTGCAACTGATGCCCAAGCCGGTACTGGGCGGCGCCACCCTGATCATGTTCGGTACCGTGGCCGTGGCCGGGATCAAGATCCTCGCCGAGGCCGGGCTGCACCGGCGCAACGTGCTGATCGTGGCCATCTCCCTGGGCATGGGCCTGGGCGTGGCGGCGGTGCCGGAAGTGCTGCGCGAGCTGCCCAAGGCGCTGCACAACATCTTCGAGTCGCCGATTACCGTGGGCGCCTTCTGCGCGATCTTCCTGAACATCTTCCTGCCGGAGGAATTCCTTGAGCTGGAAGAAGACGAGTTCGATCCGGAAGCGGCGACCCTCAAGGTCATGCAAGACCCGGACATGAGCGGCAAAGCGAACTCCTGAGGCTCGCAGGCGTCTATGCTGCGAGCGCTGGTGATGGGCCCTCGGCCGTGGAAGGCTGGCCGGGGGTTTGCCAGGCAAGGCCCTGCGGGCCTTGTCGCAGCCTCGCGGGTCGGCAGCGGCTACAAGGTGCCGGCCAGCCATTCATTTCCATTGCCGACAGGTATTCCATGCGTAGATTGATCGCCTTGACCCTGGTACTGCTCAGCCTGAGCGCTTGTGCGCTGTTGCCCAATCGCGATCCACTGGCGATCAATGTGGTGGGCATCGAGCCACTGCCGAGCCAGGATCTGGAAATGCGTTTCGCGGTGAAACTGCGTCTGCAGAACCCCAACGAAAGCCCCATCGACTACAACGGCGTGGCCCTGGACCTGGAAGTCAACGGCCGCCCCCTGGCCTCCGGGGTCAGCGACCAGCAGGGGCATATCGGCCGCTACTCGGAAGACATCCTGGTGATCCCGGTCAGCGTCTCGGCCTTCTCGGTGCTGCGCCAGACCCTGGGCCTGAGCCAGACCCAGAGCCTGGACAACCTGCCCTACGTGCTGCGCGGCAAGCTCGCCGGCGGGCTGTTCGGCACCCAGCGCTTCATCGATCGCGGGCAGCTCAGCCTGAGCAACCCCGGCGCCTGGTAACTAGAACACCGACCAGCCGATACGCTGGCTGAGCAGTTCCAGGGCCGCCATGCCCACCAGCGAGTTGCCGGCGCTGTTGAGCTCCGGCGACCAGACGCAGACCGTGAACTGCCCCGGCACCACCGCCACAATTCCCCCGCCCACCCCGCTCTTGCCCGGCAGGCCGACCCGATAGGCGAAGTTGCCGGCCTCGTCGTACAGGCCGCTGGTGGCCATGATCGAGTTGACCTGCTGGGTCTGGCGCCGGGTGAGAATCTGCTCCCCGCTGTGCTTGCAGAAGCCGTCGTTGGCCAGGAAACAGAAGGCCCGGGCCAGATCCACGCAGCTCATGCGCAAGGCGCAGTGGCTGAAGTAACTGCGCAGCACCGCCTCCACATCATTGTGAAAGTTGCCGAAGGACTGCATCAGGTAGGCCATGGCCGCGTTGCGGGCGCGGTGCTGGTACTCCGACTCGGCCACCCGACCGTCCACCATCACCTGCAGGTTGCCCGACAGGCGCCGGACAAAGTCGCGCATGGACAAGGCCGGCGCGGCAAAGCGCGACTGGTTGATGTCGCAGATCACCAGGGCCCCGGCATTGATGAAGGGGTTGCGCGGCCGGCCACGCTCGAACTCCAGTTGCACCAGGGAATTGAACGGCTGCCCCGAGGGCTCGTGGCCCAGGCGCTCCCAGATCGCCTCGCCGGAATGACCGATGGCCTGCACCAGGCTGAAGACCTTGGAAATGCTCTGCACCGAGAACGGCGTATCGGCGTCACCGGCGCTGAACACCTGGCCGTCGTTGCCATACACGGCAATGCCCAACTGATTGGCCGGCACATCCGCCAGGGCCGGAATGTAATTGGCCACCTGGCCTTGGCCGATCAGGGGGCGGACTTCATCGAGAATCTGGTTCAACAGGTCTTGCATGTTCTGGCTCATTACCGATACGACTGCGGGGCTATGGCAGCTAGACGCACGCCAGGGCCGGCGCAGCACAGTCCACCGGCAAATGCCCCCCCTGTAGGAGCTGGCTTGCCAGCGAAGGCGTCGGCAGATTAGCCACCTGCCTTTCGGGCCCCTTCGCCGGCAAGCCGGCTCCTGCGGGTGAGCGCTGGCCTTGCAGGAGCTGGCTTGCCAGCGAAGGCGGTGCAAGGGTTTCTGAAGATGTCACCCAAGCCGTGGCGAATTCTCCAGCAGGGTCCGGGTGTAGATGTGCTCGGGTCGGTCCAGCACGGCGTCCACTGCGCCCTGCTCCACCACCCGTCCCTGCTTGAGCACCAGCACCCGGTCGGCAATGGCCCGTACCACGCCCAGGTCATGGGTGACGAACAGCAGGGTCAGGCCTTCGTCTTGCAACTGGCGCAGGAGCGCGAGGATCGAGGCCTGTACCGAGACGTCCAGGGCCGAGGTGACTTCATCGCAGATCAGCAGTTTGGGTTCGCACACCAGGGCCCGGGCAATCGCCACCCGCTGTCGTTCGCCCCCGGACAGGCTGTGGGGATAGTGGTCCGCCAGGGCCGGCGACAGCGACACCCGTTGCAGCACCGCATGGACCCGCGCCCTGGCCTCGGCCCCCCGGATGCCGAAAAAGTGCTCCAGGGGTGCGCTCAGGGTCTGGTACAGGGTGTGCCGCGGGTTCAGCGCCCGATAGGGGTTCTGGAAAATGTACTGGATCTGGTGCCGCAGCCCTTTGCTCCGCTGCCGGGCCGACAGGCTCAGAGGCTGGCCGGCATACCGCACCCGGCCTTCGGCGTGCTCGCCAAGCCCGGCCAGGGCCCGGGCCAGGCTGGTCTTGCCGGAGCCGGACTCGCCCACCAGCGCCAGGCACTCCCCCGCCACCACTTGCAGGCTGACGTCGAACAGCACCTGGCGGTCATAGGCCAGGTTCAGGCCCTGGACCTCCAGCAGCGGCCGTCGTTCGCTGCCGGACACAGCCGCTTGCACCGCCACCACGGGCGCCGGCATGGGCAACGCCTGCCGATAAGGGTCGATACAGGCCACCTGGACATCAGCTGCAAGCCCTTGCAGCAACGGCTCGCCCGCTGTGCATTGGGCACCCCGGCGCGGGCACCGGGGGGCGAAGGCACACCCCGCCGGCCGCTGCCCCGGCGCCGGGGCCTGCCCAGGTATCGCCAGCAGGGGCCGGCGCTGGCCGACATCGGGAATCGCCGCCAGCAGGCCCCGGGTATAGGGGTGGGCCGGCTGGCGAAACAGCGCATCACGGGAGGCGCTTTCGACGATCCGCCCGGCGTACATCACCAGCACCCGGTCCACCAGGTCCTTGATCACGGCCAGGTCGTGGGACACATAGATCGCCGCCACACCCAGGCTTTTGCACAGGTGGCGCAAGGTGCCGAGGATGTGCGCCTGGGTGGTCACATCCAGGGCCGTGGTGGGCTCATCGAGCACGATCAGCCGGGGCCGCAGGACAAAGGCCAGGGCCAGCATCACTCGCTGCTGCTGGCCGCCGGACAGCTGATGGGGAAAGCGCCGCAGGAACTCGCGATCCGCCGGCAAGCCCACATCCTTGAGGGTGTCGCGTATCCGCTGCTGCCGCCCGTGGCGGTCCAGGTGCGATGGATGCACCGCCAGGGTTTCCTCCAGCAGGTCGGCAATGCGCAGCGCCGGGTTCAGGGCGGTGGCCGGGTCCTGGGCCACATAGCCGATCAGGCCGCCCCGGGCCCGGCGCAGGTCCTGCGCCGAGAGGTCCAGCAACGACTGCCCGGCCACCTCGACCCGCCCTTCGACAATCCGCGCGCCCCGCCGGGCATGGGCCAGCAGGGCCGTGGCCAGGGTGGTCTTGCCCGAGCCCGACTCCCCCACCAGGCCAAGAATTTCCCCCGCGGCCAGGCTGAAGCCGACTCCGGACAACACCTCCACGCCACCCGCCAGCTCCACCCGCAATCCCTCAACCTTCAGCACCCGGGCCTCTCGGGTCACTTCCACCACGGCGTTCATGGGCCTTTCTCCCCGATCCGCGCCTGACTGCGGCCGATGCCCTCGGCGAGGATGTTGGTGCCGTAGGCGAACACCCCGATCAGCAGCGCCGGGGCCAGCACCGCCCAGGGCTGGACCAGCAGCCCGGCCTGGTTCTCGTTGATCATCAGCCCCCAGTCGGCGGCCGGCGGCGCCACCCCATAGCCGAGGAAGCTCAGCCCCGACAGCATGCCCACGCCCCAGGTCAGCATGTTGCCGAAGTGCACCAGCAGCGGCGTGAGGATGTTCGGCAGGATTTCCCCAGAGAGGATCCGCCAGCGCGAATAGCCCATCATCTGCGCCGCCTCGACGAACTCCTGCCCCGCCACCGCCACCGCGCTGCCCCGGGCCAGGCGCACCACCCCGGGGGTGAAGGCGATGGCCACGGTGAGCACGATCAACCAGGGCGCGCGCCCCAGCATCGAAACGATCAGCAGCACCAGGATCAGGTCGGGAAAGGCCAGGGAAACATCCGCCAGCCAACTGATCAACGTGTCCAGCCGGCGCCGCGAAAGGCCGGCCAGCAACCCCAGGACGCTGCCCACCAGCAGGGCGATGGAGGCCGCCGCCAGGGACATCCACAACACCGACAGGCCCCCGCTGAGCAACCGCGAAAGCACGTCGTGGCCAAGAAAGTCATGGCCGAGCCAGGCGCCGGCAGCGGGCGCGCCGTACACCGGGCCCAGCATGTCGGTGCTGCCATGGGGCGCCAGCCAGGGCCCGAGCAGCGCCAGCAGGACCACCAGCAAGGTGATGAATGCGCCCTTGCGGGTTTGCGGTTCGCCCAGCCACAGGCGCCAGCGGGAAATGCGTAAGTCGTTCATGGATAGGTTCTCATGCCGCAGGTTCAGGGAGCCTTGGGCGCCGAGCGGCGCCACCAGGGCTGGAGGCCTCGTCGGTTGCGGCGGATCAGGCCGGCCCGCCGCGCCGTACGCAACTTGGGGGTCAGCAGCACCGTGGCCAGGTCTGCCAACAGGTTGATCAGCACCACCCCCAGGGTGATCACCAGCACGATGGCCTGGATCATCGGCAGATCGCGCATCTGGATCGCCGAGTTGAGGGCGGTGCCGATCCCCGGATAGCTGAACACCACTTCCGCCAGCAAGGCCCCGCCGATCAGGGTGCGCAGGGTCAGGGCCAGCCCCTGCACCGCCGGCACCAGGGCATTGGCCAGGGTGTGGCGCCAGACGATGCGCCACTCAGGGATGCCCCGCAGCCTCGCGGCGATCACATAGTCCGATTCCAGGGCCTCGATCATTGCCGCGCGCACCATGCGCGTCAGGTAGGGCAAGGCCGATAGGCTCAAGGCCAGCACCGGCAGTACCAGGAATTGCAGCTGGCGCCACAGTGCCAGCTGGGGGTCGAGGATCGACACCGCCGGCAGCAGGTCCATGTGGGGCATGGAAAACAGCAGCACCAGGCCAATGGCCAGGAGAAAGCCCGGGGTAGCCTTGAGGAAGATCAGCAACGACAGGCTCCAGCGGTCCAGGCGGCTGTCACGACGCAGGGCAAGGGTCACCCCCAGCAGCAGCGCCGCGGGCACCACCAACGCGATGACCCCGGCCAGCAACGCCAGGGTGTAGCCCAGGCGCGCGAAGAGGACGTCGGCCACAGGCGCGCTGGAATCCAGGGACTGCCCCAGATCGCCTTCCAGGGTCTGGCCCAGCCAGTGCAGGTACTGCTCCAGCAGTGGCCGGTCCAGCCCCAGTTGCCGTTGCAGGGTGAGGATGCTTTCCAGGGGCGCGTCGGGGCCAAGGATCACCCGCGCCGGGTCCGAGGGCAGCGCCTGGGTGGCGATGAACACCACCAGGCTGATGACCCAGGCCGTGAGCAGGCCGTAGCCCAGGCGGCCGACGAACCAGGACAGCCAGGCCGGGGTACGGGGCGTGTTGCGGCAGGTGTCAGGCATGGTTCAACCACATTTCGTCAAAGCGCCAGGAGGCGAAGGTCGTCTGTTCCGGCACCAGCCCGCCAACCCGCACCGAGGCCGCGTCCAGCACATCGTTGAAGCCCCAGATCAGCAGCCCGCCGCGCTGGTGCTGGATGGCCTGGGCTTCGTGCACCCATTGTCGGCGCAGTTGCAGATCGGGCTGGGCCAGGGCCTGCTGGTACAGCTGGGTGAATCGCGGGTCGTGAAAGTTGCTGCGGTTGTAGATGGCCTGGGGGGCGTCGTTGTGCAGCGCCGAGGCAAGAAAGCCCCGGGCCGGCGTGGCCCCGGGCGACAGCAGCCACTGTTCGCGCTGGGGGCCGTTGAACACCGAAGCGTCAACCTGGGTCACCTTGACCTCGACCCCGGCCCTCTTCGCCTGCTGGGCGAACACCAGCGCCGCGCTCACCCCCGGGCCCGGGGTGGTGGTCAGCTCCACCCGCAGGTCGCTGTGCCCGGCCTGACGCAACAGCGAACGGGCCTGTTCCAGGTCATGGGGCCGCTGGGCAATGCCGTGGTTGTAGGTGGGGTCGTGGGGCGAATACAGGTCATTGGCGACTCGGCCGAAACCATTGAGCCCACGGTCCACCAGCTCCTGGCGGTCGGCCAGCAGGCGGAACGCCTGGCGCACCCGCACATCCTGGAACGGCGCCTTGGCCAGATTGAGGTTGAAGCCGGTGAAAGAAGTACTCGGCGAGGCGTAGAAGCGCAGCCGCGGATCGGCCTTGAGCAGCGCGCTGTGCTCGGCCTGTACGCCGCTGGCCACGTCGATCTGCCCGGCCCGCAGCGCCGCCGCCCGCGACACCTGGTCCTTGAACTCGATGATTTCCAGTTCGTCGGCGTAGGGCTGGCCGGGCTTGTAGTAGTTCTCGAAACGGCTGTACAGCGAGCGCTGGCCGGGAATGAAGCGCTTGAGCCGGTAGGGGCCGGCGCCCACCGGGTTGGTCTGCGGGTGGTAGTCGGTGGGCACTATGGCACCGAAGCTGATCAGGGTTTCGTCCAGGGGAAAGAAGCTCTGGCCCTGTTTGAAGCGGATTTCGATGGTGCGCTGATCGAGCTTGCGCAGGGCCTGGCGATCGATGGCCCCCACCAGCCCGGCAAAGGGCGAAGCCAGTTGCGGGTCGGTCAGGCGCAGGATGGAAAACAGCATATCGTCGGCGCCGATGCTCTTGCCGTGGTGGAACTCCAGCCCCGGCTTGATGCGGATGGTCCAGACGCTGGCGTCGGCATTGGGCTCGGCGAACTCCGCCAGGGCCAGCCGGGTACTGACGTCCGGGTTCCATTCCCAGAACTTGCTGTACAGCGCCCAGCCGCGAATGATCCCGCCGCCCACCGGTTTGTGGGCGTCGAGATTGCCGGACTGGTCGCCATCGATGATCCCCACCCGCAGGCGCCCGCCGCGCACCGGGGTGCCGGGCAGCAGCGGCGCGGCACCGGGCGCCGCACCGTTGTCACAGCCGCTGAGCAGGCTGCTGCCCAGCAACAGGCCGCCACCGGTGGCCAGGGAATGGCCGAGGAATACCCGGCGGGAAAATGCCTCGCTCATGGCTCGCTCCTCAGGCCTGCTCGGTGGCCTTGGCCGGTTGCCTGGCCGCCAGCGTGGCGCCCAGGCGCGGCACCTCGAAACCGTGGTCCAGCTCCAGCAGCGGGAACAGCAGGTCGGCCACCCGGTGGGCTTCGTCGATCAGCGGAAAGCCCGAAAGGATGAAGGCCGAGGTGCCCTGCTCTTCGTATTCACGAATGCGCTCGGCCACTTGCCGCGCGCTGCCCACCAGGTAGGTGCCGGCGGCGGGCCCGAGAATGTTGAAGCCGAACAGGCTCGGGCCGAGCCAGACATTGGGGTAGATCTCCAGGTCCCGGGCCTTGGGCAGGCGGCCGGTGCGGATCGCCTCGACATTGCGCTGGATCTGCGGGTCGTCGCTGTGGAAGCTGTCCAGGGTTTCCCCCGGCGGCAACTGGCGTTCGATGGAAGCCCGGGCGGTCTGCAGCGAGGTGCGCTGCAGCAGTTTCTCGGCGTGGGCCCAGGCCTCCTCCTCGGTTTCCCGGACGATGATCTGCAGGCGCGTACCGAAGCTCAGCTCACGGCCGATCTTCGCCGCCTCGGCGGCCACCTTGCGGAATTTCTCGCCGAGTTTCGGCGGCGTGTCGGCAAAGCTCAGGTACACATCCAGCAACTGCACTGAATGGGCCACTCCCGGGCCGGAGGTGCCGGCGCCCCACAGCGGGATGCCGGGGCGTTGCCTCGGCGCGTGCCAGCCGCCCAGGGGATGGCCGGCCGCGGCCGGCGAGCGCGGCGCCAGCTTGACGTAGCGGCCGTCGTAGCCGTCGGTGTCCCCGGCATAGAAGCCCTGGAACGCCCGCCAGTACTCCAGGCTGAAGTCATAGCGCTCATCGTGGGGATAGTGCACCCCCAGGGTGGCCAGCCCGGCGTCACTGCCGTTGACCACGTTGAACAGCAGGCGGCCGTTGGAGAACTGATCGAAGGTCAGCGCCCATTTGGCCAGCACCGCCGGCGACAACTCCCCCGGGTGCTGTGCCACCAAAAAGCGCAAGCGCTGGGTGGCATCGATCAGCGCCGCCGAGACCGCCAGGCTTTCATTGGGGCTCGAACCCAGCAGCGAACCGTAGTAGCCCAGGCGATCGCTGGCCACCGCCAGTTGCTTGAGGTGCTGGAAATCGGTGTTCCAGCGCCCTTCCGGCTCCCAGGGATAGGGGCCGTCGGGGGTGGTGAGGTACCAGAGAATCTTGACTGCCATGTAGCTGTTCCTTGAATGATTGAAGCCTGTGCAGCCATCGCTGCCCCGCCCACCGCCCACCCCCACCGCGTAGGAGCCGGCTTGCCGGCGAAGAGGCCCTCAAGCCTTGTATCGCCCTTGCGGGCGCTTTCGCTGGCAAGCCAGCTCCTACAACAGCTCCGATAGCCGCTGCCCGGGGAGCGGCAGGTCAGCTGCGGCGGTCGATGGCGGGCACCAGGCCCAGCTCCGTGGCGCGCTCGTACAGGCCGCTCATCTTCCATTGCTGGGTCAGTACGCCTGGGCCATAAGGGCGGGAGCCACCCAGGGCGTCGGCCAGCAGTTGCAGTTGCGCGCCCTCTTCCAGCAACAGGATGAATTCCGCCGTGGCCCGCAGGCCCTGCTTGCCCCATACCGTGGAGCCGCCGTTGGCTTCGAGAATCGCCAGGTTGAAGGGGTTCTGGGCAATGCTGTCGAGGATGAAGTCCACCTCGGGCTGGCGCCGGTCGATGTACACCGGCAGCTCCCGGGCCAGTTGGTAGCGCTGCACCGGCACATAGTGGAACGGCAACGTGCGGTGGGTCTGCGCCCAGGCGCCCAGGTACGGCGAGTGCACATGGGACACGGTGGTGATGTCGGCATGCTGCTGGAACAGCTTGGTATAGCGTCCCAGGCCGCCCTTGCCCTGGCCCAGGATGACCTTGCCGGCAAAGTCGGTGACCGTGGCCTGCAACGGTTTGCGGTAGTTCCACGGGCCGCCGTAGTTCACCGACACCAGCAGTTCCTGGCCCGGTACCCGCTCGATGAAGCCCACGGTGCCGTTGGCGGTGATGGTCTGGGTTTCGCGGAACACGGTGAACGCCTGTTCGGCCTCCAGCAGCACCTGATCGATGAAGGCCTGCAGTTCCTGGGTAATCGGGGTTTCGTTGATCAATACAGCCATGGCAATTCTCCGGGTTCAGGCGCGGCGCTGGGCCAGCAGTTCATGGGCGGCGTGCAAGGGACGTGGGTCGACCCAGTCGGCAATGGCGAAATCCCGTTCGAGGAAGCCATGGCGATAGAGGAAGTTTTTCTGGATATCGAGAAACTCCAGGCGCTGCGGCGACAGGTCGGGCGCCAGGGTGGTGTGGAAATCGCCGCGGTAGGCCTCATTCACCCCGGCACTGCCGGCCCGGGTTTCCTCTTCCAGGATGGCGTTCAGGGCCGGCCGGTTGTGGGCCGCCCAGTCGGCGGCGCGCAGGGTCTGGGCAAGAAAGCGCACCACCAGGTCGAAGTGATTGTCCAAGAGGCTCTGGTGCACGGTGATCGGCCGTGGCGTGCCGTTGTTGATGCGGTAGCGCGGTTCGGCGATCAGGTCCAGGTCGATGCCCACCACCAGCCCCAGGCGCCGCGCGGCATCGGCGGCGGCAGCCCCCTTGACGTAGACCGCGTCCACCTCGCCGCGCACCAGGTAGTCCAGGCCCGACCACAGGCGCTGCAACCCTTCCTGGGGCGAGGCGGCGCGCTCCTGGTCCTGCAATGCCACTTCCACCAGTTGCACGTCGTCGAAACCCAGGCCCGCCAGGCTCAACGCGCCTTTGTAGCCGTGCAGGCTCATGGCCCGGGCGATGCTACCCGGGCGGTTTTCGCCCCAGGCCGGCAGCGCCAGGCGCTTGCCCTTGAGGTGCTCGGGGCGGCTGATGCCGGAATCCGGGCGCACCAGCAAGGTTTGCCATTCCTCGATCCAGGTCAGGCCGATCAGCCGGCTGGGGGAACCGGCGGCGCGGGCAGCCAGGGCCGGCACGTTGCCGCCCTCGCGAAACAGCCCGGGCAACTGGTGATCGTAATGGTGATGGCCCAGTTGCCGGGCTTCCTGCAGGGTCGCGACCGGCAGGCCGTCGGCGGCAAACTCCTCGCTGAGCCAGCCCAGCTTGTAGGCGATCCCGGAAGCCGTGGGCACCGGGCAGCGGGTGAACCAGATCTGCTCCAGTTCAGGCTGGGCAGCGGACGTGGGCAATGTGGCGGCAAGCGTCATGAACGAGTTCCTGTGCAATGGCTGTTGCCAGGGCTATTGCAGCGCCCGTGCCAACCGGGCAAGGCCCCGGATTACGGGGCCTGGGCCGCTGCCCGCGAAACCGGCACCTCGCCGACTGCTGCCCGACCAGCAGCATTGCGCAGCGACTGCTGCTGTCGGAGCAACGGGCCGACGAACATTGCTGCTGGAGCAGCAGCAGGCGTTTTAACACCCATTGCGCACCCGCCCGCCAGCCGTGTCGCACAAGGCCTGCAACGGATTTTCAGCACACTGAAAAGGCCCTGGCGCAGAACTTGCTCAAGCCTCCTCAAACCCAGCCCTTTTTCGTAGGAGCTGGCTTGCCGGCGAAGGCGTCGCCAAGACCGGCGCAAGGTTCAAGGGCCCCTTCGCCGGCAAGCCGGCTCCTACGGATCAGGCCGATACACACGCCCCTGGGGGCAGATTTCTTCAGATAGAGGTACCAGCATGAGTAGCGTTCAAGCCCTTCCTGTCACTCCGGTCCGTGTCCTGGGCAGCGAGGCCGAAGCCATCGCCGTGGCCCGGGAAATCGCCACGGAAATCGCCGCCATCGCCGCCGACAGCCAGGCCAACGGCCAGTTGCCGCGGCGCCAGGCGCAGTTGCTGTCCGACAGCGGCCTGACCGCCATCGGTGTGCCCAAGGCCTTCGGTGGCCTGGGGGCCTCGGTGGCCACCATCGTCGAAACGGTGCGCCTGATCTCGGTGGCCGATGGCGGTGTCGGCCAGTTGCTGCAGATCCACAATGTGATGCTGCGGGGCATCTTCAACGGTTACCCGGATGCCGTGCGCGACCGCGTGGTCAGCGACGTGCTGGCCGGCAAGCGCCTGGGCAATGCCCTGGCGGAGATCGGCGGCAAGAACAAGTTCGCCCTCAAGACCCGTATCGAGCGCCGCGCCGACGGCAAGCTGATCCTTAACGGCAGCAAGTTCTACTCCACCGGTTCCTACCTGGCCGAATGGATTTCCCTGACCGCCGCCAGCGAAGAAGGCGGCGCCGGGGTGCTGCTCAACCGCAACGCTCCGGGCCTGACCCTGGTGGACGACTGGCATGCCTTCGGCCAGCAGAATTCGGTCAGCGGCACGGTGCTGTTCGACAACATCGAACTGGACGAAGACTTTGTCTCGCCGCGCAAGGGCCCGATGAAACGCACCGGCCTGACCTTCCCGCAGATCCTCCATGCGGCCATCGACACTGGGATCGCCGCCGGAGCCCTGGGGGCCGCGGTGGACTACCTCAAGCAGCACGCCCGGCCCTGGGTGGAAAGCGGCGTCGACCACGCCAGCGAAGAGCCGCACATCATCAAGCAGATCGGTGAATACGCCGTGGCCCTGCGTGCTGCCGAATCCTTGCTGCGCGATGCCGCGCGGGTGTTCGACGAACACGAGCAGGATCCGGACAACAAGGAACTGCAGGACCAGCTGATCCTGTCCGTGGCCACCGCCCGGGCCCATTCCGACAGCGCCTCGCTGAAGATCTCCAGCGACATCTTCTCGCTGTTGGGGGCCAGTTCCTCCCTGAGCAAATGGAACCTCGACCGCTTCTGGCGCAATGCCCGGGTGCACACCACCCACGACCCGATCCGCTGGCGCCTGCACCACGTGGGCAACTACTACCTCAACGGCGTCGACCCGGGCGAATACACCGCGATCCTCAACGCCAAGGAGCAACAGGGCGCGACCCGCCCCGCGCCATAACCCCAACCACCGCCATCCCTCGTAGGAGCTGGCTTGCCAGCGAAAGCGTCCTCAAGACCGACACAAGGCTCGGGGGCCTCTTCGCCGGCAAGCCGGCTCCTACCAATAACCATGGCATCACGCACACCGTAGGAGCTGGCTCGCCAGCGAAGGCGTCCTCAAGACCGACACAAGGCTCGAGGGCCTCTTCGCCGGCAAGCCGGCTCCTACGGGGGGTGGCCGATTTTTGAACGAGCCCTGCATGATCGAAAAACACCCTCTTTTGCGCGCGCTGGCGATCTACCGGGAAGTGCCGTGGCGCTTCACCCTGGTGGCGCTGCTCTATGTCGCCGTCAACCTCGGGCTGGTCTGGCAGCAGTGGCTGATCGGCCATGCGGTCAACGATGTCAGCAGCGGGCAGGCGGTAAAGCACCTGGCCGACGGCAGCCTGGATGCCAGCCTGGGCTGGTACTGGCTGTGGCTGCTGCTGGCGGTGGCCCTGGGCCGCGGCCTGTTGCAGTACGCCGCCACGGTGTTGTCCCTGGTGCTCAGCCAGGAACTGCTGACCCGCCTGCGCGAGCGCATCCTGCAGCAGGTCCAGGGCCTGCACCTGGGCTACCACTGGCAGCACGGCATGGGTGAAATGATCACCCGCACCACCCGCGATGCGGACAAGGTCCGCGATGCCCTGATCAGCTTCTGGCGCCAGGTGGTGGAAACGCCCCTGGTGGTGCTGGCCACGGTCGGCCTGCTGGCCTGGTACAGCCCCTGGCTGGCGGTGGTGCCGCTGCTGCTCACCGCCTGCGGACTGTGGATCTTCGTGCGCCAGACCGAGCACCTGGTGAGCCTCGACCGCGCAGTGGGCGCTGCCTACGACCGGGTCAACCAGGACCTCAGCGAGGGCATCGGCGGGGTGCGGGTGATCAAGTCCTTCGCCCTGGAGCACAGCCGCATCCAGGGTTTTGCCGCCCAGGTCGGGCTGTTCGCCGAGCACGCCCGCCGGGCCCTGGCCTATTCCAGTTCGCGTATCCCCCTGCCCCAGGCCGTGGTCGCCCTCAGCCACGTGTGGATCCTGGTCTACGGCGCTCATCAGGTGGCGGCCGGGCAGCTGGGGATCGGCGAGCTGGTCAGCGCCCTGCTGATCGTGACCACCCTGGTGTTTCGCATCGAAGGCATCGGCCGGGTGATGCAGACCTTCGCCGATGCCCGCTCCAGTGCCGAGCGCATCTGGCAGTTGCTGGACGAGCCGCTGCACATCCGCAGTGGCAACGCCCGGCTGCCCCAGGCGCCCCTGGGGTTGCGCCTGGAGGGGGTCAGCGTCAGCGCCCCCGGCGGTGGCCGGAAGATTCTCGATGACTGCACCCTGAGCCTTGAGCCCGGCGAGGTGGTGGCCCTGGTGGGCGCCACCGGCACCGGCAAGAGCCTGTTGGCCAGCCTCCTGCCGCGCCTCACCGAGTCCGGTGCCGGCCGGGTGCTGCTGGGCTCGGAACTCAGCGGCTGGCAGGACGTGCGCGACCTGGACCTGCAACAGCTGCGGCGCCGGGTGCATGTGGTGCCCCAGGAAAGCTTCCTGTTTTCCGACACCCTGGCGGCCAACCTGCGCCTCACGGCCCCCGACGCCAGCCACCGGCAACTGCGCCAGGGCCTGGCCCTGGCTGCCGCCGAAGACGTACTGGAACGCTTGCCCCAAGGGCTGGACAGCCGCCTCGGCGATCGCGGGGTCACCCTCTCCGGTGGCCAGCGCCAGCGCCTGAGCCTGGCCCGGGCGCTGCTGGGGGAGCCGGACATTCTCTGCCTCGACGACGCCACCAGCGCCCTGGACGCCATCAGCGAACGCCAGGTGCTGGACAACATCCGCCAGTTGCGCCGAGACCAGGGCCGGGCCACCACCTTGCTGGTGATCTCCAGCAAGCTCTCGACCATTCTCCTGGCGGACCGGGTGTTGCTGCTGCAGGACGGGCGAATCCGCGCCAGCGGCCGCCACGCCGAGCTGCTCAAGACCAACGCCCACTACCGCGACCTGCTGGGAGTCGACCATGGCTAATCCAATCGCCGGCAAGGCCCTGAGCGATATCGAAATCGAGGAAATGCTTGCCCGCCAGGCCCTGGACCGCAGCATGCTGTCGCGCCTGCTGCCCCTGCTGCGGCCGATCCGCGGCCCGATCCTGACGGTGATCGGCATCGAGTTGCTGCTGGTGTTCACGGTGTTCCTGCGGCCCTGGTTCGTGCGCGAACTGCTGGACCGCGGGCTGGTCCCGGACCAGGGTCACTGGCTGCTGGACGAGTCCCTGGTGCTGTGGCTGGGCCTGGGGCTGGCGGCCAGCTGGCTGGGGCGCTTCGTCCTGGCCGGGCTGTCGCAGTTCGTCGCCGGCAGCGCGGCGATCCGAGTGCTCAACGACCTGCGGGTCAAGGTCTTTGCCCATATCCAGGCCCTGAGCGTCAGCTACTTCGACCAGACCCGCGCCGGGCGCATCATTTCCCGCGCCGACCGCGACGTCGACAGCCTGGAACCGCTGCTGATCCAGGGTCCGCCGGAGCTGCTGGGGGCCCTGCTGCGCTGCGGCCTGGCGGCGCTGATGCTGTGGCGCATCGACCCGCGCTTCTTCCTCAGCCTGGCGGCCACGGTGCCGCTGCTGGCGCTGGCGACCTGGGGCTTCAAGCGCATCTCCCAGCGCAACTGGGCCAGGGTCGCGGAGAACCGCAGCCGCTTCACCGCGCACCTGGTGGAAAGCGTCAGCGGCGCGCGCATGCTCCAGCAATGCGGGCAGCAGGAACCCAACCTGCAGCGCTATCGCGGCCTGCTGGATGACTTCAACCAGGCGCTGATCCGCGGCAGCCTACGCTCCAGCTGGTTCGCCCCATTCACCGCGCTGCTCAGCACCGCCGGCATGGCCGCGCTGCTGCTGGTGGGCGGCTATGGGCTGGCCGATAACCAGATCAGCGTTGGCCAGATGGCGGAAAGCCTGTTCTACGTGTTTCTGTTTCTGGGCCCGTTGCAGGAGCTCTCTGACCTGTTCGAACGCTACGCCACCGGCTCGGCCTCGGCGCAGCGGATCTTTCTGCTGCTGGACACCCGGCCCCAGGTCCTCGACCCGGCCCAGCCCCAGCGCATGCAGCGGGCCCGGGGCGAGGTCGGTTTCGAACAGGTGCGGTTCGCCTACGACCCCAGGAGCAAAAGCGCGGTGATCCAGAACCTGGACCTGCAGATCAAGGCCGGCGAAGTGCTGGCGATTGTCGGCCCCTCGGGCCATGGCAAAAGTACCCTGGTGCAGTTGCTGACCCGTTTCTACGACGTTCAGGGCGGCGCCGTGACGCTCGACGGCGTGGACATCCGGCACCTGGCCCAGCACGACCTGCGCCGGGCCGTGGGCGTGGTGCTGCAGGACAATGTGCTGTTCAGCGGCACTATCCTCGACAACCTGCGCCTGGCAGCCCCCGGCGCCGATGATGCAACGCTGATTGCCGCGGCCCGGGAGCTGGGGGCCGACGAGGTGCTGGAACGCCTGCCCCACCAGTACCACAGCGAGGTCGGCCCCCTGGGGGGGCACCTGAGCCATGGCCAGCGGCAACTGGTGTGCCTGGTGCGGGCCTACCTGGCCAACCCGGCGGTGCTGGTACTGGACGAAGCCACCTCGGCGGTGGACATCCACACCGAGCGGCGCATCCAGCGCGCCCTGCGCCGGCTGTGCCAGGGGCGCACGGCGATCATCATCGCCCACCGCCTGGCGACCATCCGCGACGCCGACCGGATCGCGGTGATCCGCCACGGCCAACTGGTGGAACAGGGACCGCATCAGCAGTTGATCCGGCAGAACGGCGCCTATGCGGCGTTGTACCAGGCCTATTTGCGTAGCGCCGACCAACCCGGCGGCGCAAACCCCGCGGCCCCTTTCGCCGGCAAGCCGGCTCCTACACAAGCACCGCCGGTATCACGCCAGCTGTAGGCGCTGGCTTGCCAGCGAAGGCGCCCGCAAGGACAGCACAAGGCTCAAGGGCCTCTTCGCCGGCAAGGAGGCACTGGGTTGTTGCGCGCTCAGCAGCGGTTGCTGCCGGGGTGCTGCTACAGCAGCACCAGGGCCCTGCGCGAGGCCGGCTGAAGCCCCCGAACCCCCGCCATGGTGGGCTGCGACGGCCATGGCATGGCCGTTGCAATTACCCCCTGACAGGCGTCTTCGCACCCGCGCGGCGCAACGCGTTACTGAATCAGGAGCACCCATGAGCACTGAATTTTTCTGGCGCCTGCCGCTGGGCACCGACGGCCCGCAGTTGAGCACCGACAAGCACAATCGCGGCAACCCCCACCCCCGTGCCGGGCATATCGCCCCCGGGCGCCTGGCCAACGGCGAGCCCGACGGTTTCACCTACATCGACTACATCGCCCAGGTGGCCAAGGCCGCCGAGCTGGCGGGCTTCGAAGGCGCCCTGCTGCCTACCGGCCCCGAGCCCTGGGTGGTGGCCGCGGCCCTGGCCCGGGAAACCCGGCGCATCCGCTTTCTGATCGCCTTCCAGGCCACCTGGACCCTGCCGGCCTACGCCGCCCAACAGGCGGCGATCCTGCAGAACCTCAGCCACGGCCGCCTGGACTGGAACATCATCACCGGCGGCAACCCGGCCAGCCAGCGAGCCAATGGCGATTACCTGGACCACGACCGGCGTTACCAGCGTACCGGCGAGTTCCTCGACATCATCCAGGGCCTGTGGCAGAACGAACGCTTCTCCTATGACGGCGATATCTACCAACTGGAGAACGGCGCCCTGCCCCCGGGCCTGCAGCAGGAGCGCAAGCCGGGGGTGTATTTTTCCGGTTTCTCCGATGCGGCCCTGGACGTGGCGGCGCGGCACGCCGACGTCTACCTCAACTGGGCCGAGCCCATCGACCAGCTCAAGCCCCACATCGAGCGAGTTCGCGAGCTGGCGGACAAACAGGGGCGCACGGTGCGCTTCGGCCTGCGGGTCGATCTGTTCGCCCGGGAAACCGAAGAGCAGGCCTGGGCCGACCTGCGCCGCCAGTTCGACAAGCTCGAAGGCAAGGGCAGCCTGATCGCCAAGAACTTCACCAGCGGCTCGGATTCGGTGGGCGCAGCGCGGCAGACCGCCTACCACCAGAACGTCGACCGCTTCGACGACCTGATCCTCGGCCCCAACCTCTGGGCCGGCTTCGCCAAGGCCAAGCCGGGGCCCACCGTGGGCCTGGTGGGCAGCCACCAGAACGTTGCCGAGCGCCTGGCGGAGTACCGCGATGCCGGTTTCTCCACCTTCATCCTGGCGGGCAACCCGCACCTGGAAGAAGCCCTGCGCATCGGCCAGGAAGTCCTGCCCCTGGTGCAGCAACGCCCCGTCGCCCAGGCGACGCCGCTACAGGCCCGCGCCTGAGCCTATAAGGAGCCCGTTCATGTCCCATCCTCTGGATACCCTCTGGTACACCCGCTGCCCGGTCCCCACGGGCCTGGGCATTGCCGTGCAGAAAGGCTGGCTGCAAGAGAGCCTCGGCGCCCTCGGCACCCAGGTGCAGTCGTTGCGCGAGTCCAGCGACCAGGCCGTGCGCGAGTCGCACTTCGATCACAGCCTGCGCAACTCGGTGCGCCACGGCGGCAGCATCCCGGCCCTCTGGGCCCGGGCCCAGGGCCGGGAAACCCGGCTGATCGGCCTGTCCTGGGCCGATGAGGTGCAACTGATCCTGACCCGTGCCGACAGCGGCATCCACCGCATCAAGGACCTCAAGGGCCGACGCTTCGGCCTGCCGGACTGGGCCGGCGCACAGATCGACTTCACCCGCGCCCAGGCCCTGCGCGGCCTGGAAAACGCCCTGGGCCTGGACGGCCTGCAAGTGGGCGACCTGCAACTGGTGAACTACCGCTACGGCGGCACCTTCAGCGACCCCCAGGTGCAGACCCTGGCCGACACCCCGGTCAGCGCCCAGCCCAGCAGCGGACGCAACCTGGAACTGCAGGGCCTGCTGCGAGGCGAAGTCGACGCTATCTTCCTCAAGGGCGCCAGCGCCGCCCGCCATGCCCACGAGTTCGGCCTGCGTACCCTGATCGACACCGGCGCCCACCCCGACCCGCTGATCCGCTGCAACAACGGCACACCGCGCACCCTGACAGTGGACAGTCATCTGCTGGAGCAGCACTTGGACGTCGCCACCGGGATTCTCGGCGCGGTGCTGCGGGCCGAAGACTGGGCCCACCACCACCCGGAAGACACCCGCCGCTACCTGGCCCGGGAAACCAACAGCAGCGAGTACTGGATCAGCGCCGCCTATGGCGAGGATGCCCACCTGCGCCTGCGCACCGGCCTGGAAGAACAGGCCATCGACGCGCTGCAGGATTTCAGCGCCTTCCTGCGGCGCTGGCGCTTCATCCCGCAGCAGGTGGATGTGCGCCAATGGATCGACCGCCGGCCGCTGGATGCGCTGCTGGCTACCCCTACCGCTCTGGCCGGCTGACCGCGCCAGGTTTCATGGATTCGAACTGAAGACCCTTATGAGCAAATCACTCGATACCCTCTGGTACACCCACAGCCCGGTGCCCACCGGGCTCGGCATCGCGGTACAGTCCGGACGCCTGGCAGAGGCCTTCCTGCCGTTCGGCACCAATATCCAGTCCCTGCGCGAATCCAGCGAACGCGAAGTGCGCGAGGCCCACTACGACCACCACCTGCAGAACTCGGTGCGCCACGGCGGCAACATCCCGGCCATCTGGGCCTACTCCAGCGGCGTGCAGACCCGGGTCCTGGGCTTGTCCTGGAGCGACGAGGTGCAGTTGATCCTGACCACCGCCGAAAGCGGCGTGAAGAGCATCCGCGACCTGAAGAACCGGCGCTTCGGCCTGCCCAAGTGGGCCAACGTGCAGATCGACTTCACCCGGGCCCAGGCCCTGCGCGGCCTGGAGAACGCCCTCAGGTTAGAAGGCCTGGAAGTGGCCGACGTGGAACTGGTGGACTACCCCTACGGCGGCACCTACAGCGATGAGCAGAAACAGCACCTGTACGGTTCCGAAGTGAGCCTTGGGGTGACCCGCTTCAGCCGGCGCAACAACGAACTGATCGGCCTGCTGCGGGGCGATATCGACGCGATCTTCCTCAAGGGCGCCCACGCCGTGCACCTGGCCAACGAGTTCGGCCTGCAGGTGGTGGTGGACACCGGTTCCCACCCCGACCCGCTGATCCGCTCCAACAACGGCACCCCGCGTACCCTGACCGTGGACACCCACCTGCTGCGCGAGCACTTCGACGCCAGCGTGAAGATCGTCGACACCGTATTGCGCACCGAACAATGGGCCTGGGCCAACCCCGAGGAAACCCGGCGCTTCCTAGCCCGGGAACTGAACACCAGCGAGTACTGGGTGGCGGCCGCCTATGGCGAGGATGCCCACCGACGCCTGCGCACCACCCTGGATGCGCGATCCATCGAGGCCTTGCAGGACTTCACCGATTTCCTGCATCGCTGGCAGTTCATTCCCCGGCGTTTCGACGTGCGCGAGTGGATCGACTTCAGTGTGCTGGAGGCGGTCATCGGCTCCACCTCTCGCGTGGCGGTATAACCCGACGAACTGACGGTGGAACCCGTAGGAGCTGGCTTGCCAGCGAAGGCGCCAGCCCAGGCGATGCATGTCTCGCGGGCCTCTTCGCCGGCAAGCCGGCTCCTACGGGCTGGGGGGCCGGTGCTGGCGCAGCAACAGTCCAGCGGGCAATCGGTGCTGCTCCAGCAGCACCAGCCAAGCAACTTCTGCTGAATCCTGCGCAGGATGTTTTAAACCTCTGGCCCGCAACTTTTCACGCCTGCCAAACACCCCTCTAAAACACTCAGACCAATTAAAAATAAACCTTGTTTTTCAATGAGTTGATCAAACTAACGCTTACCCATAAAACCCACTAAGCCTCTTGGCACGTTCTCTGCTCTAGCCCTCTTAGCGAAACTTTAAATGGGGGAGTTCAACATGCATAAGCTTAATCCGATCACCAAGAGTCTATGGCTGGCACTGGCGCTCACCGGGGGCACATTCAGCCAGGGCCTGCTGGCCGCCGAAACCACAGACACCGACACCACCGGGAACAGCAGCGAACCCGCCCTGAAGACCGTCACCGTCACCGCCCAGCACCGGGAGGAAACCCTGCAAGAGGTTCCGGTGGCGGTGTCCGCCGTACAGGGCACCAGCCTGGTGACCGACGGGGTGCGCAACATGGGCGACATCACCACCTTCATCCCCAACGCCTCGGCCAAGAACCCCGACGGCGACGGCCGCCCACGCTGGTACATCCGCGGCCTGGGCACGGGCGACACCGGGGCGGCCACGGTGTTCCCGGTGGGCATCTATGCCGATGATGTCTACCTCAACGCGCCCATCGCCGGCGGCGGGCCGCTGTTCGACCTGGAGCGCATCGAGATCCTGCGCGGGCCCCAGGGCACCCTGTACGGCAAGAACACCACTGCCGGTGCGGTCAATGTGATTTCCAAGAAGCCGACCTTCGACACCGACGGCTACGGCACCCTGGGCATCGGCAGCAAGAGCGAGCGCATCCTCAATGGCGCCATCGGCGGTGCCCTGGTGGATGACAGGCTGGCGGCGCGGCTGTCGCTGTATTCGGAAGAACGCGACGGCTTCCAGAAGAACCTCACCGACGACCATACCTACGGCGACGTCGACAAGAAGGCCGTGCGCCTGCAGTTCCTGGCCAGGCTCAACCCGGACCTGGACGCCCTGCTGAAGATCCACGCCCGGGAATACAAGGGTGACGGCAGCAACGGCTCGCTGCCGGTGGGCCGTTACTACAACGTCGGCTACCAGCGGCCCGACGGACGCAACATCGCCCTCAACGTCAACGAGGATGCCAAGCTCGATCACGACGGTACGTCCCTGACCCTGAACTGGCACCTGGGGGACTACACCCTGACCTCCATCAGCGCCTACGACTACATTCGCGGGCAGTCCACCAGCGACGCCGACTACACCCCCTACGAAGTCAACGGCGCGGCCATCAGCGACAACCGCTACAACCAGTACTCCCAGGAACTGCGCCTGGCCTCGCCGCAGCAGGAAACCCTGCGCTGGCTGGCGGGGGTGCACTACTTCCATGAGGACCTGGACAGCTCGGCCAAGCGCCTCATCACCCCGGGCCCCACGCCCAACGGCACCGGCTCCAACCAGACCGGCGGCGCCACCGACTTTCGCGACCTCAACTACCAGCACACCACCGACAGCTACGCGCTGTTCGGCAACCTGACCTACGACTTCACCGACAACTTCACCGTGACCGGCGGCCTGCGCTGGACCCAGGAAAAGAAAGACATCGACCTGGACCTGACCCAGCTCACCCGGGCCACGGCCAACGGCCCGCTGATCCCCCTGGGCGCCGCCGGCAGCAATGGCAGCCGCGACGAGAGCAAGACCTGGGAAGCCTGGACCTACGATCTGACCCCGGAATACCGGATCAACGACAACGTCCGGGTGTTCTTGCGCTACGCCCACGGTTTCCGCTCCGGGGGCTTCAATACCGGGCTGTCCACCAGCCTGGCGCAGTTGACCACGGTGGACCCGGAGAAACTCGACGCCTACGAGATCGGCCTCAAGTCGGAATGGTTCAACCACCGCCTGACGGCCAACGCCAACGTCTTCTACTACGACTACTCGGACATCCAGGTGAACCTGCTGACGGTCAACAACGGCGTGCTCACCACGGCCCTGACCAATGGCGCCAAGGGCAAGGTCAAGGGCGCGGAACTGGAGTTCGAAGGCCAGCCCACCGACTATCTGCACCTGCGGGCGGCGATCTCGTTCCTGGATACCGAGTACACCGACTTCAAGAACACCAACCCCAACACCGGCGCGGTCACCGGCGACTACAGCGGCAACAGTTTCGTGCGCTCGCCGCGCAACGTGGTGTCCCTGGGGGCCGACTACACCATTCCCCTGGAGATCGGCGGCAAGCTGGTGGCCGGCGGCGACGTGAGTTTCCGCGACAAGGAGTACTTCCTCGCCGACCGCCAGAGCAGCGCCGACAAGACCCTGAGCCAGCCCCACTACACCCTGGCCAACACCCGCCTGACCTGGTTCAGCCCGGATGAAAAGCTCAGCGTCACCGGCTTCGTCAACAACCTCACCGACCGCCGCTACCAGGTCCATGGCCGGCCCAACGGCACCCTGGGGCAATACGTCATCACCTACGGCGACCCGCGCACCGTGGGCCTGAGCGTCACCAGCCGCTTCTGACGCCCGCGGCAGGCCACCCGAACCCTGATTTCCGGGCCGCCGGTATCGCCCACCACCGCACCCACCCTGTAGGAGCCGGCTTGCCGGCGAAGAGGCCCGCAAGCCTTGCGCCGTCCATGACGACGCCTTCGCTGGCAAGCCAGCGCCTACAGGGGCGATTGGGGTCATTCATTTCACAAGGAATCCAAAGATGTTCCATCGCAATCCGTTGGCCGGCGCCGTGGCGCTGGTCGTCGGCAGCCTTGCCGTGCCCGCGTTCGCTGCCCAGACCTCAAGCAATGCCCCCGGCGCCAGCGCCGATCACCTGGACACGGTGGTGGTGCTGGGCACCCGGCGCAGTGATGTAACGGCCCTGGAAAGCGCCGCACCGGTGGACGTGCTGTCCGCCCAGCAGTTGCAGCAGACCGGGGCCAGCGACCTGTCCGGTGCCCTCACCGCCCTCTCGCCTTCGTTCAGCTACCCGCAGTCGCCCCAGGGCGCCTTCGCCGGCTCCATCGCCCAGGGTGCTTCCCTGCGCGGCCTGGCGTCAGACCAGGTGCTGGTGCTGGTCAATGGCAAGCGCCGCCACACCAGCGCCAACGTCACCCGCCAGAGCCTGGTCAACGGCCGCGGCGCCGCCGCGGTGGACCTGAGCCTGATCCCCCTGAGCGCCATCGAACGAGTGGAGATCCTGCGCGACGGCGCCGCCGCCCAGTACGGCTCCGACGCCATCGCCGGGGTGATCAATATCGTGCTCAAGGAAAAGGACGACGGCGGCAACCTCGGCTATCGCTTCGGCGGCTACGACAAGGGCGATGGCCTGCAACGCAAGCTCAGCGGCTGGAAGGGCTTGAGCCTGCCCAACGACGGCTTTTTGACCCTGAGCTTCGATGCCGGCAGCCAGGACCCGGCCAGTGACACCAACCCCGACAACCGGATCTTCTACCCCGGCTCCACCAGCACCCAGACGCCGCGGGAGCAGAACAACCGCTACCGCACCTGGCGCTGGGGCTCGGGCAATGTCTCGGACCAGTACAACTTCGCCGCCAACAGCGAGTTCGGCCTGGGCGAGGGGCTGACCGCCTACGGTTTTGCCACCTACTCCCACAAGAACACCGACGCCGAAGGCTTCTTCGACCCGCCCACCACCTTGCGCAACAACTACGGCAGCGACGCCCTGCAACGCTACCCCGACGGCCGCCTGCCGATCACCCGCTACTCGCTGGAGGACTATGCCCTGACCGGTGGCCTGCGCTACGAGGACGAACGCCTGGGCAAGTTCGACCTGGCGCTGAACCACGGTGACAACAGCCTGAAATCCGCCGACCGCAACGCCATCAACCCCAGCTGGGGCGAGGCCAGCCCGGCGAAGATCTACACCGGCAAGCGCGAGGCCGACCAGACCAACCTGACCCTGGACTGGGTGCGGGACTTCCCCACCGACCTGCTGTTCAAGCCCCTGACCCTGTCGGCGGGCCTGGCCTGGCGCCAGGAGAACTACGAACTGAGCGCCGGCGAAGCGGCGGGCTGGCAGAACGGGCCGCTGTTCAATACCGTGGACCCGGTCACCGGGCGGCGCATTCCCGGCTACTACTCGGGCATTACCCAGGTCGACGCCGCATCCCTTGAGCGCAAGGTCTGGGGCGCCTATATCGACGTCGAAGGCCAGATCACCGAGAAATTCCAGGCCGGGGTCGCGGTGCGCACCGAGCACTACTCGGATTTTGGCGACACCACCAACGGCAAGCTGTCGCTGCGTTACGACTTCACCCCGCAGCTCGCCGCGCGGGCCACCGCCAGCACCGGCTACCGGGCGCCGTCCCTGGTGCAGAGCGGGTTGTCCTCGTTCAGCGTGCAGGTGGTGGAGCAACCGCCGGGCAGCGGCAACTACGTCGAGGTGCAGCAACGCACCCTGCGCGCCGACAGCCCGGAAGCCAAGCTGCTGGGGGGCAAGGCGCTGAAGCCCGAGGAGTCCACCAACTACTCCCTGGGCCTGGTCTGGCGGCCGCTGGCCAACGCCTCGGTGACCCTGGATGCGTACCGGATCAACATCGACAACCGCATCACCCTGTCCGACCAGTTGCCGGCCTCGGT
The DNA here is from genome assembly GCF_900116505.1 of Pseudomonas sp. NFPP25. Taxonomy (NCBI): domain Bacteria; kingdom Pseudomonadati; phylum Pseudomonadota; class Gammaproteobacteria; order Pseudomonadales; family Pseudomonadaceae; genus Pseudomonas; species Pseudomonas sp. NFPP25. Next base: position 620,348 of record NZ_FPBG01000001.1, on the reverse strand, counting down.
GGTCACGCCGATCTTTGCCGGCACCCCTTACGCCAACATCCAGAGCGCGGCGTTCTACACCAACGTCGCCGACACCCGCACCGATGGCGTCGAGCTGACCGGCAACTACCAACTGGACCTGCAGCAATGGGGGCGCCTGAACCTGTCCAGCGGCTACAGCCAGAACAACACCAGGATCACCGCCCTGCGGGACGTGGGCAACATCGCCGGTTCGCAGATCGTCGGCCGCACCACCCAGGGCCTGATCGAGGACGGCACCCCGAAGAACAAGCTGACCCTGAGCGCCAACTGGCTGTACGACAGCTGGGGCCTGACCCTGGCACAACGCCGGTACGGGCAATGGAAGAGCCTCAACGCCAGCAACCCGACCCTGGACCAGACCTTCAGCGCGCAATGGGTCACTGACCTGGACATCAGCTACCACTTCGACAAGGCGCTGAAGCTGTCGGTGGGCGCCATCAACCTGTTCGACACCCACCCGGACAAGGCATCCGGGGCACAGTTGTATGGCGTGCCGAAATACTCCATCACCAGCCCCGAGGGCGCCCAGGGCGCGTTCTACTACACCAGCCTCAGCTACGACTTCTGAGGCCGGACTGCTGCCGGGGTGTTGCCCTGGCAGCAGTGGCTGCTGCCCAGGCATCAGTTTCGCTGGCACGCCAGCGCCCACAACCCACCCACACGCCGCTCCTCCCGTAGAAGCCGGCTTGCCGTCGAACAGGCCCGCAAGCCCTGCATCGCCCCGGCCGACGCCTTCGCTGGCAAGCCAGCTCCTACAGCCGTCAGATACATCCCGCAGGCCCGCCCGCCCCGTAGGAGCCGGCTTGCCGGCGAACAGGCCCGTAAGCCCTGCATCGCCCCGACCGACGCCTTCGCTGGCAAGCCAGCTCCTACAGCCGCCAGATGCATCCCGCAGGCCCGCCCGCCCCGTAGGAGCCGGCTTGCCGGCGAACAGGCCCGTAAGCCTTGCACCGCCCCGGCCGACGCTTTCGCTGGCAAGCCAGCTCCTACGAGCGCGCGATGGCACAGGTCTTGCGATAGGCATCGGGTACTTCGCCGATATAAGAACCGCCATGGCTCATTCCTTGCGCTGCACGCTCACCTCCCTGACCTGGCTGGTCTCGCCCCTGGCCCTGTTGCTGCTCTGGACCCTGGTGGCCCAGGCCGGGATCTTCCCGCGCAACCTGCTGGTACCGCCGGCCCAGGTGCTGCACACCTTCGAAACCCTGCTGGCCAGCGGCGAGTTGCTGGAGCATTTGCACAACAGCCTGTCGCGCCTGGGCCTGGGCTTTGCCCTGGGGGCCCTTGGCGGCCTGGTGTTCGGGGTGCTGATGGCCCTGTCCAAGACCGTCGAGGCGTACTGCGCGCCGCTGTTCCATACCCTGCGGCAGATCCCCAGCATCGCCCTGATCCCGATGTTCGTGCTGCTGTTGGGCATCGATGAAACCTTCAAGATCGTCATCGTCGCCAAGACTGCGTTCTTCCCCGTGGCCCTGGCCGCCAGCGAGGGGGTCAAGGCCATTCCCCGCAGTTACTTCGAGGTGGCCGACGTCTACCGCCTGCGCTGGCCGACCCTGGTGCGCCAGATCGCCCTGCCCGCCGCGGCACCACCGATCATCACCGGCCTGCGCATCGGCCTGACCCGCTGCTGGGTGGTGCTGGTGGCCACCGAACTGCTGGCCGCCGACAGCGGCCTGGGGCAGATGATCGAGATGGCCCGGCAGATGCTGCGCATCGATGTGGTGATGGTGGGGATAGTGGTCACCGGCGTGATCGGCTTTGCCCTGGACTTCTCCTTCCGCCGCCTGGAACAGCGCGTGCTGCGCTGGCAAACCCGCTAGGAGCCCTTGCATGACGACTCTACTGGCCAAGTTTCGCGGCCTGCTGCTGCCCCTGCTGCTGATCGGCGGCTGGGAATACCTGTCCCGCCAGGACGCCGCCGGGGCCTACGCCTTCGTGCCGCTCTCCACCATCGCCAGCGCCTTGCTGGAGCTGCTGGGCAACGGCGAGTTGCCGGTCAACCTGCTGGCCAGCCTGGGCCGGGCCAGCGGCGGCCTGCTGCTGGGGACCCTGGCCGGGGTCATGCTGGGAGCCCTGATGGCCCTCTCGACCCTGGCCAACCGCCTGATCGGCCCGCTGTTCCATTCGATCCGCCAGGTGCCGATGCTCGGCTGGATTCCGCTGATTGCCATGTGGTTCGGCAACGGTGAGTTTTCCAAGATGCTGATCGTCAGCCTCGCGGCCTTCTACCCCATGGTGCTCAACACCTACCAGGGCTTTTGCCAGGTGGAACGGCGCTACCGCGAGGTCGGCCAGGTGCTGGTGCTAAACCCGGCGCAGCGGCTGCGGCACATCCTCCTGCCGGCGGCCCTGCCGAGCATTGCCACCGGCCTGTTGCAGGCCCTGGCCTTTGCCTGGGTGACGGCGGTGGGCAGCGAGCTGTTCCTGTCCTCCGGGGCCGGCCTGGGCAACCTGATGATGAACGCCGAAGCCGGCTCACGCATGGAAGTGATAGTGCTCTGCGTGCTGTGCATCGGCCTGTGCGGCTACCTGATGACATTGCTACTGACCCTTCTGAGCCGCCGCCTGCTGCGCTGGCGCCCTACCCGTTAAGGCCTCCCCATGAATGCGATCGCCCAACACGCCCCGCTCCCCACTCATCTCCACGCCCTGACCGGGGCCCTGCAGCTGCGCGGCCTGAACAAGAGCTACCGGATCCAGGGCCAGGCCCTGCCGGTGCTGCAAGGCATCGACCTGGACGTCCAGCCCGGAGAGTTCGTCAGCATTGTCGGTGCCAGCGGCTGCGGCAAATCCACCCTGCTGCGGCTGATCGTCGGCCTGGAGGGTGACTATCAGGGGCAGATGCTGCTGGACGGCAAGCCAGTGACCGGCACCAGCCTGGAGCGGGGCATCGTGTTCCAGGACCATCGGCTGTTTCCCTGGATGACCCTGGCCCAGAACATCGCCCTGGCACTGAAGAACCACCCCTTGTCCGAAGCCGAGAAACAGCGCCGGGTGGCCGAGCACATCGCCCTGGTCAACCTGCAAGGCTTCGAGCAGGCCTACCCCCATCAGCTCTCCGGCGGCATGGCCCAGCGCGGCGCCATTGCCCGGGCGCTGATCAACCAGCCCAAGGTGCTGTTGCTGGACGAACCCCTGGGGGCGCTGGATGCCCTGACCCGGGTGCGCCTGCAGCACGAACTGCAACGTATCTGGGTGCAGCAGCGCTGCACGGTGATCATGGTCACCCATGACATTGAAGAAGCGCTGTACCTGGGGGACCGGGTAATCGTGATGGACGCGCATCCGGGGCGGATCAAGCATGAGATCCGCGTCGACCTGCCCCATCCCCGGGACCGCTCTTCACCCGTGTTGCAAGGCTACAAAGAGCAGTTGCTGGAGGAACTGGTGGGGCATTGATCGTCCAGGCACCCCGGCGCTGCGCCGGCTCCTACGCAGGTAGCACCGCGATTACGCTGGGCCGTAGGAGCTGGCTTGCCAGCGAAGGCGCCCGCAGGGGCGGTGCAAGGCTTGAGGGCCCATTCGCCGGCAAGCCGGCTCCTACGGGGGCGCCGCCGGTGTCGCGCCGGGCCCACCGGCGGGCCTCAGGCGTGGGACCAGCGGCGATGCAGGCCACGGGCCAGGGCGTCGAGGGCAAAACCCAACACGCCGATCAGCAGCACCATGGCCATCAGTTCCGAATAGGCCAGGCGGTCCCGGGTGTCGAGGATGAAGTAGCCCAGGCCGGCGCTGACCCCAAGCATTTCGCAGGGCACCAGGACGATCCACAAGATGCCGATGGACAGCCGTACCCCGGTCAGCACATGCCCCAGCACCCCGGGCAGGATCACCTTGCGCAGGGTCTCCCAGCGGGTGGCGCTGAGGCTGCGGCTCAGTTGCAGCCAGCGCGGGTCCAGCTGGCGCACGCCGGCCGCGGTGTTGAGCAGGATCGGCCACAGCGCGGCGAACGCCAGGAGGAAGTAGATCGGCTGGTCCCCTACCCCCATCAGCATCACCACCACCGGCATCCAGGACAGCGGCGAGATCATCCGCAGAAACTGGAACGCCGGGGTGGTGGCTGCCTCCAGGTGCCGGTAGCTGCCCACCAGCAGGCCCAGGGGCACGCCGATCAGCAAGGCCAGGAGCAAACCCACCAGGATCCGCTTGAGGCTCACCAGCACATGCTCGTACAGCTCGCCACGCCCCAGCAGTTCCAGCAGGCTGGCGAAGGTCGCCTCGGGGGAGAAACGCGCAGCCAGGCCGTTGCCATCACCCAGCAGGTGCACCCCCAGCCACCAGCCCAGCAGCAGGCTCGACAGCCCGGCAAGCCCCAGGAGCCAATGGCTCAGGGAAGAAGGTTGCTTGCCCATCAAAGACCGAACTCCTCGCTGCGCTCGAAGCTGTCCGCCAGGCCGAAGGCCTTCAGCCCGCCCACCGAGGCGATGGCGTTGCGCACAAAGCGATCGTCCACCAGGTCCTTGGCGGTGTGTGCCGGGTCAAGGCCGGCCAGAAAGCCCTTGTCGCCCTCGATCAGGGTGTCCTTGAGGCGCTTGACCAACTCTTCGGTGTAGCTGGGGAACGGATACGGCTGGAAGTCGATGCGCTGCTCGTCCCAGTGGCTGTGCTGGATCGCGCCGCTGGCCAGGTAGGCCTCGCGGTCGGCCGCCGCGGGCGCCAGCACCCGGTTGAGCACCTGGGGCGCGTGGGGCGTGTAGCGGTTGGCGCCGTCCTTGGACAGCAGTTGCGCGGCCTCGGCGCGGTGGTCGCGGGTCCACAGCTGGGCCTTGACGATGGCGTTGACCACCTTCTGCGACCATTCGGGACGGTTGTCCAGGTCATGCTCGTGCATGAACACCACGCAGCAGGCGTGGTTGCGCCACACATCCCCGGTAAAGCGCTGCACCCGGCCCACCTTGAGTTCCTCGGCCAGGGCATTGAACGGCTCGGCGACGATGTAGCCGGCAATCCGCTTGCTGGCCAGGGCTGGCGGCATGTCCGAAGGCGGCAGCACCACCAGGTTGACCTCGTTGGCCCCCAGGGCACTGCCGGCGGCCTTGCTCACCGGCACCAGGCCGTTGTCGCGAAACAGTTGCTGCACCACCACGTTATGGATCGAATACCAGAACGGGATCGCCACCGACTGCCCCGCCAGTTGCTTGACCTCGGTAATGCCCGGGGCCACGGTCAGGCCGGAACCGCCGACGTGGTTCCAGGCCACCACCTTGGCCGGCACCCGGCTGCCGTAGCGGGCCCAGACGGTCATCGGCGACAGCAGGTGAATCACGTTGACCTGCCCGGAAATGAACGCCTCGATCACCTGGGCCCAACTGCGCAGCAGCACCGGGCGCTCGGCCTTGATGCCCTCGGCCTCGAACAGACCGTTGTTGTGGGCCACCAGCAAGGGCGTGGCGTCGGTGATCGGCAGGTAGCCGATGCGCACCGGCGCGTCCGGTTCCTGGGCGGCGCGGGCCTGCAGGCTGTTGAGCAGCGGCAAGGCGCCGCCGGCAGTCAGCAGCGCGCTGAGCTTGAGAAAGTCACGACGGGTATGAGTGAAGTCGTCCAGGCACATGGTCAATCTCCGACGGTGCAGGCAAAGGGGAAGTGTGGGGGTTGCGGCTCGCCCGCCGAAGGGTCTTGAGAATCTCGATGCGCAGCGCGCCCAGTTCCTCGATCCGCTCGGCGCGCGGCGCCGGCAGCTCGATGTGCCACTGGCCGAGGGTGCGCGCCGGGCTGTTACCCAGTAGCAGCACCCGATCGGACAGCAGCAGGGCTTCGTCGATGTCGTGGGTGATCAGCAGCGCCGCGGTGCGGTGCTGGCCGATCACCTTGAGCAGCAGTTGCTGCATGTCGGCGCGGGTCACCTCGTCCAGCGCGCCGAAGGGTTCATCCAGCAGCAGCACCTGGGGCTGGCGCGCCAGGCAGCGGGCCAGTGCGGTGCGCTGGGCCATGCCGCCGGACAGTTGGGCCGGATAGCGCTGGCGGGCGTGTTCCAGGCCCACTGCGGCAATCGCCTGGTCGATGCGTTCCTTGCGCTGGCGCGGGCTCAGGTGCGGCTGGCGGGCAAAATCCAGGCCGAAGGCGACGTTGTGCTCCAGGTTCAGCCAGGGCAGCAGGCTGGGGTCCTGGAATGCCACCGCGACCCGCGGATGAGGGCCGTCGAGGGGCTCGCCCAACAGGCTGACCTGCCCGGCGTGGGGCTTCTGCAGGCCGGCCAGGACCCGCAGCAGGCTGGATTTGCCGACCCCGCTGGGGCCGAGAATGGACACCACCTCGCCGGCCTGCAGGTGCAGGTCGAAATCCTCCAGCACCGTGTGCCAGCCTTGCGCCGCGGGGTAGCCGAGGCTGATCGCCTGTGCGTTCAACAGGCCGCTCATGCTGCCGCATTCCGCGCCTGGCGTTGCAGTTCGGCGCGCAGTTGCACCAGGCTCGGGGTGACGATGGGCACGAAGGCCGACTCGCGCCAGCGCCGGGCAAAGCCGCTGCCGAACTCGCTGAGGTAGGCCTTGCCGCCGCTGGCCTGCAGCTCCAGTTGCACGGCGTTGGCGGTGGCTTCCGCCAGGGCGATGCGCACCCGGAACAGCGCCCCGGGCTGGCTCAGGAAGCGCCCGTCGAGCAGGCCGCTCTTGAGTTCGCCGACGGTCTGCTCCAGGTGCTGGCGTTGTTCCAGCAAGGGTTCGTGGAGGATCGAACGGGCGCCCTCGACGTGCTTTTCCACCTCGCTCAGGGCCCGGCGCGCCAGGCCGATGGCCAGGGCACATTGCAGGCCGAGAAAGGCCGGGCGCACCGCCGGCAGGAACACTCGGGCATCCTCGTGCAGCAGCCAGTCACGGGCCACCGCCACCTGGTTCAGTTCCAGGGCAGCGGTGTTGCTCGATTGCAGGGCCATCAGTTGCAGGTCATCGGAGCGCTGCAACCCGGGCAAGGCATCGGGGATCGCCAGGATGAACGGCGCGCCGCCCTCCTCGCGCTCGATGGCCGCCGCCACCACGAACCCGCTCTTGCGCAGGTTGGTGACCCAGTGCAAACGACCGTTGAGGCTCCAGCCCTGCTCCTGTTCCCGGGCCCGGACCTGCAAGGCCTCGATCCCCGAGAGAAACTTCATGGCATTGGACAGCCCGGTGGCACCGGCCAGCTCGCCGCTGAGCAACGAGGGCAGCAGGCGCTGGCGCAAACCGGCATTGGGGCTGTGCAGCAGGTATTCGATAAAGGCTCGCTGGCCCCAGCAGACAAAGGCCGCCGCCAGGGAATGGCTGGCCACGCTGGCCATGACTTCCAGAGCATCGGTCAGGTCGCCGCCGCTGCCGCCCTGAGCCGGGTCGATACCGACCCGCAGTACCTCGGCGCCCGCCAGCCGGGCGAGGACCTGCTGCGGGTCGCACTGGCCCTGGTCGAGTGCCTGGGCCTGGGCATCCAGCCATTCACTCAATTGCGCATCGAGCATGTGGTTTTCTCCTTGAAAGGGGGCGCCGCGCAACCGCCGGCGCCCTGGCTCATTGACCTTGCACTGACCAGCGATACTTGGCCAGCTCGGGGTTCAGTTCAGTGCCGGCGAACACGTTGGCGAAGTTGCACAGGGTGGCCAGGCTGATGCCCAGGATCACTTCCAGCGCATTGCCTTCGCTGTATCCTGCCGCCTTGAACTGGGCATAGCCGGCGTCGCTGACCTTGCCCCGGGTGGCGATCACTTCCCGGGCAAATGCCGCCAGGGCTTCCAGCCGGGCTTCGGGCAAGGTGCTCTGCTCGCGCAGGGCGCTGACCACCGGGTCCGCAAGTTTGGCCTTGTTCAGGGCCACCGAGGTATGACCTGCGACACAGAAATCGCAGCCATGGGTGGTGGCGGCCACCAATTGCACCACTTCACGCTCCGCCAGGCTCAACTCGGCCTTGCCGTTGAGGGCGGACACCGTGACGTAGGTTTCCAGGGCCGCCGGGGCATTGGCCAGGATGCCCAGCAGATTGGGGATAAAGCCCGAGTTCTTCAGCGCGTTCTCAAGAAAGGGCCGAGCGGCTTCTGGAGCCGTGTGCAAGGTGTGTAGAGTGACGCGGGACATGGAGTGGACTCCTGCTGTGTAGGTGTGCGTCAAGTCTGTTGGTTATAAGAATTCCGATCCATATTCTAAAGTAGCGATTACTTGCTTCTGAGTGTTTCCCTTAGATGATTTCGTCAAGCCCACTGGTTGATTGGTTATTAGAAGGCCTGGAACTCGATGCCAGCCTGTTTCACGTCGGACGCTACTGCGGAGGCTGGCACGCCAGCACCCAGGGCCTGGCCCGGGCCAGCTTCCACCTGATCGTCCAGGGCCATTGCTGGCTGCATATCGACGGCGCGCCCCAGGCCCTGCGCCTGGATGCCGGGGACGCGGTATTCCTGCTGCAGGACCTGGGCTACCGGCTGTCCAGTGCCCAGCAGGCTGAAGCGGCGCAGCAACTGCCGCGCACGCCCATGGTGCCCCTGGAGCCGGGAGCCCAGGACGGTGTGGGGCTGGTCTGCGGCTTTTTCCATTTCAAGCCCGGGCTGTCCTCGCTGATCATCGACAGCCTGCCGGGCTGGCTCATCCTGAGGGCCGGCGACCCGTCCCTGAGCGCAGCCCGGGCGCTGTTCCAGCTGATTCTCGAAGAATGCCAGCGCACCCCGGCGCCCTCCTCGGCGCTGCTGGAACGCCTGAGCCATCTGCTGTTTTTGTATGTGCTGCGCCAACAGGTCAACGCCAACCAGGACCTCGGCGGCCTGGTGGCCCTGGCCCGCCACCCGGGGTTTGCACCGCTGCTGGAGCAGTTGATCCAGCGCCCCGGAGAAGCCTGGCCCCTGGAAAGCATGGCGGCCCTGACCGGGCTTTCGCGCTCGGCGTTCTTCAAGCGGTTCAATGAACTGGCCGGGCAATCCCCGGGGCAGGTACTGCTGGCCCTGCGCATGCGCCACGCCTGCCAGTTGCTCAAGGCCAACCAGACAGTGGAGCAAGTGGGCGCCGCCGTGGGCTATCAGTCGATCGCCGCCTTCACCCGGGCCTTCACCAAGGCCGTGGGCCTGCAGCCCGGGGCCTATCGCAAGCAGCACGAAGGGCGCTGAAACGCGCCCCGAATGTACTCAGCGGCGATGGGCCAGGGCCCGCACCAGGCGGTCGCCGCAGCTCTGTACCCCCTGTACCAGCAGCACCAGGACCAGCACCGTGGCCACCATGATCTGGTTGTTGAACCGCTGATAGCCGTAGCGGATCGCCAGGTCCCCCAGGCCGCCACCGCCGATGACGCCGGCCATGGAGGAAAAACCGATCAGCATCACCAGGGTCAGGGTCAGCCCTGCCAGCAGGGCCGGCAAGGCTTCCGGCAGCAGCGCCTTGAAGATCACATGGCCGATGTGCCCGCCCATGGCCAGGATCGCCTCGACCCGACCGCGGTCCACTTCATCCAGGGCGTTCTCGACGATCCGCGCAAAAAACGGAAAGGCGCCGATGGTGATGGGCACCACCGCGGCAGTGCTGCCCAGGGTGGTACCCACCACCAGCCGGGTCAGGGGGATCAGCGCAATCAGCAGCACCACGAAGGGCAGCGAGCGCCCCAGATTGACCAGCCCGCCCAACAGCCGGTTGAGCCTTGGCATGGGGTACAGGCCGCCCTTGCGGCTGATGAACAGCAGCACCCCCAGGGGCAGGCCGATCAACAGGGTGAACAGCGAGGCCAGCAGCACCATGTACAGGGTTTCACCCGTGGCAGTCAGCAGCAGCTGCGCCAGTTCCTGCCAATCGAGGCTGCGGTTCACAGGCGTTCACTCCGAATTCCTCGCTGGGCCAGGGCCGTCAGCAGTTGTTGGAATTTGCCGGCGTCGGCGGGGGCGGCGGCGATGCGCAGGCGCCCTACCCGCCGGCCGCCTACCGCTTCGACACCACCGGCCAGGACCTTGAGCTCCAGCGCCTGCTGGCGGCTCAGTTGCTCCAGCAGCGGCGCCGCGCGCTGGTTGTCGAAAAAGGTCAGTTCGGCCTGGGGCTGGCTGCCGTTGAACGGCAGGTTGTAGCCCGGCAACAGCGCCCGGCCCAGGGCCGACTGCGGGTTGCCCAGCAGCTCGGCCACCGCCCCGCTCTCCATCAGCCGGCCGCCCGCCAGGGACGCAGCGTGGCTGCAAATGGCCTTGACCACTTCCAGCTCGTGGGTGATCAGCACAATGGTCAGCCCCAGCTCGCGGTTGATCTGCGCCAGCAATTGCAGGATCGACGCCGTGGTTTCCGGGTCCAGGGCGCTGGTGGCCTCATCCGACAGCAGGTAACGCGGCCCGGCGGCCAGGGCCCGGGCGATGCCCACCCGCTGCTTCTGGCCACCGGACAGTTGCGAAGGATAGGCCTGGGCCTTGTCGCCAAGACCCACCAGTTCCAGCAGTTCCAGAACCCGCGCGCGGCGCTGGCTTTTGCCCAGGCCGGCAATTTCCAGAGGCACCGCGACGTTGTCCTCAACCGTGCGCGAATGCAGCAGGTTGAAGCCCTGGAAGATCATGCCGATGCCCTGGCGCTGCCGGCGCAGCTCGCTCGCGGACAAAGCGCCAAGGTCCTGGCCGTCCATCAGGATGCGCCCGCTGCTGGGCCGCTCCAGCAGGTTCAGGCAGCGCAACAGGGTCGACTTGCCGGCGCCGCTGCGCCCGAGAATGCCGTACACCGCCCTGTCGGGAACCGTCAGCGAAACCCGATCCAGTGCCGCGGGCTGGCCTTCGCCGTAGACCTTGCAAAGCTGCTGGACCTCGATCATGGCTGGCGGTCCGTGACGGGAATCACCGAGCCCGAGTAGGTGCGGGTAATGAACGCCGCTACTTCCGGCGAGTTGAGGTCCTTGGCCAACTGACGGATGCGCGGGTCATCCTGCAGCTTGGGGGTGGTCACCAGGATGTTGGCGTAGGGATTGTGCTCGGCCTTTTCCAGGCCCAGGGCATCCTTGGCCGGCACCAGCCCGGCCTCCAGGGCGTAGTTGCCATTGATCACCGCCAGGTCCACGTCGTCCAGGGCCCGGGGGATCTGCGGCGATTCGATCTCCAGGATCTTCAGCTGTTTCGGGTTGTCGGCGATGTCCCTGGGGGTCGCCTGATCCCGGGCCGGGTCGGTGAAACCGGGCTTGAGGCGGATCAACTGGTAGCTCTGCAACAGGTACAGCGCGCGGCTGAGGTTGGTGACATTGTTGGGCACCGCGACGCTGGCGCCCTGGGGCAACTGCTCGAAGCGCTGGTGACGCTTGGAATAGATCCCCAGGGGCTCGATGTGCACGCTGGCAGCCACGGCGAAGGGCTGGCCCAGGGCCTGTTCCTGAGACTTGAGGTACGGCAGGTGCTGGAAGTAGTTGGCGTCCACATCGCCGTGGGCCAGCAGTTCGTTGGAGTTCACGCCATTGGGAATCTCGATGATCTTGAGCTGCAATTGCGGGTCGAGTTTTTGTACGTAGGCGAGGATCTCGGCATGGGGCACCGGGTCGGCGGCTACCCGCAACGGCTGCGCCGCAGTGGTCGGCAGGGCCGCCCCCAGGCTGGCCAGCAACGCCAGGGTCAAGACGGTGTTCTTCAGCATGGCAGTGTCCTTGAGCAGCGGATGAAGGTCAGGCACTCAGTGCCTTGGGCACCAGGGCATCGGGGTAGAAACGCCGGGCCACGTCCGGATGCGAACGCAGGCGGCCCTTGAGGTAGTTCCAGCCCACTTCGCGAAATAGCGGGTTGTCGGGGTCGCTGGCCGGGCCCCGGGCTTCGCGCAACAAGGCTTCGGGCAAGGGATACAGCGGCACCCGGGCATCGAGTTGGGCACCGAGGAAAAACGCGATGGACAGCCGCTGGCGATCCGCGGGCGGCGACTGCACCCGGTGCACGGTAGCGCGCAGATAGCCGTGGGTGGCCAGTTCCAGCAGCTCGCCGATGTTCACCACCAGGGTGTTGTCCCGGGGCGGCGCGTCGATCCAGCGGCCCTCCTCCACTTCCACCTGCAGGCCGGCCTGCTGGTCCTGCAGCAGAAAGCTGAGGAACCCGGAATCCTTGTGGGCCCCCACGCCCTGGTTGCTCTGCCCCGGCGCGCGGCCAGGGTAGCGGATCAGCTTGATGTGCTCGTTGGGCCGTTCGCCGTACAGCCCATCGAAGGCCTGTTCCGGCAGTGACAATGCCTGGGCAAAGCCGCGCAACAGGCGCAGGGACATGGCGGTCATTGCCTGCTGCCACTCCAGCAGCACGGGCTTGAACGCCGGCAGTTGCGCCGGCCATTGGTTGGGGCCCTGCAAGCGGGTCCAGGGCGGGCTGTGGGGATCCAGGGGCAAGGCCTGGCGCTCGGCCCCCAGGTCGAACTGTTCCCGCAGGTCCGGCTGGCCCCGGGTGATCTCCGAAGCCGCCTGGTTATAGCCGCGAAAGTGCGGCGAGTGGATCATGCCCACGGCCGCCTTGTCGGCCTCGGGCAAGGCAAAGAACGCCCGCGCCTGGTCCTGCACCCGGCGCAGCAGGCCGCTGTCGACTCCGTGCCCGGTCAGGTAGAAGAAACCCACGTCCCGCGCCGCCTGGCGCAAGCCGTCGAGAAAGATCCGACGCTGCTCCGGGTGGCCCTGCAATTGGCTCAGGTCCAGGACCGGCAGCGCGGTGATATCCAGCGAGTGCGGCATGCTTCACTCCCCTGTGAATGGACGATGTCCGCAGGTGCGGCTCAGAGCTTGGCGATGGAGACTTCGGTGGACTTGACGAAAGCGATCACTTCGCTGCCGACCTTGAGTTCCAGGTCGCGCACCGAGCGGGTGGTGATCACCGAAGTGACAATGCCCGAGGCGGTCTGCACGTCGATTTCCGAAACCACCTGGCCTTCGTGGATCTCCTTGATCACGCCCTTGAACTGGTTGCGTACGTTGATCGCTTGAATGGTCATGCTGAAAAGTCCTTTGCTGGCACCGGGCTCAGGAGTTGAGCGGCTGGGGCTAAACATGCGCCTTTGGCAAAAGCCTTAAAAGGAATAAATAATTAGATAGTTATCTCTTTTAGGAATATAAAAGACCCAGCCTCCCGCCCTCGCGCAGCCTTGACCCTGCCCGCCGGCTTTGCTTCCCTGTGCCCTGCACTGATCACTCTCGATAGATACCAGGAGGTAAGCATGCGCACGTTGATGCTGGCAGACACGCAGGTTCCGGTGATTGGCCAGGGCACTTGGCGGATGGGCGAGGACCGCCACCTGCGGGATCAGGAAGTCGCTGCCCTGCGCACCGGTATCGACCTGGGCCTGACCCTGATCGACACCGCGGAGATGTACGGCGAAGGCGGTGCCGAGGAAGTGGTCGGCCAGGCCATTGCCGGGCGTCGCGACCAGGTGTTCCTGGTAAGCAAGGTCTACCCCCACAACGCCAGTCGCAAAGGCCTGCCCCTGGCCTGCGAGCGCAGCCTGAAACGCCTGGGCAGCGACTTCATCGACCTGTACCTGCTGCACTGGCGCGGCCAGTATCCGTTGGCGGAAACCGTGGACGCCCTGGAGCGCCTGCGCGAAGCCGGCAAGATCCGCCGCTGGGGAGTCTCCAACTTCGATGTGGCCGACCTGGACGAACTCGACTCCCCGGCCTGCGCTACCAACCAGGTGCTGTACAACCTGGAGTCCCGGGGTATCGAGTTCGACCTGCTGCCCGCCTGCCAGCAACGGCGGATGCCGCTCATGGCCTATTGCCCGATCGGCCAGGGTGGCGCCTTGCTGGCCGAACCGGTGCTGCTGCAGGTCGCCCAGCGCCATGGGGTCACCGCGGCCCAGGTGGCCCTGGCCTGGCTGCTGCGCCAGGACGGCGTGCTGGTGATTCCCAAGGCGGTGCGCCCGGCACACATCCGTCAGAATGCCCAGGCCGGCCAATTGCAATTGCCCGACGAGGACCTGCAGGCCCTGGATCAGGTGTTTGCTCCGCCACGGCGCAAGCAGCGCCTGGAAATGGTCTAGGCACAACATCGACGCAACGAGCATTTTTCAAACCGCGAAGGCTGCACGATAGTCATTGAAAAAATGAACAGGCGAGGAAAGTTGCGAGGTTCGACGGATAAGGAAGTGCCTGAACACTGTAAGTGCCACAAACCTACTTTGTACCCGGCGATTTAAGAATTGTCTGATCCCTGCTTGGCATGCCCCCAATTACAGTTGGCGCATGAGATTAAAAAGCTACCTGCATCAGATCAATCCCCTATTTTCCAGTCCTGAAGCAGCCCGCCGGCTGCTTCGTGTCGTGGCGCTGATTTTTCTGGTCGGCCTGTTCGGCGCGGTCTACAACTTTCTTCGCTCCAGCCTGCACAACGAACTCTCACAACGGCAAAGCTACATGAGCAGCGCCATTGCCGAGGCCCAGGCATTCTTCACCAGCCGCTCGGCCCTGTTGGAAAGCCTGAGCCTGGCGGCGGTCTACGACCCTGGGGAACATATCAGCCCCCCAGGCGCCAGCGGTGCCTCCCAAGAAGAGACGTACCTGCAACTGGGTGGACCGCAGGGCAACCAGTGGGGGATCTGGCTGACCCTGCGCATGCGCAACTACCTGCAAAACAAGCAACTGAACCTGCTCTACATTCCCGGCACCCGCGATCTGCAGGTGCAACGCCTGTTCAGCACCCGGCCACAGACCAGCGATCTGCCCGGCGGGTTGCTGGACAAGCTGATCGCTCTGAAGCCCGAGCAGATCCCTGTCGGCGAAGAACTTTGGCTGATGGACAACTCCGCGGCGGGCGCCCATCTGTACATCTTCACTCGCCTTGACGAACGCTTCGCCCACTCCGGCTGGCTTGGACTGGAGATGGACGGCAAGAGCGTCTCCGCCGCCCTCAGCGACCAGAGCGCCGGGGATTTCATGATGTTCAATTCCCAGGGCGGGCTGATTTTCAGCAGTGCGCCCAGTGCCCGACTGAGCGCCGACGTACGCCACGTCCAGGGCGGCAGTTTCTTCGGCTTTCTCGGCGGCCGCTGGTGGCCCGACCATCTGGTGATCCGCAAGCAGCTGGGGGCTACCGACTGGCAGCTGGTGTACTCCTTCGACCTGCAGAACCTGCTCAAGAGCCTCTGGCCGCAGTTGCTGGCGGCGCTGCTCATCAGCCTGACCGGCATGGCTCTGATCGGCCTGCTGACCCACTGGGTCGAAGTGCGCCTGATCGCCCCCGCCCTGCACCGGATCCAGGCCCTGGTCGAAAGCGAGGCCTTCAGCCGCGACGTGATCCAGATCGCCCCGGTGGCACTCTGTGTATTGCGCCGCAGCGATGGCCGGGTGGTGCTGGAAAACACCCTGTCCCAGCAATGGCTGGGCAACGGCAGCGAACGCGACCAGCTGTGTTCCGGGTGGATCGAGCAGGCCTTCGACCCGGCCCGCCCCAACAGCTCGGACTACTTTGAAACCGCCGACGGGCGCCATCTGTACCTCAGCTCCGCCCCCACTCGCTACAACGGTGAGGACGTGCTGTTCTGCGCCTTCAGCGATATCAGCGCTCGCAAGCAGATCGAGGCGGCGCTGGAAGAAGCCAAGCGCCTGGCCGATACCGCCAATGAAGCCAAGACCCTGTTCCTGGCCACCATGAGCCACGAGATCCGCACGCCACTGTATGGCGTGCTCGGCACCCTGGAGCTGCTGTCGCGGACCCAGCTAGACAACCAGCAGAAGGATTACCTGCAAGCCATAGAAGGCTCTTCCGGTACGCTGCTGCAGTTGATCTGCGACGTGCTCGACGTGTCCAAGATCGAAGCCGGGCAACTGGCCCTGGAGCTCAGCGAATTCTCCTCCCTGGATCTGGTGCACGAGATCATCCAGGGCTACGCGGCGGCCGCCCAGGCCAAGGGCCTGCAGTTCTATGCCTGTGTCGACCCGCAGTTGCCGGAGATCCTGCTCGGCGATGTCACCCGGATCCGCCAGATCCTCAGCAACCTGCTGAACAACGCGGTCAAGTTCACCGATACCGGGCGCATTGTCCTGCGGGTCCGCACCGAAAGCCGCGATGGCGAGCGCAGCAACATCCTCTGGCAGGTTTCCGACACCGGCCGGGGCATTGCCCAGGACGACCAGACACTGATCTTCGAGCCCTTCTACCAGACCGAAGGCAACACCAACGTGATCGCCGGCACCGGCCTGGGCTTGCCGATCTGCCAGCGCCTGACCCAATTGATGAACGGCAATATCCGCATGGTCAGCGAGCTCGGCCTGGGCAGCAGCTTCACCCTGACTCTGCCGCTGGAGGCCTCTGCCGTGCAGGGCGACACCCCGCTGATCAGCCCATTGCTGCCGGAGATGGTCTATGTGGTGTCCCCGGTGCGTGAACTGGCCGAATCGGTGGCTGGCTGGCTGCGCCGCTGGGGTGCCCGGGCCCAGTTCAGCCTGCCGAGCCCGTCCGACCGGGCCCGGGGCAACGTACTGATCGAACTACACCCCGGCAGCGTGGAGCAGCGCCTGGAACCCGACTGGCAGGGCCCCCTGGTGCTCGCCAGCGGCGATGGCCATAACGAACCGCGGATCGACGGCGGCAGTTGGCAGATCAACACCAACAACCTGCGGGCGATCCATCAGGCCGTCAGCCAGGCCCAGGGGGTCTGGGTGGCCCAGAGCGAGGATCACTCCGATCACCGCGAGCTGAAAAAGCTCAGCCTGCATGTCCTGGTGGCCGAAGACAACGTGATCAACCAGTTGATCCTCAAGGACCAACTGGAAGAACTGGGGTGCAGCGTGGAGCTGGCCTCGAACGGTGAAGAGGCCCTCTGCATCTGGAAGGCCGGTCGTTTCAACGTTGTGCTGACCGATGTGAACATGCCGAAACTCAACGGTTATGAACTGGCCCAGGAGCTTCGGCGTCAAGGCTGTTCGATCCCCATCATCGGGGCAACGGCCAATGCAATGCGCGGAGAAGAAGAGCTCTGTCTTGCAGCCGGGATGAACCACTGCCTGGTGAAGCCCTTTGCATTAAGAGCGTTGTTCAACTATCTGGCGCCCTATGAAAGAGCCCCCCATGAAGTCCTGTAGCATTTTGATCGTCGAAGATCAGCCGTTTCAGTACATGTACCTGCAACACTTGTTCAACGAGCTGGGGCCCTACCAGCTGGAGGTGGCAAGCAGCGGCAAAGAAGCGCTGGAACGCCTCAAGCAGCGGCACTTCGACCTGGTACTGACAGACCTGCTGATGCCCGGCATGGATGGCGTGCAGTTCATCCAGAGCCTGGCCACCCATCGCGTGCGCCCGGCCCTGGCGATCATGAGTGCGTCATCCCGGCGCATGCTGATGGGCGCCAGCCTGGTGGCCCGCAACCTGGGGCTGAAGGTCATCGGGTTGATTTCCAAACCCGTGAACCTGGCTGCACTGCGTGCACTCACCGCTCAGTTGCCAGGGCTCGCCAATGACAGCAGCCCCCCACAGATCGGGGTCGAATGCAGCCCAGAGACCCTGCGTGAAGCCCTGCGCAACGGGCAGATCCAGGCCTGGTTCCAACCCAAGAAAGCCTTGAACAACGGTCGCATCGTCGCCGCCGAAGCCCTGGTGCGCTGGATCCACCCACAACACGGCATGCTCCTGCCTTGCGACTTCCTGCCGGCACTCACCGTGGCCCGCCTCGAAGAAGAACTACTGTGGCTGATCCTGGAGCAGGCCCTTGAGGCCCAGGTGCACTGGCGCGAAGACGGCTATGACATCCCGGTGTCCATCAACCTGCCGACCCACCTGCTCAACAGCGCCGACCTGGCCGACCGCCTGTACGACTTCGTGATCCAGCACAACGGTATGCCGGCCAGGATCTGCTTCGAACTCATGGAATGTTCGACCCCGGAGCACATCAGCAACTTCTACGCCGGAGCCTGCCGCCTGCGCATCAAGGGCTTCGGCCTGTCCCAGGACGACTTCGGCAAGGGCTACAGCTCCTACATGAACCTGGTATCGACACCCTTCACCGAATTGAAGATCGACCGGGGGCTGGTCCAGGGCTGTCACAACAATGAAGAAATAGCCCAGGCCCTGACCTGCATCATCGCCCTGGGCCGGCAACTGGGCCTGACGGTCGTCGCCGAAGGCGTGGAAAGCGCCCACGAACTGGCTCTGTTGCGCAAGATCGACTGCACCCAGGTGCAGGGCTTCCTGATTTCCCATGCGGTCTCCTCGCAACAGTTTCAGCAACTGCTGGCCCAAGACGGGCCGGCCACGGTGTATTAACCGATGAACCCATTGCCTGCCCGCGCAACAGTCACTCATCGCTGACGGTCCTGCCCCAGAGATAGGAATCTCGGCAGGGCCCTTATATGTGTTTGGGAAATCAGTGATGAAAGAAAGCAGCACCTTGCTGCAGAACCTGGCTCGCAGCTTGCCCCGATTGAACATGGGCATACTGCTGGGCCTGGCGCTGCTGCTGTTCGCCACCCTGTACTGGACCCTCGAGCGTCTGTTCGATGAACAGAACAGCAACGTGCGCTTACATTTCGCCCAACTGATGGAGAACATCCAGGAGCAGGAGCTGTTTCTCAAACGCCTGGCCGCGCGCCATTCGATCGACGCCCTGAGCCTCGACGCCCCTCATCACCTGAACCTGCAAGCCTTCCCGCCCACCGCAGGCCAGCAATCCCCCTTCGCAACGCCCTTCAGCCTGAGCTTGTCCCCCCAGCAGCCAGCGGCCGGCGAGCTGCCCAGGGTGTTCGCCCTGGGGCTACAGCTGTCGAGCTTCTACAGCGCCTTCTGGTCAGGCTCGCAGCATGTCGCTCCGCGAACCTTTGTGTTCAACACCTTCGGCCATTTCGACATCAGCCACCCCGAGGGAAACACCGCGCCCGACATCGGGGTGGCAGACCAGGTGCTGCACCAGCAGCTCGTGAAGAGCGACGGCTTTGCCGACCACCAGATCCATTGGCAACAGTACAGGCCGCCCGCGTCGGAAGCTCTACCGACCAGGTTCCTGGCGTACATCAACCTGCATGAGCCGGCTCCACCGCTGGATGTCCAGGGAGGCAACGACTGGAGCGTGGTCGCGTCACTGCTGAGCCTGGATGACCTCAATCACCTCGAGCACACCAGACACTGGTCGATCTACGACGACTTCACCCTCATCGAGCCTTCCGGCACCGCCCTCACCGGCGACCCGGCGCCTGCCGACGTGCTGGGTGAAGGCCTCAACTTCGGCCTACAGGGGATGATCGTCAAGGTGACCAGCCAGACTCCGCAGCTGTGGACCGGGCTCTATGCCATCAGCTACAGGAACTACCTCGACTACGCACTGTGGGCCATGCTGAGCCTGCTGGCCCTCGGGGTAGGCAGCATCGCCTGCGGCTGGGCCGCCAGCCGCTGGTACCGCAACAAGGTGGTGGTCCCGGCGCAACGGGCGCAGCAATGCCTCAATGAAAGCGAAGACTTCAACCGTGTGGTCATCGACACCGTTCCCTCGGGGCTATGCGTGGTGAGCCGCGACAACCTCCAGGTAATCCTGCAGAACCGTCAGGCCGAGCAATGGCAAGGCACGGCGCAACTGCTGTCTCGGCTGGCACAGGACCGCAGCCTGATCGACGGCGGCGAAACCAGCCTCGACATCGACGGGCGCTACCTGCAGGTAGAGTTCGTCTCGACCCGCTACCAACGCCAGGATGTGCTGGTGTGTACCTTCAACGATGTCACTCGGCATGTGGAAGATGCCAGGGCGCTGGACCGGGCCAGGCGCTCGGCGGACGCCGCCAATGCCGCCAAGACCCTGTTCCTGGCCACCATGAGCCATGAAATCCGCACCCCGCTGTACGGCGTGCTCGGCACCCTGGAACTGCTCGGCCTGACCCGCCTGGACAGCCGCCAGAGCGACTACCTGCAGACCATCCAGCGCTCCTCCAGCACCCTGTTCCAGTTGATCAGCGATGTGCTCGACGTCTCCAGGATCGAGGCCGGGCAAATGAGCATCGATCCGCTGGAGTTCTGCCCGCTGGACATGCTGGAGGATGTCTTGCACGCTCACGCTGCCTCTGCCCAGCGGCGCGGCCTGCTGTTCTATGCCTGCATCGACCCCAACCTGCCGGACCTGTTGCTGGGGGACGCCGCGCGAATCAGCCAGATTCTCAACAACCTGTTGAGCAATGCGATCAAGTTCACCGACAGCGGCCGGGTGGTGTTGCGGGTCCGGGTGCTGGAGTTGCGGGACCAGCAAGCCCGTATCGAATGGCAGGTCACCGATACCGGGATCGGCATTTCAGCCCAGCAGCAACCCCAGCTGTTCGTCCCCTTCTTCCAGGTACGCGACGCCTCCAACGAAGCCGGGGCCGGCCTCGGGCTGGCGATCTGCGAGCGCCTGTGCCAGATGATGGGTGGGCAGATGCAGGTGACCAGCGAGCCGGGGCTGGGCAGTAGTTTCTCTCTGCGCCTGACGCTGCGCTGCCTGCCAGGAGGGCTGCCGCCATTGCTGCCATGGCCCGAAGGTGCGCCGGTGTATGTCCGGGCTCCGGTGCCGGAGTTGCTGAAAAACACCTGTGACTGGCTCGGCCGCCTGGGAGTGCCGGCCTATCCGGCCCCCCTCGGCTGGAACGACGAGCCGCAGACTGGCGTGCTCATCGACATGCTGCCCCGGGATGGCCTGGCCTCCTGGCCTGGCCCATGCGTCAGTGCCGTCTCCGGGGGCCGTAGTGGCCGCCTGCCGCAGGCCACCTCCTGGCAGGTCGACGCCCACGATATTCGCGCCATCGCCCAGGCCGCGGTGCTGGCCCACCAGGGCCTGCCCCTGTACCAGGCACAGCACAGAGCCGGCCGCATGGGCCAACTGAACCTGCGCATCCTGGTGGCCAAACATAGCCCGATCAACCAGGCAATCATCAAGGAACAACTACAGGCCCTGGGCTGCCAGGTGACCCTGTCGGCCAATGGCAAGCAGGCCCTGGAACACTGGCAGCCACAGCGCTTCGACATCGTGATCACCGACGTCAATATGCCACTCATGAACGGCTACGAGTTGGCGCGGGAGCTGCGTCGCCGCGACCCGCAACTGCCGATCATCGGTGTCACCGCCAATGCATTGCGCGAGGAAGGCATCCGCTGCCTCGCCGCCGGCATGAACACCTGGATAGTCAAACCCATGAACCTGCAGACCCTGCGAGGGCATCTGTCGAAGTTGTGCCCCACCAGCACCGCGACCGCAGCGCCCAGCATTCCGCCGGCCGCACCGTCCCGGCCTCCCCCCGACACAGCGCAAGGCGACCGGATTCAAGTCACCGAGAAAATGCGCCCGCTGTTTCTCAGTACCATGCACGAGGATCTGCGGCGGCTGGCCGAGGCGCTGGACAGCGGCGCCGGCAAGATCGCCGCCGCACGACTGCACAGCATCGCCGGCGCCATGGGGGCGGTGCAGGCAGCCCCACTGGCCAAGGCGTGCGCCGAACTGGAGTGCCGATTGCTGGAAGGTGCTCTGACTGCGGATTTGCAAGCCCAGGCCAGGCAACTGATGCAACGCTTGTCCAGACTCCTGTTGCCCCTTGAATAATGGCCTGCTGGGTTTAATGTACCGACGGTCCCTAGCTCCTTTACTAAATTGCGTATTGCACGGGTGTGTTTGCCATGGAAAAACTGAAAGTAGTCATCGCTGACGATCACCCTATCGTGTTGCTCGGTGTGCGTGAGCTGATGGAGCGTGATGAGCGCTTCGAGATCGTCGGCGAAACCCTGTCTTCCCAAGGCCTGATCCAGAAGCTGGAAAGCTGCCAGGTGGATGTGGTCATCACCGACTACAACATGCCCGGGGACTCGCCCTACGGTGATGGCCTGAAGCTGGTGGAATACCTCAAGCGCAACTTCCCGCACGTGCAGATCCTGATCCTGACCATGATTTCCAATCAGTTGATCCTCACCCGCCTGCGGGAGTTGGGTGTGGTCGGGGTGATCCAGAAGAGCCAGTTGCACGAGGAAATCCAGATCGCCCTCAAGGCCATTGCCCAGAAAGCCGTGTATCGCAGCCTGGAGCCGGCCCCCAATTCGGTGCTGGAATCCAATGTCGCCATCGACGAGCGCATCTCCACCCTGTCGCCCAAGGAATTCGAGATTCTGCGCCTGTTCGTTTCCGGCAAGAGTGTCAGCGAGATCGCCCGCAGCCAGAACCGCAGCGCCAAGACCATCAGCGCGCAGAAGATCTCCGCCATGCGTAAACTGGAGGTGCAGAGCGACCAGGACCTACTGACCTACTGCATTGGCCGCAATATATTCAACTGATTTCCAGCCCAAGGAACTGCCTGAAAATGGATTTGATTTCACCCGAAGCCGCCGACCTGCTGGAGCTGCAACGCTTGCAAGGGGCCTGGGAACAGATCGCGATGGAAGACAGCGGCGTGCTCAACCCACCGGACGAACACAGCGCCCCCGGCGCCCTGACCTTTATCGAAGGGCAGGATTTTCGCGTGGTGACCCCGGCCGGTGAACTGCTGCTGGCCGGCACCTTTACCCTCGACAGCAGCACCCATCCCAAGTCGATCACCTGGACCGACTCCATGGGCGCAGACGCCGGCCAGGCGCTGCCGGCCAGCTACCAGCTGAGCGACGATGAGTTCGTATTCATCGCCGCCGATGCCGGCCAACCCCGGCCAAGCCATTTCCGCACGGGCCCGGGCCAGACCCTGCGCCGTTTTGTCCGCGCTCGCCAGGCCTGAACCGGCGCACCCCTCCTGCCCGGCCTAGCCGCCAGCCGGCGGCGCGTCCAGGGCCCACCAGCTCGGTAGCAGCTGGCGGACCCTGGGTTCGGCAAAGCGATCATCGATCAGCACCAGCACCCCACGGTCGGACTGGCCACGGATCACCCGTCCTGCCGCCTGCACCACTTTCTGCAGGCCCGGGTACAGGTAGGTGTAGTCATAGCCGGAGCCGAACAGCGCCGCCATGCGCTGTTTCATCTGCTCGTTCAGCGGGTTGAGCTGGGGCAGGCCGAGAGTGGCGACAAAGGCCCCGATGAGTTTCGACCCCGGCAGGTCGATGCCCTCGCCGAAAGCACCGCCGAGTACGGCGAAACCGATACCCTGCCCCTCTGGGCGAAACTGCTGGAGAAAGTCCTGGCGCGAAGCCTCGTCCATGCCTCGGGACTGGCACCAGAGCACAATGTCCGGGTGCTCGCGCGCCAGTAACCCGGCCACCTGTTGCAGGTAGTCGAAGCTGCTGAAGAACGCCAGGTAGTTGCCCGGGCGCGCCGCGAACTGCCGGGCCATCAGCTCGACAATCGGCGCCAGGGAAGCCTGCCGGTGGGCATAGCGGGTAGAAATGCGGCTGACAATCTGCACCTCCAGCTGCCCGGCGTCGAACGGCGATTCCACATCCAGCCACACGGTGTTGTCCGGCAGCCCCAGCAGGTCAGCGTAGTAACCTCGGGGATTGAGGGTGGCGGAGAACAGCACCGTACTGCGGGCCGCCGCCAACCGTGGCCCCAGCAGCGCCGCCGGTACCACATTGCGCAGGTTCAGGCGCGACAGGCTGCGCTTGGCGCCCAGGGCGCGCTTGCTGATGTCGAAGATGAACTGCTGCTCATCGAACAGCTCCGCCACCCGGGCAAACTGCAGCAGTTCGAAATACAGGCCCTGCAAACCGCTGTCCAGGCCCCGGGGCTGTTCGTTGAAATAGTCCCCCAGGGCCGCTACGCACAGGGCCAGGGCCTTGAGCAGCGCGGCAGGTAGATGTGCATAGGCCTGATACTCGGCCACCTGCTCCTTGTGCAAGGCATTCCACTCGCGATTGAGCCGCTGCAACGGGCTCTTCAAGGCCTGGGGCGCGCTGCTGCGCACGCTCGCCAATTGCTGCTGGTCCAGGCTCGCGCTGTACATGCCACGCCCGCGCTCCACCAGGTTGTGGGCCTCGTCCACCAGCACCGCCACCTGCCACTGGTTGGCCTGGGCCAGGCCGAAGAGCAAGGCGCTGAAGTCGAAGTAGTAGTTGTAGTCGGCCACCACCAGGTCACTCCAGCGAGCCATTTCCTGGCTCAGGTAGTAGGGGCAGACCTGATGCTCCAGGGCCACCTCGCGCAGCGCCTGACGATCCAGCAATGGCACCTGGCTGGCGGCCTGGCGTGCCGCCGGCAGGCGGTCGTAAAAGCCCTTGGCCAGCGGGCAGGACTCGCCGTGACAGGCCTTGTCCAGGTGTTCGCAGGCCTTGTCCCGGGCCACCAGCTCCAGCACCCGCAACGCCAGCCCCGGCACCCCTGAGAACAGCACCCGGGCGGCATCCAGGGCCAGTTGCCGGCCCGGGGTCTTGGCGGTGAGAAACAGCAGTGTGTCCAGCTGCTGCGCAGCCATGGCCTTGAGCATGGGAAAGATCGTGCCCAGGGTCTTGCCGATGCCGGTGGGGGCCTGGGCCAGCAGGCAGCGCCCGGTGCTCACCGCCTTGTACACCGACTCGGCGAGCGGGCGCTGGCCGCGACGAAACTCGGCGTGGGGAAAGCGCAGGTCCCGGGTGGCCTGGTCCCGGGTCGCGCGATGGTGCATTTGCTGTTGCGCCCAGTGCAGGAACAGCGCGCACTGGCGATTGAAGAACTCTTCGAGCGCCTCGGCGCTGTGCTCTTGCACCAGCGCGGTTTCGCCTTCGCTGAGCACATCGAAATACACCAGCGAGACACGGATGCTCGGCAGTTGCAGGCTCTGGCACAGCAGCCAGCCATAGACCTTGGCCTGGGCCCAGTGCAATTGCCGATGGTTGTCGGGCATGCGCTCAAGGTCGCCACGGTAGGTCTTGATCTCCTCCAGCAGGTTCTGCGCCGGGTCGTAGCCGTCCGCCCTGCCCTTGACCAAGAGCTCGGCGTATCGCCCCTCCAGGGCCACTTCACTCTGGTAGCCGGGGTTGCGTCGCGAAGCCACGGTACGGTGCCCGGCAATGCCCTCCAGCGCCGTGGGCGATGGGGTGAAGCGCAGGTCCAGATCGCCGGCCTTGGCGCTGAATTCGCACAGGGCGCGCACCGCGATGCGATAACTCACGTGCTGGAGTCCTGCCACTGCACGTAGCACACCGCCACCGGCATCCGATGTTCCTGGCAGAAATCCAGCCAGCGCAGCTGGTTGTCCTGCAAGCGATCCCCCGGGCCCTTGACCTCGATCATCCGGTAGCGCTTCTGCTCGGGCCAGAACTGGATCAGATCCGGCATGCCGGCGCGGTTGGCCTTGATGTCCAGCAGCAGGCGCTGGAACCAGTGTTTCAGGTGCTCGGCGGGCAGGCAGTCGAGGGCCTGATCGAGCAACTCTTCGCTCAGCGCGCCCCAGAACACGAAGGGCGACTGCAACCCCCACTTGGCCACGAAGCGCTGGCGGATGCTCTGCCGGTAACGGCCATCGTCGAGTTCTGCCAGGCAGGCCTGGAACAGTTCGCTGCGCCGCTGATGGAAGTCTTCGCTGAACAGGTCCACCGGCCCACGCTGGAACGGGTGGAAAAACGCACCGGGCAAGGGGGCAAAGATCGCCGGCCAGCACAACAGGCCGAACAGCGAATTGATCAGGCTGTTCTCCACGTAGTGCACCGGCGCCTGGGGCTGGTGCAGATGGGCCTGGACATGCAGTTCCACCGCCAGGCCGTCGGCGTCACGCGCCAGGCACAGGTCCAGGCGCTGCACCTCGCGGTTGGCCGCCCGGGGCGCCGGCGGCCCGCCCAGTTTGCGCCGCAGCCGGGGCATGATCCGCAGCAGATGCTGGGCCTCGGCGGCGCTCTCGGGCGCGGCAGCGGCCTGCTCGGCCAGCGCCAGGGCGGCCTGGTATTCGGCGCTGCGCTCCAGCACCCGGATCAATCGCGATCGCGCGCCCGGGTAGGCGCACTCCTGGTAGATCTGCCGGGCCAGCGCCCACTGCGCCAGGCGCTCGCACTGCTGGCCGAGCTGAAACAGCAGCTTGGCCCGGCGTTTTTCCAGCCAGGGGTTGAGGGTCTGGAAGCGGGCAATGTGCGCCAGCACCTCGGGCAATTCGGCGCCGGCCTCGAACGCTTCCTGGCACTCATGCAGATAGAGGAAGCCGTCCACGTCTTCGCGGCTGCGCAGGCCACGGGCATCGGCACTGATCTCGACCTTCTCGTAGCTGTAGATGCCCAGGTCCGCGAGGACGAATTCCGACCAGTCCTGATACAGGTTGCCAAAGAACATCAGGCGCAGGCGATCGCACAGCGGCATCAGCGTCAGGCTCAGGAGCCGGTCTGGCAGCGCCGGGCACCACTGGGCGAATGCCTGGGGCGCCAGGCCCTGCTGGGTTAGCTCTTCCAGCCACTGGTCTTTCCTGGCCTTGGCCGCAAGCCCGTTGAAGCACTGCAGGATCTCGGCCTTTTGCAGCAGGCCGAACAGTTCCTCCAGGCAGAGCGGCGCCTGCTCATCGACCCAGCCCAGCGCCAGCAACGGCTCCAGGGCCGCGGCGCTGTCGCCGATCTCCGGGTAGCTGAGCTTGCTCAGGCGAAAGTGCCGGCCCTTGCGCATCACCATGCGCACCAGCAAGGCCTGGGAAGGCTCGGCCAGTTGCGCGAAATCAAGGATGAAGCGCTGTTCATCGGCGCTCAGCACATCGGCATAGCGCAGCTGCAGCCAGTTCAATACCTGGCGGAAGTTGTGCAGGTAATAGAGGGGGTTTTCGAGGGGATTGGAAGTCACTGAACGCAAGCGCCACGGCTGATCGGATACTGGTTATGCATACAGATAACAGCCGGCGACCGGGTCTGGCAAACACTATTGGATAAATGGCACAGCGAAGTTTTTTACAATTCCCTGGCGAACTTTCGTCGTCTTCACTACACCAAGGGCCCATGGCTATAGTGTCCGGCGCCAATGCGCGTACGCATCATTGATGAGAGGTCTGTATGAAAGTGAAGAACCTGGGATTGTTTCTGGCCGCTTGCGGCGCCATGGCCTTGGCCGGTTGCGCCTCGCCCACTGTGGTGACCCTGCAGAACGGCACCCAATACCTGACCCGGGACCAGCCCAAGACCAAGACCGCCGACGGCTTCTATGAATTCCAGGACATTTCCGGCAAGACCATCCGGGTCAAGGCGGACGATGTAGCCACCGTCCGCCAGGAAAAGTGATCCGCTGCGGTTGAAGTCAGTGCGACCAGGGAAAGGGCCCCTGCCCTGGCTCGCAGAAAATCCCCAGGGGCTTGCCGCGCCTGGACAATTCGTTACGCACCTGCTGGCAACGCTCGCGCTCCCGGGCCTCGGCGTTGTCGATGCTGATGTTGCCGGTGGTATCCGGCCTCTTGTCGTCCCCCAGACGGACCTGGGCCCAGGGTTGTTCGGGTTGCACATGGAAGCGGCTCGGGGCCGGCTCCTCCTTCACTTCAGGCGCCGGCTGGCCGGCCGGCAACTGGTCCGGGGTCACCCCATAACGCTTCAAAATCGAGCTGTGAGGCAATTCCTCGGCGGATGCCATGGCCACCCACAGGGCCAGCACCACACCGCTCGCATACCTCTTGCTGTTATTCACCGTCAAAACTCTCCTGTCATTGCCGTAGCGTGAATGCCTGCCTGTACTAACGAGCTGACACGTTTCAGCTTTACCGCTATTGGAGTCGCAAATCGACTGGCAGGTCACTTTCCCCCGGCAATGAACGGTGCGAGGCCTATTGCAGGCCTCGCGCCGCGCCGGCATCAGGCGAGAACGATGCCGGAACCGTTGAGGTGCTCCAGGCTGACCCCCACCAGGGTCACCGAGTCCTGGCCGAAGGTCAGCACCGTGTCGTTACCACTGCTGCTGGCATGAGCCCGATAGTCCTGGTCCGGCAGCACGCCGCTCACCCCCATGAACACCAGCTTGTCGCCACCCTGGTAGCCGAGGATGCGGTCCTGGCCGAAATGCCCGGCGAACAGAAAGGTATTGTTGCCGCCTCCGGCTTCCATCAGGTCGTTGCCGGCACCGCCAACGAACACGTCGTTGCCCTGGCCGCCGATCAGGTGGTCGTTGCCGTCCAGGCCGAACAGCCAGTCGCCGCCGGCATGGGCCTTGAGCACGTTGTCGCCCGCATCGCCCCTGACCGACGAGGCGTACTGGGTAACCTGCCCGCCGGAATTGAGGCCCTGGTCGGTGACCTGGTGGATCACATCGTCCTTGAACAGGCCCCAGAGAAAGCCCGGCTCCTTGCTCTGGATCGCGCCAATGTCGCGGGTCATGCTGATACCGCCATTGGCGTCGCGCAGGTACAGGGTCCCGGCGCCGTCGCTGGCAAAGCTGTAGTTCTTGACCGACTGCTGCAGGTCCAGGGTGTTGCTGCCCTGGCCGCCGAGGATGATGTTGTAGCCGCCGCTGTCGCGGAACGTATCGTTGCCGGCCCGGCCTTCCAGGTAGTCGTTGCCGCTGCCGCCCTGGATCAGGTCGTTGCCGTCGCTGCCGATGATGAAGGTGCTGCCCTTGTGGGTCTCGGCATTGCGGTTGAGGTCCTGGACCCAGGTACTGGCCCGGGCCGGGTCCGACAGGTTGGCTACCACGATGGTGGAGTCCTTGCTGGTGAAGTCGTAGAACTTCGACTCCAGCACCCGGGTCAGGCCGTCGCCGTAGCCGGTGGGCAGGTGGGAGAGCCAGGTGGGAATGTTGAGGATCGAGAACGGCAGCACATTCCACAGGGTCGAGGCGTAATGGTCGTTGAAGTTGACGATGTTGTTGGTCGCCGAGTCCTGGTGGGCGTCATGCACCCCGAGGGACGACAGTTTGAAGGTTGAGCCGTCCAGGGCGCGGAACACCGGGTCGTTCTCGTAGCCGATGTTCAGCACCTTGTCGCTGGCGCTCTGGGTCGGCGAGGCGTAGGCGATGTAGTTGGAGTCCTTGTAGAACCCCGACCAGCGTTCGCTGCTCAGGTCCGCCAGGCTGTTGACCCCCAGCCCGCCCAGGCTGTGGCCGCTGACCAGGACATCCTTGCCCGACAGGCCATTGGCCTGGGCGAAAGCCGCGACATCTCCCAGCAGCTTGCCGAACGCCTCGCCGGCATAATTCTTCGCATAGTCCTTGGGCCCCAGGGCCGCCAGCAGGTCGTTGATCACATCACCGATGGTGTCACTGATCACCGATTCCCGTGGCCCGCTGGTGCCGCGAAAGGCAATGCCGATGGACTCCAGGTGGCCCTGGGCATCGTACTTGCCGAGGATTTCCACCTGGGCCGTGCCGTAGCCGGCCTTCTCGCCAAAGAAGGTTCCCCGGCCATCGACCTTGCCGTCGTAGCCCAGTTGCTGGGCGCTGATGGTGGACCAGCCGGCCTGGTGCAGGGCATCCAGCGCGGCCTTCTCGGAGTCGGGGTTCCAGGGAATGCCGGGGATTACCCCCTGGGAATTGCCGCTGCCGATCAGCGCCGTGACCAGGGTCGCCGGCAGGCCCAGGCCGAAGCCGTTGTGCTGGTAGCCCTCGGCAAAGCCGTTGTCGATGTTGTGGTAGGAGTACAGGGTGATCGCCAGCGCATCGGAAAACAGCGCCTTGGAGTCACTTGCAGTGAAGTTCTTGTAGTCAAACACACCCATGGTATTGCCTCTTCTGTTGTTGGAATTGTCAGAGCAAACGCATGCCGCCCAAGCCCCATGGCGGGACTCGGGCAACTCGGTGAAGGGCCGGGGGACTGCTGGCTACCCGGCCTTCAGAACTGCCAGTCCAGGGTCAAGCCGACCCCGTGACTCTTGTCCCGGGCCCCCAGCAACCCGTTGTAATCCAGGTTGACCCGAGTCCCTCGGCCCACGGCCATGCCGGCCCGGGCGCCAATGACCGCGGCGTCGCGATCCAGGGACAGGCTCTGCACCTTGAAGCCCTGCCCGCCCTCGACGAACCCCAGGTTCATCGTGGCATCGGTGGGGCTCAGGTGGTGCTGCCAACCCAGGGTAGCCGACAGCTCCAGGCTTCGGGTCGAGCTCAGTTGCAGGCGTTGGCCAGCGCGCAGGCCCAGGGTCGTGAGCCAGGCCTCGCGGTGGTCAGCCGCGCCCCTCAAGGCCGCGTCGCCGCCCTTCTCCTTGAAGCTGTCGCTGGCCACATTGACATAAGCCAGGTTAGCGAAGGGTTCAAGCGCCAGGGGTTGCAGGTCCAGGCTCCAGGCGGCCTCGGTGAACAGCTGGGCGCTCTGGGCGTCACGCTTGGTCTTGAGCCGCTCGGATTCCCCGGCAAACTGCAACTCGCGCTTGACGTCAATGCGGTGCCAGCTGTAGGAACCGCCCACACTCAGGCGCACGGCATCCAGTTGCTGGCCGACATAGGCCCCCAGGTGGTAGCTGTCGACCTTGGCCGAGGAATGGGTACCGTCGCCCATGTTCAGGGAACTGTCGCTGTAGCCACCGAACAGCCCCAGGCGCCGGCCCTCGCCCACTTCACCATCCACCCCGGCCAGCAAGCCGCCGATGGAGGTGTTGTAGCCGGCCTGGGAATGCCCGCCATCGACCTTGCCCCAGGCGCCCAGGACCTTGAACCAGGCGCCTTCATCAAGGCTCTGGGTGCCGTTGCCGTCAGCCCCGGCGTCCTGGCGCAGGCGCTCGCCCATGGTGTCGCGCAGGTGACGGCCCTGGTTGATCAGGACACTGGCCACCGCCGGGTGGATCTCCCCGGACAATTGCTGGAAGGCCTGCTGGGCACTGGCGGCAGTCGGCGCCAGCAGCAGGCTTTCGAACAGCGGGCTGCCGGCCCCCAGTTGCTCGGCGGCAGCCGCCACCGACACCTGGTTGTCGGTCAGGCCGACACTGGCGAACGAGCGTGCACTGCGCTGTACCGCCAACTGCACACCAGTGGCCGAGTAGTCCAGGCTGCCGGCAAGGAACAGGTAGCTGGGCAGCACCGTGCCGAAGCTGCCCTGGATCCCCCCTGCCGCATCGAGGATGTCGAACTGGCGCCCCAGCACGCTGCCGCTGCCAGTGCCCGAAGGCTCCAGGACCATGGCCAGGTTGGCCCCGGCAATGGTCACTTGGCCGCTGCTGACGATCCGGTCGCTGGCGGTCGGCGACACCTCCACGGCGTAGGTCGAGCCCGGCTGGAAGGTCACGTCGCCGGCCACGTTCAGGGTGCCGATGGAGTTGCCCGGGGCCACCGTGGCCCCGGCGTTGGCCGTCAGCCCGCCGATCCGGCCATTGCCGCCGAGAGTTGCGCCCTGGTTCACCGTCACCGCCGACGTCAGGCTGCCGTTGACCGCCAGGCGGCCCTGGTTGACCAGGGTCGGGCCGGCGTAGCTGTTGTTGCCGCTGAGCACCAGGGTGCCGATGCCCTCCTTGGTCAGGCCGCCATGGCCGCTGATGTCGTTGCTCCAGATGTCGAAGCCGCAGTTGAACTGGGTACAGCGCCGCTGGGTGGGCTTGCCGGCGTCCAGCAGCGCTCCCACCCCCGGCAGGTTGGCTACCCACTGGGACGAGCCATAGGCGCCATCGATCCGCAGTTCCTGGGGGATGTCCTGCTCGGTGACCAGCATGCCCGGGCCGCGAATGCCCTTTTGCAGGTCGATCATGCCCCAGCCATACAGCTCGTCGATGCCCGGGGCGCCCATGTCCCGGGCGGTGGTGCGCAGCACCCCGGCGATCTGCGCCGCATCCATGTAGGGAAAGCGCTCCATCAGTACCGCTGCCGCACCGGCGGCATGGGGCGCGGCCATCGAGGTGCCGTTCTTGTTGGCGTAGCCGACCGTCATGTCTTCCAGGCTGGTGCCACCGATCACGGCGCTGTAGATCCGTGTACCCGGGGCCGAGACACAGAAGCTCGCGGTGTAGCCGCAGCGTGAGGAAAAGGTACTGATGGTGTAAGGCTCTGCGCTGCTGGTGTCCGGGTTCTGCTGCAAGGCCGCCACTGTCAGCCACTGCGGGGCGATTTCCGGGACGAAATAGCCCAGCCCGGCGATGGCGTCCGGATTGTTCAGGTTGTAGTCGTTGCCGGCGGCGAAGATGGTCAGCACGCCACTGCGGGCCGCATTGATGGCACCGTCATAGGCACCGCCTTGCAAGGTGCCGAGCAAGGGCCGGATCTGGCTGAACTGGGCCTGGGCGTCACTCAGGCCGAAGTGCGGGAACGCCGGATCGCGCCCGCCCTTGGCGAATGCGTCGGTGATGCCGATGCCCCAGCTGTTGTTGATGATCCGCGCGCCACTGGCTACCAGGCCGTCCCAGCCGGCCTTGTACACCGCCCCATCGTTGCCCAGGATGATGCCGTCCTCGGGGCCGGGGTCGCCGTTCTCGGCACTGATGATCTGGGCGTCGAAGGCCACCCCATGCATGGCGCCACCATCGCGGCTGCCGGCGGCGATACCGCCCACGTGAGTGCCGTGGGAACCGAGCTTGCCGTCCGAGCCCACCGAAGGCGTGCCGTCATAACGGAAGGCGTCTCCAGCCTTTACCGGAATGTAGGGATCGGTGTACTGGCGGATGCCGCTGGTCACCAGGGTGATGACCTTGTCGCTGCCGGCGAACTCGGGGTGCTGGGCATACACCGGCTGGTCGAAGATCCCCAGCTTGATGCCCTGGCCGGTGTAGCCGGCGGCATAGGCACTGTCGGCATGTATCGCCCCCAGGCCCCAGTCGGCCTTGAATTCGGCGCTGCGCCAACTGGCGGCGTCGCCGAGCTTGCCGGTTTCCACATAGGGCGCCGCCTGGGCACCAGTGGCCAGGGCCAGGCAACCGGCCAGGGCGCTGGCCAGCGGGCTGTACGCCCAGGGTAGCTGCCGGCAGCGAGGCCATCCGGAGCGGGTATTGCGAAGATGCGGTTGTCCAGGTTGAAACTGCTTCACTACGACCATCCTTAGTTGTATGGGCAATCGACCGGCGCGACGACGCTCTGCGCCGGGGTATGGCGACCGGCGCTTCAGAAGCGCCAGTCGAGGTTCAGCCCCACGTTGTGGAACTGTTCGGCATTGCCCAGCTGGCCCTGGTAATCCAGGCTCAGGTCCAGCTGGGCGGTGACTCCAAGGCGCGCCTGAAGCCCCAGTAGCGCCGCATCCCGGGACGCGCTTGCGCTGTCCACGGCAAAGCTCGGGCCGCCGCTGGCGAATGCCAGGTGCTGGCTGGAAGTGTCATGCCCCAGGCGGTGCTGCCAGGCCAGGCTGCTGGACAGCTCCAGGGGCTGGCCGCGGCTCAGGCTGAGCCGCTTCAGGCCCCGGGCCCCCAGGCTGCCCAGCAGGGCCTCGGCGCTGTCCTCCCCGGCGCGCAGGGCAGCGGCGTCGCCCTTCTCGTGGAAGGCGTCACGCTGCAGGTGCAGGTAGGCCAGGTTGGCGAAGGGCTCCAACGTCAGGGCCGGTAGCTGCAGCCGATACGCTGCCTCGCTGAACAGCTGGCTGCTGCGGCCGTCGATCCGGGCCTTCTGCTTGGCGCTGGCTTCGGCGTATTGCAGGTCGCGGCGCACCTGGGCGCTATGCCAGCTGTGGCTGGCCCCCAGGCTCAGGCGCAGGTCGCCCAGGTCGCGCCCGGCATAGGCGCCCAGGTGGTAGCTGTCGATCTGCGCGCTGGAGTGGCTGGCGCCGCCCATGCGCAGCGAGGTGTCGCTGTAGCCGGCGGCCAGGCCGACCCGCGTGTCCGCGTCCAGGTCGCGGTCCAGCCCCAGCAGCACCCCACTGCCCTTGCCCTGGTAGGAACTGTGGCCCGAGTCGCCGTCAGTGCGCGCCTGCCCACCCAGGCCCTTGATCCAGAAACTCGCCTCGCCCTCCCCGGCATTTGGCCCCGGGCGCTGCAAGCGCTGGCCAAAGGCCTCGCGCAGGTCGCGGCCCTGATTGAGCAGGGTCTGCTCCAGGGCCGGGTAGATCTCCCCGGACAACTGTTGCAACGCCCCTTGAGCCAAAGCCGGCGAGGCCGACAGCAGCAGGCTTTCGTAGACCGGGTCGGCCGTGCCCAACTGCTCCACCGCCGTGGCCACCGCGCGCTGGTTGGGGCTGGCGGCGACGCTGGCAAAGGTCGCGGCGCTGCGCACCAGGCCCAGTTGCACGCCGCTGGCGGAGTAATCGACCACCGCGCCGAGAAACAGGTAGTTGGGTTGCACCAGGGCGAACTGGCCATCGATACCGCCCGCGGCCTGCAAAATGTCGAACTGGCGCCCGACCAGCCCCCGGACCTGCCCGGCGCTGAGCAGGTTGGCGTTGTGTTCCAGGCTCAGGCTGAGCTGGGCGCCCTCCAGATGCGCCCGGCCGCCGGCGACGATACGGTCGCTGGCGGTCGGCGACAGCTCCACGGCGTAGGTCGAACCTGGCTGGAAACTCACATCGCCGGCCACATTCAGGGTGCCGATGGAGTTGCCCGGGGCCACGCGCGCGCCGCGGGTCGCGGTCAGCGCCGCGACCTGCCCGCTGCCACCCAGGCTCGCGCCACTGTTGACCGTGACCGCGGATACCAGGCTGCCATTGACCACCAGCAGCCCGCCATCGACCGTGGTCGGCCCGCGATAGCTACTGTCACCGCTGAGCAACAGCCAGCCGGCCCCGGACTTGACCAGGCTGCCCTGGTACAGGCGCTGCGCGGCCGCCGCATCCCGGGCCATGCCGACCGCGTAGTCGGTCAGTTCCTGCTGGCTGGCCTGGGCCCCCGGGCCCTGCTCCCAGCCACGATCCTTGAGGGTCTGTTGCCAGGCCTGGTGCTCGGCGGCATCCTCCACCTGGCGCTGGGCCAGGGCCTGGTCGGAGATGCCGTTGCTCCACACATCGCCCTGCCCGGCCTCCAGGTTGACCTTGAGTTCCCCCAGCAACTGCCCGGGCCCGTGCAATGCCCGGCCCAGGTCCGGCACGCCCCAGCCCACCAGGCTGCCAGGGGCCTGGGTCAGCGAGCCATCGAGCTGGCGGGCGGTGGTCAGCAGCACCTGCAGGGCCTGCTGGTTGTCCAGATAGGGGTAGCGCTCCATCACCAGGGCCAGGGCCCCGGTGGCATGGGGCGCGGCCATCGAAGTGCCGTTGTAGGTGGCGTAGCCGCCCCCGGGCACAGTGCTGGTGATGGCCGCGCCGGGCGTGGCCAGGCACCAGTACTTGGCGATCCCGCACTGGTTGTATTTCTGCTGGTTGTTCTTATCCAGGCCCGAGACCGCCAGCCAGTGCCCTTCCAGCTCCGGCTGAAAATACGGCAGTGCCGATCGCACGCTGGCATTGGCATAGCCGCTGTTGCCGGCGCTGAAGACGTTGATCACCCCCTGGCGCGAGACCTGCGCCGCCGCGTCGAGCCAGGTGTCCTGGCCGAAGTGCTGGGCATAGGCGGCGTGCAGGCCCTGGAGGGTCTGGTAGCTGACGTCCTTGGGCTGGCTGCCCCAGCTGTTGTTGATGACCCGCACCCCGGCGTCGGCCAGGGCACCGTACACCGCCTGGAAATAGCGCGGGTCGGGGCCCGGGCCGAAGAGCATGCTGTCGTTGCCGTTGGTGTTGCCGACGTAGACCTGGGCATTGAAGGCCACCCCATGCATGCCGTTGCCGTCGCGGGCGGCGCCCATGGTGCCAGTGACGTGAGTGCCGTGGGTGTCGTTGTTGGCGTTGAGCACCCCGGACACCTGGAACCCGCTGCCGTCCTGGTAGTTGCCGCTGGCGATCACCGGGTGAAAGCGCAGGGACGAGGCTTCGGCATGGGCCGCATCGAAGCCCGAATCCAGGGCACCGATCTTGACCCCGCTACCGGTAAGGCCGGCGGCGTAGGCCTGGTTCGCCTGCATCCGGTCCAGGCCCCAGTCCTGCAGGTATTCGGCGGAGCGCCAGCTGGCGGCATCACCGGGGCGACCGGTTTCCTGGTAGGCCGCCTGGGCCCCACCGGGCAGGTTCGCGGCAAACGCCAGGAACACCCCGGCCGCCAGCACATTGAGCTGATGAACATTCACATCCATGTTGATGACTTCTCTTGTTGTTGTTCTGGGATCGACTTTCCGTAACCGATCAGCAACCACGGCTTACTTCATGGGACTGGCTCCTTGAGGGGTCGCGCCCCACGCCCAGGGGCGCCTGCTGCGGGCAAAGCTGTCGCCGCCGCAGCCCTTTTCAGGGGGCTGCGGGGCCTCTAGCGCTGGATATCGGTGAGGGTCAGGCGAAGACCAGGCCCGAGCCCGAAAGGCTGTCCATGCCGACCCCCACCAGGGTCACCGAGAACTCGCCGACACTGAGCAGGGTGTCGTTGCCGTTCTGCGACAAATGCTGGCTGTAGTCGTAATGGGCGTCGACCCCGGGCACGCCCATGAACACCAGCTTGTCGGTGTTCTGGTAGCCGTGGATCAGGTCGAAGCCGAAGTTGCCGCTGAACAGGAAGGTATTGCCCCCGCCACCGCTGGAGTGCATGACGTCGTTGCCGGTGCCGCCGACGAAGGTCACGTTGGCCTTGTCGCTGCTCAGCAGGTCATCGCCGCCATGGCCGAACAGCCAGTCGCCATCGACGCTGGCTACCAGCGCATTGCCGTAGGCATCGCCGTTGAGGGAATGGTTGTAGGCGGTCCACTGGTTGCCGTTCTGCAAGCCGTCGGCGGTGACGCTGTGGCTCACGTCCTTGCCGAACAGTTGCCACCAGCTTCCGGTCTCGTGGCTGACCAGGGCGCCGACGTCCCGGGTCATGCTGATGCCGCCGTAGGCATCACGGATATACAGGGTGCCGTCGCCGTCATTGGCGATGGAAAAGTTCTTCAGCGGCTGTTGCAGTTCCAGCACGTTATGGCCCTGCCCGCCATGGATGATGTTGTAGCCGCCGTCATCGCGGAAGCGATCATCGCCGGCCCCGCCATCCAGGTAGTCGTTGCCCTTGCCGCCGTGCAGCAGGTCGTTGCTCTGGGTGCCGATGATGAAGGTGCTGCCGGTGTGTTTTTCCGCGTACAGGTTGAGGTCCTTGACCCAGACCTGATCGCGCTTGCCCTCGGACAGGTTGGAAATAACCACGGTGGAGTCGCGGCTGGTCAGGTCATAGAAATCCGAGTTGATCAGGCGGTTGAGGCCGCCGGCGTAGTCCACCGCACTATGGGCCGACCAGGACTGCGGATTGAGGATGCTCTGGGGAATCAACTTGCCCAGGAACGATGAATAGTGATCGGTGAAGCTGACGATGTTGTTGGTCGCCGATTCCTGGGGCTTGTCGTGGGTGCCCAGGGACGAGGCGTTGAAATGAGTGCCGTCCAGGGCGCGGAACACCGGGTCGTTTTCATAACCGATGTTCAGCACCTGCGAGCTGTTGGCGCTCTGGGTCGGCGAAGCGAAGGCCACGTAGCTGGCGTCCTGGTAGAAGCCGCCCCAGTGATCGCTGCTCATGGCCGCCAGGCTGTTGACCCCAAGGCCGCCCAGGCTGTGGCCGGTGACCAGCACATCGCTGCCGCTCAAGCCCTGGGCCGCAGCAAAGGCCGCCACCTTGCCCAGCAGGTTGTCGAAGGCCAGGCGGCTGTAGTTGTCGGCAAAGCCCGACACAAAGGCCGCCTGCAGGTCGTTGATACCGTCCTTGAGGCTGTCGGTGCCGCGAAAGCTGATGCCGATGGACAGCAGTTGCCCGGCCGCGTCGTATTTGCCCAGCACCTCGACCTGGGCGTCGCTGACAATCGCCTGCTCGCCGGAAATCGTGCCCTGGGCGCTGATGTTGCCCTGGTAGCCCAGCTGGCTGGCGCTGATGGGGCGCCAGGCGGTGCCCGGCAGCGCCTCGCCGGTGGGTGTGGAGGCGTACAGCGCCAGAGTAATGGCTTCGCTGTAGAGGGCCTTGCCGTCACCGCCAAGGGCGGTCTTGTAATCGAAGATACTCATGCTCATTCCTCTTTTTTATTGTCCCTGAGCCTGCGGTCGGCAAGGCCTCCTAAGGCTGCGCGCGCTGGCCGAAAGCCTCGTCGACCCTGGCCAGATCCTCTTCCCGCAGAGTGCCTGCGTAGTAGTGCAGCTTGGTCCAGGCCATCAAGTAGTCATAGCGCGCCTGGGCCAGGTCGCGGCGGGTGGTGTAGAGCTGCTGTTCGGCGTTCAGTGCATCGAGGTTGACCCGTTCGCCCCCCAGGATGCTCTGCTTGGTCGAGACCACCAGGGCCTCGGCCGAAGTCAGGGCTTTCTGGTAGGCCCGCAACTTGCTCACCCCCGATAGACAGGCACTGAATTGGCGGCGGAGTTCAATCAGGGTTTCCCGGGTCTTGCCGTCCAGTTCGTACTCGGCCTGTTCCATGGAGCGGCTGGCCTGGCGGGTCGAGGCCGAGACCCCGCCCCCGGCATACAACGGCACGCTGACTTCGATACCGATGGTGTTGGTGTCGTAGCGCTGGTTGTAGGTGTTGCCGCTTTCCGATTCGTTCTGGCGCATGGTGGCGTAGGCGCTGAGCTTGGGCAGGTGCCCGGCGCGGTTGCGTTCCACCTCGTAGCGCGCGACCTCGACCCGCTGGCGCTGGGAAGCCAGCACCGGGTTGTTGCTCAGGGCCATCTCGTGCCAGGTGTCGTAGTTGGCCGGGGTCAGGGAGAAGGACTGGAAGTCTTCCTGCAAGGGGTCCAGATCCCGCACATCGAGGTTCGGCTCGCCGGTCAGGGCCGCCAGCTCGCGCAACGCCGCGTCCTGCTCGTCCCGGGCTTCGATCTCTTCGGCGGTGGCCAATTCGTAGCGCGACTCGGCTTCGAGGATGTCGGTGCGGGTGCCCTCGCCCTGCTGGAACATGTGCCGGTTCTGCTGGAACTGCTGCTCGAAGGCCTTTTTCTTGGCCAGGGCGATGTCGATCTGGTCCTGGGCGAACAGCGCCTTGGTGTAGTAGCTCAGCACCCGCACCAGCAACTCCTGGCTCTTGCCGCGAAAGTTCTCGTCGGCAAACAGCGCCTGGGCCACGCCCTTGCGGTAATTGGCGTAGGCCTCGTAGTCGATCAGCGGCTGCTGCAGGGTCAGGGACGAACCGTAGCTGTCGTAGTTGCGTTTTTCGGTAATGGTGCCGCGCACCGTATCCAGGTAGCTGACCTTGGAGTTGTTATGGCCCTTGTTGTAGCTGTAGCCGACCTTGGGCAGCAGCCCGGCACGGCCGATGGCGCGATTTTCAAGGCCGGCGTCGCGTTCCTTGATGGCGCCGAGGAACACCGGGTCGTTGCGCAGGGCCTGTTCGTAGATCTGGAACGGGCCCACCGCCTGGGCCGTCTGGCAGGCCAACAGCGCCAGAGCCGCCGCGAGAATGGAAAGCTTACTCATACGACGCGACATCCTTATTCTTCGGTCAGTGCAGAACCTGCCCGGTCGAGCAGTGGCTTGAACAGGTAATTGAGCAGGGAACGCTCGCCAGTGCGCACGAACATTTCCGCCGGCATGCCGGGCTTGATCACCAGGCCGTTGAGCTTCTCCATGGCCTGGTCGCTGACACTGCTGCGCAGCACGTAGTAGGGCATGCCGGTTTTCTCGTCGAGCATCTGGTCGGCGGAAATCAGGCTGACTTCGCCCGGCACTCGTGGCGTGCGGCTCTGGTTGAAGGCGGTGAACAGGATGTCCACCGGCAAGTGGGTGCCGACCTTGTCCACCAGGTTCACCGGCAGCCGCCCTTCCACCTCCAGGTGAGTGCCCTGGGGCACGATTTCCAGCAGGGTCTCGCCCTGGCGCACCACCGCGCCCTCGGTGTGCACCCCGAGGTTGACCGCGATGCCGTCGGCGGTGGCGATGATCTCGCTGTGCTGCAGGTCGAAACCGGCAGAGGTCAGTTGCTGCTCCAGGGTCTGGGTCTTGAGCTGGGCTTCGGCCAACTGGCTGCGCACCTCTTTCTGGTACTCCTCGCTGTGCTGTTGCAGCTTGAGCCGGGATTCGAGGATGCCCTGCTCCACTCGCCCGCTTTCCCCGGTGTTCTGCGCCAGTTCCTGCTGCACCTGGGACAGTTGGCGCTGATATTCCAGCAGGCGATTGCGCGGGATGTAGCCGTTGTCCGCCAAAGGTTGCAGGTTGCTCAGTTGCTGGCGCAGGGATTCGGCCTGGCTACCGAGGTCGGTGCGGGCCCGGCGCATGCCGGCCAGTTGCGCGGTGGCGCCTTCGATATTGGCACGGATGCCCGCCTGCTCCCGGGAGAATGCCTCGCGCCGGCTGCTGAACAACTGGCGCTGGCCCTCCAGCACCAGGGCCAGGCGCGGATCGTCGCTGTCGCTCAGGGGCGCGGGGAAATCCACCTGCTTGAGGTTGTCGCGCTCGCTGCGCCAGCGCGCCAGGCTGGCCATGGCCATGCGGTACTGGGCTTGCAGCGATTGCACGTCCGCCGCCACCTGGGTCTGGTCCAGGCGAAACAGCGGCTGGCCCTGCTTCACGCTTTCGCCCTCGCGCACCAGGATCCGGCTGACCACCCCGCTGCTCATGGACTGCACCGCCTTGCGCTTGCCGGACACCACCACCGTGCCTTGCACCGGAATGCCCTGGTCCAGGGGCGCCAGCGCCGCCCAGACGAAGAAACTGCCCGCCCCCACCAGGGCCAGGATCCAGCCCATGCGGGCGAAAAAGCCCGCGTCACGCTCGACCCGTTCCGGCGCGTA
This sequence comes from Pseudomonas sp. NFPP25, assembly GCF_900116505.1. Taxonomy (NCBI): domain Bacteria; kingdom Pseudomonadati; phylum Pseudomonadota; class Gammaproteobacteria; order Pseudomonadales; family Pseudomonadaceae; genus Pseudomonas; species Pseudomonas sp. NFPP25. The sequence continues at coordinate 580,130 of NZ_FPBG01000001.1, read as the reverse complement.
ACCTTCTTCGATCATCATGTTGCTGTCCTTGCTCATGCGCCTGAATTCCGTGTCGGAGCCTGGTATTGCCGGCTCATGCTGAGGCCGCCGGGTGCCGCTGCAACGGGCTTGGGCGCCTCCTGGGCCTGGGCTTGCTGGCCGCCGGCCAGGGCCTTGAGCACTTCCTGGCTCGGGCCGAAGGCCTGCAAGCGGCCTTCGTTGAGTACCAGCAGTTTGTCGGCCAGGGCCAGCACCGAGGAACGGTGGGTCACCAGCACCACGCTGGTGCCCCGGGCCTTGAGCTGGGCAATGGCCGCCGCCAGGGCACTTTCGCCCACGGTATCGAGGTTGGAATTGGGTTCGTCCAGCACCACCAGGCTCGGGCTGCCATACAGCGCCCGGGCCAGGGCCACCCGCTGCTTCTGGCCACCGGACAGGCCGCTGCCGTCATCGCCGAGCACGGTGTCGTAGCCCTGGGGCAGGCGCAGGATCAGCTCATGCACCCCGGCCATCTGCGCGGCCTGGACCACCTGCTCCGGGTCGGCCTGGCGAAAGCGTGCGATGTTCTCGGCGATGCTGCCGGTAAACAGCTCGATATCCTGGGGCAGATAGCCGATGTAGGGCCCCAGTTCGTCGCGGTTCCAGCGATGGATATCGGCCCCGTCCAGGCGCACGGTGCCGCCCAGGGTCGGCCATACGCCCACCAGTACCCGGGCCAGGGTCGACTTGCCGGAACCGGAGGCCCCCAGCACGCCAAGCACTTCGCCGGCATTGATGCTGAAGTTCACCTGTTGCAGGGTCGCCATCCGCCGTCCGGGCGGGCCGGCGCTGACCTGCTCGAAGCTCACCTGCCCCTTGGGCGCCGGCAAGGACATCGCCGTATCGCTGGGCGGGAACTCGCGCAGCAGTACATCCAGGCGGCCGTAGGCCAGCTTGGCCGAACTCCATTGTTTCCACACCGCGATCAACTGGTCGATGGGGCTCAGCACCCGGCCCATGAGGATCGAACCGGCAATCATCATCCCGGCGGTCATGTCGCCCTTGATCACCAGCAAGGCACCCAGGCCCAGCACCAGGGATTGCAGGCACAGACGCAAGGTCTTGCTCAGGGAGCTGATCACCGAGCCGGTATCGCTGGCCTGGTTCTGCAGGCCGAGAAAGCGCGAGTGCACGGCGAACCAGCGTTTGCGCAAGGCGCCAAGCATGCCCATGGCCTGGATGGTTTCGGCGTTGTGCAGGTGGCTGGTGGCCAGCTGGGTGGAACGCTGCGAAAAACCGCTGGCCTCGGCCAGGTCCTTCTTGGTCATGGCTTCGTTGAGGTACGCCAGGGCAATCAGCAACAACGCGCCTACAGTGGCGAACACTCCGAGCCAGACGTTGAAGGCGTAGATCACCAGCAGGTAGATGGGGAACCAGGGTGCATCGAAGAAGGCGAACAGTGCCGGCCCGGTGAGGAACTGGCGAATATGGGTCAAATCTCCCAGGGACTGCCCCGCATGGCCCTCGCCCCGGGACAGGTTGCGCTCGAACGCAGCCTGGTAGACCCGCAGGTTGAAGCGGCGCTCCAGCTGGCTGCCGATGCGGATCACGATAAAGCTGCGCAGCACTTCCAGAAGACCGATAAAGACGAAGAAGCCCACCACCATCAACGACAGCATCACCAGGGTGGTTTCATTCTGCGACGACAGTACCCGGTCGTAGACCTGCAACATATAGATGGAAGGCACCAGCATCAGCACGTTAATCAACGCAGTGAAACAACCGACACTGATGAGGATGCCCTTATATTCGCCCAGTGCCTTGAACAGTGGTGCAGGATGATTGTTCTTCACCATTTCTAACATTTTCCCTGAGCTGTTAATCCGCGCCCGCTAGCGTGGAACCAATGTAGCCTACAACTAACAACCCGCACTACTTAGTTGCTGAATCCTGCGGACACGAATAATTCGGACAGCTGTATCCAACAGCAGCCCGAACATGTTCCTGCCGGCCAAGAGAGTGGCGATATAATGGCCGTCGTTTATTAGACGAACACACTCATCGCTTAATTAGCGGCGCGTTGTAACACAATCAGACCGTCGGCTTTCAGGCGGGCTTCGTAGAGGCCCTCTTTCTGGCGACTGAAGAAAATGATTTTCGAGCCTTCGCGGCCGGTAATGGCAATGCCATCGGGCTCCGGGAACCAGCCCACCGCGGCTTCCCCGAGCCATTTCGACAGGCAGTCGGCGCCGTCGCCCAGGGCGGCGTTGTGCAGCAGGTCCAGGGTGCAACCTTCAGCGGGTGCGGCTGCCTGTTGCAGCTGCCAGTGTCCAACCAGTTCCGAGGGGTCCGCCAAGCGCAGGCTGCTTGCCATGGTGATTGCTCCATAAAAGATCATCAGTGTCGCCAGCAGCCATCGGGCCGCCCGGCAACAGGAAATATGCAGGGTCATAGGGTGCTCCGTTCGCCCGGTAGACTCGCTCAGGCCAGGGCCCAAAGCAAGAACGCAGAGCCGCTCGACTGCGCGGCCCTGTGCTCATTTCACTCAGGCGACGATGTCGCTGACCGCTGCCTGGCCCACGGTGCTGACCAGGAAGTCCGCCACGCCATGCCCGGAGAAGTCCACGGACAAGGTGCTCACACCCCCGGAGGTGGTGAGGATCGCGTCACCCGCCGCGCCGGTGAAGGCGTTGACGAAGTGCAGGCCGGCGCCCTTGGTGATCCCGGTCAGATCGATCTTGTCCAGGCCGCTGACAAAATCCATGATCTGGTCGGCCGCACCCGGCTTGGAGTCGGTGCTGGCGGCGAACACGAAAGTGTCCGAGCCCGAGCCGCCCCACAGCTGATCTGCACCGCCGGCGCCGTAGATGATGTCGTTGCCGGCACCACCCTTGAGCACGTTGGCGGCGTTGTTGCCGATCAACAGGTCGTTGCCCGAGCCGCCGATGGCGTTCTCCACGGTCACGCCCTGAGCGATGGAAACGTTACCCACCATGCCGCCAACGTCGGAGAACGAGGCTTCATTGAGGTTGATCTTCTGGTTCTGGGTGAAACCGGAGAAATCCAGGGTATCGTTGCCGCCACCGTCCCACACCGAGAACACCAGCTTGTCGGAAGACGAGCTGGCGCTGTAGAAATCACGCCCGGTGTTGGAGTTGAAGCCGTAGGTGGTATCGCCGGCACGGGTGCTGTAGTTGGCACCGTAGAGTTTCTGGATAGCCGCGATATCGTCCATCAGCGGGCCGGACGAATAGGCTTCGACCCCGCCCTTACTGAAGTTCTGGCTGGTATTGCTTTCACTCCAGTAGCTCATGACGCTGTAGCCACGGGTGTCCTGACCGTAGCTGGCGTCCTTGTAGCTGGGGTTGCCTTCGCCGGCGTTGTAGTCGCCAGGGTGAGCCAGGCCCAGGGTGTGACCGATCTCATGGGTCAGGGTCTGACGGCCATAGTTGTTCAGGTCGGGGTTCTTGTTCTGGGTGTAGCTGCTGTTGATCAGGTACCACGAGGTGCCGTCGTAGCCGGCGCCGGTACCTGGCAGGTAGGCAAATGCCGCCGCGCCATCCTGGCCACCGCTGTAGTTGCCGAAGGTCATGTGGGCGTCGCCACCCGAGGCTTTCTCGGTAAACACGACGTTGGCCACGTCAGCCCAGGACTGCATGGCCAGGACTGCCTGGGCCTTCTGCTGGGCGCTGAACTGGCTGAACCCGGAGATGCCATGCTTGTACATGGTGCTCGAGGAAGCCGAGGTCAGGAAGGTATAGGTCAGATCGATCTTGCCGTTACCGTTCAGGTCCTTATAGGCAGCGCCGTCACGCAGCAGTTGCGTGGCGGCCTGATCGACCGAGAACGAAGGTTTGCCATTGACCGTGAGATTGCCGCCACGATCGTATTGGTGGCTGAAGCTATTGATCTGGTTATACGCCGAACTTGCTGCGGCCAAAGGCACCAGTTGTTGTTCGGCAGATGCAATAGCGTTCTCTGTTACTTTCGACATAAACACACTTCCTTGTAATCAATGGAACAGTTTTTGTCAGATAGCGACAATCCCTGGCGAGATCGTCCTATCACTCGCCCTAAGCAGGCGCAAGAAAACTGACACAATTTGAAATCAGGCGTCCACTACTTTTTTGACGTCAAATCTCACTGTTCCAGCGAACTCCAGCAAACAATGACTGTACAGTCGAAAGATTCTTTTCCAACTGATTAACGGCAGTCATTGTCCGACAATCTACAATTTAATTATTAAATATCCATATAAACAGTTATGTCGACCGCGTCGCACTTCTTAGTCCGTTAACTTCTGTTCCAACCAGTTAGTTCCAATGTTTCCAGCACCACTTGCGCAGTCAGGGCCGGCACTTGCACGCCGTCGGCGCTGGTCATGGGCACCCCCGCCAGCAGGGCGTTGATGATGGCTTCCTCCACCGCTTCGGCGGCTGCGCTGAACAAGGGCGAGATGTGATCGTTGTTGAGCATCGCCAGCGGTGTGCTGAAACCCAGGCCCTTGCGCCCGTAGTCCGCCGTCGGCAAGTCCCGGTTTCCCGTGGCAAAGGCCAGGAAGATATCGCCGCTGGAATCCTCGGTGCCTCCGCCGGTGCGGGCGATGCCGATGGATGCGCGCTGGGCCAGGCGCTGGCACTGGTGCGGCAACAGCGGCGCATCGGTGGCCAGTATCACCACGATCGAGCCCATGCCCGGGGTCCCGCGCTCGGCAAACGGCGAAGGGATATGCCCCAGCCGGCGCCCCACTGGATAGCCATCGACCCGCAGTTCCTCGCGCTTGCCGTGGTTGGCCTGGACCAGGGCACCGACGGTGTAGCCGCCCTGCTCGGCCGTCAGCCGCCGCGACGCCGTACCGATGCCGCCCTTGAACTCATGGCAGATCATCCCGGTGCCGCCGCCGACCGCGCCCTCGGCCACCGGCCCGGACTCGGCGCAGGCCATGGCTTCGCGCACCTGCTGCACACCCACATGCTGGCCCCAGATGTCATTCAACAGGCCGTCGTAGGTTTCCATCACCACTGGCATGCACCAGTACACCGCCGGGTCTTGCAATGCCTCGCGCTCCAGGGCGATCAAGGCATCGCGCACCACGCCCACACTGTGGGTGTTGGTGATCGCCAGCGGCGTAGTCAGGGTGCCGGCCTCGCGAATCCACTCCAGGCCCGTGGCATCGCCATTGCCGTTGAGCACATGGCAACCGGCAAAGCACGGCTGCTGGCGGGCGTGCCCGGCCCGGGGCTGGACCAGGGTAACCCCAGTGCGCACCTGCTTGCCGTCCACACTGGCATTCAAGGTGCTGTGGCCGACCCGCACCCCGGGAACATCGGTGATCGCATTGAACGGGCCTGGCGTCCCCAGGCCCAGGCGGATGCCCAATTGACGTGCTCGCATAACCACTCCTTACAGTTTCTGAAACGCCGGGCTGTACCGGCCGTTGGTGCCATAAAGAATCACCGACAGCGCCAGCAGCCCGATGATGACCATGATGTCCCGCAGGGACGCTTCGAGGAACAGATTGACCAGCAGGTAACCCGCGCCGAGCACCGCCAGCAAGGCCGGCAGCGGCCACAGCGGCATGCGGTAGGGATGCTCGCGGTCGCGCAGCAGTACCCGGCTCATCAGCGCGCTGAGGGCGACGATCAGGTACACCAGCATGATCAGCAGCACGCTGAAGGACGTCAGGTCCGCCAGGTTCGAGCTGAAGCTCAGCACCGCCGAGGGAATGGCCAGGAACAGGGTCGCCAGCCAGGGTGAATCCCAGCGCGGGTGAATGCGGGTGAACAGGCGATTGATAGTGGGCGTCCACAGCGCATCGCGGCCACTGCTGAACACCACCCGACCGATCTGGATGACGATGGCGACAATGGCATTGAACACCGAAAGGAAAATCCCGCCGCTGACCACCCGGGCCAGGGTCTCGTTGCCATGGCTGGTGAGCAGGTAACCGATGGGGTCGGGGCTGGCGAGCATCGCGCTCAAGGACGGCGCGCCGATCAGCAGCGCGGTGAGCGGCACCAGTTCGATGATCACCACCAGCACCAGGGACCACAGCACCGCCTTGTGCACCCCGCGGCCCTTGCATTTCATGTCTTCGGCCAGCAGCACCGCCGGGCCGTAGCCGTTGTAGGAAAACAGGCCGATGCCCACCGCGCCGATCACCAGTGCCCAGGGCGCCAGTTGCAAGGCGCCGTGATCGACGATCTGCGGTTGCAGCAGAATGCTCACCGGCTGCGAGGCATTGCCGAAGCCGAGCCAGACGATCACCAGCAAGGCCGCCACTTCCAGCAGCAGGCACGTGCCGGTGATCCAGGCATTGAGCTTGATATTGAGGATGCCCAGCAGGTAACTGCAGACCACGATCACCAGGGCCACGGTCTGGGAATCGAAGTTCGTGCCCAGGGCATTGTTCAGGTAGGTGGCGGCACCAGTGGCCAGCACCGGCGGAATGAACAGCAGCATCACCAGCACCGTGAGGAAGGTGGCATAACCGGCCATGCCGCCGAACACTCGCTTGGCGTATACATACTCGCCGCCGGCGCTGTTGTGGGCGCGGCCCAGCTCGGCGTAGCAAAAGGCGAACATCAGGGCCAGCAACCCGGCCATGACGAAGGCCAGGAACACCCCGCTACCGGCCTGATGGATGGCGAAGGGGGCGATCACGAACACTGAACTGGCGGGGGTCACACCGGACACGGTGATGGCCACCACATCGAACACACTCAAGGTAGGTTTCAGCGCACCGTCGGGCGCAGAGGGAGAGCTCATATCGTTATCCTCGTGTTTATTGTTGGTCTGAGGCAGAAACGAAATTCATCGGGCGGGTGCGTTCTGGGGCGCACTTGCCGGGAGCTACTCTAGGCAGATGCAGACCATCACCCAATTCCCCTATTGGAGTACTCCCCTTGACGACGGCGGTTAAATCGACGAAACCGGGCCACGACATTTCAGCGGATCAACGGAGCAACGCCTTTGAGTAACCTGTTCAGGGAAGTGGGCCTGCATGCCGGCCTGGGCCGCACCCTCACATTGATCGGCAATCCACGCTTCTGGAAACAGCTGATCCTGCTGCTGCACCAGGCTACGCCGTTCGACAACGCCCTGGCGATCTTCTACCCGCTGGACGGCCCGCCCCGGGCCCTGGAGGAATATGACGCCGAACCCAGCAGCAAGCCGGCGTCCATGCTCACCTACCTCAACGGCCTGTACCTGCTGGACCCCTTCTTCCAGGCCTGTCGCGAAGGCTACCCCAGCGGCCTGTACCGCCTGGAAGAAGTGGCCCCGGACCATTTCCGCCAGAGCGAATACTTTCTCAGCTACTTCCACGACAACGTCCTGGAAGACGAAGTGCAGTTGATTCTGCAACTGCCCGAGGCTGGCACCCTGTCGCTTTCCCTGGGCAGCCAGTGCGTCTTCAGCCACGACGAGATCGGCCTGCTAACCACCTTTTCAGCCTGGGTACTGCCGCTGATGGAGCAGCACTGGCAACACAGCCAGGCCCGCCCCCAAAGCCCTGCGCCCCAGGAAATGGCCAGCCAGATCCGCGACGCCCTGAGCCATTTCGGCAGCGCCGTACTTTCGGAGCGGGAGCTGGAGATAGCCCGCCTGATCCTCCGGGGATTTTCTTCAAAGGCCATGGCGGAACGGCTGAAGATCTCGCCGGACACCATCAAGGTCCACCGCCGCCACCTCTACGCCAAGCTGGATATCTCCAGCCAGCCGGAGCTGTTCTCGCTGTTTATCCAATCCCTGGGGCACGACCTGGAAAATCCGTGATTGCCGGTCTGCCAGCGGCCATCCGCCGCCCGTCATCCGCTACCTGCTACCTGCTATCTGCTATCTGCTATCTGCTATCGGTAGGAGCTGGCTTGCCAGCGAAGGCGCCCTCAAGTTCGACGCATGCCTTACGGCCTTCTTCGCCGGCAAGCCGGCTCCTACAGACGAAGGCGCACTCAAGAGCGGCGCATGCCTTACGGCCTTCTTCGCCGGCAAGCCGGCTCCTACAGGCGAAGGCGCAATCAAGAGCGACGCATGCCTTGCGGCCTTCTTCGCCGGCAAGCCGGCTCCTACAGGCGAAGGCGCACTCAAGAGCGGCGCATGCCTTGCGGTGCGGCCGCCGGCAACGACGGCGGCCGCAAGGGCCATGCCGTCAGGCGTTCAGGGACCGGGCGCGGAAATCCCGGGGCGATTGTTCGAAATGCTTCTTGAAGGTACGGCTGAAATGCGCCGAATCGGTGAAGCCCCATTTGAAGGCAATGTCGGTGATGGATTCGTTGCGCAGGTGCGGATTGCTCAGGTCCGCGGCGCTGCGCTTGAGCCGCGAGCGCTGGATGAAGCGGCAAACGCTGTCCCCCTGCTCCTCGAACAGCCGGTACAGCTGGCGCACCGAGATATTCAGCTGGCCGGCCAGTGATACCGGAGTCAGGCCCGGCTCATTGAGGGACTGGCTGATCAACTGCCGCGCCTGATCACGCAGGCATCCGCCATGCAGGCCCTCGTCAAAGCCATCCAGGCTGTTGACGGTCTGGCGCAAGGTCGGACCAAGCAGGGCAATCAGGGCTTCCTGCAAGGCCTGCCCTTCCTGCTGGGCCGCACAACCCTGCAATTCGCCGGCACAGATCTGCTCCACCAGCAAACGCATCAGGCGCCCGCTGGCGCAATTTTGCGACAGCTTGCCGAACTTGCGCTGCTGGGCCGGCAGGTGGCGGTAGACCTCCTCCCGGCACAGATGGAACGAAGCATGCTCGATCAGGCCATGGGGCACGATCTCGCAGGCTCCGGCGGAGTCCAGCAGCGCCATGTCCCCCGGGGCCAGTTCGACACTTTCGCCGCCCTGGCTCAAGCGCGCATGGCCGCTGCGCTGGATGATGAGGAAGCAATGGCGATCGTCCTCATGATCGACCTTGGTGCTCTGGCGGGAGATCAGCCCGGCGTTGGTGCGGATCTGCGCCACCTCCAGCCCGGCGTAATCCTGCATGCCCACTTCACCAATGAACAAGGCGGGATTGCGCGCCGGACGGGCATCGAATCGACCGCAGACGCCCTGCAGGGCGCCCACCCAGGAACTGAAACTATGCGAAGCAAGCACTGTGCACCTCCAGAAGCCGGTTCCAACCGCCTTTGTTGTTATGGCGATATCATTAACATGTTATCTATTTGCCAGGCAAGGCGCCTGACAGCATGGATAGTCTGTTATGGCTTAAGCAGGCTGTATGCCAGCGCTTACGGTTATGTCCCTCAGAAATCTCGCAGTAGCTTGTACAACTCAGTGAAGCTGCCCAGTAGCGCCGCCCGCTGTTCAGCGCTTAAGCGGATATAGCGGCGGAACCCGGGCAGGCGGTTGACCACTTCGCTGGCGCCGAAATGCTCCAGGTGCACCTGCCAGCCCTGGGCATCGCGCCGCAATTCCAGGTGTTTGAAATCCAGGGGCAACAGGTACTCCAGCAAGCGCTGGTCACTGCACAGGCGCTGCAGCAGCGGCGCCCATTCAGCGTCCTCCCCCGTGAGCAGCCGAGCTGCGACACCCTGGCGGCGGATCGCGCCAGTGTGACGCAGACGGATCCGCGCCTGCCGGGCCGTGTCGCAAGGCACCGGCAGGCGCCACTCACAGGCCACGATGTGCATCAGGAACTGCGCCTGGGCGCGCTCTTGCACCTCGAACCTCAAACCGTTTTGCGGGCAATGAAAACCGCCCTGCACCTGGCTCCGTGGAGTGAAATCGAGCCCCGCCAGATCCCGACGCAACTGCCCAAGGGTCAGCCCCGGGCGATAGCCCGATGGCGCGCGGTTCCACAGTTCAAAGAGGTTTTGCCGCCAGCTTGAAAGATTCATCAGGCGCGCTCTCCCGTAGGTTATGGGCGGTATCCGGGTTCAGGCCCAGCGCCTGTTCCAGCACCTCCTCCACCGGCACCGGGCGAAACGGATTGACCTTCTGCACCAGCAGGGTCCAGACCAGCGCATAGATCGCGGTCAGGCCCAGCATGCTGCCGAAAGGCACATAGATGTCCCGCGGATTCATGCCCGGCGGCGTGATGAACCACATGCCCAGCAGGATGCCCACCGAAGACAGGATCTGCGGCAGCGGAAACCACGGCGACTTGTAGGCCCGGGGCAGGTCCGGCCGGCGAATGCGCAGCATCACCACTGACAGGGTGACCAGCAGATAGGCAGTGCTCCAGGCACAGACCGCCGCCAGCACCAGGTGCATGATGCTGTCGGTGCTGCCCCCCAGCCACCAGGCATGCAGGCAGGGAATCAGCACGGCTACGGCAATGCACAGCAACGGCGTCTTGAAGCGCGGGTGCAGGTAAGTGAAGACCTTCGGCAACGCCCCATCCAGAGCCATGCCGTAAAGGATCCGCGGCAAGCCGGCCATCAGCGTGTTGATGGTGGCGGCGCCGGCGAACAGCAGGCCGATGCCCAGCCAGATACGGCCGAAGGGCCCCATGATCTGCTCGGCAAAATGCGGAATGGCCATGGGCGTATCCAGCAGGTGCACGCTGCCATCCTCGCTCAGGGCGATGTTTTCCACTTGGCGCTTCATCGCCGCGCCATAGATGAACATGCACACCGCTACCCCCACCAGCCCCAGGGCCATGGCCCGGGGAATGGTCCGGGCGGCCTTGCGCACATCCGGCGTCAGGGGCGTGACGAATTCACAGCCGACGAACATGAACATGGCCATGCCCACCAGGGACAGGATGGTCGGCAGGTCGGTACCCACCATCGAGGCGCCGAACCAGCCATCGAGCTGCACCGCCGGTGTCTTGAGCACCCCGAGCACGCCAAAGATGATCAGGGTGGTCCACATGCCGAAGGTCAGGATCACCTCGGCACGGCTGAAGGCGGTGATGCCCACGGCGTTCAGCGCACCGAAGAACAGCACCAGCCCCACCCCCACCAGCCAGGCACTGCCGCTCTGCTCCAGCAGGGTGTTGAGGGACTCGAAGTTAACCAGGGCCATGACTCCACTGAGAATGGTCTCCGCGGTGCCGGCGAACACGTGCACGATCAGGTAGGCGGACAAGGTCCCGGTGATGGCGAAAAAACGCCCCAGGCCACAGGCCAGATAGTCATAGACCGAACCGTTGGTGGGCAGCAGGCAGGCCGCTTCGGCGAAGGTGGTGGATTGCGCCAGCATCATCACCAGGGCGATCACCATCGCCATGGCAAAGGCGCCGCCGCCGATACCAAAGCCCGTGGTGGCCGTGAGGATCACCGGGCTGGCCATGATCAAGCCCACGGCACTGGCCAGGGCCGTGGGAAAGCCGACTACACCTTGATCCAGGTGGCGACTGAGTCTGTCGTTGAGCGACATGGTGGTAAACCTCGAAAGCATGGGTTGATGATTGTTGTTCTAGGCATTTCAAGGGCACGCCTGATGGCGGAGTGCTTGGCTGTCTGACGCAGCTGTCTTCATGTTCACACCCTGTAGGAGCTGGCTCGCCAGCGAAGGCGTCGGCAAGATCACCGCCCAATCCAGGGGCCTCTTCGTCGGCCAGCCGGCTCCTACAGTAAACCGGTTGGCCCTGCCCCCGCAGGGGCCGGCTGGCCGGCGAAGGCGTTCGGCTCAATAAGCGATGCACACCGACTTGTTCTCGGTGTAGGCCTCGATGGCCGCATGGCCCATCTCGCGACCGATGCCCGACTGCTTGTAGCCACCGAAGGGCATCGACGGGTCCAGCATGTTGTGGGTGTTGACCCAGACAGTGCCGGCCTTGATCTGCGGAATCAGCTGCATGACCCGCCCCAGGTCGTTGGACCAGATGCTCGCCCCCAGCCCGTACTGGTTGTCATTGGCCAGGCCCACCACTTCGTCCAGGGTGTCGAACGGCGTGGCCACCACCACCGGGCCGAAGATCTCCTCGCGCACCAGTTGCTGGTCGGCGTGCACATCGGCCACCACCGTCGGGCGCACATAGAAGCCCCGCTCGCCATGGGCGACACCGCCACAGAGCAGCCGGGCGCCCTCTTCGACTCCGCGCTGGACCATCTGCAGCACGCGTTTTTGCTGCTTGGCGGAAATCAGCGGATTGATCTGTGCCTGCTCGTCCAGCCCCGGCCCGATGCTCAGGGACCCGGCAATGGCCACCAGGCGCTCCAGCACCTCGTTATAGATGCGGCGCTGGATGTACAGCCGCGAACCCGCCGTGCACACCTGCCCCTGGTTGAAGAAGATCGCCCCGGCTGCGCCGGCGGCGGCGGTCTGCGGGTCGCAGTCGTCAAGCACGATCACCGGCGATTTGCCGCCCAGCTCCAGGGAAAAACGGGTCATGTTGTCCACCGCGGCATGGCCGATCAGCTTGCCCACCTGGGTCGAGCCGGTGAACGCCAGCTTGTCGATTCCCGAATGCGCGGCCAGGGCCGCGCCGGCCTGGGCGCCACTGCCGGTGACCACGTTGACCACCCCGGGGGCGATCCCCGCTTCCAGGCACAACTGGCCCAGGCGCAACGCGGTCAGCGGGGTTTCGTCCGCCGGCTTGAGCACCACGGTGCAGCCACAGGCCAGGGCCGGAACGATTTTCCAGATGGCCATCAGCAGCGGGAAGTTCCACGGCACGATGGCCCCCACCACGCCCACCGGCTCCGGCACGGTGTAGGCCCGGTACTGCGCCCCGGGCACTGCGGCGATGGAGACATCCAGGCTCTTGCCCTCGATCTTGGTGGCCCAGCCGGCCATGTAGCGGGTGAACTCCGCGGCCGCTCCCACCTCCAGGGCCCGGGCCAGGTGGATCGACTGGCCGTTGTTGAGGGTCTCCAGTTGCGCCAGTTCCTCGCCATTGGCCTCCAGCAGGTCCGCCAGCTTCAGCAGCAGGCGCTCGCGGTCGGCGGGGCGTTGCGCCTTCCAGCTCCCCTCGAAGGCCCGACGCGCGGCGTTCACCGCCAGGTCGATATCGGCCTGGGCAGCTGCCGCGACCTCGGCCAATTGTTCGCCACTGGCGGGGTTGTACACCGCCATCCGCGCACCGCTGAGGGCCGGCTGGCTGTGACCGTCGATCAGCAGGCCATGCTGACTGTCTATGAATGCAGCGACACGTGGGTCGATGGCAACGCTCATCTTGAATCCTCGCAGGTAGACCTAGTTCGAAATGGACTTTGAGCGCAAAGACGCACGCCGTCTTGACCCTGGCTGCCGCGAAACTTGGCCCTGGCTGCCAGCCCCGCCAGGGCCTTCGCTGGCAAGCCAGCCCCCGCAGGTGCGCGCCATTGGCCGGCGAACAGGCCCGCAAACCCGCCACTGGCAGCCTGGGTCAAGTGCCCTGGCACACAGAGGCAAGCCAGGGGCGCATAAATGACGCACTAATATCTCCACGCTGTCCGTGCGTTATCAGGAGACTCAACGTGAGCGAACCAAGCCGTTTCTGGCACCCCATGCTGCACCCCAACGAAATGAAGCAACGCGAGCCGATCCGCATCGTCCGTGGCGACGGCTGCTATGTGTATGACGACAAGGGCCACCAGCTGGTGGATGGCGTTGCCGGGTTGTGGAACGTCAACGTCGGCCACAACCGCAAGGAAGTGAAGGCGGCGATCACCGCGCAACTTGATGAACTGGAATACTTCCAGCTGTTCGACGGAGTCAGCCATCCCCGGGCCGAAGAACTGTCGCGGGTGGTGATGAACCTGCTGGAACCCGAGGACATGCGCCGGGTGGCCTTCAGCTCCGGCGGCTCGGACGCCATCGAAAGCGCTTTGAAGCTGGCCCGCCAGTACTGGAAGCTCGAAGGCCAGGCCGACCGCACCAAGTTCATTTCCCTGCGCCAGGGCTACCACGGCACCCACTTCGGTGGCGCCTCGGTCAATGGCAACACGGTGTTCCGCCGCAACTACGAGCCGCTGCTGCCGGGCTGCTACCACATCGATACCCCCTGGCTGTACCGCAACCCCTACAGCCAGGACCCGGAAGAGCTGGGCAAGATCTGCGCCGACCTGCTGGAGCGGGAAATCCAGTTCCAGAGCCCGGACACCGTCGCCGCCTTCATTGCCGAGCCGATCCAGGGCGCTGGCGGCGTGATAGTGCCACCGGCCAACTACTGGCCGCTGATCCGCGAAGTCTGCGACAAGTACGGCGTATTGCTGATCGCCGACGAAGTGGTCACCGGCTTCGGTCGCAGCGGCTCGATGTTCGGCAGCCGCCTGTGGGGCGTCAAGCCCGACATCATGTGCCTGGCCAAGGGCATCACCTCGGGCTACATCCCCCTGGGCGCCACGGTGGTCAACCGGCGCATCGAGGAAGCCTTCGAGAAGAACGCCAACTTCACCGGGGCCATCATGCATGGCTACACCTACTCCGGGCACCCGGTAGCCTGCGCCGCCGCCCTGGCGTGCCTGGACATCGTGGTCAAGGAGGACCTGCCGGCCAACGCCGCGAAAATGGGCGACTACATGCTCGACAAGCTGCAGCCCTTCGTCGAGCGCTTCGACACCGTCGGCGAAGTGCGCGGCAAGGGCCTGATGCTGGCCCTGGACCTGGTGGCGGACAAGACCACCCGCGAACCCATCGACCCCATGAGCGGCTACGCCAATCAGGTGGCACAGATCGCCCGGGACAACGGGGTCATGGTGCGCCCGGTGGGCACCAAGATCATTCTCTCGCCGCCCCTGGTGATCCAGCAGGCACAGGCCGATGCCATAGTCGACGCCCTGGCCGAAGGCTTGAGCAAGGCCCGCCGCTAACCCCGGCCGCAGGCTGCGATCGAGGCAATCACGATCGCAGCCTGCGGCGCTGGAGGCAATCACGATCGCAGCCTGCGGCGCTGGAGGCTTGCCAGGCACGCCCTGCAGGGTTTCACTGTGGCAGTCCGGGTTCCGGACAGGATCAATCCACGTCCTTGCGCCCCTTTCACCGAGCCACTGCCCCAGGTCCAGCCAGGAGCCATCCGATGAACGCACCCGCGTCCCTGCCCGGCCCCCATGAACTGGGCCACCGCTGCATCGCCGCTTTCACCCGGGTAGTACCCGCCAGCCTCTGCGCCTTCTACCGCATCGATGCCCAACTGCAGGCCCGGGATTTTTCGCTGTACCGCATGCCGGAGCAGATGCACCAGGCCTACCTGCAGCACTTTCGCCACTACGACCCCCTGCAACCCCGTCACTGCGCCGCGGCGGGGCGCCCGGTGCTGTCTCTGCACATGGGCATGGCCCACCAGGGCCATCACGAGAGCGAGGTTTATCAGGGGTTCCTGCAGCGCCATGGGGTACTGGATGTGGTGGAAATCCTGGCCCGCGATGGCGAACGGCCGGTCGCCGGCCTGTCGCTGCTGCGCGACGTCGGGCTGGGGCACTTCAGCGTGGAGGAACTGGGCACCCTGCATGCCTTGCAGGGCCTGCTGGAGATTGCGGCCCTGGCGCCCTGGTCCCAGGTCGATGAGCGCCTGTCGGGCCTGACACCCCGGGAGCGGGAAATCGCCTGGCTGCTGCGCGACGGCGCAGACAACAAGACCATCGCCCGGCGCCTGGACCTGGGCCTGCCCACGGTCAAGACCCACTTGATCAACCTGTTCCGCAAGGTCGGCGCCAGTAACCGTACGGAGCTGGTCAGGGCGCTGTTCCTGTAAAGCCCGGGCACTTCAACCATAAGGTTGATGGGCAACCCGGGGCTGGCGGCCGAACATGCAGCTCTCCTTGCTGACAAGAGCCTTGCCATGAACCCGCAACCTGAATGGATCACCGTCGGAGCCCTCGCCGACGGCTTTGCCGAAGACAATCACATCCTCCCGGCGGTCGACGACCTGGCCGGTCGCCGCCTGACCCTGCACTTCGACAACCACTGGCAGATCGAACACCATTTCGCCGCCCACACCCTGCGCTGGAACAACGTCGGGGAAGCGGCCGGCGCCGAGTTGCCCTATCGCGCAACCTGCCTGCGCCCCGGCATCTACCTGGTGGACTTCCTCAAGCACGAACAGGGGCAGATCCACTCGGTGAGCCTGGTCCTGGACCTTGAGCAGCAATGCTTCAGCGCCGTCATCGGGCAGATGCCCAGCCAGGCCGAATCCAGCGTCGACCTGTTCAGCCGGGCCCTGGCCGGTGGCGAGCTGACCTCGGTCAAGGCCCAGTTTCTCCACGGCGCCATCGACACGCCGGTCACCGCCGGCACGCCACGCCATGAACCCACCGATGAACTGGTGGGCCTGCGCAACCGGTACATCTACAGCGCCAGCGAGGCCTACGAGCACATCTACCTGAATGCCAACTTCTACAGCTGGCAATGCCTGCGGGGCGTCGAACAGGGGCTGGCGGATACCGACCGCTGCCACTACTACAAGATCGCCGAGCAGCTGTACCTGTTCGTCTGGCGAGAAAAGATCGTCCCGACCCTGGGCCTGGTGCTGATCGACCTCAAGGCCGGTCGCAGCGACGGCAAGATCTTCGGCTACCAGGGTGCCGACTTCAGCAGCGCCGCCAACTTTCCGGTGGGAGCCCTGGCAGAGGTGCTCAACCGTACCCGGCACCGCTGATACCCGCCCCCTGGCTCCAGGCTGCCGGCCCAGGCCGGCACCTGGGCCAGCCAGCCCTCTTCCTCACAGGACACTGCCATGACTCTGGGCCTCGATCTGCAACGCGTCGCCAGTTGCTACCAGACCGAACTGCAACTGTTTGCCGAGAAACACCCGCGCTCCGGCGCTTTCTACCAGGAAAACCTCCAGCATTGGCTGTACGGCGCGCCCTTGCACTGGATGCAGCAATGGCCCGGCTCCTACCCGATCATGGTGGCCGACGCCCAGGGCGCGACCCTCACCGATTGCGACGGTCATCACTACGTGGACTTTGCCCTGGGTGACACCGGAGCGATGTTCGGCCACGCCCAACCGGCGGTCGCCGCTGCCATCGCCGAACAGGCTCTGCATGGTTCGACCCTGATGCTGCCCACGGCCGACAGCCTGTGGGTCGGCAAGGAACTGACCCGGCGCTTTGGCCTGCCCTACTGGCAGGTCACCACCTCGGCCACCGACGCCAACCGTTTTGTCCTGCGCCTGTGCCGGATGATCACCGGGCGGCAGAAGGTCCTGGTGTTCAACTGCAACTACCACGGCAGCGTCGACGAGTCCCAGGTGGAGTTCGACGCCCAGGGCCAGATGATCCCGCGGGACGGCGTGCACGCCAACGGCCTGCAGCACCAGGCCACCACGCGGCTGGTGGAGTTCAACGACCTGCCGGCCCTGGAAGCGGCCCTGGCCCATGGCGACGTGGCCGCGGTACTCACCGAACCCTTCATGACCAACGTCGGCATGGTGCCGCCAGCCCCGGGCTTTCATGATGGCCTGCGGGAGCTGACCCGGCGCTACGAGGTGCCGCTGATCATCGACGAGACCCATACCCTGTCCTGCGGCCCCGGCGGCTATTGCGGCGAGCACGGGTTGCAGCCGGATTTCTTCGTTCTCGGCAAATCCATCGCCGGTGGCATTCCCACGGCGGTCTGGGGCGCCAGCCAGGCCATGGCCGAACGGATCTGGCAGGTGCTGCCGCATTTCCAGCCGGGCCAGGCGATCAACCATTTCGGCTTCGGCGGCACTCTGGCCGGCAACGCCCTGCAGATGGCGGCCATGCGCGCCACCTTCAGCGAAGTGATGAACGAGGCCAGCTACGCCCATATGTTCCATCTCGCCGAGCGCCTGCGGGCCGGGGTCGAAGCCATCATCCACAAGCACCGCCTGCCCTGGCACGTGACCCGCATCGGTGCCCGGGTCGAATACCTGTTCATGCAGCAGCCTCCGCGCAACGGCGGCGAGGCCCATCATGCCCGCCATGGGCTGATCGAAGCCTATCTGCACCTGTACCTGCTCAATCGCGGGGTGTTGCTGACGCCGTTCCACAACATGGCGCTGCTGTGCCCGACCGCCAGCGAGGCGCAGGTCGACCTGCACAACCGCCTGCTGGACCAGTGCCTGGCCCAGGTTCTGCCAGGAGCCGGCTCATGAGCCAGGATCTGCGTGGGCGCATCGCCCTGGTCACCGGTTCCGGCCAGGGCATCGGCCGGGCCATCGCCCAACTGTTCGCCGCCCAGGGGGCCAGCGTCATGCTGGCGACCCGCAGCGCGGCATCAGGCGATGAAACCCTGCGGCTGATTCGCCAAGCCGGCGGCACCGCCGAACTGCTGCCTGTGGACCTGGGCACCCGCAATGCCGCCGAACAGGCAGTGGCGGCAACCCTGGAGGCCTTCGGCGGCCTCGACCTGCTGCTGCACAATGCCGCGATCTTTCCGATGCAGAAGCTGGCCGAACTGGAGGATGAAACCTTGGACAGCACCCTGGCGGTGAACCTGAAAAGCTGCTTCTGGCTGACTCGGGCCGCCTTGCCCGCGTTGCGTCGGTCCCAGCAGCCGAGGATCGTCATCACCTCCTCGGTCACCGGCCCGCGCACGGCGATTCCCGGGCTCGCCCACTACGCGGCCTCCAAGGCCGGGGTCAATGGTTTTATCCGCGCTGCCGCGCTGGAGCTGGCGGAATATGCAATCACGGTCAACGGCGTGGAGCCCGGGCTGATTGCCACCCAGGCCATGGACAATCTCGGCGACGCTTCGACCCTGGCTTCGAGCATTCCCCTGAAGCGCCTGGGCAGTGCCGAGGATATTGCCTGGGCCATGCTGTTCCTGGCGTCACGGCAAGCGGGCTATATCACCGGCCAGACCCTGGTGGTGGATGGCGGCGCCCTGCTCCCGGAAAACACCCAGCTATAGAAACTGCCGCCCTCCACACCGGCACCTAAGAGGCGGACCGGCTGGCGCCCTCCAGGGAGAACGACGGGCGTAGGAGCTGGCCTGCCAGCGAAGGCGACCCCGAGCGCAACACAGGGCTTGAGGCCCTCTTCGTCGGCAAGTCGGCTCCTACGAAAGGGTCAGGTCAGCTGCCGCTGCGGATCTTGTTCCACAGGCGGGTGCGGATGCGGTCGATGTCCAGCGGCATGGCCTCCAGGGCAAACAGCTTGTCCATCATTTCCGGGCTCGGATAGACCTTGGTGTCGTTCTTGATGGCCGGGTCGATCAGGCTGTCGGCCTGCAGGTTACCGTTGGCGTAGTGCACGTAGTTGCTCACGCCGGCCATCACTTCGGGGCGCAGCAGGTAGTTCATGAAGGCATAGCCGGCCTGCTCATCCGGGGCATCCACTGGCATGGCCACCATATCGAACCAGATCGGCGAGCCTTCCTTGGGAATCGAGTAGCCGATCTCCACCCCGTTCTTCGCCTCCCTGGCACGGCTTTCCGCTTGCAGGATGTCGCCGGAGAATCCCACCGCCACGCAGATATTGCCGTTGGCCAGGTCGCTGGTGTACTTCGACGAGTGGAAGTAGCTGACATAAGGCCGGACCTTCATCAGCAACGCCTCGGCCTGCTTGTAGTCAGCCGGGTTCTTGCTGTGGTGCGCCAGCCCGAGGTAATTGAGAGCGGTAGGGATCAGTTCCGGGCCGTTGTCGAGGATCGCCACCCCGCACTTCTGCAGCTTCTGCATGTACTCGGGCTTGAAGATCAGGTCCCAGGAATCCAGTGGGGCATCGTTGCCCAGCACTTCCTTGATCTTGGCCACGTTGTAGCCAATGCCGGTGCTGCCCCAGAGGTAGGGGAAGCCGTGCTGGTTGCCCGGGTCGTTGACCTCCAGGGCCTTGAGCAGCACCGGGTTGAGGTTCTTCCAGTTGGGCAGCTGGCTCTTGTCGAGCTTCTTCAGTGCCCCGCCCTGAATCTGCCGGGCCATGAAGTGGTTGGAAGGAAACACCACGTCATACCCGGATTTTCCGGTCATCAACTTGCCGTCCAGGGTCTCGTTGCTGTCATAGACGTCGTAGGTGAAACCAATCCCGGTTTCCTTCTGGAAGGCCTTGGTGGTGTCCGGGGCGATGTAGTCCGACCAGTTGTAGATCTTCACCGTATCGGCCTGGGCCAGGGACGTGGCCAGGAACAACGGGCTGAGCAATAGCAACGCGCAAGTCTTGCGGATCATGAGTCGATACCTGTGGCTGGTTTTGTTGTTGGCAGGCAATCAAGGGATCAGAAAATCAAGACGTAGGTCTTGCGCACCGTTTCCTGGATATCCCAGATCCCGGTGCTGTTGGCCGGCAACATCAGTGCATCGCCGGCTTCTATGTGCAGGGTTTCGCCGTTGTCCGGGGTGAAGGTGCAACGGCCCTGGATGAAGTGGCAGAACTCCTGGGCGACGATCTGCCGCCGCCAGCGCCCCGGGGTGCATTCCCAGATGCCGGTCTCGACCCCGTCGTTGCGTTCGACGGCGGTCACCGAGGTCACGGCCACCGGAGTGCCCAGGGGCACCGCCACTGGTGCCGATTCGGCCAGGGTGGCGGTGGCGGTTTGCTTGAATTGGGTGATGCTCATGGTTCTACCTTTCGACGGGAAATTCGAACGGACAGCGTTCGGTACATAGAGGCCGGCTCAGTGCATGAAACCTTCCATGAAGCCGGCGATCCGGCTGGCCATCCTGCGCCGCCATGGAGCCGAGGCCGGGTTGGCCAGGGTCTGGTCCTCGTGGACGAAGCTGCGAATGATCGCGTTGTAGCCCAGCCAGCGGCACGGCTCCGGCTCCCAGGCCCGCAGGGCCTCCAGGCCGCACTCGGGCATGACCCAGGGCTGGTTTACCAGAGGGCTGTCGCGTTCCAGGATCAGGTCCGCCAGGGTCCGGCCGCCGAGGTTGCTGGCGCCGACGCCCTCGCCGCCATAGCCGCCGGACAGGGCGATGCCCTTGCGCCGGTCGCAGAGCATGTGCGGCTTGAAGTGCCGGGACATGCCCAGGTTGCCGCCCCAGGAATGGCTGATGCGCACGTTCTTGAGTTGCGGGAACAGCTCGCCGAACAGGTAGCGGCGCAGTTCCACCTCGTCACGGGTCAGGTCGAAGTCATGGCGCAGCTTGCTGGCGAACTGATAGCCGCCCCGGGCACCGAACACCAGCCGGTTGTCCATGGAGCGCTGGCCATAAGTCACCTGTCGGCTGCTTTCGCTGAAGGCCTGGCCCTGGCTCAGGCCGATTTCTTCCCAGACGGACTCCGCCAGCGGCTCGGTGGCCACCAGCAGGCTTTGCACCGGCAACTGGTAGCGGCCCAGGGGCGGCAAGGTGACCGAATAGCCTTCCACTGCCGGCACTATCCAGCGGCTGCGCACCGAAGCCTGGGCCGTCTGCAGGCTGCCGGACTGCCAATGGGTCACCGGGCTGTTTTCATAGAGGGTCACCCCCAGGCGCTCAACCGCCCGGGCCAGGCCGCGCACCAGCTTGGCAGGCTGGATGGTGGCGCAATGCGGGGCATAGATACCGCCATAGGGCTTGGCCAGGCGGATCTGCTGGGCCAGTTGCTCGGGGTTGAGCCAGCGGTAGTCGTCCTGGTTCAGGCCCTGGGCATAGAGCTTGTCCAGATAGTGGCGCAGGCTGGTTTCCTGCTCCGGGTAGCGGGCGGCGCAATACAGCACCCCGCCCTTTAGGTAATCGCAGTCGATGCCCTCACGTTCGATGACATTGGCCACCTCATCGGGGATGCCGTGCAACAGGTCGAAGGAGGCCCGGCGCTGCTGCGGCGACAGAGCGGCCAGCAGCCGGTCTTCTCCCAGCAGGTTGCCCATCAGCCAGCCGCCATTGCGGCCCGAGGCACCAAAACCGGCGGTTTGCGCTTCGATCACCGCAATATTCAACTGCGGCGCCTGGCGCTTGAGGTAATAGGCGGTCCACAGCCCGGTATAGCCGGCGCCGATGATCGCCACGTCCAGGTCCAGGTCTTGCGCAAGCTGCGGCCGCGGCAATAGCGGCTCGTCGAGCTGGTCCATCCACAAACTGATACTGCGCCACGCTGGCATGCAAGCACTCCGCAACCCGAATTTCGAATGCGGCGATCCTAGTGCCTGGCCTCAGGGGCTGTCTTGCGCGCGTGCACGCAAAGAAATTTGCTTGGCGTAGGCCTTGGGCGACTGGCCGGTGTGCTGGCGAAAACAGCTGTAGAAGGCCGACAGCGAGTTGAACCCTGCGGCAAACGCCAGCTCGTCGATGCGCAGCGGCGGCGTGGCCTGGTCCAGCGCTGCCAGCAGATGCTGCAGGCGCGCCTGGTTGACGTAGCGGTAGAAGCTCTGCCCCAGCACCTGGTTGAGCAGGTAGGAAATCTGGTTGCGGCTGTAACCGCATTCCCGGGACACCCGCTGCAGGTCCAGCTCGGGGTCCAGGTACGGCTGCTGGCGCTGGAAATACTGCTGCAGGTCCTCGGCCATGAAACTCAACTGGCGCGGCGACAGCCCCAGCCGGCTGGCCGCCGGGCGCAGTCTGGCGGAGGACTTGCTCGGTGCCGGCTCCCGGACCAGTGAGGCGTACTCGTTGACCCGCCAGATCAGCCCGTCGCGCACGGTGATCGCTTCACTGGAGCGAAATGACACCAGGCCCTGGCCGCCGCGCAGGGTCACCTGGTACTGGATAAACGCGGTGTTGCCATCCAGGCGGATGCGATCGCTGTGCTCCAGGGCCTCGTCGGGAGCCCGGGGCATGCTGGCCCGCACGTATTCGCGCAGTTCCTCCAGGCCCAGGGTACGGTTCTGGAAAAAGTCGTTGTACTGGATGTCCGGGTGGTACAGCGCCATTACTCCATCCAGGTCCCGGTGCTTCCAGCACAGGTGGTAGCGCATCACGGTTTCACCGGTGGCCTGGGTGTGCAGCGGCCCGTCATCGGGGGCAGACATAGGTTTCTCGAACAGGAAAAGGCGCAGCTTGCCGAACTTCGCCAAGGGCTTCAACGACCGGCCGCCGGCCAGATACGGCAGCCGCCGGGGGGTGCCTGGGAGATGACATGACTTGCATCAATAATCCGTGAGTGAACCGCCGGACGGTGGGCAAAAAAACTGCGAACCGTCACAAGCCAATGCTATTTTTAAAACCTCAACCGATCGGGTCATTGACGATCCGGTCGTTCCTACCGCGAGCACAAGGAAGCGCTCAATGAATCAAGGTGGGCCACCGATGAACAGAGTCTGGGCCAGTAAAGTCACCTTTCCCAACGCCTGCCAGCTGATGCGCTGGCATTTTCATCCCATGGGTTTCGAAGCCAGCATGGATGCGCCCGGCAGCATGATCGCCCGGCTCTTCGATCGCGCCAGCGGCGAAACCATAATCGCCATCGCCGGCATTCCCTGTGCCACGGTGATGAGCGCTGCGGATGTCGAACGAATAATCGAGGCGGTGGAAGATGAGCTGGAGGCCTTTTCCCCGTCCCTGGCACTCAAGGCCTGAAGCCCCGCTGCCTCACCCGAAGCCCGCCTCGCCAGCGGGCTTTTTTCATGTCGCCTGGCGCAAGTCCTGGAAGTACGGCTTGTCTCGCGGTACCCGGTCCGAAGCCTTGGGCGCATTGCCCGAGGGGCCTTCCTGGCGGTCCACATACCAGTAGCAATGCTTGGCCGCCCGGGTGATGCCCACATAGGCCAGCCGCAGGATCTCGTCCTTCTGTGCGCTGTCGTAGGGCTCGGCATCGCCGTCCTTGCCCAACCCGGCCATGCGATAGACCTGGTTCTTGTACGGCGAACTGCTCAGGTGCTGGCAGTCGCCCAGCAGGAATACCGCATCCGCCTGCAGTCCCTTGGCGCTGTGATAGGTCAGCTGTTTCAGGCGTCGCGACCCTGGAGGCAGACTAGAATCAACATTAACTATTTGTGAAATAATATTTTCAATCAATAACTTATCACTACTTTTTCGAAACAACATCAAGATCGAATCACCCTGCTCATAGTGCTCAGCCAGACGCTGGGCCAGGCCCTGATCATCGCGATCGAGCACCTGCACCGGCCACAGCTCTGTAGCTTCGCCGCTGGCCTTGGCCTTCTTTCCGGCAATGGCCGGCGCCGCGCGGACAATATGCTCCGCGGCATCGATCACATGCTGATGGCTGCGGTAGTTCTCGCTGAGCATGACCCGGGTGGTGCCCGGGGACGGGAACTCCTTGTTGAACTCGATGAAGTACTTGGGCGAGCTGCCCCGCCAGCCGTAGATCGACTGCCAGTCGTCACCGACGCAGAGCAGCGAGGAATGCTGGGCGGCGCGCCCGATGTGCAAGGCGGCGCCTCGGCTGCGGATCGCCGCAAGGCTGGCCCTGATCCAGGAAACGATCTGCGGCGAAACATCCTGGAACTCGTCGATCATCAGGTGTGACATCGGGCGCAGGCAGGCATCGCTGAGCAGCTTGAAGTTCTCCGGCGAGCGCTCGCTGAACAGGGCGAACATGCGGTTGTAGCTCATGATGGGCGGCGACTGATCCAGCAGATGGTCCTCCAGCGCTCGCCAGAACAGGCTCAGGGCCTCGAAGAAAAACCGGTCCGGATCGTCCTGGGCAAAACTCATGCCCGCGACGGCATCGCCCACTTCCAAGCCCAGGTTCTCGATAAAGCCTGCGGCGGCGACAAAGCAATCGAGCAGCGGCGCCGACGCCAGCTCGCCCTTGACCTTGTAATCGAAACCCGGACCGCCATTGACCTGGGCCGAAAAGGCGCCGGCAGAACGCTTTGAAGCTTCGTAACTATCAAGCCAAATCAATGGTTTACGGCAAAAAGCTTGAAACAGGGTGCGCTTTACAGCCCACTCCGCCCGCACCGTCAGCTTGGCCCCGGGCCGGGTCAGCTGCGGGCTCTCGCGCGGGTCGAAACCCAGCACCACCCAGGCGTCCAGCTCCGCACAATAGCCATGGCTGTGAAAGGTCGCACCGTTGATTTCGAACCGCTGGCGCTGCGGCTCGATGCCCTTGATCGGCCAGGCGCCTGCGCGAAACCACAGGTCTTCCACGGTGTCGCAGAGCTCTTCATCGCGCTTGGCCGCCAGTTCGGTCACCGCCATGCGCTTTTGCACGTCCGGGTGATCGCGCTCCAGTTCCTTGAGCTGCAGGGCGTGGCGCACCAACGGCTGCAACGCCAGGCGAAAGCGCGGGTCATCGCGGTACAGTGCCTGGTAGCAGGCATTCAGGTGCCGGCGCTGGGCGTCGTTGATGCGCAGATCGAATGGGTTGCTGTCCACCTCGTCTTCGCCGCCCTGGAGCCGATCGCTGAGGTTCTCGAAGGCCTGCAGGCGCTCGAAGCCCGGCAGGCTGCGGACCATGGGCAGAATCCGCGAGTGGAAGGTCCGCACCAGCTCCCGGGCTTCCCTGGCGCCCAGTTGCCGCCCCCACAGGGCAAAGACTTGCGTGAGCTTGGTGATGAAGTCCTTGCGCGACTCCCGGGTGAAGGTCACCACGGTCATGGCGTCCAGTTCGAAGCCCAGATAGTGATGCAACAGCAGCAGGCGCAGCACCAGCGAGGTTGACTTGCCGGCGCCGGCCCCGGCGATCACCGCGGTGGCGGGTGTGTCGCTGAAAATCATCTTCCACTGCGCGGCGCTGGGTTGCGCGGCGGCGGGCAGCAGGCGGGCGACATCGGCCTTGAAGCGCTTTTTCAGCTCGGCGCTCAACGGCAGGCGCCAGTCATCGAACAGCCGGTCATCCACCCCGGGCGGGCGGTGCTCGGTGTTGCGGCTGTCGCGGATCAACAGCACCTGGCGGCCTTCCTCCAGCCCCTCGAGCCGGCCTTCCTGGTAGCCGTACTCCACGCCGGCAGTGTGGCCACTGCGAAAGCCATCGGCCTGACCATGCAGCCAGGAAGCCCGATGCTGGGCCCGCAGGCGGTTCAGGCCATGGCCGAAGAAGCGCGCCGCGAGGCGTTTCAACAAGGGCATCTGGGCCAGGGGCAAAAGCTCGGGGGGCAGATCGGGGGTGTGTTGCGACACGCGGACTCCAGGGTGTGAGGCTGAGCAGTAATCTTCGGCGGATTGTTCCACGGTATCCAGCCAATTGCTTGCAGGTCATTAACTTAAGCGATGAACCGAAGGTTTAACACCAACTTTGCGACAAAATAATCATCTAATTTTACGATTGGATTACGGCATTTTTTGCGCTTTTTATCGATCTATAGCTGATGGAAGATGCTCGCCATCAACCAACGGTTATCGTTTTCTGGCCCGGGTACAACGTGCCATGACGAGCCCTTAATGAGGAGAAGATCATGCTTGAACTCAGACCTTTCAGCTCCCTGGGCGGCGCGCACCACGGCTGGCTGGATGCCCACCACCATTTTTCCTTCGCCGAGTACCATGACCCCAAGCGCATGCACTGGGGCAACCTGCGGGTCTGGAACGATGATGTGATCGCCCCTGGCACCGGTTTCCCCCAGCACCCGCACCGGGACATGGAAATCATCACCTACGTTCGCGAAGGGGCCATCAGCCACCAGGACAACCTGGGCAACAAGGGCCGCACCGAAGCCGGTGATGTGCAGGTGATGAGCGCCGGCACCGGGATCGCCCACAGCGAGTACAACCTGGAAGCCACGCCAACCAAGATCTTCCAGATCTGGATCATCCCCAACCAGGCAGGCTCCGCGCCTTCCTGGGGAGCCAAGCCTTTTCCCAAGGGCCAGCGTGAAGGTTTCGTGACCTTGGCCAGTGGCAAGGCTGGCGATGAGGAAAGCCTGCGGATTCGCGCCGATGCGCGGCTGGTGGCGGCCAACCTGAAGGCCGGGGAAACGGCCGAGTATCACCTGGACGACGGGCGCCGGGCTTACCTGGTTCCGGCGACCGGAGTGATTGAAGTCAACGGCTTGCGCGCCGAAGCTCGAGACGGCGTCGCGGTTGAGAATGAGCCGGTGCTGCGGGTGACGGCCCTGCAGGACAGCGAGATCGTGCTGGTGGATCTGGCGTGAAATACAGCGGCCAATAAAAAGGGGCGACCGTGATGGTCGCCCCTTTTTTTGCCTGACGGGCCCGGAGCGCCGGTCAGTTGCCGCTGATGGCGGTGTCCACCAGGGTCTGGGCTTCCTGCACCAGCTGCTTGAGGTGGTCGTCGCCGATGAAGCTTTCAGCGTAGATCTTGTAGATGTCTTCAGTACCCGACGGGCGTGCGGCGAACCAGCCGTTCTCCGTCATGACTTTCAGGCCGCCAATGGCCTGGTCGTTGCCCGGTGCATGGCTGAGGATCTGCTGGATCGGCTCGCCCGCCAGCTGGGTCGAAGTCACCTGCTGTGGCGACAGCTTGCTGAGCAGGGCCTTCTGCTGCGGGTTGGCCTTGGCATCGACGCGGACCGAGAACGGCTCACCCAGCTCGTCGCACAGGGCGCGGTAGGCCTGGCTCGGATCGCGACCGGTACGCGCGGTCATTTCCGCCGCCAGCAGGGACGGGATCAGGCCGTCCTTGTCGGTGCTCCAGACGCCACCGTCACGGCGCAGGAAAGAGGCACCGGCGCTTTCTTCGCCGCCAAAGCCCAGTGAGCCGTCGAACAGGCCATCGGCAAACCACTTGAAGCCCACCGGCACTTCATACAGACGGCGGCCCAGGCGTGCAGCGACCCGGTCGATCAGGCCGCTGCTGACCACGGTCTTGCCCACCGCGGCATCAGCGCGCCATTGCGGGCGATTCTGGAACAGGTAATCGATGGACACCGCCAGGTAGTTGTTCGGCGCCAGCAGGCCGCCGCTCGGGGTGACGATGCCGTGGCGATCGTGATCGGGGTCGCAGGCGAAGGCCACGTCGAAGCGTTCCTTGAGGCCGATCAGGCCCTGCATGGCGTAGCTGGAGGACGGGTCCATGCGGATCTGCCCGTCCCAATCCACCGACATGAAGCGGAAAGTGGCGTCCACTTGCTTGTTAACCACCTCCAGGTCCAGGCGGTAGTGCTCGGCGATCGCCGACCAGTAGCGCACCCCTGCTCCGCCCAGCGGATCCACGCCCAGGCACAGCTTGGCGTTGCGGATGGCGTCCAGGTCGATGACGTTGATCAGGTCGGCGACGTAGGTGTTGAGGTAATCGTGGCGATGGGTGGTGTCGGCCTTCAGCGCCTGTTCGTAACTGATGCGCTTGACCCCAGCCAGCTTGGCTGCCAGCAGTTCATTGGCCTTGGCTTCGATCCACTTGGTGATGTGGGTGTCGGCCGGGCCGCCATTGGTGGGGTTGTACTTGTAGCCGCCGCTTTGTGGCGGGTTATGGGACGGGGTGATGACGATGCCGTCCGCCAGGCCCGATGTACGCCCACGGTTGTAGCAGAGGATGGCGTGGGACACCGCTGGGGTCGGGGTGTACTCGTCGCCGGCAGCAATCATCACGGTCACGCCATTGGCCGCCAGCACTTCCAGGGCGCTGGCCCCGGCCGGAGTCGACAGGGCATGGGTGTCGATGCCGACAAACAGCGGGCCGTCGATGCCCTGGGATTCGCGGTACAGGCAAATGGCCTGGCTGATGGCCAGCACATGCCATTCGTTGAAACTCAGATCGAACGAGCTGCCACGGTGCCCGGAGGTGCCAAAGGCCACACGCTGGGTAGACACCGATGCATCAGGCTGACCGGTGTAATAAGCCGTAACCAGTCGCGGGATGTCGACCAACAATTCAGCCGGTGCCGGTTTGCCCGCAAAAGGACTGAGAGTCATGCAAAACCTCTGGAAAAGGATGGTTCGGAAATGGGCCGCAGTTTACTGGCAGTTTGACCGCAGCGCGATGGAATCTATCCCGGCGCCCAGGCCCTTTTATGCAGCAGCCGCTTGCCGGTAAAAGGACTGCCAGGGGAAAAACTAAAAAGCCGGCGCAAGGGCCGGCAAATCGAGGCAATAAAAAACGCCAGGCTTTGCCTGGCGTTGGGATCAGACCGATTCGACCTGAAGCGCGACCCGTTCACGGCATGGGCATTCATCCATGTAGCGGTGCGCCTCGACAAACTCGTTGAACGCGAATACCCGAGTCTTCAGGGGGAGCAGCACCCGGTCCGCGGTGAGCTGGTTGATGTCGCGCAACGCACGCTGCAGCGCGACCTGATCCTGGACAATTCCCAACTCCGGCTTGCCAGTGAAGTTGCCGATGCAATGGACGAAGAACTGGATGTTCTTCTGGAACGCCGCGCAGGCCGGGAACGGCGTCTGGTTGCCGCCTTGCAGGCCATAGAGCACCAGGCTGCCACGGGGCGCCAGGACATCGCCGAGCATGGACATCTGCGGGCCGCCCAAGCCGTCGAACACCACGTCGACGCCGCGGTTGTCGGTGAGCTTGTTGATCTGCATCAGCAGGTCCTGTTCCTCGGTGACAATCACCTTCTCGGCACCCAGGGACAGCAGGTATTCACGCTCTTCAGCGGTCTTGGTGGCGGCAATCACCCGCACACCCAGGGCCTTGCCCAACTGGACAAAGGACGGCCCGGCGCAATGGCTGGCGTCCGTGACCAGGGCAAACTGCCCCGGCTTGACCCGCGCCAGGTCGGCGTAGGCGAAATAGGCGATCAGCAGCGGCGTGTAATGAACAGCAGCCTCGATCGGGCTGAGAACATCGGGATAACGGGTCAGGGCCGAACGCGGCAGGACGATCAGCTCGCCATACACCGGGTAATCGTTGGGGCTTTCGGCGGGAAAACTCGCCACCTTGTCACCTACCGCCAGGTCGTCGACGCCCTCGCCCACGGCCGTGACCACACCGGCCATTTCGTGCCCGAGGCCCGAGGGCAGGCGCGCATGGGACGACGCCAGGTTCTGCCGCCAGAGCACGTCATACCAGCTGATACCGATGGCTTCGACTCGTACCTGCACTTCGCCTGGCGCAGGCAACGAGGCCGCATGCTCTTCGCATTTGAGCACCTCGGCCGGTCCAAACTTGTGAAAACGAATCGTGCGGGACATCGCAAACCTCGTCAAATTAACCTCTAATGCCGCGAACTTTATCCGGGCTTTGCAAGCAAGACTATCAGTGCCTATTAATAGTCGACATGCCTGGCATTGATTTCGTGCCCTTGAAAATCGGGGCGTACAGCGTGCTCGAACCTTGCCCGGCTACAAACAAACAACATTTAGCCGATGCAGAGTACCAGCCTTTCCCCGTAAGATTCACGCCGGCCATTGTTCCGATATGGTCGCTCCCGTCAAGCTCGCTGACTCTGCCAGGACTCCAGATGAATCGTAATGACCTGCGTCGTG
Organism: Pseudomonas sp. NFPP25; assembly: GCF_900116505.1. Taxonomy (NCBI): domain Bacteria; kingdom Pseudomonadati; phylum Pseudomonadota; class Gammaproteobacteria; order Pseudomonadales; family Pseudomonadaceae; genus Pseudomonas; species Pseudomonas sp. NFPP25. Next base: position 550,242 of record NZ_FPBG01000001.1, on the reverse strand, counting down.
TCGACCTGAATCTGTTGATCGTATTCGAAACACTGATGCACGAACGCAGTGTGACCCGCGCCGCCGAGAAGCTGTTCCTCGGCCAGCCGGCCATCAGTGCAGCCCTGTCGCGCCTGCGCAACCTGTTCGACGATCCGCTGTTCGTGCGTACCGGGCGCAGCATGGAGCCCTCGGCCCGGGCAGTGGAAATCTTCGCCCTGCTCTCGCCGGCCCTGGATTCGATCTCCACCGCCGTCAGCCGCGCCGCCGAATTCGACCCGGCCACCAGCACCGCCGTGTTCCGTATCGGTCTTTCCGACGACGTGGAATTCGCCCTGCTGCCGATGCTGCTCAAACGCCTGCGCGCCGAAGCCCCGGGCATCGTGCTGGTGGTGCGCCGCGCCAACTACCTGCTGATGCCCGCGCTGCTGGCCTCCGGCGAAATCTCCATCGGCGTCAGCTACACCGCCGACCTGCCGGCCAACGCCAAGCGCAAGGTCCTGCGTCGCAGCCTGCCCAAACTGCTGCGGGCCGACACCGTGCCCGGCCCCCTGACCCTGGACGACTTCTGCGCCCGCCCCCACGCCCTGGTGTCGTTCGCCGGGGACCTGAGCGGGTTCATCGATGAGGAGCTGGAGAAGCTCGGACGCAAGCGCCACGTCGTGCTCGCCGTACCGCAATTCAACGGCCTGAGCACCCTGCTGGCCGGCACCGACATCCTTGCCACCGTGCCCGACTACACCGCCGACGCCCTCACCGCCGCCGGCGGCGTACGCGCCGAAGACCCGCCGCTGCCAGTACGCAGCTTCGAACTGCACATGGCCTGGCGCGGTTCACAGGACAACGACCCGGGCGAGCGCTGGTTGCGTTCAAGAATTCAGATGTTCTTTGGCGATCCAGACAGTCTTTGATCAAGTGCCACAGGCATCCATAGATTCTTCTGAAAAGAGTCCTTTAGCGACTAATTCGGTCTGTAGCTTTCCGTCAGGTTCCGCTGGCTTGCGAAGTATTCGGGGGCATAAGTGGGGGCAAACCCTGGCTGCTTGAAAGGGATGCCCCCAAGGAAGAAGGCAGCGGCTAGCCCTTGGCTATGAAACATGCGTTGACGAACGTTGCCGTGTGCCGCAAGGCCTGACGGATATCCGGCTTGGCTAGCCCATGCCTGTTGGCAAATTGCTCGACGGCCGCGGTATCAAATCGAGTGGTCTGGATAAAGTCCAAGGCTTCGGGTTTTGTATTCATGAACCTCGCCACGAGAGGAATGCTCAGCAGCCACTTCAGCAATCGGAGCGAGATGTGATGCCTGGGAGGCTTTAAGCCCAAAGGTTGCGCCACCTGGACCAGGAGTTCTCGCAAATTGGGAGTTTGCGCATCCAGCGCCAGCAGCTCCTCACCCGCCATGGCGGGATCAAAAGCACAAGCCGCCACCAGCTCAACCAGGTAATCCACGGTAACCAGTGGCAGCCAGTGCTGGGCGGTACCGGGCACTGCCGTCAGTTTTCCCAGCACAAGGTTGCGGATCAGCTCCACCAGTGGCTGGCCGTCAAGGATATGCCCCGTGCGGCTGTGGCCACAAACCGTCGCGGGGTGGACAACGGTGATCTCCCCGCCCCTGGCGGACATGAGCTCCAAGGTCGCGAAATGCGCCTCCAGCTTGCTCGCCTCGTAACCACCGACATGGCGGTAGACGGCAGGCCAGTTCGTCCGCCGCGGATAACGAGGATCGATGCCGATGCGTTGCAGATGCTCATGGTTTTTCAGCATGTAGCCGCCGATCATCACTAACCGGCTGTTTTGCTCAGCCGCCAACAGCGCCACCCGCTTCGCCCCTTCGACATTCACCGCACGAGACTGCTCCAATGACAGCCCCCAGGCGAAGTGTGCGCCCAGGTGGAATACGACTCTGGCGTGCCTTAGCGCTTCCCGGTCAGCAGGACTCAGCCCTAGGTTATCCCGCTCCAGATCGCCGGCCACGGCAAATACCCGGCTTGCGTCTCCTCCCAAATTGACGACTTGCTCCCGCAATTCAGCCAGTCGCTCTGGGCGACGCATCAACACCCCGACGGTGTGGCCTTTTGCGCTCAGGCATGCCAGCAAATGTTGACCGATGAAGCCGGTACCCCCGGTGACAAAGCACTCCACGCTCATTTCCCTGTTCCTTGTTCAAGGTAAGGAACCAAACGTAAACTATCGACCCAACTCTATGGTCAAGCGGTGTTTTCATGAAAATTGGCGAAATCGAGGCCCGTAGCGGCGCCAGCCGCCATACGCTGCGTTACTACGAGCAAATCGGCCTGATCTCACCGCAGCGGCGAACTAACAACTACCGCGTTTACACAGCACAAACGCTGCAGGACCTGGACTTTATCCAGCGCGCGCAAAGCATGGGCTTTTCCCTGGGGGAGATAGGCGAGATTCTGGAGGCGCAGCGCAACCAGATGATCGATTGTGCGGACGGCGCCAAGCTCATTGAAAGAAAAATGGCAGAGATCGAACAGAAAATCGCCAACCTCCAAAGCATTTATCGGTACCTGGATCAAGAGCGTGCAAACCTCGAAGCCAGTGCCGCCAGGCAACTTGAGCTTCAGCAACTCAACAGCTCTTCCATCTGATTGGAAATGCGCTACGAACTGAGCTGGCAGACCATGGACCTCGACGCACGGGGCTACGATGGCCAGCCAGCCGGCTCCTGCGACAACAGCCAATGTTGCGTCAGCCGCAATAACTAATTGCACGCCAGGGAATTGATAGCAGCCTAACGAAAGGTGCATGCTAGAGGGCTTGCTTGGCGCTTATATCATTCCGAATGATAGTTACCTTCGCTTCATTCGATTCGTGAGATACAACCCTGCCGAGCATCATCCGCCCATCTCAAATACAGTGGCGGATGCACCATGGACCAGTCAGTCAAACTCCTACGTTTTCCACTCGCCGTTCTCGCCGTGCTGGTGATGAGCGCGTGCGGCAAAGCCCCTGAGACCGCCTCCGCCCCGCCCGCTGCCAAAGTCAGCGTGGCCAAGGTGCTGGAACAGCCGGTCAACGAATGGGATGAATTCACCGGGCGCCTGGAAGCCCCGGAAACCGTGGAGATCCGACCTCGGGTCTCGGGCCAGATCGATCAGGTGGCCTTCACCGAAGGCGCCCTGGTGAAGAAAGGCGACCTGCTGTTCCAGATCGACCCACGGCCTTTCCAGGCTGAAGTACGCCGCCTCGAAGCCCAGCTGCAACAGGCTCGGGCCACCGCGACCCGCAGTGCCAACGAAGCCCAGCGCGGCCAGCGCCTGCTGACCAGCAACGCGATTTCCGCCGAGCTGGCCGACACCCGCACCAGCGCCGCCCAGGAAGCCCGGGCCGGGGTCGATGCGATCCAGGCCCAGTTGGACGTGGCCAAGCTCAACCTGAGTTTCACCCGGGTGGTGGCGCCCATCAGTGGCCGGGTCAGCCGCGCGCAGATCACCGCCGGCAACCTGGTGACCGCCGATGTCACCCCGCTCACCAGCCTGGTCTCCACCGACAAGGTCTACGCCTACTTCGACGCCGACGAGCGCGTGTACCTCAAGTACACCCAACTCGCCCGCCAGGGCCAGCGCGGCCAGACCACCCCGGTGTACCTGGGCCTGTCCAATGAAGAAGGCCACCCGCACCTGGGGCAGATGAACTTCGTCGACAACCAGGTCAACCCCAAGACCGGCACCATCCGTGGCCGCGCGGTGTTCGACAACAGCGACGGCAGCTACACCCCGGGCCTCTATGCGCGCCTGAAACTGGTGGGCAGTGGCACCTACTCGGCGATGCTGATCAACGACGAAGCCGTGGGCACCGACCTGGGCAAGAAGTTCGTGCTGGTGATGGACGCCGACAACAAACCGGCCTACCGCGCCGTGGAACTGGGGCCGAAGATCGAAGGCCTGCGCATCGTGCGCAACGGCCTGAGCAAGGACGACACCATCATCGTCAAGGGCTTGCAGCGGGCACGTCCCGGCGCACCGGTCACGCCTGAAGTGATCCCCATGGCCAGCAAGGAAACCCTCGCCGCCCTGGCCCAACAACGCCAAGCACTGGAAGCCAGCAACCTGCCGCAGGTCACCCCTGCCAAGGCGGCTCCGGCTGTGAAACTCGCCGCTGCGACACCGCGCGGTTAAGGGACGACTCTCAAGATGAATTTTTCCCAGTTCTTCATTTCAAGGCCGATCTTCGCCGCGGTGCTGTCGCTGCTGATCCTGATCGCCGGCGCCATCTCGCTGTTCCAGTTGCCCATCAGCGAATACCCGGAAGTGGTGCCGCCCACCGTGGTGGTGCGCGCCAACTTCCCGGGGGCCAACCCGAAAGTCATCGGTGAAACCGTGGCCGCGCCCCTGGAACAGGCGATCACCGGGGTCGAGAACATGCTCTACATGTCCTCGCAATCCACCGCTGACGGCAAGATCACCCTGACCATCACCTTCGCCCTGGGCACCGACCTGGACAACGCCCAGGTGCAGGTACAGAACCGCGTGACCCGTACCCAGCCCAAGCTGCCCGAAGAAGTGACGCGCATCGGTATTACCGTGGACAAGGCCTCTCCGGACCTGACCATGGTGGTCCACCTGACCTCGCCGGACAAACGCTACGACATGCTCTACCTGTCCAACTACGCCCTGCTCAACATCAAGGACGAGCTGGCGCGCCTGGGTGGCGTGGGGGATGTGCAACTGTTCGGCATGGGCGACTACTCGTTGCGGGTCTGGCTGGATCCGAACAAGACCGCTTCGCGCAACCTGACCGCCACCGACGTGGTCACCGCCATCCGTGAACAGAACCGCCAGGTCGCCGCCGGTGCCCTGGGCGCGCCGCCTGCGCCCACCGCCACCAGCTTCCAGCTGTCGGTCAACACCCAGGGCCGCCTGGTCACCGAGGAAGAGTTCGAGAACATCATCATCCGCTCCGGTGAGGACGGTGAGATCACCCGCCTGAAGGACATCGCCCGCATCGAGCTGGGGTCGAGCCAGTACGCTTTGCGTTCCCTGCTCAACAACCAGCCGGCGGTGGCGATCCCGATCTTCCAGCGTCCGGGCTCCAACGCCATCGAGATCTCCAATGAAGTGCGGGCCAAGATGGCCGAACTCAAGCAGAGCTTCCCGCAGGGCATGGACTTCAGCATCGTCTACGACCCGACCATCTTCGTCCGCGGCTCCATCGAGGCCGTGGTGCACACCCTGTTCGAAGCCCTGATCCTGGTAGTGCTGGTGGTGATCCTGTTCCTGCAGACCTGGCGTGCCTCGATCATCCCGCTGGTGGCCGTACCGGTGTCGCTGATCGGCACCTTCGCGGTGATGCACCTGTTCGGTTTCTCGCTCAATGCCCTGTCGCTGTTCGGCCTGGTGCTGGCCATCGGCATCGTGGTGGACGACGCCATCGTGGTGGTGGAGAACGTCGAACGTAACATCGGCCTGGGCCTGAACCCGGTGGAAGCCACCAAGCGTGCCATGCGTGAAGTGACCGGCCCGATCATCGCCACCGCCCTGGTGCTGTGTGCGGTGTTCGTACCGGCGGCCTTCATCAGTGGCCTGACCGGGCAGTTCTACAAGCAGTTCGCCCTGACCATTGCCATCTCCACGGTGATCTCGGCCTTCAACTCCCTGACCCTGTCGCCGGCCCTGGCCGCGGTACTGCTCAAGGAACACCATGCGCCCAAGGACCGCTTCTCGAAGATCCTCGACAAGCTGCTGGGGGGCTGGCTGTTCAAGCCGTTCAACCGCTTCTTCGATCGTGCCAGCCATGGTTACGTCGGCACCGTGCGCCGGGTCATCCGCGGCAGCGGCATCGCCCTGTTCCTCTATGCAGGCCTGATGGTGCTGACCTGGTTCGGCTTCGCCCACACCCCGACCGGTTTCGTCCCGGCCCAGGACAAGCAGTACCTGGTGGCCTTCGCCCAACTGCCAGACGCCGCCAGCCTGGACCGCACCGAAGACGTGATCAAGCGCATGTCCGACATCGCCCTGAAGCAGCCCGGCGTGGAAAGCGCGGTGGCCTTCCCCGGCCTTTCGATCAACGGTTTCACCAACAGCCCGAACAACGGCATCGTCTTCGTCACCTTGAAGCCCTTCGATGAGCGCAAGGACCCGAGCATGTCCGCCGGTGCCATCGCCGGCGCCCTGAACGGCAAGTACGCGGATATCCAGGACGCCTACATGGCGATCTTCCCACCGCCGCCGGTACAGGGGCTGGGAACCATCGGCGGCTTCCGCCTGCAGGTGGAGGACCGCAGCGGCCTGGGCTACGACGAGCTGTACAAGGAAGTGCAGAACGTCATCACCAAGAGCCGCAGCGTGCCGGAACTGGCCGGGCTGTTCACCAGCTACCAGGTCAACGTGCCCCAGGTGGATGCTGCCATCGACCGGGAAAAGGCCAAAACCCACGGCGTGGCGATCTCCGACATCTTCGACACCCTGCAGATCTACCTGGGTTCGTTGTATGCCAACGACTTCAACCGCTTTGGCCGCACCTACCAGGTCAATGTCCAGGCCGAGCAGCAGTTCCGTCTCGAACCCGAGCAGATCGGCCAGCTGAAAGTGCGCAACAACAAGGGCGAGATGATCCCCCTGGCCACCTTCATCAAGGTCAGCGACACCGCAGGTCCCGACCGCGTGATGCACTACAACGGTTTCGTCACCGCGGAAATCAACGGCGCAGCGGCCCCGGGCTACAGCTCCGGGCAAGCGGAAGCGGCGATCGAGAAACTGCTCAAGGAAGAACTGCCCAACGGCATGACCTACGAATGGACCGAGCTGACCTACCAGCAGATCCTGGCCGGTAACACCGCGCTGTTCGTCTTCCCGCTCTGCGTGCTGCTGGCCTTCCTGGTGCTGGCCGCTCAGTACGAAAGCTGGAGCCTGCCACTGGCGGTGATCCTGATCGTGCCCATGACCCTGCTGTCGGCCATTACCGGGGTGATCGTCTCCGGGGGCGACAACAACATCTTCACCCAGATCGGCCTGATCGTTCTGGTGGGCCTGGCCTGCAAGAACGCGATCCTGATCGTCGAGTTCGCCAAGGACAAGCAAGAGGAAGGCCTCGACCCGCTGGCCGCGGTGCTGGAAGCCTGCCGCCTGCGTCTGCGGCCGATCCTGATGACCTCCTTCGCCTTCATCATGGGCGTGGTGCCCCTGGTGATCTCCAGCGGCGCCGGTGCGGAAATGCGTCATGCCATGGGTGTCGCGGTGTTCTCCGGGATGCTCGGGGTGACCTTCTTCGGCCTGCTGCTGACTCCGGTGTTCTATGTACTGATCCGCAACTACGTGGAGCGCAGCGAGGCGCGCAAAGCCGCCCGTGCTCTGCAACTGGAGGCGCAACAATGAGTTCCAAAGTCTTCCTGCCGAGCCTGCTGGTGCTGGCCCTCGGTGCCTGCGCCGTCGGTCCGGACTACCAGACTCCAACCACCGAGGCGGCGCACATCAGCGCCGCCACCGATGGCGCTGCGGGCCAGAAGAACTTCGACCGCGCACGCTTCGAAGGCATCTGGTGGCAGCAGTTCGATGACCCGACTCTCAACCAGCTGGTGAGCAAATCGTTGCAGGGCAACCGTGAACTGCGGGTGGCCTTCGCCCGCCTGCGGGCCGCCCGGGCGATTCGCGATGACGCCAGCAATGACGCCATGCCCACCATCACCAGCCGCGCCAGCAGCGACCTGGCCAAGGGGCAGATCCCCGGCCAGACCACCAAGCGAGTGAACAGCGAGCGCTACGACCTGGGCCTGGACATGGCCTGGGAGCTGGACCTGTTCGGCCGCATCCAGCGCAACCTGGAAGCCACCGACGCCGACCAGCAGGCCGCCGAGGCCGACCTCTACCAACTGCAGGTGACCATGATCGCCGAGCTGGTGGACGCCTACGGCCAGTTGCGCGGCGCACAGCTGCGGGAAAAGATCGCCCTGGCCAACCTGGACAACCAGCAGGAGTCGCGCAAGATCACCGAAAGCCTGCGCGACGCCGGGGTCGGCGACCAGCTCGATGTGGTCCGCGCCGACGCCCGCCTGGCTTCGGTGGAAGCCAGCGTGCCGCAGTTGCAGGCCGAGCAGACCCGCCAGCGCAACCGCATCGCCACCCTGCTGGGTGAACGCCCGGACAAGCTCAGCGTCGACCTGTCGCCGGCGCAGTTGCCGGCCATTGCCAAGGCCCTGCCGATTGGCGACCCGGGGGAGCTGCTGCAACGCCGGCCAGACATTCTCAGCGCCGAACGCAAGCTGGCAGCGGCCACCGCGCGCATCGGCGTGGCCAAGGCCGACCTGTTCCCACGGGTCAGCCTCAGCGGCTTCCTCGGCTTCACTGCCGGGCGCGGTTCGCAGATCGGCTCCTCGGCGGCCAATGCCTGGGCCCTGGGCCCGAGCATCACCTGGGCGGCCTTCGACCTGGGCAGTGTGCGAGCCCGCCTGCGCGGCGCCGACGCCAATGCCGACGGTGCCCTGGCCAGCTACGAGCAGCAGGTGCTGCTGGCCCTGGAGGAATCGGAAAACGCCTTCAGCGACTACGGCAAGCGCCAGCAACGGCTGATCTCCCTGATTCGCCAGAGCGAATCCAGCCGCGCCGCAGCGGACCTGGCCGAGATTCGCTACCGCGAAGGCACCGTGGACTTCCTGGTGCTGCTCGATGCCCAGCGTGAACGCCTGGCCGCCGAGGACTCCCAGGCCCAGGCCGAAGTCGACCTGTACCGCGGCATCGTCGCCATCTACAAGGCCCTGGGTGGTGGCTGGCAACCGGAGACGGTAGCCAGCAAGTAAGGATTTGCAACGAGCTCCTTTGGTTGGCCGCAACCAACCAATGTTTGGCCCCGTGGATCATTCGGTCGCGGGGCTTTTTTTTGCCCGGCTCAAGGGCCTCTTCGCCGGCAAGCCGGCTCCTACAAGAGCCCGCGCAACGCATGGCCCCAAACGCATGGCCCCGAATACATGGCCCCGGTAGGAGCTGGCTTGCCAGCGAAGGCGCCCGCCAGAACACCGCCCACCCCAAGCCCATTGATAGAGGCCGTCGATCATGCGGTTGGCCATTGCGATTGGACAGCCTCACGGCGCGCTCCTACTCTTCACTCGCCGCGTAATCGCCCTGGCCTCAGCCCCCCATGATTGTCCGCCCCAAGCCGAACCTGATCGGCATCCTCTTCGCCCTCAAGGGCTCGATTGCCAAGCGCATTGCCCTGCGCTGCGTACTGGTCACACTGCTGGCCTCGGTGATCGTGCTGGTGGAAACCCTGCAACCGAGCTATTTCTCCAAGGTCAACGCCACACCCTTCACCCTGCTGGGGCTGTCGCTGTCGATCTTCATGAGCTTTCGCAACAACGCCTGCTACGACCGCTGGTGGGAAGGCCGCAAGCAATTGGGGCAGTTGATCATCGAGGTGCGTTCGCTGATCCGTGAAAGCCTGATCATCGACGGCCACCCCGAGCGCGAGGGCATGCTGCGCGACCTGTGCGGCTTTGCCCACAGCCTGATCGCCCGCCTGCGCCATGAAGACGAGGCCGCCGCCCTGCGCCCCTGGGCCCAGGCCAGCCTCGACCCCGGCCACCCGAACCTCACCGACGCGCAGTTGCAACGCATCGGCCAGCGCTGCTCGCAGTGGGCCCAGCAGGGGCTGATCAGCGAATGGCGCTACACCCAACTGGAAACCCGGCTGGTCAGCCTGAGCCTGGTGCAGGCCGCCTGCGAGCGGATCCAGAACACCCCGCTGCCCTTCCCCTACACCCTGCTGCTGCACCGCACCATCTACCTGTTCTGCATCCTCCTGCCGTTCGCCATGGCCGAGCCCCTGGGCTGGCTGACGCCGATCTTCACCGCCATTGTCAGCTACACCTTCCTGGGCCTGGACGAGATCGGCGACGACCTCGAAGACCCTTTCGGCTATGACGACAACGACCTGCCGTGCAGCGCTCTATTGCGCGGCCTGGAGCGCGAAGTCCTGGCGGCGCTGGGGCAAACCGAGCTGCCGCCGCTGCTGGAGCCGCAGGAGTACGTGCTGACCTGAACCGGGGTTTGACTCAAGCCGGTTCCTGACCGAAGCTTGCGCCTTCCAAAAGTCGCCAGCTTCCGGATTCCTGCATGTCCCAGCCCCGCCGCTACCTGCTGATCAGCCTGCTTACCGTCGTCGTCCTGGCCCTGGCCTGGAGCTTTCTGCGCAGCAGCCCGCCGCAGGTTCCCGAGGCCATCAAGCATGGCTACAGCGCGGCACTGGAAAAAGCCCGCAACGGCCAGCCTGGCGCGGCGCGCGTGCTCTACCAGCAGTTGGGCCGGCCCGACCTCGACGACCAGCAGCGCATTCGCCTGCTGGCAGTGCTGGCCAACTACCCCAGCCCCCAGGCATTGAAACTGGCGGACGCCGACCTCTATCACCCTTCCGCCGAGGTGCGCAAAGCAGCGATCAAGAGCGTGCTCGGCCTGGTGCCCAGCGGCCAGCGCAGCCTGCTGCTGGGGCCGTTGCTGGACGATCACGAACAGAGCGTGCGCTTCGCCGCGGTGGACGCCCTGCTGGGCCTGAGCCCCGACGACCAGGGCCTGTACTTCGGCCCGTTGCAGCAGGTGATCGACGAATACACCCAAGTGCTCAAGACCCGCGGCGACAACGTCGAGGCCCAGTACCAGCTGGCTCGCCTGTACCTGCACAATGCCGACCTGATCAAGGCCCAGCAGACCCTGGAACAGGCCCTGCGCCTGGCCCCGGACAACCTGCAGGCAGTGGTGCTGCAGATCGAAGTGCTGGACAAGCAGGGCCAGAGCGATGCCGCCCGGCAATTGCTGGCCAAGCAGTTGCAGGCACAGCAGGATTCGGCCTACCTGCAACATGCCCTGGGGCTCTGGCTGCTGCACCATGGCCAGGGTGAGTTCGCCCTGCTCGGCTTGTCCCGGGCGGTGGAACTGGAGCCTAACAACGCCGCCTACCGCTACGACCTGGCCACCACCCTGCACAGCGAACAGGAGCTGGAAGCGGCGCAGAAGCAACTGGAGGAAATCGTCCAGCGCCAGCCCTACAACCGCAAGGCGCGGGTGCTGCTGATCAGCTACTGGAAGGAAAGCGGCCAGTTGCAGAACGTCCAGGTCCTGCTGGCCCAGCTGGAACAGCAGAACCCCGACGACCCGGCCCTGCAGCAGGGCCTGTAGCCGCCCCCCGGGCCTGCTGCGTCGGAATGCCGCCCAAGCCGTTCGCAGCCTGCGCCAGCGGCTACAAGAGCCAGCACAAAACCTGTAGCCGCTGCCGAGCCTGCGAGGCTGCGAAAAGGCCCGCAGGGCCTTGCCTGGCAATCCCCAGCCGAACCTTTGGCACCCTTGCCCCCCTGCGCCTGCTGTGCTCAGCAGCGGCTCCACGGCGACAAAAGGTTGAACCGTGCCAGCGGCAGGCGGTCAAGTGATTTATCAGCGATATCAAGGTGCTCGACGCCGTCGCCGATCACTTGGACCTATTTGCGAGGGCATTGTTTGTCGACCTCATCTGCGTTGCTCAGCGAAAAAGCCGCCACCGGCATCGAAGGCCTGGACGATATTCTCTCCGGCGGATTGTCACGTAGCCATGTGTTCCTGCTGGAAGGCGAACCCGGTACCGGCAAGACCACCGTGGCCTTGCATTTTCTGCGGGCCGGCGCCGCCGCCGGCGAGCGCTGCCTGTACATCACCCTCTCGGAAACCGAGCGCGAGTTGCGCCAGGGCGCGCAATCCCACGGCTGGCAACTGGACGAGAACATCCACATCTTCGAGCTGATCCCGCCGGAAAGCCTGCTCAACGCCGAGCACCAGCAAAGCCTGCTGTACTCCTCGGACCTGGAGCTGGGGGAAGCCACGCGGCAGATCTTCGAAGTGGTGGAGCGGGTCAAGCCGACCCGGGTGGTGCTCGACAGCCTTTCGGAAATCCGCCTGCTGGCGCAAAGCTCCCTGCGCTACCGGCGGCAGATCCTGGCGATCAAGCACTACTTCGTGCGCTATGACGCCACCGTCCTGCTGCTGGACGACCTGACCACCGAATCCCTGGACAAGACCGTGCACAGCGTGGCCCACGGGGTGATCCGCCTGGAAGAACTGACCCCCAGCTACGGCGCCGAACGCCGGCGCATCCGGGTGGTGAAATACCGGGGCCAGAAGTACCGCGGCGGCTTCCATGACTTCACCATCATTGGCGACGGGGTCCAGGTGTTTCCACGCCTGGTGGCCGCCGAGCACCGCGGTCAATACCAGCGCCTGACCCTGACCAGCGGCATCACCGAGATGGACGCGCTGCTGGGGGGCGGCATCGAGACCGGCTCCAGCACCCTGATCCTCGGCCCCGCCGGCACCGGAAAATCGCTGATCTCGATGATCTTCGCCGCGGCCGCCGTAGCCAGGGGAGAGAAAGCCGCGCTGTTCATCTTCGACGAGGAACTGGGGCTGCTGTTCGAGCGCATGCGCAACATGGGCATCGACCTCAAGGCGCTGCAGGCCAGCGGCAACCTGATCATCGAACAGGTGGACGCCGCCGAGCTCTCGCCGGGGGAGCTGTCCCACCGGGTGCGGCGCTGCGTCGACCAGGAGCGGATCAAGACCGTGGTGATCGACAGCATCAACGGCTACCAGGCAGCGATGCCCGAGGAAAATGCCCTGGTGCTGCACATGCACGAATTGCTGCTGTACCTCAACCGCCAGGGCGCCGCCACCTTCATGACCGTGGCCCAGCATGGCCTGGTGGGCGACATGCAGGCCCCGGTGGACATCACCTACCTGGCCGACACCGTGGTCCTGCTGCGTTACTTCGAGGCCCTGGGCAAGGTGCGCCGGGCCATTTCCATCATCAAGAAACGCACCGGCAGCCACGAGTCGACCATTCGCGAATACCGCATCAGCGCTCGTGGCCTGACCATCGGCGAGCCCCTGGAAGCCTTCCAGGGCGTGCTGCGGGGCGTGCCCACCTACCTGGGCGAGAGCAAACCGCTGCTCAGGGATGAGGGCCAATGAGCCCCGACCTGGACTTTTCCGAACGGGCTCTGGTGCTCACGCCACACGGGCGTGACAGCCAACTGGCGCAGATGATGCTCAAGGAGGCCGGCTTCAACAGCCTGATCACCCCGCACCTGCCCGCCCTGTGCGAGCAGCTGGAGCACGGCGCCGGGCTGGTGATCATCGCCGCCGAAGCCTTGCGCGGGGTCGACCTGGAGCCCCTGCTGCGCCACCTGGAACAGCAACCGGCGTGGTCGGACCTGCCCATCGTGCTGCTGACCCAGCACGGCGGCCCCGAGCAGAACCCGGCATCGCGCTTCAGCGAGCCCCTGGGCAACGTCAGCTTTCTGGAACGGCCCTTCCACCCGGCGACCCTGATCAGCCTGGTCAGCGCCGCCCTGCGGGGCAGGCGCCGGCAGTACGACGCCCGCGACCGGCTGATCGACCTGAGCCAGAGCGAACTGCGCCTGCAACGCACCCTGGAGACCCTGGAACAGCAGGTGGAAGAACGCACCGCACAACTGCGGCACAACGAAGAAGCCCTGCGCCAGTCACAGAAAATGGAGGCCGTGGGGCAACTCACCGGCGGCATCGCCCACGACTTCAACAACATGCTCACCGGCATCATCGGCAGCCTGGAGCTGTTGCGCCGGCGCCTGGCCCGGGGCCGCACCGAGGACCTGGACAGCCTGATCGACCTGGGGGTGACCTCGGCCAACCGCGCCGCCGGCCTGACCCACCGCCTGCTGGCCTTCTCCAGGCGCCAGTCGCTGGACTCCAAGCCGGTGGAGATGAACGCCCTGGTGACCTCCATGGACGAGCTGCTGCAACGCAGCCTCAGCGAAAGCATCGAGCTGGACATGCGCCTGGACCCGCAGCTATGGGTGGCCGAAGCCGACCCCAACCAACTGGAAAGCGCCCTGCTCAACCTGGTGCTCAACGCCCGGGACGCCATGCCCAACGGCGGCCGGCTGCTGGTGGAAACCCTCAACCAGCGCCTGGCCCCGGACTTCGCCCAGGCCCACGACAACCTCAAGCCGGGGGACTACGTGCTGCTGCGAGTCAGCGACAACGGCTGCGGCATGCCCGAAGCGATCATCAACCGCGTGTTCGATCCGTTCTTCACCACCAAGCCCATCGGCCAGGGCACAGGGCTGGGGCTGTCGATGATCTACGGCTTCAGTAAGCAGTCCCGCGGCCATGTGACCCTCAACAGCACCCTGGGCCGGGGTACCGAGGTCAGCCTGTACCTGCCGCGTTTTGTCGGCGACCTGGAGCAGGCCGAACACCCTCTGGTGCAACAACCGCCCCATGCGCAGAACGGTGAAACCGTGCTGATCGTCGAGGACGACCCGGCGGTGCGGGTGCTGGTCTGTGCGGTGCTCAGCGAACTGGGCTACGCCTTTGTCGAAGCCGGCGATGCCCGCAGCGCCATGCCGATCCTCGACTCGGCGCAGCGCATCGACCTGCTGATCAGCGATGTCGGGCTGCCGGGCATGAATGGCCGGCAACTGGCGGAAATCGGGCGGCAGATCCGCCCGGAGCTCAAGGTCCTGTTCATCACCGGCTACGCCGAGCACGCGGCGGCCCGTGGTGGCTTTCTCGAACCCGGCATGCAACTGATCACCAAGCCGTTCACCTTCGACCTGCTGACCGCCAAGGTGCGGGAAATGATCCGCGACTGATAGCCGGGCTTCAAGCCAGCAATTGCTGGATCTGTTCCTGCAGGCTGTTGAGGTCGAAGGGCTTGGCCAGGATCGGCGCCTTGCGGGTGATGGGGCTGCCGCATTCGAGGATTTCGTTGGGGTAGCCGCTGATGAAAATCACCTTCAGATCCGGACGCAGCTTCACGGCGGGCTCGGCGATCATCACCCCGGTGATCCCGCCCGGCAGGCGGTAATCGGTGATCATCACGTCCAGGTGCGGCTTGCTGGCGAGAATCTCGAACGCCTGCTCGCCATTCTCGGCCTGCAGCACCCGGTATCCCAGGCCCGACAGGTAGTCGGCCAGAAGCATCAGGATCACTGGTTCATCTTCGACGATCAGTACGACGTCTTGTGCATCTTCACTCATGGAAAACCTTTGCTCGGTCAATTGCTGCTGTTACGACCATTGGGTCACGCAGAGGTTGCGTGCGCGTTACGCTTTTAATGATTCACCGGCCGACGGGCCTCTACAGCGGTAGGCTGACGCGAAACAGCGCGCCCTCGCCGATCCGGCTCTCGACACTGATGGCGCCGCCGTGGGCGGTGACGATCTGCTCGGAAATGAACAGCCCCAGGCCCAGCCCCGCCGCCACGTGGTTGGCGCTGACCCGTTCGAACTGCTGAAAAATACGCTTCTGGTTGTCTTCGCTGATACCGATGCCGTGGTCACGCACCTCGACCCGAGCCTCGCCGTCCTGGGCATAGACCCGCACTTCGATCGGGCTCTTGGCGCCGTAGCGCAGGGCGTTGGTCAGCAGGTTGGAAACCACCTGTTCGATGCGGAACTCGTCCCAGTTGCCCTCCAGGGGCTGCTCGGCCTGCAGGCTCAGGGACGACTGCGCCGCTTCCACCTGAGGCGCGAAGTTTTCCACCAGCCCGCGCACCAGCTGCGCCAGATCGAACCGCGAGGGGCGGATCGACAGCTTGCCGGTACGGATGCGCGAGATGTCCAGCATGTCCTCGATCAGGCGGATCAGGCTTTTGATCTGGCGCTCGTCGCGGTCGACCATGGCGTGCATCTTGTCCAGGCTGAAGGCCGCGGCGTTCTCCCGGGCCAGGTGCATCTTGCGCAGCTGGGTCTCGAGAATCAGGCCATTGAGCGGCGTACGCACTTCGTGGGCGACGATGGACATGAAGTCATCGCGCATGCGCACCGCCTGCTCCAGCTCGTTCTGAGTGGCCTGGAGCTTCTGGAGCAGCGCTTCCTGCTCGCGCCGGCTCTGCTCCAGGGCCTCGACCTGCTGCTTCATGGCCTTGCTCTGGCGGTACAGGTCGACGAATACGTTGACCTTGCTCTTCACCGCGTGGATGTCCAGGGGCTTGTGCAGAAAGTCCACCGCCCCGCTCTCGTAGCCCTTGAAGGCGTAGTTGAGCTCGCGCCCGGCGGCGCTGACGAAGACGATGGGAATGTTCTTGGTCTTCTCGGTGCCGCGCATCAGCTCGGCCAGCTCGAAGCCGTTCATGCCGGGCATCTGCACATCGAGGATAGCCATGGCGAACTCATGCTGGAGCAGCAGCGACAAGGCTTCGTCAGCCGACAGCGCCTTGTACACCGTACGGTCCTCGCGCTTGATCAGCGCCTCCAGGGCCAGCAGGTTCTCCGGCAGATCGTCGACGATCAGCAGCTTGGCTTGAATATTACTTAACATGGGTTCCTTCCAGCTCGGCAAGCAGACGGCTGATGCCGCGCAAAGGGAGAATGTAGTCCGGTTGATGCAGGGCCAGGGCGGCGTCCGGCATGGTCGAGACATGGGCCTCATTGGGGTCCTGGACGATGGTCAGGCCACCCTGGCGCTTGACCTCGGCCAGGCCGCGGGCGCCATCCTGGTTGGCCCCGGTCAGGAGCACCGCGGCCAGGTTCCGGCCATAGGCGTCGGCGGCGGACTCGAACAGGTAGTCGATGGCCGGGCGTGAGTGATGCAGGCGTTCTTCCTGGCTCAGGGACAGGCTGCGGTCCTGCTCCACCGACAGGTGATAGCCGGGCGCGGCGAAGTACAGGGTGCCAGGCACGATCTGCTCCTTGTCGTCGGCTTCCTTCACCGCCAGCGCCAGACGCCGGTCGAAGACTTCGGCCAGCTGGCTGCGGCGCTCGTCGGGCAGGTGCAGGACCACGATCACCGGCAGGCGGAAACCCTGGGCGAAACCGCTGAACAGCTTCAGCAAGGCTTCGACCCCACCCGCAGAGGCCCCTACCACGATCGCCTCGATCTGCGGCCAGAAACCCTGGCTGACAATCTCCTGGCTCATGTCTTGCGATAGATCCGTTCTTGTTTGACCAAGGGCTCGAAGTGCTTGCCATAGGCGGAGAAGTCCAGGGTTTCCTTGCTGCCCAGCACCAGGAACCCACGATGGCAGAGGGACTCGTGAAACAGTCCGAAGGCACGATCCTGCAATTTTTTATTGAAATAAATCAATACGTTACGACAAGAAATTAATTGAGTTTCAGAGAATACACTGTCGGTCGCCAGGCTGTGATCGGCGAAGGTCACGTTCTCGCGCAGGCTCTTGTCGAAGATCGCGTAGTCGTAGGCCGCGGTGTAGTAGTCGGCAAAGGAGCGCTGGCCGCCGGCCTGCTGGTAGTTGTGGGTGTAGGCCCGCACGTTCTCCAGGGAAAAGATGCCTTGCTTGGCCTTCTCCAGGGAGCTGGGGTTGATGTCGGTGGCATAGATGATGGTGCGCTCCAGCAGCCCCTCTTCGCGCAGCAGGATGGCCATCGAGTAGACCTCCTCCCCGGTGCTGCAGCCGGCGATCCAGATCTTGATCGAAGGATAGGTCTTGAGCAGCGGCACCACCTCCTGGCGGATCGCCAGAAAGTGCGACGGGTCGCGAAACATCTCGCTCACCGGAATGGTCAGGAACTGCAGCAACTGCATGAACGCGGTGGGGTCGTGCAGCACCCGCTCCTGCAACGCAGAAATGGTCTTGCATTCGAACTGGCGCAAAGCGTGGTTGACCCGGCGCTTGATCGAGGCACCTGAGTAGTCGCGGAAGTCGTAGCTGTACTTGAGGTAAATAGCTTCGATCAGCAAACGCAGTTCGATCTCGGTATTACGCTCCACTAAATTCTTTCCATCTTGGGTAGCCACACACGGATAAGGGAAAACAGCCGGTCCAGGTCAATGGGCTTGGCCAGGTAATCGTTGGAGCCGGCCTGCAGGCAGCGCTCCTGGTCATCCTTCATGGCCTTGGCGGTGACCGCGATGATCGGCAGCTTGCGCCAGCGCGGATCCTTGCGGATCTGCACCGTGGCTTCGAAACCGTCCATCTCCGGCATCATCACGTCCATCAGCACCAGGTCGATATCCTCGACCTCATTGAGCCTGGCAATGGCTTCATGGCCGTTACGGCCGATCACCACTACCGCGCCCTTGTGTTCCAGGGCGCTGGTCAGGGCGAAGATGTTGCGCACGTCATCATCCACCAGGAGGATCTTGCGGCCCTCGAAGACCTTGTCGCGGCTGCGGGCGGTCTTGAGCATCTTCTGCCGTTCATGGGACAGCTGGGATTCGACTTTGTGCAGAAAAAGCGTCACTTCATCCAGCAGGCGCTCCGGCGAACGCGCGCCCTTGATGATGATCGAGCGCGAATACTTGCGCAGCTCGGCCTCTTCATCCCGGGTCAGGTTGCGCCCGGTGTAGACGATCACCGGCGGGAAGGAGCAGATATCCTCGGTGGACATGCGCTTGAGCAGGTCGTTGCCGAGCATGTCCGGCAGCTTGAGGTCGATGACCATGCAGTCGTAGACGTTCTCGCGCAGCAGGTCCAGAGCCTCCTGGGCCAGGCCCACGGCGGTGATCTCGATGTCATCGTCACCGATCAACCGGGCAATGCTGTCGCGTTGCAGGTCGTCGTCCTCCACCAGCAGCACGCGCTTGACCTTCTGCGTCAGCTTGGCTTCCAGGCGGGCGAAGACATCCTTGAGCTCCTCGCGGGTGGTGGGTTTCACCGCATAGCCCACGGCGCCCATGTGCATGGCCGCTTCCACCCGGTCTTCCACCGAAATCACGTGCACCGGGATGTGCCGGGTCTGGGCGTTCTCCTTGAGGCGCTGCAACACGGTCAGGCCGGAGTGGTCCGGCAGGCGCATGTCCAGCAGGATGGCGTCCGGGATGAACTGGGCAGCCAGGCTGTAACCTTCGTCGGCGCCGTGGGCCACCAGGCAGTGGTAACCCAGCTCGTGGGCCAGGTCGAAGAGGATGTGGGCAAAGTTCGCCTCATCTTCCACCACCAGGATGCAACGACTGCTGAATGGCGCCTTGTCGCGGTCATCGGCGAAGCGCGGAATGTCCGCCCCCGGGGCCTCGGCCACCGGCTGCGGCAGGCTGGCAGGCTGAGGCGCGACCACGGGCGCGACTGGGGCCGGCGGCGCCACCAGCGGCTCGGCGGCCTCCTGGTACTGCTCCGGCAGCACCAGGGTGAAGATACTGCCGCGGCCGGGTTCGCTGCTGACGCTGATGGAGCCGCCGAGCAGGGTCGCCAGATCCCGGGAGATCGACAGCCCCAGGCCGGTGCCGCCATAACGCCGGTTGGTGGTGCCGTCGGCCTGGCGGAAGGCCTCGAAGATGCTTTGCTGCTGATCCTGGGCAATGCCGATCCCCGAATCCTGCACGGCAAAGGCGATACCGGCCCCCGGCTGAGCGGACACCGTGAGGCTCACCTGGCCCTTCTCGGTGAACTTGACCGCATTGGACAGCAGGTTCTTGAGAATCTGCTCGACCCGCTGGCGGTCGGTGAACAGCATCTGCGGCGCTCCCGGTTGCAGCTCCACCTTGAATTCCAGGCCCTTGTCCTGGGTCAGCGGCTGGAACAGGCTGCGCAGCCCGTCCACCAGGCGCGGCACGCTGGCGTTCTCCGGGCGCACTTCGAGCTTGCCGGCCTCGACCTTGGAGATGTCGAGGATGTCGTTGATCAGGTTCAGCAGGTCATTGCCCGCGGAATAGATCGACTCGGCGAACTTGACCTGCTCGGGGCTGAGGTTTTCCTGGGGGTTTTCCGCCAGCAGCTTGGCCAGGATCAGCGAGCTGTTGAGCGGCGTGCGCAGCTCGTGGGACATGTTGGCAAGGAACTCGGACTTGTACTTGCTGGAGCGCTGCAACTCTTCGGCGCGCTCCTCGAGCTGGGTCTGGGCCTCGTTAAGCTCGTTGTTCTTGCGGTCCATGGCGTCGCGCTGATCGGCCAGGATCTGCGCCTGCTCCGCCAGTTGCTCGTTGGTCTGCTCCAGCTCCACCTGCTGGGTTTCCAGGTGCACCTGGGATTCCTTGAGGATCCGCGACTGCTCTTCCAGCTCCTCGTTGGCGGTCTTGAGCTCTTCTTGCTGCACTTGCAGCTCTTCATTGAGCTGCTGGGTCTCGGCCAGCACTTCCTGCAGGCGCTGGCGATAACGCGCGGCCTCGATGGAGGTGCCGATATTGCCGGCAATCAGTTCCAGCAGCTCGACGTCGCGCTCGCTCAAAGCCCGCAGGAAGCCCAGCTCGATCACCCCGTTGACCCGGTCGTCGTCACGGGTCGGCACCACCAGCACGCTGCGCGGCGAACCATCGCCCAGGCCGGAGCTGACCTTGAAGTAATCGGCGGGCACCTCGTCCAGACGGATCAGGCGCTTGTGCTGCGCGGCCTGCCCCACCAGCCCTTCGTCACTGTACAGCGACTGTTCCTGGGCTTCCTGTTCCCGGGAGAAACCATAGGACGCCACGCGCCTGAGGCCACCGTGCTCTTCGCGCACATAGAGCGCCGCCACCGGTGTGCCCAGGTACTGGGCGCAGAATTGCAGGATGTTGCGCCCCAGCAGGTTCAGGCTCAGCTGGCCGAGCATCTGCTCGGCCAGTTCGGTCTGGCCGTTGCGCAGCCAGGCCTGCTGTTCCAGGCGCCGGGCGCTCTTTTCCTGGGCTTCGAGGTTGTCGCTGTAGCTCTTGGACAGTGCCAGCAGGTCACGACGGCCGATGTAGGCCAGCAGCGCGCTGATGCCCACCACGAACAGCAGGTACAGCACCACGCTGAAAATGGTGGTGCGCGTAACGTTCTCGTTACGCTCCAGGCGCAACTGCTGCTCCATGGCCACCGCGTCGTCGTATTCCTTGCGGATCTCGTCAGTCAGGCGCTTACCACGCCCGGCCTGCACCGCCCCGCGGTAATCACCGCTCTGGCGGCGCAGGTCGATCATGCCCTGGGCAAAGTTGTTCCACTCCACCTGCAGGGCTTCCAGGCGCTTGAGCCGGTCCACCTGCTGCGGGTTGTCCGCCACCAGCTCCTGCAAGCTGCGCAGTTCGCTGACGATGCGCGGCTTGGCCACTTCGTAGGGGTCCAGAAAGTGCTCGTCGCCAGTGATCAGGAAGCCGCGCATGCCGGTTTCCAGGTCGATGGTCAGGCGCGCCGACTCGTTGAGGTTGTTGATCACTCGATCAGTGTGCTGCACCCACTGGATGACCGAGAGCAGGTAGGTGATCAGGGACACGAAAAAAATCGCGCTGAGTACACCGACACCCAGCGGCAGGCTGATGTTGCGGGTCAGCAGCTTGCGGAAACTCTGTTCATCAACCGAGGACGGACGAATCATTTGATGGGCCTTGGCGCTGGTGAAAAAAAACGAAGTTTGCCCCACATTCAGCCAGGACAGCTATTTTTTATAACCAAGGTAGCGCTCGCTTGCGATTTGTCCTGCCGTGGGACAAAGGAAGCGGTTATTCTTGCCGACGCTTGTACAAGGGGAATTTTTTGTACAGCTTCGGGAACTTGTGGCAAGCCGGCACTTACTGATGCACAGGGCTGACTGCCGCACTGCCCCGCCGAATTCATTTCTTGAGAGTGTCCCTATGCCCGCCAGCGCCTCCACCATCCTAGTCGTCGAAGACGATGCCATCGTGCGCATGCTGATTGTCGATGTCCTTGAAGAACTGGAGTTCAGCGTGCTGGAGGCCGACGGCAGCGAAGCGGCCCTGAGCCTGCTGGAGGACGCCGGGCAACATATCGACCTGCTGATGACCGATGTCGGCCTGCCCGGGATGAACGGCCGCGAGCTGGCGGAGCGTGCCCGCACCCTGCGGCCGCAGTTGCCGGTGCTGTTCGCCAGTGGTTACGCCGAGTCCATCGAGGTGCCGGCCGGCATGTCGGTCATCGGCAAGCCGTTTTCCATCGACCAACTGCGCGACAAGGTGCGCAGCATTCTCGGCTGAGGCCAGGCAGCCTGCTCGGGCGCTGGCGCGCTGTGGTTTAATGGCGGCCTTTTTTGCCCCCCGCCTGCCAGGAATGCCCGCTCATGAGTCCCACCGCCGCAACCAAAGTCCTGATCATTGGTTACGTCTGGCCCGAACCCCGCTCCTCCGCCGCCGGCGGGCACATGATGCAGATCCTCCAGAGCTTCCTCGAACAGGGCTGGGAGCTGACCTTCAGCAGCCCGGCCAACGAGGGCGAACACAAGGAAGACCTGACGGCCCTGGGCATTCGTGAATGCCCGATCGAACTCAACAACGCCAGCTTTGACCGTTTCGTCGCCAAGCTGGCACCGGATATCGTGCTGTTCGACCAGTTCATGATGGAGGAACAGTTCGGCTGGCGGGTGGAGCAGCATTGCCCGAATGCCCTGCGGGTGCTGGAGACCTCCGACCTGCAATGCCTGCGTCATGCCCGGCACCAGCGCCTCAAGGATGTTCTCAAGGAGGGCACCGAGGAAGACGACTTCAGCCCGCTGTTCGCCCAGGCGCCGGAGCAGGAATTCCAGCACATGGCCGTCACCGACCTGGCCAAGCGCGAGATCGCCGCCATCTATCGCTGCGACCTGAGCCTGATGATCTCCGAGGTGGAAATCGAGCTGCTGGTGCAGCAGTTCCACTTGCCGCCGGCCCTGCTGCACTGGTGCCCGCTGATGCTCGAGCAACTGCCGCAGGGCTTTGCTCCCTTCGAGCAGCGGGCGCACTTGCTGAGCATCGGCAACTTTCGCCATGCGCCGAACTGGGACGCCGTGCTATGGATGAAGAACCGCGTATGGCCGCTGATCCGCCAGCAATTGCCCGGCGCGCAATTGCACCTGTACGGCGCCTACACCCCGCCCAAGGCCGCGGCGCTGCACAACCCGGCCCAGGGCTTTCACATCATGAACTGGGCCGAGGATGCGCTGCAGGTGATGAGTGCAGCGCGGATCTGCCTGGCGCCCCTGCGTTTCGGCGCCGGGATCAAGGGCAAGCTGCTCGATGCCATGCTTTGCGGCACGCCCAGCGTCACCACCCCGGTGGGCAGCGAATCCATGTCCCAGGACGGCCTGCCATGGCCGGGGGCGGTGGCTGAATCCGCCAGTGGCCTGGCGGCGGCCGCGGTGCGCCTCTATCAGGACCGGCAGCTGTGGGAGCAGGCCCAGGCGGATGGCCGGCAGTTGCTCGAAGCGCGCTACCGCCAGCAAGTCCACGGCCCGGCGCTGATCCAGCGCCTGCAACACTGCCGCCAGCACCTGGAGCAACTGCGCCGGGACAACTTCACTGGCGCCATGCTGCGTCACCACCATCACAAGAGCACCCAGTACATGGCGCAGTGGATCGAAGCGAAAAACCGCCCGGCCTCCTGACCCTTCTTCGCTGGCGCACTGCCGGCGGTGCGCTTGCCGGCGAACAGGCCCTGGGATTTGCGCCGAACGTTAGGCCGCCTTCGCTGGCAAGCCAGCTCCTACAGCTGGCGTGATGTCGGCGGTGTTCTTGTTAGGAGCCGGCTTGCCGGCGAACAGGGCGCCAACCCTGAAAACGCCTTCTCTGGTGCGCGAGCGGGCCACGAGGCATTATCAGCCGGGCCTACAACAAGAACAGGCCCGCGCCATGAGCCGACCCGGCAAGATCACCGACCCCTCCTATGAGTTGATGGACGACCACAACGGCCTGTCCATCATCTATCGCCAGCACGGCTTCCCCTGCCCTCTGGTGCGCTGGCATTTCCACAAGGAATACGAGCTGCACCTGATAGTCGCCAGCTCCGGCAAGGTGTTCATCGGCGACTACATCGGCAACTTCTACCCGCAGACGCTGTTTCTCACCGGCCCCAACCTGCCCCACAACTGGATCAGCCAGGTGGCCGAGGACGAAGTGGTGGCCAAGCGCGACATGCTGGTGAACTTCACCGATGAGCTGTTCGACAGTGGCAGCCAGGTGTTCGCCGAGCTGAAGAACCTCAGCCCGCTGCTGGAGCGGGCGCAGTACGGCATCGAGTTCCGCTGCCCGCAAACCATCGCCCAGGCCCTGCCGCTGATGCAGCGCATCGCCGACTCCAGCGGCATCACCCGCCTTGGCCACTTCCTCATCCTCATGGAGCTGCTGGCGGCCTGCGACGACTACCAGTTGCTGTCCGGCGCCACCAGCGTGCAACTGGCGGACGAACACAGCGTCGACCGCACCAACCGCGCGGTGGACTACATCTTTGCCCACTACGCCCGGGAGTTGCCCCTGGAGGAAGTGGCCGACTACCTGGGCATGAAGCCCAGCTATTTTTCCCGGGTGTTCAAGCAGGCCACGGGGCGCTGCTTCGTCGAGTTCGTCAACCGGCTGCGCATCAGCAAGTCCTGTGAACTGCTGGCCGACGGCGACAAACCGGTGACCGACGTGTGCTTCGAGTCGGGCTTCAACAACATTTCCAACTTCAACCGGCGCTTCCAGCAGCTCAAGGGCATGACCCCCTCCCACTACCGCCGCCTGGCGGTGCAACGCCTGACCGAACAGAACCTCGGCTGAGGACCCACGCTCGGCGCAGGGCTCAAGGGCCTCTTCGCCGGCAAGCCGGCTCCTACAAGGGCACCCCCAATATCACACCAGCGAAGGCGCCCCCACGCCCGGCGCCAGGAACAATCGCCCGCAAGAGCCAACAAACCGGTCCAGGCTTGGTAAACGAGACCCGTTCAGCTTCCGTTCAGCAGTTGTCAATAATCTTCATTTAGCAATGAGTATCATTATGTTACAAATTACCCCCTAGCCTATTTGCCCACCGGTGCTGAATGCTCGTTCCATTTCTGATCATGTTGCGCGAAGGGATTGAAGCCGCGCTTATCGTTGGCATCATCGCCAGCTACCTGAAACAGACTGGCCGTGGCCAGTGGATGCCCGCCGTGTGGATCGGGGTCTTCCTCGCCGCGGCCCTGGCCCTGCTGGTGGGCGGCGGCCTGGAACTGATGAGCGCCGAATTCCCGCAGAAGCAGCAGGAACTCTTCGAAGGCATCGTCGGCCTGGTGGCCGTCGGCATCCTCAGTTCCATGGTGTTCTGGATGCGCAAGGTGGCGCGTTCGATCAAACATTCCCTGCATGTCTCCCTGGACCACGCCCTGGCCGGCTCCAAGCACCAGGTCACGGCGCTGATCGCCATGGTGTTCTTCGCCGTGGCCCGCGAAGGCCTGGAAACCGTGTTCTTCCTGCTGGCGGTGTTCCAGCAGAGCGAAGGCCCGGGCGCGCCCGTAGGCGCCCTGCTGGGCCTGATCTCAGCGATCATCGTCGGCTTCCTGATCTACACCGGCAGCATGCGCCTGAACCTTGGCGCCTTCTTTCGCTGGACCGGGCTGTTCATCCTGGTGGTGGCCGCCGGCATCCTCGCCAATTCGGTGCAGGCCCTGCATGAAGCCGGGGTCTGGAACCACCTGCAGACCGTACTCTTCGACTTCAGCGCCAGCCTGCCCATGGATGGCCCGGTGGGTTCGGTACTGGCCGGCATGTTCGGCTACCAGGACGCCCCCACCATCAGCACCCTCGGCGCCTATGTGCTGTACCTGGCCGTGACCCTGGTGCTGTTCTTCCTGCCCGGCGGCGCCCCAGCCAAGGCGCCCGGCTCAACGTCTTCCGTTTCCAGTCAGTAAGGCTCCCCATGACCCAGCAAGCCTCTCCCCAGGCCTCGCCTCCCCGCGCTCTGCGCTGGGCGGTTGCCGGTTCGGTGATCGTCATGATCTCCGCCGGCGGGCTGTTCTACTACGCCTCGCAACTGGCCGCCAGCAAGCGCCAGGCCCACCAGGGCGAGATCACCGTGACCATCCACCCCAAGAGTTGTGAACCCAACGCGCTGACAGTCCCGGCCGGGCGCGCCAGCTTCCGCATCGTCAACCGTTCGGATCGCGCCGTGGAATGGGAAATTCTCGACGGCGTGCTGGTGGTAGAGGAACGGGAAAACATCGCCCCGGGCCTGAGCCAGGTGATCAACGCCAACCTGCAGCCAGGGGACTACGCCATCACCTGCGGGCTTTTGAGCAACCCCCGCGGCACCCTGCACGTGACCCCGACCGCCGAGTCCGACGCCCAGGCCAAGGCGCGGCCGTCGATGGTGGCCTTTATCGGCCCGCTGTCGGAGTTCCGGGTCTACCTCAGCACCCAGGGCAGTGCCCTGGTCAAGGCAGTGAACGCCTTGCAGCAGGCCATAGACGCCGGCGACCTGAAACAGGCCCAGGCGCTGTACCTGCCGGCCCGCGCAGCCTATCAGCGCCTGGCCCCGGCGGCCCAGCGCCTGGCCGAGCTGGACAACACCATCAACGCCCGCGCCGATTATTTCGAACAACGCGAACAGGATTCGGGCTTCAGCGGTTTCCACCGCCTGGAATACGGCCTGTTCCAGAAAAATGACCTGGCAGGCCTGGCTCCCGTAGCTCAGCGCCTGTCCAGCGACGTGGTCAGCCTCAAGGAACAGTTGCTGGCCCAGACCCTGCCACCGGAGCAATTGGTGAGCATCATCGCGCGCAACATGCGCAGCCTGGCCGACCTGCGGGCCAGCAGCGGTGAAGAAGAACGCTACAGCCACAGCGACCTCAACGGCTTTGCCGCCAACCTGGAAACCACGCGCAAGGTCATCGACCTGCTGCGGCCGCTGCTGGCCAAGTCCGCGGCCCAATTGCTGCCCCAGGTGGACAGCGCCGCCGATGCCCTGGCCACTCGCCTGGCCAGCCTGCGCGACGGCTTCGGCTATGTGGCCTACGACCAGGTCGACGCCCGGCAGCGCAAAGAGATCGCCGACAAAGCCAAGGCCCTGGCCGACGCCCTCGACGCTATTGATCCCGCACTTGGCCTTTCCGGCCTGTAACAAGACGAGTTTTCAATGAACGATTCAGATCAGCCCAATCCGTCTTTTTCCGCCCAGCGTCGGCGCGTGCTGCTGGGCATGGGCGCCGCCGGCGTGGCCCTGGCCGGCAGCAGCCTGAGTTGCCCGGCCATGGCCGCCGCGCCCGCCCAGGTCACCGAAGCCCCCAGCAGCGACAAGACCCAGGACCGCCACGACTTCCATGGCCAGCATCAGAGCGGTATCGTCACCCCGCGCCCGGCCGCGGGCATGCTGGTGTCCTTCGATGTGCTGGCCAGCGACCGCGACGACCTGGAACGGCTGTTTCGCACCCTCGACCAACGCATTGCCTTTCTCATGCGCGGTGGCCCGGTGGCCCAGGTGGACCCGAAGCTGCCGCCCCTGGACTCCGGCATCCTCGGCCCGGTGGTGACCCCGGACAACCTGACCATCACCGTCTCGGTGGGCGAATCGCTGTTCGACGAGCGCTTCGGCCTGGAGGCGGCCAAACCCAAGCGCCTGATCCGCATGGTGGGCTTCCCCAACGATGCCCTGGAGCCCGCCTGCTGCCACGGCGACCTGAGCCTGCAGTTCTGCTCCAACACCGCCGACACCAACATCCACGCCCTGCGCGACATCGTGAAGAACCTGCCCGACCTGCTGCTGGTGCGCTGGAAACAGGAAGGCAGCGTACCGCCCCAGGCCCCGGCCAAGCCCGGCGAGCCGGCGCAGAGTGCGCGCAATTTCCTGGGCTTTCGCGATGGCTCGGCCAACCCCGACTCCAACGACCCGAAGGCCATGCAGCAGATCGTCTGGGTCCAGCCCGGCAGTGACGAACCGGCCTGGGCAGCCCATGGCAGCTACCAGGCAGTGCGGATCATCCGCAACTTCGTCGAACGCTGGGACCGCACCCCGCTGCAGGAGCAGGAAAGCATCATCGGCCGGATCAAGACCAGTGGCGCGCCCATGGACGGCCAGAAGGAAAGCCAGGTGCCCGACTACGCCCGGGACCCCCATGGCAAGGTCACCAAGCTCGACGCCCACATCCGCCTGGCCAACCCGCGCACTGCCCAGAGCCAGCAGAACCTGATCCTGCGCCGGCCGTTCAACTACTCCAACGGGGTCAACAAGAACGGCCAGCTGGACATGGGCCTGCTGTTCATCTGCTACCAGGCCGACCTGGAGAAAGGCTTCATCGCCGTACAGACCCGTCTGAACGGCGAACCCCTGGAGGAGTACCTCAAGCCCACTGGTGGCGGTTACTTCTTCACCTTGCCGGGGGTCACCGGCGAAGAGGATTTCATCGGGCGTTCGCTGCTCGATGCCACCCGACCTAAAAGCACTGCCTGACACCCCTAACACAACAACCCCCACGGAAAAGTCCCATGAAAAAGTCGCCTCTCGCTGTGTTGCTGACCCTTGGCTTGCTCCACGCGCCGCTTTCGGCGTTCGCCGCAACTGCGCCCCTGGAGCTGGTGGGGCCGATCTCCGACTACAAGATCTACGTCACCGAGCAGCTCGACGAACTGGCCAGTCACACCCAGCAGTTCACCGATGCGGTGAAAAAGGGCGACCTGGCCGCCGCCAAGAAGCTCTACGCGCCGACCCGGGTCTACTACGAGTCGATCGAACCGATCGCCGAGCTCTTCAGTGACCTGGACGCGTCCATCGACTCCCGGGTCGACGACCACGAGAAAGGCGTCAAGGCCGAAGACTTCACCGGCTTCCACCGCCTGGAATACTCGCTGTTCTCGGAAAACAGCACCGAAGGCCTGGGCGAGCTGGCCGACGGCCTGAACAAGGACGTCAAGGACCTGCAGACCCGCGTCGCCGGCCTGACCTTCCCGCCGGAAAAAGTCGTGGGTGGCGCCGCCGCGCTGCTGGAAGAAGTGGCCGCAACCAAGATCTCCGGTGAAGAAGACCGCTACAGCCATACCGACCTCTACGACTTCCAGGGCAACATCGACGGGGCGAAGAAAATCGTCGACCTGTTCCGTCCGCAGATCGAGAAGCAGGACAAGGCCTTTGTCGCCAAGGTGGACAAGAACTTCGCCACGGTGAACAAGATCCTGGCCAAGTACAAAACCCCTGACGGCGGCTTCATGACCTACGACAAGGTCAAGGAAAACGACCGCAAGGCCCTGGTAGGCCCGGTCAATACCCTGGCCGAAGACCTCTCCACCCTGCGCGGCAAACTGGGCCTGAACTGAGCCCGGAACCCAACACGCCATCCTCCCTGTAGGAGCTGGCTTGCCAGCGAAAGCGGCCCTAGGCACAGCACCCGCCTCAAGGCCCTCTTCGCCGGCAAGCCGGCTCCTACACAGGCAGAACAGCACCCCGCTACCCCCGTAGAAGCTGGCTTGCCAGCGAAAGCGGCCCTAGGCACAACGCCCGACTCAAGGCCCTCTTCGCCGGCAACATCATCACGAATGCAGATAAGCCTGGGCTGTGACACGTTATCCCGTTAACGTTCACGGCCCATCGACTTTCATGGAAGACCCTTCATGCCTCGCTCCACAGCCGCCAGCGCGCCGCTGACCGTCAGACCCTTCTCGCTGGTTCCACTGATGGCCGCCTATATGGCCTGCACCATGTCGATGATGGCCTTCGTCTCGCTGATCGGCCCGATCTCCCGGGCCCTGCACCTGGAAACCTGGCATGCCGGCGCGGCCGTCACCGTTTCCGGGGTGATCTGGATGCTCCTGGCACGCCCCTGGGGCCAGGCCAGCGACCGCTTCGGCCGGCGCCGGGTGCTGCTGCTGGGCACCGCCGGCTTCACCCTCGCCTACTGGGCCTTGTGCCTGTTCATCGACCTGTCGCTGCAGTCGCTGCCCAGCGTCGCCATGGCCTTTCTCGGCCTGATGCTCGGCCGCGGCTTGATCGGCGCCTTCTACGCGGCGATCCCGGTGGGCGGCTTCGCCCTGATCGCCGATAACGTCGAACCTCAGCACCGCGCCCGTGCCATGGCCACCCTGGGCGCCGCCAACGCCGTGGGCCTGGTGCTGGGCCCGGCGGTGGCCGCGCTGCTGGCGCGCTACAGCCTGAGCCTGCCGTTCTACGCCATGGCGGTGCTGCCGTTGCTGGCATTCCTGGTGCTGCGCTACCAACTGCCGCGCCAGGAACTGCACCTGGCCCAGGCCCCGACCCGGGTACGCCTGGGCGACCCGCGACTGCGCCGGCCCATGGTGGTGGCCTTTGTCGCCATGCTCTGTGTGTCGGTGGCCCAGATCACCGTCAGCTTCTATGCCCTGGACCGGCTGCACATGAGCCCCGCCGATGCCGCCCAGACGGCCGGGGTGGCCCTGGCCATGGTCGGCGTGGCGCTGATCTGCGCGCAGTTGGTGGTGCGCAAGCTGGAATGGCCGCCGCTGCGGATGATCCGCTACGGCGCCCTGCTGTCGGCGCTGGGTTATGCCGGCAGCATGCTGGTGGACAGCGCCTGGGGCTTGTGGCTGGCGTTCTTTGTATCGGCGGCAGGCATGGGTGGGGTGTTTCCGTCGTTCTCGGCCCTGGCGGCGAATGCCGTAGAGGCCTCGGAACAGGGCGCGACTGCCGGCAGCATCGGCGCCGCCCAGGGCCTGGGCGTGGTCATCGGGCCCATGGCCGGCAGCCTGATCTACGCTATCGAACCGCGCCTGCCCTACCTGCTGGCAGCGGTGCTGCTGGTACTGATCGCGATCTGGCCCGCCCCGCAGCCCAAAGACCTGTAGCTGCTGCAGGCTGCGAACGGCTGCAAATCAGACGCCGCTCTTGAGGTTGCTGAAGGCCCTGCGGACCTTTGCGCAGCCTCGCAGGCTCGGCAGCGGCTACAGGTACTGCGCTGCTTTTGTAGCCGCTGCCGCAGGCTGCGAACGGCTGCGAAGCAGACGCCGCTCTTGAGGTTGCTGAAGGTCCTGCGGACCTTTGCGCAGCCTCGCAGGCTTGGCAGCGGCTACAGGTACTGCGCTGCTTTTGTAGCCGCTGCCGCAGGCTGCGAATGGCTGCGAAGCAGACGCCGCTCTTGAGATTGCTGAAGGTCCTGTGGACCTCGGCGGCGGCTATGGGTTAAAGCATGCGGTAGAGCAAGCGCTCGATGCGCACGCGGCTGACCCGGCGCAGGAACTTGCCCACGGCCTCGGGATAGTCCACCAGGCTGTCCAGGTACTGAAAGTGCTCGATGCGGCGGGTATGGCGATAGATCTCGGCCTGTTCGGCGTTGCGCGCCTGCAGCAGCTCGCCCTTGGGGTCGTCCAGCAACAGGGCGTTTTCCAGGTCCAGGCGGAAGGCCCGCGGGTTGAGGTTGTTGCCGGTGAGCAAGGTATAGCGCTCATCGACCCACATGCCCTTGAGGTGGTAGGTGTTGTCACCGTCACGCCACAGGTGCAGGTTCAACTGGCCGTTGTCGATCACTTTCTGATGCCGCTTGGCAAAACGCCGCAGGCTGATTTCATACAGATAAGGCAGCGCGGCGATCACCTTGAACGGCTCGCTGGGCGGGATATAGAAGTCGTTGGCGGTCTTGTCGCCGACGATGATGTCGATCTTCACCCCGCGCTCCAGGGCCCGGTTGATCTCCCGGGTCACCGGCAGCGGCAGGTTGAAATACGGGGTGCAGATGGTCAGCTGGCGCTGGGCGCCGGCAATCAGCTCGCAGATCACCCGGTTCAACGGGTTGCCCTTGCCCACCCCGAGCAACGGGCTGACCGACAGCCCGCTCTTGTCCAGGCCACCGGCAGTGGTGTCGTAGGTGGCGTGCTTGAGGCGGCTGCGCAGATCGCCGATGTCGTTGCGCAGGCTGCGGGTGGTGGGCAGGTTCGGCAGGTCCAGGCGGTGCACTGCCCGCGACTCCACCAGGCCGTGCTGCACCAGGTGGTGCATGGAGTCGGCCAGGGCCTGGTTGTGCAGCAGGTGGTAACGGTCGAAGCGGTACTTGTCGAACTTGTGCAGGTACACGTTGTTCAGGCTGGCGCCGCTGTAGAGCACGCAGTCGTCGATGATGAAACCCTTGAGGTGCAGCACCCCGAACAGCTCGCGGGTCTGAACCGGCACGCCGTAGATCGGCACCTCGCTGGCGTGAGTGCGGGTCATTTGCTGGTACCAGGCCGAGTTGCCCGGCTGCTTGCCGGCACCGATCAGGCCGCGCTGGGCCCGCAACCAGTCAACCACGACCACCACTTCCAGCTCGGGGCGGGCGGCCTTGGCGGCGTGCAGGGCATCGAGGATTTCCTGGCCGGCTTCATCCTGTTGCAGGTACAGCGCGACGATGTAGATGCGCCGGCGTGCCTGGGCAATCTGCTCCAGCAGCGTGCGACGAAACTGCGCAGCGCCGGTCAGCGTGGTGAAAGCCTCGGCGGCCAGTGGGAAGCTGCGCAGCTTGGGCAGCAGGGAACGTTTGAAAAGCGACGGCATTAGGGCTCGCAGTGGCTCAAATCCAAAGAGCGCAAGAGCTTACACCATGGACCGGCCGGAGTCCCCTGCCTGGCATGTATAACGCCCTCCCTCAGCAAAGCAACCGCCCGCTGTGCGCAGGAGCCGGCTTGCCGGCGAATGGGCCCCCAGCCCTGCGCAAGGCGCAATGACACCTTCGCTGGCAAGCCAGCTCCTACAAAGGGTAATGGCCAGTTTCGAAGAAAAACAAAAAATATAATTGACCAAGGAGAACGATCGTTCTACTGTTCGCCACATGAACGAAATCATGCACTCTGAAACCCGAGACATCATCCTCGATGTCACCGAGAAACTGATCTACCAGAACGGCATTGCCGCCACCGGCATGGATCTTCTGGTGAAGACCGCCGGCGTCTCGCGCAAGAGCGTCTACCGCTATTTCACCAACAAGGACGAGCTGGTGGTGGCCGCCCTGGAGCGTCGCGATCAGCGCTGGATGCACTGGTTCTGCAGCGCGGTGAACCAGGCCGCGACCCCGGCCCTGCGCCTGCTGGCGCTGTTCGACGTGCTCAAGGACTGGTTCGCAACCCCCGGTTTTCGCGGCTGCGCCTTTATCAACACCAGTGGCGAAACCGGCGACCCGCAAGACCCGGTGCGCCAAGTAGCAAAACGGCACAAACAGAACCTGCTCGACTACGTGACCGAGCTTTGCCAGGAACATGGCGTGCAACATCCTGAGGAACTGGCAGCGCAACTGCTGATCCTGATCGATGGCGCCATTACCGTTGCCCTTGTGATGGGCAATCACAGTGCTGCTGATAATGCGCAATGCATGGCGCGAAAGTTATTGGACCTCTGATTGTTTTAAACAAGAGCAGCCTCTTTGTTTGAACAGCAACTTTCATTGGAGACAGATCATGTCGTCTAACGCTCAAGTGCGCCCGCCCCTTCCGCCTTTCACTCGCGAGTCGGCGATTGAAAAGATCCGCCTGGCCGAAGATGGCTGGAACTCCCGGGACCCGGAGCGGGTATCCCTGGCCTATACCCTGGATACCCAATGGCGCAACCGCGCCGAGTTCGCCCACAACCGCGAAGAGGCCAAGGCGTTCCTGACCCGCAAATGGGCCAAGGAACTGGATTACCGCCTGATCAAGGAACTGTGGGCCTTTACCGACAACCGTATTGCCGTGCGCTACGCCTACGAATGGCACGACGACTCGGGTAACTGGTTCCGTTCCTACGGCAACGAAAACTGGGAGTTTGACGAACAGGGTTTGATGGCCCGGCGCTTTGCCTGCATCAACGACATGCCGATCAAGGCCCAGGAGCGCAAGTTCCACTGGCCCCTGGGCCGCCGGCCCGACGATCACCCGGGCCTGAGCGAACTGGGCCTGTAATCACCACCGCCTCCGCGCTTGTAGGAGCTGGCTTGCCAGCGAAAGCGCCCTCAAGCCCGGCACAAGGCTCCGAGGCCCGTTCGCCGGCAAGGGGCGGTTCAGGCGGCGGCTTCCTGTTCCTTGGACCGCGCCCGAGCCTCCAGCTCGCGTACCAGGGGCAGCACGCGCTGGCCGAAATACTCCACCTCTTCCTGGAAATGCAGGAACCCGGCCAGTACCAGGTCCACACCCACCGCCTTCAACTCCACGATGCGCTGGGCAATCTGCTGTGGCGTGCCGATCAGATTGGTCTTGAACCCGTCGTTGTACTGCACCAGGTCCTCGAAACTCGACTTGGCCCAGTTGCCCTCGCCTTCGGGGGACGCCTTGCCGGCCTGCCGGGCGGCGTCACCGAAGGCATTCACCGCCTCCGGGTCGGCCTGATCGATGATTTGCTGCAACACCGCCCGCGCCTCCTCTTCGGTGTCCCGGGCGATCACGAAGGCGTTCACTCCGATCTTCACCGAGTGCTGGTTGGCCGCGGCCTTGGCGCGGATGTCATCGACCTGGGCCTTGATCCCCTCGACACTGTTGCCGTTGGTGAAGTACCAGTCCGAAACCCGGGCCGCCATGTCCCGGGCAGCCCGCGAGCTGCCGCCCTGGAAGATCTCCGGCTGGCCCAGGGGCTTGGGCTTGAGGCTGTAGTGGTCGAAGCGATAGAAATCGCCCCTGAAGGTGAAGGCATCCTGGCTCCAGACCCCGCGCAGGCAGCGAATGAATTCCTCGGACCGGCGATAGCGCTCGTCGTGCTCCAGCCAATGCTCGCCAATGGCCTGGAACTCACCCTTGAACCAACCGCTGACGATGTTCACCGCAATACGGCCATTGGTCAGTTGGTCGATGGTCGCCAGTTGCTTGGCCGCCAGGGCCGGCTGCCAGGGCCCGGGCAGGATCGCCGCAATCACCTTGAGCTTGTCGGTGGCCGCCAGCAGTGCGTGGCTGAAAGCCACCGACTCGTGCTGGTACTCGGCGCCATAGCCAGCGGTGAAGCGGATCTGGGTCAGGGCGTATTCGAAGCCGGCCTGCTCGGCGATCTGCGCCAGCTTGCGGTTGTAGTCGATGCCCCAATGGGTG
Organism: Pseudomonas sp. NFPP25; assembly: GCF_900116505.1. NCBI lineage: Bacteria > Pseudomonadati > Pseudomonadota > Gammaproteobacteria > Pseudomonadales > Pseudomonadaceae > Pseudomonas > Pseudomonas sp. NFPP25. The sequence continues at coordinate 515,763 of NZ_FPBG01000001.1, read as the reverse complement.
CGTTGCTCGATCTTGCTGACCACCAGCCCACCGCTGACGTTGGGCACCCAGTAGGCAAATTTCACAGCTTGCTGACTCATGGTTCGGTCCTCGGGACTTGGGAAAGTACCCCGGAGCAGAGCAGCAAGCGTGCCAGGGCCTGGAAGCCCTCGGCGCGTAGGCCGCCAGACGCCGTGTGGAGCCTCAAGCACGCCCTCTCCCGGGCAATGGCTGAGGCTCGCTGCCTGCGGCGGCGCGGGGCCGGCCAACCCTGGAAACGGGCTGTTTTGTTGATGAACTGTTGGCGGAGCAACAGTTGCAGGCGCTCTGCCGGAGCCCTTGCCCCGGCAAACCGGCGTTTGCGGCTTCGGCATGGTGTGTGCAATCGGCCTGGACCCTGCAGCGCTTTTTTCTGCCGAACCCAGGAGCTACACCATGACTGAACACCAGGTAATCAATCCGCTGTCCGTGGGGGTCGACTACGAGACCCTGGCCGCAGGCTTTCGCCCGATCTTCCAGCGCATCGCCAGTGGCGCGGTGGAACGGGAACAGCAACGCAAACTGCCCTACGAGCCCATCCAGTGGCTCAAGGAATCCGGATTCGGCGCGGTACGGGTGCCGCTGGAATATGGCGGTGGCGGCGCTTCCCTGCCCCAGCTGTTCCAGCTGCTGATCGAGCTGGCCGAGGCCGACGCCAACGTGCCCCAGGCCCTGCGCGGGCACTTTGCCTTTGTCGAGGATCGGCTCAATGCCACGCCCGGGCCGGGCCGGGACCTGTGGTTCAAGCGCTTTGTCGAAGGCGATATCGTCGGCTGCGCCTGGACCGAAATCGGCGCCGTGGACATCGGCCAGGTCATCACCAAAGTCTCTCCAGATGGCGAAAAATGGCGCCTCAACGGCGAAAAGTTCTACAGCACCGGAAGCATTTTCTCCGACTGGATCGATGTCTATGCCCAGCGCACGGACACCGGTGGCGACGTGATTGCCGCGGTGCGCACCCGCCAGCCGGGCATCGAGCAGAGCGACGATTGGGACGGCTTCGGCCAGCGCACCACCGGCAGCGGCACCTCGCGCTTCCAGGACGCTGAAGTGGACGCCGAGAACATCATCGACTTCGCAACCCGCTTCAAATACCAGACCGCTTTCTACCAGCTGGTGCTGCTGGCGACCCTGGCCGGCATCGGCCGCGCGGCGCTACGTGATGTGGCCCACGAAGTGCGGGTGCGCAAGCGCATCTATAGCCACGGCAACGCGCCCCAGGCCAGCGCCGATGCCCAGGTGCAGCAGGTGGTGGGCGAGATCGCGGCCCTGGTGTATGCCGCCGAAGCCGCCGCCCTGCGTGCTGCAGCCCCTGCGCAACAGGCCTACCTGGCGCGCTTTGCCGGGGATCCGGCCCAGGAGCGCGCGGCCAATGTGGCGGCGGAAATCGAATCGGCCACGGCCCAGGTGGTGGTCACCGAACTGGTCCAGCGCGCCACCAGCGAGCTGTTCAATGCCCTGGGGGCTTCGGACATTCGCCAGGGCAAGGCCCTGGACCGGCACTGGCGCAATGCGCGCACCGTGTCTTCGCACAACCCAGTGATCTACAAGGCGCGGATCGTCGGCGACTGGAAGATCAACGGCAGCGAGCCACCCTTTGTCTGGCAGATTGGCAACGGCCCCCAGCGCTGACCTCAGGCACCGCCCCCCGTAGGAGCTGGCCTGCCAGCGGAGGCGTCATCCAGGCGAGCGCTCGGCCCAGCGGCCTCTTCGCCGCCAAGCCGGCTCCTGCAGCGAAATCTCGGCGCACCGCCCCGTAGGAGCTGGCTTGCCAGCGAAGGCGTCATCCAGGCGGGCGCTCGGTTCAGGGAGAGGCATCCGACCAAGGTCGAGGCGGTCGCGCGGCGGGCTGGGTTGCAGGTAATATGGCGGACTTTCGCGCAGCCCCCTTTGCGCTTCTCGCCGAAATAAGCCGACCCCATGCCCTTCGAACTCAGCGTAGACCTGACCACCCTCGCCATTCTCGCCCTCGTGGCCTTCATCGCCGGTTTCATCGACGCCATTGCCGGCGGCGGCGGCCTGCTCACCACCCCGGCCCTGCTCACCGCCGGCCTGCCGCCGCATCTGGTGCTGGGCACCAACAAACTCAGCTCGACCTTCGGCTCGGCCACCGCCAGCTTCACCTTCTATCGGCGCAAGCTGTTCCACCCCAGGCAATGGACCCACGCCATTGTCGGCACCCTGGTGGGCGCCCTGACCGGGGCCATCGTCGCTCACTACCTGCCGGCGGAATGGCTGAACAAGATGCTGCCGGTGATCGTCTTCGCCTGCGGCCTGTACCTGCTGTTCGGCGGCACGCCCAAGGCGCCACTGGACAGCGACGCACCGATCAAGAAGAAGTGGCAATCGAGCCAGGGCTTTAGCCTGGGCTTCTATGACGGCGTAGCCGGCCCCGGGACCGGGGCGTTCTGGACCGTGAGCAGCCTGCTGCTCTACCCCATCGACCTGGTCAAGGCCAGCGGCGTGGCCCGCAGCATGAACTTCGTCAGCAACATCGCGGCGCTGTCGGTGTTCGTGTTTTCCGGGCAGGTGGACTGGATCATCGGCCTGTGCATGGGCCTGTCGGTGATGGTCGGGGCCTTCTTCGGCGCACGCACCGCCATTAGCGGTGGTGCCAAGTTCATTCGCCCGGTGTTCATCACCGTGGTCCTCGGGCTGACCGTGCGCCTAGCCTGGCAGCACTGGTTCAGCGTGGCCTAGGCGGCGCGCCACATAGAGATCGATCAGGTAGCGGGCAATCGAGCGCGAGGCCGGCAACGGCGGTAGCGCATGGACGCTGAACCACTGGGCGTCCTCGATCTCGTCTTCCTGGGGAATGATCTCGCCGCCGGCGTATTCGGCGTGAAAGCCCAGCATCATCGAATGGGGGAACGGCCAGCATTGGCTACCCACGTACTGGATGTTCCTGACTTCAATGCTCACCTCTTCGCGCACCTCGCGAATCAGACAGTCCTCCGCCGACTCGCCCGGCTCGGCAAAGCCTGCCAGGGTGCTGTAGACCCCGGTGACGAAGCGCGGCGAACGAGCCAGGAGGATTTCGTCACCGCGGGTGATCAGCACGATCATGCTCGGTGAAATGCGCGGGTAGCTGCGCAGGTCGCAAGGCTGGCAATACATCGCCCGCTCCCCCGGCACCTGGGCCATGGGCCGCCCGCAACTGCCGCAGTACCGGTGCTCCCGGGCCCAGGTGCCGATCTGCGCGGCATAGCCCAGGACCTTGTACAGGGTGTGATCGCCCTCCAGCATGAAGGCCCGCAGGCCTTTCCAGCCGCAGCCCGGCACTTCGGCGCGGGCGCTCAGTTCCAGCAGGTACACCGGCTCGCCATCGAGATGGCCGATGCCGTGTTCCGCCAGCAGCGGCAGGTCCTGGCCCTTGAGCCAGTGCCGGGGGAACAGCGCGCCGTTGTCGTCGTAGAGAAAGCCGTCCGGGCCGCGGGCCACGGCCCAGCCGCCGGGAAGGTCGGTGTCGAGTACTGCGGTGGTCCAGCGTTCAATCATCGTCAATCAATCCAGAAATTCGGGTTTCTGTTTGCTCATATGGGCGGCGATGGCCACGCGCAAGTCGTTGGACTGCAACATGGCAGCGTTCCAGGTGGCGACATATTCCAGGCCGTCATCAATACGGTGGTCACGCATGTAGCTGAGCATTTCCTTGGTGCCGCTGACCGCGATCGGCGACTTGGCGGCGATCTCCCGGGCAATTCCCATGACCCCGTCCAGCAGGCTTGCGGCATCGCTGTAGGTCCGGTTGACCAGGCCAATGCTGCGTGCTTCCTCGGCACCGAAGGTGCGCCCAGTGTAGGCCAGCTCGCGCAGGATGCCGTCGCCGATGATACGTGGCAAACGTTGCAGTGTGCCGACATCCGCAGCCATGCCGATATCGATTTCCTTGATCGAGAATTGCGCATCGTCCGCGGCGTAACGCATGTCGCAGGCGCTGATCAGGTCGATGGCGCCCCCCAGGCAATAGCCCTGGATCGCCGCCAGCACCGGCTTGCGGCAGTTGTCCACGGCGTTGAACGAGGCCTGCAGCTGGAAGATCTTGCGCCGCAGCAGGCGCGCGTTGCGGCCCACATCCTTGCCCAGTTCGTTGGCCACCCCGGCCAGCATCATCAGGTCGATGCCCGAAGAGAAATGCTTGCCGGCACCGCTGAGCACCACCACGCGCACTGCGTCGGTGTCGTCGATCCAGCGGAAGATCTCGACGATCTCGCTCCAGAACGCGGCGTTCATGGCGTTGATCTTTTCCGGGCGGTTGATCTGCACATGGGCGATGTTGTCAGCAAGTTCGACGCGAAAGGCTTGGTATTCGGACATGGCAGTGATCCTTTACTGGGCAGAAAATGAGGGCCGAACTATAGCAAGTGGCGGCGGCGGGCCGTAAGGCAGCGCATCGGCCAAAAGCGGGACTGGCCACCGCCCCTGCAGGCGCCGGCTTGCCGGCGAAGAGGCCCCTGAATAACGCCTTCGCTGGCAAGCCAGCGCCTACATGGGGGCGATGTGGGGGTGATTAGCTCAGCCTTGCCGGGTGCAATAGAAGGCGGCGGTCGTGTAAGGCACGGTGACCTGGGCCTTGCCCCGCAGCTGCGGCTCGCTGTCGATCAGGGCGGCGATCTGCCGGTCCACGGCCTCGCGCTCGGCCTGGGGCAAGGCGGCGATGAAGCTGGTGGAGCGCACACGGTTGAAGATCACGTCCTCCGGCGTGCCGCTGTGGCCCTGGGTGAAATGCTGTTCCTGCAGAGGCCCGAAACCCGGATGGGGAAAGGCCTGGCGCCAGGCACCGGTGTAATAGCGCGGGGTATCGGCCTGCAAGGCATTGACGATGGCGTCCAGGCGCGCCACCCAGGGCACCCGGGCATCCCGCAGGTTCCACACCAGGGCCAGCTTGCCGCCGGGCTTGAGCACGCGATGGATTTCCTCCAGTGCCGCGCGGTGGGCAAACCAGTGAAAGGCCTGGGCACAGACCAGCACATCCACCGAGGCATCCTTGAGCGGCAGCGCCTCGGCGCTGCCCTCCAGCACCTGGGCCTCGGGCTGGGCCGCCGCCAGCCTGGCGCGCATTTGCTCGACTGGCTCCACCGCGATCACTTGGGCCCCTGTGGCCAGCAAGCGGCCGGTGAACTTGCCGGTGCCGGCGCCCAGGTCCACCACCACCCTGCCCGGCCCGAGGCCCAGCGTCTCCCGCAGCCAGGGCTCAAGGGCTGGCGGATAGTCCGGCCGGCCCCGCACATAGGTATCGGCGGCCTGTTGGTAGCCGTCGGCCGCAGCATGATGAATCGCCTGATCGTTCATGGATGAACCTCCTCATTGCGGGTGAGTACGAACAGGATAAACCGTGCCCGACAACAGACAGCATGAAACTCCTGTCAGTTGCACCCCCGTTGCAGGAGCAGGCTGTAGGAGCTGGCTTGCCAGCGAAGGCGTTATCCGCAGGGGCGCTCGGCTCAGGGGCCTCTTCGCCGCCAAGCCGGCTCCTCCAACGAATCCGCGCCGCACCGCCTGGTAGGCGGCCTTGAGACAAGCGCTGGGCTCTGCGGCCCTTTCACCGGCAAGCCGGCTCCTACGGATTCAGGCCCTGGGCGGGGGCGGCAGGCTCAGGCGAAAACGCGCGCCGCCCAGGGGCGAGGCTTCCACGGTCAGGGTGCCGTCCTGGGCTTCCAGGGCCCGGCGGCTGATCGCCAGGCCCAGGCCGAAGCCGCCGGTGGCGCGGTCGCGGCTGCGGTCCAGGCGGTAGAACGGCTCGAACACCCGCTCGCGCTCGTCGTCGGGAATGCCGATGCCGTCATCGTCGACCCAGATCTCGCAGCCGTCGTCGCTGACCAGCACCCCCACCTGGATGCGTTTCTCGCAATAACGGGTGGCATTGCGCAGCAGGTTCTGCAAGGCCCGGGCGGTCAGCCGCGGGTCCAGGGTGAAACGTTCCAGGGCACCGTGCAGCAGGACGTCGATGACGATATCCGACTCCAGCTCATCGTCGACACTGCCCAGGATGCTGTCGATGAACTCGTCCAGGGACACCTCGATCTGCTCCGGCAGGCACGCCGGGTTCTGCAGGCGGCTGTAGGACAGCAGCTCCAGTACCAGTTCATCCAGTTCGCGAATGTGCGCCACCAGCCCTTGCAGGCGCTCGCGGCTGGCCGCCGGCAAATCGTCGGAGAGCGCCAGGGCCAGGCCGAAATCCAGCCGGGTCAGGGGCGTGCGCAGTTCGTGGGACACCGCGTTGAGCAGGTCACGCTGCTGGTTCAGGAGTTTTTCGATATCCCCGGCCATGGTGTCGAAGACATTGGCCAGGCTGCCGATGTTGGAACTGGCGGGCAGCTGGGTGCGCTCGCCCAGATGGCCCTTGCCGAAGCGTTCGGCGGTGCGCTTGAGGCGCTCCAGGTCACGCCAGTGCGGGCGCACCCAGAGCAGCAGGCAGGCCAGCAGCACGGCGACGATCAGGACATTGATGCTCCAGTACAGCAGGTTGACGTCCAGCGGGTCCGGCGGCACCACCAGCTTCACCGCCAGTTGCTCATCCAGCGGCGACACCGCCAGGGTGCGCCAGCCCCAATCGCCCAGGCGCACCACTTTCTCGCCGCGTTGCAGGCGCTCGCGCTCGTAATCGCTGAAATCCGGGTCGTCGATGCGCACCAGGGCCACCTGCAGCGGGTGGAACTCCTCGTCCATCTCCTTGACCAGGGTCGGCCACTGCTGCGCCGGCAAGGCGCGGAACTGCTTGACGATCAGGCTCTGCAGGCCCCGGGACTGGTCCAGGTTGTAGTCCAGGAAACGCTCGTGGAAAACCTTGATCACCAGGTCCGGGATCAGGTAGATCGCGGCGCTGAAGGCAATGATGGTGATCAGGTACAGACGGACCAGGATGCGCAGCATGGAATCAGCATTCCCACTCGGAACGACTGAACAGGTAACCCTTGCCCCACACGGTCTTGATCTTGCGCGCCTCGCCGGCGTGATCGTCGAACTTGCGCCGCAGCTTGGAGATCGCCACGTCCACCGAACGATCGGTGCCGTTGAACTCGATGCCCCGCAGGCGCTGCAGGATCTGGTCGCGGCTCAGCACTTCACCGGCATGCCGGGCCAGCACCACCAGCAGGTTGTACTCGCCGCTGGACAGCTCCACCAACTGCTCGCGCCAGGTCACGGTGCGCTCCGACAGGTCGATGCACAGGTTGCCCATGAGGATCTGGTCGCTGGCGCTCTGCGGTTCGCTGAGGCTGCTGCGGCGCAACAAAGTACGGACCCGGGCCAGTAGCACTCGCGGTTCGCAAGGTTTTGTCACATAGTCGTCGGCGCCCATTTCCAGACCCAGCACCTGATCATGGCTATCATCCCGCGCGGTCAGCATCAGGATCGGCAGGGTCGCCGAGTCGGCGCGCAACAGGCGGCAGACTTGCAGGCCATCCAGGCCCGGCAGCATCAGGTCGAGGATCACCAGGTCCGGGGGGCTGGCCTTGGCCCGCTCCCGCACCTGGTCACCACGGCTGATCACGCTGACCTGATAGCCATTGCGTTCCAGGTAGCTGGCGATCAGTTCGGACAGCGCAGTGTCGTCTTCGACAAGAAGAATATTGGGCATGGAGAGCGATCTTTATTGAAGAAATACAGAATACCGGCGTTCTTTATAAGGCACCGGGCAAAACCAGCAAGGCGCCAAGGATATACAACCCTGGCCGCACCGGTGCGCAGGCTTCACACTTTTTCACACAGCACCTACACAGCTTCACAGCGGGCCTTGACCCATGCCCTTAGCATGCCGAGGTCATTATTGGGGTATCAGCATGTCGAATAAACTCTTTGCGCCATTCTGCCTGGTCGTTCTGGCAGCGGCGCTGAGCGCGTGTGGCAAGACCGAAGGCGAGCAGACGCCGCCACCGGCCAAGGTACGGATCGAAACCGTACAGAGCCAGGCCCTGTCCATCACCAGCGAACTGAGCGGGCGCATCGCCGCGCCACGGATCGCCGAAGTCCGCGCCCGGGTGGCCGGGGTGGTGCTGCAACGGACCTTCCGCGAAGGCTCCGACGTCAAGCAGGGCGAGGTCTTGTTCCGCATCGACCCGGCCCCGTTCAAGGCTGACCTGGACAGCGCCCAGGCCAGCCTGCGCAAGGCCGAGGCCACCGCCTTCCAGGCGCAGTTGCAGGAGCAGCGCTATTCCAAGCTGGTCGCCGACCAGGCCATCAGCGGCCAGGAATACGACAATGCCCGGGCTGCGGCACGCCAGGCCAGCGCCGACGTCGCCGCCAACCAGGCCGCGGTGCAGCGGGCCAAGCTCAACCTCGGCTATGCCACCGTCACCGCGCCGATTTCCGGCCGGGTCGGCCGCGCCCTGGTCACCGAAGGCGCCCTGGTGGGCCAGAACGAGACCACGCCGCTGGCGCTGATCCAGCAACTGGACCCGATCCACGCCGACCTGACCCAGTCCACCCGTGAACTCAACGACCTGCGCCGGGCCTTCCGCGCCGGCCAGTTGCAGCAGGTGGGCAAGGACCAGGCCAAGGCGACCCTGATCCAGGACGACGGCAGCCTCTACCCGCTGCCGGGCAAGCTGTTGTTCGCCGATATCAGCGTTGACCCGAGTACCGGGCAGATCATCCTGCGCAGCGAGTTCCCCAACCCGGACCTCGACCTGCTGCCCGGCAGTTTCGTGCGCGTGCGCCTGGAACAGGCGGTCAACCAGCAAGGCATCAGCGTGCCGCAGCGGGCCATCCAGCGCGACAGCGCCGGCATCGCCCAGGTGCTGCTGGTGGATGCGCAAAACAACGTGGTGCAGCACCCGGTGCAACTGGGTGGAGTGCAGAACGATCGCTGGATTGTCACCGAGGGCCTCAAGCCCGGTGACCGGGTGATTGTCGAAGGCCTGCAACACGCCCGCCCCGGCGAGCCGGTGGAAATCGACGCCAGCCCCCTTGCGCACGTCCAGAACCCTGGCCAGTAGGTAGTACACATGCCGCAATTCTTTATTGACCGCCCGGTATTCGCCTGGGTGGTCGCCTTCTTCATCCTGTTGGCCGGTGCCCTGGCGATCCCCCAACTGCCGGTGGCGCAATACCCCACCGTGGCCCCGCCGCAGATCGAGATCTACGCCGCCTACCCGGGCGCCTCGGCACAGACCCTGGACGAATCGGTGGTCAGCCTGATCGAGCAGGAGCTCAACGGTGCCGACCACCTGCTGTACTTCTCGTCCCAGAGCAGCCTCGGCAGCGCCACCATCACCGCCACCTTCCAGCCGGGTACCAACCCGGAACTGGCCCAGGTGGACGTGCAGAACCGTCTCAAGGCAGTGGAACCGCGCCTGCCCCAGGCGGTGACCCAGCAGGGCCTGCAGGTGGAGAAAGTCTCCGCCGGCTTCCTCTTGCTGATCACCCTGACCTCCAGTGACGGCCGCCTGAACGATGTCGCCCTCAGCGACTACCTGGCGCGCAACGTGATGAACGAGATCCGCCGCCTCGATGGCGTCGGCAAGGCCCAGTTGTACGGTGCCGAGCGGGCCATGCGGATCTGGCTCGACCCGCAGAAACTGATCGGTTTCAACCTGACCCCGGCCGACGTCAACGCCGCGGTGGCGGCGCAGAACGCCCAGGTTCCGGCCGGCAGCATCGGCGACCTGCCCAACCCCGCCAGCCAGGAAATCACCGCGACCATCCTGGTCAAGGGCCAGCTGTCCAGCCCTGAAGAGTTTGCCGATATCGTCCTGCGGGCCAACCCCGACGGCTCCACGGTACGCATCGGCGATGTGGCCCGGGTGGAAGTCGGCAGCCAGGAATACCAGTACGGCACCCGCCTGAACGGCAAGCCGTCCACCGCGGTGGGCGTGCAGTTGTCCCCCGGGGCCAACGCGTTGAATACCGCGACCCTGATCCGCGCCAAGATGGACGAGCTGTCGCGCTATTTCCCGGCCGGCGTGGAATACAAGATCCCCTACGACACCTCGCCCTTCGTCAAGGTCTCGATCACCAAGGTGCTCTACACCCTGGCCGAAGCGATGGTGCTGGTGTTCCTGGTGATGTTCCTGTTCCTGCAGAACATCCGCTACACCCTGATCCCCACCCTGGTGGTGCCCGTGGCCCTGATGGGCACCTTCGCCACCATGCTGGCCCTGGGGTTCTCGATCAACGTGCTGACCATGTTCGGCATGGTGCTGGCCATCGGCATCCTGGTGGACGATGCCATCGTGGTGGTGGAGAACGTCGAGCGGATCATGGCCACCGAAGGCCTGTCGCCCAAGGAAGCCACGCGCAAGGCGATGCAGCAGATCACCGGGGCCATCATCGGCATCACCCTGGTGCTGGTAGCGGTGTTCATCCCCATGGCCTTCATGCCCGGCTCGGTGGGGGTGATCTACCAGCAGTTCTCGCTGTCCATGGCCACCTCGATCCTGTTCTCGGCGTTCCTCGCCCTGACCCTGACCCCGGCCCTGTGCGCCACCCTGCTCAAGCCCATCGCGGCGGGCGAACACCATGAACGCACGGGGTTCTTCGGCTGGTTCAACCGGCGCTTCGAACGCCTGAGCGACAGCTATCAGGGCGGCGTGACCTATGCCCTCAAGCGTACCGGCCGCTACCTGCTGATCTACCTGGCGCTGCTGGCGATCATGGCGCTGCTGTTCAGCCGCCTGCCCTCCTCCTTCCTGCCAGTGGAGGACCAGGGCTACACCATCACCGACATCCAGCTGCCACCTGGTGCCAGCCAGAACCGCACGATCAAGGTGGTGGAGCAGATCGAAGCGCACAACGCCAGCGAACCGGGAGTCGGCGACAGCACCATCATTCTCGGCTTCAGCTTCTCGGGTAACGGGCAGAACGCCGCGCTGGCCTTCACCACGCTCAAGGACTGGTCGCAACGGGGCAGCGAGGATTCGGCGATGTCCATCGCCGACCGCGCCAACGCCGCCCTCGGCGCGATCAAGGATGCCGTGGTGTACGCCGTGCTGCCGCCGCCGATCGATGGCCTGGGCACCTCCAGCGGCTTCGAGTTCCGCCTGCAGGACCGTGGCGGCGTCGGCCACGCGGCCCTGATGCAGGCCCGGGACGAGCTGCTCAAGGCCACGGAAAAGAGCCCGATCCTGGCCAACGTCCGGGAAAGTGCCCTGGCCGAAGCGCCGCAGGTGCAACTGGAGGTCGACCGCAAGCAGGCCAACGCCCTGGGCGTGTCCTTTGCCGATATCGGCAGCCTGCTGTCCACCGCCCTGGGGTCGTCCTACGTCAACGACTTCCCCAACCAGGGGCGGATGCAGCGGGTGGTGATCCAGGCCGAAGGCGACCAGCGCAGCCAGGTCGAAGACTTGCTGCGCCTGAACGTGCGCAACAGCGCCGGCAAGATGGTGCCGCTGTCGGCCTTCGTCCGCGCCAGCTGGAGCCTGGGCCCTGCGCAACTGACCCGCTACAACGGCTACCCGGCCATTGCCGTCTCCGGCGAGCCGGCCCCTGGCCACAGTACCGGTGAAGCCATGCAGGAAATCGAACGGCTGGTGGCGCAGTTGCCCACCGGGCTGGGCCTGGAATGGACCGGCCTGTCACTCCAGGAACGGCTGTCCGGCAGCCAGGCGCCGATGCTGCTGGGCCTGTCGCTGCTGATCGTGTTCCTGTGCCTGGCAGCGCTCTACGAGAGCTGGTCGATTCCCACTTCGGTGCTGCTGGTGGTGCCCCTGGGGGTACTGGGCGCAGTGCTGGCGGTGAGCCTGCGCGGCATGCCCAACGACGTGTTCTTCAAGGTCGGCCTGATCACCATCATCGGCCTGTCGGCGAAGAACGCGATCCTGATCATCGAGTTCGCCAAGAGCCTGTACGACGAAGGCCATGATCTGATCGATGCCACGGTGCAGGCTGCACGCCTGCGCCTGCGCCCCATCGTCATGACCTCGCTGGCGTTCATCCTCGGCGTGGTGCCCCTGGCCATCGCCACCGGCGCCAGCTCCGCCAGCCAGCAGGCGATCGGTACCGGGGTGATCGGCGGCATGATCACCGCAACCCTGGCAGTGATCTTTGTGCCGGTGTTCTTCGTGGTGGTGATGAAACTGGTGAAACGCGGTTCGTCCAAGGACTGACATCGCTGCATGGGGCCCCGGTTCCGGGGCCCCTTCTTCTCTTGCCCCCCTCTTCTCGTCTCAGGCCGCCATGGCCGGGCATACCCGTGCCTGTGGGCAATCCAGGGCGAAAGGCCCGGGAAAGGCCGCAGCGGATTTGCCCGGTGGATTGCCCGCCAGCAGCGCCGGAACCTTGGCCGCCTGGCTGTGATGGGCGATCTGGTGATTGCATTCGATGGCCCGCGCCAATGCTCCGGCCGAGCCCTGGCCCAGCCCCAGCAGGCTGGTGCCATTGGTGAAGAACGCGAGGAAGGCGGTGATCATCAGACGGCGCCCTTTCATGGCCGTCTCCCCGCTTCGGCATGGAGTACCGGGCCCTGGCCGCTTGCCGCGCCGGAATCAATCAACGCAGCGCTCGGCAGGTCCGCAGCCAGGCTGGCCCAGAGCATCAGAAGCAGATAAAGCCCCAGCGCCAGGTAGGCGCCGTGCTTGGCGGAACTGAGGATCGAACGGGCCATGGTGATCTCCTGAGGCGTTTTCGTGCCCAGAGGATCTATCAATCAAACGCCAGTAAAAAGACGTTTATATCCATAACCATCATCAATTTTCTTGATGCTTTAAACTCGCGTCTCAGTCCTGCAACAGGCTGGTCAGACGCTCGCGGGAAGTCTCCGGCTCGCCTTCGACAGGCTGGGCAGAGGACAGGATGGGGGTGGAGTAGAGCAACAGCAGAACCACGGTCAGACGCATCACCATGCTATCGATCCTTGCTCGGGAAAGAGTCAATAATTCAGCGTCAAATTTAAACACATGGCTATATGACACTACCAAGCAAAATTTGCCTGGCGGGAAGAATAAGTCGCAAACAGGTGATGCAGGAGCGACATCACTGCTTCAGTGACGTCGCTCCTGCATACCTTGGGTTTGCTGCTTGCGGGGTGATCCGGAGCGCTCATTGCTGGGCTTTGTGATCCAGGGCGGCGTAGAAGTTGGCGCTTTGTTGCAGGTACTTCTGGGTGTAGGTGTTGGTGCTGGATTTCTTCTGGCTGATTTCCACGCTGGCGCTGGCAGGCAGTGCCACGGTGGCGGAAATGGCGGAGGCTGCGATCACGGAGAAGAGATTGAAGTTCATGGCGATAACCCTCGTATTCAGTTGGCTTGCTTGCCCGTGTGGGCCGTGAAGCAAACTTACTCCCGAGGGTTGGCGGGAAAAAATTCTTTGCGGCAGTAGCCATTATCAGCGTCGTTAATAGAAGGAGTCAGGCCCCGGACGCCGGGGCCTGCGGTCTATTGACGCACCAGGAATTTGATATCGCTGGGGGAATCGAACGGCAGTTTCTGCACGGTCTTGCCCAGGAAACCGGTCTTGGCGTCGCGCTCGATCACCACGATCTCGTTGCTTTTCTGGTTGCCGATCAGCACATAGCGGTTGCTCGGGTCGAGGCTGAACTCCCGTGGGTGATCACCTTCCACCGAACGCCGCTGGATTTCCTTGAGCTGGCCATTGGCCGGGTCGATGGCAAACACCAGCAACTGGTTGGCGGTGCCCCGGTTGCTGACATACAGGTACTGGCCGTCCTTGGAAGCGTGCAAGGCCGCGGCGGCCTTTTTCTCCTTGGAGCCGTTGGCCGCCAGGTCGAGCATCTGACGCTGAGTCAGCTTGCCGTCCTGGTAGTCGAACACCGCCAGTTGAGCGCTCATTTCCATGGTCAGGTAGGCATGCTTGCCATCGGCGCTGAACAGCAGGTGCCGCGGGCCGCTGCCCGGCGGCAGCTGGACGAAGGCCGGGTCGGCCGGGCTCAGCGGGTGTTCCGCATTGGCCTTGGGGTCATAGCGATAGACGAAGATCTTGTCCGCACCCAGGTCGTTGGCGAACAGGAACTTGCCGTCCGGGGACGGCACCGACGAATGCACGTGGGCCGATTGCTGGCGCTCGGGGTCGACCCGGCTGGCCGGATGACTGGTGAGCTGCACCACCGGCGACAGATGACCGTCATCGCTGACCGGCACCACCGCCAGGCTGCCGCCCGGATCCACATCCACCGAATAGTTGCTGACGAACAGGTAGTTGCCGTCGGCACTCAGGCTGGAATGGGTGGGCTCGTTACCCTGGCTCTGCACCTGGTTGATCAGGCTCAGTTGATGGGTTTTCGGCGCCAGGCTGTAGCTGCTGACACGACCGATGGGGTCGGCCTGCCCCGGGCTGTTCTCATTCACCGCGAAGACGAACTTGAGGTCCTTGGACAAGGTCAGCCAGGACGGGTTGGAGCTCTTCACCACCTGCAGCGGCTTGGGGTCGATCTGCCCGGTGCGCTCATTGAATTGCAGGCGGTACAGACCCTGGCTCTGGCCCTGGGTATAGGACCCCACCAGCAGCTCATGGGTTTCGGTGGCCGGCGCGGCCTGGACCGCCATGGCACCGACACTGCCGGCCATCAGCAGGGGCCAGAAATTACGCATCTTCATGTTCACCTTCCTCTTCGTCGCGGGCACTGAACGCGCTCATGCACACCAGGCGGTGCTCACCGGAGTCGCCTGCCAGGGTCCAGCTCTGCAAGTCCTGGTCGAAGGTCGCGGCCTGGACCTGGGCCAGGGTAAAGCTCCAGCGCTTGGCCGCGCGGCCGTCCATGCACTCGATCAGCAGGCGCTGCTCGTCGAGGGTGAAATCGAAAGCGTGCAGGCCGTCGATTTCCAGCATGTCGCAGGCTTCAAGGGCGCAGATCAAGGTGTCGGTAGCAGCGGTCATAGCGATCAGTCATCAGATGGAAAGGCGCAATGATAGCTGATTGGCGCTGCCGGGTTGGGCCAGCATTGCGCCGCGCAAGCGACTGCCCCGGATACATCCTCCGACAGGCACTGCCGGGGCCGCCCGGTTCTTCAGCACCACCCGCTTTCCCCTCGGAACACCGGGCATGAAAAAGCCGCACCCGAGGGTGCGGCTGAGTACTCATGCAACGGGATCAGTGGGCGAACAGCGAGTTGCCCTTCTGCCCCGCGAGCTTCTCCGGCTTGATCAGGAACCGCGCCAGGGCCGGCAGCAGCCACAGGGCACCGAACATGTTCCACAGCAGCATGAAGGTCAGCATCAGGCCCATGTCGGCCTGGAACTTGATGGCCGAGAAGATCCAGGTGCACACGCCGATGGCCAGGCACAGACCGGTGAACAGCACGGCCTTGCCGGTGGAGCGCAGGGTCTGGTAGTAGGCCTCCTGCAGCGGCAGGCCGGCCCGCAGGAAGCTCTCCAGGCGGCTGTAGATATAGATGCCGTAGTCCACGCCGATGCCCACCCCCAGCGCCACCACCGGCAGGGTCGCCACCTTGACCCCGATGCCCATGAAGGCCATCAGCGCGTTGCCCAGCACCGACGTCAGCACCAGTGGCAGGACAATGCACAGGGTCGCCGCCCAGGAGCGGAAGGTGATCATGCACATGCCGGCCACGCAGATGTAGACCAGGATCAGGATGGTCAGCTCGGACTCCTTGATCACCTCGTTGGTCGCGGCCTCGATCCCGGCGTTGCCGGCAGCGAGAATGAACTCCAGGCCGTCCTTGTTGTGCTGCGTGGCGAACTCCTGCACCGCATGCACCGCACGGTCCAGGGTCGCGGCCTTGTGGTCGTTGAGGAACACCAGCACCGGCGCCAGGGAGCAGTTGTTGTTGTATAGGCCGTCGGCCCGGGCAATGGAGTTGTTCAGTACGTCAGGGTTGCGCGAGAGGGTTTCCCACTTCAGGTTGCCCTCGTTCATGCCCTTGATCATCTGCTTGGAGACGGTCACCAGGGAAATCGCCGACTGCACGCCCTCGGTGTTCTGCATCTTCCACATCAATTCGTCGATGGGCGCCATGGCCTCATAGCGCGAGCAGCCTTCGGCCGCGGTCTTGACCATCACCACCAGCACGTCGGAGCTGGTGGAGTAGTTGCTGATGATGAAGTTGTTGTCCTTGTTGTAGCGCGAGTCGGGACGCAGCTCCGGCGCGCCCTGGTCGAGGTCGCCGATCTTCAGGTTCTGGCTGTACCAGAGGCCGCCGGCAAAGGCCACCAGGGCCAGGGCGATGGAAATCGGCGCGACTTTGGGGCTGGCAAAGTTAGACAGCAGGCGCCAGAACGGATGCTCGCGGGAAGCGTCCTTCTTGCTGCGTTCGATGGCGCGCTTGCTGATGCCGACGTAGGAAATCGCCACCGGCAGCAGGATCAGGTTGGTGAACACGATCACCGCCACGCCGATGGAGGCACCGATGGCCAGCTCGCGGATCACCCCGATATCGATGATCAGCAAGGTGATGAAGCCCACGGCGTCGGCGAGGATCGCAATCATCCCCGGCAGGAACAGTTGGCGGAAGGTGCGCCGCGCCGCGGTCAGGGCGTTGTCGGCATCACTGGACTGCAAGGCGATGCCGTTGATCTTCTGCACCCCGTGGGAAATGCCGATGGCGAAGATCAGGAACGGCACCAGCATTGAATACGGGTCCAGGCCGAAGCCGAAGGCGTGCATCAGGCCCAGTTGCCAGACCACCGCCACCAGGGTGGTGATCAACACCGCGATGGTGCTGCGGATGCACCAGGTGAACCAGTACAGCAGCACCAGGGTGATGATGAAGGCCACGCCGAAGAACATCACCACCATGATCAGGCCGTCGATCAGGTCGCCGACCTTCTTGGCGAAGCCGACGATGTGGATCTTCACATTGGGGTTCTGCGCCTCGAACTTGTCGCGGATCTTCTCTTCCAACTGGTGGGAGAATTTCTGGTAGTCCAGGGCTAGCAGCTTGCCCTGGTCCTGCGGGTCCGGGTAGGACTCCAGCAGCGGGATATCGACGATGCTGGACTTGAAGTCGTTGGCCACCAGGCGCCCGACCTGGCCGGACTTGAGCACGTTGTTGCGCAGCTGTTCGAGGCTGTCGGCCGAACCGTTGTAGCTCTGGGGAATCACCTCGCCGCCGGCGAAGCCCTCTTCGGTCACTTCGGTCCAGCGCACGCTGGGGCTCCACAGCGACTTGAGCCCGGAGCGATCGACGCCGGAGATGTAGAACACCTCGTCGTTGATCTGCCGCAGGGTTTCCATGTAGTCCTTGGTGAAGATGTCGCCGTCGCGGGCCTCCACCGAGATGCGCACGGTGTTGCCCAGGTTGGCCAGGTCGTTGCGGTGCTCCATCATCCGCTCGATGAATGGGTGCTTGAGCGGGATCATCTTCTCGAAGCTGGTGGACGGCCGGATCAGGGTCGCCTGCCAGAACAGGAAAGCGCTGACCAGCAAGCAGATGAAGATCACTGCCGGGCGGTTATTGAAAATCAGGCGCTCAAGAAAGTTCGCCTTGTCCTGGTGATGACTGCTCATGGAATTCCCCACCTTCTTATTATGTGCCCGGCTTATTGGCCGAGTTCAGCGCCCGTTGCTGCAGAAACCCGTACACCGCCCTGCCCGGCCAGGATCAGGTCGCCGTTGCCGGCAGCGGTGACCGCCGACAGCGAGATGCGGTCCGCACGGTTGAATACGCTGAAGGTCTGGCCGTGGTCGGTGCTGCGGATCACGCTGCCGCCGTTGCCGACGATCACCAGCGAGCCATCGTCCAGCAGGGTCGCCCCCGACAGGCCGAACTCCAGGGCGCCACGGGCGGCGTTCAACTCCACCTGTTCCCAGGTGCTGCCGAAATCCGTGGAGCGGTAGAGATTGCCGCGCAGGCCATAGACCAGCAGAGTGGCCGGCTGGCCGGTGCCGATCACGCCGAACAAGGAGCCTTCATAGGGGCCTTCGAGGCGCTCCCAGGTCTGCCCGTCATCGGCGGAGCGGAACATGCTGCCCTGCTCGCCGACAATGAACAGCCCGGAATCCTTGACCTGGGCAATGGCGTTGAGGTGGAACTGGTCCTCGTTGTCGAGGCGGTCGCTGACGTCCTCCCAATGCTGGCCGCCATCGCTGGTTTCCAGCAGGGCCCCGTAGGCGCCCACGGCGTAGCCGGTCTGGGTGTCCTTGAACCATACATCGAGCAAGGGTGCCTCGCGCTTGAGGTCCTGGAACTGCCGGGTCCAGGTGGCACCGCCGTCGCTGCTGGCCAGGACCTGGGCATCGTGGCCCACCGCCCAGCCGCGCTTATCATCGACGAAGTACACCGCCGTCAGCAGTTGCCGGGTCGGCACCTTGGCCTGGACCCAGGTCTGGCCCTGGTCGTCGGAATAGAGAATGTGCCCGCGATCGCCCACCGCCACCAGGCGCTTGCCGGCGTGGACCACATCGAGCATCAGGCTTTTCGCCGCCTTGGGCGATTCGATGGAATAGACAGAATCCGCTGCAGTGGCAGCGGCCAGGACCGGTGTCGACAGCGTCACGACACCCAACAGCGAGAGCGCTGTAGCCAACAGTGCGAACGTGCGCAGCGCCGGCGGGCGGCCAACAACCACACCCATGACAGGCTCACTCATAGACCATTCCCCCATTATTATTGTCAGGTCATTCAACCTCTCAGGGCGCCTTGAGGGGGCTGCGCAGGCCTGGGCGATCATGACGATCGACCTGAAACCTGCAATCTAGAGCCCCTTCGGCTGCGGGCTATCCTATCGGGCTTTGGAAAGGTCTGACAATCGACGCCACGTTATCTTTTGTTAACCATCAGCCCCTGCCGAAACCCTGAATGGCCGCCCATTCGTAGGACTGATGGATGGGCCTGAACCGCGTCTGCGCGACAGTGGGACAAAGCCTGATCCAGGACAGGGGCCACCCCTCCCCGGCCGGGGCTATGATGAGCCGGGCAGACTTCAGGACAGAGCCATGATTGCCATACGCGAGGCGTGGAAAGCCGGATTGCTGGGACATGCACACTGGGGCCGCAACCTGGTGTCCGGGGTGATTGTCGCAGTGGTGGCGTTGCCCCTGGCCATGGCCTTCGCCATCGCCTCCGGGGTCAAGCCCGAACAGGGCATCTACACCGCCATCGTCGGCGGCCTGCTGGTGTCGCTGTTCGGCGGCAGCCGGGTGCAGATCGCCGGGCCCACCGGGGCCTTTATCGTGATCCTCGCCGGGGTCACCGCCCAATACGGAGTGGATGGCCTGCAACTGGCGACCCTGATGGCCGGGCTGATCCTGTTCCTGCTGGGCATCAGCCGCCTGGGTGCCCTGATCAAGTTCATCCCGGACCCGGTGATCCTGGGCTTCACCGCCGGTATCGGGGTAATCATCTGGGTCAGCCAGTGGAAGGATTTCTTCGGCCTGCCCGCGGTCAGCGGCGAGCACTTTCATCAGAAACTCTGGCACCTGCTGCAAGCCCTGCCCCAACTGCACCTGAGCACCACCCTGCTGGCCCTGCTGAGCCTGGCGCTGCTGCTATGGGTGCCGCGCATCCCCCAGCTCAAGCGCCTGCCGGCCCCCCTGCTGGCCATGACCCTGGCCACGGCCTTGCAGTCGCTGTTCCAGTTCCAGGGCGTGGCCACCATTGGCAGTGCCTTCGGCGGCATTCCCCAGGGCTTGCCGGCGTTGCAGTTTCCAGAGGTCAGCCTGCCGCGGATCCTGGACCTGATCGGCCCGGCTTTCGCCATCGCCATGCTCGGGGCCATCGAATCGCTGCTGTCGGCGATGGTGGCCGATGGCATGGCTGGCACCCGCCATGACTCCAACCAGGAACTGATGGGCCAGGGCATCGCCAACCTGGTCACCCCGCTGTTCGGCGGTTTCGCCGCCACCGGCGCCATTGCCCGTACCGCCACCAATATCCGCAACGGCGGCAGCAGCCCGCTGGCGGGTATCGTCCATGCCCTGGTGCTGCTGCTGATCATCCTGTTCCTGGCGCCGCTGGCAGCGAACATTCCGCTGTGCGCCCTGGCGGCGATCCTGTTCGTGGTGGCCTACAACATGAGCGAGCTGCACCACTTCAAGCGCATGCTGCAACGAGCCCCCCGGGCCGATGTGGCGATCCTGCTGTGCACCTTTGTGCTGACCGTATTCAGCGACCTGGTGATCGCGGTGAACATCGGCGTGGTCCTGGCCATGCTGCATTTTCTGCGGCGCATGGCCTCCTCGGTGGAAGTGCAACAAGTGGTGGAACAGGATCTGCAGCAGGAACTGCACCGCAGTGGCCAGCAGCACCTGCCACCGGGCGTACTGATCTACACCATCGAAGGGCCGTTGTTCTTTGGCGCCGCGGAGACCTTCGAACGGGCCCTGGCCCAGACCCACAGCGACCCGCAGGTGCTGATCATCCGCCTCAAGCATGTGCCGTTCATGGACATTACCGGGCTGCAGACCCTGGAAGAAGTGATAGGCCAGCTGCACAAGCGCGCGATTGTGGTGAAGCTGTGCGAAGCCAACCTCAAGGTGCACGGCAAGCTGGAGCGGGTCGGCATCCTGCACGCCATCGGCGCGCAGAACTATCACCGCGACTTGAGCGAAGCGCTACAGAGCCAAATCCCCCCTGCCTCCCCACCACCGCTCTCGTAGGAGCTGGCTTGCCAGCGAAGGGATGCCGAGGGCGGTACAAGGCTTGAGGGCCTCTTCGCCGGCAAGCCGGCTCCTACGGGGGATATGCGGTGGCTTGGGTCCGTAGGAGCTGGCTTGCCAGCGAAGGGATGCCGGGGGCGATACAAGCCTCAGGCGAGGCTTTTGCTCACCACCTCGAACACATCGCTGGACAGCTCGCCGGAGGCACGGATGCGCTCCAGTTCGCCTTTCATCAGTGCCTGGCGGGCACTGTCGTATTTGCGCCAGCGGGTCAGCGGCGCCAGTTGCCGCGAGGCAATCTGCGGGTTGAAGCCGTTGAGCTGGATCACCAGGTCCGCCAGGAAGCGATAGCCCGAACCATCGGCGGCGTGGAAGTTGATCAGGTTCTGCCCGGCAAACGCCCCCACCAGCGCCCGCACCTTGTTCGGGTTCTTGATGTTGAACGCCGGGTGCTGCATCAGTGCCTTGACCCGCTCCAGGCCACCGGGCAACGGGCTGCCGGCCTGCACGCTGAACCATTGGTCCATGACCAGGGCGTTGTCCTTGAAGTTCTCGGCGAATACTTCTAGGGCCTTGGCCTTCTCGGCCTCGAACGGCGAGTTGACCAGCACTGCCAGGGCGGTCAGGCGCTCGGTCATGTTGTCGGCGCTGTCGAACTGTTCGATGGCCGCAGCCAGTACCTCGGGCTTGTGGGTCAGCATCAGGTACGACAGGGCGATGTTCTGCAGCGCGCGACGGGCAAAATGCTCGGACTCGGCCACGTAGGCGGTGGCCTTGGACACCTGCCGATTGGCCTGATAGCGCTTCCACAGGGCATCGAACAGACTGTCAGCCAGTTGCTGACGGGCAAACTCGCGAGCCGCGTGGATCGCCTCGACATCCGCCACTTCGCTGATCTCGGTGAGGTAGGCCTCGCCCGGCAGGGACAGCATTTCGGCGACCATGGCCTGATCCAGGCTGTCATCGGCGAGCACAGTGCCCAGGGCAGCCACCAGACGTTCGTCCATCACCAGCGCCCGGCCCTGTTGGTGCTGGGCGATCAGTTCCTGCAACACCTGCACCGACAATTGCTGGCCGGCGTCCCAGCGGTTGAAACCGTCGCTGTCGTGCTGCATGAGGAACATCAGCTGGTCACGGTTGTAGGGGAAGCTCAGCTTCACCGGAGCCGAGAAACCCCGCAGCAGCGAGGGCAGCGGATGTTCGGCGATGTCGACGAAGGTAAAGGTCTGCTCGGCCTCGGTCACCGACAACACGCGGGACGAGCCCTGGGCGGCGGCTTCACCAGCCAGGCGCAAGGCCATGTCGGCACCGGTGCTATCGAGCAGGCCCAGGGCCACCGGAATCACGAACGGCAGTTTCTCGACCTTGTCCGGGGTTTGCGGGCAGCTCTGGCGGAAGGTCAGGCTGTAGGTTTTCGCCGCTGCGTCGTAGGACTCGCTGACCGCCAGCCGCGGCGTACCGGCCTGGCTGTACCAGCGCTTGAACTGGGTCAGATCGACGCCGTTGGCGTCTTCCATGGCCTTGACGAAGTCGTCGCAGGTCACGGCCTGGCCGTCATGGCGCTCAAAGTACAGGTCGCTGCCCTTGCGGAAGCCTTCGGCGCCGAGCAAGGTGTGGATCATGCCGACAACTTCCGAACCCTTTTCGTACACGGTCAGGGTGTAGAAGTTGGAGATCTCGATAAAGCTTTCCGGACGCACGGCGTGGGCCATGGGGCCGGCGTCTTCGGCGAACTGGTGGGTCCGCAGGTACGCCACGTCCTGGATGCGCTTGACCGTGGCCGAGTTCATGTCCGCGGAGAAACCGGCGTCGCGGAACACTGTGAAACCTTCCTTGAGCGACAGCTGGAACCAGTCGCGGCAGGTCACCCGGTTGCCCGACCAGTTATGGAAGTATTCGTGGGCAACGATGGCCTCGACCCGCTGGTGCGCGGCGTCGGTGGCGGTTTCGGCACGGGCCAGCACGGCGCTGGAGTTGAAGATGTTCAGGCCCTTGTTTTCCATGGCGCCCATGTTGAAGTCGTTGACCGCGACGATCATGAAGATGTCCAGGTCGTACTCGCGGCCATAGGTTTCTTCGTCCCAGCGCATGGACTTCTTGAGGCTGTTCATCGCGTGCTGGCACTTGTCGATGTTTTCCGGCTCGACATAGATGCGCAGCGCCACGTCGCGACCGCTCTGGGTGCGGAAGCTGTCTTCCACGCACCACAGGTCACCGGCCACCAGGGCGAACAGGTAGGCCGGTTTCATGAACGGGTCTTCCCAGGTCGCCCAGTGCCGGCCGTCTTCTCCCGGGCCGCTGGCGATCGGGTTGCCGTTGGACAGCAGCACCGGGTAGCTGTGCTGCTCGGCGACCACGGTGGTGGTGAACTTGCTCATCACGTCCGGGCGGTCGAGGTAATAGGTGATCTTGCGAAAGCCCTCGGCCTCGCACTGGGTGCAGAACATGCCACTGGACTTGTACAGGCCTTCCAGGGCGGTGTTGCTTTCCGGGTGGATCTTCACGCTGGTGTCCAGGGTGAAGCTGGCGCTGGTGGGGTGCAGGGTCAGGTGGCTGTCGTCCAGCTGGTAGTCGTCAACACTCAGCGGCTGATCGGCGAGGCTTACCGACAGCAGTTCCAGTTGCTGGCCGTCCAGCACCAGGGGCGGCAGGCCGGCGCCCCGGGCCGGGTTGCGACGCATCACCAGCTGCGCATGGACCAGGCTGTGGTCCTCGAACAACTCGAAGGTCAGGTGGGTCTCGTCGATCAGGTACTCGGGGGCCTGATAGTCCTTCAGGTAGATCATCTTCGGTTGGTCGGTGCGCATGGCGAATTCCTTCTACTGATGCACGGCGAGCTGGTACGCCGTGTATTTGCGAATGTTGATCACGCCGGTGTCGAAGATCAGGTACTGGCCCTTGATCCCCAGCAACGTGCCTTCGGCGATCGGATTCTTGTCCAGGTTGAAGCTGACGATCTTGGTCGGGTACTCCACGACCGGATAGCGGATTTCCAGAGGCTCGATATCGGTCACCGGCTGGATCGCCTGCAGGCCAAAACGCTCCTGCAGGGCCAACAGGCCCTCGGCGCAGGCGGCGAACAGCTGCTCGCGCACTGCCACCAGGTCCACTGCCTGGGCATCACCCTTGAGCAAGGCGCGCCAGTTGGTCTTGTCGGCCACCTGGGAACGGAACAGGTCTTCGACGAAGCCCGATTGCTGGCGGGTCGCCACGCGCATGATCGGCAGCGCCTGGCTGGCGCCCTGGTCGAGCCAGCGGGTCGGCAGTTGGGTGGCGCGGGTGATGCCGACCTTGATCCCCGACGAGTTGGCCAGGTAGACCACGTGGTCGGTCATGCAGAACTGCTCGCCCCATGACGGATCGCGGCAAGTACCGGCGTCGTAGTGGCAGCGTTCCGGGCTCATGATGCAGATATCGCACTGGGCCAGCTTGGTCATGCACGGGTAGCAGTAGCCCTGGCTGAAGCTGGTCTTGGTCTTGCGCCCGCAATGGCTGCAATGGATCGCACCCAGGTATTCCAGGCGCACTGTGGTGCCGATCAAGGGGTTGACCGGTACCTCGCTGTCGCCCAGGCGAAAAGCGTATTCAACGTTCGACCCGTCAAGGCGCGCCGACATTTTACTGATGGAACCGCGGCCAATCTCGATCAATGGATGGCATCCGACTTGAACAGGATGTTCGGCACCGGCGCCGACTTCGAGGCGCATTCCTGCGGGCCCATGTAGCCGGTACGTTGATCCTCGGGCAGATTTTGCATTTCCCAGGCGATCATCGCCTGCAGGGACAGTTCACGCTGTTCGGCGGTGAGCTTGCGGCCATCGGACCATTTGCCGATCTCTACCGCCAGTTTCAGGCTCTGGTAGATCTCGGGGGTGATGTTTTCGATCATTTCAACAAAGGACGACATACAAGACTCCAGCGTTTAAAGGGCCCGTCGGCGGCTGTACAAGCCGCCCAACAGGCCGGTGAGGCATCCGATAAGCAACCCGCCAACGTGGGCGGCGTTGGCGATTTCACCGAAACCGATCATCGAGACCAGCCCGGACAGGCACAGCAGCAGCCACACCAACATCATCACCAGCACGCCCCGGGGCAGGCGGTAGATGGGGTTGGGGGCCAGCAATTGGTAGATCCAGCAATGCCCGAGCAGGCCGTAGAGCACCCCGGACAGGCCGCCGAACAGGGTCGGCCCGCTGAAGTAGTACTGCGCGTAATTCGACACCAGGCTGAACAGCAGGGTCAGGCCCAGCAGGTTGATGCCGCCCTGGCGCATTTCGATGCGCCGCCCCAGCTCCCAGTACCACATGCCGTTCATGGCGATATGCAGGAAGCCGAAGTGGATCAGCATCGGCGTCACCAGGCGCCACCACTGCCCCGCTGCCAGGCTGTCGGCCAGGGAGCTGAACTGGATGTAGTCGCCAACCACGCGGAACTCGAGGAAGGTGAACCAGCTCAGGGTCTGCAGGTTGTCGCCGAGCAAGGTGATACCGCATACCGCCAGGCTCAAGAGCA
The DNA here is from genome assembly GCF_900116505.1 of Pseudomonas sp. NFPP25. Classification (NCBI taxonomy): domain Bacteria; kingdom Pseudomonadati; phylum Pseudomonadota; class Gammaproteobacteria; order Pseudomonadales; family Pseudomonadaceae; genus Pseudomonas; species Pseudomonas sp. NFPP25. The sequence goes on along the minus strand of NZ_FPBG01000001.1, from coordinate 490,784 downwards.
GGATCAGCGCGGTGACCGGGCTGCTGCGCAGTTGCTGGACGAAGCCGGGGCGCGCCGGGGCACTGGCCTGGGGAATGTCCAGCTGCTGCTCGGGGTCGCCCTGGGGAAAGCGCTGGTACAGGCCACGCACGTCCTCGCTGATGGATTCCGGCACCCAGAGCACCTGCTCCCCCGCCTCCTCGCTGACCCGGTGAGGCACCTGCATGCGTTGCAGCAGCTTGACGAAGCCGCTCAGGTCCGTCGCCAGGGGCAGGCGCAATACCGCTACCGCACTCATCGCACTACCTCGGGCCGTTCAACGTCGACCCAGACAAATTTATTCGGATCCAGGCGGGTTTCCTGGTCCAGCCGATACGCGGCGAGCTTGCCGTAGAGCACCGCGCTGTAGTCCAGGCACGCCAGGTTGGGACGGATCGGCGCCGGCTTGCCGCTGCGCCAGTAGTGCCCGACGAACAGCATCGGCTCCTCGGCGCCATAACGCAGCAGGCTGTTCTTCTCGGCCGGGGACAACGGCGTGCGGGCCACAGGCTCGGGCAAGGCATCGGGCTGGAACACGATGTCGCCGTAGGTCTGCGGGTCGTCTTCCCAGAACTTGGTACGGAAGAAGGCGCGGGTCAGGCCGTCGCCGCTGGTCATGGTCAGGCCATGGGGCAGGCGCATGTCGGTGCCCCGCAGCAAACGGTCGAAGGCGGTACAGGCAAAGCTGTCGGGAACGGCCGCGGACTGCAGGAACTCGCGGTCGATGCAGCCGTTGGGGTACTGCTGGCGCAGCGGCGCGATCAGGCCGGCATCCCAGCAGGCGTGCACCACACGGAAACGGCCGGCGTCGACGAACAGCGGCAATTCATAGAACCACTGCAGGAAATCGTGCCAGTCACCCGGGTGCTGTTCGAACTGGGTCAGGGTCTCGTGGATCAGCCGGGCATGGCGCGGGGTGTGCTCGCGCACGAACTGCTTGCCGCTGCCTTCGGCCGCCGGAGTGCTCCAGCCCAGCGCATTGAACTCGTGGTTGCCCATGATGCACAGGGCCTGACCGGCCTCGACCATGTCGTGGACGATGTGCAGGGACTCACGGATACGCGGGCCGCGGTCGATGATATCGCCGAGGAACACCGCCATGCGCGACGGGTGCCGCCAGACGCCGGCCTGCTTGTGATAACCGAGCCGATCCAGCAAGTGCTCCAGGGTCAGGGCGCAACCGTGCACGTCACCGATCAGGTCGTAGCTACGCGCGGGATCGAGCATCAGTCGCCTCCACCGCCCAGCCGGCTGCCCCAGCCGAGTTTGGTCCGGCAGACCTCGTAGTAGTTGTGGTCCAGCGGGTGGATCAGGCGCAGTTTCTGCGCCTTCTTGCTGACCGTGATGGTGTCGCCCGGGGCACAGGTGAAATGGTTCTGCCCGTCACAGGAAACTTGCGGATAGATCTGCATATCTTTGGACACGACGATTTTCAGCTCGCTGTTGCCATCGACCACGATCGGTCTTCCCGACAAGGTATGGGGGTACATCGGCACAATCACAATGGCATCCAGCTTGGGATGCATGATCGGTCCGCCGGCAGACAGCGCATAGGCCGTGGAACCGGTGGGCGTGGCGACGATCAGGCCGTCGGCCTTCTGGCTGCAGACGAACTGGCCGTCGATGTAGATCTCGAACTCGATCATCCGCGTCGACTTGCCCGGGTGCAGCACCACGTCGTTCAGTGCGTCGCCCTGACCGATGGCCTCGGCATGGCGACGGACTTCGGCCTGCAGCAGGAAGCGGTTTTCCACCAGGTAGTGGCCGTCGAGCACCTCGGCGACCTTAACTTCCAGCTCATCGGGGCGGATGTCGGTGAGAAAGCCCAGGCTGCCGCGGTTGATCCCCAGCACCGGAATATTGTGCCGGGCCAGGGCCCGGGCGGCGCCCAGCAGGCTACCGTCGCCACCGACCACGATCACCATGTCGCAGACCTCGCCCAACAGCTTGCGCGAGGAGGTCTGCAGGCCGTGGCCCGGCAGCACTTCGGCGATGGTGTCTTCAAGGATCACGTGCAGGTGCCGCGCCAGCAGAAACTTCTTCAGTCGGCGAACTGTGTCCAGCACCTGGGAACTGCCCAGGCGACCGATAATGCCGATATTGCGAAACTGCTCCATGGGGCTCCTGCGGAATTCGGGTACGGGCGAAACGGAGGATTATGGGCGAAACCCGGCGTTAGACAAAATCCTTTCAGCCACACGGGCTTAGCCAGCCCTGCCGCAACTGCGAGTGGCACGCATTTATCGCGATCGGCCCGGGTTTGCGTCTATGCTCGCAAGATGCTCCTGTTCCCTGATCTGCTCGGCCTTCCCCGCCAGTTGCGTCAACCTGAAGTCCGCGACCTCGCCTGGGTCATCCTCGCGCCGCCGATGCTCAGCCACACGCCCTGGCCACAGCGCCACCCACTCGCCGGCAGCGACTGGGTCCAGGCGCCGCAACTGCTGGCCCACTGGCTGCGCTGCCAGGATCTGGACAGCCGCGCCCTGCGCCAGTGGCTGGCCGAGGGCCCGACCCGGCGCCTGGGCCTGTATTACGAACGCCTCTGGCAATTTGCCGTCCGCCACGCCCCCGGGGTCGAGCTGCTGGCGGCCAACCTGCCAATCCGCCGCGGCGGCCACACCCTGGGCGAACTGGACATGCTGCTGCGCGACCGTGACGGCGTGCACCACCTGGAACTGGCGATCAAGCTGTACCTGGGCCCCCAGGCCGGCAATGGCCAGGACAGCGCCCAATGGCTGGGCCCCGGCTGCCATGACCGCCTGGACCGCAAGCTGGCGCACCTGGATGGGCACCAACTGCCGATTTCCGCCCGGGACGAAAGCCGCGAAGCCCTGGCGGCACTGGATATCCACCAGTTCAGCGCGCACCTGTGGCTGGGGGGCTACCTGCTGTACCCCTGGCCGGGTCGCGCCGAACCGCCCCAGGGCGCCCACCCGCAACACCTGTGCGGGCGCTGGCTGCATCAGCGCGACTGGCCGGCATTTTTCGCCCAGAGCGCCCCGGGGCGCTGGCAGCCCCTGCCCCGCCACGCCTGGCTGGCGCCGGCCCACTACCCGGCCGAGCAGGCCTGGACCGCCACGCAACTGCAGCAATGGCTGGCGGAACTTGCCCCCCAGGCCCCGGCGCAGTTGCTGGTACGCCTGGAGCAAACCCCTGAAGGCGGCTGGGAAGAAGCCGAACGCCTGTTCCTGGTGGCCGATCTCTGGCCCCACATCCCCCCGCAGCCCTCCTGACAATCTGCCGCAGGAGCGGACTTGCCGGCGAAGACGCCCCTATGCGGCAAGCCGGCGCCTACATCAGAGACAGGCGCAGCGCCAGGGCCGCCAGGGTCGCCAGCAACACCGGCAGCGTCAGCACGATGCCGACCCGGAAGTAGTACCCCCAGCCAATGTGAATACCCTTGCGCTCCAGTACATGCAGCCAGAGCAGGGTCGCCAGGCTGCCGATGGGGGTGATCTTCGGCCCCAGGTCGCTGCCGATGACGTTGGCGTAGATCATCGCGTCCTTGACCACCCCCGTGGCCTGGCTGGCATCGATGGACAAGGCGCCGATCAGCACTGTCGGCAGATTGTTCATCAGCGATGACAAGCCCGCCGTGAGCAACCCGGTGCCCAGGGCCGCGCCCCAGATCCCGCCGCCGGCAAAGGCATCCAGCCAGCCGGCCAGGTACGCCGTGAGCCCGGCATTGCGCAGGCCGTACACCACCAGGTACATGCCCAGGGAAAAAATCACGATCTGCCAGGGCGCTTCCCTGAGCACCTTGCGCGTGGAGATCCGGTGCCCGCGGGCGGCAATCGCCAGCAGCAGCGCCGCGCACACCGCGGAAATAGCGCTGATGGGAATGCCCAGCGGCTCCAGGGCAAAACAGCCCAGCAGCAGGATCAGCAACACCCACCAGCCGGCCATGAAGGTCGCCCGGTCATGGATGGCGCTGGCGGGCTCGGCCAGTTGTCGGGGGTCGTAATCCAGCGGGATGTCGCGGCGGAAGAACCACAGCAGCACCACCAGGGTGGCGGCCACGCTCACCAGGTTGACCGGCAGCATCACCAGCGCATAACGGTTGAAGCCAATCTTGAAGAAGTCCGCGGAGACGATGTTCACCAGGTTCGAAACCACCAGCGGCAGGCTCGCGGTGTCGGCAATGAACCCCGCGCCCATGACGAAGGCCAGGGTCGTGGCCGGTGAAAAGCGCAAGGCCAGGAGCATGGAAATGACGATGGGGGTCAGGATCAGCGCGGCGCCGTCATTGGCGAACAGCGCCGAGACCAGCGCCCCCAGCAATACCATGAAGGCAAACAGCCGCCTGCCCCGCCCTCGCCCCCAGCGCGCCACATGCAGCGCGGCCCAGGCAAAGAACCCGGCCTCGTCCAGCAGCAGGCTGATGATGATCAGCGCGACAAAGGTACCGGTGGCATTCCAGATGATCTGCCAGACCACCGGGATATCCGCCCATTGCACCACCCCGAACAACAGCGCCAGGGCCGCCCCGAACACGGCGCTCCAGCCAACGCCCAGGCCCTTGGGCTGCCAGATCACCAAGGTAATGGTCAGCAGGAAAATCGATACGGCAATCAACATGAGAGTGGGTCTTGAGTATGCAGGAGCCGGCTTGCCGGCGAAGGTGCCCCACGGGACTCAAGGGCCTCTTCGCCGGCAAGCCGGCTCCTGCGACAGCAGGGAATGATGGTGGGGAATCAGGCCTTGCGTTGCTGCTCGACCCACTGCCCGTAGGCGTTGATGAAGCCCTGCAGGAACGGCCGGGTTGCTTCGGACAGTTTGCCAGCCTCGTCGAATGCCGAGCCAGCGCCACCCAGGTAGGCCTCGGGCTGCTGCATGCAGGGCACATTGAGGAACACCAGGGACTGGCGAAGGTGGTGGTTGGCGCCAAAACCGCCAATGGCCCCCGGAGAAACGCTGATCACCGCCCCCGGCTTGCCGCTCCAGGCACTTTTACCGTAGGGCCGCGAGCCGACGTCGATGGCATTTTTCAGCGCCGCCGGTACCGAGCGGTTGTATTCCGGGGTAACGAACAGCACCGCGTCGGCGCCGCTGATCTGTTCGCGAAAACGGGTGTAGGCCGCCGGTGGCGTGGCATCGATGTCTTCGTTGTAGAGCGGCAGGTCACCGATCTCGACGATGTCCAGCTGGAGGCTGGCAGGTGCCAGCTCGGCCAGGACCAGGGCGACCTTGCGGTTCAGGGACTGCTTTCTCAGGCTGCCGACCAGTACTGCGACCTTGTAGACATTGCTCATGGGAGTTTCCAACCGTTGGCGTAAAGAAGGTGTTAGTTATAGATGACCCGAGGTGATGTCTGCTACCCCACCCCGATAATTCCCAAGCCATGGCCTGTTGCCAGCGAGCCCACGATAACGAGGCTGGCACCGGTAGCGGATTATTTTTTTCCCGGGGTAAAACTTCCCCTGGGGACACCGGGTCTACACCACCGAATTTGCGTGTTTTATCTCCAGAGGCTCTAAAGAATGGCAGCAGTACTTGTCGGACAATTCCATGCAAGAGATGCCGAGGGACGGGTGTACTCAGTGCACGAATTCCAGGAATCCATGCCCCCGGAGGACGGCGCGGCCGGATCGGAGCCCGTGACCACCTACCGCCTGGCCATCGGCGACCGGGTCAAGAAACTCGATGACAACCAGTTCCTGCTGGTGCAGTCGGATGTAACCATCGTGCGCGAACCCGAGACCTATGTAGCTCAGTGATTCTGCGCGAGCATCATCGCCAGCTGTTGTGTCGCCACACTTGGGTTAGGATTCGTTGCTTGCCCCCTCGACGGCTGGAGATGGACTTCAAGCATGCGTTTACGTCATATCGAAGTGATTCAGGCGCTCCTGCAAACCGCTCACCTGGGCACTGCCGCCGAACTGCTGCAACTTTCGGTGGCCGAGGTCGAGGCCCTGCTGCGCGACGCCGAGAGCCAATTGGGCTTCATGCTGTTCGCCAGTGTTCGCGGCCGTTTGCAGGCCACCCGTGAAGCCCGGGAGCTGCAGGGAGCCATCACCCGGGTGTATGACGCTTTCGAGCCGGTGCAGCGCCTGGCCGACAGCCTGAGGTTCCACCAGGCGCCACCGCTGCGCCTCGTCGGCACCCCGCCGCTGGTTCAGCAACTGCTACCCCAGTGCATCGCCGCCCTGCGCCGGCGCTTCGCCGACACCCCTTGCAGCCTGCTCGGCCAAAGCACCCGGGACATGGTCCACAGCCTGCTGCTGCGTGACTGCGATCTGGGCCTGAGCCTGCACGATCCGCAGCACCCGGACATCCACAGCCAGGCCCTGGCCCAGGGCAAGCTGTTTCTCCTGGCGCCCCACGGCTGGCTGCAACCCAAGCAGAAATACGTCGCCCTGCAGGATCTGGCCGGCCAGGCCATGGTCGGCCTGGAGGGCCAGGACCCGCTGAGCGTGATGCTTGCCAGCAAATTGCAGAACCTGCGCCCCAGCCCGGTGATCCAGACCCGGGTGCAGACCTATCAGATGATGCGCAGCCTGGTGGAAGCTGGCGAAGGTCTGGCCATCGTCGACCCCTTCACCGCCGTCGGCGCCCGCAGCGCCGGGCTCGATGTGTGCCCGCTGTCGCCCCCCATCAGCGTCACGCTGTACGCCTTGCGGCGCCACGGCAGCGACAGCTCGCCGCTGACCACTGCCCTGCTGGAGCTGCTCACGGAACAGGCCGAGGCCCTGCTGGCAGGTTAAAGCGCCGGCCCCTCCAGCTCATTGGCGAACAGCCGGTACCAGAAGATCGCCACCTCGGCGGTCTGCGGGTCGATACCGCGGTAACGCAGGTGGTCCACGCCCCCTACCACATAGCCGCATTGCTCGTAGAGGCGGCAGGCCCCCAGGTTGTTGTTCTGGGTTTCCAGCATCATCCCCGGCAGTTTTTTCCTGCGGCTCCAGAACTGCGCCACATCCAGCAGCGCCCTGGCTACCCCGTGGCGCCGGGCCGGCGCATGCACCGCCAGCTCATCGATATGGGCGTAACCGTTCCAGTTGGTGCTGACCACCACATGGCCCACCGGCTGGTCGTCCAGATAGGCCATGAAGATCTCGCTGTCCGCGGCATTGCGGTAGCTGCTGAACTCCTCCGGGTCGATGCCATAGCATTTGCGATAGGGCACGATCCGTCGCAGGGCCCAGTCCGCCACCGGCACTTCGCGTTCGGCCACGGCATAGGCGCTGACCTCGAAGCTGAAGTCGCTGCCCCAGATATAAGCGGCAAAGCCCTCATCGGCGACTCGCACCGCCAGGCCCGGATAACGGGGATTCACAACAGGTTGCATGGCCGGGAAACTCCTCATGCCTTGATGCAATCGACGGTGTACTGGCGCCCGTCGCCCAGATCGTCATGCTGCAGCCCGTGCACATCGGCGACAAACCCCGGGAAGCTGCTGTCAAAGGCCCGGGCGAAGGCCAGGTAATCGATGATCGAACGGGTGGAATCGGTGAAACGCTCGCCCGGCATGATCAGCGGAATGCCCGGCGGATAGGGCACCAGCATCACCGCAGCGATACGCCCCTGCAACTGATCGATGGAAACCGCCTCGACCTCGCCCCGCACCAGATGGTCATAGGCATCGGCAGGCTTCATGGCCACCTCCGGCAGCACCGTGTACATGCGCTTGAGGTGCTTGGCCGTGGCGTTGCTGCGGTAGCAGGCGTGCAACTGGTCGCACAGGTCCTGCAGGCCCATTCCCTGGTAGCGCTGCGGGTCCTGCCCGGCCACGCTGGGCAGGCAGCTGGCCAGGCTGACATTGGCGTCGTAGTTGCGCTTGAACTCCAGCAGTTCGGTGAGCAGCGTGCTCCACTTGCCCTTGGTGATGCCCATGGAGAACAGCACCAGGAACGAATAGAGCCCGGTCTTTTCCACCACCAGCCCGCGTTCCCAGAGAAACTTGCTGACCACCGCCGCCGGGATCCCGTGCTCGCTCAGGGCGCCGCCCGCGGTCAGGCCGGGCATGACCAGGGTCACCTTGATCGGGTCCAGCAGCACATAGTCATCGGTGACCCCGGCAAAACCGTGCCACTCGCCCTCAGGTTCCAGCAGCCAGTCCTCGGTGCGCACCTGGTCGATGCCCTCGACCCGCTCCGGTTGCCACACCGAGAACCACCAGTCATCGGCGGCGATGTTCTGCCGCAGGTTGGCCAGGGCCCGGCGAAAGCTCAGGGCCTCGTCGAACATTTCCTGCAGCAGCGAGCGCCCTGCCGGCCCTTCCATCATCGCCGAAGCCACGTCCAGCGAGGCGATGATGCTGTACTGCGGCGAGGTGGAGATATGCATCATGAAGGCTTCGTTGAAGCGGTCGCGGTCCAGTTGCCGGGCGCCGCCATCCTGCACGTGAATCATCGAGGCCTGGCTGAAGGCCGCCAGCAGCTTGTGGGTGGAATGGGTGGTGAACACCAGCGGGCTGTCGGCGCTGCGGGACGTGCCCATGCCGTAGCGCCCGGCGAAGAACTCATGAAAGGCCGCATAGGCGTACCAGGCTTCGTCGAAGTGCAGCACCTCGACACTGTTGCCCAGGCTCTGCTTGATCAGCTCGGCGTTGTAGCACAGGCCGTCATAAGTGGAGTTGGTGACCACCGCCAGCTTGACCCTGGGCGGCCGACCGCGGGTCAGCGGGCTGGCATCGATCTTGGCCTGGATCGACTCGGCGCTGAACTCGCTCAGGGGAATCGGCCCGATGATCCCCAGTTCGTTGCGCTCCGGGCACAGGTACAGGGGAATGGCCCCGGTCATGATGATCGAGTGCAGCACCGACTTGTGGCAGTTGCGGTCCACCAGCACCAGGTCATCGCGACCGACCATGGAATGCCAGACGATCTTGTTGGCGGTGGAGGTGCCATTGATCACGAAAAAGGTGTGATCGGCGCCAAAGTTGCGCGCGGCACGGGCCTCGGCTTCCGCCAGCGGGCCGGTGTGATCCAGCAGCGACCCCAGCTCCGGGACCGACACCGACAGGTCCGAACGCAAGGTATTCTCGCCAAAGAACTGGTGAAACGCCTGCCCCACCGGGCTCTTGCGATAGGCCACGCCACCGCCGTGCCCCGGGGTGTGCCAGGAATAGTTGGAGTCGGCGGTGTGCTGTACCAGGGCCTTGAAGAACGGTGGCAGCAAGCCATCCAGGTAGCCCCGCGCGGCCCGGGCCACTTGCCGGGCCAGGAACGGCACCGTGTCCTCGAACAGGTAGAGAATGCCCCGCAGCTGGTTGAGTTCGCTCATGGCGTCGGCGGGGGCGTTTTCCAGGGTCACCTGCTCGCCCAGGGCAAAGATCGGCAGCAGCGGCGCACGTACCCGCGCCAGGCGGATCAGTTCCACCATGTTCTGCAACAGGTGCTTGTTTTCCCCGGCCCCTTCGGCGGCGATCAACATGCAGGCCAGGCCGTGATGGGTCGAAGCCACCAGCCGCCCTTCGGCATAGTCCACCGCGGAAAAGATGCTGAACCCGTCCTTTTCCAGTTCCCGGGCGATCCCCCTGACCCGGTCCCCCGCGACCGTATCGGCCTTGATGTCGCGATGCACGATCAGGATCGGAAACTGCAGGTCTTTATACATGGGGCTCAGTGTCCTGAAACGGCGGGCAGGCCCCGCCAATCAACTCAGGGTAGAAGCTGCGCACGCTTCGTGTCACCCCAGGCATGGGCTGGGTGTAACAAAACGTCGCTCTGGAACAATTGCCGGTCCATTCCCAGCCACGCCTGTAGCCGCTGCTGGGCCCGCGAAGCTGTGAAAAGGACCGAAGGGCCTTGCCTGGCGATCTCCCGCCAGGCCCCTGCGGCCCTCAATATCGCGGCGCCTCCTACGGCGCCGTTCGCCGCCTGCGGCAGCGGCAGCGGCAGCGGCAGCGGCAGCGGCCACAGCAAAGGCTTACTGCTGGGTTTCGAGCAACTGGGTCCAGAGCGCCGGGGCACCGGCGGACTTGGCGATGATTTCCAGGCGCACCTGGTGCTCGGCCAGTTCGGCGTCGCTGGCCTGGATGATCCGCCCGCGCGGGCGATCGGCCGGCAAGCGGCGGATTTCCGAAGCCTGGCCGGCTCCCTCGCCAGAGCCGTTGCCGTCCGAGGCATTGCCGGCCAGGGACAGGCTGGTCTGGCCACCGGTCATGGTCAGGTAGACGTCGGCCAGGATCTCCGAGTCGAGCAAGGCGCCGTGCAGTTCACGGCCGGAGTTGTCGACGCCGTAGCGTTTGCACAGGGCGTCGAGGCTGTTGCGCTGCCCCGGGTGCCGCTCGCGGGCCATCATCAGGGTGTCGAGGATGGTGCAGTGCTGGGTGATGTCGGCCCGTTCGTGCTGGCCCATCAAGGCGAATTCGTTGTTGATGAAGCCAACGTCGAACGCCGCGTTGTGGATGATCAGCTGCGCGCCCTGGATGAAGTCGAAGAACTCATCGGCGACTTCGGCGAAACGCGGCTTGCCCACCAGGAATTCGTTGGTGATGCCGTGGACGCCGATGGCGCCCTCATCGCTCTCGCGATCCGGTTGCAGGTAAACGTGGAAGTGCCGGCCGGTCAGGCGCCGACCGATCAACTCGACGCAACCGATTTCAATGATCCGGTGGCCGTCGGTCACCGGCATGCCGGTGGTTTCGGTATCGAGTACAACAGATCTGTTGGCCATCAGGGGTCAGTTCTCAACGGTGGAAGTGTTTCAAAGCGCGGGATTTTAGCACGCTCTGGCGGCAGGACACCCATGGCGGATTCATCAGCCCCCAGCCTGTGCAGTTTTTAACAATCCTTAGCAAAGCTGCTGCAGTTCGTTGCAACGCAAAGCGCTAGGGTGCCCGACGATATTTTCCGCCGGACCCAGCCCTGCCATGACCCCCAGCAAAACCCGACTGGCCTGCGCGCTCTGCGCCTGCCTGTGCGCCGACCTCGTCCAGGCCAGCGCCCTGGTGATCAGCACCGACATCAGCATGAGCCTGACCCTGAGCTCAACCGAGGGCAGCTCCAAAGCCAGCAGCTCATTCAAGGACGACAAACTTGTGCTCGCCGCCCAGAGCGATGCCGCGGCCTTCGTGGCCAGCGCCGGCGAGATCCGTGGCGCCCGGTTGGAAGCCGCCCTGATGCACATTCGCCAGGTGCTAGGCGCCCCGCCCTGTAGCGACCTGCAACTGGCCAGCGCCATGCTTGCGCTCTGAGCCCCCAGGCGCATCCGCAGCTAATTCATCGCGCGCCGCAGCCGTTTCTTTATGCGAACAAGGCTATTGCGTTACCGTGCGGCCTCACCCAGGCGCGCGGGTGCTGATACCCGGCGTTGCACTCACTCCACAGGAACCGCCCTCCCATGCTCAAGACTCGACAGATGCTCCCACTGCTGCTGGCCTTGGCCTGCATCAGTGGCTGCTCTTCCCTTGCGCACACCGACAGCGGCAGCCGACAACGGCCGCTGATCGTTGCCCATCGCGGCGGCGCCGCGGACTTTCCCGAGAACACCCTGCTGGCCATCGACAACGCCCTGCGCAATAACGTCGACATGCTCTGGCTGACGGTGCAGCTAAGCCGCGATGGCGTACCGGTGCTGTACCGACCGGCCGACCTGAGCACCAATACCCAGGCCACAGGCGCAGTCAACCAGCACACCCTGGCGCAGTTGCAGGCACTCAATGCCGGGTGGAATTTCAAGCAGACAGCAGCCGATGGCCAGGTGAGCTTTCCCTATCGCGCCCAGCCGGTGAGCCTGCCGTCGTTGCGACAGGCGCTGATGGCGATCCCCGAGTCGGTGCCGGTGATTCTCGACATGAAGGCCCTGCCGGCTGCCCCCCAGGCCCAGGCCGTCGCCCGCTTGCTGGAACAGCTGCACGCCTGGAACCGGGTGCTGATCTACTCCACCGATGCCGGCTACCAGCAGGCTTTCGCGCCCTATCCCCAGGCCCGGCTGTTCGAATCCAGGGACAGTACCCGGGACCGGCTGGCCAGCGTCGCCCTCGCCCACCACTGCAACGCACCACCTGCACCCGGCAGTTGGGTGGCTTTCGAGTACCGGCGCCCGGTGCAACTGGTCGAGTCCTTTACCCTGGGCGAGGCGCGCTCCCAGGTCGATGCCCGGCTGTGGACGCCCGCTGCGGTGGATTGCTTTCAGTCACGGGGCAAGGTGCGGATGCTGGCGATCGGCATCAATACGGCCGAGGACTACCAGGCGGCCACTTGCCTGAAGATGGATGCGGTGCTGGTGGATTCGCCCCGTGCGATGGGGGAAATGAAGCAGCGGCTCGAACGGCCGCTGCCTTGTCGCTGATTGGCCGCTCAGGGCATCAGGGCTGCTTGTAGCCGCGGACCTCGTCGACGCCACGGTTGGCCAACTGGTCGGCCCGCTCGTTGCCGTGATGGCCGGTGTGGCCGCGCACCCATTTCCAGGTGACGTTGTGGCGGTTGACCTGTTCGTCGAGCTGCTGCCACAGGTCGGCATTCTTCACCGGCTCCTTGGCGGCGGTCTTCCAGCCGCGCTTCTTCCAGTTGGCCATCCACTCGTTGATGCCCTTCATTACATACTGCGAGTCGGTGACCAGCTGCACATCGCACTGGCGCTTGAGCTCTTCCAGGCCGCGGATCGCCGCCATCAGCTCCATGCGGTTGTTGGTGGTGTTGGCTTCGCCGCCCCAGAGCTCCTTTTCGACGCCCTTGCACACCAGCAGCGCGCCCCAGCCACCGGGGCCGGGATTGCCCTTGCAGGCACCGTCGGTAAAGATTTCTACGCTATCGCTCATCCACGCCTTCCATCAGAAAATTGCCATTGGCCCGACGACCGCGATCGACCGGGCCCAGGGCCGGGCTACGCCGGCCGGGAGTGTATAAAAAGAGGGTTTCAACAGTTCATCAAGGCTCGCTGTTGCGGCGGTTGACCTTGGCCATGGGCAGCGGTACCAGCTTGCCCATCGGCTCGCGCCGCACCTGGCGCACCGGGCGCAGGCCCACGGCGATCTTGCGCGCCACCAACAGGTAGAAGCCGCCGCCGGACAGTTGCCAGTGCCCGGCCCTGCGCTCCCAGCCGGCCAGCCGCGCCTGCCATGCCGTTGAAGCAAGCGGCGGACGATAGCACCCGAAGCGGCGTTTCTCCAGCGCGAAGCCCAGCAGGTTGAGCCAGTCGCCGACCCGCGACGGGGAGATGCAGCGGGCCAGGCGCAACGCATCATGGGCGAACACATGGCGCAGGCCCCAGGTGCTCCAGGGGTTGATGCCGACAATCAGCAGATGCCCCCCAGGGCGCACGCTGCTGGCCGCCTCGCGCAGCAGGCCATGGGGCGACAGGCAGAAATCCAGGCCGTGCTGCAGCACCACCACATCGGCGGCGTGCTCGCTCAGGGGCCAGGCCTGCTCCTCGCAGACTATCTCCACCCCGGGCAAGGGCGCGCCGAGACGCACGTTGCGTTGCACCTGGGGCGCCGCCGGCGGGGTTTGCGCCGAGGGCCCGTAGTGCACCAGGTAGCCACCGAAGAAACGTCCCAGTTCCTCTTCGAGCATGCGCCGCTCTTCATCCAGCAGAAATTGCCCCAGGGGGCCGGACAGCCACTCCCGGGCCGCACTGATCAGGGCCAGCCAGTCGGGATCTGCCTGAGCGAAGGCTTTATCGGTCATTGCATTCTCCAACACGCCAAGAAGCTCTAAGATGCGCCATTGTTTTCCGCTTGGCGAATCCGAAGATGATACAGATCAGTGCCCTGCCCGCCTTCACCGATAACTACATCTGGTTGTTACAAGATCATCGCAGCCAGCGCTGCGCAGTCGTCGATCCGGGGGATGCGGCGCCGGTACTGGCCTGGCTGGAACAGCACCCGGGCTGGGTGCTCAGCGACATCCTGATCACCCACCATCACCACGATCACGTCGGCGGCGTCGAACGCCTCAAGCAGCACAGCGCGGCCACGGTCCATGGCCCGGCCCGGGAAAAGATCCCGGCCCGCGACATCGGCCTCGAAGACAACCAGCGGGTTAGCATCCTCGGCTGGGAGTTCGAGGTGTTCGCCGTGCCCGGCCACACCCTGGGGCATATCGCCTACTACCACCATGGCCTGCTGTTCTGTGGCGATACCCTGTTCGCGGCCGGTTGTGGCCGGCTGTTCGAGGGCACCCCGGAGCAGATGCACCACTCCCTCGGCCGCCTCGCCGCGCTGCCGGACGACACCCTGATCTACTGCACCCACGAATACACCCTGAGCAACCTGCGCTTCGCCCAGGCGGTGGAACCGGCCAACCCGGATATCGCCGAACGCCTGGCGAAGGTTACGCAGATGCGTGAGCAAGGGCGCATGACCCTGCCCTCGACCCTGGCCCTGGAGAAATTGACCAACCCGTTCCTGCGTACCGGTGAAACATCCGTTAAACAAAAAGCGGACGAACGGAATGGCCAGGATAACCAGTCGCAGAGTGCGGTCTTTGCGGCTCTGAGGGCTTGGAAAGATAAGTTCTAAGCAGGCTATCGATTGGTACAAAAATTCTGAATGGTTGACCGCACCCCGGGTGCTTTCTAGAATCGCCCGACATTTTTGCCCGGAACTTACTTCCAGCCAATGTCGTCATCTATTCGTTATTCCATCAGTTCAGACGCATTGACGCGCTTGGCCCAGGCCATCGCGGTAGCTGTGTCAGCGACTCTTGCGGGCTGCCAAAGCACCGGCCATGCCCCGCAGAGCGACGCGACACACACACAGAATTTCAACGCCCGCATCAAGCAGAAACCCATCTGGCTGAGCAACCAGCCCAGCCCGCAAGTACCCCAGGACGTCTGGGAACGCATGCGCCAGGGGTTCCAATTGCAAGAAGGCCTGGGCGTCAACCCGCGTATTGAACAGCAGCGCCTGTGGTTCGCCAGCAACCCTTCCTTCCTGGAAAATGCCGGCGAGCGCGGCAGCCTTTATATCCACTACATCGTCGAGCGTCTCGAAGAGCGCAACATGCCGCTGGAACTGGCCCTGCTGCCGGTCATCGAAAGCGCCTACAACCCCCTGGCCTATTCCCGGGCCGATGCGGTGGGGCTGTGGCAGTTCGTCCCGGCCACCGGGCGCTACTTCAACCTGCGCCAGACCCGCTTCTACGATGGCCGCCGCGACATCACCGCGTCCACCACCGCGGCCATGGACTACCTGAGCCGCCTGCACGACATGTTCAACGGCGACTGGCTGCTGGCACTGGCCGCCTACAACGCCGGTGAAGGCACGGTGAGCCGGGCCATCGAGCGCAATGAAAAGCTCGGCCTGCCCACCGACTACTGGAACCTGCCGCTGCCGGCCGAGACCCAGGCCTATGTGCCCAAGCTGCTGGCCCTGTCCCAGGTGGTGCTGGCCCCGCAGGCCTACGGCGTGAACCTCAACCCGATCGCCAACGAACCCTATTTCCAGGTGGTGGAGATCAACCAGCGCATGGACCTGTCCAAGGTCGCGGCGGTGGCCAACATCGACGAGGACGAGCTGTTCCAGCTCAACCCGGCGTTCAAGCAGCGCACCACCATCGACGGCCCCCAGCACCTGCTGGTTCCGACTTCCAAGGCACAGTTGCTGACCACCAGCCTGTCCACCATGAAACCCGAAGAACTGATCAGCAAGCGCTCCCTCAAACCGGTCTTCGACCGCGACGAGGGGCGTGATTCGCTGCGGACCAAGCGCATCTACCGGGTCAAGAATGGCGACAACCTGACCCTCATTGCCAAGGCCAACAAGGTCGACGTCCAGGACCTGCAGCGCTGGAACAAGCTCAGCGGCAAGAACCTCAAGGTCGGCCAGACGCTGGTGATGCAGGACACCCGCAAGGTGGCCAGCAAGAAAACCAGCCTGGCCAGCAACAAGAAGAAGTCGACTCAGTACAAGGTCAAGCAGGGCGACTCGCTGTACATGGTGGCCAAGCGCTTCAATGTCGAGATGCAGCACCTCAAGCGCTGGAACCCCCGCGCGGCCCAGGCCCTCAAGCCCGGCCAGATGCTGACGGTGTACCTGCCGCACTGAAATCTCCCCTGTAGGAGCCGGCTTGCCGGCGAACAGCCTTCGCCGGCAAGCCGGCTCCTACAGGAAATTTCAATTGCACGAAGCGCGCGCCAGCGAGCTTTTTCCTGCTGATACAAGCTGTTACTGTACGGAGCACAAAGCCCAAGCCGCCTGGATCGGATCTCTGTCTCGATGCGTCCCCTGCTCCTGCTCTTCATCAGCCTGGCCTTGAGCTTTCCCGCAAGCGCGACGATCACCGAAAGTCACGGTTACGCGCAGTTTGGCACGCTCAAATACCCGGCAAAGTTCACCCATTTCGATTGGGTCAACCCCGCTGCGCCCAAAGGCGGCACCTTGCGGGTCATGGCCTTTGGCACCTTCGACACCCTCAACCCCTACACCTTCAAGGGCACCAGCCCGGTCGCCACGCCGAATTTCCTGCAATACGGGGTCAACGAGCTCAACGAACCCTTGATGGTGGGCACCGGCCTGTATGCGCCCTCCGGTGATGAGCCGACTTCCAGCTACGGCCTGATCGCCCGCTCGGTGGAATACGCCGAGGACCGCAGTTGGGTGGTGTTCAACCTGCGCCCCGAAGCACGCTTTCACGATGGCAAGCCGATCACCGCCTACGATGTGGCGTTCTCCTATCGCCTGCTGCTCAAGGAAGGCCACCCGCAATACCGCACCAACCTGCAGGAAGTGCAGCGGGTGGATATCCTCGGCCCGCAGCGCATCCGCTTCGTGTTCAAGCGTGCCGGCAACCCCTTGCTGATCCTGCGCCTGGGCGAACTGCCGGTGCTGCCCCAGCATTACTGGAAGGATCGCGACTTCAAGGCCACCACCTTCACCCCGCCCCTGGGCAGCGGCCCGTACCGCATCACCCAGGTACAGCCCGGGCGCCAGCTGGTGTTCGAACGGGTCAAGGACTACTGGGGCAAGGACCTGCCAGTCAACCGTGGCTTCAACAACTTCGACCGGGTCGAAGTGGAGTTCTACCGCGACAGCGACGTGGCCTTCGAAGCCTTCAAGGCCGGCGAGTTCGACATCTATATCGAGCACCAGGCCAAGAACTGGGCCAACGGCTACAACTTCCCGGCGGTCAACCGCGGTGAGGTGATCAAGGCCCAGGTGGCGCACCAGATCCCGACCCAGACCCAGGGCCTGTTCATGAACACCCGCCGCGCCACTTTCGCCGACGTGCGGGTGCGCGAGGCGCTGGGCATGATGTTCGACTTCGAGTGGACCAACCGCACCCTGTTCAGCGGCGCCTACCAGCGCGCCCTGAGCTACTACCCCAACAGCGAGTTCTCCGCCACCGGGGTACCGCAGGGCCATGAATGGCTGCTGCTCTCGCCCTACCGCGAGCAATTGCCCGCCAGCCTGTTCAGCCAGGCCTTCAGCCTGCCGCGCACCGACGGCCGCGGCATCCCGCGGGACACCCTGCGCAAGGCCCTGAGGCTGCTCGGCGAGGCGGGCTGGAAGCTCAATGGCCAGCGACTGCAGAACAGTGCCGGGCAGCCGCTGCGCTTCGAGCTGATGCTGGTCAATCCCAACCTGGAACGGATTCTCCAGCCCTACGTGGAGAACCTCGCGAGCATCGGCATCGACGCCCGCCTGCGCACCGTGGACCGGGCGCAATACAAGCAGCGCCTGGACCAGTTCGACTACGACATGATCCTCATGACCCTCAACCAGACCCTGAGCCCGGGCCTGGAGCAATGGCAGTACTTCCACTCCAGCCAGGTCTCGGTCAAGGGCAGCAAGAACTACGCAGGCATCAACAACCCGGTGGTCGATCACCTGCTGGAACAGCTGCTGGCCGCCCAGACCCGCGACGACCAACTGGCCGCGGGCCGGGCCCTGGACCGGGTGCTGCTGTGGCAGCACTACATGATTCCCAACTGGTACCTCAACTATCACCGCCTGGCCTACCGTAACCGGTTCGCCTTCGTCACCACGCCGCCCTATACCCTGGGCCTCGGCGCCTGGTGGCTGAAGTCCATGGAGAACGCCCAATGATGCCCCTGCGTGCCCTGCTCCTGCGCACCAGCGGCCTGTTGTTCAGCGCCATCGCCTGCTATGCCCAGGCTGCGCCGCAACACGCCGTGACCCTGTACAACGAAGCGCCGAAATACCCGGCGAACTTCCAGCACTTCGACTTCGTCAATCCCGACGCGCCCAAGGGCGGCACCTTCCGCATGGCCGGCTTCGGCAGCTTCGACAGCCTCAACCCGTTCATCAGCAAGGGCGTGCCGGAGCTGAACATCGGCCTGGTCTACGACACCCTGATGGCCCAGAGCCTGGATGAGCCGTTCACCGAGTACGGCCTGGTGGCCAGCAAGATCGAGAAGGCCCCGGACAACAGCTGGGTGCGCTTCTATCTGCGCCCCGAGGCGCGCTTCAACGACGGCCAGCCGATCCACGCCGAAGACGTGGTGTTCAGCTTCCAGACCCTGATGAGCGCCGGCTCGCCGCTGTACCGCGGCTACTACGCTGACGTCGACCAGGTGATCGCCGAAGACCCGCAGCGGGTGCTGTTCAAGTTCAAGCACACCAACAACCGCGAGCTGCCGCTGATCCTCGGCCAGCTGACGATCCTGCCCAAGCACTGGTGGCAAAGCCGCGACTTTGCCAAGAGCAACCTGGAGATTCCCCTGGGCAGCGGCCCTTACAAGGTCACCGAGGTCAAGGCCGGGCGCTCGATCCGCTACGAGCGGGTCAAGGACTATTGGGCCAAGGACCTGCCGGTCAACCGCGGCTTCTACAATTTCGACGTGATCACCAGCGACTACTACCGCGACAACACCGTGGCCCTGGAAGCGCTCAAGGCCGGCCAGTTCGACTACTGGCTGGAAATGAGCGCGAAGAACTGGGCCAACGCGTACAACATTCCGGCCGTGGCCCAGGGCCGCCTGATCAAGGAGCAGATCGCCAACGGCAACCCCACCGGCATGCAGGGTTTTGTCTTCAACACCCGCAGGCCGATGTTCCAGGACGTGCGAGTGCGTCACGCGCTGAGCCTGCTGCTGGACTTCGAGTGGAGCAACAAGCAGCTGTTCAACGGTGCCTACACCCGCACCCGCAGCTACTTCGAGAACTCGGAAATGGCCGCCACCGGCCTGCCGGGGCCCGAGGAACTGGCCATCCTCGAACCGCTGCGGGGCAAGATCCCCCCGCAGGTATTCGACCAGGCCTTCTCCCCTTCGGTGTGCGACGGCAGCGGGATGATCCGCGCCCAGCAGCGCCAGGCCTACCAGCTGTTGCAGGAAGCCGGCTGGCGCATCGTCGACGACAAGATGGTCGACGCCCAGGGCAAGCCGGTGGTGATCGAGTTCCTGCTGGCCCAGACCGAGTTCGAGCGCGTACTGCTGCCGTTCAAGCGCAACCTGGCCGACCTGGGTATTGACCTGGTGATCCGCCGGGTCGACGTGTCCCAGTACATCACCCGGGTGCGCTCGCGGGACTTCGACATGATCGTCGGCAGCTTCCCCCAGTCCAACTCCCCGGGTAACGAGCAACGCGAGTTCTGGATGTCCTCCAGCGCCGACAAGCCCGGCAGCCGCAACTACATCGGCCTCAAGGACCCGGCCATCGACAGCCTGGTGGAAAACCTGATCAACGCCGATTCCCGCGCCAGCCTGGTGGCCCACGCCAAGGCCCTGGACCGGGTCCTGCAATGGGGCTACTACGTGATTCCCAACTGGCACATCAAGACCTGGCGCGTGGCCTACTGGGACCATATCGGCCACCCCAAGGTCGCGCCCAAGTACGACATCGGCGTCAACACCTGGTGGATCAAGCCCGGCGCCAAGCCGGCCGTTGAACCGACCCCGGACAACCAGGCGGCCCCGGCCGAAGCGGTGTACTGACCATGCTGGCCTATATCTTTCGCCGCCTGCTGCTGATCATCCCCACGCTGCTGGGCATCCTGCTGATCAACTTCGTGATCATCCAGGCCGCACCCGGCGGCCCGGTGGAGCAGATGATCGCCAAGCTCGAAGGCTTCGACGGCGCCACCAGCCGCATCGCCGGCGGCGGCGCCGAAGTCTCGGTGGCCGGTTCCAGCTACCGCGGCGCCCAGGGCCTGGACCCGGCGCTGATCAAGGAAATCGAGCACATGTACGGCTTCGACAAGTCGGCGCCGGAACGCTTGTGGATCATGATCAAGAACTACGCCACCCTGGATTTCGGCAACAGCTTCTTCCGTGACGCCAAGGTGGTGGACCTGATCAAGGAAAAGATGCCGGTGTCCATCTCCCTCGGGTTGTGGAGCACCCTGATCATGTACCTGGTGTCGATCCCCCTGGGGATCGCCAAGGCCACCCGCCACGGCAGCCACTTCGATGTCTGGACCAGTTCGGCGATCATCGTCGGCTACGCGATCCCGGCCTTCCTGTTCGCCATCCTGCTGATCGTGGTATTCGCAGGCGGCAGCTATTTCAACTGGTTCCCCCTGCGCGGCCTGACCTCCAACGACTTCGACCAATTGAGCTGGGGCGGCAAGATCCTCGACTACTTCTGGCACCTGGCGCTGCCGGTCACCGCCCTGGTGATCGGCCACTTCGCCACCATGACCCTGCTGACCAAGAACAGCTTCCTCGACGAGATCAACAAGCAGTACGTGGTCACCGCCAAGGCCAAGGGCCTGACCCAGCGCCGGGTGCTCTACGGCCATGTATTCCGCAACGCCATGCTGCTGGTGATCGCCGGCTTCCCCTCGGCCTTCATCGGCATCTTCTTCACCGGCTCCCTGCTGGTGGAAGTGATCTTCTCCCTCGACGGCCTGGGCCTGATGAGCTTCGAGGCAGCGATCAACCGCGACTACCCGGTGGTGTTCGGCACCCTGTTCATCTTCACCCTGCTGGGGCTGGTGGTGAAACTGATCGGCGACCTGACCTACACCCTGGTCGACCCTCGCATCGACTTCGACAGCCGGGAGCATTGAGATGAACCTGTCCCCCCTCAATCGCCGGCGCTTCGAGCGCTTCAAGGCCAACAAGCGCGGCTGGTGGTCGCTGTGGCTGTTCCTGGTGCTGTTCGTCCTCAGCCTGGGCGCCGAGCTGATCGCCAACGACAAGCCGCTGGTGGTGCACTACGAAGGCGGCTGGTACTTCCCGGCCCTCAAGCGCTACCCGGAAACCACCTTCGGCGGCGAATTCCCCCTGGAAGCCAACTACAAGAGCCCCTACATCCGCGAACTGCTGGCGCAGAAGGATGCCTGGGTACTCTGGGCACCGATCCCCTTCAGCTACCAGAGCATCAACTACGACCTGCGGGTGCCGGCCCCGGCGCCGCCCTCGGCGGACAACCTGCTGGGCACCGACGACCAGGGCCGCGACGTACTGGCCCGGGTCATCTACGGGTTCCGGGTGTCGGTGCTGTTCGCCCTGACCCTGACCATTCTCAGCTCCATCATCGGCGTCATCGCCGGCGCCCTGCAGGGCTTCTACGGCGGCTGGGTGGACCTGGTGGGCCAGCGCTTCCTGGAGATCTGGTCCGGCCTGCCGGTGCTCTACCTGCTGATCATCCTCGCCAGCTTCGTGCAACCCAACTTCTGGTGGCTGCTGGGGATCATGCTGCTGTTCTCCTGGATGAGCCTGGTGGACGTGGTGCGGGCCGAGTTCCTGCGCGGGCGCAACCTGGAGTACGTGCGCGCGGCCCGGGCCCTGGGGATGCAGAACGGCGCCATCATGTTCCGCCACATCCTGCCCAACGCCATGGTCTCCACCATGACCTTCATGCCCTTTATCCTCACCGGCGCCATCGGCACCCTCACCGCCCTGGACTTCCTCGGTTTCGGCCTGCCGCCGGGGGCGCCATCCCTCGGCGAGCTGGTGGCCCAGGGCAAGTCCAACCTGCAGGCGCCCTGGCTGGGCATGAGCGCCTTCGCCGTGCTGGCGATCATGCTCAGCCTGCTGGTGTTCATCGGCGAATCCGCCCGCGATGCCTTCGACCCGAGGAAATGACATGACCCAGGACAACCTGATCGAAGTCCGCGACCTGGCGGTGGAGTTCGTCACCGGCGAGCACCGCCAGCGGGTGGTGCAAGGCGTCAGCTTCGACATCAAGCGCGGCGAGACCCTGGCCCTGGTGGGCGAAAGCGGCTCGGGCAAATCGGTCACCGCCCACTCCATCCTGCGGCTGCTGCCCTACCCTCTGGCGCACCACCCCAGCGGCACCATCCAGTATGCCGGGCACGACCTGCTGACCCTGAAAGAGAAGACCATCCGCCATATCCGCGGCAACCGCATCGCGATGATCTTCCAGGAGCCCATGACCTCGCTGAACCCGCTGCACAGCATCGAGAAGCAGATCAACGAAGTGCTGGGCATCCACAAGGGCCTGACCGGCAAGGTCGCCACCCGGCGCACCCTGGAACTGCTGGAGCTGGTGGGCATCCCCGAACCGCACAAGCGTCTCAAGGCCCTGCCCCACGAGCTGTCTGGCGGCCAGCGGCAACGGGTGATGATCGCCATGGCCCTGGCCAACGAGCCGGAACTGCTGATCGCCGACGAGCCCACCACAGCCCTGGATGTCACCGTGCAGCTGAAGATCCTCGAGCTGCTCAAGGAACTGCAGGCGCGCCTGGGCATGGCGCTGCTGCTGATCAGCCACGACCTGAACCTGGTGCGGCGCATTGCCCACCGGGTCTGTGTCATGCAGAAGGGCTGCATCGTCGAACAGGCATCCTGCGAAGATCTGTTCCGCGCGCCGCAGCATCCCTACACCCGGGAACTGCTGGCCGCAGAACCCAGCGGCCTGCCGGCGGCCAACGAGATTGGCCCGCCGCTGCTGGAGGTTGACAACCTCAAGGTCTGGTTCCCGATCAAGAAAGGCCTGCTGCGCAGCACCGTGGATCACGTCAAGGCAGTGGACGGCATCCACTTCAGCCTGCCCCAGGGCCAGACCCTGGGCATCGTTGGTGAAAGCGGCTCGGGCAAGTCGACCCTGGGCCTGGCGATCCTGCGCCTGATTGCCAGCCAGGGCGGCATTCGCTTCGAGGGCCAGCAACTGGACAGCCTGACCCAGCAACAGGTTCGGCCGCTGCGGCGGGAAATGCAGGTGGTGTTCCAGGACCCTTTCGGCAGCCTCAGCCCGCGCATGAGCGTGAGCCAGATCGTCGGCGAGGGCCTGCGCATCCACAAGATAGGCAGTGAGCAGGAGCAGGAACAGGCCATCATCGAAGCCCTCAAGGAGGTCGGCCTGGACCCGGACACCCGGCACCGCTACCCCCATGAGTTCTCCGGCGGGCAACGCCAGCGCATCGCCATTGCCCGGGCCCTGGTGCTCAAGCCGCGGCTGATCCTGCTGGACGAACCGACCTCGGCCCTGGACCGCACGGTGCAGCGCCAGGTGGTGGAACTGCTGCGCACACTGCAAAGCAAGTACAACCTGACCTACCTGTTCATCAGCCACGACCTGGCGGTGGTCAAGGCCCTGAGCCACCAGTTGATGGTGATCAAGCACGGCCAGGTGGTGGAACAGGGGGACGCCGGGGGCATCTTCGACGCCCCGCAACACCCTTACACACGGCAACTGCTGGAAGCCGCCTTCCTGGCTCCGGCAAGCGCCGAATAACCTGAAACAGGAGTAGCAGCATATGGGTTTTCTCGCTGGGAAGCGTGTCCTGATCGTCGGTGTCGCCAGCAAGCTGTCGATCGCCTCCGGCATCGCTGCCGCCATGCATCGTGAAGGCGCCGAGCTGGCCTTCACTTATCAGAACGAAAAACTCAAGGGCCGGGTCGAGGAATTCGCCACAGGCTGGGGCTCCAGCGCCGAGCTGTGCTTCCCTTGCGATGTGGCCAGTGACGAGCAGATCGCCCAGGTCTTCACCGCGCTGGGAAAAAAATGGGACGGCCTGGACTGCATCGTCCACTCCGTGGGCTTCGCCCCTGGCGACCAGCTCGAAGGCGACTTCACCGATGCCACCACCCGCGAGGGCTTCCGCATTGCCCACGACATCAGCGCCTACAGCTTCGTGGCCCTGGCCAAGGCCGGTCGGGAAATGATGAAGGGCCGCAACGGCAGCCTGCTGACCCTGTCCTACCTGGGCGCCGAACGCACCATGCCCAACTACAACGTGATGGGCATGGCCAAGGCCTCCCTGGAAGCCGGCGTGCGCTACCTGGCCGGCTCCCTGGGCCCGGAGGGCACCCGGGTCAACGCCGTTTCCGCCGGGCCGATCCGCACCCTGGCGGCCTCGGGGATCAAGAACTTCCGCAAGATGCTGGCGGCCAACGAGGCGCAAACCCCGCTGCGGCGCAACGTCACCATCGAAGAAGTCGGCAACGCCGGCGCCTTCCTCTGCTCGGACCTGGCCTCGGGCATCAGCGGCGAGATCATGTACGTGGACGGGGGGTTCAACACCACCGCCATGGGCAACCTCGACGAGTGATCTGCGGCGGTGGCGAGGGGGCTTGCGCCCTCGCCACCCTGCCCCTTCCTGCTCATTGGAAAGGCCAAACATGAAGCTGTGCTATCTGTTGCTCGCGCTGTTTCTAGCCGGCTGCGACAACACCCAAGATACCGCCTCGAATAAAACCCGGAGCAGCGTCGCACGCCTGCACATCTCCTTGGGCACACCGGTTGCCGAGTTCCTGGAAAAGAGCCCGGTGAGCTTTACCGCCGACTGCCTGGATGCGGTCCACCTATGTTGGTATGAGGCGGATCGTCAGGGAGCACTCCTTGACCTGAGCCTGGCCCAGCCCGAGGGCACGCTTGAACTGGATCAGGTGGCCGGGCTGCTGATTGCCGTTGATGGCAATACCTCAAACACCATCCAGGCATTGAACATCGACCTTCGTGGGCTGCCGGACAACAGCACTCACAAGGCCAACAAGGCGCTTGTCTATAACCTTCTCAGGACGTTGAAGAACGCTGGATGGCAAAAATACTACTTCCCTTCCGCCCCCCGAATAGCCGCTGGCGAGTTGCACAAGCTGGACTGGAAGGAAAGCCTCCTGGGTACCCAGCCACTCAGCCACCCGCTGTTCGATGCCAACCATGAGATGAGCCTTGAGCAGTGGCTGGGCAACAACATGTTCTATGACTGGTATCTCTATCACGGCAACTACATTGCGCATGTCCGAGCCCTGCGCTACGACTCGAAAAGCGCCCCCCTGCAAAGCGCTGTCTACTTGATAAGCCTGAACCTGATGTCCCTGGACACGTTCTGGACCCGCGACTTTGCAGAGGCACAAAGAGCCCAATGGAGAACCCTGTTCCCTGCGCATTTGAAAGAACGGCTGCAACGTCGCTCAGAAGTTGAAAGCCGAGCCAGGGCGGCCGGGGTCGACATCGAGGAAAGCTATAGCCCACCGCTGATGGAGCGCGGCCAATAGCGCCCTGCCACTGACGCCCTTCCCTGCCCCGCGTCACCGGGCAGGGCTTGGCGGCAGCAACCCTCAGCGAGCCCGCTTGCTCGCCTGCTTGTGCAGGTACATGGCCTTGTCGGCGTCCGCCAGCAACGCCTCGATGTCGGGATGGCGTTCGGCGTCGTATTCGATCTGGCCGACGCTGAAGCGGATGTCATAACCCCGCTTCAAGGTGGCATTGCGCTCGTCGAGAATCTCCCGCAGGCGCGCCATGATCGCCGAAGTCTCGATATGGTCGGCAGCGGTCAGCAGGGCCACGAACTCATCGCCCCCCAGGCGGCCGATCACATCGCTCTCGCGAAAGGCGATGCGCAGCACGTCGGCGAAGGTCTTCAGGGCGCCGTCGCCTTCGGCATGGCCGTAGGTGTCATTGATCTGCTTGAAGTCGTTGAGGTCGAAGAACAGCAGGGTCGCCGGTTTTTCCAGGCGCTTGCACACCCCCAGGGCATGCCGGGCCAGGGCCTCGAAGCCGCGGCGATTGGACAGCAGGGTCAGCTCGTCCATGCTGGCCATCTGCACCGCCGCCAGTTCCTGCTCGGCCATGCGCGCCAGGTCCCGTAGCAGTGCCCGATCCTCGTCGTCCAGGTCGCGGGGCTTGATGTCGATCAGGCACAGAGTGCCGAGCTTGCTGCCATTGGTGACCGTCAGCGGGCAACCGGCATAGAAGCGGATGCCCGGCGCGCCCACCACCAGCGGGTTGTCGTGGAAGCGTTCGTCCAGGCCGGCGTCGGGCACGGTGAGGATCTGGTCGCCGAGGATCGCGTGGCCACAGAAGGAAATGTCCCGCGAGGTTTCGCTGACGTCGAGCCCCACGCAGGACTTGAACCATTGCCGGTCGGCATCCACCAGGCTGACCAGGGCAATGGGCACGTTGAACAGACGCTTGGCCAGCCGGGTCAGGCGGTCGAAACGCTCCTCCGGTGAGGTATCGAGCACATTCAGCTCCCGCAGGGTCTGGATTCTCAAGGCCTCATTGTTGGGTTTGCTGGGATACAACATCGCTGACTCCATTCGCGGCTAAGATTCCAAGCGTAGTCCAGAATAACGACGGCTTATCATTTAAAGCGGCGCGGCAGGAGCCAGTGAGCAGGTGGCCCTCACAACCGGGGGGTCAACAGAATCCTCCCGTAGCCAGCCACGAACACGGCAAACGCCAGGCCTGCCAGCAGCGCTGAAAGGCCCAGCCCCAGGCTGCTGAACGGCACCAGCAGGACCCGGCACAAGGCCGCCAGGAACAGCAGCGCAAAACCACCGGCCATGGCCCGCGAAGCCTGCAGGGGCCGGCCACTGTGGCCGAGGCTGACCCGCGCCACCATGCCCAGCACCAGCCCGCCCAGGCCGCCCACCGCCAGGGCATGGGTCACCAGGCTCTGGGGTATCGACCAGCCCAGGTGCCAGAGCGCCATGCCCAGGGTTGCCAGGGCCAGCCACCCGTAGGCCAGGTACAGCGACCAAAGCAACGGCACCCTCCACAGCCCCGGCCGGTGCCAGCGCCACAAGCGCCAGCCTTGCAGCCCCGCCAGCAGGGCGAACAGCGGCGCCAGCCACCCGCGGGGAGCGTCACCGCCGCCCAGGGCCATGGACAACGCGGCCAGCAGGCTGCCCACCAGCAACACTCGGGTCGGCCAGGGCGATGTCGGCGCCTGGGGGGGCAGTTGCAGCCCGCGCTGGATGAAGAAGGGAATCACCCGGCCGCCGATCACCGTCATCAGGGTCGCCACCAGCCACAAGGCACCCAGTTCGCCGCGCCGCTGCCAGCTGTCCTGGTGTTCCAACAGGCCCCACAGGGTCAGCCCCTGAAACAGCGCCAGCAGCCCCAGGACCAGGACCATGGGGTAGTTCTCGCGCTTGCCGGCGCACCACAGCTCGCGCCCGATCACCGCCGCCAGCAACGGCATGAACGCCAGTTGCACCACAACGAACAGCGGGCCCGGCAGCGGCAGCCACCAGGCCAGGCGCCCCGCCAGCCACAGCAGCCACAGCAACAGCAACGGCGTACGGCTCAGGCCCGGGCGGCCGGTCCAGTTGGCCACCGCCGTCAGCAGGAAGCCGGCAACGATCGCCACGGCAAAGCCGAAGAGCATTTCGTGACGGTGCCAGGCCAGCATCCCGGCCACCGGTTGCAGGCCCGCCAGCGCACCATGCAGCCACAGGCCCCAACCCACCAGGGCAAGGCAGGCAAAGCCGGCGCCGGCGAGGAAGAACGGGCGGAACCCCAGGCTCCAGAGGGGCTGGCCGGTCCAGCGGTGCCAGGCTTCAGGCAAAGACACAGGCAGCCCTCCCCTGGCACTGGGCCATGCGCCGCTGGGCCAGCAGGCGCATGACATAACCGATCTTCAACAGGGTCGGCCCGATCATCACCAGGCTGTGCATCAGCACCAGGGTGGCGATAGGCAAATGGCCGGAATGGACATAGGCGGCGTACACCCCCAGGCCCAGCAACAGGCTGCCCGACCACAGCAGCGCATTGGACAGGTGCAGTACATGCAGCGGCGAATCGAAGTAACGGCTCATGTCGACAACTCCTCGAACACACAATGGCATGACTGGCCCTTCACGTTTCATGCCAGCGCGCAGAGCCCGTAAAACCGGGCCCTGCCACCTCAAGAGTCTTTATGACCAGATAAAGAAGAAGTCATAAAGACCGCCAACGCAGTCAATATGACTGCATTTTTCCCCGCTGCCCTTTTTCGCCGGCAAGGGCAGACTGCCCCTCTTGAGCCAATCCCCCCTCTGCTGGAGCGAGCTTGCTCGCGATGCATCGGAAAACGCCGCGCACTTCCTGTAGACCCGCGTTATCGTTGACGCCCATCGCGAGCTCGCTCGCTCCCATACAAGGATGTCGCCGATGCCCGAAGCTTCCTCCCCCGCATCCGAAAAGAGCCTGTCACGCCTGTTGCTGGAGTTGCTCTGGCAGTTGGCCGCCCTGCTCATCCCGATCTTCTTCGTCACCCTGCTGCCGCCCCCGGCGGCCCTGGGGGTGTTGCTCGGCTGCGCAGCGGCGATGACCCTGGCGGCGCGCCTGGGCTGGCCTAAAACCGCCCGCGGCCTGGCGCGGCTGATGATCAGCGCCGCGTTCGGCCTGGGCTTCAGCCTGGGTCGGGCCCTGCCGGCCTACTGGGATATCGCCGCCGCCTTCACCAGCATCTTTGCCGGGCTGGCAGCGGTCAGCCACCTGGAACGCCGCCTGGGGCTGGTGCAGCCGAGCCCCACACCGATCAGCGCCTGGGGCGGCAACGAACCGCAACAGACCCCGGAGGGCCAGCCGATCCGGGTGTTCAATCACGGCGAGATCGCCATGGGCGGGCCCACCTATTGCGACTACCTGTTCCCCGATGGGGTGCTGCTGCAAGGGCTGGGGTCCTCGGCGCGGTTTTCCAGTGACGGGCGCTACTTCGCCGCGCCGCTGCCTTCCAGGCAACACTGGGGGCTGGCCATCCTCGACCGTGAACAGCGCCGCCTGTACCGCTGCAACCGGGAACACTTCTGGGAGCTGGATGCCTTCAGCGCCGACACCCTCAGCGGCCGCCACAGCCCGCTGGTGGACAACGGCCAGCACCAGGCCAGCCTGAACAGCCTGCTGCAGGAGGCCGAATGCGTCGATCTGGTGGCGGTAGCCGATCTCTGGCTGGAGCCGGGCCAGTGGCTGGAGGCCCTGGCTTGCCAGGATTTCGAAGAAAGCGCACCCCACGGCAGCCACCGGCTGCACGCCAGCCTGGCGCTGCCGGCCAGCCTCAGGGCCCTGGAGCAACCCCTGGAACCCCTGCGCACGCCGCCCTATCGCATAAGCATCGACGGCCAGCCCAGCGGCTTACTGCTGCGGGCGGACGCACCCCGCATCTGGCGCGACGATGGCCGGGCCCTGGCCTGCATCGCCCACGAGCAGGCGCAGCCTGAGGCCGCGTGCTGCTGGCTGTGGCAGGCCGACAAGGGCTGGCGGGCATTGCCCGCGCCCTGGGTCGCCAGCCATGCAGAACCATCCTTCTACCCTGGCCCGCTGCTCAGCCTGGACCGCCACTGGCTGGGCTACAGCGCATACCTGGACCTGGCCGAGGCGGACCACGGGCGCTACGGCTATCGCTTGCACAGTACCCACAGCGACAGCGAAACCGGCGTCGGCCATGACCGGCAAGGCTGCCTGCAAGTGGCGCCACTGCCGCTGACCCGCACCCAGTTGCTGCAGCCCCTGGACGGCAGCGGGGCCCGGGGCGAAAGCCGGATCCAGTCCCAGCCCCTGCTGGGCGAGCAGCGCGCGCTGTTCAGCTGGCTGACGGACAACCCCCGGGGCCTGGGTGCCTACCGATGCCAGATCGGCACCTGGCAACTGCCCGGGTGCTGGTTGCTGGACCATCGGGTTTCCGATTGCCAGCGCTACCTGGCCCTGCTGCCCTGGAGCGAGACCCTGGAGCTTGCCCCCCAGGTGGTGGTGGCGGACCTGCAACAGCAGCGCCTGATCTACAGCCCGGCACTGCTGGCGGCGCGCCTGCTGGACTTTCGCCAGGGCCGCCTGAGCCTGGCCGTGCTGGTCGGGCGCCTCGACCCGGACCACGCCAGCAGCCCGCTGCAACGCTTCAACCGGCCGGCGCCCGCACCTGAACACGCCGCGGCGTTCTGCACCGAAGGCCCGGCCTCGCAGCCCTGCTATGAGCGCCAGGACTGGCAGGTGATCGATGACCAATTGCAGCCCGTGGCGCCCTGGCGCCTGGTGGATCGGCCTCAGGCCGCGGTCGCCGAGGGTGACTTTATCCAGCCTGCCCCCGATGGCCGCGACGCCGCGTGGCTGTTTGGCAGCGAAACCGAGTACGCCGACAGCTGGCTGCGGGAAACCAGCCCGCGGCTCGGCGGCCACCTGCTCACCGCCTCCGGCTGTGCAGTAGGCGATCTGGCTCCGTCGCTGATCTGGTCCACCGACGCCCGCTACCTGGCCTTGACCCGGCTCCGGCTCGGCGCCGGCGACCCGCAGCAGGGCTACCGCGCCTGGCAGTTGCTGCTGCTCGATGTGCAGGAACGCAGCCTGCGCATCGCCCCCGACTGGCTGCGCCACCGCCCGCTGTTCCAGCACTTCGATGCCCGGGGCCTGGCGCTGCAGCTGTTCGAACGGGATTGGCAGGTGGCGGACGATCCCGATCCGGGCCACAGCCTGGAGTGGGCACTGGAGGACCTGTTGCGCCTGCCCGCCGAACCCTTGCGTGAACACCAGGGGCTGTGGCTGAGCGCCACCGACTGGCCCCAGGCCAGGGCGTGGCAGGCGCTGCGCCGCCCGGCGCACCCGGCCTTCCGCGCCGGGGCTTGAGCCCCGGGGTCAATCGGCCTTCAGTGCCTGGGCGTCCCGCGCGCGCTGGCTGACAAAACCGGGGATCTGCTCCCCGGGCAGGGATTTGCTGTAGTACCAGCCCTGGATGGTCAGCTCGGCACTCGATTGCAGGAAATCCAGCTGCTCGCGGGTTTCCACCCCTTCCACCACCACTTTGAGCTTGAGGGTTTCGCAAAAACGCAGCAGGCCGTTCAACACCTGGGCGCCCTTGGGTTCACGCTGGGCGAGGACAAAGCTGCGGTCGATCTTGATCCCGTCCACCGGGAACTGGTGCAGGTAGCTCAGGGCGGAAAAGCCGGTGCCGAAGTCATCGATATAGACCCGGGCGCCCAGCGCATGGAGCTTGCCGATCCATTGCTGGGTCAGCAGCGCATCGCCCACCAGGGCATCCTCGGTAATCTCCACCGACACCTGGCCCTGGGCCCGGGCCAGAATCTCCAGCAGGCGCTGGCCATGTTCCCGGGAAGCCAGGGTGGCGCTGGAGATATTGATGGTGATGGGCAGCTCGAAGCCGACCTTGCGCCACGCCAGGTGCTGGCGCACCGCCTGGGACGCCACCCAGAAATCCACCTCGGGCATCAGCTTGGCCTGGCCCAGCCACTGCAGCAGTTCCCAGGGCGACTGCACCTTGCCCTCGCGGTCACGGGCGCGGATCAGCGCTTCGCAACCGCTGCACAAGCCGCTGTCCTTGATCACCTGGGGCTGATACTCCAGGTGGAAGTCGTAGTCGCTCAACTGCTGGATACGGGCCAGTTGCAAGGACTGCTGGGCGGCCTGCTGATAGGACGCCACCATCGGGTCCAGCTCGAACAGCCGGCCCCGCTCCTCCAGGCCATGGAAGGTGGTGTCGAAGGTTTTCAGGTAGACCTGGGCACTTTGCTCGCCCTGGCGCTGGATACTGCGCACATAGGGCATGTAGATCAGGATGCCGACCCCCAGCAGCAGCCCTTGCAGCAGCACCGCGCCCCAGTCGCCCTGGGTGCTGAGGTAGGCATTGAGCAGCACCGGCGAGGTAAAGGGCAGGCTCACCAGCGCCGGGCTCACCCACCCCAGTTGCACCACCAGCAGCGCCAGGCAGGCATTGACCATCGGCACCAGCATGAACGGTACCAGCAGGCGCGGGTTGAGGATGATCGGCACACCGAACAACAGCAGTTCGTTGACGTTGAACAGCGACAGCGCCAGGCTCGCCAAGGCCAGCAGACGCATGGAGCGGTTGCGCGAGAAGCCGAGGATCGCCAGCACCAGTGCCAGGGAACCGCCAGAGCCGCCAATGAAGGCAAAACAGCCCAGCAAGCCGCTGTTCAAGGCATAGCGCAATGGCCGGCCAGCGGCCTGATCCGCGGCGTTGAGCGTCACGGCCTGGTCCATCACATCCATCAGCGGCTGCATGGCATGGGCGCCATGAATGCCGAAGAACCACAGCAGCGAATTGGTCGAGGTCAGGAAGATCGCGTTGAGGTAGGGGTTGTCCAGGTCGTCGATATCGATCGGCCGCTCGACGTAGGCAAAATCATGGAACTGCAGCAGCAGTTGCAACACGCAGACCAGCACCAAAGAGGTCACCATCCCCGGCAGCACCATGTTGATGGTGCCCTTGAGGTTGTGCCCCACCAGCCCTTCGTCCACCAGCCGGGTCCAGCGCTGGCGGTGCAGCCGGGCCATCAGCGGCACATTGACCAGGGGCGAGGCGATGGCGATGAACAGCACGAAGGTCGCCGCCGCCCGCGGGTAGTCGCGCAGCAGGTAGATGGCGATCACCACATGGGACAGGCAGAGGAAGGCCACCGGCAGTTGGGGCAGGCGGTATTTGATCGCCAGCATGTAGCCGATGGACGCCGCCACCAGCAGGGGAATGATCGAACTGATGCGGTTGTGCAGGCCGGTCAGCAGCTCCACCAATGCTGGCGGCGCACCCAGCGCCTGGGCGCACTGGCCGAGGATCAGCAGCAGCGCCGAGACCAGCAGGCATGGCAGCAGCCACAACAGGCCTTCGCGGATCGAGCGTAATGACTCGGCACCCGCCAGGAGTGCCAGACGATGGGTGAAAAACAGCTTGAACCCCACGTTTCGCATAAGCCCCGCCCCTTTGCCGCTGCGCGTCCGATACCCCCCGAACGTTGCCGCCCGCCCCATGGATACGCAATGCAGCGCCAGGCCATGACAAGCGAATACCGGCGAAGATACCACTGAAGAAACCCCATTCAGCAAGCACTGAATGGCCCCGATCCCAGTCTTTTATCGTCCTGTTCACGCCAGGCTTGACTGCCTGCGCGGCCACCCGCTCAAGCACGGTCGATTGCGCCAGGGCGCGGCGATATCGTTTGCAGGGGCCGATGGCTTTTGCTTTAATCGCGATCAATTCCCATTTACAACCAGATCGCCAGCGGACACGCCTCCTTGCCCTCCACGCCTCTCGCCAGCCCGGACTCGGTCCACAGCCTTTACGACGCCCATCACCGCTGGCTCTACGAGTTGTTGCGCCGGCGCCTGAATCACGCCTGGGACGCCGCCGACCTGGCCCACGACATCTTTGTCCGGGTGCTCAAGCGCCCGCCGGTGCTGCGTGACGAGGTCCACCAGCGTTCCTACCTGGCCACCGTGGCCCGGGGCCTGTGCATCGACCACTGGCGGCGCCGGCAACTGGAGCAGGCCTGGCTGCAGGCGCTGGCTGCACGCCCGCAGGCGGTGCAACCCTCGGCGGAGCAGCAGGCAATCATTGTCGAGACCCTGTACGAAGTGGACGCCATGCTCAGCCGCCTGCCGGCCAAGGTGCGCACGGCCTTCATCCTCGCTCAACTGCACGGCCGGCCCTACCAGGCCATCGCCGATGAGCTGGGGGTATCGGAGCGCATGGTGAAGAAGTACCTGGCCCAGGCCCTGCTGCATTGCGCACTGCTGGAGGCCGAACTCGACGGCCTGCTGGTGGACTGAACCATGGACCCTCGACCCGGCGGCCGGCTCAGCCACGCCTGCCTGCAACAGGCCGCGCACTGGTACGTGCAACTGCAGGACCAGGGCAGCAGCGACGAACAGCGTCGCCAGTGGCGGGACTGGTTCGAGCAGAGCGCGGAACACCGCCAGGCCTGGAGCTATGTCGAGCGGGTCAGCCAGCGCCTGCTGCCATTGCAGGAGGCCAACACCCGCCCATCCGCCAGCCGCGCCCTGAGCGCCGCCCGACGTCCGGCCCTGGCACGGCGCCAGGTGCTCGGTGCACTGCTGCTGGCTGGCCTGGGCTGGGGCACCTGGCGCAACAGCCCGCTGCCCCAGGCCCTGAGCCGCTGGCGTGCCGACTACGCCACCGGCACCGGGGAAGTCCGCGACACGCTGCTCAGCGACGGTACGCGCCTGTGGCTCAATGCCCTGAGCTCGGTGGATGTGCGCTACAGCACCGAGCAGCGGCTGCTGGCGTTGCACCTGGGGGAAATCCTCATCGACACCGCCAAGGACCCGCAGCGGCCATTCCTGGTGCAGACCGAACACGGCCGCCTGCGCGCCCTGGGCACGCGCTTCAGCGTGCGCTGCGGCGCCAGCGACAGCCTGCTCAACGTCTACGCCGGCGCGGTGGAGGTACGCAGCGCCAGTGGCTTGCAGGTGGTGAATGCCGGCCAGCAGCTGCGCTTCGATGGCCGCACCCTGGGGCCGCTGCAGGTCGCCAGTGCCGCCCGCGAAGCCTGGAGCCACGGCCTGCTGCTGGCCGACAACCTGCCCCTGGAGCAACTGCTGGAGGAACTGGGGCGCTATCGCAACGGCCACCTGGGTTGCGACCCGGCCATCGCCCAACTGCCGGTGATGGGCTCTTTCCCCTTGCACGACTCCGACCAGGCCCTGGCCCTGCTGGAAGCGGCGTTGCCGGTGCGGGTCAAGCGCCTGGCGTCCTGGTGGGTGACCCTGGAGCCACGTACCTGAAGCCGGAAAACTTTTTTCACCTGGCAGGTTCCCTTTTTCCGACGCCCTTCGGTTAACCCGGTAACAGTCCTCACATTGCCGACCCACAAGGGAACCCCATGCCATCACCCCGTCGTTCGCGCCTGCCCTTTCATACCCTGCCCCTGTGCACCGCACTGCTGTGCGGCGCCGCGCCCTGGGCCCACGCTGCTGCCGATGCGGGCCAGAACCAGCCCCAGGCTGAACGGCGCAGCTACAGCATCGGCCCCGGGCCGCTGGTCACGGTGCTCAACCGCTTCGCCGAGCAGAGCGCGGTGTTCATTGCCGGGCACAACGACCTGGCCGCCGGCAAGCAGAGCCCCGGCCTGAACGGCCGCTACAGCGTCGCAGAGGCCCTGCAACTGCTGCTGGCAAACTCCGGGCTGCAAGCCCAGGCGGTCAGCGGCGGCTATGTGCTCAAGGTACTTCCCGCCACCAGCGGCCCGCTGCAACTGGGCACCACGCAGATTTCCGCCCAGGGCCTGGGCAGCGTCACCGAAGGCAGCCAGAGCTACACCACCGGGGCCAGCGCCTCGGCCACCGGCCTCAACCTGTCGCTGCGCGAAACCCCGCAAACGGTGACGGTGATCACCCGCCAACAGATGGACGACCAGGGCGCCACCAGCATCGCCGACACCCTGCGCCGGGCCCCCGGGGTCAGCGTGCAGAACTACGACAGCGAGCGCTGGGAGTTCTCCAGCCGCGGCTTGCCCATCACCAATTTCCAGTACGACGGGGTCAACGCCACCTACGACGGGGTCTACGACTACGGCACCACCAGCACCGACATGGCGACCTTCGACCGGGTGGAAATCATCAAGGGCGCCACCGGCCTGATGACCGGCTCCGGTGACCCGTCGGCCACCGTCAACCTGATCCGCAAGCGGCCGACCAAAGAGTTCAAGGCCTCGGTCACCGGCACCGTCGGTTCCTGGGACAACTACCGCAGCGAAGGCGATATCTCTGGGCCTCTGACCGAAAGCGGCAACCTGCGCGGACGCTTTGTCGGGGTCTATCAGGATCGCAGCTCGTACCTGGATCACTACCAGAACACCAAGGACATCGCCTACGGCATTCTCGAAGCCGACCTGACCCCGGACACCCTGCTGACCTTCGGCCTGGACCAGCAGAACACCCGTTCCCGAGGCGCCACCTGGACCGGCTTCCCGATGTACTTCAGCGACGGCTCGCGCACCCGCTTCTCCCGCTCGTTCAACCCGGCCACCGACTGGAGCCGCCGCGACTTCAAGAACCAGACCCTGTTCACCTCCCTGGAACAGCAACTGGCCAATGACTGGACCCTGAAGGTCAGCTACGACCGCCTGCGCCGCCAGCACGACACCCTGTTGGGCTCCGCCAGCGGCGGCAATCCGAACCCGACCACCGGCGACGGCATGTTCATGTACATGGGCAAGTTCAAGGGCGACCAGCGCCAGGACAACCTGGACATCAACCTGCATGGGCCCTTCAGCCTGTTCGGCCGCGAGCACGAGCTGATCGCCGGTTTCATGCTGATGAACGCCAAACAGGACATCCCGGTCCACGGTTCGGTGTACCCGCCAGTGGGCGGCAGCATCTACGACTGGCGCGGCGAGTTCGCCAAGCCGGACATCCCGAAGATCGGCGACAACGACATCCTCCAGCGCCAGACCGGCGCCTACCTGGCCACCCGCCTCAAGCCCACCGACGACCTGGCGGTGATCCTCGGCACCCGGGTCAGCGACTTCAAGGGCATCGACAACACCCGCTACCTCGACCCCAACAGCCCCGACGCACGCCAGCGCTACCAGCAGACCGGCGTGGTCACCCCCTATGCCGGGCTGGTCTACGACCTCAACGACAGCTACTCGCTGTACACCAGCTACACCAGCATCTACCAGCCGCAGATGAGCAAGGACGTCGACGGCAAGATCCTCGACCCGGTGCAGGGCGACAGCTACGAAGCCGGGATCAAGGCCGAGTACCTGGATGGCCGGGTCAACGCCAGCTTCGCGGTGTTCCACACCGAGCAGGACAACGTCGCGCAACTGGTGGACGGCTGGGGCATCGACGCCATCTACCGCCCGACCAAAGGCGCGACCACCAAGGGTTTCGAGGTCGAGGTGGCTGGCGAACTTAGCGAAGGCTGGAACCTGTCGGCCGGCTACAGCTACAACCACACCCGCGACGCCAATCACGACTACGTCTACGGCTCGGTGCTGCAGAGCACCGAACCGCAGCAGGTGGCGCGGCTGTTCAGCACCTACCACCTGCCCGGCGCCTGGGACCGCCTGACGGTGGGCGGCGGGGTCAACTGGCAGAGCCAGTTCTTCGGCAAGGTGTACCAGCCCGACCCGAGCGATACGGTCAATGGCGGGCATGACTCGCGCATCACCCAGGACGGCTACTTCCTGGTGGATGCCATGGCCCGCTACCAGTTCAGCCAGCACCTGAGCTCGACCCTGAACGTGAAGAACCTCTTCGACAAGAAGTACTACACCGGTATCGGCAACTTCAGCACCGGCTTCTACGGCGAGCCGCGCAGCCTGCAACTGGCCACCCGCTGGGACTTCTAGCCCCGCGCCGATCCACGGTAGCCCGCTCCGGCTGCGGGTTGACTACGCTTGTGCGAGCGTGCTCAACCCGCAGAGGAGCGCCCCCATGCAACGCATCCAGACCATCACCCCGTGCCTGTGGTTCGACCATCAGGCCCACGAGGCCGCACAGTTCTACTGCTCGATCTTCGAGCACTCGCGCATCACCCACGTCAGCCACTACGGCAAGGCCGGCTTCGAGTTCCATGGCCGCGCCGAAGGCTCGGTGATGAACGTGACGTTCGAGCTTGACGGCCAGGGCTTCAGTGCCCTCAACGGCGGCCCGGCGTTTACCTTCAACGAAGCGGTGTCGCTGCAAGTGCACTGCCGCACCCAGGCCGAACTCGACCACTACTGGAATGCCCTGGGGTTTGGCGGCCCGAAACAGGCCCAGCAATGCGGCTGGCTCAAGGACCGCTTCGGGCTGTCCTGGCAGATCGTGCCGCAGACGCTCGCGCAGATGATGTGCGACCCCGACCCGGCCCGTTCCGAGCGGGTGATGCAGGCCCTGCTGGGGATGAAAAAACTCGATATCGCGACGCTGCAACGCGCCTTCGACGCGCGAAGCTAATACACTCGTGGCCGGTCCTTGAGCGATGGATATGGCCTTGACGAAAACCGCCCCGCCCTCTGCAGACGCCCCCCTCTTCTGGCGCGATGTGGCCCTGCCCTTCATCGAGGCCCGCTCCATCGCCGACGGGCGCAAGGTCTGCTATTGCGCTCATGCCCATGAGCAGTTCTCCATCGGCTGCATCACCGCAGGTGTCAGTACCTACGTCAGCGAGCAGACGCAAAGGCAGGTGGGCGCCGGCACCGTGGTGCTGATGAACCCCGGGGTGGTCCACGCCTGCAACCCCATCGACGACCAGCCCTGGTCGTACCGCATGCTGTACGTCGACACGCCCTGGCTGACCCGCCTGCAACATGAACTGGGCGTGAGCCCCGAGTTGCAGTTCCAGCCCTTCGAGGAAACCAGCAGCGACGACCCGCAACTCTTCGCCGACCTCGAGCAGCTGTACCACGCCCTCGTGGACCCACAGGCCGAGACGCTGCACAAGCACAGCTGCGTGGTGGCGTTCTTCAGCGAGCTGCAACAGCGCCTGAACCCGGCCAAGGCCCCGCCCCGGGAGAACAACCACAAGCTTGAACGGGCCGCGCAGTTCATCCGCCAGCACTGTACCGAGCCCCTGGACCTGGAACAGATCTGCCAGGCTGCGCAGCTTTCGGCCTCCTACCTGATCCGCGCCTTCAAGCAGCAGTACGGCATGGCGCCCCATGCCTACCTGGTCAACCGGCGGGTGCAGTTCGCCCAGGCCCGCCTACGCCAGGGCGTGCCGATCGCCGAGGTGGCGCAGGCCGCGGGCTTCGCCGATCAGGCGCACTTGCAGCGTGCGTTCAAGCAGCATCTGGGGGCCACCCCGGGCCAGTACCAGGGGCCGCGACGGGCCAGGCGCGGCGAACCCCAGGCCCACTGACGCCCAGCTGCATTCAAAGCAGCAGGCAGGCCGCGCTGACTGCCAGCAAGGCGGCCATGGCCCGGTTGAACAGGCGCATGCCCGCCGGGTTGCCCAGGTAATGGCGCAAAAAACTGCCGGCATAGGCCCAGCAGGCCACCGACAGGTAGCAGATGACCAGGTACACCGCCGCGAACAGCCACACCAGCCGCGCCTCGCCATCGGCGGCGAAGGCTCCCATGCCGGCCACGCAAGCCAGCCAGGCCTTGGGGTTGAGCCACTGCATCAGGGCGCCATACCAGGCCGACGGCGCCCGAGGCTGGCCTTCGGTATCCAGCCGGCCATCGTCCCGGGCCAGCTTCCAGGCCATGTACAGCAGGAAGGCCACGCCGGACAGGCGGATGCCCTGGGTCAGGGCCGGCCACTGGCGCAGCAGTTCGTGCAGCCCCAGGCCGACCAGCACCAGCAACAGGACAAACCCCAGGGTGGCCCCGGCCACATGGCGCAGGCTGGCCCGGAAGCCGAACCGCGCACCGCTGCCCAGGGCGACGATGTTCACCGGCCCCGGGGTAATGGAGGCCGCCAGGGCAAAGGCCGCCATGGAAAACACTACGCTCATCACTTGCCTCTTTGTCTCTGTGGGTTGGAGCCGCACAGACTACGAGGCCGTGGTGAGGCGGTATTGAACAAAACTACCCTGCCGGTGGCGGGCTGTCGTGACACCGCGCAGGCCGCGACGAACTTGTGGATCGCGCCCGGCAATCAACTATTGAATCGGGTCACCAGTGCATTGAGTTCATGGGCGGTGGACTCAAGGTCGCCACCAATGCTGCAGGAGTGCACGGCAATATCGGCATTCTGGTCCGAGACCCGGGCGATATTGCTGATCTGCTCGGAGATTTCCTCGGCCACATGGGCCTGCTGCTCCGACGCCGCGGCCATCTGCTGGCTCATCTGGTGAATGCGCTCCACCGCCGAGTTGATGCCGTCCAGCGCCTGCTGGGTGCTGACTACCTGGGCCACCCCGGAGCGCGCCTCCACGCTGCCCTGGCGCGCCACTTCCACGGCCTGGCCCGCCACCTGCTGCAGGCTCTGGATGATGCGCTGGATGCTCTGGGTCGATTCCCGGGTCTTCGACGCCAGGGCCCGCACCTCATCGGCGACCACGGCGAACCCCCGGCCCTGCTCGCCGGCCCTCGCCGCCTCGATGGCTGCGTTCAAGGCCAGCAGGTTGGTCTGCTCAGCGATCGAATGGATCATGTTCGCCGCCACCTGGATCGACTGGGTTTCCTGCGCCAGGCCTTCCACCGACTGGCTGACCGCATCCACCGTATCCGCCAGTTTCTCGATCACCACCCGGGAACGGCGCGCCTCCTGGGAGCCGACCTGGGTCAGCTCGTTGACCTGGTCGGCCGCGGCGGCGGTGTCATGGATGTGCACCGAAACCTCGGCGATCGACGAAGCCATCTGGTTCATCGC
Source organism: Pseudomonas sp. NFPP25 (assembly GCF_900116505.1). Lineage (NCBI taxonomy): Bacteria > Pseudomonadati > Pseudomonadota > Gammaproteobacteria > Pseudomonadales > Pseudomonadaceae > Pseudomonas > Pseudomonas sp. NFPP25. Next base: position 450,729 of record NZ_FPBG01000001.1, on the reverse strand, counting down.
CGTGGCCGCCATGTCGGCTTCGTCGCGCTGCTTGCCCAGGGCCGACTCGGCCTGGCGCGACAGGTTCTGGCTGGTGGAAGCCAGTGACGCCGCCTGGTTGGCGTAGTCCCCCAGGCGGCTGAGGGCGGTACGGATCTTCGCCGCCTCGCTGATCAGGATCATCTGCAGGCGTGCCACCGGGCCTCGCTCATCGGTATAGGTGCGGGCAATCAGCTCGCTGTCGAAACTGCCCAGGGACACCGCGCTGATGCGCCCCAGCAACTGCCCGGTGCGGTAGGCGCCGTGGGCCTGCACGGCAAAGAGCCCGAGCAGCGCCACTCCCAGCCCGGCCCAGGGCCCGGCCAGCCAGCCGGCCATGGCGCTGGCCAGTACCGCCAGCAGCGGCGGCAGCACAAACACCCCGGCGCCCAGCAGCCGATGGCGCCAGGGCGTGGCCAGGCGGGTGCTGCGCAGGTGCGAGTACAGGGCGGCGGCGCGCTCCACCTGCTGGCGCTCGGGCTTGACCCGCACCGATTCGTAGCCGGCAATCACGCCCTGGCTGAATATCGGTGTGACATAGGCGTTGACCCAGTAATGATCACCGTTCTGGCAACGGTTCTTGACGATGCCCATCCAGCTCTTGCCGTCCTTGAGGTAGGACCACATATGGCCGAACACCGCTTCGGGCATGTCCGGATGGCGCACGATGTTGTGCGGGCTGCCAATCAGCTGTTCGCGGCTGAAACCGCTGACCGCAACGAACTCGTCATTGCAGTAAGTGATCTTGCCATGGGTATCGGTGGCGGAAATAAGCCGTTGTTCGGCAGGAAACACCCGCTCACGCTGAGTCACCGGGAGATTGTTTTTCATTTGAAAAACCTCGCAGGAAGTCTGGTAATTGCTCGTCATGATCAAACAGCAACTGGCGCATCCTGCGATTACCCGAAGACTTCTTCTGCGTACCTGCAGAACTTTCCCGAGCCTGATGAGCAATCCACTACAACAACTGCCCAGCGCCCGACCGAATCGAGTTTAGATAGCACTTTTAATCGCGCTATTGCCTCCAGGGAAATAACTTCCCTGGCAACGGAACTAGATTCAACACTCTTGACCTGGATCAATACTTAGCCTGGCAAGCAATGCCCCGGCCGCCCCTGGTTGAGAACCGATGGCCCATCACCTACCTTCTCCAGGTCCCTAAGCCATAGAGCCGCGCCAATGCCTGCCTCCTGCCAAGAAACTGCCCGCCTGCTACTGCGCGCCCCGACCCTGGACGACCTGCCCCAGGCCTGTGCCATCCATGGCGACCCGCAGACCAACCGCTTCAACCCCAACGGCCCGATCAACGCTGCCGCCTGCGCCGACAAGCTGCACGGCTGGATCGAACACTGGCAGCAGCACGGTTTCGGCTACTGGGCCATCGCCCTGCGCAGCGACCCGCAACGGCTGATCGGCTTCGGCGGGATCATGCAGGGCTTCTTCGGCCACGAGCCGGGGCTGAACCTGTACTTTCGCTTGCGCCCCGAGGCCTGGGGCCAGGGCTATGCCGCGGAAATGGCCCGGGCCGCCCTGCACCTGGCCTTCAGCGAACTGCATGCACCGCGGGTCACCGGCCTGGTGCGCCCCGACAACCTGCCCTCGCGGCGCGCCCTGGAGCGCCTGGGGCTGAGCCTGGACGGCGAACTGGATGATTTTCCCGGCCAGGCGCCGAGCCTGCTGTACCGCATCAGCGCGCCGGACAACCCAGTCCCGGGCTAAGCCTCAGGGCAGGCACCCTGGCAGCCTGCGCGGCGGACTCAACGGATTCGAGGATTGACAAAGCGGTCGCCGGCTTTTAAAACTGGGCGCCTGATTCTTGAGCCTGCAGCGACCATGTCCCCAGCCACGCCCTTCATCCTTCGCACCATTGGCCTGTCGGCCAAGGTCGAGGCGCGCGTGGCCTGCAGCTCTAAATCGAAGAAACAGTCGCTCATGTGACCGGGGCGCTGTGTCCCGTCAGATGAGCTGACAGGACCTCAAGCGCTACGGACACCCTCCCCCTGCTTACCGCCCTTCTACTCTTCTGACGACGACCCGACGGTCAACCATCAGGAGAACACGCATGTCATCGTTTCAAGGTATCTGGGTCCCTATCGTCACCCCTTTCATCGACGGTGCCGTCGATTTCGCCGCCCTGGGGCGCTTGACCACTCACCTGCTGGAAAGCGGCGTAGCCGGGCTGGTGGTTTGCGGCACTACCGGCGAGGCCGCGGCCCTGGACAAGGACGAGCAGTTGGCGGTGCTCGATGCGGTGCTGGAGCGAGCCCCCGCCGGGAAGGTGATCATGGGGCTGGCGGGCAATAACCTGAAGTCGCTGCTGAGCCTGCAGGAACAGATCCTCGAGCGTGCGGTGGCCGCCTTGCTGGTACCCGCGCCCTACTACATCCGGCCGTCGCAAGCAGCCCTGGAGAGCTTCTTCGCCACCGTGGCCGACGCCTCCAGCGTGCCGCTGATTGTCTACGACATTCCCTACCGCACCGGGGTGAGCCTGGACACCGCTACTTTGCTGAACATCGTGGCCCATCCACGGATCGCGGCGGTCAAGGACTGTGGCGGCAACCTGGAAAAGACCCTGGCGCTACTGGCCTGCGGGCAGATCGAAGTGCTGTGCGGCGAGGACCTGCAACTGTTCAACGCCTTGTGCCTGGGCGCCCATGGGGCCATTGCGGCCTCGGCGCATATCCACCCGCAACGGTTCGTCGCCTTGCTGCAACAGGTCCGGGCACAGCAACTGGACGCGGCCCGGAGCACCTTCATGCAACTGGTGCCGCTGATCAAGGCGCTGTTCGCCGAGCCCAACCCGGCGCCGGTCAAGGCACTGCTGGCCCACCAGGGGTTGATCGGAACGCAGTTGCGAGCACCGATGCACGATTGCAGCGCCGCCCTGCAAACCCTGCTCCGCACCCTGTAGGAGCGGGCTTGCCGGCGAAGAAGCCGCCACGGCTTGCACCCGCCCCAGGTAGGCTTTCGCCGGCAAGCCAGCTCCTACAGCGATGCGACATCGGTGGGGTTCTTGCAGGTGCCTTCAGCGGATGGGCGGAATGCGGATCTGCCCGGCACGGCACTGGTTCTTCACGCCTTTGCCGCAGGCGCCGAACTCCAGGTCCTTGGTCAGGCAAACACGAACTTCGGACAGCTCGGGGCCGCTGCACAGAATGGCGATGCCGTTCTCGGCGATCCCCGGGTTGCTCTGGCGAAACTGCTGGGCAATCTGGCTGGCCTCGAAATAGCGCACCGTGGTCGAAGGCTGCAGCGCCTCGGGAATCTGTACCCTGGCCAGGGCCTTGTCCGCGGCATCCAGGTACCCCATGGCCCCCAGGCCGCTGCAGGTGCCGTGCTTGCTCCATTCATGGTTCATCAGCTTGGCGGTGGGAAACAGGGTCAGGCCCTTGGCCCGCTCCTGGGCATTGAGCTGGGTCAGGGGTGGGCAGGACTCGGGCCAGCCACCCTTGGCGTATTGCGGCCACAGGCCGTGCAGGACAAAACCGTAGCCCTTGCCGGTGCACTGCTCGTTTTCCGGGTGCATCAGGCAGAAGGTCGGCGACCAGGACAGGGTCAGCAGGTAGTAGTCGAAGGTACCCGCCACCGAATCGCGCTGCTGCTTGGGCTGACGTGCGTCGCTGATGCCCACCATCCCCAGGGTCAGCACCAGGGCTGCCATCAGGGTAAAAAACTTTCTCATCGTGACCTTCTCCTTGGGAAAGCGCATCGTCCTGGCCCCGCCATCGGGGTGGAACGGATTGAAAACAACCTGATCTTTCTGGCAGGCCGGCGTTGCCGGAACATGACAGCAATTGCCCGGTGTCCCGCAGAAGCCGGTCAGGCAGCGGCTCGGAGAATACCCGCCAATGCCCTAGGCGGCAGCGCCCTCACTGCGCCGATACAGGCCGACACCCAGCGCCAGCACCGCCAGCAGGCCGGCACAACTGCGGTTGATCCAGCCCATGACCCGGGCGGAAAAGCGCGCCATGGCCCGCCGGCCACCCACGGCATAGAGGCTCATCATCAGGCAGTCCACCAGGGCGCTGACCACGGCCAGGATCAGGTACTGCTCGGCCACCGGCTGCTCCGGGCGCACGAACTGCGGCACGAAGGCGGAGAAAAACAGCAGGCCCTTGGGGTTTGACAGCCCCACCAGCAACGCCCGGCGAAACGCCGACCAGCCGCTGGCCGAGGCCCCGCCCACCGTACAGGCCAGGGCACGGGTAGGCGCTCGCCACAAGCCCCAGGCCAGATACAGCAGATAGGCCGCGCCGCAGCTCTTGACCACCACGAACAGCTCTTGCGAGGCCTGCAGCAACGCCCCCAGGCCGCAGCCCACCGCGCCGATCAGCAGCAGGTCGGACAACGCCGCGCCGGCGATGCCCCAGCCAGCCACCCGCATGCCATGCACCGCGCCATTGTTCAAGGCCAGCAACATCGAGGGGCCGGGGGTAATCATCACCGCGCTGACGGTGACGATGTACAGCAGCAGGGTTGGTATATCCATGGGTTCGCTCCAGGGTCATCCGCCGCGATCCGAAATCGCCCGGAGCACCTCAGGGCGCCCACTACGCGGGGGGGCAAAATATGACGGATCACTGCGGCACCGGGCAAGCACGACGGACCGCACACACCACTCAGGCGTCGGGAACGCTGACGAAGATGCTGTAGCGGGCCCCTTCCATGGCTTCGAAGGCGATCAGTTTCTGCACCAGCGGTTCGCTGAGCACCTTGCCGGCATTGAGCAGCAACATGCCGTTGTCGGCATTCAGGTTGCGCCGCAGGACCATCCCGGCCTGCAGCTCCCGGGTTCCTAGGACCCTGACCGTCGGATCATCGACGGTGACATCGCTCTGGTAGGCGGCACAGACCTGGACAAAGTCTTCCACCAGATTCGGGTCGTACAGGCGGCCCGCGTACTTGCGAATGAACAGCAGGGCTTCATCGCTGTTCATGTGCCGCTCCAGAATCAGCCCGCACTGCAATTCGATGAAATCCACCGCCAGCTTCAACAGCCGGGAGCCCCAGGGAATCGCCTCGCCCTTGAGGCGCTGGGGAAAGCCGCTGCCGTCCCAGCGCTCCTGGTGATGAAGGATCAGCCGCGCGGCATCCTGCATCGGTTCCAGTGCCATCAGCACCGATTCGCTCTGCTCGGGATAGGCGCGGTAGCGCGCCTGATCGGTATGGCGCAACAAGTCCGCCGGCGCCAGCAGCATGGCATCGCTCCAGCTCAACTTGCCGATGTTGTACAGGGCCGCCGCCATGGTCAGGTCGCGGCTGCTGGCCTCGTCCAGGCCGTACCTTTTGCAGCAGGCACGCACCAGTTCGATGATCTTGCGGTTGGTTTGCTTGTCCGCGGGCAGCCGCAGGTTGGCCAGCAGCGAAAACACCTCGGTGGCGGTCACATAGCTGTGCTTGAGTTCTTCGTAGGCCAGGTCGAGCATGTCGGCAGTCTGCTGTAGCTCCGCGGTCCGCGAAGCCACATGCCGTTCCAGGCTGGCGTTGCTGGCCTTGAGTTGCTGGTTCTGCTCCAGGACCAACTGCTGCAAACGCTTGAGCTCACGCTCGGCGAGCTGGTGCTCCAGGGTCTGGCGCAGGATCAGCAGCAGCTCTTCGTCATTCCAGGGCTTGCTCAGGTACTGGTGGATCTGCCCGTCGTTGACGGCCTTGATGATGGTGTTCAGATCGGCATAACCGGTGAGCAGGATTCGCCGCACCGCCGGGTACTTCTCCCGCACCCGGGCCAGCAGGGCCGCGCCGTCCATGCCGGGCATGCGCGCGTCGCTCATCACCAGGTCGACGGGGCCTTCGGCGAGGATCTCCAGCGCTCTGGCGCCGCTGTTGGCCAGCAGCACGTCATAGGGCTCGGGACGCAGCAGGCGCTTGAGACTGTTGAGAATCGACTCCTCGTCGTCCACCAGCAACACACGTGGACGCCTACCTGGCTCAACCGGCTGCGGATCTTCCATGGGGTTCTCCCTGTGCGGCATAGGCTGCCCCGCTCCGTGCTCACGGACGGCTCGGCAGCGGCGTTTTTCCCAGACAATCCTAGATGAGTTTTTTATTTTCACGCCATTGCCCCCCGCGAAATAAATTCGTCAGCCGCGGCACTGCGCAATGACTATGCTGACAACGTTGCAAGGCGGGCTCAGGGTACTAGGGAAGGTCTATGGACGCTGGCAGTGACGCACAGACAAAGGCACAAGAAGCCTCGGACCAGCCCCCAGGGCGGGCCAACCGACGGATCCTGATTGTCGATGACAGCCCGGCAATCCATGAGGATTTCCGCAAGATCCTGGCCCCGCGCCAGGCCCCGGACCTGAGCCTGGCCGAGCAACAGTTGTTCGGCCACGCCACGATGCCAGCGCAGCAAGCGCCCTTCTGCCTCGACTCGGCGTTCCAGGGCCAAGAGGCCCTGGCCCGGGTCGAAGCGTCCCTGGCCCTGGGCCTGCCCTATGCCATGGCGTTCATCGACATGCGCATGCCCCCCGGCTGGGATGGCCTGGAAACCATCGAGCGCCTGTGGAACGCCGACCCGGACCTGCAGATCGCCCTGTGCACCGCCTATTCCGACTATTCCTGGGAAGCCATGGCGCAACGCCTGGCATTCGGCGACCAGTTGCTGATCCTGAAAAAGCCCTTCGACAGCCTGGAAATCCGCCAGATGGCCAGCGCGCTGACCTGGAAGTGGCAGATGGCACAGGACGCCCGACAGAAACTCGACGACCTGCAACAGACCATCGAAAGACGGGTGGCCGAACTGCTCAAGGTCTCCCACCTGCTGCACTACGACGTGCTCACCGGCCTGCCCTCCAGCACCTTGCTGGGGGACCGCCTGGGCCAGGCCATGGCACGGGCCCGCCGTTATGAGCAGCGGCTGGCGGTGATGTTCCTCGGCCTGGACCGGTTCAAGCGGATCAACCATGCCCTGGGATACCCGGCCGGGGACGAGTTGCTCAAGAGAATCGCCCGGCGCCTGGAACAAGGCATGCGCGAGTCGGACTCGCTGTTTCGCTACGGCTCCGACGAGTTCGTGGTGGTGCTCCATGACCAGCAGCATCCGGCGCAGATACGCGCGCTTGCGCAAAAGCTGCTGGCCACCGTGAGCCAGTTCGATGACATCGCCGGGCACGACCTGCAGGTGACGGCCAGCCTGGGCATCAGCCTGTACCCCGAGGATGGCCAGGATGCCCTGGCGCTGATCAAGAAAGCCGAGATGGCCATGCGCACCAGCAAGGAGCAGGCACCGGGCAGCTACTGTTTCTTCACCGATGACATGACGCACCGGGCCCGGGAGCAGCAATACCTGGAGTCGGGGATTCTCCAGGCCCTGGAACGCCGGGAGTTCCACCTGCATTACCAGCCGAAAATCCACCTGGCCTCGGGCAATGTGGTAGGCGCTGAAGCGCTGATTCGCTGGCAACGCCCGCAACAGGGCTGGATCAGCCCCGAGCTGTTCATTCCAGTGGCCGAAGACAGCGGCTTGATCACCCGCATCAGCCAATGGGTCCTGGGGGAAGCCACTCGCCAGTGCCGGGCCTGGCAGAACGCCGGCCTGCCCCCTGTGCCGTTGTCCATCAACCTGTCGGCGGCTGACTTCAGGCAGCCGCAACTGCTCCAGCAACTGCGCGACGCGCTCAGCGACAACGCCCTGGACCCAGCCTGGCTGGAACTGGAAATCACCGAAGGCGTACTGCTGCAGAACGTCGAGGTCACGCTGGCTACCCTGCTGGCGATCAAGGCCCTGGGCGTGCGCCTGGCCGTCGATGATTTCGGTACCGGCTATTCGAGCCTGAGCTACCTGCGCAAGTTTCCCGTGGATGTGCTCAAGATCGACCAATCCTTCATCCACGGCCTGAGCCACGAACACAAGGACGCCGTACTGGTCAGCGCCATCATCAACCTGGGGCGCAGCCTGAACCTGAAGGTCATCGCCGAAGGGGTGGAGACGCACCAGCAACTGACCTTTCTCCAGCAGCAAGGCTGCGAGGAAGCCCAGGGCTACTACTTCAGCAAGGCCCTGCCCGCCGAAGACTTCGCTCGCCTGCTGGGCAAGCACAGGCCGCAGTTCCAGGTGACGGACCATGACCACTGACCAACCGCGCCAGCCGCCGCGCCGCCGCGCACGGGTACTGCTCCTGCTGCTCTGGGCAGGGCTGGGCGCCACCAGCCCGAGCGCTTTTGCCGCGCCCCTGGACGAACCGCTCAAGCCGTTGCCCGCACCGCCGGCACTCGACCCCCAGCGGGTCGAGCTCGGGCGCCAGCTGTTCAACGAACCGCGCCTGTCCCAGGACCACAGCCTGTCCTGTGCCAGCTGCCACCGGCTGGACCAGGGCGGGGCCGACTCCCAGGCAAAATCGCCGGGTTTCAAGGGGCAGCCTACCCGGGTCAACACCCCCAGCGTGTTCAATGCCGCGCTGAATTTCCGGCAGTTCTGGGACGGGCGCGTCGAATCCCTGGAAGCGCAGATCGACAGCGTCGTGCAAAGCCCCAGCGAGATGGGCAACACCTGGCCGGCGCTGATCCGCACCTTGAGCGATGACAGCGCCTACCAGAAGTCCTTCGGTGCCCTGTACCCGGACGGCATCACCGCAGCCAACGTGCAAAATGCCCTGGCCACCTATGAAAAGACCTTGCTCAGCGCCAACTCGCGGTTCGACCAGTACCTGCAAGGCAATACCGACATCCTCAGCCTGGAAGAAAAATACGGTTACCAGCGCTTCAAGGATTACGGCTGCATCGCCTGCCACCAGGGGGTCAATATCGGCGGCAACATGTTTCAGAAGTTCGGCGTGATGGGCGACTACTTCGCTGCCCGGGGCAACCCCACCGACGCCGACCTGGGGCGCTTCCTGGTCACCGGCGACGAACAGGACCGCAACGTGTTCAAGGTGCCCAGCCTGCGCAATGTCGCAGTGACTGCGCCCTACTTCCATGACGGTTCGGCGCCGACCCTGGAGCAGGCTGTGGAAGTCATGTTCAAGTATCAACTGGGGCGCCCGCCCAATACCCAGGACATCAGCCTGATCGTCAAGTTTCTCAAGACCCTGACCGGCGAATGGCAGGGCAAGCCCTTATGAAGCTGTCCCGACGCGTGCCGATCATGCTGCTGTCGCTACTGACCCTGAGCCTGGTGCTGGGGCTGGCCTTTCTCTACTTCAAGACGGTGATCGGCCAGCCCTCGAACTACGTACTGGCGCGGGACCTGATCAGCCATATCAAGCAGTTGAATGCCCAATGGGAAACCGAGGTGCTCAAGGCTCGGATCGCCATCACCCACGACTACGATCCACTGGTCATGCCGGTGCAAGAGATCAACCAGCTGTGGAACCGCTTCGATCAGCTTTCACAACAGAACCACAATGACCCGGCCGCCTGGACGGCCGGCCACCAGGCGTTCATCGAGGCCTTCCAGGAAAAGGCCGGCCTGGTGGAGCGTTTCAAGACCCACAACGCGGTGCTGCGCAACTCCCTGGCCTTCCTGCCCACTGCCGAAGACGACATCCAGCGCCGCCTGGCCGGCCTTGACGACCAGGCGCGGCTGTCAGAGCAGACCATTGCCATCGATACCTATGACCTGCTGCTCAGCAGCCTGGAGTTCGCCCAGGTTTCCAGCGACGACCGGGCCGCAGACATCCTGGTGGGGCTGAACAAACTGGCGGTCAACAAGGAGCGCCTGCCCGAACCCATGCATGAGCCGGTGGAGATCCTCAGCAACCACGTCTCGGTGATTCTGCGGGAGCAGCCGGTGGTCAACGACCTGCTGGAGCGCATCACCTCGATCCCCATCGCCCAGCGCCTGGACGACATCACCCATCTGCTCAACGCCGATCAGTCGCAGGCCGACCTGCAGGACCAGAAGGCCCACCAGTACCTGCTGCTCTTTGCCGCCTTGCTGGTGATACTGATTCTCTACCTGGCCGTCAGGCTGGTACGCAGCTACGCGGTCATCCGCCGGGTGAACACAGCCCTGCAGAGCGCCAACGAGCACCTGGAACACCGGGTCGAGGAACGCACCCGGGAGCTCAAGGAAGCCCAGAGCGAACTCATGGACAGCGCCCGCCAGGCTGGCATGGCGGAAATTGCGACCAACGTCCTGCACAACGTCGGCAACGTACTCAACAGCGTGAATATCTGCAGCGAAGTGCTCAGCCGAACCCTGCGCTCCAGCAAGGCACAAGGGCTGGGCAAGGCCATGCAGTTGATCAACCAGCACCAGGATGACCTGGGGCGTTTTTTCACCGAAGACGACAAAGGCAAGCTGCTCCCCGGCTACCTCAATCAATTGGTCGAAGCCATAGCCACCGAGCAGCAGGGCATGGGCGAAGAACTGGCTCAGTTGGCCCGCAGCGTCGACCACATCAAGGAAATCGTCGCCACCCAGCAATCCTATGCCGGAGCCTCTCGGCTGATAGAACCCCTGCGGGTCGCCGAGCTGATCGAAGACGCCCTGCGCATGAACTCCGGCGCCCTGGCCCGGCATCAGGTCACGGTGGTCAAGGACTATGGCCCGTTGCCTCCGGTGATGGGCGACAAGCACCGCATGCTGCTGATCCTGATCAACCTGATCAGCAACGCCAAGTACGCCATGTCCAACCTCGATGATCATTCACGGACCCTGACCCTAAGCGCCAGAGTGCTGGACGGCCAGACCCTGAGCATCAGCGTCAAGGATGAAGGCGAAGGCATCCCCGCGGAGAACCTGACGCGGATTTTTTCCCACGGCTTCACCACCCGCAAGGACGGCCACGGCTTCGGCTTGCATAGCTGCGCCCTGGCGGCCATGGAGATGGGTGGACAATTGAATGTGCACAGTGATGGCCCCGGCCTGGGCGCCACCTTCACTCTGGACATCCCGCTGATCAGCGCAGAGGACCCATGATGGACCAGTTGAACAATCGCCGGATCCTGCTGATCGACGATACCCCGTCGATCCACGAGGACTTTCGCAAGATCCTCACCCCGCCCGAGGCAGACGACAACGGTCTGGATGACCTGGAGGCACAGCTGTTCGGCGCCACGGCCAAGCCCCGGCAACAGCCTTTCGAACTGGATTCGGCCTACGGCGGCGAGGAAGGCCTGGCCATGGTCTGCCAGGCCCAGGAGCGGCAGCGTCCCTATGCCCTGGCGTTTGTCGACATGCGCATGCCCCAGGGCTGGGACGGCGCGCAGACCATCGAGCGCCTCTGGCAACAGGACCCGCGGCTACAGGTGGTGGTGTGCACCGCCTACTCCGACTATTCCTGGGAAGAGCTGCTGGAGCGCCTGCAGGGTCATCACCGCCTGCTGATCCTGAAGAAGCCCTTTGACAACATCGAAGTCCAGCAGATGGCCAACACCCTGACCAGCAAGTGGGAAATGACCGCCCGCGCGCTTTTGCAAATGCATCACCTGGAGCACCTGGTGCAGCAGCGCACCGAAGACCTGAGGCAGGCCGGGGCGGCGCTGCAACTGGAGATCGACGAACGCAAGCAGTTGGAAAACCAGCTGGTGCAATCGGAAAAACTGGCCTCCCTCGGGCAACTGGCCGCCGGGGTCGCCCACGAAATCAACAACCCCATCGGTTTCGTGTCCTCCAACCTCGGCAGCCTGGCAGGCTACCTGCAGCAGCTCGACCAGATGCTCAGCGCCTATCGCCAGGCCGAAGAAGCCATCGCCGCGCCGGAACTGCGCAAGCACCTGCAGAGCCTGCGCGAGAGCATCGACCTGGACTTCCTCCAGCAGGACATTCCGGTACTGATCAGGGAGTCCAAGGAAGGCATCGGCCGGGTGGCGCAGATCGTCAAGGACCTGAAGAACTTCTCCCGGGTCGACAGCGACCAGCAATGGCAGCTGGCGAGCCTGCAACAGGGCATCGACTCGACCCTGAACATCGTTGCCAACGAACTCAAGTACAAGGCCGACCTGGTCACCGACTACCAGCCGTTGCCGGAAATCGAATGCCTGCCCTCCCAACTCAATCAAGTGGTGATGAACCTGGTGGTCAACGCGGCGCAGGCCATAGGCCCCGAGCGCGGCACCATTACCCTGCGCAACGGCGTGGACGGCGAGCGGGTCTGGCTGGAGGTCAGCGACAGCGGCTGCGGCATCGACCAGGAGCACCTGGCCAAGATCTTCGACCCCTTCTTCACCACCAAGCCGGTGGGCCAGGGGACCGGCCTGGGCCTGTCGCTGTCCTACGGCATCGTCAAGAAGCACGGCGGGCAGATCAGCGTGCAGAGCCAGCCGGGCGTCGGCAGCACCTTTCGCGTGGAACTGCCGATCCGGCAGGCGCGTCAGGAGTTGCCCGCACAACCCTAGCCACACCGCCCCCCTACCGCTAAGGCCTGGCACAGGAGCTGTCCATGAACCGCCCCGACGATTCGATCAAGCTCGGCAAGCAAGCCCGCAAGGACTGCCCCCGCAGCTCCCATTCCGATCCCGGGCAGATCAAGCGCGACCCCTTGCCGTTGATCGAGGCCTCCAGCCAGGGCCGGGTCCAGTCCCTGGTGGCACTGCGCTACGGGCGCATGCTGGTGTCGCCCTTCACCTTCTACCGTGGCAACGCCCTGCTCCAGGCCCACGACCTGGCCAGCACCCCGGACATGGGCCTGCGCTCGACCATCTGTGGCGACTGCCACCTGATGAACTTCGGCGGCTTTGCCACCCCCGAGCGCAACCTGCTGTTCAGCGTCAACGACTTCGACGAGGTCCATCCCGGCCCCTGGGAGTGGGACCTCAAGCGCCTGGTGGCGAGTTTCCTGATTGCCGCCCGGCACCTGCGCCACGGCCCGGGGGTCGAAGAGGCCCTGTGCCGCGAACTGGTGGGCGCCTATCAGCGCAGCATGGCCACCTGCGCCGGGCAAAGCGCCCTGGAGATCTGGTACGACGCCCTGACCTACGAAGACCTGCTGCACCAGGCGCGCTCCAACAGCGACACCCTGGAGCATGTGCAACGGGCCATCGACAAGGCCGCCCGGCGCACCCATGCCGAGCTCCTGCCCAAGATCAGCGAACGCGACGCCCGGGGCCGCCTGCTGATTCGCGACGACCTGCCGGAAATCTTCCACCTGCACAACACCACCAGCCTGCTGGACCCCGACGATGACTGGATGCGCCTGGAAGACTGGCGGCCGCTGTACGACACCTTCATGCGCGACTACCGCGGCACCCTGCAGGCCGACCGCCGCGACCTGCTGGCACGGTTCCAGCCCAGCGACCTGGCCTTCAAGGTGGTGGGGGTTGGCAGCGTCGGCACCCGCTGCCTGGTGGCGCTGCTCACCGACGCCCAGCAGCGGCCACTGTTCCTGCAATTCAAGGAAGCCCGGCGCTCGGTGCTCGCCGACTATGTGCGCGAACGCTCAAAGCCAAGGCACAACGGCCAGCGGGTGGTGGAAGGCCAGCGCCTGATGCAGTCCGCCAGCGATCTCTTCCTGGGCTGGACCACCGGCCCCAACGGCCGTCATTTCTATGTGCGCCAACTGCGCGACATGAAGGTCTCGGCGGAACTTGAGACCTTCGACGAGGACACCTTCGCCGCCTATGCCAGGATCTGCGGCCGGGCCTTGGCCCGGGCCCACGCCAAGGCTTCGGGCCAGGCCGCGCGGATCAGCGGCTACATCGGTAAGAGCGAAACCCTGGCCGAAGCCCTGTGGCACTACGCCCAGGCCTATGCCACGCAGAACGAACGGGATTTCGAGCGCTTCCAGCAGGCCTGCCGCAAAGGCCGCCTGCAAGCGCGCTCGGAGGCCGACTTCGCCGCCGACCACCTGCCCTGAAACACAGGCTCAGGTGATCGGGCGCGAGGCCCGGGCGGCTTCGCCATAGAGCTTCAGCAGGGCCTCCTGGTCCAGCGGCGGGCTCAGGTGCGGGCCCTGCACCTCATCGCACTGAATGTCGCGCAAGACCCCGAACTGCTCTGCGGCCTGCACCCCCTCGGCGACCACCCGCAAGGACAATGCATGCCCCAGGTCGACAATCGCCTCGACAATGGAGCGCCCGGCATCGTTGTGGTTGAGCCGGGCGATGAAGCTGCTGTCGATCTTCAGGCCATCCAGGGGGAAGGTCTGCAGGTACTGCAGCGCCGAGTAGCCGGTGCCGAAATCGTCGATCAGCAACTGCACCCCCAGCGCCTTGAGCCCCTGCATGATGGTGAGCACGTGGCGGCTGTCGTCCAGCAGCACCTTGTCGGTCATTTCCAGCTCCAGGCGTGACGGCTCCAGGCCGCTCTGCTTGAGCACCGCCGCGATCCGCGCCACCAGCTGGCCGCGTAGGAATTCCGCCGGCGACAGCTTGACCGCCAGCAGTCGGCCTTCCGGCCAGGCTCGCGCCGCACGACAGGCTGCGTGCAGTACCCAGTTGCTCAGCGGCAGGATCAACCCGGTGTCCTCGGCAATCGGCACGAACACGTCCGGCCCCAGCAAGCCATGCTGGGGGTGCTGCCAGCGCACCAGGGCCTCGGCGCCCATCAACTGGCCATCGAGCACGCGGTAGCGCGGCTGGAAATGCAGGAGCAGCTGGTCCTGCTCGATGGCATGGCGCAGGTCACGCTCCAGGCGCCGCCGTTCGATGATCCGCACATTCATGTAGGGCGCATAGAAACGCCAGGTGCTGCGCCCCGCCGCTTTCGCCTCGTACAGGGCGATGTCGGCAAAGCGCAGCAGTTCTTCGGCCTGGGAGGCGTCGCCCGGGGCCCGGGCAATGCCGATGCTGGCGCTGATGAAGACCTCGTGCCCGGCGATATAGAACGGTTCCTCGATCCGCTCGATCAGCCGCCGGCACAAGCCTTCGATCTCGTGGCCAGCCACCTGGCCGGTGACCACCAGGACAAACTCGTCGCCGCCGACCCGGGCCACCAGGTCCTCGCTGCGCAGGCATTGGGCCAGGCGCTGGGACACCTCGTGCAGCACCTGGTCGCCAGCGGCGTGCCCCAGCAGGTCGTTCACCGGTTTGAAACGGTCCAGGTCGACGCTGAGCATCAGCAGGGGTTCCTGCAGGGTCGGCGGGGCCTGCAGCCGGCCTTCGAGAAACTCCTGCATGCGGGTGCGGTTGGCAAGGCCGGTCAAGGCATCGTGTTGGGACAGGTACTCGACCCGCCTTCGAGCCGCGACCTCCTCGGTGATATCACTGGCGGTGCCGCGAAAGCCCCCGGCGGCCATGGCCCGCACCGACAGGCGACAGACTCGCGACTGCCCCTGGCCATCCCGGTACAGGCACTGCTGGATCGCCTGGGAACGCCGCTCCGGGGCCGCCAGCCACTGGCCCAGCGAACCCTGTTCGCAGCTCAGCAGCTCGGTCATCGGCCGCCCCAGGGTCGACTCCCGGGTCAACCCGGTAACCGCCTCGAAACGTTCGGACAGGTAGGTAAAGCACAGCTGCCCGTCGACTTCCCAGATCCAGTCGGACGCAGCTTCAGCCACATCGCGAAAGCGCTCCTCGCTCGCGGCCAGGGCCCAGCGGTTGGCGCGCAGCGCCTGGACCTGCCGGTCCATGACCTGCGCTGCAGCATCGGCGCGGCGCAACAGGAACGCCGCCATCAGGCCCACCAGCAGGCCGGCCAGCAGCAACAGCGGCATCACCAGCACCAGCAACTGGTGCCCGGGGCGCGCCGGCCGCCATTGCAGGGTTCCGGCGCCGTCGGGCAAGTCCAGGGTCGGCAAGCTCTGGTCCGTGGCGGCACGGGCCACCTGCAGATGCTCGATGTCCAGGCCTTGGCCCAGGGCCAGTAACCGCGCCGGGTCGAAACGGGCGACGAAGATCAGCACCGACTGCGGCCCGGCATCAGGGCGCACTTGCGGGTCGTTGCCCGGGCCTATGACAGCGGCGAGCACCAGCGCCGGCGTGCCGGCAATCGACTGGTAACGGTCCACCACCTTGCCGCCGGCCTCGCGCGCTGCGCTGACCAGGGGCGGCAACGCCTCGCCCAGCCAGTCGCGGGCATCCATCTCGCTGAGGTCGCCGGCCACCAGGGAGTACACGGTGTGGCCGGCCGGGTTGATCACGAACACCCCGTCAAAGCCCAGGTCGCGGTACAGCGTGGGGCCGAAATTCTGCCGGTTGAAGGCCCAGTCCAGGTCGACCTTAAGGTGCAGGTGCTGGTAGGCATCGCCCCAGAGGGCGTAGTCCTTGAGGGTGGTGCGGGCATTGCCGGCAAAGGATTGCAGGGCCTTGTCGATGTCCAGGCGGTTGTGCTGCTCGGCCTCGAGGTTCTGGTCGAGGGCGATGTATACCAGCAACACACCGGTGAAGAGAAACAGCGCCAGCAGCAGCCCCGAGCAACCCAGCAAGGTGGCGCGGGTCAGCGCCTGATTGGAGGTGCTGCGCCCTTGAGACGGATCAAGACCGAAGTTTTCCATAGTGCTCCAGGCGCCATAACGACAAACCGACCGGTGCGACCCTGCCTCACGCGGCCTTCGACGAAGCTCCCGCTTGCCTATTGACGATAGACAGTTTTTCCCCGCAGGGCCTGAAGAAAAGCCCCTGGCGGGGCCTGTGCGGGTATTCCCCCGGCGCCGATTGCCGGCGCCGGGGCATCCTGGAGCGGCGCGTCAGCCAGTGCCGCCGGGCACCACCGGCAGTTGCTCCACCCGGTGATAGAGGGCCAGGCCCAGGCGCTGGCCGATCTCGACCATGGCATCGCAGCCCGCCGACGGCCCGCCGATGCGCAGCACCGCATCGCAGCGTTCCAGCAGGCGCTCGGCGTAGGCATGAAAGCGCTGGTTGTAGATCTCGTCGCCCACCGCCCGGGAACCCGCCAGCCGGGTCATGGGCAACGCCACCCATTCCCCCAGTACCGGAAAGTGCCCCGCCGCCAGGACCTGCGCCGCGCAGTGCTCCATGGCCTCGACATTGCGCGCCAGCAGCGCCGGGTCATCGTCGGTACCAGAGCGATAAGGGCCGGCCACCAGCACCATCAGGCTGCGGGGCTTGAGCACATGCAGTTGCAGGTATTGCAGGAGCATGATGGTCTTGCCGTCGGCGATCTCCCCGCTCTTGATCATGCCCAGGGCCTGGTCGATATCCAGTTCCAGGACCTCGATGTCCTCGCCTTCGTGCTCCAGCCCGCCGCCTGCGTCGATCCGGTCTTCGGCCTGGTAATGGCCAATGAAGAAATGCACCCGCTCGGTCACCGAACCCGGGCTCATGAAGGCATCGAAGACCTTCTGCACCTCGCCGACCCGGTAGCCGGTTTCCTCCTGGGCTTCCTTGCGGATGCGCACCTCGGGGCTGGCGTTGTCCAGGAGCCCGGCAGCGGTCTCGATCAGGTAGCCGCTGTGGCCGTTGACGAAGGCCGGCATGCGGAACTGCCGGGTCAGCAGCACCGTGCGCCGTTGCAGGTTGTACAGCAGGATGGTTGCGCCATTGCCCCGGTCGTAGACCTCGCGGTCCTGGGCCTGCCAGCTGCCGTCGCGGCGGCGCAGCTCGAAGCTGTACTTCTTCAGCACGTACCAGTTGTCGGAGAGGGTCTGTTCGGCGGTGATGCGGATGGTTTCCTCGCTCATGGCTGCTCCTGGGCGTGAAGGGGTGCGGGGCGAAACCCGGCCAGTTGTTCCAGCAATTGCGCCTGGTAGGCCGGGGCCAAGGCGAACCCGCCCGCCGCCTGCCGCAGCTGGCCGCCTGCCAGGCGGTTACGGAACCAGTCGCGGATGAAATCCGGGGCGTAGCCGCCGGTGCCGAAGCCCCTGGCGAAGGCGATCATGTCCTGATAGACCTGCAGGTACGCCTCTTTGTCGGGGACCGGGTAGCGATTCTGGTACAGCCAGAACTGCAGGTCATAGAGCAGTTGCGACAGTGGATCGGCATGCAGGGCGAAGTAGCGCTTCTCATGGACGATGCGCAAGGCGATCTGGCGGATCAGCGGCCCCAGGTCGGGGACTGCGCTGAAATGGCCGAGCAGTTCCTCCAGCAGGGGCGAGAACGGCGCGTGGGCGACCTTGTCCAGGTCATCCAGGTAATCCTGTTCCGAGGTGTCGTAGACATCGGGCGACACCAGCCCGCGGACAAAGGCCTCGAAATCCGCTGCCAGCACTGTCACCGCGTAGTCGGCCTCCTGGTCCACATGCACCACCCGCGGCTCGCCCTCGGGCCCGCACTCGCTGTAGTCCAGGGCAACCATGTCATGGCCGGCGGAGGGGCAATCGCAGATGTACACCCCCAGGTCCGGGTAGCCCCACTCCTCGATCATGAAACGGCTGCCCAGGCCACCGCCCAGGGAATAGTCGCCATCGCAGCCGATGCTCAGAAAGCTGTCGATCGCGCAGTGGTCCTCGGCCCAGGAGGTGCCCTGCTCGGTGGGGAAACAGCTGAGGTGCGGGCGCCCGCCGTTGTAGCGGTTCATGAAGGCCACGTAGGACAGCGGCAGGCGATAGCCCAGTTGCGCCTGCAACTGGGCTATGACGGAAGGGCTGGCGGGGGGCTGGTTGATCTTGCTGCTGGTGGTCCGGTCCCAGAACGCGTCCAGGTCGATATCGTGGGGAAAGTCGCTCATCCGATGCATCCGTTGCGGTTGAAGGTCGGCCGGTGCCGAAAGCTGCACAGGCTACCGCAAACGGCCCTCAGAACCACCAGCGCAGGAGGAAAAAGAACCCCATGCTCAACAGCATGCTGAGCAGGGTGTTGCGGGTGTAGATCACCAGCGCAATGGCCACCAGGGAGCTGAGCAGGTAGGGGTTGCTCCAGTGCAGGTTCAGCTCGTGGTCGGGCATGAACACGATGGGGCCGCAGATCGCCGTGAGCATGCCCGGCACCGCAAAGCCGAGGAACTGCCGGGCATTGCTGCTCAGGCGCAACGGCAGGCGCGGTTCAAGAAACACGTAGCGATTGAGAAAGACCAACAGGCCCATGCCGAAGATGACTGCCCAGACCATCATGCTTGCCCCCGATAGAGTTTGTTGCAGACAAAACCTGCGGTCATGCCCGCCAGCCCCGACAGCACCAGCGCCGATCCCCAGTGCCAGTAGCTGAACAGCACCGAGCAGAACAGCGATACGGCAACGCAGACCACGGTGGGCACATTGCGCACCAGTGGCGTAATCAGGGCGATGAAGGTGGCGGCGATGGAGAAGTCCAGGCCCAGGTGCTCAAGGCCGGGAATGCTCTTGCCCAGCACGATGCCCAGCAGGGTGAAGAGGTTCCAGGCCACATAGAAAGTCAGCCCGACGCCCAGGGCGTACCAGCGGTCGAACTGCTGCTTGTCGTGGGCGCTGGTCAAGGCGAACAGCTCGTCGGTGAGCAGAAAGCCCAGGCCCACCCGCCAGCGGCCCGGCAAGGGTGAAATCACCGAGCGCATGCTCATGCCGTAGAGCAAATGCTGGGACGTGAGCAGCAAGGTGGTGAGCAGGATCGAGAAGATCCCCGCCCCGCCCTTGAGCATGCCGATGGCCACCAATTGCGCGGCACCGGCGAAAACGATGCTCGACAGGCCCTGGCCCTGCAGCGGCGTGAGATTGGCCTCGATGGCCATGGAACCGGCCAGCAGCCCCCAGGGCGCGGTGGCCAGGGACAGCGGCATGATGGCGATGGCGCCACGGATGAACGCGGCACGGGGTAGGAGAACGCTGGACATAAAACCCTGCACACAAGTAACGGACGCTGACTGTGCCATCTGCCGGCGCCCCTGGCTTGAACGATCTTGCGCAATTGCCCCGCCCCGCCCTCGTAGGAGCTGGCTTGCCAGCGAAGGCGTCTCCAAGACCAGCACAAGACCTGCGGGCCTCTTCGCCAGCAAGCTGGCTCCTACGGGAAATAGGGGGATGCAAACGACAGCGCCCCTCACGAGGGAGGGGCGCTGGCTGATGCTACGAGCGGATTACAACTGGATCAGGTTGCTGATCTTCACGTCCGGATCGACGTCGGCTTCGTAGTCGACACCTTCGATCTCGAAACCGAACAGGCGCAGGAACTCTTGCTTGTAACCGACGAAATCGGTCATCTCGTAGAGGTTCTCGCTGGTCACCTGGTCCCACAGCTGCTTGACCCGGTCCTGGACCGCCGGTTGCAGTTCCTTGTAGTCGGCACGCAGGCGGCCTTCCTGGTCGATCACCGGCTCGCTGTTGTACAGGCTGTCCTTGTACAGGCCGTAGACCTGTTCGATGCAACCTTCGTGGCTGCCCTGCTCCTTCATCACCTTGAACAGCAGCGACAGGTACAGCGGCATGATCGGGATCGCCGAGCTGGCCTGGGTCACCACGGCCTTGAGCACCGACACCCGGGCGTCGCCGCCCAGGCCGGCCAGTTGCTGGCGCATGCCGATGACTTTCTGGTCCAGGTCCTTCTTGGCTTCGCCAATGGAACCGTTCCAGTAGATGTCGTGGGTCAGCTTCTCGCCCAGGTAGGTGAAGGCGGTGGTCTTGGCGCCTTCGGCCAGGACACCGGCTTCGTGCAGCGCGTCGATCCACATCTGCCAGTCTTCGCCGCCCATCACCGCCACGGTGCCGTCGATCTCTTCCTGGGTCGCCGGCTGCAGGGTGGTTTCCTTGACGATTTCCTTGTCGGTGTCGACACCGCGCAGGGTCACGGACTTGCCCAGTGGCTTGAGGGTCGAGCTCAGCACTTCACCGGTCTTGGGGTGGGTGCGGCGCGGTGCGGCCAGGCTGTAGACCACCAGGTCGATCTTGCCCAGGTCGCGCTTGATGGTCTCGATGGTCTCGGCCTTGACCGCATCGGAGAAGGCATCGCCGTTGATGCTCTTGGCGTACAGGCCCTTTTCTTCGGCGAACTTGTGGAACGCCGCGGTGTTGTACCAGCCGGCGGTGCCCAGCTTGCCGTCAACGCTGCCGCGCTCGAAGAACACCCCGAGGGTGTTGGCGCCACAGCCGAACGCTGCGGTGATCCGCGCTGCCAGGCCGTAGCCGGTGGAAGCGCCGAGTACCAGTACGTTCTTCGGCCCTGCGTCGATGGCGCCCTGCTGGGTGACGTAATCGATCTGTTGCTTGACGTTGGCTTCACAGCCGACCGGGTGGGTCGTCACACAGATAAAGCCGCGAACGCGGGGTTTGATGACCATACATACTCTCCCAATTTCAAAGTGCCAGGCGCCGATGACGGCGGCGGCAGTGTCACTTGCACTAGTCGTAGACGCTCATATTCGCTTCGCGTCACCAACCTGAGGAATTTGCCCGTCAGGCCCCGGTTCCAGGGGGCACGGCGGTGGTGTTGCGCGCCCGCCAAGCGCGATTGCGCACAGCCCGGGGCGAGACTCTAGCAGGTGCGCCGATGCTGTCGCCTGTCCGTCCGGCGAAATCTCTTGCGCGCCCTGCCCCTGGCCGCTCGCCGCGCCGGCTCAGGGCATCATGTCCAGCGGCAGCTGCTTGTCCTTGCTGCGCGCTTCATACCAGCTCTGCACCACATCCGGCAGGCTGTGCTTCCACTCAGGCTCGGTGGTGTAGTAACGCACCCGTACTTCATCCTTGGGCCCTGCCACCACCAACAGCGCGACCCACAACTGGCCCTGGGTACCGCGCACGAAAATCGCCGCGTTGGTGGTGGCCAGGCCCGGCAGCCACATATCGGTGACCTCGGCGCCCTTGAGTTCGGCCGAGGTATCCGCGGAGAACGACGAGCCACTGTCGAGCAGGGTCTGATAGTCCTTCTTCAGCAGTTTCCGGGCGCGCCGGTCTTCTTCCTCGGTGCGCACCAGCGCCGTGGACAGCAGGTCGTAATGGCTCTCCAGGGCTTGCTTGGAAGCCACATAGAGCCCGTCGTAATACACCCCTGAACCAGCGCCGCAGGCAAAGGAGTCGCCCTCCTGGCTCACCTGCAACAGGCCGTTGCGCTGCGTGAAGCGCAGGTTGCAGCCCTCGACGCTGTAGCTGGCCTCACCGCCCTTGATCTGCGCCTTGCCCGCGAGCGAGCCGGAGTTGGCGCCGCCCATGGCCGACAGATCGAAGCTCAGGCGATCCTCGCCAGTGCGCCGGATCACCAGATCACCGGTGTAGAACGGGCTGACCGAGACCCGCTGCCAGGTTCCCTGCCACTCGAACGGCACATTCACATAACGCAACGCGACCAGGCGGCTCAGGTATTTGCTGCGCAGGCAACCCAGGTCGGCTGCGCACTGATCCCGCTCCTTGAGCCATTCACGCTGGTCCAGGCGCAGCGCCTTGGGGTCCTTGGCCTTGGCCAGGGTCGCCTTCCAGGCCTTGCCCAGCTGGCTGTCCAGCGAGGCGGTATAGGGGTCGGCACACAGGGCCTTTTCACTGCTGCTGGCGGCCTTGGCGCAGTCGAAACTGCTGGCCTGCACGCCCTGGGAACAGGCCAGGACCGCGAACAGCAAGCCAGTGGCTCGCAAGGGACGAACAAGGGGAGCGAACATGGGTCGATTCCATTCTGAAAAGGCGGCGCAAGAATAACTGCAGTGGAGTGTTTTCAGCGATATCCCGACGAAAAAAGCCCCCGGGCAACCCCCTCTGAAGCCTGGCACGGAGCCGGCAGCTTTTATCGCGACAGGCGGCAACCAGTCGTACTAAGCTCTGCGTTTTCAAACTCCAAGGGCACTGCATGAAATGGATGCTGCAGGTACTGTTGCCGCTATTGAGCCTTGCGGCCCACGCTGGCGAGTTGCGCATGCTGACCGACAACCACCCGCCGCTGCACTTCCAGCAGGGCGAGCGGATGGTGGGGTTTGGTGTCGATGTGGTGCAGGCCCTGGCGCAGCGCAGCGGAGACACGGTGAACGTGCAGCTGCGGCCGATGCTGCGGGCCCTGCGCGATGCCGGAAGCGATGACGACACGGCGGTGTTCACCATACTGCGCACCGCTGAGCGCGAGTCGCGCTACCAGTGGGTAGGCCCGTTGATGCGCACCGAAACCGCCCTCTATACCCGCAATGGCGACAGCACGCCGGTCACCGACCTGCACCAGACCCGGGGCCAGATTGCCGTGCCGCGCAAATGGCTGGTCTACAGCTACCTCAAACAGCAGGGGCTGGACAACCTGTGGGGCGTCGACAGCCCGGAAATCATGATCCGCCTGCTGCAGGTCGGCCGCGTGCAATACGTGGTGGCCGACACCATGAGCGTAAGCACCTTCGCCGCCGAAGAGGGCTTGGCCCTCGACCAGTTGCGCTACCAGATGCCACTGATGCACCAGGACGCCTACATCGCCTTTTCGCCCAAGGTCGATGCGGCCCAGGTGGCCCGCTGGCAGCAGGCCCTGGACGGCATGAAGCGCGATGGCAGCCTGCAGCAGCTCAAGCAACGCTGGCATATTGACCAGGCCACGCCACAGGTAGATTGATTCACCCATGACCAGCCTTGCCCCCTGGAGCCCCATGCCCCATCAGTTGGCGCTCAGTTGCCCGCAGTGCGCAGGCCAGGCCTGCTTCGACTTCGTCGTGGCCAGGCCCATCGAACGCAAGGCCGATGTGCCGTTCTTCCAGGCCCACCCGCTGCTGGAGTACTGGAAAGAGCAGGATAACTGCGGCCACTATCACCACTACGCCCTGTACTTTCCCGGCCTGCATGGCGACCCGATGCAGAGCCTGGGTCCGTTGCCCGATGGCTACAGCCCCAGCCACTGGCAGCGTTCAGCCTACTGGTACCGCGATCACGGCCTGGACCTGGGGTCGGTACGCTGCGAGCACTGCCACTACGCGGCGCGCCACCATCTGAACTGGCCAGGCGAAGCCTATTTTTCCGTACTCTACAAAGGCCAGATGCTCTGGGCCTTCAACCGCGAATCGGCCCTGGCCCTGCATGATTACCTGGGTTCCGCGGAGCGCAATCCCGGTGGCTACCCCTGGCGCAGTTTCCTGCGGCACATCCCGGGGCCGTTCAAGAGCCGCAAGGCACGCCAGCCGCTGACCCGCTCGCTCAAGCGCCTGTTGACCCCGGGCTGAGGCCCCTGACCTGGAGTTCCCCTATGCCGACCTTTACCCCTGCCCGCCCTTTGTATCGCCTCAATTGCACCGGCTGCGGCTGGGACCTGGCAATACTCGGCCAGAACGATGCAACCGTGCGCAAATGCCCCTGGTGCGGCTGCAATGAATTCAGCGAGCAACAGCCGAACCGCAGCGGCGCCGGGCAGATCCTGGAATGCAGGCACCATGGCCCGGTGGTGGTGCAGGTGCTGGACGCCAACATCGACAGCCAGGACTTTCTCGACAATCTGTATTGCCCCTTCTGCCCCTGACCGATGGCCATGCTTTCCTGACTTGCACACGGCACTAAATCTCGTCCGCGGCGGCTACTTTCGCTACTATGGCGTGCCGATTCCTGCCTTTGCCGACCCGCCAGACCGGAGCTTCAATGCCTACCCCCAAGGACCTTGCCAGTGACAGCGGCGCACCGATGATTCCCGAGCAGCGCCGCGAGCAGATCCTGCGCCAGTTGCGCAAGCACCAGGTGCTCAGCGTGCATCAGTTGATGGAGATGTTCGACTGCTCGCACATGACCGTGCGCCGGGATATCGCCCTGCTGGAGCAGGAAGGCCGCGCCCACTCGGTAACCGGCGGGGTGCGCATCGCCAGCCAGTTGCACAGCGAGCCCAGCCATCAGTCCAAGGCTGTGGTGGAGCTGCCGCAGAAGCAGGCCATGGCCAAGCTGGCGGCGAGCCTGCTGCACGCGGACATGACCGTGTACCTGGACGCCGGCACCAGCACCCTGGAAATCGTGCCCTACATCAAGGCGCTGTCGGGGATGACCGTGGTGACCAACGATTTCGGCGTGGCCCAGGCCCTGATGGACGCGCCCCAGGTGACGGTGATCCATACCGGCGGGCAATTGGACCACTCCAACCACTCCTGTGTCGGCGGGCTGGCGGTGGCCACCCTGCGCCAGGTGGTGACCGACGTGGCCTTTATCTCCACCAGTTCCTGGGACCTGCGCCGGGGCATCACCACGCCATCGGCGCTGAAGGTCGAGGTCAAGCAGGTGGCGATGCAGTCGGCGACCCAGGTGGTGCTGGTGGCCAGCAGCTCCAAGTACGGCACCTTCAGCATGTACAAGATCGCCGGGCTGGAACAGTTCGACATCATCATCAGCGACGCCGCACTGGCCCCTGCGGCAGCGGACGGGATCCGCAAGCACGGTGTGGAACTGCTGCTGCCGGCACAATCCTGAGCCAGCTATAGCCCCCTGTGGCGAGGGAGCTTGCTTCCGCTCGTCTGCGCAACAGGCGCAATCCCTGCCCCCATCACTCCCTGAAACACCGCGCCGTCCGAGTTTGGAGCGGCGCGCCGCCCAGCCGGGGCTTGCTCCCTCGCCACCAAGAGCGCGCAGTGGCCGCTAGCGGTTTTTCTCGGTGTCGGCCATGAACTGCCCCAGTTCGCGGGCGTAGAACCGGGCCATGCCGGTGGTGCCGTGGCCACGGGTTTCGGCGCTGGCGGGAATCAGCAGCAGGCGGGCATTTTTCACCTGTTTAAGCGCCGCTTGCAGGGTGCCGGTTTCCGGCGGGTTGCGCTCGTCGTCCGCGGCGTTGATCACCAGCACCGGCGCCTGGATCCTGCCCAGCCCCGGCATGGCGTTGTAGTCCGCCGAGGACTGCCACTGGTAGATGAAATCATTGGCATCGGCGCCCTGGCTGGCCTTGAGGCGCTCCTGCACCAGCTGGTCAGCCTGGGCCCGGGTCGGCGCCAGGGCCTGATAGGCCAGGGTGCCGCCGCTGGTGCCGGTGGCGAACAGCGCGTTGGCCAGGCGCAGCGACGGCGGCTGTTGCCGGTAGTTGCCCTGCTCCCAGGCCGGGTCCTGCTTGATCGACTCCACCAGCAGGCGGCGCATCATCCAGTTGCGCGAAGACATTTCCCCCGGCTGGGAGGCCATGGGCACCAGGGCGTCCATCATCTGCGGCCACTTCTGGCCCCAGATCCAGGCCTGCATGCCGCCCATGGAATTGCCGATGATCAGCCGCAGGTGCTTGACCCCCAGCCCTTCGGTCAGCAGCCGGTACTGGGCCTGGACCATGTCCTCGTAGTTGTACTGGGGAAACCGCGCCCGCAGGCCGTCCGAAGGCTTGCTCGACTGGCCGACGCCGATGCCGTCGGTGGCGATGATGTAGTACTTGCTGGCATCCAGGGGTTGCCCGGGGCCGAACAGTTCACCGCCAAAATCCTTGCTCAACAGGTCGCTGGCCGGCCGATAGGTGCCATGCAGATAGAGGATCGCCGGGTGCTTGGGGTCCCCCAGGGTGATGTAGTGCAGCTTCAGGTTGGCCAGCTGCTCACCGTTGTGGAAGGTGAATTGCGGGGCCACCCAATCCCCCTCGGTGGCCGGCGGCAAGCTCGCGGCCGCGGCCAGGGACATACCGCCCAGGGACAAAATCAGGCCGAGCGCGGCCCGGCAGGCAAAACGCTGCATGGGAAAACTCCTGTGTTTATCGCTACGTATCATCTATAGCCGCTGCCGCAGGCTGCGCAAGGCACCGCAGGGGCCTCGACGGCCAGGGAATCGCTGCGAGCCTGCGGCTCGTTCGCAGCCTGCGGCAGCGGCTACATAAAGCGATGCGCGAAGGCCCCCCAGGGCCTTGCGCGACGCTCCCCAGATACCTTTTGCTTCGCAACCTGCAGTGGCGGCTACACCGCCGAGCCTTAGCGCGCCTGCCAGTCCCGCAGCCACTGCAGGCCGGCGGAGGTGTTGCCGCGCGGGCGGTATTCACAACCGACCCAGCCGTCGTAGCCAAGGTCGTCCATCAGCTGGAACAGGTAGGGATAGTTCAGTTCGCCCAGGTCCGGCTCGTGGCGGTCCGGCACCCCGGCGATCTGGATATGGCCGATGCCCGCCAGGTCCCGACGCAGCTTCACCGCCAGGTCGCCTTCGACGATCTGGCAGTGATAGCAGTCGAACTGCACCTTGAGGTTGGCCGCGCCGACTTCCTTGCAGATGGCCTGGGCCTGGTCCTGGCGGTTGAGGAAGAACCCCGGCATGTCCCGGGTGTTGATCGGCTCCAGCAGCACCGTGACCCCGACCTTGGCCGCCTGGGCCGTGGCGTGGGCCAGGTTCTCCAGGTAGACGCCGTGGTGCCGCGGGCGATCGTTCTCGGACGGCAGCAGGCCGGCCATCACGTGGACCCGCGAGTTGCCCAGCACCGCGGCGTATTCCAGGGCCTTGTCGAAACCCTGGCGGAATTCCTGCTCGCGCCCGGGCAGGGAAACGATGCCCCGCTCCCCCGCCGCCCAGTCGCCGGGCGGAGCGTTGAACAAGGCCTGTTGCAGGCCGTGGTCGTCCAGGCGCTGTTTCAGCTCCTGGGGGCTGTAGTCGTAGGGAAACAGATATTCCACGGCCGTGAAGCCGTCGGCCGCCGCGGCGGCGAAACGTTCGAGAAAGTCATGTTCCGGGTAGAGCATGCTGAGGTTGGCAGCAAAACGAGGCATGGGAACTCCTGGGACAAAGGGTCAGACAAATGGCCAGATCAGCAGGGTAATACAGAACCCCAAGGTGCCGAGCAAGGTGGTGATCACGGTCCAGGTACGCAGGCCGTCCGCGACGTTGAGGCCGGCCAGCTTGGTGAAGATCCAGTACCCGGCGTCATTGATATGGGACATGGCCAGCCCGCCACCGCCCATGGCCAGGCACAGCAGGGCCATGTGGTTGGGGCTCAGGTTGAGGGTGGCGATCAGCGGCGCGATGATCCCGGCGGTGGTCACCAGGGCCACGGTAGTGGAGCCCTGCACCGCACGCAGCAGCATGGTCAGCAGAAAACCCAGGGCCAGCACCGGCAGGCCGGTGGTGCGCAGCAGGTCGGAGACCACCGCGCCGATCCCGGTATCCACCAGCACCTTGCCGAACACCCCCCCGGCCCCGGCGATCAGGATCACCATGGCCACCCCGGGCAGCGCTGAGCCGATCACGTCGGAGACCTGGCTGCGGCTCCAGCCGCGGCGCGAGCCCAGCAGCCAGGCACACAGCAAGGTGTCCAGCAGCAGCGCCACCAGCGGCGCGCCAAGTACGGTCAGCACCCCACGCAGGGTGGACTCCAGGGGCAGCAAGGAAGTAGCCAGGGTGCCCAGCAGGATCAGCACGATGGGCAGCAGGATCAGGCTGACGATCAGGCCGAACCCCGGTGGCGGAGCCGGCGGCAGTTTCGCCGCCAGGCTGCCGGTGGATTCTTCCAGGCCCATGTGCGCCACAGCGGCCACCGCCTGGGGGCTGGCAGGCTGCTCGGAACCGTTGTTCCAGGCGGCGAGGTCTTCATTGGTGACGTGCGGGCCGTAGACTTCGGCGCGGATGTCATCGGTCATCGGGTAGTTGCGCCGGGTCATGCGCCCCGCCACGCGGTAGCCCACGTAGCACAGCAGCGCGGTCAGCGGCAGGCCGAACATCAGCACCCGGCCCAGGTCCGCGCCCAGCTGGCTGGCCGCGGCCACCGCTCCAGGGTGCGGCGGCAGGAAGGCGTGCACGGTGAGCAGCGCGGCGCACATCGGCAAGGCGAACACCAGCAGCGGCTTGCGCGCACTGCGGGCCACGCCATAGGCCAGGGGCATGAGGATGATCACCCCGACCTCGAAGAACACCGGCACGCCGATGATGAATCCGGCCATGGTCAGTGCCAGGGGCGTGCGCCGGTTGCCGAAGCGCTCGATCAGGGTCTTGGCCAGCGCCTCGGCGCCGCCGGAAAGCTCGATGATGCGGCCGATCATCGCGCCCAGGGCGATGATGATGGCGATGTGGCCGAGGGTCTTGCCCATGCCGCCCTCGATGGTGGCCACCAGCTCCGCCGGTTTCACTCCGGCCACCAGCGCCACCAGGATGCTTACCAGCATCAGCGCGACAAAGGGCTGGAACTTGTACTTGAGCACCAGGAACAGCAACAGGGCGATACCGGCCCCGGCGGTGATCATCAGAATCAGCGGGCTCATTGCACAAGCCCTCCACCCAGTGGCTGGCAGGGGGTGCTGGTGGTGCGGGAACCCGTAAAGCAAATGCAGTCATTCATCTCGGGAAATCCTGTTGTTATTGTTTTTCAACGGCAAGCCGCTCCCCGCGAAAGCCTCATGAAGGCTTCCGTGGACTGGCGTGCATGAAACGCTGGCAGTGTCGCGGGCTTACCAGGTGGCGCCGAAAGCGTCCCGCAGCTCATCCAGGGCGGCCTGATCCAGAGGTGCCGGGCGCGGCTGGCTCATCAGCCACAGGCGCGCGGTTTCCTCCAGCTCTTCCAGGGCGTAGCTGGCCTTGGACACACTGCTTTCCCAGACCACCGGGCCCAGGCGTTCGAGCATCACCCCACGCACCTGGTTGGCCAGTTGCGCCACCTGCTCGGCGACCTTGGGCGAACCCGGGCGCTGGTAGCCGATCAGCGGGATATGCCCGACCTTCATCACCTGGTACGGGGTCAGCGGCGGCAGGATGTCGTCCTCGCGCCAGACCCCGGCCAGGGTCAAGGCCACCAGGTGGGTGGAATGGGTATGCACCACCCCGCCCACCCCGGGATTGCGGTCATACACCTGGCGATGCAGGGCCAGGGTCTTGGACGGTTTGTCGCCACTCACCCACTCCCCCGCCAGGTTGACCTTGGCGATGGCTGCAGGGTCGAGCCGGCCCAGGCAGATATCGGTGGGGGTGATCAGCCAGCCATCATCGAGCCGCGCACTGATGTTGCCGGCGCTGCCCACGGTGTAGCCGCGCTGATAGAGGCTGCGGCCGACATCACAGATTTCTTCGCGCAGAGCGTTTTCCCGGCTCATGCCTGACCTCCCGCCAGTTGACCCAGGGCCTTGCTGAAAAAGTCGCGACCACCGAAGTTGCCGGACTTCAGCGCCAGGGCCAGGGGCTCGCCGCCACTGCTGACGGTGGCCGGGACCCCGGGATCGATCTGCGCGCCGATCTGCAGCAGGCGCACGTCCAGGGCCTTGACCACGGCGCCGGAGGTTTCCCCGCCAGCCACCACAAAGCGCCGCACGCCGCTGTCGCGCAGGCCCCGGGCGATCTCGCCCAGGGCATTCTCCACCAGCGCTCCGGCACGTTCGGCACCGAGCTGACGCTGCACCGCCTTGACCTCTTCCGGCGTGCTGGTGGCGTAGATCAGCACCGTGCCCTGCTGCTCCCGGGCAAAGGCCAGGGCCTGTTCCACCACCGCCTCGCCGGCCGCCAGGGCCAGCGGGTCGATGCGCCATGCCGGGCGCTCGGCTTCCAGCCAGGCATCGACCTGGGCATTGGTGGCCAGGGAGGCACTGCCGGCCAGCACCACTTCGCCACCGGCTACCTTGGGCAGGCTTGCAGCGTCGAGGTCGCGCAGCTTGCCGGCGCGACGGAAGTTTTCCGGCAGGCCCAGGGCCAGCCCGGAACCGCCAGTGAGCAGCGGCAGGTCGGCGCAGGCGGCGCCGAGGGTATAGAGGTCGGCATCGGACAGCGCGTCGGCAATCGCCAGGGCAACACCCTGCCCGCGCAGTTCGGCGATCCTGCTGCGCACCGCCTCCACGCCCTGGGCGATGCTGTCGTAGCGCAGCAGGCCTACCGGCAGCCGGGTCTGGGATTGCAGGACCCGCACCAGGTTGGCATCGGTCATCGGCGTCAGCGGGTGATGCTGCATGCCCGATTCGCTGAGCAACTGGTCCTGGACGAACAAGTGGCCACGGAAAATGGTCCGGCCGTTCTCCGGGAACGCCGGGCAGGCCAGGGTGAAATCGCTGCCCAGGGCCTCGAGCAAGGCCTCGCTGACCTGACCGATGTTGCCCGCCGCGGTGGAATCGAAGGTCGAGCAGTATTTGAAGAAGATCTGCTCGCAGCCCTGGTCCCGCAGCCATTGCAGGGCGGCCAGGGATTCGGCCACCGCTTCGCTGGCCGCAGTGGTACGCGACTTCAGCGCGATCACCACGGCGTCGGCGTCCAGCCCGGCAGCCACTTCAGCGCTGGGAATGCCGATGCTCTGCACAGTGCGCATGCCACCGCGAACCAGCATGTTGGCCAGGTCCGTGGCCCCGGTGAAATCGTCGGCGATGCAGCCCAGCAACGGGCGTGGATTGGAAATCGTCATCACGGGCTCCTCACTCGGCATCGGGCTTGGCCACGGGCAGGTCGATGCCCGGGAAGATCTTGATCACCGCCGAGTCGTCCTCGCGGCCAAAACCGGCGCTGGAGGCCTGCATGAACATCTGGTGCGCGGTGGCCGACAGCGGCAGCGGGAATTTGCTGGCCCGGGCGGTATCCAGCACCAGCCCCAGGTCCTTGACGAAAATGTCCACCGCGGACAGCGGTGTGTAGTCGGCCTTGAGGATATGCGGAACGCGGTTCTCGAACATCCAGGAGTTGCCCGCGCTGTGGGTGATCACCTCATACAGGGCATCGGCGTCCACCCCTTCGCGCAGTCCCAGGGCCATGGCTTCGGCAGAGGCGGCAATGTGCACCCCGGCCAGCAACTGGTTGATGATCTTGACCTTGGAGCCCAGGCCATGGGCATCCCCCAGGCGATAGACCTTGCCGGCCATGCCCCCCAGAATCGCCTCGGCCCTGGCGTAAGCGGTGGCCGGGCCGGAGGTCATCATGGTCATCTCGCCGGCGGCAGCCTTGGCCGCGCCCCCGGAGATCGGTGCATCCAGGTACAAAAGGCCCAGGGCCTCCAGGCGCTGGCCCAGGTCCACGGCGTAGGTCGGGGCCACGGTGGCGCAGCCGATCACCAGGCTGCCGGGACGCAGTGCCGCTGCCGCCCCGCCCTCACCGAACAGCACACTTTCGGTCTGCTCGGCATTGACCACCACGGTGACAATCACATCGCATTCACCGGCCAGTTGCGCCGCCGAGGCGCAAGCCACGCCGCCTTCGCTGGCGAACTGCTCGGTGACCGCAGCACGGACGTCACAGGCATGCACCTTGAAACCGCTGCGCAGCAACGACCGGGCGATGCCCAGGCCCATGGCGCCAAGACCGATGACACCGACATTGTTGTTATTCATGGGGGACTCCAGAAAGAGACCAGGACTGTGCCGCGCCAGACAGGCGCCGGGCAAGAACCGGGCAGGACAGGGAAATCCGGATTGCAGGTCCGGCAAATGCAACACAGGCAGCAACAGGCGCAGCGCCAGACGGCAAGCCCGGAAGGTGCATGGCACCGTGGGCAGGTGCCGAGAGAGGCAGGAGCGAATCGATCATCATGGCCATCCTGTTGCTGCTGTTATCAGGTTGAGCTTTGGCTGTGAACGATCATCCACCAATGAACGGATTATGTGAAGAAGTTTTTCAATCTAACATTTTTTAACACCACCTTGAGCGCCCGGCCCCGGCCAGCCACTGGTCGGAAGCCGACGGCCGGTGCCCCGTGGGCTGCTACAACCCTTCACAGCCCTGATCTGGATCAGCATGGCCCGGGGTGACCTGGCCGAGGCTGAATGAACGAGGGCTGCTGACTGGCGGTAGCACCCTTCATCGCAACCCCGTTGACGCTCCCCCTGGCGGAGAGCTCAATGGCCTGTCTGGTTATGCTTGGATAAGGATGATTCAACATGGCAAAGATTGAGGTTTTATCAGGTGATTTCCTGCAAGGCGCCGGCGAGTACCGGCACGGCACCTTCAGGCTCAAGACGGTATTCAACAGCAACGGCGTCGAGGTCAAGGCATCGGCCTTCAAGACACTGGAGATCGCCAGCGAAAGCCCCATCACCAACAAGGACGCCCTGGGCTACGGCATTGCCGGCGCCATGCTGTTGGGCCCGGTGGGCGCCCTGGCCGGGTACCTGATGGCGGGTACGGAAAACGAAGTGACCTTCATCGGCACCCTCAAGGATGGCCGGCAGTTGATGGCGGCCACCGATAGCGCGACCTACAAGGATATCTCCCAGCACTTGCTGCACTGATAATCCTCGTCGCTATATTCAGTGCTCATGACATCCCCATCTGTCATGGGCACTTTCTTTATATGAAACTTATATATATCCGCCTCTCGCATCAGCTAATTCCCCCCCTTAGCTGAACCTCACCTGAAACTTCGTAACTGACCAATGATTCAGGGCAATTTAACCTTGACTCCAGCACCCCTCCTGAGTAAATTGCGCGGGCCGGTAATTACGGCCCTTTGTTTAACTCACTAAAGAAGCCAATGGACACAGTATCTAGACGCTGTCTGGTCACTGCCGCTGCGCAGAGCCAGGCACTTAACCCTGAAAATGACGGGACTCGACTCCGCGGTCGGGTAAGCTGCGCTAGGGCTTGACGCTCCAACGTAACTTGCCTCCCCCGGAACCAGTCCGGTCGCGAGGCAAATGTTATGCACTTCACTTCCTCTGTAATGCCAGGCGTTCGCGCCTTCGCCGCTACCATGCGGGTCAAGCTGTGCCGTGAGCCCAAGGTTCTGGCGCGCTCGCCGTTTTCTCGTGCCGCCCCCACCCCCTCGACCGCCCTGCGAGCCAATTGGCGCGTCTGCCCGATGACCGGGCAGTTGCAGCAACGCTGGAGCTTCGACGATAGCCAGGACCCGCAGAGTCGGGGCGCTGCCCTGCTCCTGCAGCAGGCCGGACTGATCTTCGGCCTGTACCTCGGGGCACGCAGCTCAGCCTGAACCAGCGGTAACTTTCCGTTGTTTGCAAACGAACTTTAAAAGTTGAAGTTCGGCGGCGTGCTAGTGCCTGTCAGTTAATAAAGTTACTGGAGAAAGTTATGGAAGAGGCCAGTAGTAGGTTCGCTGCCCATACAACTTCATTGTTTGGGCAGCGAACGTTAAAACCTGAAAAACGCCAAGATCAAAATCGATCGCTAACCTGCGGCTCGACATGTTTTCGCTCGCCTTTAATTAGTTGAGTGTTGCTGTGTCGTGCCGCAAGCAGGCGGCAGGAGCACAGACCATGACTGTAAAAACCCCAACTTCCCGCAACACCAGCGCCACCAGTGACAGCAACAAGCTGTCGATGCGTGCCGCCCGCGAAGCCCAGAACGGCCTGGCCGTCACCCTGGCCAACGTCAACTCCACCACCGCCGGCCTCACTGAACTGGATGCCGAGGGCCGCCTGCAACGGGACGGCCACAACGAGGTCGCCCACGACCGTCCGCCACACGCTCTGGTGCAGTTGCTCCAGGCTTTCAACAACCCCTTCATCTATGTGCTGATGACCCTGACCGGTATCAGTTTCTTCACCGACTTCTGGCTGCCGCTGCAGGCCGGCGAAGAAACCGATCTCACCGGGGTCATCATCGTCCTGGTGATGGTGCTGGCCAGCGGCCTGATGCGTTTCTGGCAGGAACACCGCTCGGCCAAGGCCGCCGAAGCGCTCAAGGCCATGGTACGGACCACCGCCGCCGTACTGCGCCGCGAGCAGATGGGCATGCAGGCCCGGGTGCGTGAAGTGCCGATGCGCGACCTGGTGGTGGGCGACATCATCCAGCTGTCCGCCGGTGACATGATCCCTGCCGATATCCGCCTGATCGAATCCCGCGACCTGTTCATCAGCCAGGCGGTGCTCACCGGCGAAGCCTTGCCGGTTGAAAAGTACGACACCCTGGGCGCCGTCCAGGAAAAGTCCGCCACCGCCCAGGCCGCCGATCAGCAAGACCTGCTGGACCTGCCGAACATCTGCTTCATGGGCACCAACGTGGTCAGCGGCACGGCCACCGCCGTGGTCGTGGCCACCGGCTCGCGCACCTACTTCGGTTCCCTGGCCCGCTCCATCGTCGGCTCCCGCACCCAGACCGCCTTCGACCGCGGGGTCAACAGCGTCAGCTGGCTGCTGATCCGCTTCATGCTGGTGATGGTGCCCATCGTTCTGCTGATCAACGGATTCGCCAAGGGCGACTGGGCCGAAGCCTTCATGTTCGCCCTGGCAGTGGCCGTCGGCCTGACCCCGGAAATGCTGCCGATGATCGTCAGCGCCAACCTGGCCAAGGGCGCCTCGGCCATGGCCAAGCGCAAGGTGGTGGTCAAGCGCCTCAACGCGATCCAGAACTTCGGTGCCATGGACGTGCTCTGCACCGACAAGACCGGCACCCTGACCCAGGACCGGATCATCCTCGAACATCACGTCGACATCAGCGGCAGCCGCTGCGATGAAGTGCTGCAACTGGCCTGGCTCAACAGCTACCACCAGAGCGGCATGAAGAACCTGATGGACCGCGCAGTGGTCAGCTTCGCCGAGGAGAACCCGCACTTCACCCCTCCTGCCGCCTGGCGCAAGGTGGATGAGCTACCGTTCGACTTCGTCCGGCGCCGCCTGTCGGTCATCCTCGCCGATGCCCGCGGCCACCACCTGCTGGTGTGCAAGGGCGCGGTGGAGGAAATGCTGGAAACCGCCACCCGGGTCCGCAAGAACGGTGTCACCCAGACCATCGACGCTGCCCTGCGTGCCGAGTTGCTGCAACTGGCCGAAGACTACAACCGCGACGGTTTCCGCGTGCTGCTGGTGGGCACCCGTGACATCGCCCGGGACCAGATCAAGAACCAGTACAGCGCCAGCGACGAACGCGAGCTGGTGATCGAAGGCTTCCTGACCTTCCTCGATCCGCCGAAGGAAACCGCCGGCCCGGCGATTGCCGCCCTGCGCGACAACGGGGTCACCGTGAAGGTACTGACCGGTGACAACGCCATCGTCACCGCGAAGATCTGCCGCGAGGTCGGCCTGGAAGTCGGCGAGCCGCTGCTGGGTCGTGACATCGAGCGCATGGACGACGAAGTGCTGGGGCGCCTGGTGGAAGAGCGCACGGTATTTGCCAAGCTCACCCCGCTGCAGAAGTCCCGGGTGCTCAAGGCATTGCAGGCCAACGGCCACACCGTGGGCTTTCTCGGCGACGGCATCAACGACGCTCCGGCGCTGCGCGATGCCGACGTCGGCATCTCGGTGGACAGCGGCACCGACATCGCCAAGGAATCGGCGGACATCATCCTCCTGGAAAAGAGCCTGATGGTGCTGGAGGAAGGAGTGATCAAGGGTCGCGAGACCTTCGGCAACATCATGAAGTACCTGAACATGACCGCCAGCTCCAACTTCGGCAACGTGTTCTCGGTGCTGGTGGCCAGTGCCTTCATTCCGTTCCTGCCGATGCTGGCGATCCACCTGCTGCTGCAGAACCTGATGTACGACTTCTCCCAGCTGGCCCTGCCGTGGGACAAGATGGACAAGGAATACCTGAGCAAGCCACGCAAGTGGGACGCCAAGAACATCGGGCGCTTCATGCTGTGGATCGGGCCGACCTCGTCGATCTTCGACATCACCACCTTTGCCCTGATGTGGTACGTGTTTGCCGCCAACAGCGTGGAAATGGCCGCCCTGTTCCAGTCCGGCTGGTTCATCGAAGGCCTGCTCTCCCAGACCCTGGTGGTGCACATGCTGCGCACCCGCAAGATCCCGTTCATCCAGAGCACCGCGGCACTGCCGGTCATGCTCGCCACGGGCCTGGTGATGGCACTGGGTATCTATGTGCCCTTCTCGCCTCTGGGCAGCATGGTCGGCCTGGTACCGCTGCCATGGGAATACTTCCCTTGGCTGGTGGGTACCCTGCTCAGCTACTGCGTGGTCGCCCAGACCATGAAGACCCTGTACATCCGCCGCTTCAAGCAGTGGTTCTAAGGGCCTGAGCCCGGTGCGACCGCCCCACGGCGGTCGCACCAGATACAGCAAACCAACGATGCCACCGTCGGCGCGGCCAGCGCCCTGTCGACGGCGACGCTGTTCGCCCGAAAGGAGCATCGCCATGTTTTTCAAAGCTTTTTCGCTGTTGCAACGCGGCCTGAAGGCCTTGCTGGTCTGCGGCCTGTGCGCCTGCGCCAGGCTGCTCGCCCGCCTGAGCATCCGCCTCTATGTGCGGGGCCTGCTGAGCGCCGTTGAAATGCGTTTCCTGCTGGGGTTCAGCGCCGCCATCACCCGCGCCTCGCTGCGCCTGGCGATTGCCTGAAACCTGTCACAGTCCCGGGAGAATACTCATGTCGGGCACTACTCTTCTGATCAACCTGGCCGGCGCCATCGCGCTGTTGCTGTGGGGCTCGCAGATGATCTGCGGCTCACTCCTGCGGGGCTTCGGCAGCCCGCTGCGGCACTGGCTCGGGCAACACCTGAACAACCGCTGGCTGGCGCTGCTGTGCGGCGTCGGCATCACCGGCGTGGTGCAAAGCAGCACTGCGGTGAGCCTGATGGCCAGCTCCTTCACCGCCGCCGGCACCCTGGGCCTGGCCCCGGCGCTGGCGGTGATGCTGGGGGCCAATATCGGCTCAACCCTGGTGGTCCAGCTGCTCAGCCTCGACCTCTCGCTGGCGGCACCTGTGGCATTGCTGGCGGGCTTCCTGTGCTTTCGCCTACGGGACGATTCGCGCTTTGAAAGCATCGGCTGCGCACTGATCGGCCTGGGCCTGATGCTGCTGGCCCTGGGCATGCTCGGCGCGACCCTGGGGGCGGTGGAAGGCACCCCGGTGTTCCAGCTGGTGATGACCAGCCTCGACGGCGACCTGCTGCTGGCCCTGCTGGTGGCGCTGCTGCTGACCTGGATGTGCCACTCCAGCGTTGCCGTGGTGCTGCTGATCGCCTCGCTGGCCGGCACTGGGCTGCTGTCGCCGGCCACCAGCATGGCCCTGGTGCTGGGGGTCAACCTCGGCAGCACCCTGCCCTCGCTGCTCAGCGCCAGCGGCAACGTGGCCCGGCGCCTGCCCCTGGGCAACCTGCTGGTACGCCTGTCGGGAGCGGCGCTGCTGATGCCCTGGATCGCCACCCTGGGCCAGTGGCACGTCATCGAGCAACTGCCTCCGGCACTGCTGGTGGTGGCCCTGCACACCGCCTTCAGTCTGGTGCTGGCGCTGCTGTTCATCGGTTTCACCGGGCCAATGGCCAAGCTGCTGACCCGGCTGCTGCCGGCCCCGGCCGCGGTGACCGACCCGGGCATGCCGCTGTACCTGGACGAAGCCGGCCTGGAAGTGGCCAATATCGGCCTGTCCAACGCCGCCCGCGAAGCCTTGCGCATGGCCGACATGCTCTCGGGCATGCTCGACCGGGTGCTGCAGCTGTTTCGCACCGCCAACCAGGCCAATGCCGATCAGGTGCGCCATATCGATCAGTCCCTGGACCTGCTCAGCGCGGCGATCCGCGCCTACCTGGCGGATATCGGCAAGGAAGGCATCAGCGACCAGGATGCCGACCGCTCCCAGGAAATCCTGCTGCTGGTGATCAACCTGGAACACGCCGGGGACATTCTCGCCACCAGCCTAGCGCACCTGGCCGCGCGGCGCTTGCGCCGTGGCGAGCCGTTTTCCGAGTTCGAGCTGAGCACCCTGTACCCGCTGCACCAGGAACTGCTGGACAGCCTGAGCCTGGCCATCACCGTGTTCCTGCGCGAAGACCTGCCCACCGCCCACCAACTGGTGGCGCGCAAGGAAAACGTACGGCGCCTGGAAGCCGCCGCCAGCCGCGAGCACTTTCGCAAGTTGCGCGAAGACCGTGGCGCCTGGGCCGAATCCGGGGACATTTTCCAGCGCTTGCTGCGCGACTACCGGCGGGTTCACCACCACATCGCCGCCCTGGCCTACCCGGCCCTGGAGCGCGCCGGTGAACGGGACATCGAGCACGCTTACCTCAACGAACCGCTGCCCGGCGAGACCAGCATCAGCCCGGTAAAGGAGAACAGCCCATGCGCGTCCTGATCTGCGCCGGCCGCTACTACGCCGACGACCGCCGGTGCCGCCAGGTCCTCGACGCCTTTCAGCGCCTGCATGAAACCCGCGTGGTGATTCATGGCGGCAGCCAGTTCCTCGGCGCCCATATCGAGGACTGGGCCCGGGACATCGGCGCCGACATCGTCCGCTACCCGCCCAACTGGCAACGCCATGGCAAGCACGCCGAACGCCTGCGCAACGCCTTCATGCTGGCCGACAGCCGCCCCGACATCGTCCTCGCCCTGCCCGGAGGGGAAGACACCGAAGAACTGCTGGCCCAGGCCCGGGCCCGGCAGATCCAGGTTCTGTCGATGGCCGACCAGTAAGCCTCCCAAGCCGCCACCCTCTGCACCGGCCCGCACGCCAGATGCACCGGTGCCCCAACCCAGAACGAGATCCGCCATGTCCAAGCACACTCCACATCGCCCCTCGCGTTCCAGCGCCTTTGGCCACCCTCTGCCTGCCGCGAAAAGCCGTATGCTCAAGCGCAACCTGCTGTTCCTCGCCCTCACCGCCAGCGCGACCGCCACCCTGGCCCTGTGCTCCAAGGCCCAGGCCGCCGGCGGCGCCTACGTGGTGGATGACGGTGCCATCAACGCTCCCGGGGAATGCAATGTCGATGTCTGGTACCAGAGCACCCGCCACCAGGGCTCCAGCCACACCAGCGTGGTGGCCCCGGCCTGCACCTTCAGCCAACTGCCCTGGGTGCAACTGGGGGCCGCGATGCAGCGCCAGCAGGCCGACGGCCAGGGCGAAACCCAGCTCAGCCCCCAGGTCAAGCTGGCCCTGCTGGACCGTGAAGACCTGGGCCTGCAACTGGCCCTGGCCGGCTCCGCCCACTGGGCCCTGAACCGCAGCCACAGCTTCGACGGTGGCGACCTCGCCCTGCCACTGACCTTCAGCCCTGTTGCCAGCCTGCGCCTGAACCTGAATGCCGGCTGGGCCCACGCCTATGACGACGGCGACCAGAGCCACCGCTGGGCCTGGGGCAGCGGGCTGGAGTACGACCTGGCCCAGAGCCTGACCCTGATTGCCGAGCGCTACGGCCAACGCGGCGGCGAACAGGGCTGGCAGGCCGGCCCGCGCCTGCATCTGGGCC
Source organism: Pseudomonas sp. NFPP25 (assembly GCF_900116505.1). Taxonomy (NCBI): domain Bacteria; kingdom Pseudomonadati; phylum Pseudomonadota; class Gammaproteobacteria; order Pseudomonadales; family Pseudomonadaceae; genus Pseudomonas; species Pseudomonas sp. NFPP25. The sequence continues at coordinate 411,170 of NZ_FPBG01000001.1, read as the reverse complement.
AGCACCTGGACCTGGACCTGATCGTTGGCCAGCACCTGACCGAAGACCGCGATCGCTGGCTGACCACCGGCGCGACCCTGCGCTTCTAACCCCCGAAAGCGCCCCACCTCTGTAGGAGCTGGCTTGCCAGCGAAGGCGTCGGCAAGGGCGATGGAAGACTCAAGGGCCTCTTCGCCGGCAAGCCGGCTCCTACAGGGCCAGGAGTTGCGCGGTGCACTGGGCGATGCGGCGGCAGGCTTCGGCCAGCCGTTCGCGGTCCAGCACCAGGGCAATGCGAATGTGCCCGACCACGCTGGGGCCGAAGGCTTCGCCCGCCAGCACCGAAACCCCATAACCCTCCAGCAGTCGCTCGGCGAACGCCTGGGCGCCCAGCCCGGTGCGGCGTACGTCGACCATGACGAACATGCCGCCATCGGGCAGCACTGGCCGCAAGCCCGGGCACTGCCCGAGCAGCGTGCACACCAGGTCGCGGCGCTGGCGGTACTCCTCGCGCATCCGTGGCAGTTCCGGCAGTTCGCGGGTCAGCGCCACCACTGCCGCATTCTGGATGAAGTCCGGCAGGCCGTAGAGCATGCACAGGGCCAGATTGCTCAGGTGCCCGGCCAGCACCGGCGGAGCGATCACCCAGCCCACCCGCCAGCCGCTCATGGCATGGGACTTGGACAGGCTGTTGATGGTGGCGGTGCGCCCACCCATTCGCGGCAGACCGCCCGGGCTCAGGTGCTGGCCTTCGTACATCAGGTCGCCGTAGACCTCGTCGGAAACCAGCCACAGGTCATGCTCCATGCACAACCGCGCCAGGACCTGCCAGTCATCAAGGGACAGGCTGGCCCCGGAGGGGTTGTTGGGGCTGTTGATGAGCATGGCCCGGGTCCGCGGGCTGATGCGCGCCGCCACTTCCTGCGGGTCCAGGCGAAAGCCCTGCTCGGCCCGTACCGGCACCGGCACCACGGTGGCGCCACAGGCACCGAACACCCCTTCGTAGGTGACGTACATGGGCTCGGCCACCAGCACCTCGTCCCCCGGGTCGAGCAGGCACTGGGCCACGGAGAACACCGCACACTGCGCCCCCGGCAGCACCACCACGTGCTCGGCATCGACGATCTGCCCGGTGCGCTGGTGGTGGCAACGGGCGATGCAACTGCGCAACGCCAGGTTGCCGCGCACATCCGAATAGTGGGTGTCACCGGCCAGCAGGCTATCGATGGCCGCCTGGACCACAGGCCGGGGGGTGTCGAAATCCGGATCGCCGATGGTCAGCAACAGCACATCGCCCCCCTGCTCGCGCAAGGCCAAAGCTCGGTAATGGATATCCCAGGCGGCGGAACCTTCTCCGGCAATCCGTTGGGTCAGGGCTGAATAGCGCATCGCTTTCTCCATGAAAGATGCTTCAGCCAGAACCCTAGGTGCTGGCGCGGCACTCGTCGAGCGAGCGCCAGCGCCGTTGGACGCTTAGATCACAAAACGCGCCACCAGAGCGTTCAGGTCCACCGCCAGGCGCGACAACTCATGGCTGGCGGCGCTGGTCTGGTTGGCCCCGGCCGCCGACTGGGTGGCCAGGTCGCGGATGTTCACCAGGTTGCGGTCCACCTCGCGGGACACCTGCGCCTGCTCTTCCGAGGCGCTGGCGATCACCAGGTTGCGCTCGTTGATCTGGTTGATGGATTCGGCAATCTGCTCCAGGGCCACGCCCGCGGCACGGGCCAGTTCCAGGGTGCTCTGGGTACGCTGGTTGCTCTGCTGCATCGACTCCACGGCGTCGCCCGTGCCGTTCTGGATGCCGGCCACCATCTTCTCGATTTCCTGGGTCGACTGGGCGGTGCGATGGGCCAGGGCCCGCACCTCATCGGCCACCACCGCAAAGCCGCGCCCGGCCTCGCCGGCACGGGCCGCTTCGATGGCCGCGTTGAGGGCCAGCAGGTTGGTCTGCTCGGCGATGGCGCGGATCACGTCCAGCACCTTGCCGATATCCCGGCCCTGGGTCGCCAGGCCTTCGATCATCACCGAGGTGCTCTGCACGTCGTGGGTCATGGTCTGGATCGCGTCCACGGTTTCCACCACCCGGTCGCGACCTTCGCGAGCGGCCTGGGTCGACTGCCGGGAAGCCTCGGAAGTGGACACCGCGTTGCGTGCCACCTCCTCCACCGCGGCGGTCATTTCGTTGACCGCGGTGGCCGCCTGTTCGATCTCGTTGTTCTGCTGCTGCAAGCCGCGGGAAGCCTCTTCAGTGACCGCGCTGAGTTCTTCCGAGGCCGAGGCCAGCTGGGTCGCCGAGCCGGCGATCTGCTCGATGGTGCGGCGCAGGCTGGCCTGCATCTCGGCCAGGGCCTGCAACAGCCGCGCCGGCTCGTCCTTGCCATCGACCTCGATGGCCTGGCGCAGGTTGCCGCCGGCGATCACCTGCGCGGCATTCAGGGCCTTGTTCAGGGGGGTGACGATGCTGCGGGTGAGCAACAGCGCCAGAACAATGGTCAGCAGCGCGGCAAGCACAGCCACCGCCACAATCCCGGCGATGGCGCTGCTGTAGTGCTCGCCGGCAGCCTTGGAAGCGCTCCTGGCATCAGCAGCGTTGATCGCGATCAGTTGGTTCAACTGCTCGCCCATCTGGTCTGTGCCTTCCTTGATCCGCGAATTGATCAGGCTGCGCATTTCATCCAGCTTGTTCTGGCGCGACAGTTCGAGCATCTCGTTCTGCGCCTGCAGGTAGTTGTCCAGGGTCGTAGCGAAGGTCTTGTACAGCGCAGCCTCCTGCGGCCCCGCCGGCAAGGCCGCATAGCTGGCCTGGGCCTTTCTGGCGTTGTCCACCAGCACGCCGATGCGCGTCTGGGCTTCTGCCAAGCCTGCCGGCTCGCGGTTCACCAGCACACGGAAGGAAAGAATCCGCAGGCGCAGCACGTTCTCGGTGAGGTTGCCGAGAAAGCCGACACTGGGCAGCTGGTTGCTTTCCATGTCCATCGAGGCTTCGCGGATCACCGCCATGCGATTGACCGCAAACACCCCCAGCACCACGACCAGCAAGGCAATGAAGGCAAAACCGAGGAAAGCACGAGGGGCGATATTCAGGTTACGCAAGGACATAGGACGACTCTCGAGGGAGAACGGGCGACAGGCATCCATGCCGTTGAGCCGTCGGCGCATCAGGGGCTGTGCCGACGTGGGGCGCCGCGCTGTTGGAAGTCCGCGGGCCTGTCAGAGATATCGGCCGAACTTGAGCTTTCATATGGCTGATTGTTAAAAATATTTCTGAATGTGACCGGTGTATCACTGCTGATACAACACAACGCGAAGTGAATCGATAAAGCGCTACAGCATCGCCCCTAAGCCACCGTTTTCGACCCTGGCTCCGGCCACCCGCCTCCCTATGAAAAGTGCAATTCATTCGCCGGAAAAGCCATTTAGTCCATTCCCGCGGCTGCCCATCATGGCCCCAGTCAATAAAAACAACGCTGAGACTGGATATGAAACCTGAAGACTTTCGTGCCGCAACCGACCGCCCGCTGACCGGTGCCGAATACCTGGCCAGCCTGCGCGACGACCGTGAAATCTACATCTATGGCGACCGAGTCAAGGACGTCACCACCCACCCGGCCTTCCGCAACTCCGCGGCCTCCATGGCCCGCCTGTACGACGCCCTGCACGACCCGGCCACCAAGGAGCAACTGTGCTGGGACACCGACACCGGCAACGGCGGCTACACCCACAAGTTCTTCCGTTCGGCGAAAAGCCCCGATGAACTGCGCCAGCAGCGCGATGCCATCGCCGACTGGTCGCGCCTGACCTATGGCTGGATGGGCCGCAGCCCCGACTACAAGGCCGCCTTCGGCAGCGCCCTGGGGGCCAACCCGGAGTTCTACGGGCGCTTCGCAGACAACGCCCGCACCTGGTACAAGCGCATCCAGGAAGCCTGCCTCTACCTCAACCACGCCATCGTCAACCCACCCATCGACCGCGACAAACCGGTGGATCAGGTCAAGGACGTGTTCATCTCGGTGGACGAGGAAGTCGAAGGCGGGATCATCGTCAGCGGCGCCAAGGTGGTGGCCACCAACTCGGCCCTGACCCACTACAACTTCGTCGGCCAGGGCTCGGCCCAGTTGCTGGGGGACAACACCGATTTCGCCCTGATGTTCATCGCACCGATGAACACCCGGGGCATGAAGCTGATCTGCCGCCCTTCCTATGAACTGCAGGCCGGCATGACCGGCTCGCCCTTCGACTACCCGTTGTCCAGCCGCTTCGACGAGAACGACGCGATCCTGATCATGGACAAGGTGTTCATCCCCTGGGAAAACGTGCTGATCTACCGCGATTTCGAGCGCTGCCGCCAATGGTTCCCCCAGGGCGGGTTCGGCCGCCTGTTCCCGATGCAGGGCTGTACCCGGCTGGCGGTCAAGCTCGACTTCATCACCGGGTTGCTGGTCAAGGCCCTGAAATGCACCGGCTCCCTGGAGTTCCGAGGGGTCCAGGCCCAGGTCGGCGAAGTGGTGGCCTGGCGCAACCTGTTCTGGTCCCTGACCGACGCCATGCATGGCAACGCCAGTGAATGGATGAACGGCGTCTACCTGCCCAGTACCCAGGCGCTGCAGGCTTACCGGGTCCTGGCGCCCCAGGCCTACACCGACATCAAGAAGATCATCGAGCAGGTGGTGGCCAGCGGCCTGATCTACCTGCCCTCCGGCTCCCGCGACCTCAAGGACCCGGTGCTCAACCAGTACCTCGGTACCTACTGCCGGGGCTCCGGGGGCATGGGCCACGAGGAGCGGATCAAGATCCTCAAGCTGCTGTGGGACGCCATCGGCACCGAATTCGGCGGCCGCCACGAGTTGTACGAGATCAACTACGCCGGCAGCCAGGACGAGATCCGCATGCAGTGCCTGCGCCACGCCCAGGCCAGCGGCTCGATGAAAGCCATGACCGACCTGGTGGACAAGTGCCTGGGGGACTACGACCTCGACGGCTGGACCGTGCCGCACCTGAGCAACCCGGATGACATCAACATGCTGGACCGCATCCGCCAATAGCCCACGCCACATGCAGGAGCGGGCTTGTGCAGGCGCTGGCTTGCCAGCGAAAACGCCCGCCAGAGCGCCACAAGGCCCCAGGCCCCTTCGTCGGCAAGCCGGCTCCTGCAGCGCAATGCCCTGCGTCCACGAGGAATTCGTCATGTCTGTACTCGATCCCAAGCAACTCGCCTTTCGCAACGCCATGGCGCACATGACCGCAGCGGTCAACGTCATCACCAGCAACGGCCCCGCCGGCCGCTGCGGCATCACCGCCACGGCGGTCTGCTCGGTCACCGACAGCCCGCCGACCCTGATGGTCTGCGTCAACCGCAACAGCGCCCTGAACCCGGTGTTCAAGGGCAACGGGCGGTTGTGCGTCAACGTCCTCAGCGGCGAACACGAAGAAGTGGCCCGGCACTTTGCCGGCATGACCGGCGTGGCCATGGACCAGCGCTTCGGCCTGCACCGCTGGCGCGACGGCCTGCAGGCCCTGCCGGTGCTGGAGGGCGCCCTGGCCAGCCTGCAGGGGCGCATCACCGAGGTCCAGGAAATCGGCACGCACTCGGTAATGCTGGTGGAACTGGATGAAATCGGCGTGCTGGAGCACGGCGACTCACTGGTGTACTTCAGCCGTTGCTTCCATCGCCTGGCCCACCCTTGCCGGGCGGCCTGAACCCTTCCCTCCTGGCCGTCATTTCCCGCGCCTGGATGCCCGCCGGCATCCGGGCCAAGGGCCACCTCCTGCATCTGTAGGATGGCGCGGCTCTTCCAAGCCATCGATACTCGAACCAGGCCCTGCCCACGTCCCCTGACGTACCGGTCCCAAACCCCTTCCGTGACGAAAACAATAACAACGTCGCACAGAGGTACAGACCCATGAACCACCCCGAGCGTGCCCCGGCCAGCCTGTTGCAGGCCTTCAGCGAACTGACCCTTGAACTGCAGCAACTGGCGCAGAACAGGGACATCGAAAACCTGCACCAGCATGCACTGGCGCGCATCAGCAGGCTCCTGCCCTTCGACAGCGCCTGGTGGGGCCGTGCCGCACTGGTGGATGGCCTGCCGGATGAACACAGCTGCTACCTGTACCGCCTGCCACCGAGCTACCTGCCGGACTGGCAATCGATCCGCCACATCGATGTCACGGTGAGCCGGGTCCACGAGGTGCCGGGCCGGGCGGTGATCGTCGACATGGCCGATCCGGACAACGGTCCCGGCCTCAACTGGCTGGGCCGCCAGTACAACATCGGCGAACTGCTGTGCGTGGTGCACATCGACCCCCACACCCACCTGAACAATCACCTGGCGCTGTACCGCGCCCCGGGAGCGCCGCGCTTCAACCAGGGCGACTGCCACCTGCTGAACAACCTGATGCTGCACCTGGTGGCCGCAGTGTCGGCCAACCAGATCCGCACCCTGGTGGCCATGCGCGAGAAACTCACCGGCCCGCGCAACCTGGCCCTGGCCGTGTGCGACCAGCGCGGCGTGCTGCAATGCGCCGAACGCGGCTTCGTCGACCTGCTGCTGCATGAATGGCCGCAGTGGAGCGGCCCGCAACTGCCCATGGCGCTGGACCCCGGCGGCTTCGAAGGCAAGTCCCTGCAGGTGGAATCCTCGGCGGTAGGCGACCTCTGCCTCCTGGCGGCCCGCAGCCGCAACCTGCTGCCCCGGCTCAGCCCACGGGAAAATGCCGTCGCCCAGTGCTTCGGCGAAGGCAAGACCTACAAGGAAGTGGCCCGGGACCTGGGCATGTCGCCCAACACCGTGCGCCATCACATTCGGGCCATCTACAGCAAGCTCGGGGTCAAGGACAAGGCCCGCATCGCCCAGTTGCTGCATGCCCCTCCCGGCTGATTCCGCCCCCTGACCACCCTTGATCAGTGCCGTCGAATGTGACGGCCACGGGCAGCCTTTGCCCTTTTTCCAGCCCCTGCCGTGTGCCGGCGAGCCGTTCGCCGAACAACAACTCCAACAAGAGACGCACCGCCCATGACCACGCCCGTGCCCCGCATCACCCTGGCCCTGACGGCTACCCTGGCCAGCCTTTCACTGAACGCCGCCGACCTCAATGCCCGGGACTTCTTCGCCGCCCCAGCGGGCACCAGCCTGGGCGTGCTGTACCTGCCCGCCACCCGCGCCGGTGATTTCCACGGCCCGGCCGACAGCACGGGCAAGGCCGAGCTGCGAGTCAATGCCATGGCCTACCGCCAAGTGTTCTTCAGCGACCTGTGCGGCACCCTCTGTACCCCGCAGTTCATCGTGCCCTTCGCCGATATCGACGCGCGCCTGCCCGGCGCCGAACGCCACACCGGCGAAAGCGGCTTTGGCGACCCCCAGGTGGGCGGCACGCTGTTCTTCATCAACCAGCCGCAAACCCGCACCTACAGCGGCCTGCTGACCCTGATCACGCTGCCCGTGGGCGAGTACCACGGGCGCAACCCCGACGTCTCCCCCGGGGCCAACCGCTGGGGCGCGACCTTTGTCTACAACTACACCCAGGGCCTGGGGGAAAAGTGGGTGCTGGAGGCCAACCTGGAAGCCCAGCTCTATGGCACCAACGACGACTACTTCGGCAGCGACCTCAAGCAGGACCCGCTCTACCGCCTGCAGGCCTTCGCCTCTTACGACTTCACCCCCGCCACCTATGGTGCCCTGCGCCTGATCCACGCCGATGGCGGCGAACTGCGGATCAACGACCGGCGCATCGACGACACCCACAAGCGCTACACCCAGGTCGGGTTCGAGCTCGGCCACTGGCTGGACAAGCAGAACCAGCTGATGTTCGGCCTGTCGCAGAACGTCGCCACCCAGAACGGCTTTGCCGGCACCGACGCCCTGCTGCGCCTGGTCCATGTGTTCTGACCCCCTTGCCTTAGGAGCCTGTCCATGAACACCCAGAACCCCGCCTTGAGCCAGAACCCGCCGATCACCCGCCAGCCCCTCGGGCTCCAGGCGGCCATCGTGCTGTTCGCCGCCATCACCCCCGCGGTGCTGCTGACGGCCCCGGCCATTGCCGCGCAACTGGCCAGCCAGTGGCAACTGAGCCCCTCCCAGATCGGCGACCTGTTTTCCGCCGAGCTGGGGGCCATGAGCCTGGCCACCCTGCCCGCCATCTGGTGGCTGAAACACATCGACTGGCGCCGCGCGGCGCTGTGCAGCGCCCTGCTGTTCATTCTCGCCAACCTGCTGTCGATGCTCGCCAACGACTATTCGCTGCTGCTGATCGCACGCTCGTGCAGTGCCCTGGCCGGCGGCTCGCTGATGATCATCTGCCTGGCCAGCGCCGCCGCCAGCCCCAACCCCAGTCGCGCCTACGGCTTCTGGGTGATGGGCCAGCTGGTGCTGGGGGCCATCGGCCTGAGCCTGCTGCCCATGCTCTTCGAGCGCTTCGGCCTGGGTGCCTGCTACCTGATCATGGCGCTGCTGATGCTGCTGTGCCTGCCCCTGGCTCGCAGCTTTCCAGCGGGCGCGGCGAAGTCCGCCAGCCATGAAGCCAAGGCCCCGCCGGTTTCCAGGGCCAAGGCCACCCTGGGGATTCTCGGCATCCTGACCTTCTACATCAGCCTCAGCGGGGTCTGGACCTTCATCGGCGCCATCGGTGGCCAGTCCGGCCTTTCGGCACAGACCAGCGGCGACGTGCTGGCCATCGCCACCCTGATGGGCATTGCCGGCGCCCTGTGCGCCACCCTGTTCGGCGATCGCCTGCCCCGTAGCGCCCTGCTCCTGCTGGGCTACGGCCTGATGGCCGGCTCGGTGCTGCTGCTTCTGGGCCAGCCGCAACTGGCGCGTTTTGCCCTGGCGGCGCTGGTGTTCAAGTTCACCTGGACCTTCATCCTGCCGCTGATCCTCGCGCGCATGGCCGAAATGGACCGCAGCGGCCGCCTGATGAACGCCTCCAACCTGGTGATCAGCGCCGGCCTGGCCATAGGCCCGACCATCGCCGGGCGGCTGATCGAAGGCAGCGGCGGCTTCCGCGGGCTGCTGCTGGCGGGCGCCGCAATCACCCTGCTGTCCATGGCCCTGGTACTCAGTTGCCGGCCTGCACGCTAACGCTCTCGGTGCCCTGGTGCCCCTGGCACCGAGGGCCTGGGCCAGCCGCTGTCGCGTTGTAAATTCCACCCTGAAAAATGGATATCACCATGACCTGTAAAAGCGCGTTTTTCTTCGACGAACTCAGCCTGTGGCATAGCGGCGGCCCCCACGTCCTGACCCTGCCGGTGGGGGGCTGGGTACAGCCGCCAGCCGCCGCCGGGCACGCCGAATCACCGGAAACCAAACGCCGTTTGAAAAGCCTGATGGATGTCTCCGGCCTGACCCGACAGTTGCACCTGCGCAGCGCCGCAGCGGCCACCGAAGACGACCTGCTGCGGGTCCACAGTGCTGCCTACCTGCAGCGTTTCAAGGCCTTGAGCGACGCTGGTGGCGGTCACCTCGGCGACGAGGCGCCGGTGGGCCCGGGCAGCTATGAAATCGCCCAGCTGTCCGCCGGGCTGGCCATGGCCGCCGTGGACGCCGTGCTCAGCGGCGAAGCCGATAACGCCTATTCCCTGTCCCGTCCACCGGGACACCACTGCACCCGCGACCAGGCCATGGGCTTCTGTTTCCTGGCCAACATCGCCATCGCCATCGAGGCCGCCAAGGCCCGTCATGGACTGGGCAAGGTAGCGGTCATCGACTGGGACGTGCACCACGGCAACGGCACCCAGTCGATCTTCGAGGAGCGGGCCGACGTGCTGACCCTGTCCCTGCACCAGGACGGTTGCTTCCCTCCGGGCTATGGCGGTGAACAGGACCGCGGGCGCGGCGCCGGCCTGGGCTGCAACATCAATATCCCGCTGCTGCCGGGCAGTGGCCACGACGCCTACCTGTACGCCATGCAGCGCATCGTGATACCGGCCCTGGAGCGCTTCGAGCCGGAACTGATCATTGTCGCCTGTGGCTATGACGCCAACGCCGTGGACCCCCTGGCGCGGATGCTGCTGCACAGTGACTCGTTCCGCGAGATGACCCAGTGCCTGAAGGATGCTGCCGAGCGCCTGTGCCGAGGGCGCCTGGTGCTGGTGCATGAAGGCGGCTACTCCGAGGCCTACGTACCGTTTTGCGGGCTGGCCACCCTGGAGGCGCTGTCGGGAATCCGCACCGCCGTCGCCGACCCGATGCTGGAGTTCGTACGCCTGCAACAGCCCAAGGAGCCATTCGTGACCTTTCAACGCCAGTTGCTCGACCTTCAAGCCCAAGCCATGGAGGCTGCCGGGCGCTGACCCCCGCTCTGGTGCCGGAACGGGCAAGCCCCGCCACCCGAGCGGCGGCATCCACCAACGGCGTTCCCCGGAGCCCGGGCTCCAGCCAGCGGAACGCCGCTCTGCCCAACCGGCCATCCTTCCCCCGCTCCCCTGGGCTACTTGCTGCAACAGTGTGGCCCGGGTGGGTCAGTTGCCTTGCTCCAGGCCCCGGAGATTGTCGCCACAGGCGTGACCGACGCTTTCGGCTGCCGGGCTTGCCAGGGTTGCGGCTAACCCCAGGGCGCGTGCCTCACTGGGAGTTTGCTGGAAGCGGCTCTTGAAGGCCCGGGCAAAATGCGCCTGGCTGGCAAAGCCGTGCCGGTAGGCGATCTCGCTGATATCCAGGCCCGCTCCCTGGCTGCTGCACAGCAGTTGACGGGCCTGTTGCAGGCGTTTTTCCAGGATGAAGCGGCTGGGTAGCGTTTCTTCCAGGGCGAACAGCCGGGCCAGGTGCCGGGTGGAAATGCCGGTCTGGGCCGCCACCCGCTCGCAGCTCAGGGTCGGGTCGGCCAGCTGTTCATGGATGCATTGCTTGGCCGCCAGCAGGTAGGAGGCGCTCAGGGCGTTGATTGGCCGTTCCCCCACATGCCCGGCAATGATGCTGGCCAGAAGCTCGAAGGCCTGCTCCTGATAAGCCTCGGCCTCGGCGCACAGGGGTTGCTGGAAAAAGCCCCGGGTACGTTCGCCCAGGGTGCGCAGCAACAGGCGCTGGACCCCGCTTTCGACGCTGATCCGCAAAGGCCGGTCGAAGCGTTTCAGGCAGCGTTCGGCGAACTGCTGCTGGGGAATGTCGAAGATGAACTGGCGCATGGCCCCGGAAAAGCCGAACAGATAGGGCTTGTCGGTGCGGTAGACCACCAGCTCCCCCGGCTCCAGCACCTGGCAGGCGCCATCCTGGTAGAAGAACGAGCCGCTGCCGGTGACCAGGGACACGAAGATCGACTCCTTGGGAACGCCGCGGATCATCGAGGTGTCGCGCTCCACCACGTGTTCGTTGCCGACGATGCGGGCCAGGCGCATGGCGCTCAATTGCAGGTTGTCCTGGCTGGCGGCGAAACCGCCCTCGGCGTAGGAGTTGCACTTGAGCCCCACCAGGGTGCTGGCGTTGTAGTCCTCCCAGAAGGCCAGGCGTTGGTCCAGGTCGACGGCCTGGGTGCTGGCATGCCGGGTTTCGAGCAAGGCGCATGGAGACATTGTTGTTCTTCTCATGGCGGCGGGATGTTCCCCGGACGGCAAGGCAGTGTCCGGACACCTGGGGCCGCAGGCACTGCGGGCTGCGGCCATTCATTAACATCTGAACTATATAGCCTGTCAACTTGAAACGCAGTGGGGCCCGGTCGCTTTGAGTGCGTCATCGGCTCTCTATCGGCCGTAGGAAAAAAGCCGTCCGAAACAGACAAACAACCAGTCCGATCCGTGCAAACCCTTGCCCCGCTCCCGACCTAAAGTCTGCGCCGTACCCCCATGGCCGCCCTGCCCGGCTGCCCAGGCTCCTCCCATAACAACAACCGAGGCCCACCATGCCCGAAGCCGCCCACCGTGAATTCTGGAAAGACCTGCAACCGATCGCCAACTGCTTCAAGCCCGACGCCAAGCCGGAGGTCTACCTGCCCGACGCCGCCAGCGACGACCTGAGCCTGTACGTGCCCTTCACCGAGACCGTGTCCTCACGGCCACTGTGGATCTCCCCCAGCGAAAACCGCTGGTGCGACATTCTCCTGGCCCGCAGCGCCGGGCTGGTGAACCGCCACTACCACCCCCACGAAGTCTTCGCCTACACCCTGTCCGGCAAATGGGGCTACCTGGAGCACGAGTGGACCGCCACCGCCGGGGACTTCGTCTACGAGACCCCGGGCGAAGGCCACACCCTGGTGGCCTATGAGCATGAGCAGCCGATGCGGGTGTTCTTCATCGTCAAGGGCCCGCTGATCTGGCTCGACGAACAGGGCGAGCCCGACGGCTACTTCGACGTGCACTCCTACATCGCCATGTGCCGCGCCCACTACGAAAAGATCGGCCTGGGCGCCGCCCATATCGACACCCTGTTCCGCTGACCTGCGCTGCCCACGCCTCCTTCGGAGAACCACCATGGCTTATAAAAACAACAAGGCCGGTTACGAGAACACCTTGCTGGGGGTGCTGTTCCTGACCTTCGGTTTCGTCTTTTTCGATCGTCTGGCGCTGTCCTTCCTGTTCCCCTTCATGGCTGACGAGTTGCAACTGAGCAACAGCCACCTGGGCATGCTGTCGTCGATCCTGGCCCTGGCCTGGGCGGTGTCCGGGGCCCTGGTGGGTGCCTGGTCGGACCGCCGGGGCGTGCGCAAGCCGTTGCTGATCGTCGCGGTGATCCTGTTTTCCCTGTGCTCGGCGCTGTCCGGGCTGGTCACCGGCTTTCTCAGCCTTTTGCTGTTCCGCGCCATCATGGGGCTGGCCGAGGGGCCGATCCTGCCGCTCTCCCAGTCGCTGATGGTGGAAGCCTCCTCGCCCCATCGCCGGGGCCTGAACATGGGCCTGCTGCAAGGGTCGGCGGCGGGCCTGTTGGGCGCGGTGATCGGCCCGCCGGTGCTGATCGCCCTGGCCGAAGCCTACGGCTGGCGCCACGCCTTCATCATTTCGCTGATTCCCGGGCTACTGATCGCCCTGCTGATCTGGCGCTACGTGCAGCCCGACCCACCGCGACACGAACCGCGAGCGCACACCCCGTCCAGCCCGGGTGGCAGCCATCGCCTGGCCCTGCTCAAGAGCCGCAACATCGTGCTCTGCACCCTCATCAGCTGCGTGTTCCTGACCTGGTTCATCATCCTGATTTCCTTCACCCCGACCTTCCTGGTCAAGGTTCGCGACTACAGCCCGGCCAGCATGGGCACGGTGATGAGCTGCCTGGGAGGCGCCTGGGTGCTCTGGGGCTTCGGCGTGCCGGCAATCTCCGATCGCCTCGGCCGGCGCCCGACCCTGGTGCTGTTCTCGCTGATTGCCGCTTGCTGTCCCATCGCCCTGCTCTACGCCTCGTCGCCCTGGATGCTCGGGGTGCTGATGCTGCTGACCTACACCGGCCTGGGCTGCTTCACCCTGTTCATGGCCACCATCCCCGCGGAAACCGTGCCCCGCGAAGTCATGGCCACGGCCCTGGGCATGATCATGGGCATCGGCGAGTTGGTGGGCGGCTTCATCGCTCCGACCATTGCCGGCTTCGCCGCCGACCGCTTCGGCCTGTCGATCGTCATGTGGATGTCCTGCGGCGGCGCATTGCTGGCCGCCGTGCTGGCCCTGTTCCTCAAGGAAACCGCCCCAGCGGTACTGGCCCGCCAACAACGCCGGCACCCCGGCCCCAACCCTGCACCCAGCCCGAGCCTGGAAGGAAACCCATGATCAAAGCACTGCAATGGCATGCCGCCCGCGACCTGCGCCTGACTCAGCTGGAACCGCGCCAGCCCGGCCCCGGCGAGGTGTTGCTGCAAGTCGCCTACTGCGGCATCTGCGGCAGCGACCTGCATGAGTACGCCGACGGCCCTCACTCCATACCTCAGCAGGTGGCTCACCCGCTGTCCGGTTGCCGGGCACCGCTGACCCTGGGCCACGAGTTCTGCGGCCAGGTAGTAGCCTTGGGCCCGGGCGTGGATGCACGGCTATTGGGCCAGCGGGTGGCGGTGGAACCCGAATACCGCTGCGGCGAGTGCTCGTACTGCCAGATGGGCCAGTACAACCTCTGTGAATCCATGGGCTTTATCGGCCTGATGGGCGACGGCGGCTTTGCCGAACAGGCGGTGGTACCGGCCTACATGCTGCACCTGCTGCCGGACAGCGTCAGCTTCAAGCAGGCGGCCGTGCTGGAGCCGGCAGCGGTGGCCTACCACGCCTTGAACCAGAGCAGCCTGATGGCCGGCGACAGTTGCGCGGTGTTCGGCCTGGGGCCCATCGGCCTGCTGCTGGTGCTACTGGCACGGTTGCGAGGGGTGGAACGGATCTACGCCGTGGACCTGGACCCCGAGCGCCGGCGCCTGGCCCTGGAGTTCGGCGCCTCTGAGGCCCTGGACGGCGCCGACCCGCAACTGCAGGCACGCCTGCGGCAGCTGAGCGCCGGTGGTATCGACAGCGCCTTTGAGGCCGCCGGCAGCCAGCAGACCCTGAGCCATGCCCTGCACTGCCTGCGCAAGGGCGGCGAAGCGGTGCTGGTGGGCTTGATGGGCGACGTGCAGTTCGATGCCTTCCACCTGGTGAACAACGAGTTGCGCCTGCTCGGCAGCGTCGGCTACCGCCACGTCTACCCCGAACTGATCCAGCTGCTGGCCAGCGGGCGCCTGGACCTGAGCCGGGCGGTCACCCGCTGCCTGGCCCTGGAACAGGCGGTGGAGCAAGGCTTCCAGGCGCTGTTGCAAGACAAGAGCCAGATCAAGGTGCTGGTCAACCCGACCCCGGCCCTGGCCGATGCCTGAACAAACGATGTGCAACCGACACTCAAGACAAAAACAACAAGAATCGAGTACCCGACATGAATGCAACCTATGCGCTGTGCCCGCTGCTGGCCGCCTTGCTGCTGCCCCTTGATTGCCTTGCCCAGACGCCGCCCACGCCGCGTACCGGCCCGCTGTCCGGCCTGGGGGACTACCTGGCCGACCGTGGCATCACGCCCCATGTGCAGTTCCTCAGCCTGGCCATGAAGAACCTGGACACGGGCCCCCGGCCCCACAGTTTCGGCAACAGCGGCGACCTGTTCGTCGGCGCCGATATCGATCTGGGGACCTTCGCCGGCCTCGACGGCGCGACCCTGCACTTCGAGCAGACGCTGTTCATCCTCGACCACGAGACCGGCGTGCCCACCTCGCGCAACTGGCAGGGCGCCGCCGGCAGCTACTTCGGCGGCGCGCCGATCCACAACGACCTCACCAGCAACCAGTTGAGCCTGCTGACCTACCAGCAGACCTGGCTCGACGGCCGGGTCGACCTGAGCCTGGGGCGGACCAACGCCCGGCGCTACTTCTATATCTACAACTGCGAAAGCACGGTGACCTGCAACGACCCGATCATCGACTCTTCCACCGGCATCCTGCCGCCGCCCTACGGCAGTTGGGGCGGCTACCTGAAATACCAGCTGACGCCCCAGTGGTACGTGCATGGCGGCGCCTTCGAGTCCAACCCGGTGGACTACCTGAAGGAGCGCAAGGGCCTGGATTTCAGTACCGACGACGCCAGCGGCACCAGCCTGCTGCTGGGCATCGGCAGCCAGAACCGCGATGCCTACAGCTCCCACTACGAGCTCAACGGCTACTACAACACCTCCAAGCAGGTGGACCCGCTGACCGGGGCCATGGACTTCGGCACCGGCGGTGCCTTCTTCAAGTTCCAGCAGGCACTGTGGCGTGCCGACGCCGGTACCGGCAGTGCGCCCCAGGCCCTGCTGCTGTTCGGTTCGCTGTCGGCGGCGGCCGATGACAAGCAGCCCTTCAGCCAGTTCGCCGAGGCCGGGCTGACCTACCTCGCGCCCTTCGACCGGCCCCAGGACAAGCTCAACCTCAAGGCCAGCTACCTGCGCCTCAACGACCACCAGCTGCGCTTCCAGCAGCAGGCCCGCATCGCCAACGGCGGCGACCCGCGCCTGGGCGAACGCAATGTCTACGCACTGGAAGCCAACGCCCATATCGCCCTGACCCGGCAACTGGCCCTGGAGCCCAGCGTCCAGTACCTGGTCAACCCGGACAACTTCTACAACCCCGAAGCCCGCGAGCTGAGCGGCAACGGCTTTGTCGTCGGCCTGCAAGTGACCCTCGACGTCGGCTCGCTGCTGGGGCTGTGAGATGGATTTCTGTGACTGCCAACGAGGTACCTCCGATGAGTGAAACAACCACGCAGACCTTCGACTACATAGTGGTGGGCGCCGGCTCCGCCGGTTGCGTGCTGGCCAACCGGCTGTCCGCCGATCCCAAGGTCCAGGTGTGCCTGATCGAAGCCGGGCCCAGTGACCGCACCTTGCTGCCCGCCGCCTATGTGCGCACTCCGGCGGGGATCATCCGCCTGATCGCCAACCCGCGCTGGAACTGGATGCACCAGTTCAGCCCACAGGCCAGCAGTGGCGACGTGCCGATCCCCTGCCCCCGGGGTCGGGTCTGGGGCGGCTCCAGCGCGATCAACGGCATGATCTATATCCGCGGCCATCGCCTGGACTTCGACCGCTGGGCCGCCGCCGGCAACCAGGGCTGGAGCCATGACGAACTGCTGCCCTACTTCAAGCGCTCGGAGCATTTCGAACCCGGCACCTCGCCGTGGCACGGCCAGCACGGCGAGCTCAACGTCGCCGAGCAGCGCAGCCCGAGCCCGGTCAATCAGGTGTTCTACCAGGCCGCCACCGAGCTGGGCTGGAGCTACAACCCGGACTTCAATGGCCCGGAGCAGGAAGGCTTCGGGCCCTTCCATGTCACCCAGATCAACGGCGAGCGCTGCAGCGCGGCACGGGCCTTCCTGCACCCGATCCTGCACCGGCAGAACCTGACGGTACTGAGCAGTACCCTGACCCACCGGGTGTTGCTGCAAGGCACTCGTGCCAGCGGTGTGGAAATCAGCCAGGACGGCCGGGTCTGGCAACTGCAGGCACGCCGGGAAGTGATCCTGTGCGCCGGGGCGATCAACTCGCCGCAACTGCTGTTGCTGTCCGGCATCGGCCCGGCCGAGGAGCTTGCGCGCCACGGGATCGTTTCCCGCCACCCGCTGCCAGGGGTCGGGCTCAACCTGCAGGATCACCAGGACATCGTGCTGATGTACCGCAGCGACCCCGAGCTGGGCTACGGCATTTCCGCCAAGGGCCTGCTGCCCCTGGCCCGCTCACCCTGGCAGTACCTGACCCGGCGCCAGGGCCCGCTGACCTCCAATACCGTCGAGTCCGGAGCCTTCCTGCGCCTTGCGCCCGAGGACCCGGTGCCGGAACTGGGGCTGATCGTCGCCCCGGCCCTGAAGAACCAGCCCCAGCGCCTGATCCCCGTGGGCCACGGCATCAGCCTGCATGTGGCGGTGATGCACCCGCAGAGCCGCGGCCGGGTGCGCCTGAATTCCGCCGACCCGCACGACAAGCCGCTGATCGACGCCAACTTCCTCAGCCACCCCGAAGACCTGCGCAAGCTGGTGGCCGGCTTGCGCCTGGTGCGCCAGCTGGCAGCGACCCGGGCCTTCTCCCAACGCCTCAAGGGCGAGCTGGTACCCGGCCCGCAGGTGCAGAGCCAGGAGCAGATCGAGCAATGGATCCGCCAGCACCTGGGCACGGTGTTTCACCCGGTGGGCAGCTGCAAGATGGGCCACGACGAACTGGCGGTGGTGGACGACCAGTTGCGGGTCCACGGCCTCCAGGGGCTGCGGGTGGCGGACGCCTCGATCATGCCGAGCCTGATCACCGGCAACACCAATGCGGCGGCAATCATGATCGGCGAAAAGGCCGCGGACCTGTTGCTGGGCACGGCACCGGCGCAACCGAGCAACGCGCTTCAAGGCGAAGCTTGCACCTGATGCCGGGGCTCAGGCGGGCCAGGGGCTGGTCATCAACCCGGTAGTACTGTTGTTCACGGGTGCTGTCGGGGGCTTCCACTTCCTGGACCAGCGCCGCCAGCAAGCCGGGCTCCAGCGGCTGGCCATCCAGGCGCAATGCACCAAGTTCCAATGGCGCGCCCTGGTGCTCCAGTTGCAGTTGCAACAGGCCTTCGGGGCCGGCCTGGCTGCGGACTTTCAGGGTCAGGTGGTTGACCCGCTCGGCAAAGTCGATGTTCGGCGCGTAGAGCAGTTGGCAGTCGCGGCGGTTGTCGCACGCGCCGATCCAGCCCTCCTGTTGCAACCACAGCGGCGTCAGCTCCGGCAGCTCCCGGGCCAGGCACGGCAAGGCGCCAAGCACCAGCAGGGGCAACACAACGGTACGCAGCATGACGACGCTCCTTGTCGGGCAAAGGCGCGGATTCTGCCACGCCCGCCAGACGGCGAATACCGCCAGGGTCAGTTGCCTGGGCGCGGCTCCATGGCATCAGCCCTGCCCCAGGGATCAGGCACCCGGCGCATTTGCGCCAGGGGCAGGCGCCTGCCCCTGGCGCAAGCGGTATTCCCCCGGCGCGGTCTTGGCGTAACGCTGGAAAAACCGGCTGAAATAGGCCGGGTCCTTGAAGCCCAGCTGGTAGCAGATTTCGTTGATCGAGCTGCCGGTGAACAGCAGCAGGCGCTTGGACTCCTGCATCACCCGTTCATGCACCAGGCGCTTGGACGGCAGGTCGGCGATGCGCCGGCAGACATCATTGAGGCGCGCCTCGGTCACTCCCAGGCTGCTGGCGTAGCGGCCCAGGGGCCAGTGCTCCAGGTAGCGGGCCTCGATCAGCTCGTTGAAGCGGTGGAAGATCTGCAGGTCTTCATGGCGTGCCGGGCGCGCCGTCAGGGAGTTGGCCGACAACCGCAGCAGGCTGATCATCAGCAGCCGGGTCAGGGCTTCCAGCGCCGGCTCGCGCCCCGGGCCCTGCCCGGCAATCTCCCGCTGCAATTCATGGAACAGGCCCTCCAGGCGTCGTACTTCGCCGGCGAACTGCGGCCCCAGGCGCGCCAGGGCCACGCACACCGGCGGCACCTGGGGCGCCGGGGCCAGTGCCGGGTCGGCGCCGATCAACTCCCACACCAGTTGCTGGCGCACGGTCAGCACATGGCCTTCGCTGTCGGCCTCGGTGACGAAGGCGTGGGGAATGGTCGGCGGGGTCAGGAAGAACATCGGCCCCGACTCCAGATACTGCTGATCGTCGAGGTAGACCCGCACCGCGCCGCTCTGCACGTAATGCACCTGGAAGAAACGGTCGTGGCGATGCACCGGCATGTTGCGACCGAAGAAGCCGGCCAGGTTGCTGAGCTTGTCGTAGTGCACCTGGGCATCGGCGTAACGCTGGTCGTAGACCTGGCCGATGTTGATGTTGGGAATCGGTTGGCGTGGGTTCATGGCGCCCTTCTGTTTTTTATTTTGATCCACGCGGACCCTGCGCATCCTGCGTGATTCGCGGCTTGCCCGCCACTGCAGGATGGAAGCGGGCAGTCCATCGCTTGACGATCGTTAACATATTAAATATAACGTTAACACATTAACGAAATCGACCCGCCAGCGGCAAGCCGCTACGGGTACGGACACCAGGAGAGCCCGATGAGCCGTGCACTGAACGATCACGCCGGCGGCACCCTGTTCGGCGTTGCGCTGAACTACCAGGGGTTGCTGCAGAGCCATCTGCAGAGCTTCACCCAGCCGCCCTACCAGAAGCCGCCGGTGAAGCCGGTGCTGTTCATCAAGACCCCCAACACCCGCAACAGCCATGAGGCGCCGGTGGTGTTTCCCCAAGGTGTAGAGCGCCTGCAGCCCGGCCCGGCCCTGGGCGTGGTGATCGGCAAGCGCGCCAGCCGGGTGCGCCTGGAAGACGCCCTGGAACACGTGGCCGGCTACACCATCGCCAACGAATTCAGCCTGCCGGAAGACAGCTACTACCGCCCCGCGGTCAAGGCCAAGTGCCGGGACGGCTTCTGCGCCCTGGGCCCGGAACTGGTACCGGCCGCCGAGGTGGCCGACCCCCATGCCCTGAGCCTGGAGCTGTGGGTCAACGGCGAGCGGGTGCAGCACAACAGCACCGCCAACCTGGTGCGCAGCATTCCCCAGCTGATTGCCGAGATCAGCGAGTTCATGACCCTGCACCCCGGTGACGTGCTGATCACCGGCACTCCGGAAGGCCGGGTCGATGTACGCCCCGGCGATCGGGTCGAAGTGCAGATCAGCGGCCTGGGCCGCCTCGCCAACACCATCGTGGCCGAATAAGGAACCGACATGAAACATGCACGCATTCGTTATCAGGGCCAGGTCCACCAGGCCCTGGTCACCGGCCCCAACACCCTGCAACTGGAAGACGGCCGGGTCCTGGCCGAAGACCAGGTGCAGTGGCTGCCGCCGGCCACCGGGACCATGTTCGCCCTGGGCCTGAACTATGCCGACCACGCCGCCGAGCTGGCCTTCAAGCCGCCCACCGAACCGCTGGTGTTCATCAAGTCTCCCGGCACCTACACCGGCCACAAACAGGTGACCTGGCGCCCGGACAACGTCGCCTACATGCACTACGAGTGCGAGCTGGTGGCGGTGATCGGCAAGACCGCGCGCAACGTCAAGCGCGAGGATGCCCTGGACTACCTGGCCGGCTACACCCTGTGCAACGACTATGCGATCCGCGACTATCTGGAGAACTACTACCGGCCCAACCTGCGGGTGAAGAACCGCGATGCCACCACCCCGGTAGGCCCGTGGATCATCGACGCGGCCCAGGTACCCGAACCCAACAACCTGACCCTGCGCACCTGGGTCAACGGCGAGTTGCGCCAGCAAGGCAGCACCGCCGACATGATCTTCGACATCCCCTACCTCATCGAATACCTGTCCGGCTTCATGACCCTGCAACCGGGGGACATGATCGCCACCGGCACCCCCGAAGGCCTGTCCGACGTGGTGCCCGGCGATGAGGTGGTGGTGGAAATCGAAGGCATCGGCCGGCTGGTCAACCGCATCGTCAGCGAAAGCGAATTCTTCACCCATCACGCCCACCCGGAGCCCACTGCCGTGGCCAAGGAGCACGCATAAATGATCAAGCACTGGATCAACGGCCGCGAAGTCGAAAGCCGCGAAGTGTTCACCAACTACAACCCCGCCACCGGTGAAGCCATTGGCGAGGTGGCCAGCGGCGGCGCCGAGGAAATCGCCCAGGCGGTAGCGGCGGCCAAGGACGCCTTTCCGAAATGGGCCAATACCCCGGCATCGGTGCGCGCCCGGCTGATGCGCCGCCTGGGTGCGCTGATCGAAGAGAACGTGCCGCACCTGGCGGAGCTGGAAACCCTGGACACCGGCCTGCCGATCCACCAGACCCGCAACGTGCTGATTCCCCGGGCCTCCCACAACTTCGATTTCTTCGCCGAGGTCTGCACCCGCATGGATGGCCACAGCTATCCGGTGGACGACCAGATGCTCAACTACACCCTGTACCAGCCGGTGGGCGTCTGCGCCCTGGTGTCGCCATGGAACGTGCCGTTCATGACCGCCACCTGGAAGACCGCGCCGTGCCTGGCCCTGGGCAATACCGCGGTGCTGAAGATGAGCGAACTGTCGCCGCTGACCGCCAATGAGCTGGGCCGGCTGGCGGTGGAAGCCGGGATTCCCGCCGGGGTGCTGAACATCGTCCAGGGCTACGGTGCCACCGCCGGCGATGCCCTGGTACGCCACCCGGACGTGCGGGCGATTTCCTTCACCGGCGGCACCGCCACCGGCAAGAAGATCATGCAGACCGCGGGCCTGAAGAAGTACTCCATGGAACTGGGCGGCAAGTCGCCGGTGCTGATCTTCGAGGACGCCGACCTGGAACGGGCCCTGGACGCCGCGCTGTTCACCATCTTTTCCCTGAACGGCGAGCGCTGCACCGCCGGCAGCCGGATCTTCATCCAGGAAAGCGTCTACCCGCAGTTCGTCAAGGAGTTCGCCGCCCGGGCCAGGCGCCTGATCGTCGGTGACCCGCAGGACCCCAAGACCCAGGTCGGCTCGATGATCACCCAGGCCCACTACGACAAGGTCACCGGCTATATCCGCATCGGCCTGGAAGAAGGCGCGACCCTGCTGGCCGGCGGCCTGGAACGCCCGGCCAACCTGCCGGCGCACCTGGCCCGCGGGCAGTTCATCCAGCCCACGGTGTTCGCCGACGTGGACAACCAGATGCGCATCGCCCAGGAAGAGATCTTCGGCCCGGTGGTGTGCCTGATCCCGTTCAAGGACGAGGCCCAGGCCCTGCAACTGGCCAACGACACCGAGTACGGCCTGGCCTCCTACATCTGGACCCAGGACATCGGCAAGGCCCATCGCCTGGCCCGTGGCATCGAGGCCGGCATGGTGTTCATCAACAGCCAGAACGTGCGCGACCTGCGCCAGCCCTTCGGCGGCATCAAGGGTTCGGGCACCGGTCGCGAAGGCGGCGAATACAGCTTCGAGGTCTTTGCCGAGATCAAGAACGTCTGCCTCTCCATGGGCAGCCACCACATACCGCGCTGGGGCGTGTAAGGTTCAGAACCGTCCCGGATCACCCCAACAAGAAGATGTTTCAGGAGAAGCACCATGGGCGAAGTCGTCATGGCCGCCAAGGTCTGCCACGTACCATCGATGTACCTGTCCGAACTGCCGGGCAAACACCACGGCTGCCGTGAGGCGGCTATTGCCGGGCACAAGGAGATCGCCCGCCGGGCCCGGGAGCTGGGGGCAGACACCGCAGTGGTGTTCGATGTGCACTGGCTGGTCAACAGCGGGTACCACATCAACTGCGGCGAGGCGTTCAACGGCACCTACACCAGCAACGAGCTGCCGCACTTCATCAAGAACATGACCTACGACTACCAGGGCTGCCCGGAGCTGGGTGAGCTGATCGCCGCCGAGGCCAATGCCGCCGACGTGCGCACCCTGGCCCACAACATTCCCAGCCTGGAACTGGAGTACGGCACCCTGGTGCCCATGCGCTACATGCACATGGACGTGCCCGCTGCCGAGCACTTGAAGGTGGTGTCCATCGCCGCCTGGTGCGCCTGGCACCGCCTCGAAGACAGCTTCACCTTTGGCGCCGCGGTGCGCCGGGCCATCGAGAAGAGCGATCGCAAGGTCCTGGTGCTGGCGTCGGGCTCCCTCTCCCACCGTTTCTCCAACGACCGCGAGGCCGAGGCCAACATCCACAACTGGACCCGGGAATTCGACAAGCAGGTGGACCAGCGGGTGGTGGAGCTGTGGCAGCAGGGCCGCTTCCGCGAGTTCTGCGCCATGCTCCCGGACTACGCCAGCAGCTGTCATGGCGAGGGCGGAATGCACGATACGGCCATGCTCCTGGGGCTGTTGGGCGGGCCTGAATACAACCGCCCAGCGGAAATCGTCACTCCGCTGTTCGGCAGCTCCGGCACCGGCCAGATCAACGCCATCTTCCCTGTCTAGGCCCAGCTGCCACCCTGACTCGCAAGCGGCCGGGTTCCCGCCGGCCACTTGCGAAGGAGTTCCCCATGCCGCATTTCATCGCTGAATACACCGACAACATCGAACAGGCCGCCGACCTGCCGGGGCTGTTCGAAAAGGTCCATGACTACCTGGGCGCCACTGGCGTGTTCCCCCTGGGAGGCATCCGCAGCCGCGGGGTGCGCCTGGACACCTGGCGCATGGCCGACGGCAAGCACGACTACGCCTTCGTCCACATGCGCCTGCAAGTGGGAGCCGGCCGCGACCTGGCCACACGACGCCAGGTCGCCGAAGGCCTGTTCGAGATCATCAAGGCGCACTTCGCCGAGCTTCAGGGCCAGCGCCTCTTGGCCCTGTCGTTCGAAATGAGCGAGCTGGATGCCGAGCTGAACTTCAAGCACAACAACGTGCACGAGTTCCTGCGCGGACAAGCCTGAGGGTAGCCGCCGGTAGGAACCGGCTCGCCAGCGAAGCGGCCCTCAGGCCTTGTGCCAGCCCCGGATCCGCCTTCGCCGGCAAGCCGGCTCCTGCAGGCCGGCCACCCACACAAGAACAATAACGAGATCATTGCCATGCCCCACTCAACCCTTGCCACGGCGCCGGTCGCCGAGGTCGATGACTGCTATCGCAAGATCACCTGGCGGCTGATGCCGCTGTTGTTCGTCTGCTACATCTTTGCTCACCTGGACCGCATCAACATCGGTTTCGCCAAGCTGCAGATGACCCAGGACCTGGGCTTCAGCGACAGCGTCTATGGCCTGGGTGCCGGGCTGTTCTTCGTCGCCTACGCGCTGTTCGGGGTGCCCAGCAACCTGGCCCTGGACCGGGTCGGCCCACGGCGCTGGATCGCCTTCCTGATGCTGGTCTGGGGCCTGCTGTCCAGCGCCCTGATGCTGGTGGACAGCGCCTGGGGCTTCTATGTTTTGCGCTTTCTGCTGGGGGTCGCCGAGGCCGGCTTCTTCCCCGGCATCCTGGTGCTGCTCAACCGCTGGTTCCCGGCCAGCCGCCGCGGCCAGGTCACCGCCCTGTTCGCCATCGCCGTGCCCATGGCCGGAGTCATTGGCGGCCCCCTCTCCGGGTGGATCCTGGAAAGCTTCCACGACTTCGGCGGCCTGCGCGGCTGGCAGTGGATGTTCCTCATCGAAGGCCTGCCGGTGGTGCTGCTGGGCCTGGTGGTGCTCAAGGCCCTGCCGGAAAGCATCGAACAGGTGGGCTGGCTGACCCTGGCGCAGAAGACCTGGCTGCTGCAGGCCCTGCAACAGGAAGAACAGCACAAGTCCATCACCCGTTTCAGCGGCATCCTCAGGGACCGCCACGTCTGGCTGCTGGTGTGCATCTACTTCGCGGTGATGCTGGCGGTGAACACCATCGCCTTCTGGATGCCGACCCTGATCCACCACGCCGGCATCGCCCGGGACAGCAATGTCGGCCTGCTCAGTGCCCTGCCCTACCTGGCAGGCTGCCTGTTCATGCTCGGCGTCGGCCGCTCCTCGGACCGCCTGCGCGAACGCCGCTGGCACCTGGGGGTGCCGCTGCTGATGTCCAGCCTGGGGCTGATCCTCACCGGGCTGGCCCCGGACAACCCCTGGCTGGTGATGTTCGGCCTGCTGGTGGCGGGCATGGGCGCCAGCGCCGCCTTGCCGATGTTCTGGCAACTGCCGCCGGCCTTTCTCGCCAGCAGCACCCAGGCCGCGGGTATCGCCCTGATCAGTTCCTTCGGCAGCGTCGCCGCGTTCCTTGCCCCTTACCTGATCGGCGTGGTGCGCGACGCCACCCAAAGCGCCAGCCTGGCCCTCTACGCCCTGGCCCTGCTGATTGCCTGCGGCGCCTGGCTGGTGCTCCAGGTGCCGGCTCATATCGTCAACCCTCGGGAGAAATAACCATGCTCAGCCCCTCGGATATCCAGGAAGCCGCCGCGCGCCTCAACGCCGCCGAGCGCAGCCGTGAACAGATCGGCCAGCTGTCCCTGCAATACCCCGCTATCAGCATCGAAGATGCCTACGCCATCCAGCGCAGCTGGGTGGAACAGAAAATCCGCGACGGGCGCAAGCTGGTGGGCCACAAGATTGGCCTGACCTCACGGGCCATGCAGGTTTCCTCGAACATCACCGAGCCGGATTTCGGCGCCCTGCTGGACGACATGCTGTTCGATGAAGGCAGCGACATTCCCTTCCAGCGCTTCATCGTGCCCCGGGTCGAGGTGGAACTGGCGTTCATCCTCGGCAAGCCGCTCAAGGGGCCCCACTGCACCCTGTTCGATGTGCTGGACGCCACCGACTGGGTGATCCCGGCGCTGGAGATCATCGATGCGCGCATCCAGCAGGTGGACCCGCAGACCCAGGCCACCCGCAAGGTCTTCGACACCATCTCGGACAATGCCGCCAACGCCGGGGTGGTGATGGGTGGCCGCGCCGTGCGTCCAGGGGATGTGGATTTGCGCAAGGTGCCGGCGGTGCTCTACCGCAATGGCGTGATCGAGGAGTCCGGGGTCTCTGCCGCGGTGCTCAACCACCCGGCCAAGGGCGTGGCCTGGCTGGCCAACAAGCTCGCGGCCTATGACGTCGGTCTGGAGGCCGGGCAGATCATTCTTGGCGGCTCCTTCACTCGCCCGGTGGCCGCCCGTCCCGGAGATGTATTCCACGTGGACTACGATCAGTTGGGCAGCATCGCCTGTCGTTTCGTCTGAGGAGACTGCCATGGACATGCCACTGAACCTGTTCAAGCAACGCCTGCAACAGCGCGAACCGCAGATTGGCCTGTGGCTGGGCCTGGCGGACGGCTACTGTGCCGAGCTGGCGGCCAATGCCGGTTTCGACTGGCTGCTGCTGGACGGCGAACACGCGCCCAACGATCTGCGAAGCCTGCTGGCGCAGTTGCAGGCCATTGCCCCTTACCCAGCCCAAGGCATTATCCGCCCGCCCATTGGCGATACCGCGCTGATCAAGCAATTGCTGGACATCGGCGCCCAGACCCTGTTGATCCCCATGGTGGAAAGCGCCGAGCAGGCACGCCAGCTGGTGCGCGCCATGCGCTATCCGCCACTGGGGGTTCGTGGCGTAGGCAGCGCCCTGGCCCGGGCGTCGCGCTGGAACAGCATCGCCGGCTACCTGGATCAGGCGGACGAGCAGATGTGCCTGCTGGTGCAGATCGAGAACCTCGAAGGCCTGCGCAACCTGGATGAGATTCTCGCGGTGGACGGGGTCGACGGGGTGTTTATCGGCCCGGCGGACCTGTCGGCGGCCATGGGCCAGCGGGGCAACCCCGGGCACCCGGACGTGGTGGCCGCGATTGAAGACGCCATCGTGCGGATTCGTCGGGCGGGCAAGGCCGCAGGGATTCTCAGTGCCGATCAGCGACTGGCGCGGCGTTGCATCGAGTTGGGGGCAAATTTTGTCGCGGTGGGCGTGGATACCACCGTCCTGATGAAGGGCCTGCAGAGCCTGGCCGGCCAGTACAAGACCCTGGACGCCCCCACCAGCGAAGGCGGGGTTTACTGACGGGCGATTGCCGGCGAAGGCGTTCTTGCGGATGCGGCAAGGATTGAGGGCCTATTCGCTGGCAAGCCAGCTCCTACGGGGTGCCTAGTGGTTGCTGGCCAGGCGCCAGAGGCGGGCGATGTCGGCGGCGCGTTCGCGCAGCAGGCGCGGAGCTTCGCGGCAGGCCTGTTCCAGGCTCATGGGGCCTGAGGTCAGGGCGAAGGCCGCATCCACGCCGTGGGCGTACATCTGCTGGTAACCCTCGCCCAGGGTGCCGGCAATGACGATCACCGGAACCCCCTGCTCACGGGCGATGCGCGCCACGCCAAAGGGGGTCTTGCCGCGCAAGGTCTGGGCGTCGAAGCGACCTTCACCGGTGATCACCAGATCGGCACCGCGCACGGCCTGTTCCAGGCGCACCAGTTCCGCCACCACTTCCACCCCGGGACGAAATTGCGCGCCGAGAAACGCCTTGGCGGCAAACCCCAGGCCACCGGCCGCGCCGCTGCCGGGTTCATCACGCACATCCTTGGGCAGTACCTGGGCGCACAGGTCGGCAAAGTGTCCCAGGGCCTGGTCCAGTTGCTGCACCTGCTGCGCCGAGGCGCCTTTCTGCGGGCCGAAGATGGCTGAAGCGCCGTGCTCGCCGCACAGCGGGTTGTTGACGTCGGCGGCGATGTCGAAGCGCACCTGGGCCAGGCGCGGGTCCATGGCATCCAGCTCGATATGGTCGAGGTCGGCCAGGGCCAGGCCTCCGCGAGGCAGTATCCGGTCCTGGCGGTCCAGCAGCTTGACCCCCAGCGCCTGCAGGGCCCCCGCGCCGCCGTCGTTGGTGGCGCTGCCGCCGATGGCCAGGATGATGCGCCGGGCACCGGCCTCCAGAGCGGCCTGGATCAGCTCCCCGGTGCCGAAGGTACTGCTGTTGCACGCATCGCGCTGCTCCAGCGCCAGCAGTTGCAGGCCACTGGCCTCGGCCATTTCGATGATTGCCGTGTGGCTCTGGGGCAGCCAGCCCCAGCGCGCCTCCACGATCGCTCCCAGCGGCCCCTGGACCCGGTTGCTGCGCAGTTGCCCGTCACAGGCGGCGAGAATCGATTCCACCGTCCCTTCGCCACCGTCGGCCATGGGGCATTGGCACAGCTCGGCGTCGGGCCACACATCCGCCAGCCCCTGGGCAATGGCCTGGGCCACGCCTTCGGCACTCAGGCTGTCCTTGAACGAGTCGGGGGCGATGATGATCTTCATGGGTTTTCTCCGGTTCTTGTGCCGCCATGCTGCCATCTGGCGCAGGCGCTGACCCCGGGCCACTGCACAAGTCCGAGGGCGCTTTATTGTTCATTGCTACAACCGCGCAACCTCGCCTAGCGTTGAAACCGCTGCCGCAGGCTGCGAACGGGCGCGTAGCGCTCGCGAAGGTCTTGGAAGCGATACAGGTTTAGCTGGAGATTGCCAGGCAAGGCCCTGCGGGCCTTTGCGCAGCCTCGCTGAAGCTCGGCAGCGGCTACAGACCCGTTAAATCCTCCTGGGCCTGTAGCCGCTGCCGCAGGCTGCGAACGGGCGCGTAGCGCTCGCGAAGGTCTTGGAAGCGATACAGGTTTGGCTGGAGATTGCCAAGCAAGGCCCTGCGGGCCTTTTCGCAGCCTCGCCAAGGCTCGGCAGCGGCTACCACCCCTGTTGGATCGGGATAGGCGATGGTGGAGATCGGCGCGATAAATCAGGCTGGCTCGCTGCGGTGGGGCAGCAGCTGTACGCCAAGATAAAGAGCCAGCATGCCGTCCAGGCGCAAGGGGTCGACGCCGCTGAGCTCGGCTATCCGTTCCATGCGGTAGCGCAGGCTGTTGCGGTGGATGCCCAGGGCATCGGCGCAGGCCTGGCTCTGGCCGTCGTGGTCGCACCAGCTGCGCAGGGTCGCCAGCAACTGGCCGTTGCTGTCCTTGGCCAGGACCTTGCGCAACGGCGTCAGCAGTTCGTCCAGGGCGTCATCGTTGCGGTGGCGCCAGAGCATCACCGGCAGCCGGTAGCGGTTGAGGGTGAGCAATCGCGCGTCCGGCAGGATATCCCGGCCGTAGGCCAGCAGGTCGCCGACCCGGCGGTAGCAGCGGCGCAATCCGGCCAGGCCCTCGGCCTGCCCGCCCACCGCCACCCGCAGGATGTTCCAGCCCTGGCCGTCGAGCTTTTCCAGCAGCCGCGGGTTGTCCAGGCTCAGGCTCGCCGGGCGGCACCAGAGCAGGGAACTCTTCGACGAGCTGACGCACCAGCTGTCCGGATAGCGGCTCAGCAACCAACTGCTGAGGCTATCCACGCCCTGCCCCGAGGCCGGTTCCTGGGCCAGTTCGAACAGATAGGGCGTACGCGCTAGCTGTGGCTTGAGGCCCATCTGCTGGGCTTCATCCACCAGCCGCGGTGAGTCGCCGCCGTCGCTCAGCAGCAGGGCCAGCAG
This sequence comes from Pseudomonas sp. NFPP25, assembly GCF_900116505.1. NCBI lineage: Bacteria > Pseudomonadati > Pseudomonadota > Gammaproteobacteria > Pseudomonadales > Pseudomonadaceae > Pseudomonas > Pseudomonas sp. NFPP25. The sequence goes on along the minus strand of NZ_FPBG01000001.1, from coordinate 381,969 downwards.
GTCGTCGCAGCGCTGGCGCCGCCATTGCTGCTCGGCCTGCTGGTGGCGCTGGCCCACCAGCATCTCGGCGGTCATGCGCACCAGTTCGGCATAGGTGCGCAACTGCGCCGGGTCGCCGGTAATGCCCAGCACCCCGATCAGCCGCTGGTCATGCAGCAACGGCAGGTTGATGCCCGGCTGCACGCCCTTGAGCTGGCGCGCGGTGGGTTCGTCGATCTCCACCACCCGGCCGTTGGCCAGCACCAGTTGCGCGCCTTCGTGCCGGGTGTTGATACGCTCCGGCTCGCCGCTGCCAAGGATCAGGCCCTGGCTGTCCATGACGTTGACGTTGTAGGGCAGGATCGCCATCGTGCGGTCGACGATATCCTGCGCCAGGTCATGATCCAGTTCGAACATGGGGGGATGATCCTTGACGGCTACAGCTGCGGGGACGGGCCGCGGGGTACGCGGCGTTGTTCAGTGGCACAGGGCCCGGGGCCAATCGCTGTGCGCCGGCACAAAGACAGGCCCGCGCCGGTGACCGAGACTCTCAGGGCGGTCAACGTTACCCTTGCACCGCGAAAAATCATAATAAAGAGAGACACACCATGTCACAGAGCGCCGCTGCCCCACTGGCCCAGGCTGACGACAAGAACGCCGTCTACAAGCGCATCACCCTGCGCCTGATCCCCTTCATCTTCGTCTGCTACCTGTTCAACTACCTCGACCGGGTCAACGTTGGCTTCGCCAAGTTGCAGATGCTCGATGCCCTGAAATTCAGCGAAACGGTCTACGGCCTGGGTGCCGGGATTTTCTTCATCGGCTACGTGCTGTGCGGCGTGCCGAGCAACCTGGCACTGAACCGGTTCGGCCCGCGGCGCTGGATCGCGCTGATGATGATCACCTGGGGCACCTTGTCCACCTGCCTGCTATTCGTCACCACGCCGACCCAGTTCTACACCCTGCGCCTGTTCACCGGGGCCGCCGAAGCCGGCTTCTTCCCCGGCGTGGTGCTGTACCTCTCGCAGTGGTTCCCGACCTTCCGCCGTGGCCGGATCATGGCCCTGTTCATGTCGGCGATCCCGGTGTCCGGCCTGCTGGGCAGCCCGTTTTCCGGCTGGATCCTCAACCACTTCGCCGCCGGCCAGGGCGGCCTCGCCGGCTGGCAGTGGATGTTCCTGCTGCAGGGCATTCCTACCGTGATCCTCGGCGCCCTGGCGTTCTTCCTGCTCAGCGACAGCTTCGCCCATGCCAAGTGGCTGACCCCGACTGAACGCGCAGTGCTGGAGGCCGACCAGGCCAGCGACCTCGCCAACCAGCCCAAGACCGCCAGCGACTCCCTGGCCGCGGTGTTCAAGAACCCGGCGATCTGGGCCTTCGGCCTGATCTACTTCTGCATCCAGAGCGGGGTCTACGCGATCAACTTCTGGCTGCCGTCGATCATCAAGAACCTGGGGTTTGCCGACAATCTGGTGATCGGCTGGCTGAGCGCCATTCCCTACCTGCTGGCGGCGGTGTTCATGCTGCTGGTGGGGCGCTCGGCGGACCTGCGAAAGGAGCGCCGCTGGCACCTTGTAGTGCCGATGTTGATGGGCGCCGTGGGGCTGCTGATCGCGGTTAACTTCGCCGCCAACCCGGCCATCGCCATTCTCGGCCTGACCCTCGCCACCATGGGTGCCCTCACCGGCCTGCCGATGTTCTGGCCGGTGCCCACTGCCCTGCTCAGCGCCGGTGCAGCTGCCGGTGGCCTGGCGCTGATCAACTCCATGGGCCAGATGGCCGGGTTCCTCAGCCCCTATATCGTCGGCTGGGTCAAGGACAGCACCGGTTCCACCGACGCCGCGCTGTACCTGCTGGCCGGGGTAATTGTTGCCGGCAGCCTGCTGGCGCTGCGCATGACCCGCACCCTGAACCGCTAAGCCGCGGCACTACACGGCCCCGGCCACGACAAAAGCCCGTTCGAACCTCGGCTCCAATGGGCTTTTTCATGGCTGGGCTCAGGCCGGTGCCCCACCTTGTCGGGCGTAGTCGTGATTGATGCTCAACGCCCCCATCGCCGGAGCATCCAACTCCAGCACCAGGCCGCCGGGCAAGCGGACGAAGATCTGCCAGATGCCGTCTTCCGGCACCTGCGCCACTTGATGCTCCAGGCCACTGGCCTGCACCCGGCGCAACACGGCTTCGGCTGCCTCCTGGGTACTGAAGGCGATGTGGCTCAGGTGCGGCTCAGGGCAATGGGCCTGTTCGATGACGTGCACCAGCGCCGCCTCGCCCTGGTACAACCAGCGCCCGGGAAAGGGAAACGGCGGCCGCCGGCCCGTTTGCAGGCCCAGCAGATCGGCGAAGGCCTGCTGCAACGCCTCGCCCTCGGCGCAGTTGAACGCCAGGTGATCGAAGCGCCAGTTCATAGCAGGCCTCCACCATCGACATCGATCAGGCTCCCGCTGATAAAGCCGTTCTCCATGGCCAGGATAAAGGCCGCCGCCACCTCATCCGGCTGGCCGACGCGGCCCACCGGCAGGTTGGCACCGGTGCGGGCGAACATGGCTTCGCGGGCGTCCTCGGGCATCCCGGCATAGGCTTCGGTGGCGGTGACCCCGGGGCTGATGACATTCACCCGGCGTGGCGCCAGCTCCTTGGCCAGGTGCTTGCCCAGGGCTTCGAGGGCGGCGTTGAGGGTGGTCTTGAGCACTTGCCCGGGGACCATTTTGCGCGACAGCAGGCCCGAGGTCAGGCTGATGCTGCCTTGCGGCGCGAGTGTCGGCAGCGCCGCCTGGACCGCGCGCCACACGCCCCAGAACTTCACCTCGAAAGCCCGCTGGGCATCCAGCAGATCGGTGTCGGCCAGGGGCTTGGCGGCAATGGCCGGACCGGCGCTGATCACCAGGTGATCGAAGGCCCCCACCCTGGCGAACAAGGCCTGGAGACTGGCGGCATCGGTAATGTCCACGGCGATGCTGCAGGCCGATTCCGGCAGCTGTGCCTGCTGGCGCTGCAAGGCCTCGAGGCTGCGCCCCGCCAGTACCACCCGAGCGCCACGGGCCGCGGCCTGGCGCGCCACCGCGGCGCCAATGCCGCTGCCGGCGCCAATCACCACCAAGGTTTGCTGGGCCAGGCTTGAGTTGGAAAGAGTCATTGCGATCACCTGCTGCGATTGAAAGTGATTGCATCTTCCCAGCTTGCCAATCGAGGAAAAATCCAGCTAAAACGCAAAGATCTTTAAAGGATTTTTATTAATGAGCTCGATACTGGACCTGGAAATCTTCGTACGCACCGCCGATGCCGGGAGCATTTCCGCCGCGGCCCGCTCCCTGGGCCTGACCGCCGCAGCCGCCAGCATCGCCCTCAAGCGCCTGGAAACCCGCCTCGGCAGCCGTCTGCTGGCGCGTTCCACCCGCAGCATGCGGCTCACCGAGGAAGGCCGCCGCTACCTGGAAAGCGTGCGCCTGGCCCTGGCCACCCTGGAGGACGGCGAGCTGGCGCTCAAGCAGCAGAGCCTGGGCCTGGCCGGGGTGCTGCAACTGTCGGCGCCCTCGGACTTCGGGCGCAATGCCCTGCTTCCCTGGCTCGATGAATTCAAGGCCGAGCACCCGCAACTGCGCCTGCAACTGCGGCTCGATGATCGCCACGCCGACCTGTTCCGCGACGCTGTGGATGTGGCCCTGCGCTTTGGCGTGCCCGAGGATTCCAGCCTGGTGGCCTTGCCGATTCTCCCCGGGCACCGGCGCATCGCCTGCGCCAGCCCGGCCTACCTGGCCCGTTGCGGGGTGCCGCAAAACCCCGAGGCGCTGGCCGGGCACAGCGCCCTGCTGTACCTGCGCAACGGCCAGCCCTATGACCGCTGGCGTTTCAGCCGCGGCAGCGAAACCCGCGAAGTCCTGGTGCGTGGCGATTACCTGTGCGACGACGGTGAGGTGGCCCGGCGCTGGGCCCTGGCCGGCCACGGCATTGTCTACAAGGCCCGGCTGGATGTGGCCGAGGACATCCGCGCCGGGCGCCTGGTGCCGCTGCTCGGCGACTGGCAAGGGGAACCGTCCCCCTTCAACTTGCTGTGCCCCCATCGCCTACAGGTTTCCCAGCGGGTGCGCCTGCTGCACAGTTTTGTGTTGCAACGCTGCCGGGCGCTGTGTCCCTGACCCGGTGCGGCCCCGGGGCGGTTGGCCGCTGCGCGGTTCGCCGGCAAGCCGGCTCCTACGGAACCTCCTTGCAGGAGCGGGCTTGCCAGCGATAGCGATCTCACGGGCACCTATGCCGGCAAGGAGGCGCCATTCAGGCATTGCAGAGGCCCGGGGTTGTGGTATTTGATGGTCGCCCCAATGGCCGGAAATGCCCTGGCCAGCCCTCTAGCACAAGGATTCCGCCCATGAGCTATCGCATCCTCGGCCATTCCGGTCTCAAGGTTTCCAGCCTGACCCTGGGCACCATGATGTTCGGCGAGCAGACCAGTACCGAAGACTCGCTGCGTATCATCGACAAGGCCTGGGACCAGGGGATCAACTTCATCGACACCGCCGACGTCTATACCCAGGGCCGCTCCGAGGAGATCGTCGGCGAAGCCATTGCCAGCCACCGCCATGAGTGGGTGCTGGCGTCCAAGGTCGGCTTCGGTCCGGTGGACGGCGTGCCCAACCGCAGCGGCCTGAGCCGCAAGCACATCTTCAACGGCATCGAGGCCAGCCTGACCCGCCTGGGCACCGATTACCTGGACATCTACTACCTGCACCGCGAAGACCACAACACGCCTCTGGAGGTGAGCATCTCGGCCATCGGCGACCTGTTGCGCCAGGGCAAGATCCGCTACTGGGGCCTGTCCAATTATCGCGGCTGGCGGATTGCCGAGGCGATTCGAGTCGCCGACCAGTTGGGGGTGGACCGCCCGGTGATCAGCCAGCCGCTGTACAACATCGTCAACCGCCAGGCCGAGGGTGAGCAGATCACCGCCGCCCGCGCCTATGGCCTGGGCGTGGTGCCCTACAGCCCCCTGGCCCGTGGTGTGCTCAGCGGCAAGTATGCGCCGGACGTCACCCCGGACGCCGCCAGCCGCGCCGGGCGCCAGGACAAGCGCATCCTGGAGACCGAATGGCGGGTCGAATCCCTGCGCATCGCCCAGCAGATCCAGGAATACGCCCAGGAGCGCGGGGCCGGGATCGTCGAGTTCGCCATTGCCTGGGTACTGAACAACCAGGCGGTGAGCTCGGCCATTGTCGGCCCGCGCACTGAAGCCCAGTGGGACGCCTACACCCGGGCCTTGGAGGTGAAGATCAGCCCTGAGGACGAAGCCTTCATCGACGCGCTGGTGACCCCGGGGCACGCCTCGACACCCGGTTTCAATGATGTCGGCCATTTTGTCTCCGGACGTTTTGCGCACCTGGGCTAAACACGGGCCCTGGCCGCGCAAACCCAGCAGCCATCGCAGTCCGGCCTTTCCCTGGAAGGCCGGGCCGCGCCACAAACGAGAAATTTTCCCGCCGGGGTGTCGCAAACAGAGCAAAAATCCCGGGGCAAACCCTCTATATTCCCCCTCGCTCCACTCTCCCCTTCTTTTTGTGCATCCCGAGCGTTCGGGTTCTACGAGGACTGCGTGTCTAAAGGTATTGCGTTATCGGTTCTGGCGTCGGTGCTGTTTGCCGTCATGTATTTCTACACCTCGCTGCTGGCGCCCCTGACCGGGGTGGAGATCTTCGGCTGGCGGATGTTGCTGACCCTGCCCTGCATGACCCTGTTCATGCTGCTGGCCGGTGAATGGCATCGGGTCGACGAAGTGCTGCGACGGGTACGCAGCAAGCCCGTGCTGGGCCCGGCGCTGCTGCTGTCGTCGGCGCTGGTCGGGGTGCAGCTCTGGCTGTTCATGTGGGCACCGCTCAACGGCCACAGCCTGGACGTATCCCAGGGCTATTTCCTGCTGCCGCTGACCATGGTCCTGACCGGACGCATCGTCTATGGCGAACGTCTGTCGCGGCTGCAGAAGCTGGCAGCGGTGCTGGCCTGCATCGGCGTGCTCAACGAGCTGTACCAGGTGGGCAGCTTTTCCTGGGCGACCCTGGTGGTGGCCCTGGGCTACCCGCTGTATTTCGTCTTGCGCAAGCGCCTGGGCACCGACCACCTGGGCGGCCTGTGGGTGGACATGGCCCTGCTGATGCCGGTGGCGCTGTGGGTGGTGCAGAGCGGCGAACAGGGCATTGCCGTGGTCGCGGCCCAACCCTGGCTGTACCTGCTGATTCCCGTGCTGGGGGTGATCAGTGCCTCGGCGCTGGTGTGCTACATCATTGCCAGCCGCTTGCTGGCCTTCAGCCTGTTCGGCCTGCTCAGCTATGTGGAACCGGTACTGCTGCTGTTGGTGGCGCTGCTGCTGGGGGAAAGCATCAAGGCCGGGGAATGGCTGACCTACGTGCCGATCTGGCTGGCGGTGCTGGTCCTGGTGCTCGAAGGCGTACGCCATCTGCTGCGCCAGCGCCGGGGCTGAGCCCGGCTGCGGGGGTATCTCGCGTGCATCAAGGCCTGCGGTACAGGCTCAGGGCTTGATCTGCTTCAGCTCGTTGAGCAGGGCCAGCAAGGCCTGCATCTTGTCTTCGCCGAACTGCTGCTGGATCTTCTGGTAGTTGATTTCCATGTCGCCGCTCATGGATTCGAAACAGGCCTGGCCCTTGTCGGTCAGGGTGATGAACAGGCGGCGCTGGTCTTCCGGAGACTTGCGCCGGCTGACGTACTGGTCGCGCTCCAGGCGGGTCAGCACACCGGTCATGCTCGGCGGCAGGATGCAGGCCATCTTCGCCAGCTGATGGCTCTCCAGCTCGCCGTTCTGGCGCAGGATGCGGATCACCCGCCATTGCTGTTCGGTCAGGTCGTGCTGGTTCAGCGAGGGACGGAAAAACGCCATGGCGGCCTCACGGGCCTGCAGCAGGGTCAAGGTCAGGGAAGGTCTGGGTGTGTTCATCGAGGCATCGGTCAGGGGCTGGGAATCGGGGGCGAAACATTAACACATTCACAATCGCCCACCGACAGGCAAAATAAAGCCCGACCAGAAACCTCCTGATCGGGCCTTGGACTCAAGCGTGCCGGGGCTTACTCGGTGGCGAGTACGCCACGACGCACTTGGTCGCGTTCGATGGATTCGAACAGTGCCTTGAAGTTGCCCTCGCCGAAGCCATCATCGCCCTTGCGCTGGATGAATTCGAAGAACACCGGGCCCATCAGGGTTTCCGAGAAGATCTGCAGCAGCAGGCGCTTGTCGCCGGCTTCCGAAGAACCGTCCAGCAGGATGCCCCGCGATTGCAGCTCGTTGACCGGCTCGCCGTGGTTCGGCAGGCGCCCTTCAAGCATTTCGTAGTAGGTGTCCGGTGGCGCGGTCATGAAGCGCATGCCGATCTTCTTCAGGGCGTCCCAGGTCTTGACCAGGTCGTCGGTGAGGAAGGCCACGTGCTGGATGCCCTCGCCATTGAACTGCATCAGGAACTCCTCGATCTGCCCGGCGCCCTTGGACGATTCCTCGTTCAGCGGGATGCGGATCATGCCATCCGGAGCGGTCATGGCCTTGGAAGTCAGGCCGGTGTACTCGCCCTTGATGTCGAAGTAGCGGATCTCGCGGAAGTTGAACAGCTTCTCGTAGAAGCCGGCCCAGTAGGCCATGCGCCCGCGGTACACGTTGTGGGTCAGGTGGTCGATGATCTTCAGACCCGCGCCCTTGGGGTTGCGGTCCACGCCTTCGAGGAACACGAAGTCGATGTCGTAGATCGAGCTGCCCTCGCCGAAACGGTCGATCAGGTACAGCGGCGCGCCGCCAATGCCCTTGATCGCCGGCAGGTTCAGTTCCATCGGGCCGGTTTCAATGTGAATCGGCTGGGCGCCCAGTTCCAGGGCGCGGTTGTAGGCCTTTTGCGAATCCTTGACCCGGAACGCCATGCCGCACACCGACGGGCCGTGCTCGGCCGCGAAGTAGGAAGCGACGCTATGGGGTTCGTTGTTGAGGATCAGGTTGATCGCACCCTGGCGATACAGATGCACGTCTTTGGAACGATGGGTCGCGACTTTGGTGAAACCCATGATCTCGAAGATCGGTTCGAGGGTGTTGGGGGTAGGCGATGCGAATTCGATGAATTCAAAGCCCATCAGGCCCATTGGGTTTTCGAAGATATCTGCCATGGTTGGCGCCTCATCATATTTTTAGAATTAACGGATCGTTAGTTGCTAGCAATGCTGAGGAGGGACGGTGGCGCACAGGAGATACCGCGCACGCTGCGGGCGAGGAAGTCACCATAGATCAGTTGAAACCCGAGAATCTTCATTTCGACCCTGTCTTACAGGCTGGGGGGCGAGGCTTCTGCTGCCAGAAGACTTTATTATTGTATGCGTAACCGGATTCTACACAGCGTAAAAGCCTTTGTCCGCATTCTCTATAAAATCGCCTTTTTTGGCCCGCCCGCAAGGGGTTTGTTGCACTGGTAGATACCGCCGAGAATCAGCGCCCCGCCCACCCCCATCACCGGGCTCAACTGTTCTCCCAGCACGAGCGCGCCGAGGATCACCGCCGTCAGCGGATTGAGGGCGATGAATACACCGCAACGGGTGGCACCGATCCGCCGCAAGCCGTCGTAATACCAGATATAGGCCAGCGCCGAACCCAGCACGCCCAGGTACAACAGGCTCAAGCCCTGGGCCAGGTTCAGGCGAGCCACCGCCTGCAGGTCGAACTCGCCACGGATCAGGGTGGCGGCGCAGAGCATCAGGGTGCCCAGGAGGATCGAGCAGGTCACGGTTTGCAATGAGCCCAGGCTGTGGTTCAGCCCCCTGGAGAACAGCGAGTACACGCCCCAGCCCAGCACGCAGCCAAGAATCAGCAGGTCGCCTTGCCAGCTCCCGGCCTGCGCCGCCAGGGCCGAAGGGTCACGGCTGCAGATCACCAGGGCCGCGCCACAGAGGCACAGGGCAATGCCCAACAGCGTGCGCCGGCCCAGGCGCTCCTTGAACAGCGCCCAGGACGCCAGGGCAATCACTGCCGGGTTCAGGGCCACGATCAACGATGCCCGAGAAGCCTTGACTTGCTCCAGGCCGAGGAAGAAACACAGGTTGTAGAAGAAGATCCCGAAGAACCCCAATAGTGCCAGTTGGCCGAACTGCCTGAGGCTGGGCCGCACCAGGGGAATACGCGCCACGGCCATGAAGCCGAGCAAGGCCAGGCTGGCCAGCAGGAACCGCAGGCTGGCGGCCAGCAAGGGCGAGAGCCCGCCGGCCAGGTAGCGCCCGGCAACGAAGGTGCCGCCCCAGATCATGGTGACTGTCGCCAGGCGGCCATACACCGCCAGGTCCCGGTATTCGCCCGCCAGGGGGCCGCTGATATTGCTTTCACTCATGGTCAAGACGCTCTGAGGCAATGGGTTTGTACTGCACGACCATTTTTTGTCTAATGCCTGATCATCGTAAAATGAGCTTTTACTCATGACCCTGACCCAGCTGGAGATCTTTTCCCTGGTGGCCGAACTCCAGGGCTTTACCAGCGCCGCCACGCGCCTGGGCATCACCCAGTCGGCGGTGTCCCATGCCATCAAGTCACTGGAGCAGGAGCTGCAGGTGGACCTGTTTCGCCGGCACCAGGCCCAGGTCGAACTCACCGACATCGGCACCCAGTTGCTGCTGCGCGCCCGGGCCATGCTCGGCCTGGCGGCGACCCTGGCCCAGGAAGCCGCGGATGCCCGGGGCATGAAGCGCGGCACCTTGCGCATCGGCTCGTTCGGCCCCACCTCGTCGATCCGCCTCCTGCCCCGGATTCTTCACGACTACCGCCGCGAATATCCGGACATCGAAGTGCATATCGACGAAGGCCCCGATCGCCAGGTCCTGCAATGGCTGGAAGAACGACGGGTGGACCTGGGCTTCGTGGTGTTGCCCCAGGAGCGCTTCGACACCGTGCCTGTGGTCGAGGACCAGTTGCTGGCATTGATTCCAGCCAGCCACGCCCTGGCCAGTGAAGCGCAACTGCGCCTGGACCAACTGTGCCATGACCCCTTCGTGCTCACCGAAGCCGGCTCGGCGGAGCTGGTGTCACGCCTGTTCATCGGTGCCGGCCTGCGGCCCAATATCTGCTACCGCAGCACCCAACTGCTGAGCACCCTGGAAACCGTGGCCCGCGGCGATGCCTTGAGCATCGTTGCCGAGTTGTCCCTGCCCCAGGCCGCGGACCCGCGCTACACCAGCCGCCCCCTGGAGCCTGCCGTGCGCCGCCAAGTGGGGATCGCGGTGCTCGACCGACGCCAGGCGTCGCCGGCGGCCCTGGCCTTCATCCAGCACGCGCAGCGCCTTTATCGCCGGTAAAAGCCGGCTATCCTGCGATGATCAAGACAGCCGCAGGGGCCATGCCCCCCGGTGCCATCCTCCCCCTCGCCCGCCGACAGGTCCGATCCATGCCCCTGACCGCCAAAGGTCCATTGAAGCGCTCTACCCGTACCTTCTGGACATTGCTGGCCATGCTTCTTCCCATCGGGCTCGGCGCCCTCATCCTCTACGCCCAGGCCGAACGAACACTGATGCACAGCAGCCTGGAAACCGCCGAAGAGGCCATCCGCCAGTTCGACCTGATGCTCGACAACACCGACATCGCCGCCAGGGCGCTGCTGCCCCAGGTGGGCCGCGATTGTGATGAAGTCCGGCAACTGGCCCTGCGCGAACAGGTCACCCGCCGACCGTTCGTGCGCTCGACCAACCTGGTGTGGCGCAACAACAACTATTGCAGCTCCCTGCTCGGCAGTTTCGCAGTCCCGCTCAACCCCCTGGACTACGTGGACGGCCGCCTCTGGCTGATGAGCGGCAACCCTGTCACCCCCGACACGGCCCTGCTGGTCTATCGCTGGAGCGAGGGCGATCGCGCCGCCCTGGCCACCATCGACGGCTATCACCTGACCAATGCCCTGCGCCTGATCAGCCGCTTCGCCGACCTGCAATTGCAGGTCGGCGGGCATTGGCTGTCCAGCGACGGCCGTGTCCACGAGGGCAGCCCGCCACTGGCGGCCGTGGCCAGCCAGCAACTGAGCTCATCGCGCTATCCCTACAGCGTCAGCTCGGGGTTTCCCGAGGGCGACGTGTGGAACTACATGAAGAGCCAGTACCCGGCACTGTTCAGCCTGCTGGTGTTTTTCGGCGCGGCGGCGGGCGTACTTGCCCACTGGCTGCAAAAGCGCTCCGCCTCCCCCACCCACGAGCTGCAACGGGCACTGGGGGCGCAGGAGTTCATTCCGTACTTTCAGCCGGTGGTGCGCGGGGACACCCTGGCGTGGGCCGGCATCGAAGTCCTGATGCGCTGGCAGCATCCGAAAGAGGGGCTGGTGCGCCCGGACCTGTTCATCCCCTTCGCCGAGCATTCGGGGCTGATCGTGCCCATGACCCGCTCGCTGATGCAGCAGACCCAACAAGCCCTGGCGCCCCATGCCGCGCACTTTACCGACGGTTTCCATATAGGTATCAACATCACCGCCAGCCATTGCCACGACCTGCAGTTGCTGGAGGACTGCCGGGAGTTCCTCGCCGGCTTCCCCCCAGGCAAGGTGATCCTGGTGCTGGAGTTGACCGAACGCGAACTGATCGAGCCCACGGCCACCACCCACCAGCTGTTTGCCGCCCTGCACGAACTGGGTGTGATGATCGCCATCGACGACTTCGGTACCGGGCATTCCAGCCTGGGTTATCTGCGCCAGTTCAATGTGGATTATTTGAAGATCGATCAGAGTTTCGTCGCCATGATCGGTGCCGACGCACTGTCCCTGCATATACTCGACAGCATTATCGAACTCTCGGCCAAACTCGATCTGGGCATTGTCGCCGAAGGTATTGAAACTGCAGAACAGCGGGATTATCTAGCAGCTAAAGGGGTGGATTTCCTGCAAGGTTATTTATTCGGACGGCCCATGCCCAGTGCCGAATTTGTTGCAGCCCTGGCGCGCCATTAAATAGCCATACCCGAACAAAAAGTGCTGGATCTAACAACTCGGGGCCTGCACAAATTTGAATCAATTGGTCAATATCGCATTTAACAAGAACAACCTGATTTACTCTCGATGCATTAACTACTACAATTTTTCCCGCCTGTACAAGATTCACAGGTAGGCCACTTAATCGAGCCTTAATCGGCTCATGGCTTATAGCTTTGTTTGTGGTTTGTATCAGCCAAATAGACTAGTGGAGTGAAGATATTGTCCAGACTTGCTGAGTTTCGTGCTGCAGAAAAAGCACTTCAAGAACAGCTCGCGCAGCTTGAATCCCTGAAAAACGACGCCGGGCTCAAGAAGGAAATCGAGTTCGAAGAAAAGCTCCAGGCCCTGATGAAGTCCTACGACAAGAGCCTGCGTGACATCATCGCCATCCTTGATCCCAACCAGGGCAAGGCCGGCCAGCCACAGGCCAACGCCCCCAAGCAGCGCCGTGCCCGCGTGGTCAAGGTCTACCAGAACCCGCACACCGGTGAACTGATCGAAACCAAAGGCGGCAATCACCGCGGCCTGAAGGCCTGGAAAGAACAGTACGGTGCCGCCACTGTGGATTCCTGGCTGCGCGCTTGAACAAAGCCGCACCCCGAAAAAGGCCCTGCATATGTAGGGCCTTTTACATTGATTAAGAAAATTCTTATTACGACTTGCATCTAAGGGAAGAGCCGAGCGGGATCCCACCCCTCCCCCTAGCCGATACATCGCGCAATAACGTCTGATTCCCGAGCAACTTCAGGCTTAATGCCTTTTCGCTAACGAACGGGCAACCTGCAGAAAGCGAACCGATTGGTTCAGATTTTTCCTTAAAGTTTAAGGCCATTTCGTACAGCGAGTATTTCATCCTGGCTCTCGGCAAAAGCCGCAGCCTGGCCAGCGTATGAAAGTACATAAGCCTTATCCCCATTCAGTGCCGCCACCAATGTTTGCGAGAGCACATGCCGGCCATTCTGGGTAATGGTGCAAGTAGTCTCCAGCGCCTCGAGACGACTCAACTGCGCGGCATGAATCTTGTTACAGACACTCTGATAACCACCCTGGGCAAAGTCCTTTTGCACCGACTTGCGCATCTCCAGCAATACCCCCTGCAGATTGACTACATGCCCACTGTCCACCTGAGTCATGGTCAACTCCATGACCATGAGTGGATTGCCAGCGGTATCGCTCTTGACCGCTCTCTGCCGGGACACCTTGGCGGCCTCTTCGCCTTCTGGGGCCGGCAGCGGTTCCACCGTCCAGCCCTGGGGCCAGGTCACTTGCGGCTCGGCCTCTGCAACACCGGCCAGCGCCAGTAGCAACAGAGCTGCGGCGCGGAACTTAAAAGACTCGATCATGCGTTTGCACACTGAGGTAAAGGGGCCTGGAAGTCTGAGCCCGGCGCCAGGAATGGGCAATAGATCAGGAGCTTTGGGTTTGGCGCCAGCCGACCCACTTGCGTATCATTGCCCGATCCCAAGGATGTCCGAACCATTGCGAGCCAAGGCTGCTTGCCCCGGCAAGCAGTCTTGGCCGCACTTTCTTCTGGAGGGCCCATGAGCCTCAACGAACTCAATACCTTTCCCGGCGTGACCGCCCAACCGGATGCGGCCACTGCCCGTTTCGTGTTCAACCACACCATGTTGCGCGTCAAGGACATCACTCGCTCCCTGGACTTCTACACCCGGGTCCTGGGCTTTTCCCTGGTGGAAAAACGCGACTTCCCTGAAGCCGAGTTCGGCCTGTACTTCCTGGCCCTGGTGGACAAGGCACAGATCCCGGCAGACGCTGGCGCGCGAACCGAGTGGATGAAGTCGATTCCCGGCATTCTCGAACTGACCCACAACCACGGCACCGAGAACGATCCAGCCTTCGCCTACCACAACGGCAACAGCGACCCGCGCGGCTTCGGCCACATCTGTATCTCGGTGCCGGACATCGTCGCCGCCTGCGAGCGCTTCGAAGCCCTGGGCTGCGATTTCCAGAAGCGCCTGAACGATGGCCGGATGAAAAGCCTGGCCTTCATCAAGGACCCGGACGGCTACTGGGTCGAGATCATCCAGCCAGCACCGCTGTAAACCTATGCAGGTGCGAAGCCGGCCTGTGTAGAAGCTGGATTGTCAGCACTCCCCTTCTCAAGGGCGGCGCAAGACCCAGCGGCCACTTCAGCGACAAGCCGGTGCCTGCCGGCACAGCAATAAAAAACCCCATGAGCCAGGCTCATGGGGTTTTGTTTTTCTAAGCGACCGATCAAGCCGGTGCTGAGGTACGGATCAAGTGATCGAATGCACTGAGGGAAGCCTTGGCGCCCTCGCCCACGGCTATCACGATCTGCTTGTAGGGCACCGTGGTGACGTCACCTGCAGCAAATACCCCAGGCAGCGAAGTCTCGCCGCGGGCATCGACGATGATCTCGCCACGAGGCGACAGCTCGACGGTGCCCTTGAGCCAATCGGTGTTGGGCAACAGGCCGATCTGCACAAAGATGCCTTCCAGGTCCACCGTGTGGAACTCGCCCGAATCACGGTCCTTGTAGGCCAGGCCGGTGACCTTCTGGCCGTCACCCTTCACTTCGCTGGTCAAGGCGCTGGTGATGACTTTGACGTTGGGCAGGCTGAAGAGCTTGCGCTGCAACACCGCATCCGCCCGCAGCTTGCTGTCGAACTCCAGCAGGGTCACGTGGCTGACGATACCCGCCAGGTCGATGGCCGCTTCGACACCGGAGTTGCCGCCGCCAATCACCGCCACACGCTTGCCCTTGAACAGCGGGCCGTCGCAGTGCGGGCAGAAGCACACGCCCTTGGCCTTGTATTCCTGCTCACCCGGCACGCCCATCTCGCGCCAGCGGGCACCGGTAGCCAGGATCACCGACTTGGCCTTGAGGCTGGCGCCGCTTTCGAACTGGATCTCGTGCAAGCCGCCGACTTCCTTGGCCGGCACCAGGGCACTGGCCCGCTGCAGGTTCATGATGTCCACGTCGTACTGCTTGACGTGCTCTTCCAGGGCGGCGGCCAGCTTCGGCCCTTCAGTTGCCTGCACCGAGATGAAGTTCTCGATCGCCATGGTGTCCAGCACCTGGCCACCGAAACGCTCGGCAGCCACACCGGTACGGATGCCTTTGCGAGCGGCATAGATGGCTGCCGAAGCACCCGCTGGACCACCGCCGACCACCAGCACGTCGAAGGCTTCCTTGGCGTTGAGTTTCTGCGCCTGCTTCTCCACCGCACCGGTGTCGAGCTTGGCGAGGATTTCCTCCAGCCCCATGCGCCCCTGGCCGAAGTTCACGCCATTGAGGTAGACACTGGGCACCGCCATGACCTTGCGTTCATCGACTTCGGCCTGGAACAGCGCGCCATCGATGGCCACGTGACGGATGTTGGGGTTGAGCACCGCCATCAGGTTCAGCGCCTGGACCACGTCCGGGCAGTTCTGGCAGGACAGCGAGAAATAGGTTTCGAAATTGAACTCGCCCTTGAGCGAGCGGATCTGCTCGATCACCTCGGCACTGGCCTTGGATGGATGACCACCCACTTGCAGCAAGGCCAGCACCAGGGAAGTGAATTCGTGGCCCATGGGAATACCGGCGAAACGCAAGCTGATATCACTTCCCGGGCGATTCAACGAGAACGAAGGCTTGCGCGCGTCGCTGCCGTTATCGAGCAAGGTAATCTGGTTGGAAAGACTGACAATGTCTTTGAGTAACGCGAGCATTTCCTGGGATTTCGCACCGTCGTCGAGGGAGGCTACGATCTCGATCGGCTGGGTGACCCGTTCCAGGTAAGACTTCAACTGAGCTTTAAGATTGGCGTCCAACATACGGGCGATCTCCTGTTTTGATTCGGTAGAAAAAACAACGCCCGAGCGAATCTCGCCCGGGCGTTGTTTGAGGGCGGTGCAGCTGGCTTAAGTGCGGATCACCGCCCTTGGGTAATGCATGGACTTAGATCTTGCCGACCAGGTCCAGGGACGGAGCCAGGGTGGCCTCGCCTTCTTTCCACTTGGCTGGGCAGACTTCGCCTGGGTGAGCAGCGACGTACTGAGCGGCCTTGATCTTGCGCAGCAGCTCGGAAGCGTCACGGCCTACACCGCCGTCGTTGATTTCAACGATCTTGATCTGCCCTTCAGGGTTGATCACGAAGGTGCCACGGTCAGCCAGACCGGCTTCTTCGATCAGCACATCGAAGTTGCGGGAGATGGCCAGGGTCGGGTCGCCGATCATGGTGTACTGGATCTTGCCGATGGCTGGCGAAGTGTTGTGCCAGGCAGCGTGGGCGAAGTGGGTGTCGGTGGAAACGCTGTAGATCTCGACGCCCAGCTTCTGGAATTCGGCGTAGTTGTCGGCCAGGTCTTCCAGCTCGGTTGGGCACACGAAGGTGAAGTCAGCCGGGTAGAAGAACACGACAGACCATTTGCCTTTCAGATCGGCGTCCGACACTTCGACGAATGCGCCGTTTTTGAATGCGGTAGCTTTGAAGGGTTTAACTTGGCTGTTGATGATAGGCATCGTTGACTCTCCATCAGTGGTTGAGAACATTGGGTGAAAACTTGATGGGGAGAATCCTAACCAATGAATCGCCCCTTGGCTCATTGGCAAACCTGATGCTGCCGATTGGTTTTGACTATCAGCCAACAGTATTAATAGAAGAAACCTTAATCTACTGCTGTACCGGCTTCTCGCCGATGCGCGCCATGCCCATGAACGGGTTGGCCTCGACGTAGCGCATGGCGGACTGCATGTCCTTCCAGCCGACATAGCTCATCAGTGATTTCAGATCCCAACCGCTGCGGTGCGCCCAGGTGGCGAAGCCCCGGCGCAGGGAATGGCTGGTGTAATGTTCGCCAGCGATACCGGCACGCTCCAGGGCTTGGCGCAGCAACGCGATCACGCTATTGGCATGCAACCCCTGCTCGCTCAGGCGCCCCCAGCGGTTGATGCCGCGAAACACCGGCCCGCGCACCAGCGCCGCGCTGTTGATCCACTCGATATAGGCCTGCACCGGGCACAGGCGCAGCAAGGCCGGGGTGTGAAAGGTCCGCCCAAGGTTGTCACGGTCACTCTTGCTGCGGGGCAGGTAGAGGCTGATGCCCGACCCGGCCACCGCTTGCACATGCTCGATCTGCAAGCGGCACAGCTCATCACTGCGAAAACCGCGCCAGAAGCCCAGCAAGATCAGCGCCCGATCACGCCGGGCACGTAACAGATCCCCCTGGCGCTGTTCAGCTGCGGCACTCGCGACCTCCTTATCTAGCCAGGCGACGACCTGTTCCAGGTGCTGCAGCTCCAAGGGTTGCGCCTGTTTTTCCTGTACCGGGTGCAGCGCACGGATGCCCTTGAACACCTGGCGCACCACCGGTGCCTTGGTCGGGTCGGCAAAGCCCTGGCTGCTGTGCCACTGGGCCAGGGCCGACAGGCGCAACCGCAGGGTATTGATCGACAGCTCACCGGCATAGGCGGCCAGGTAGCGGGCCACGCTTTCGGCCGTAGCCGGAAGGAAACCGCCCCACTGCACTTCGAAATGCTCGATGGCCGCCCGATAGCTGCGACGGGTGTTGTCGCGGGTGGCGGCTTGCAGATAACGATCCAGCTCGCTCATGGCAGCTCAACTCAGGCAAATGTACGGCGATGGCTGGCGAAAACCGCCCTCAGCGCCTATCACACGGGGTAATACCATAATATCCCATGTCAGTTTCAGGCTTTTGATAATTTCACATCTGCTGTACAATTCCATGTAATTACATACCACGTAACACAGTATTAAATCGTCGGAGGATGCATGGCTCGCGGAGGCATAAACAAGGCGGTGGTGAAGAAAGCGCGTCAGGCGATTCTTGCCCGCGGCGAACACCCCAGCATCGACGCAGTACGCATCGAAATGGGTAATACCGGCTCGAAAACCACCATCCACCGCTATCTCAAGGAGCTGGATGACGGCGCCAGCCGGCGTGACAGCGGCCCTGCGCCCCTGGACCAAGAATTGGGTGAACTGGTGGGGCGCCTGGCGCAACGTCTGCAGGAGCAGGCCCAGGAACCCCTGGAGCAAGCCCTCGCCCACTTCGAAGAACAGAAGCAGGTGCTGGAACACCAGTTGCACGAAGCCCACCAGCTTCAGGAGCAGTTGCAACAGCAGTTGCAGATTCAGGCCAGCGCCCTGGCCGGGGAAAGCGCCGCCCTGCAAGACACTCGCTCCATGCTGCAGAGCGAACAGACCCGCAACGCCGAACTCAACCAGGCACTCAAGGGCCTTGAGCTGCGACTGGAGGACAAGGAGCAGCAGATCCACTCCCTGGAGGAAAAGCACCTGCATGCCCGGGACGCCCTGGAGCACTACCGCGCGGCCAGCAAGGAACAGCGCGAACAGGAGCAGCGCCGCCACGAAGGGCAGTTGCAACAGATCCAGATGGAGCTGCGCCAGGCCCAACAGAGCGCGCTGGTACGCCAGGACGAGATCACCCAACTGCATCGCGATAACGAGCGCCTGCTCAGCGAACAGCGCGCCATCCACAAAGAGCTCAAGCAAGCCCAGGATGCCGCCAGCAAGAATTCGGCGCTGCAGGCCCGCCTGAGCGAACAGGTCGCCCGCCAGGACAGCGAAAGCACCCTGCTCCAGGAACGCCTGCGCGTTGCCCAGGAAGAAGTTCAGGCACTCAAGGAACAAACCAGGAAACAGGCTCGATCGAGCAAGGAGATGGAATTGCGCGCCACCAAGGCCGAGGCCGGCCTGGAGGCGTTGCGCCTGGCTGCTGCCACCAAGGCCCAGCCAGACGCACCTGCGAAGGCTTGATCAGCCCGCAACAGGCGTACGCATGGTGACGAACTCTTCGGCGGCCGTCGGGTGCACGCCGATGGTTTCGTCGAAGTCGCGCTTGGTCGCCCCCGCCTTCAGGGCAATTGCCAGGCCCTGAACGATTTCACCGGCATCCGGGCCGACCATGTGGCACCCCAGGACCTTGTCGCTGTCGGCGTCCACCACCAGCTTCATCAGGGTGCGTTCCTGGCAGTCGGTCAGGGTCAGCTTCATCGGCCGGAAGCGGCTCTCGAAGATCTGCACCTTGTGCCCCGCTTCTCGCGCCTGCTCTTCGGTGAGGCCGACGGTACCGATGTTCGGCAGGCTGAACACCGCCGTAGGAATCATCTGGTAATCCACGGGACGGTACTGCTCGGGCTTGAACAGGCGCCGAGCCACGGCCATGCCCTCGGCCAGGGCCACCGGCGTCAGTTGCACGCGGCCGATGACATCGCCAATCGCCAGGATCGACGGCTCACTGCTCTGATACTGCTCGTCCACTTCGATGAAACCGCGCTTGTCGAGCTTCACGCCGGTATTCTCCAGCCCCAGGTTGTCCAGCATCGGCCGGCGCCCGGTGGCATAGAACACACAATCGGCGGCCAGCTTGCGACCATCCTTGAGGGTGACCTCAAGACTGCCGTCGGCCTGCTTGTCGATGCGCTCGATGTCGGCATTGAACTGCAGGCCCAAACCACGCTTGGTCAGTTCCTCCTGCAAGTGCTTGCGCACTGCGCCGTCGAAACCGCGCAGGAACAGCTCACCGCGATACAACAGCTGGGTATCGGCGCCCAGGCCATGGAAGATCCCGGCAAACTCCACCGCGATGTAGCCACCGCCCACCACCAGCACGCGCTTGGGCAGCTCCTTGAGGAAGAAGGCCTCGTTGGAACTGATGGCATGCTCACGCCCCGGGATATCCGGGATCTGTGGCCAGCCGCCGGTGGCAATGAGGATGTGCTTGGCACTGTAGCGCTGGCCGTTGACCTCTACCTGGTGCGGATCGATCAGCTTGGCGTGGCCTTCATGCAGGGTCACGCCGCTGTTGACCAGCAGATTGCGGTAGATGCCGTTGAGGCGATTGATTTCGCGATCCTTGTTGGCGATCAGGGTCGCCCAATCGAAATTCGCCTCACCCAGGGACCAGCCGAAACCCGAGGCCTGCTCGAAGTCTTCGGCGAAGTGCGCGCCGTACACCAGCAGCTTTTTCGGCACGCAGCCGACGTTGACACAGGTACCGCCCAGATAGCGGCTTTCAGCGACCGCGACCTTCGCGCCAAAACCCGCCGCGAATCGCGCACAGCGCACACCGCCGGAACCGGCACCAATTACATAAAGATCAAAATCGTAGGCCATTTCACTCTCCCAGGCAGGCTGACAAGCATAACCGCAGATGGCGATCGGGTCAGCGCAGAGGTCTACATAAGGGCGACAAATGAAAAAGCCACCCGAAGGTGGCTTTTCCGAAAAACCCGTGCAGCGGCTATCAGTAAGCCTTGCCGGTCTTGTAGAAGTTCTCGAAGCAGAAGTTGGTTGCGTCGATGTAGCCTTCGGCACCACCGCAGTCGAAACGCTTGCCCTTGAACTTGTAGGCCATCACGCAACCGTTCTGCGCCTGCTTCATCAGGGCGTCGGTGATCTGGATCTCGCCACCCTTGCCCGGCTCGGTCTGCTCGATCAGGTCAAAGATGTCCGGAGTCAGGATGTAACGACCGATGATCGCCAGGTTCGACGGTGCGTCTTCCGGCTTTGGCTTCTCGACCATGCTGTGAACGCGGTAGATGTCGTCACGGATCATCTCGCCAGCAATCACGCCGTACTTGTTGGTTTCCTGCGGATCGACTTCCTGGATGGCCACGATCGAGCAGCGGAACTGCTTGTACAGCTTGACCATCTGGGTCAGTACGCCGTCGCCTTCGAGGTTGACGCACAGGTCGTCCGCCAGTACCACGGCGAAGGGTTCGTCACCGATCAGCGGGCGGCCAGTCAGAATGGCGTGGCCCAGGCCTTTCATTTCGGTCTGGCGAGTGTAGGAGAACGAGCACTCGTCCAGCAGCTTGCGGATACCGACCAGGTATTTCTCCTTGTCGGTGCCCTTGATCTGGTTTTCCAGCTCGTAACTGATGTCGAAGTGGTCTTCGAGGGCGCGCTTGCCGCGGCCGGTCACGATGGAGATTTCATTCAATCCGGCATCCAGCGCTTCTTCAACGCCGTACTGGATCAGTGGCTTGTTCACCACCGGCAGCATTTCTTTAGGCATGGCTTTAGTCGCTGGCAGGAAGCGAGTACCGTAACCGGCTGCTGGGAACAAGCATTTCTTGATCATATGAGTCCTTAAAAAGGCTGTGTGTACGAGTTTCGGCGCAGTCTAATGAGGGCGCGAGCGCCTTACAATGCCCCGCGCTGGCTAACCGCTGCCATCATAGAGAAATAAAGTGCCAGATAGTTCCGCAGCATCCTCCAGATAGCCTGCCAGGTAAACCTCCATCACCGCACAGCGCTTGTAAACCGGCACCTGCACAGGGTTGCCGGAATGCCCCAGGCATCGACCAGGTACACCCTCGACTCAACGGCCAAGGCGGGCCATCCGGACTCCATGATGGCACCGTTTTCGCCCTGGCGATGTTCACCCGCAGGCACCACAACCCCCTCACCCAGAGGGGCTGCGGCACTTTTGCAGGCCCGCGGAGGACTAAGGTGACGTGCTGTACCGAAATGGCCATTAGCTATAGCATCGCCACTGGCATGCACGGCCACTTCACCCCCTCCCCCTCAGATGACGAAATCCCCCATGAACAGACTTTTCACTGTCACCGCAGTACTGGCCCTGAGTGGATGTGCCACCGCCTCCAATACCTACCTGGCCAATGGCGAACAAGGCCTGAGCATCGATTGCTCTGGCGAGGCCAGCTCCTGGGCCAGCTGTTACGAGAAAGCCGAGGCGTCCTGCGCCGGCACCGGCTATCGGATCGTCAGCACTGTCGGCACACCCGCCACCAAGGAAAGCGACAAGACCCTCGGCGTCGATGTTGGCAACTATAAGAGCCGCAGCGTGGTGGTGGTCTGCAAGTAGAAGGCGCACGCCCTCTACATATGAATTTCGGCGAACTTGATGCCCAGGCCACGAATGGTTTCGATCAGGTCGTCGAGACGGCAGAAAGACTCCACCTCGTCGCTGTCGTCCACCAGAAAATAGCTGCGCCCGGCGCTCTTCTTGAAAAACACAATCCATTCCCCTGAATTGGCCGGGTTCTGGATCACGTGGGTGGCAGAGATCAAGCCCTCTGCATGCTTTGCCCTGACATCTTCCCGCTTCATGCTTTCTCCCAAAAAATCGATGCCGCCCAGGCGTGAGCCCGGGCGGCACCGGCAACAATGGGCGCTAGTTTATCGGATGCCCTGGCCTATCAGCACGCCTTCTACCGTCTGACCGTACAAATTCACCCCGTCATTGGCGTGGAACTTGACCCGGGTCTTCTCGATGGAACCCTCCACCAGGCGCGGGTCCTGCGGCCGCTCGTGGCTGTTGACGAACGCCGCCACGTCCCAGGCCTGCTGATCGCTCAGGCTGCCGCCCTTGCCCAGAGGCATGTTGTGCTTGATGAAGGACGCCGCAGTATTGATCCGGTGCATCCCTGCACCCCAGTTGTAGGAATCCTTGCCCCAGAGTGGCGGCATCACGTAATCCGCACCGGCCTTCTGGCCCTGGCCGTTGTCACCGTGGCAAACCGCACACTGCGCCTGATACACCGCCGCACCCTGCTTGAGGTCGTAGCCTTTGGCGGGCTGCGCCACATCGGGATACCCGCGCCCGGGCAGCTCGACGCCCAGCGGCGCCTTGCTCGCCAGCCAGTAGGCATACACCGACAGCGCGGTAATCTGCGGACTGTCCGCCGCCGGCGGCTTGCCACCGTTCATGCTGAACTGAAAACAGCCTTGCAGGCGCTCGGCAAAGGTATTCACCTTGTCGTTCTTCTTGCGATAGGCCGGGTACATCGGGTACGCGCCCCACAGTGGCGCCGAGTTGGCCAGGCGCCCCTGATCAAGGTGGCAATTGCTGCAATTGAGGCCGTTGCCAACGAACTGCGGCGCCAGGCGCTTGGTATCGACGAACAGGGCGTAGCCTTCGCGTACCAGCTTGCCGTAGGCGTTGTCCGGCAGCTCGCTTTCAGCCGGCGGCTTGAAGTACTCGACATGGGCGGAAGCGCTCGGCGCCGGGATCTGCGACTGGTCCTCCATGGCGATGGTGGCCGCCTGGACCTGGATCGCGAGCAGGCTCAGCAGCGCCCCTGGAATCAATAGTTTCATGGGCGCGCCTCCTGGGAGTTCAAGGTTGCAAAGTAGTCCGCCACGGCAGCCACTTCTTCGGCGCTCAGGGATTTGGCGATGTGCCCCATCAGGTCATTGGGGTCGTTGTGGCGGGTACCTTCACGCCAGGCGTTGAGCTGTGCCACCAGGTAGCTGGCAGGCTGCCCGGCCAGGGGTGGGAAGGCGGTACCGACGCCCACGCCACCCGGTCCGTGGCAACTGACGCACTCGGGCACTTGCCGTTCCCAGGCACCACGCAGGGCCAGGCGCTCACCGACACTGGTGGCCACCTGGCTACGGCTGACAGGAGCCAGCTTGGGCGCAGGCATGGCGGCCAGGGTCGTGGTGACCGCGGTGATTTCCTCCTCACTCAAGGCCTTGGCCAGCGGTTGCATCACAGGGCTGGTGCGGGCGCCGCTGCGAAAGTCGTGCAACTGCTTGCCCAGATATCCCGCTGGCAACCCGGCAAGGCGTGGAAACCCGGCCGGAGCCAGGCCCATGCCATCGGCGCCATGGCAGGCCAGGCAAGCCGTCGCCCCCGGCTGGGCGCCTCCCTGGGTAAAGACTTTCTGCCCCTCCACGGCATGGGCAGTTTGAACCAACAGCAGCATCAGGCCACTCAATAGCATTCGATCCAGTGGGATCATATGGACTCCATTATTCTAGTTATATGCTTAGACCTGCATGGCATAAGCACACAAATAGTAGGTCAATTGATCCACCGGGACAACGCGAAATTGCCCCGCGCCTATCGAATACCGAACAGCAAAACAAGGTTTTACCAGGCGAAAAAAAGCGGCTAATCGCCGCAGTGCAACAAGGCTTCTGCCCACGCAAAAGCGGCCCCGGGCCGCGCTTGGCGGCGCTACCCGGGGCCTGGGGCAAAGTCTGGAGAAGGGATGCAAGCGGGTAACCGGGGCCGGTCACCCGCAGGGAGCAACGGCTTAGCCGGAGATACAGTCTTCACCCGCCTTGCGCACATCCTGAGGGCGCAAGGGGTTGTTGCTCATCTGCTCGTGCAGCTTGATGCTGCTGCCACCGGAACGCGCCTCAATGTAGAACACTGCAGCCGGGGCCGGCGACAGGCTCTGGGGCACTAGTACCCGAAAGCCGTCCTTGTGCGGCTCGACCTGCAGCGCGCCGCGGCTGCCGGAGAGCTTGTCGGCCAGGCACTTGGCGTATTCCTGAGGCTTCTTGCCGGAAATCACGCTCAGGGTTGGCGGTGTCTGGTTGATGTCCGAGACGCTTGCGCAACCGCCGATGGCCAAGACCAGAACCCACACCCAGCGCTTCATATAAAAATCTCCAATAAAGTCCCTCCGACAGCAAAGGCGCCGTTTTTCTCCGGAGGCACGGCTTTATCGCCGATAAAAATCCAAATAACTGTTTTAAATTGTCAAAGCTCGACGCCGGGGCCGAATAATACTCCTTTGGGCCTGATAAACTGCGCCACCGCCCACGCAAACGTTTTTTGCTTTTGTAGCTATAGCCCTTCTGGAGGCGCCCATGAAATTCATCCACCAGCGCGAGCACCTGAACGAAGACGATATCGTCGTCATCGAATGCTCCCAGGTCTGTAACATTCGCCTGATGAGCGACGCCAACTTCCGCAGTTTCAAGAACGGCGGCCGTCATACCTATCACGGCGGCGCCTTCGACAAGTTCCCGGCAAAGATCACCGCCCCCAGCACTGGCTTCTGGAACATCACCATCGACACCGTCAACCGTCGGCCCATCAGCGTGACCCGCAAGCCGAACCTGACGCATTCGATCCGCATCATTCGCCGCTCCAGCTCGAAACTGCGCTAAGCCCTCCCCTCGCGACAACAGGTAGCCCCGTGCCCCAGACCACCAAGTACGTCATCAAATACAAGCTCAACGGTGAGCGCCGCTTCGAATTCGCCCAGCTGCAGACCGGCTCCGAGGAAGAAGCCCGGGCCGCCCTCGAGGCGCTGCATGGCCAGTCCGACGATGTCATCAGCGACGTCAGCGCCAGCAAGGCCTTGTAGAGCGCCGCTGCGCACCACCGATTCAAGCGCAAGCAACGGAGTGTTCCGCGGCCAACCGTGCCGCAGACTGGCCGGGTTCCCTACCGCCCAGGACACTCCCGCCATGCCCGCCCCCTCGCTACACGATCGCCTGCAACAACTGGATTGGGCCCGCATCGAGCAGGCCCTCGACCAGGACGGCTGCGCCCGCCTCGAAGGCCTGTTGACCCCAGCGCAATGCCAGGCCCTGAGCCGGCTTTACCAGAGCCCCGAGTTGTTTCGCTCGAAAGTAATCATGGCCCGCCATGGCTTTGGCCGTGGCCAGTACCAGTATTTTGGCTATCCGCTGCCGGAGCCCGTGGCGCAATTGCGCCAGTTGCTCTACCCGCGCCTGGTGGACCAGGCCAACCGCTGGAACCGCCTGATGAACATCGACGTCCAATACCCGATGCAACACGCCGCCTTCATCCAGCGCTGCCACGACGCCGGGCAGATGCGCCCGACGCCCTTGCTGCTGCAATACGGCCCCGGGGACTACAACTGCCTGCACCAGGATCTGTACGGCGAGCACGTATTCCCCTTGCAAGTGGCCTTCCTGTTGTCGCAGCCGGGAAGCGACTTCAGCGGCGGTGAACTGGTGCTCACCGAACAGCGCCCACGCATGCAATCGCGGCCGCAGGTCATTGGTCTGAAGCAGGGTGATGGGCTGGTTTTCGCCGTGCATCATCGCCCGGTAGCCGGAGCGCGCGGGCACTATCGGGTGACCTTGCGCCACGGTGTCAGCCGCGTTCACAGTGGCCAGCGCCATACCCTTGGAGTGATTTTTCACGATGCACTGTAATGATGACGGCCCAGCCACCCTCGGGCTGTTCAGTGACAGCGACCTGCAGCAGCCTGCCCGCGTCGAGGTCCTGGGCCCAGAGTCCCGGGTCTTGCGCGGCTTCGCCCTGCCCTGGGTCGAAGCGCTGCTGCCGCAACTCGATGCCGTGCTCGCCGCCGCACCCTTTCGCCAGATGCAGACGCCCGGCGGCTTCACCATGTCGGTGGGCCTCAGCAGTTGCGGGCAACTGGGCTGGACCACCGACCGCAGCGGCTACCGCTACAGCCCCATCGACCCGCAAAGCCAGCGCCCCTGGCCAGCACTGCCCAAGGTATTCCAGGAGCTGGCCGAAGCCGCGGCCGAGGCGGCCGGCTTTCCCGGGTTCGCCCCGGACTCCTGCCTGATCAACTGCTACCGGCCGGGGGCAAAGATGTCACTGCATCAGGACAAGAACGAGCGCGACTACTCGGCCCCTATCGTGTCCCTGTCCCTGGGCCTGCCGGCGATCTTTCTCTTCGGCGGCCGGCAGCGCAGCGACAAGAGCCAGCGGGTCGCGCTGCTGCATGGCGACGTGGTGGTCTGGGGCGGCGTCGACCGCCTGCGCTATCACGGAGTGCTGGCCCTGAAGGACGGCCACCACCCGCTGTTGGGCCAGCAACGGATCAACCTGACCTTGCGCCGGGCCGGCTGACGTTGAGAATTCAAGCGCAAGGCCCGGAGTGCCGAACGGCCCCAGCTTGGTTAATCTGGCCGCCACCGCTTACCGAGTACCGACCATGACCGCCTTGTCGCGCAAGCACCGCATCGAACAGGACCCCCGCTGGCAAGCCGTGCTCAAGCGCGATGCCAGCGCCGACGCCAGCTTTGTCTACGCCGTGCGCACCACCGGCGTCTATTGCCGCCCCAGCAGCCTGTCGCGCTTGCCCAAGGCCGAGAATGTCGAATTCTTCGACAGCGCCGAGCAAGCCGAAGCCGCCGGCTACCGCCCGAGCAAGCGCCTGGCCAGTGACCAGACCCAGGTCGCGGCGCACCATGCCACGCTGGTGGCGCTGGCCTGCCGGCAGATCGAGGGCGCCGAAACACCGCCCAGCCTGGGCCAGCTGGCGCAGCAGGCCGGCATGAGCAGCTATCACTTTCACCGAGTGTTCAAGGCCGCCACCGGGCTGACCCCCCGGGCCTATGCCAACGCGCAACGCTCACGCAAGGTACGCTCCCACCTGGAACGCGGCCAGTCGGTCACCGAAGCCCTGTATGACGCCGGCTTCAACTCCAACAGCCGTTTCTACGAAGCGGCCGACCAGTTGCTGGGCATGACGCCCAGCGACTACCGCGCCGGCGGCCCCAACACCGATATCCGCTTCGCCCTCGGCCAGTGTTCCCTGGGGGCAATACTGGTGGCGCAAAGCGCGCGCGGTGTGTGTGCGATTCTCCTGGGGGATGAACCCGACCCGCTGCTGGAGCAACTGCAGGACAAGTTCCCCCGGGCCAACCTGATCGGTGCCGACCGCGATTTCGAGCGCCTGGTCGCCCAGGTAGTGGGGTTTATCGAGGCCCCGGCCATTGGCCTGGACCTGCCCCTGGATCTGCAGGGCACGGTGTTCCAGGAGCGGGTATGGCAGGCCCTGAGGAGCATTCCTCTGGGCAGCACCGCCAGCTACGCCGAAATTGCCCAGCGCATTGGCGCGCCCAAGTCCATGCGCGCCGTGGCCCAGGCCTGCGCGGCCAACAGCCTGGCGGTGGCCATTCCCTGCCACCGGGTGGTACGCAGCGACGGCAGCCTTTCAGGCTACCGCTGGGGTGTGGAACGCAAGCGTCAGTTGCTGGAGCGCGAAGCGGCCTGCGAGGCCTCGATGCCGATGTAGATCGCCACCGAATCGGCACTGGTGTAGACCTCGAAATCCGTGGCGAAGGCGCGCCGGACCTGGGGGTTGTCCTGGAAGTAGGCCCAGATCAGCCCCCAGGTCTGGATCACGCAATCGGGCATAGCGCCCTTGGCACTGAACACCAGGTAGTCCCCGCCCTGGACAGCCACGCTCGGGTAGTCGGCGCAGGCACCTTCCAGCGCCACGCCGGCGGTCACGTCGAAGTGCCCGCTGGCATCGGACTCGTAGTTGGAATAGACGCCATAGACGAACGAATCAGCCTGGCGAGGGCTGATCTTGTCGAACAGCCCCTCGACATAGAAGCGCTGCCACATCGGCCCGATCCGTGCGCTGTCGGCCCGTTGCTCGGCGGCGTTGAGGGTCCTTACTTGCAGGCCTGCAACGCTGAACGGCAGTACTTCACGCAGTTTTACATCCATGGCCAGCCTTCCTTGAGGGGTGCGATGAGGAAAAATATCCGCCGCAGTCTAGCGCCGGATCGACGCCGCCAACAGCCGTCGGCAGCGGCCGCCGTATCGGTTGCAAAGGCCTGGAATCGAGCCCCGTGGAAAAGTCAGCTGGCCTCGGGGCGCCATCTCCTGATAAAAACCACGGGCTGCATCGTCTAAACCTGCCGACGGAGAATTCCCGCAAATGAGCCAATGGACTGATCGCCGCCTCTTAGACCTGCTGGGTATCGCCCTGCCCATCATCCAAGCGCCCATGGCCGGCCCCTCCGGCTCCGCCATGGTGATCGGCGCCTCCCGGGCCGGTGCTCTGGGCTCCCTGCCCTGCGCCATGCTCGACGCCGGGCAGATCCGTCAGGAAGTGCAGGTGATTCGCTCAGCCACGCAGAACCCGTTGAACCTGAACTTCTTCTGCCACCAGGTGCAGCCCGTCGATGCCGAACACGAGCAACGCTGGAAGAACGCCCTGGAGCCCTACTATCGCGAGCTGGGCGCCGACTTCGATGCTCCGACCCCGGTCAGCAACCGCGCGCCCTTCGATGAGAGCACCTGCCAACTGGTGGAAGAGTTGCGCCCTGAAGTCGTGAGTTTCCACTTCGGCCTTCCAGAGCCTTCGTTGCTGGCCCGGGTCAAGGCCACCGGAGCCAAGGTGCTGTCCTCGGCCAGCACCGTCGATGAAGCGCTCTGGCTGGAGGAGCGCGGCTGCGACGCAATCATCGCCATGGGCTACGAAGCCGGCGGCCACCGGGCAATCTTCCTCGGCGACGATCTCAACAGCCAGGTCGGCACCATGGCCCTGGTGCCGCAGATCGTCGACGCGGTGCAACTGCCGGTGATTGCCGCCGGCGGCATCGGCGATGCCCGGGGCATCGTCGCGGCGCTGGCCCTGGGAGCCTCGGCGGTGCAACTGGGCACCGCTTACCTGTTCACCCCGGAAGCCAAGGTCAGCGCCGCCCACCACCATGCCCTGCGCCACGCCAAGGAAAGCGAAACCGCGTTAACCAACCTGTTCACCGGGCGCCCGGCCCGGGGCATCGTCAACCGCGTCATGCGCGAAATCGGCCCCATCAGCCCGTTGGCGCCGGCCTTCCCCCGGGCCGGCGGCGCCTTGATGCCGCTGCGTGCCAAGGACGAGGCGGACTTCGCCAACCTCTGGTCCGGCCAGGCCCTGCGCCTGGGGGTGGAACTGCCCGCCTACGAACTGACCCTGCGCCTGGCCGAACAAACCCTGGCACAACTGCGCAGACGCTGATTCACTAGAGCCGCGATCCACATCGCGGCCCGGGCCACAAGCGCTGGCAACAGAGTTCCGTTCATCGACAAATCGCTATATATTCCGCTATATAGCGATTCCCCCTCGCCTTGGTGCAGGCCCCTTCCAATAACTCACTGCCCAACGCATCCGCCCCCCCAATGGAGCTGTTTGATGAACCTTCGCGCCTCAGGTTTTGCCCCGACTTGCCTCGCCGCCCTGCTCGCTGTCTTCGCCCTGGGTTCGGCCCAGGCCGATGAAGTTCAGGTCGCGGTGGCCGCCAACTTCACCGCACCGATCCAGGCGATTGCCGCCGACTTCGAGAAAGACACCGGGCACAAACTGGTGGCCGCCTACGGCGCTACCGGACAGTTCTATACCCAGATCAAGAACGGCGCGCCTTTTGAAGTCTTCCTCTCGGCCGACGACAGCACCCCGCAAAAGCTCGAAAGCGAAGGCGACATCGTCAAGGGCTCGCGCTTCACCTACGCCATCGGCACCCTGGCCCTGTGGTCGGCCAAGGACGGCTACGTCGACGCCAAGGGCCAGGTGCTCAAGGACAACCAGTACCAGCATCTGTCCATCGCCAACCCGAAAGCCGCGCCTTACGGCCTGGCCGCAACCCAGGTACTGGCCAAGCTGGGCCTGACCGACAAGGTCAAGGACAAGATCGTCGAAGGCCAGAACATCACCCAGGCCTATCAGTTCGTTTCCACCGGCAATGCCGAGCTGGGCTTCGTCGCCCTGTCGCAGATCTACAAGGACGGCAAGGTCACCAGCGGTTCGGCCTGGATCGTCCCGGCCCAGATGCATGACCCGATCAAGCAGGACGCGGTCATCCTCAACAAGGGCAAGGACAACCCGGCCGCCAAGGCACTGGTGGACTACCTCAAGGGGCCAAAAGCTGCCGCGGTGATCAAGTCCTACGGCTACCAACTGTAAATGAGCCTGTCGAGTGCCGATTTTTCCGCCATCTGGCTGACCCTCAAGCTGGCGTCCCTGACCACGCTGATCCTGCTGGTGGTCGGCACTCCGATAGCCCTGTGGCTGTCGCGCACCCGCTCCTGGCTGCGGGGGCCGATCGGTGCCGTGGTGGCTCTGCCCCTGGTGCTGCCACCGACGGTGATAGGTTTCTACCTGTTGCTGGCCCTGGGGCCCAACGGTTTCTTCGGCCAGTTCACCCAGTCCCTGGGGCTGGGCACCCTGACGTTCAGTTTTGCCGGCCTGGTGCTGGGCTCGGTGATCTACTCCATGCCCTTCGTGGTACAGCCGTTGCAAAATGCCTTTTCTGCCATTGGCAGCCGTCCCCTGGAAGTGGCCGCAACCCTGCGCGCCAACCCCTGGGACACCTTTTTCACGGTGATCCTGCCCCTGGCGCGGCCAGGCTTCATCACCGCCTCGATCCTCGGCTTTGCCCACACCGTCGGCGAGTTCGGCGTGGTGCTGATGATCGGCGGCAACATTCCCAACAAGACCCGGGTGGTCTCGGTGCAGATCTACGATCACGTCGAGGCCATGGAATACGCCCAGGCCCACTGGCTGGCCGGGGCCATGCTGGTGTTCTCGTTCCTGGTGCTGCTGGCGCTGTACTCCAGCCGCAAGACCAAAGCCGGCTGGAGCTGAGCCGATGAGCATTCACGTCAAGCTGCACCTGGGCTACCAGGACTTCGCCCTGGATCTCGACCTGCAACTGCCAGGGCGCGGGGTAACAGCCTTGTATGGACATTCGGGCTCGGGCAAGACCACCTGCCTGCGCTGCATCGCCGGCCTGGAAAAAGCCGGCCGCGGGCGCATCCAGATCAACGACGAAGTCTGGCAGGACAGCCAGCGCAAGCTGTTCGTCCCGCCCCACAAGCGCTCCCTGGGCTATGTGTTCCAGGAGGCCAGCCTGTTCGCCCACCTGTCCGTGCAAGCCAACCTGGAATTCGGCCTGCGGCGCATCGCCAAGGCACAACGCCGGGTGGACATGGCCCAGGCCACTGAACTGCTGGGCATCGGCCACCTGCTGCAGCGCCACCCGCAGCACCTTTCCGGCGGCGAGCGCCAGCGCATCGGCATTGCCCGGGCGCTGCTCACCAGCCCGCGGCTGCTGCTGATGGACGAGCCCCTGGCGGCCCTGGATTCGAAACGCAAAAGCGAGATCCTGCCCTACCTGGAACGCTTGCACGACGAACTGGATATCCCGGTGCTGTACGTCAGCCACTCCCAGGATGAAGTGGCGCGCCTGGCCGACCATATCGTCCTGCTCAGCGATGGCCGGGCCCTGGCCAGCGGCCCCGTGGGCGAGACCCTGGCGCGCCTGGACCTGCCCCTGGCCCTGGGTGACGACGCGGGCGTGGTGGTGGAAGGCCGGGTCAGCCATTACGACCCGGACTACCAGTTGCTGACCCTGCAACTGCCCGGCAGCCAGCTGACTATCCGCGTGGCCCACGAGCCTCTGGCACTGGGCAAGGCCTTGCGGTTCAAGGTCCAGGCCCGGGACGTCAGCCTGAGCCTGCAGGACAGCGAGCACAGCAGCATCCTCAACCGCCTGCCGGTAACGGTGCGCGACGAAATCCCCGCGGACAACACCGCCCATGTGCTGGTGCGTCTGGACGTGGCGGGCAGCCCGTTGCTGGCGCGCATCACCCGCTTCTCCCGGGACCAGTTGAGCCTGCACCCCGGGCAGCAACTCTGGGCACAGATCAAGGCAGTGGCCGTCCTGGCGTAACCCGCAGAGAAAATCGGCACCCTTGGCCGAGGCCGCGGTCCATGGTCTACCGGCCCGCACTTTGCCCAGGACCTGCCGCCATGCCCGACGCTTGCGATACTCCCGCCCTCCCCGCCGACCTGCACTACACCGACGACCGCCAGCCGGGCATCCGGCGGCGCAAGCTGCGGGGCAAGTTCGTCTACTACGACGCCCAGGGCCAGCGCCTCACCCAGGCCGCCGAGGTACAGCGGATCAACGCCCTGGCGATTCCCCCGGCCTACGCTGAGGTGTGGATCTGCCCCGACCCCAAGGGCCATCTGCAGGCCACCGGCCGCGACGCAAGGGGCCGCAAGCAGTACCGCTACCACCCGCGTTGGCGCGAAGTGCGCGACGGTGACAAGTACGCTCGCCTGCTGGCGTTCGGCAACGCCTTGCCCAAGCTGCGCCGGCAGTTGCAGGCGCAATTGGCGGTGCCCGGCTTCAGCCGGGAAAAGGTCATGGCCACCTTGATCCTGCTGCTGGATGAAACCCTGATCCGCGTCGGCAACAGCCAGTATGCCCGGGACAATCGCTCCTACGGCCTGACCACGTTGCGCAACCGCCATGTACAGGTCAGCGGCAGCGCCATCCACTTCCAGTTCCGTGGCAAGAGCGGGGTCGAGCACCAGATCACCGTCAAGGACCCGCGCCTGGCACGGGTGGTCAAGCGCTGCCTGGAGTTGCCTGGGCAGCAGCTGTTCCAGTACCTGGACGAAGACGGTCAACGGCACCACGTCAGCTCGTCGGACATCAACGCCTGCCTGCAGCAACTGACCGGAGCCGACTTCACCGCCAAGGACTACCGCACCTGGGCCGGCAGCGTCCTGGCCCTGGAGCGGTTGCGCCAGCAGCCTTGGGAGCCCCAGGCCGAGGCGAAGAAACACATAGTGGCAACGGTCAAGGAAGTGGCCCGGGAACTGGGTAACACTCCGGCGGTGTGCCGCAAGTGCTACATCCATCCGGCGCTGCTGGAGCGCTTCGTCCTCGGTGAGTTGGCGCAGTTGCCCAAGGCCCGGGCCCGCCAGGGCCTGAAGGCCGAGGAAGCGGGCCTGGCGAACTTTCTGCGGCGCCTGGCAAAGGAGGCCCAACCGGGCTGACGACGGCCACCTTCGAATTTGCGTACTTGTCAGCCAGAGAATTCTGAGGTTAGGCTACGCACCTTCTTTCCCGTCCAAGGACGATTGCCGACGTGAACAACTAAGCCTTCCAAAAATGTATCCGCGATGAGCACTGCTAGCGCTCATTGGCCTGTTGCCACATTTTCCGGAGGTGCTGATGACTCACGTCACCCGGCTGCCCGCACTGGTTTCCCTGAACCAGCTGACCTATCAATTCGCCAATGGCGAAACCCTGCTTGATGCCCTGAACCTGAGTTTCGATCGCCTGCCCACGGCCATCGTCGGGCGCAATGGCGTGGGCAAGTCCCTGCTGCTGCGCCTGATCGCCGGCGACCTGCAACCCTCCTCCGGGAGCATCAGCCACACTGCCAGCGTGGCCTATGTGCCCCAGGACCCGCAGGTACAGCCGGGGCAGAGCGTGGCCCAGGTCGCCGGCCTCGCCGAGACGCTGGGCGCCCTGGAGCGCCTGGCCGACGGCAGCGCCAGCCTGGAAGACCTGCACCTGGTGGATGATCGCTGGGACCTGGCCCAGCGCCTGCGCCTGGCCCTGGATGAAGCCGGCCTGGAGCACGTGGAACCGCAGGGCCCGGCGGACGTCCTCAGCGGCGGCCAACTGGCCCGGGTGGTGCTGATCGGCGCCCTGCTGGGCAACGCCGACCTGCTGCTGCTCGACGAGCCCAGCAATCACCTGGACCGCCACGGCCGGCGCTGGCTGACGGAACAACTGCAAGGCTGGCGTGGCGGGCTGATCCTGGTCAGCCATGACCGCCAGTTGCTCATGCAGGTGCAACGCATCGTCGAACTCGGCCCCCAGGGCGCCCAGGTCTATGGCGGCAACTATGCGCTGTACCAGGCGCAGCGCCAGGCCCACAGCGAGGCGGCGCAGGCGGCGCTGGACCATGCGCGTACCCAGCGCAGCCGCGAGCACAAGCGCCTGCAACGGGAACACGACACCATCCAGCGCCACGCCGCGGCCTCGCGCCGGCACGCCAAGACCGCCAATGTCTCAGGCTTCGAACGGGCCAAGCTGCTCGGCGCCGCGCGGGACATCATGGGCCAGGTACGCCACGCCCATCAGGGGCACAAGAGCGAGCTCGACGAGCAGGTGCGCGACGCCTTTGCCCGGGTCGGCGCGCAGTCACCGACCTTGCTCACTCTGCCCGCCACCACCTTGCAGGCCGGACAGCCGGTATTCAGTCTGCTGCAGGCGCAACTGCCCTGGCTGGACCCGCAAGCCCCGGCCAGCCGCCTCACCTGCAACGTCGTCGGCCCTGCGCGCATCGCCCTGGTCGGCCCCAATGGCTGCGGCAAGTCCACCTTGCTGAAACTGCTGGCCGGCCAGTTGCAGCCACTGAGCGGCGAATGCCGAGTGGCGGTAGCCAGTGCCTATCTGGATCAGCATCTGGCGCAACTCGATCCTGCACACTCACTGCTCGAACAACTGGGCAACGCCGCCACGCCCCTGGAGGAAAGCGCCTTGCGTACCCGCCTGGCACGCCTGCAACTGGATGCCCGGCGGGTGCTGCAACCCTGCGCGCAACTGAGCGGCGGCGAGCGCCTGAAAGCCGCCCTGGCCCTGGCCCTGTGGGGCGGCAACCCAGCCCAACTGCTGTTGCTCGACGAACCCACCAACCACCTGGACCTGGAATCGGTGCAGGCCTTCGAATGCGCCCTGCGGGACTTTCCCGGGGCCCTGATGGTGGCCTCCCACGATCAGGCCTTTCTCCAGGCCCTGGCGCCGACCCATGAGCTGCAATGCTCGGCCCTGGGCTGGCACCTGAGGGAGCAGCAGCCATGAAACAGCGGCTTACAACGACGGGCCCTGCGCAGCCGCAGGCCCGTGCTAGATTCGCCGCCTCACAATCCATGGACAGGAGCGTCACGCCATGCAGTTCGGATACACCATCATCTACGTACCCGAAGTCGAAGGTTCCTTGCGCTTTTTCGAGCAGGCCTTTGGTTTCAAGCGGCGGTTTCTCCACGAATCCGGCACCTATGGCGAGCTGGAAACCGGCAGCACTACCCTGGCCTTCGCCGACCATGACCTGGCAGAAATGAATTTCCCGGCCGGCCATGTGGCGGCTCACTCCTCGCCCAGGCCCCTGGGCATGGAACTGGGGCTGGTCACCGCAGACGTGCAGGCGGCCCATGCCCGGGCCCTGGAGCACGGTGCCCGGGAACTGGCGCCCCCCACAAGCAAGCCCTGGGGGCAGACGGTGTCCTATGTGCGCTGCCCGGACGGCACTTTAGTGGAGCTGTGCACCCCGGTCGCGCCCTGAACGCCCGGAGGAGTTGAACGCTACTTGAGCCTGACGGCGGTGCCGGTGGCGAAGACCACTACCATGCCACCGCGCCCTGCCGGCATGCTGATCTCAAAATCCACGCCGACCACCGCATCGGCGTTGCACTGCCGGGCGCGCTCCTTGATTTCATTGGTGGCCTGTATCCGCGCTTCCTTCAGGGCGCGCTCCAGGGTCTGGGAGCGGCCGCCGAAAAAGTCGCGCATGCCGGCGAACAGGTCACGGACCACGTTGATGCCGTGGACCGATTCGGCGCTGACGATGTCCAGGTAGCTGGCAATTTCCCGGCCTTCGATATGGGCGGTGGTGGTGACAATCATGTGTTTCTCCCTTGAACGGACCACTCGCCCCGGCGCTTCGGGGCGGCAAAACCGGGGATGGTAACAGAGCCCGCCCAAGGCTTTGCCACAAACGACAGCCCCGCTCTGGAGCGGGGCTGTGGGTCACGGTTTCAAGGGACGTTCTTCATCCAGTTCCGACAGGCTTTTGCCATCATCCGGATGCTTCCAGGTCTGCGGAGGCGGCTCCTTGTGTTCAACCTCGTAGGGTGCCGTCTCATCGCTGCGTTCCTGCTCGTAAGGGCGTTGCTGTTGCGTTGCCATGCCCACCTCTCTTCCTGAAGGGATTTTTCACTCGCCTTAGCAGGTTAGAACAGATCTGCCGGGGGCTCGGGGTTTGCCGACAAAACAACGAACGTCGCCTGTGCCCTGCGGTCGTAAAAGAATGGAGACGCATCGAACACACGACGCGTGCTCCGTACTCACTCCGAAGGAGAAACGCGATGGTTACTCACTTCAAGGTCGCCGGGCATCTGGCCTGCGGTCATCATGGCACCCAACTGGCCTCCACCGGCGAACTGAACCGGGTCAAATGCCGCAGTTGCCGAAACACCGAGATCTACAAGGAGGCCCGACGCAACCAGCGCAATGCCGCTCGTCGGGCTGCACGCAAGGCCAAGGCCAGCCATGGCGGCCAACTCTGGCGTAACGCCTGGACCGAACGCCTGACCGCCCTGCCGGGCCTGCAGCGTCTGCCACGGGGCTTTCACGGCCAGCCCTTCGTCTGAAACCGAAGCACGCCAGCGTGCCGGCCGAGTACGGGACTGGGCAAGGCCGGCCCCCTGAGGCGCAAGATGAAACTTCTTTCACCCAGCGGCGAAAAAGCGCTGTGTATAGTCGCCTCGCTCATTCAAGCAACTACGTTCGCCCGCACTCCCCGCGGGCTTTTTTTTGCCCGCGGGAAAGTGCGTTGGCGGTTTTTCAGTCCTGCTCGAGTTCCTTGCAGTCCTTGAGCAGGGTTTGCTCCGTGGCGGTGTGGTCCGCCTCCAGGAACGAGAGCACCCCCATCTTGCCCTTGGTGTGCCAGCGGAAGCTGTTCTGCTCGTCGTCCGCCACGTACAGGGCGCCGGAAGCGGAACGCGCGATGTGCATGGGGATCAACTGGTCCTTGTAATACAGCGTGGCAAACGAGGAGCCGTTGTCGATGTTCAGGTAGGCGGCGTCGATGCGCACCTGCCCTTCACACTGGTAGCGTGCTACCTGGCTCTGGTAGGCCGGCTCGGCGGTAGTGGTCTGGGCAGCCTGTGCCAAGAGCGCCTGGCTTGAAGCCAGAACCGCGGCGCAGAGCATTGCAGGATGAGTTTTCATGGTGTTCCCCCAGTCGTTCAAAGATGCCCAATGGGACTGGCAGGGGCGTTTTTAGTTCAGGCTGATCAAGCCCCTCGGACCACGGTGCGGCAAAGCTCGAGATAGAACTGCGGGTCGGTGAGGAACGGGGTCGACAGTCACATCGGCACCGCGGTCTAGCGGCTCCGGGGGCGCTCCGGGAAACAGCTCCCGCTGATGCCGCGGCCCCGCAGCCGCGAGCATCGCCCTGGACGCTGGCCCACCGACCGCCCCGACAAGGAAACCTCCACATGCCGGTAGACATCAGCA
Organism: Pseudomonas sp. NFPP25; assembly: GCF_900116505.1. Lineage (NCBI taxonomy): Bacteria > Pseudomonadati > Pseudomonadota > Gammaproteobacteria > Pseudomonadales > Pseudomonadaceae > Pseudomonas > Pseudomonas sp. NFPP25. Next base: position 344,483 of record NZ_FPBG01000001.1, on the reverse strand, counting down.
CACTCGACATCGCCACCCCACTGCCCACCTCGGCCAGCAACCCGCTGGCACTGGAGCTCAACGGCAACCTCGCCCTGGCCCAATGCCCGAGCGTGATCTCGCGCCTGGCAGATGGCTCGATACAACTGTGCGCGCCGACCCGGGGCGCGGCGAGCAAAAGCACCCATCGAACCCGCTGCGAGTGGAAGGAATCCCGCTACTGGGCCCTGAGCAGCGCCGCCGATCATTGGAGCCGCCAGCAGATGACCCTGACCAAGGTCAACTCGGCGCAGAAAGTGGTGGTTGCGCAAATGCATGTACGCGATGACGTGAATCCGGCCGTCAAGGTGTTCTGGGACAAGGGCACCCTGACCTATGCCCTGCGCCAGAGCTTCAACGGCGCCGACCCCAGGCCGCTACTGCTGCTCGGCGGCGTCCCGCTCGACGCGCTGTTCCAGCTCAGCATCCACTGCACCTACGCTGGGCTGATCACCATCGGCGCCAGTTGCAATGGTCAGCAAGCCAGCTCTCCCCCGCACGCCCTGGACTCGACCTGGAATGGCCAGGTATTCGACTTTCATGGCGGGATCTACAACCAGATCGATTTCACCCCCAGCACTCCGGCGGAGGATGGCTCGGCCTGCATCATCAGCCAGCTGTCGCTCAGCCACGCCTAGCACCTGGCTGGGGGGGGTGCCTTGCGGTAGTCACGCCGTCCGGGTGCTCCTGGCACCTTGTCAGGAAGGTACCTGCTCCTCGCTGCGATCACGGGGCATCAGGGCCAGGTAGTCGGCCAGCGCATCCCCGGCCAGGGGCTTGATCATGATCCGCACCTGGTGCTGCAAGCGCCCCAGCTCGATCCCGTCACGGGTACGCACCTGGGCATAACCGCAGGCATTCCAGAAGCCCTGTGCCCGGGCATTGTCCTGGACCACGCTCAAGCGCAGCCAGCGTGCGCCCTCGCCCGCAGCCCAGGCCTCCAGCTCAGCGTGCAACTGCCGGACAAGGGAGCTGCCGTGACAGGGGGTAGCCAGCATGAACAGGCCTATGTGCCAGACCCCTTGTGCCAACAGGTCGCTGACAATGCTGACGAACGCCAGCAGGCGCCCTTCACTGTCGAAGTAACCGATTTTCCACTTGTGGGTGTAGGACCAGCCCGCTGGCAGTGCATCATCGATCTCGTCGCGCGCCTCGTCCGGCTGCGGCGCTGCACCGTGGACGATATGGAAATACTCCGGGTTCTCGACAAAGAAACGCTGCAACAGCGCTGCGTCATCCAGGGTGATTTCCCTGGGCGCGAGCCCGGTTGCTGATGACGGCAGTAGCCTTGATTGCATGCTGTGGAGCCCCTGGAAAACACTAGGCCGGCAGGTCGGCGACGGATCCTAGCGTCCGGTCAGGCCCTGACGACAGAGTTTATTTGTTGGAAAAATGTGTACCGCCCAGCGCTCGCTTCACAGCGGGCCGCCCTCGCCGCTTTGTTATGATCGGCCCTCACCATGCCCAGCGTTTATCCAGCAGGCCCGCGCCTGCGTTACCCGCGGAATCCAGCCCATGTCCAATCCCTTGTCTTCCCCTGGCTACCAGCGGCTGCTGGCCCTGCAGCAACGCATCCATGAGTTCACTCGGGAGCAGGCCGCCGAGCACGACGACACCGGCGAAGACCCCGCCGGCCCATTGTGGGCCAGCGACTACAACTACCTGGCCCTGGCGCCGATGCGTGACGGCCTGCATCTGGAGTACTACGGCGAGCTATGGGACGAGCCCTTTGCCTGGACCTTGGAATGCCTGGCAGAGCAGAGCGTGGCGGACACCCTCAGCTCGCTGCTGTTTTCCGGTGCCGATGAAGGCGCGAACGGTACCCGCGAGTGGGAGTTCAGCCCCTTGCTGGACAGTGCGGTGCAATTTCCCCGCCTCAGGTCATTGGCGATTCGCCCCACCGAACCTCAGGACCATAACGTTTCGTTGATCCAGAAGGCCGGCACCATCATGGAAGAGGCCGGTGAAATCGCCCGCTGGGTAGCAAAGACCCCGTACCTCAGCGAACTGACCCTGCCCAATGCCCCCAACGCGGACTTCTTCCAGGTCGACCTGCCACACCTTGCGCAACTGCGTATCGGCGCCCATTTCGACACCCAGGGTTTTATCGACAACCTCGCAGGCTCCAGCAACCTGCCGCGGTTGAGCAGCCTGGATTTCAGCGAATCCAGCGCACTTCAGCAAAGCTGGGCAAAAGACCGCGAGGAGCACGCCATCACGTCTTTTGCCAGCTATGAAAGATTGTTTGCCAGCCACGCGTGCGACCCATTGCGGGCGCTGCGCTTGCGCAATACCTGCCTGAGCCTGGAACAACTCGAAGCCCTGCAGCGCCAGCGACCCAAACTGCCGATCATGGTGATCCAGGCCACCACTAGCGGTTACGTGAAGAATTTCGCCCGGCAGGTATTTCCCTGGCAGCACCTGGTGCAGCCCGACCCGGGCAGCGATGAGCCTCAAGGCTAAAGCCAAGATTGATTGGCCACCGTCTCGGAGCAAGTGGCTCTTGGAACGCTATGCCAGCGCATATGAAGAACTCATCGAGTCTTTGAAATCACGTCACTCATGTATTGATTCAAATCGCGAAAATCCTTAACGCTCCAAGCATGCGGGGGCACCTTCACACCGTTCTCCCGCAAAGTTCTGGGAATCAAGTCTCCATTGGGGCGCAGTATTACCGACGACACAATCACACCCGGATACTCATTGAGTCGCTTTTTGAAAGCAGGGGTCGTCAGATCGGGTGTAGGAGGATTGCTCTTATTGGCCAGCGGCCCAGTTCCCTTGATATCGGCGCCGTGACACATGGCACATCGTTGCACATAGAGACTCTTGCCATTGGTATTGTCCGCAAAGGAAAGCGTTGCTTGAATCAGCATGAGCCCTCCCAGCAAAGCGATGAACAATGCGTTTATTTTCATTTTTGCATCTGGCCTTATTGTAGAAATCAAATCCCGGAGGCAGCACAGCAACGCTCTGACTCACATCTGAAACGAGAGTCTTAGTCAGCAATAAACATGTGTTTGCCAGAGGTGAACTTCAGCTCAAACGCAGTTCCGCATTTCCTATGCACCCGCGGGGTCGGAAAACACCCCAAAAAAACTGTGTATGCAACCAGCGTTATGTGTCCGGTGCTCTATCTCTCCTGTCCAGAAGGATCCAGATCCGTGCCAGGAAGAACAGCCTCCCCCATCGCACACGCCGATGCATGGGTTGAAGCGTCCCGCAGGCGAATACATCCGTTAAGTACTACTGGGGGCTTCTCGGAGGTAGTCCTCCATACGCTTAAACCGCTCCGCCAACCTTGATCTCGGCACCTTCGAGCGGGCACTCCCCAACAGCAGACCGCACCAGCCCTGGCCATAAGGGCTGGAGGGGTAATGGAACCGTAAATGCGCTGTAGGATTACTGCAGGAGGTTAGGCTGGGTGGGAATCAGGTCCTGAATTTGAGCACAAGAGTAGGTGTTGGAGTAGTCATGGAAACGTGGCTTTATTTCGGCGCCATAGGTCACGCACTGGAACGCCGACGAACCTTTTTGCAAGATCAGAAAGTGCACCAGGCCGACTCGTGCTGGCGCCTGGTAGGCCGCCTTGACTTCATAGCCGCTACGCAGCAACTCGCTCACCGGAGTGGTGTCGCCCGCCAGGGAGAATGGGCTAGCGCCTACGAGGCCCAGCAGGGAGATGCTCAGGGAGATTTTTGCAATACGCTTGGTGATTGGCATGAATCCGTCGTCCATGAATGGAAAATGCCAAGTTACCTAAATTCAGCAACCCCGTCACGATCCCGGCCCGATCGAATTGCAGAATTTGGCGACCTGTGGAGCAGTTTGAACAGGCCAGCCCCGGATGCGATCAGCATCCTATGAAGCATGCCAATTGGCGCTCGTCCCGGCCGGTGCAGGCCGTTCGAGAATCCGTTTGAAACACCCCGGCCAGTCGAGCGCAGAGCCGCCTCACCTCGATAGTGGCTGGAGAGACGTGCTTCGTTCATTTATCCAGATTCAATGGTTCCTGCATCCGGTCCCCTATCATTCCCCGCAACCACGCAGCATGAAACTCCATCTCCTCCAGAGAAGTGCCCTCGGCCAATCGATATACGAACTCCTTGCCCCTCGGCCCCTGGCACACGACACTAAAATGGCCATCGCGGTCATAACTGGCGAGCACGTAAGGGCAGATACAAATGATGTCGCTAAATGGCACTTGCACTTCGGCGGGCTTGCGAGCGCGACGGGTGACCGTGAGAGTAAGCAGTTGCTGGTTTTCGTCGAACGTGAAGGCCAGCACTCTAGATGCAGAAAAAATCCACGCGAAGACCAGCCCCATGAGCACAACAGACCCACACAGGAGCTGGATGAACGACGACGTTGTGAGGCTAGACCCATCGCCGCTCGGTTCACCTGGCATCGCTTCGAACCCGAGTAGGAGCAGTAGCGTCAGCACCAAGCCCGGCAACAACCCAAGCACCACAAAGCAGAAACCCAAAATGGCCGCCCCCGTGCTTCCAATGGTCAGCAAGTCCGGGCCGCGATGCCAAACAGGTGGGTGAACGGCAGGGCTTTCAGCGCTTGACGCAACTAGAGGCGTTGCGATGCGGTGAGGTGGACTTTGACTATCCATCTAGCAGGTTCCAGAGATGTAGCGTAGACGGTACCACTACTGCCAGATAGTTCGGCCTAGAGTTACCAGGCTTTTTTCACCACCTCTACTTGCGAACTTCCCCCAAAGAACCACCGGCAAATACCTGGCGATCAGGGCGCCAACAAATAGACGCACATAGCGGATTCATCGATGCTGAAGGGGCGCAAGCCCTTCTCTGCCGCAAGAGCATGCCAAGTATCCGAGCGCTGAGTTGATTTACCCGCCTACCCGACAACTAGTGACAGTGTGATCTATCACTCAAGATCAAGTTGCCGCCATGCTATCCGGCACACGCTCTTGCTCGCCTGATCAAGTAGTAGGCGATCCCCAAGGCAATGATTGCGGGCCCCACGTTATCGAGCTTTGTAGGACCATCGGCCAAATGTCGCCCGGCCTGCACGAGCATGAGGACAGCACCGACATACAGGATCGCCACCTTAAAACGCTTCCAGCTCATTTAGCCCTCCCGCTTTGGAGATGACCGAACAGTGCACGCGCAATCGCAAGGGCAAGAAGGTCTCACCCACAAAGCGAATTGCGGAGCAGTATTTGAAGTTGCGAATTGATTCAGAGTAAGGCTCACTCAAAAAACCGTGCAAGCCCTTGAAATAGATGGTGCCCGAAGCCGGAATCGAACCGGCACGCCCTTACGAGCGGGGGATTTTAAGTCCCATGCGTCTACCAGTTTCGCCATTCGGGCGGTAGCGCGATAACGCGGCACTGGAACATTCAATCGGCATCAGGCCGTCCAGTGCTTGAAGCAGGGAGTGGAATATATACATCCAGTCCTTGTGAAGCAAGGTCGAAGCCGGCAAAAAAGCCCGGTTCCCGACTCGCTGTCGAGGGTAAAAAAACACGGTAAATCAGAGATCTACAGCGTCATCCCGAGGTTCAACCAGGGGCCGCACGGCCTCTCGCCAATTCCCTCAGCGGCGGCAAGACTAACATGGCGCCATAAGCCAACCAACTGATTTTTAAAGACTTATCCTGAAATGACAGCCTCGGACGAAGCTCCTGCCAGCAATGTCCAGCAAGAGCTTCCTCCCCGGGCAGCCCTCAAGCTTGCGCGGAAAAACTCAAGGAGAGCTTGAGCGCGTCGTCCTTGGCGACCGCCTGCTCGGCCTCCAGATGCGCTGCGAACTCCTGCTCCACCGGCGCCTCGGGACCTTTGACTTGAGCAACCGAGCGGTTGTGTTCCAGTACTTTCGAGAGTTGGGCGTAGCTGTAGTTGGCGGGAGGCGTATTGCCGATGTTCATGAAGACCTTCCTTGAATGGGTAAAGACCAAGCCAGGTGCAGAAAGCCTCGAGCACCGCCCGAGTTGCGCACCCTTGGGTGAAAATGGCGAGGGAGGTTAACAGCTATAACCAGAAAGACGTACATCAAGCGCCTGTGGAGTTCGCCCAGTACAGATGACCTCGCCATCCATGAACCGGTAAAGAGTCATAGATACTGGGCGAACGCTGTAACGCTATGCCCTCGCAATGACATGTTCAACTGTCAGCAATACGCGCCTCCCCGCCCCCTCAGCCGGCGTAGTGGGTGAAGGCCCCGGCAAAGGCTCGGCGCCCTGCCCGCAATTCGGTACGCAGCTCGCCAATCAGATTGGAAATGTCGCGCACGCTGGTGAGCTCGGCAGTGGAGACACCGGTGAGCAGCAAGTCCACCCGGCCCGACTCTGCATCGTAGATCTTGATGGTCAGGGAGCCGTTGGGGTTCAGGGCGCAGGCGCAGGACAGCGGGAGAAAGCCGGACTCCAATATGTGGCAAAGCTCGCTGGTAGAGAGCATGGCTTCTCGCCTGTATGGGGGAGGTGAAGTTCGCCCGTTCAGGATAGGCCTGTATGCGCTTTTGTGTATCAGAAAAAACACAGAGAAATGTTAACTACCCCGCAGTTATCGAATGCCTGCGCAGTGCCTCAGCGCTTCGAAATGATGAAGGCTTGTGCATGACCGGGCTGTTTTTTTTCGTGGCGACTCTGTAGTTTCCACAACATGAACCCGATCCCCCGGCCTGGCCTCGCAGCGATTATTACCCCCTTCATCAGCAAGGTGGGCTAGCGGCCGTCCAGGCTGTCAAGAACCCGCCTCGGAGGCGGGGTTGACCACCACTCTTCTGAGGCAACTACCCCAGGAGAAAACCATGAAGCACTCATCACCCGCCGTACTGCATTTACTGTGCGGCAAGATCGCCTCGGGCAAGTCCACCCTGGCCAGGCAGTTGGCAGAGGCGCATGGCAGCGTCCTGATCTCTGAAGACCAGTGGCTGGCAGGCCTGTATCCGGAGCAGATTCATTCGATCGCCGACTACCTGCTCCACGCCCAGCGCCTGGCAAGTGTGCTGGAACCGCTGGTGATCGCCATGTTGCGCGCTGGAACCTGTGTCGTCCTGGACTTTCCCGCCAATACCGTCGCCCAGCGAACCTGGCTGCGAGCGCTGGCGGACCAGGCCGGCACCCCTCATCAATTGCATGTACTGGATGTGGATGAAGCCCAGTGCAAGGCAAGGCTGCGCGAGCGCAATCGTCTGGGCGATCACCCGTTTGCCGCCAGCGACGAGCAGTTCGAACGGATTAGCCGCTACTTCGTGCCGCCTCAGGAGGAGGAAAGGCTGCACATCGTCCGGCACTAGGCTATCGGCAGTCACGGTCGGGTGAGCCAGGTGCCCGATCGTGAATCCTGTGCATCCAGCCCATGGGAAAAAGCGGCCCGTGACAAATTCCAGGCAAAAAAAAGCCCAAGTAGCTGATGGACACTTGGGGCTAAAAATGCATAAACCGTGGTAGGTGAACGCAGGGCTATAGTAACGGAATCGTACATTCTGTAACAACATATTTTGAGAAAAAAACCACAAATAAAATCACCTAAGTCATTAAATATCCACACTTTTTTTGAGTATTTGGATTTCAGGACAGGTTTCTGGAAGGCCTCTATCAGTGTCGGAGCCGCGAAAAAAAGGTGCCAGCCACGCACCTGCAATGCTTCGTGAAGCATTCAACAAAATAGCGTTGAAAATTCACAGAATCGCAACAGACAGATAACAGCAGCCACCTTAAATTGCCGGCACCCGTCCGAATGGAATGTGCCGGTATGAATGAATTTCTTGATGCCCTGCCCTTGCTGCTCTGCCTGACGACCTTCGCCTGGTGCTGCTGGGGCTAGAACCAGCCCGACCTTCGACCGCGACCACCGCCCGCCCCCCTTCCCGCCCTGCCCCTCTGGATATGCCTGGCAAAGCCTTACACCGGCTCGGCGAGCCTGTGGGCGCTGAACAAGGCCTGCCCGATAGCCCGGGCCCTTTGCAGATTGGCGGCTTGGGCGCCGGACTCCGATTCGTACAGCAACTGCGACGTCAGCACACTGGCCCCGCAGTAATCGAAGATCCCGTGATCAATCTGAGCCTGCATCGCTTCGAGGTAACGGTGACGCTCATAGGTACCGGCATCAGCCCCAGCCACCCCCACCAGATGCACCCGAAGGCGCCCCAGCTTTTTCACCAACCTGGCATCGGCCTGGAAATCAAACGCCCAGCCATTGCTGAACACCCGGTCGATCCACCCCTTGAGCAGCGCTGGCATGGACCACCAGTAGACCGGATAGACCAGTACCAGAGCATCAGCGCGATCGATCCGGGCCTGCTCGGCGAGAACGTCCACAGGAGGGGTGACCTGGGTTCTGTGTACCGCAATATCTGCAGCGCCGAAACGCGGCTCGAAGCCTTCGCTCCAGAGATCGGCAAGCTCGAAGGAGTGCTCCGCAGACTCGGCCAGGCCTTCGGCAATCTGCCGGGCAAGGCTGTGGGTCAGGGACCTGGGGTCGTGATGGGCAAAGACAAGAAGTGCGTGCATGGCGACTACTCCCACAAGCGCATTGCGCTGATTGCAGAGGATTTATATACTTTTAGTAAGTTACGACCAATAACCTACCTTTGGTATATAAGCATGTCAAGCCGCCAGAACACCGATACCTCACCGCGCCGTCGCCTGACACGGGAACAGCGCCTGCAGCAGTTGATGGGCGTGGCCTGGCAGATAGTTCGCGAACAAGGCACCGAGGCCCTGACACTGGGGCACCTGGCAGAACAGGCCGGTGTCACCAAACCCGTGGTCTACGATCATTTCGACACTCGGGCGGTACTCCTGGCGGCCCTCTACCAGGACTACGATCAGCGTCAGACCGCACTCATGGAGCAGGCGCTGGAGACTGCCAGCCCCACGCTGGCGGCTCGCGCCGATGTGATTGCCGCGTCCTATATGGATTGTGTGCAACGCCAGGGCCGCGAAATCCCTGGGGTGATCGCCGCCCTGGCCAGCTCGCCGGAGCTGGAACAGACCAAGCGTGAATACGAGGCCACCTTCCTGGAAACCTGTCGAGGTGCCCTTGAGCCCTTCGCGAACGGCGCCGTGATAGGCACCGCGGGCCTGCGGGCCATGCTCGGCGCCGCTAAAGCGCTGTCCCATGCCGCCACATTGGGAGAGATCAGCTTCGGCCAAGCCCAGGAAGAGCTCTGCGACACCATCGTGGCCATGGTCGAAAGAGCCCGCGCCAGGCAACGCACGCCGGCATCCGGCGCTTCCCGTTAATTGTGAACCGACCCTTGAAAACACGACCCGAAGGGGTACCGCAAGGACGCTGCAATGCTATTGACCCAACTGGAACTGCTGGACGAACTGCTGCAACGCTATCGCGGCGAGCTGGGCAAGGATTTCACCGGCTATCGCAACCATGTGTACCGGGTCATCAACTTCTGCCACCTGCTTACAGGCACTGATGCCCTGCAGTTGCAGAAACTCTCCATTGCCGGAGCCTTTCATGATCTGGGGATCTGGACCGCCGGGACCTTCGACTACCTGCCACCCTCGTTACACTTGGCCGAAGCCTATCTGGAGGAAATCGGCAGGCCGGAATGGGCAGCCGAGGTGCTGCCAATGATTGAACTGCACCACAAGATCACCCCTACTGCCGCGCAGCCGGGTAGCCTGGTGGAAGGCTTTCGCCGCGCCGACTGGATTGATGTCTCCCTGGGCATGCTGAGCTTTGGTCTATCGCGCCAGGATCGGCGTCGAGTGTTTGCCGCATTTCCCGATGCCGGCTTTCATCTGCGCCTGGTTCAATTGTCCGCCAGACGGCTGTTGACCCGTCCCTGGAACCCCCTTCCCATGCTGCGTCTGTAGACCTGTAGCAGAAGCATCCACTCGGAACGCGTAGACTGCAGCGATCCCAGGCAAAACCGGCCGCGCATCCACGGCCGCCATCAATGAGAACACCCATGCCGCCCCACCCGCCAACCGGTCCCCTCGCCCCCACGGGCTTGCCATCCCAGGCCCTACAATCCGTAGCCCAGGCGCTTGCCCCGGACACCATCGGGATCAACCCCGATGCCAGCCAGGTGCTCTCGGTGTTCGATTTCGACGGCACCCTGACCTGCCATGACAGCTTCGTACCCTTTCTCAGGTTTGCCTTCGGCCACCGCCAGTTCAACCGGCGGATACTCGGCCTGGCCCTGCCCAGCCTGAGGTTCCTGGTACGCCGGGTCGATCGCGACCAGCTCAAGGCGCAACTGATCAGCACCTTCCTCACAGGCGTCGAGGCCGCCTGGCTCCAGCAGCGGGCAGAAGCTTTCTGCCAGCAGGCCTGGAACCGACTGATGCGCCCGGCGGGCCTGCAGGCGGTGGCCCAGGAGCTGCGCTCAGGCGCCCTGGTAACCCTGTGCTCTGCCTCCCCGGCCCTGGTCCTGCAACCTTTCGCCACACGCCTGGGGATCAGCTTGATCGGCACCGAACTGGAGGTGGTCGACGGCATACTGAGCGGGCGTATCACCGGCAACAATTGCCGTTGCCAGAACAAGGTCCTGCGCCTGGAAAGCGTCTACGGTCCGCTGAACCAGTATCGGCTCCGGGCCTGGGGCGATACCCGCGGCGACCGTGAGCTGCTGGCTGCAGCCCAGGACGCCCACTGGCGGCACTTTCACCCTTCCTGGCGGCGCGGGCAGCGAGCACGCTGAGACGCCGGCCAGCCTGCGGACGATAACGCCCTGGCAGCCACCAGCCAGAATCTGCTGGATACCCCAGAACCTGGCCGCCGCACAGCAACCCGCCGCACCCGCAGCATCGAACCAGGCGCCAGGGCTCAGTCAGCCGTAGCCCCCAGGCGCTGGCGCATGCTGGCACTGGCCGCGGGCCCGGCTTGCACCGTGCACGCCTGCAATGCCACCAACCGGCCGCTGGCGACCTCCGCCATCACAGGCTGTACCGCAAGCCCGGTTTCCCGCTCGACAAGTTGCACGCTCTCACCTTCGGGAGCGTAGTGACGATTGCCCCAGGCCACGAAAGCCATGAGCACCACACGAAAGTCCTCGCCCTTGGCCGTGGGCACATATTGATAGCGCAGAGGGCGCTGGCTGTAGGCCTCACGCACGAGCAACCCATCCTCCACCAGGGAATTGAGACGCCGGGTCAGCATGTTCGGGGCGATCTCCAGGCTGCGGGCAAACTCGTCGAAGCGCCGCAAGCCATGCAAGGCATCGCGCATGATCAAGATGCTCCACCACTCCCCCACCCGCTCCAGGCCTCGGGCGATCGGACACTCGGCTTCAATCAGACTCTTTCGTTGCATGGCTGGCTCCTGCACTGCACCTCGGTAATTATGGATTCGGATGTTACTTTCATGATGATAGTATCGTCCACGTTTCGTTGTTCCCCAATCACGTACGCTGAAGGAGCAGGATCCGCATGAGCAAACGCATCGTAGTCACCGGCATGGGCGCAATCACGCCACTGGGTTGTGGAGTCGAACAGGTATGGCGGCGCCTGCTGGCAGGCCAGTCCGGCATCCGCTCGTTACCGGAAGAACTCATCGGCGAGCTGTCGACCACCATCGGCGGCCAAGTGCCCGACTCGCTCCAGGACCCGGAGGCCGGCTTCGACCCGGACCAACTGCTGGCCCCCAAGGAACAGCGCAAGATGGATCGCTTCATCCTCTTCGCCCTGGCCGCGGCCGAGGAGGCCCTGGCCCAGGCCGGCTGGAAGCCGGATACCGCAGAAGCCCAGGAACGCACGGCCACCATCATCGCCTCCGGGGTGGGCGGCTTCCCGGCCATCGCCGAAGCGGTACGCACCACCGACAGCAAGGGCCCGCGCCGCCTGTCGCCGTTCACCATTCCCTCGTTCCTGAGCAACATGGCCGCCGGGCACGTGTCGATCCGCCATGGTCTCAAGGGCCCCCTGGGCGCACCGGTGACCGCCTGTGCCGCCGGGGTCCAGGCGATTGGCGATGCCGCGCGGATGATCCGCGCCGGGGAAATCGACATCGCTGTGTGTGGCGGTGCAGAGGCGGCCATCCACCGGGTCAGCCTGGGCGGCTTCGCCGCAGCCCGCGCCTTGTCCAGCGAATTCAACGACACCCCGGAACGCGCTTCCCGTCCGTTCGACCAGGCTCGGGATGGTTTTGTCATGGGTGAAGGCGCCGGCCTGCTGGTCATCGAGGAACTGGAACATGCCCTGGCCCGCGGCGCCCGGCCCATCGCCGAGCTGGTGGGCTACGGCACCAGCGCCGACGCCTACCACATGACGGCCGGCCCGGAAGACGGCGACGGCGCCCGTCGCGCCATGCAGCAGGCCCTGCGCCAGGCCGGTATCCAGGCAGCCCAGGTGCAGCACCTCAATGCCCACGCCACCTCCACCCCCGTGGGTGACAAAGGCGAGCTGGCTGCTATCAGAACGGTGTTCGGCACCGACAGTGGACTGGCCATCAGCGCCACCAAATCCGCCACTGGCCACCTGCTGGGTGCGGCCGGAGGAATCGAGGCGATCTTCACCATCCTCGCCCTGCGCGATCAGATCGCCCCGGCCACCCTCAACCTGGAAAACCCGGACAGCGCCGCCGCAGGGCTGGACCTGGTCAGGGGGCAGGCTCGCCAACTGGCCATGCAATACGCACTGTCCAATGGCTTCGGCTTTGGCGGGGTGAATGCCAGCGTGCTGTTCAAGCGCTGGGAATAGCCCTTCGGGCCAGGGCTCCCTGCCGGGGTTTGAGTTGCGATTGGCTGAAACCCCGGCAGCCCCATCAGTTCAACACGTCATTCAGCACTTCGTAGATGACCCCGCTGGCAATGGCCACCAGGATCAGGTCCGTACCGGCCTGCCGCCACTCATACCCCTCATAGCGTGGCAGTTGCCCGAGCAGCCGGCTGTCCAGCTTCTTGGCGATGCCTGGTGGAAGGGGCTTGCCACGGGCCAGGTTCTTCTGGATACCGGGAGGCAACGCCGGTCCCGGGCTCCAGTAATCACGGTGCCCACCCAAGATGCCGAGCACGTTGCCACGATCGATGCTCGGGCCATGGCTCCAATCGTCAGCAGCAGGTTTCTTGCCCTTGCCGTGGCCCTCCCGGTTGCCCTGGCCACGATCATCCTGGGCGCCCTGCTTGGAATGGCCTTGCCCCTTGCCCCCGCCCGGATCGGCCAGTACCAGGGGGGAAGCCACAGCCAGGAACAGGCAGGCAAGAACGGTAACAAGCGGACGCGATGTGTGCATGGTGGTTCTCCTCAGGCAGCGATTGCCAGAATTAACTCTAGACGGCCTTTCTATCCTGGGGTCGCCCCCGCCCCTGAGCACGGATCGGCCCGCCCACTCACCTGACCGTTCAGCCCAGCTGAACCTCGAGAATCAAAGGCTGCAACTGTGCTGGTATTCAAAGGGAAACATCAGCGTATCCACCACCCCGGAAAACGGCGCATCCAGCGCCAGAAACGGCCAGAGTACGCCGTTGTTTTCCTTTGCCAGGGCCCAGTCCATGCGCACGCCGATATAGGGACAGGTGTAGGGAGTGGTTCGGGTCATCAATGCCGTGCAGCCGCTCAGCCCCAGGGTCAGCACCAGCCACAACAGACTTCGCAACACGTAACGTCCTTATTACTTGCATCGGCAAGCACCATGGGTGCTGCATGACCAACGCTTCAGAGATCGAGATCAAGCCTTGTAGTCGCAATGGATCTGCAGGCTTTCGGTAGGGTTGCGATGAATCTGAAAACCGCACTGCCCCAGGGTGGCCTTGACCTCCTCCACTACCGCCGAGTAACGCGCCTTGCGCTGTTCCTGGCGGGCCGGCGAGGTAAACACACCCAAGGGCAGAAAGCGCAAGCGCTTGCCATCGAGGACGATGGACACGTCGACATGAGTGCCGTCCACGTCATGGCCATTGGAGCCGAAAATATCCTCCAGTTCCTGCTTTCGCCGCGGGTAACACAGGCAGAAAAGCCGGATGCCCAGCCAGCGCGACAGGATTCTGAAAAACCCCAGGCAACTGCTGTTGGGTTCGTAACCCCGGGTTACCAGCAGTTGCACGGAGCGAGGCAATCTCGACTGGACCTCAAGCAGTTGGGCAAAGACCCGGGCATCTATCGAGACCTCTGAAGACGGCCAGCGTGGCCCTATCCTCAAGCCTTGGTGATCACCCTTTTTCAAAATCAGCATGCAGATCAAATCTGGTTTCCAGGCGGACCAGAATGGTACACAGAGCGGCCCCTGAGCGCTGGAAAATCGCCGTACAAAAAACCCGCTCACCGGCGCAAATCCCCCCTTTTCTCCCCGTGACAGCCCACCGACGGTTTAGTTAAACTGCTAGTGGCTCATAGCCATTACCCTTCATCACAGTGACCGCAGGGGCTGTATGTACGACTTAACGAATCTGGTCATTGTCGATAGCCGCTTCGGCTTGAACGTCTTGCAGGTCACCGCGGACCTGGTTGCCGGCGCACTGGAAGAACTGCTGCAAAATTGCGCAAGCGGCGCGAACATCACCCAGAAACTGGATTACTCCATCCTGAGCATCTACCAGGACAAGCTTGAAGCGGCCATCCGCGATATGAGCCTCCCGGCCCTCCCCATGCTCAGTGCTGCCGACAGCCTTTGCTGACAAGCCGCCAACAGGGGATGGCCGGGCTGAGGTTTCCTGGCAACGCCTGAGCAAACCCTTTACATTGCCCCCCCCCTCTTGATTAAGGACAGATCAACATGAAGCTTGTTTACGCCCTCTCACTTGCAGCGCTGGCCCTGGTTGGATGCGACAAGAAACCCGAGCCGGTGGCAACCGGCCAGGCAGGCGCTGCCGCCCAGTGCTTCAAGGACACCGATTGCAAGGGTGATCGGATCTGCGAGACCGGCAAGTGTGTATCGCCACAGGCGGCTCCTGCCCTCGGCGAGCGCCCCGCCCCGACAGTCGCCACCCAACCGGCCCCAGAAGCGCCCCGGGTCAGCTACGTACCGCTGATCATCAGCGGCGACGACATCGGTGGCGTATTCACCACCAGCACCCGCGAAATGGGCGGTTCGGCCATCAACTATGTATCCCGCGCCGGTGTCGTCAACGTGATGGACTATGTGGTTGAAGACCCGGACCTCACAGGATACGTCGCCGTCGAGAAAGCCTATGCCTTCGGTGGCAAGTATCTGCTGGTGGTCTCCACCGGAGAAGGTGGCGCCAGCTGCCCCGCCACCACCTACGCCTTCACCTTTGACAGTGCCTCGGAATCGGTGACCGGCAAGATGGAAATCAACAACTGCTCGGAGCTGGTCGAAAGCCTGGCCGATGGCAACAAGCTGATCGTCAAGAAAGAAGACGTACAGCACGTTTTCTACAATGGCGATGTGAAGTAGGACCTGCACGGCTGGCTGGCCAACCTGGTGCGCTGAGAGGGCTGCTCGCCCCCTCTCAGCGCCGGAGCGCGTACGTCAGCCAGCACTCGCTTTCGATAGCGAGCGACCTGTTACAGACATCACCCTGGGAATGTTCAGGAAATTCCCGCATAGGCAGCCCATTTCGTCATGTCTTGAAGGGATATGTTCCCACCACAGACGACAAGGCCAATAACCGCGTCGGCAGGCAGCCTGGGCGCGGTGGCAATGACCGCGGGCACAAGCGCGCCAGAAGCCAGCTCAACCCATTGCCTTGCCCCTTGCGCAAAGGACAGCATGCCCTTGATCGCCTCTTCGTCAGGGACCACAACCATGTCTTCGACATAGTGGCGAGCGTGGGCAAACATCAGCTCGTCGATGATCGGAACGCCAAGGGTGGAGACGATCGAACTGACGTCGATATCCACCGGCCTGCCCGCCTGCAAGGCCTGGCTCATGGAGTGTGCGCCGGCGGTCTCTACGCCCCAGACCCGGATCCCGGGCTTGATCGCCTTCAAGGCCGTGGCCACCCCCGCCAGCATCGCCCCGCCGCCGACCGCGACAAACACGTCGGTCAGGGATGGGCAGTCGGCAATGAACTCAAGGGCCAGTGTTCCATGCCCCTCGGCAATCAGCGTGTCGGCGCAATCGTCGATCACCACATAGCCCTCTGCCTCCAGGGTCTTGGCCCGAGCAAAGGCAGCATGCACATCCGCTTCGACAATGACCGTACTGCCGGAGGCGCGAATGCGCTCGACCGACGAAGACGGCGCGCTCTCGGGCATGATCACCGTCACCCTGGCGCCGAAGCGCTTGGCCGCCTCGCCGATGGCAATGCCGAAGTTACCCCCACTGACGGCGACGAAGTGGCTATCGCTCAGGCCCTCCTGCAACGCCGAGAACTTGTTGAGTACCCCGCGGGCCTTGAATGAACCACCGGCCTGCAGGTTTTCAAGCTTGAGAAAGACAGGTCGTTCAACCATGCCTGCCAGCATTGAACTTTCCACCGTCGGCGTACGAACTACCGATCCATCTATCCGCTGCGCTGCTGCAACGATGGATTTGAAATCAATCAGCTGAGTCATCTGGGGCCAATATCCTTGGTCTGAATGTGTGCAGGACTCCCAACGTCCGTGCCTGGCCAGCTTCGCCAGCCGCGATGAACGCTACAGGACAAACCGGGGAATACGCCACCTATTCAAGAGTTATGGCCAGCCGATGAGCAACCTGGAGTAGCTCATGGATCATCGCTGCAAAAACAGCGTCGCCCAGTGGTAGGCTAGCGGCCCTCCACCACCAGGAAGCCTTCCCAGTGACGCCCATCATCTGCGCCAACGAGTTCGACATCTGTGTTTCCATGCCCGACTTCGTCACCTGGGCGCAGGACGAGCCTGTTCCCAACGCCGATCTGGCGGCGGCATTGAACACCCTGGGAATCGCTCTCGACATTCGCAAGCTGTACACCAGCTACTTCGACGAAACCCCGGTTGGCGCTGGCGACGTCCACATTTATCCGGGTACCGAAAGTGCAAGCCTACTGGTCATCGATCTCTACCGAGACCCCACCGACCAACTGGATATCGTCAGTATTTCGTTGAAGATAGAACCTCTGCTGCTGCCCTTGGCCCTGCCTCATCTACGAGGTTTTTTTGATGCTGCCGAGTGCCAGGTCGCCTTCAGGCAGTCCAGCCATTCACAGCAGTTGCGCGCGCTGATCGATGAAACCCGATACCCCGCCCCAGCCGATGAAAACGGCTATCGGCAGCAGCTGATTGCCCATCTTTGAAGAACCGGCCACAGGCCCTTCGGCACCTGCCGATCAAGCCCAAGGCAGAAGCAGGCCCGACCTGGGCCGGGCCTGCCATTGGCAACTAGCTCAAGGGCATTCGCAGGTGGACGGACCGAATACCGGGCCGCTGCACGGATCTTCGGACGGGCCGAACACCGGGCAAGAAGCCTGGGCCGTCAGGGTGAAGCCCCACAGCAGCAATACCGCCAACATCACTTTTTTCATTTGCGACCTCCTGGTCAGTCATCCAGTCACCCATGCCCCCTGACGAGGGCACGGACATTCATCAAGGGCATTCGCAGACCGTAGGCCCGAGCACCGGGCCAGCGCACGGATCCTCTCCCGGCCCCAGCACCGCGCAGTCGGCTTGCGCCGTCAGCGAAAACATCCACAACAGCAGCGAAGCCGCCAGCATTTTCCTTTTCAACCTGACCTCCTTGGTCGAGACCTCGATAGTGTTCTGTGCCCTGCTCTGTCACCAGAGGCGGACACAGGCCCCCTGTATGGCATGACGCAGGCTCAGTCCGCGCGCCCTGCCGCCGGGCCCGAGACAGCAAAGACCACTGCCGGCGATTGCGCCAGTGTGGCGTGTTGTCGCGCCTGTATGGCCGGCGAAAATCAGCGCACGACGACTCTTCAGCACAATCTTGCACTGGCCATGCCGATATTTTTCAGATTATCTTTTGCCGAAAATCCAGGAACACAAGGAATCTGTGTCATGCCTTCACTCAAGCTCGTATGCCTTGCCCTCACGGTTCTGACCATCAGCGCCTGTGCCATCCCAACAGCCAAGACCGAACCCAACGACGTCGAGATCGCCGCCCAGAAACTGGTGGGGCAGCCGGCCAAGAATGCGTTTCAACTGTTCGGCAGGCCCGACCAGGGCATGGGGCCTTCTTCCTACGGCAGTGGAGGTTTCTACCTGTGGAACCGAGTGCAGACCCATACCACGCCAGAGAAGGTCTTCGTGCAGACCGGCGTCGAGTACGTCGGCCAGAAGGAGACCTGGGTAGGCATTGGCGGTGGCGGAGTCGGCGGCATGATGCCGGTGGGGAGCGAAGCGGTCTATCGCAAGACCGGGTATGAGGAAAACCGGACAGTGCTCGATTACTTCTGCAGCATCACCCTGTACACCGATAGCCAGAACATCATCACCGATGCCAGCGTAATCGACTGCAACAGCAAGAAGTGATCGGGTGATCCAGCTAAACAGGGCCGCCACCCACTCTTGTGCACCCAGGGTTCACCCCGGGTGGCCGGCCCGCGTCCCTTAGCTGATATCATTCGGCAACTTACCCGCCGAGTCGCACACATGAATCGCCGCAAGAAAATCAACCAACTGCTGAAGGCCAACGCCAAGAAGGCCAGCGCCAAACTGGCACCGAAGAAGAAGTGCACCTACATCAGCAAGGCCGATCGCTTGAAGCTGGCGGCTGAAGCCGTTCAAGACCCGGTCATCGCACCCGAAAGCTGATCCAGCCCCCCCAACAGCCTTGGCCGCCGTAGCACACTGCCCCCCTCCCTGAGCGGCCCTGGCCTTTACCTGAATCACCCTGCCCCCTCGGGCCTGAGCGCTCCATCGACCTCCTGCGGCCTGCCCTGGGAAGCTGCCCGCCGCAGTTTCCGCGGCTCTGCTCGATAGCGGCAATACGCCATTAGCACATTTGCCCTAATCGACCCACGACGCCCGGCGCACCTATATTTCTACCCTTGAGCGGCCCACCTGCTGCCACGAACAAAAAACTCGAGGAGCGCCCTCTGGTCATGGCAGCCACTCACCAGAGTTCGCCCTGCCCATCGCCCGATACAGCCCCTGAGCTTGGCCACTCACTGTCTTGCCAACGGACTGAGTTGATTTTTCTTCACCCGCAAGCACCGCCTCCAGGTGCCCACCACAGCAAAGGATTGTTGCCCTATGCTCACCTCCCTCAGACCCTGGCTGCCCGCCTTGCTGCTGTGCAGCCCGCTGGCTGCACAAGCGGAAAGTGCCCCGGCCGGCGACTTCTGGATGATTCATCACCAGGGCAGCCTCAACAAGAACGAAGCCTTCATCGTCGACGGTGAACCTTCCAACATCTTCCTGCGCAAGGGCGGTGTCCGTTCGCTGGGCGTCTATCAGCTCTACGAAGAAGGCGGCAAGCCAACGATGACCGCGTATGACGTCGAAGTCGACTGCGCGAAGAACCGGGTGCGCCTGAACGGCGCGCAGAACTACAGCAAGTTCTTCAACGACTTGCGCCCGAAGAAGGTTTCCACTCAATGGCAAAAGCAGCCCGAGCCCTGGATAGCCCAGACCCGGGACTTCCTCTGTCATCCGGAGCAGCGCCAGGCGAAGCAGATGTATCCGCTCGGCAAGATGCCTACCTCGCAGATGATTTCGGCCGCTCCGGGGCTGTTCCAGTTAATGAATCACGAGCACACCAAGACGGCCATCCTGAAGATCGTCGACCAGGCATTCGATCAGATGCCCGCCAAATGAACGCACTATTTATGGAGAACGTGCGATGAAAAGACTGCTCGCACTGGGAATAGCCGCCATCCTGCTCAGCGGATGCTCGGCCATTCCGACCCTGCCCGAAGCCCAGGCCCGCAACTACTGGAAGAACCGCCCGGTTGGCGAGGCGATCGAGCACTTTGGCGTCCCCAACCAAGTCGCCACCGCCCCCGAAAAGGACTGGGTGGTACTGATCTATAAACGCGACACCTCGTACACCTCACGCGAAGCGCTCGGCACCTACACCGGCCCACAGAACGGCCAACTGGTACACGCTGAATACTGGGGCGACGTGACCAACTCAGCCAGCTGCGAAATCCGCGTCGCCATCAACCGCGCCAGGCAAGTGGACTACCTGCTGACTCGAGGCCGATGCGCCGGCATAAAGCTCAAGCCAGAAGCCTGACCCTCCTTGACCCGCCCCGGGTGGCCAGAGCCACGCCGGGCCAGGGGTCTGCTCCTGGCCCATGACCCACCTCCATAGCGGCGGCACCAGATGATCTACTGGGCGGTATAGCTCGCGTGGCATCGAACAACCATTCCAAATTTGACCTGTCGCCACTGCTACAGCACTATCCGCCTGCCGAAAAACGTGTAGGGGTCGTGCTCGATGGCAGGGCGGCGAATTACGCTGCCACGAGCTACTCCCGCAGGTTCAAATAGCGGGCTACCGGCTGATCAATCTGCAGTCACCCCGGACAGCGCAGGGGTGGCTCGCAAGACCCAAGGTTGGCTTGGCCAGTGTCGCCTTGCCCGGCACGGTAGCGGGCGAACACTGCAAATGATTGTTGGGAGCTGTACGTGGGCGACAGTTACCTGGCAACAGTTTTTATGACAAGTTGAGCCCCCTAGGCCCCAGGGTGTTCACGTACTAATCATTTATTTACGGTGCCTGGAGTCCGGGCATTTAGTGCCGAGGTATTTATGGGATTGCTTGATAGAGATTTTAGGTTGGACAGTGGTGAACGACTCACCGCATTGCACCCGGATGCACTCCCGCCCGATGCCATCGCTCGCTATGAATTCGCACGCGAGGTCCTCGCCGACCTGCCGGGGCCGCTGCTGGGCGCCGATATCTTTTGCGGCAATGGCTATGGCACTCATCTGCTGGCGCAATCCCTGCCCTGCTTCATGCACGGCATCGACGGCTCGGCCGAGTCCATTGACCTGGCTAACCGCAATTATGTCGATTTGAACGTACTGTTCAGCCAGAAATTTTTTCCGTTTTCACTGCCAGCCAACCACTTTGATTTCATTGTGTCGATCGAGTCCATTGAGCACGTCGAGCAGGGCGAAGCGTTCTTTGGGCTGATGGTCCATGCATTGAAGCCCGGCGGCCGATTGATTATCTCCGCACCCAACTCACAGGTTGTGGACCTGAGCAAAAACCCCTACGCGTGGCACTACAAGCACTACACCGTGGAAGAGTTCCTGAGCTTGGGCGAACGGCATGGTTTGACCCTGATGACCTGGCTGGGGGCCGACTGCACGTTGGTCAATCCAAGTAGCGGAAAGGTGGTCTCGGGCAATTACTACAGCCCCCATAGCGGTGCTTTGACCGCAGGCCGTATCGGCGATACGCAAACTTTTTACTTCCAGAAACCACAGTGAGCCCGGCATGACTGTTCGCAAGAAACTCTACTTTATCGGTTGGGATTACAGTACGCCGCGATCAGTGCCCTTCAAGCGCGCGTTGCAGGATCTGGACTTCCCTTGGGAACCGGTGGCGTTGGTGCACGACAAGGTACTGATTGATGCCGTTGATGGCATTCAACTGATGACCACTGAAGACTTCCTGGCGCAATGCATTCCGGGACAGACGACGGCCCTGCTGTTTTCTCACGATGAGCAGCAACGCAGTCTGTGGCAACGCCGTGGCCGTGACCACGGTATTCAATGGGTCGACCAGGGCGAGTTGCTGATGGACTACGCCGCGCTGTTGAGCGACGGCGGGCGATCCCGGGATCTGGGGACGATGATCCTGCCGCAGGCATTCGACTCGGCAGCCCGTGACGCACTCAGGGCTTTTTGCGGGTGCTGGCCTGACGCGAAGTCCAACCAGACCTTCGAGGCGTATCTGAGCTTTCTTGATACCGGGTTGGCCACTCGGCTGTCCGAGGTCATGCAGCCCCTGAGTGAGCATCCGTTTTATCAGGCTGCCGCTCAAAGGCAGTCCATGCAGCCTTGCGAAACTGAAAACACCCTGGTTTGGGAGATAGCACCCAAGCGTACGGCCTTTCTTGAGCAAGCCGTATTGCAGTCCCCGAGCAAGCGCGTCAATTACGCATTCTCTGCCATGAATGCCGCAGGCATTGCCGGCGAGGCTGCCAGGCTTAAATTGCTACTGCAGGGCCTGGGTATTTCACCTGCTGCGTCCTCCGTTCACAGCGAGGGTGGGGAGCTGTTCCAGACAGGCGTCGACGGCTTCGATTTGCCGGATATCGCGGCGCCGCGCAAATGGCTGCATCTGCAGGTTGATGATCCCGCCACCCTGCTACAAGCGCTGTCTCAGCACACTCGCGAGTTGCTGGCACATGTGCGAGTAGGTCTGCGCCCGACGCAACTGCTTCAATTGCTGGAGCGTCATCCCATCGACAGCATGACTTTGATCTGCGACAGGCCTGGCCCACTGGGATTACAGGTGACAATCAATATAAAGGGGCAGTGAGCGAACTCCCCGCTCTGTGCAAATCTCACCCACGGGTCGACAGTCACTATGGCTGTAATCGTCCGGCCTGATCCCAACGTTCAGGGAAATGGTGTCCACCTATTGAAGTGGGCACCATTTAGCCTGATTCAGACATACCTGACGGCTATTAAGGAATGCTCAACGCTATCGCGCAGAGGGTTCAACGTACCGCACACCGGCTACCCTTCGAAAAGCGTTGTTCGCATTGGCCGTCTTATGGGGCACGACACGAGCACACTCATCACTGCTTGAGCAAATCACTCGGTTTCCAGCTCTGGTCAAAGAATGCCTGCTTGGGCCCGTAAAGCCGCACGATCACCAGGAAGCCCTTGTCCGGTACGGTCTTGATCCAGTTCTTGCCCTCGCCCGGAGATTTCGGGCCAAAGTAGATATCGGTGGAGCCGTCGCTGTTCTGCACCGGCTTATCCATCTGATTGAGAGACGGGAACGGCTGGCCGTTGTCCAGGCCCGAGGCGGTCAGGTTGTCGTAGGCGGTCACCGACCAGAACAACGCCGCAGGTACATTTGCCGGCAGGTTGAGCTTGTAGGTCTGGGCACCGTCGAGGAACTTGCCGTCGGCATCACGGGTGGTCGCGGGATACTTGGCACCGGCACCGACCATGTTCATGACCATGCCGGGGCTGTCCGAGTAGGCCGAAGTGAAGAACGCCACCCGCTGCTCAAGATTGGTGAAGCTGCCACTGGACTGAAACTCGGTGTTCTCCCCGGCGAAGGTATTCACGTATTGCCGATCTTTGTAGTACAAGCCGCCCGGTTCCTTGAGCAGCAAATGGCTGGTCACCACCTTGCTCATCTTGAACGCGGTGCGCGCCGCTTCATCGAGCAATTTGCGCCGTTGCGCATCCGGAGCGAAGGGCTTGCCCTTCTCGATGCCCAAGGTGTGCAGGAAGCCACGCATGTCCATGTCTGCCGGGTCCACCGCTTCGGCGTCAATGAAGCGCGACAGCATGTCGAAATAGCGACCATCTTCGGGAAATAGCATGTTGATCGGTGCGCCGGTGGCATCGGGGAATTGCATCGGCAGCGCCTCATCCTTTTTGCCCAGCGGATAGATCTTGGTGCGCTCGACTTCAGCCACCGGCACGCTGAGGTCTTTCGGATCCTTGAAAAAGGTGCGCCAGAACAGGAACACGTTGTTGGTGCGCGAACGATAGACGTATCCCTCGGTCGGCTCCGGCCCCTTGTAGTCCGGCGGCAACAGCACGTAGGTGCCGCCCTTGCCCTTGTCAGGGCCGGCCAGGCCGACGTCACCGCGCCAGGTCTTGCCGTCGATGGTCGGGCCAACGATCGGGCGCTGGAAAAAATCGTCGAACATGCCCTGTACACCGGGCGGTGCTTCGACCACCAGTGGGCCGTACTTCTGCAGGTCCAGATAACTCATGGCGTAGACCAGGTCGGAGTTCGGCGTGGTCACCAGCGTCTTGGCATTGATGCGCTTTTTCCAGGTGGGCAGGATGTTGTAGCCGGCGCCGAACTCTTTCTCCGAAGCCTCCTTCATCGACCAGATGTTGATCGCCGGCAAGGCCCACAGGTACGACTGCACGGCACGCTGGAACACCAGCTCATCGATCAGGGTGCGTGCAGCTGTCTCAGTCGGGAAGCCCTTTTCAAAGGGCTGGTTGGCCAGCTCCTCATAACGCGTCGCAGCATTGGCCAGGCCGCTCAGGGTAATGGCTGCGGCCAGGGCCGTCAGGGAAGTGCGCAAACGGTTCATGGGCTGTCCTTATGAAACGCAGTTGGAAAATCGGCTCAGTCGACCTTGACCACCGCCGGTGGTGTCCACTGGCCGTTCATCGCAGCGGCTTCCGGCCAGTAGGCGCGTACGTATAGCGAGAAGTCGGCGCCCTGGGGCGCGGGGAGCCAGTTGCTTTCCTTGTCCGCGCCCGGCGAGTCGCTTTGCACATAGAGTGTCAGCGAGCCATCGGCATTGCTCTTGAGCGCTTTGTTCTTGGTGCCGAGGGAATAGCGCCCCAACGGGTTTTCGGCAAAGAAATGCTGTTGGTTGTACAGCGTCAACGACCAGAAGCCCTTGACCGGCGGCAGCGCACCTTTGGGGAAGGTCACGCTGTAGCGCTGGGCGCCATTGAGCCGAGTACCGGCCTCGTCCAGGTCCTGGTAGAAATACTTGGTCTCGATCTGCTTGTTGACGAAGATATTCGACCGGGCGACTGCCGTGCGCAGGAAGTAATCGGTCCCAAACGCCGCGCCGTTGCTGATGGTGCTCCAGTGATGCGGCAATTGCTGGCCGTAGTTGCGAAACTGCAACAGCGGCTTGACCACCTCGCTGTCAGCCTTTTGCGCTTCGTCGATCATGGCTTTTTTCAGCTCGGGGTCGCGCTGGGCGATTTGCGCCAGCACCGCCAATTGCGCATAGCGCGCCTCTTCACCCGGTAGCGGCCTGGCATCCTTGAGAATCGCCGGCAGTTCATCGAAGAACTTTTCCGGGAGCACCCAGCGGGTCTCCTCGTCTCCCGATGCCTCGGCAGGGAATTTCGGCGACTTGCTCCAGTCACGCTGCTTGAGTTTGCCGTCGTACTTGGACAGCGGGTACATATCGATGCCTGACAGATAGGGCTGAATGGCCTTGCGATCTTCGGCGGTATCGTCCTGGAATACCCGCGGGATCACGAAACCGGTGTTGGTCTTTGCGCGAAACACCTGGGCAATGCCTTCCGGTACCTTGCCGTTCCAGTCCGGCCCAACCAGTAGATAGAAGCCCGGCTTGGTACCGTACATCTTGCCCAGTTCGGCGAAGCTGTCGGAGCGCAGGTCCACCAGTTGATACACCCAGAAACGGTCGCCGAAGTCCGGCACCTGAATCACCACAGGCTCGATATCCAGGGCAATGCTACCCGCACCGTAGACCACATCCTGGTTCGGGCAGGCCACCAGCCGCTCGTCAGGGGAAATGTAATCGGTGAGCATCGACAGATGGTTGATCGGTGCTACGGGCACGATACCGCCCATCAGTCCCGGCTCCGGCAGGTCCTTGAACTTCTGCCGGCGGTTGAAGATATTGGCCATCGGCCAACCCCAGAAATACGCTTCCCGCGCCATCATCCGAACGTAGGTTTGCGTTACCTTCACATCGGCTTCAGGCCCGGAGACCTGCGCCATCGGCGAGGTTTGCGCCTGCACAAGCATCGCGGCGAGCATCACTGACGTAGCAATCAAGCCACTGATGAATACGGGGGCTTTCTTCATGCGGCTGCTTCCTTGCTTGAGTGTTTTTTTGGCGAGCGAATCTTTTGCGGCAAGATTGATCGTTGAAAAAACTAGCAGAGGATCCGGGTTCTGCCAGAGAAACGGACAGCAATTCGCCCTCTCCCTGCCTCTACCTGCGCAGGTCGTTATGGGCCTGCGAAGTCGAATTCGCACAGCGTTCAGAGTTCGATATGTGAGGTGAATCACAGCGTATTCTTGCTCTTTGCGCATGCCATCGGACCGGCCTTCCTAAATATTGCGCTCTACCCTCAAACCATTAATATTGCTGTTCAACACCTCCTGCCAACGCCCATCAAGGATTGATACATGAAACTGTTCCGGCAGCGCTCTGCCCTACCCGCCGCGTTGCTCCTCGCTCTTTCCCTCTCCGGTTGCGTCTCCGATCTCGATTCGGGTGCCTACGGCAGCATGGACGATCCGCGCTACGCACAGCTGTTGGACCAGGTGGACGCAGCGCTCAAGGCGAACATGGCGGTGGTGCTGGTGGCGGACGTGATGCCGCACAAGTCGCTGAGCGATGCGCTGACCATGACTCAATGGACGCCGACGGTGATCTGGGAATACGAGAAGGATCCGAAGGTGACCTTCGGCCGCAAGTTCCAGACCAACGCGCTGCAGAGGCCGCCTGGTGAAACCTATCTGTTCAAGGCCTTCGAGGTGCACATCCTGCCACCAGGCAAATACTTGCTGACCGGCGGCGACGACTACCAGATCCACGGTTTGCTCGACCAGGTCGGCGCCCGCAGCGGCCCACCCGGTTCGGGCCATGGCGCCAACGGGACCGCCTACCTGTCCCCCGAGCTGTACCGCGAGTACTACAGGGAAGAGGTCTGGAAGGACGCGACCTATGGCAGCGAGACCAAAACCGAAGGTGTCTGTACCGCCGTGCTCAGGGCTTCGGGTGCCTGCGTGAGCTGGGGTGAACAGCAATATACCCAGACGACGGCGCTCTCCCCGGGCGGCTATTACCAACAGACCGATTCTCGCGACGTTCCCGCGATCAAGGTCCAGGCGCGCCTGCCGGTCGACAAGGCGCTTGCCAGTTTCACCATCCAGGGCGGCCAATTGCTGCTGGCCCCACGCATGCACCTGAAGACCCCTGGCTACAAGTACCAGCAGTCGAAGTGCCGGGCGATCGACCCGAAGAAAATCGAGTGCCCTCTCGACAACCTGACCGTCTATACCTGGCCGGCGCCCATGAGCTTTACGCAGAATCTCATCGAGCAGCGCAACCTGAGCGAGAAGCACCGGCAGTTGCTGTCCAGGCTCCAGCCCATGCAAATCACGCCGCTGGGCAAGCAAGGCATGGAAGATCCCATCTGGGGCGTGCCGTTGTCACTGGCCAAGTAAGACAAGTCCGGGGGTATGGGCGTCTCATCGAATACCGTGTCGAGCATGCGCTCGGGGGCCTGTTTGCCTGAATTCGGCACGCCCCCAGTGCAGGCCGGCCGACTGCCCACTTGCCCCTCCTGGCAATTGGAACGCTGCTATGAATAAACGTGTCCCCGCCCTGATTTTCTCATCCGCCTTGCTGGCCGCATGCGGCCCCAACAAAATTGTCTACGACCTGCCTTCACCCAGCGGGAAATATCATGTGCAAGTACGCCAGTGCCCGCAAAGCGGATCCATCACTTGGAGCGAGAAGCTCCAGGTCTCGGTACTGGAATCCGGCGTATCGGCAGCCTGCCAATCTGCGGTACAAGCCTTGGCTCAGTTCGACGCCAATGAGGCCGCAAGCCAGCTCCAGCTCGAATGGATTTCAGATACTGAACTCAGGGCCTGGCTGCCAGGCTTCAACCTCGACTACGGGCCATCATCGGCAACCTACAAACACGACAATCCGGTCAAGGTGACTTTCTCGCCCAAATAATGAGCGGTGGGTTTGCCAGGTATCGACTTACATCGAACGCTTCTCTACCCAACGTCGATATTGGCGGGTGCGAAAGGCCATGGCGAGTTGTTGCAGCACCAGCGCACGCAACGGCGACACGCTCGGATCGGTTTTTTTGGCCCGGCTGAGTTTGCGTAATTGATACTTGACCACCGCCATATTGGCCAAAGCCGCAATAGCCTCGTTTTTCCAGGTGATCGGCGGCAGTTGCGGCGTACTGTCTTTGCCCAGCAGCCAATCACGGGGCAGGTGCGGATCGATGGCCAGCGCCGTGCCGATCCCCACCATGTCCACGCCACTCTGGACGACCATTTCAGCGATCGGACGTCGCCGCACTCCCCCGGTGACCATGACCGGCATCCTGGCGACGGTGCGGATGTCACGTGCAAACTCAACGAAATAGGCCTCGCGCGCCAGGGTACGACCGTCACGGGCTTCGCCCTGCATGGCCGGCGCCTCGTAGCTGCCGCCTGACAACTCCACCAGATCCACCCCCAGCTCGTTGAGCAGTTCAACCACCTTCCGGGCATCGTCGGCGGTGAAGCCTCCCCGTTGAAAATCGGCAGAGTTGAGTTTGACCGCCACCGCAAAATCGGCAGACACCACGGACCGTACCGCCTTGACGATTTCCAGCAGCAGGCGCGCGCGGTTTTCCAGGGAGCCGCCCCATTCATCGGTTCTTTGATTGGTCAGCGGCGAGAGGAACTGACTCAGCAGATAGCCGTGTGCGGCGTGGATCTCCACACCAGTGAACCCGGCCTGTTCACCCAGACGCGCGGTACGGGCGAAACGCTGGATGACATCATCGATCACACTCGCAGTCATCGCGTGAGGCGTTGCGAAACGTTTGGACATCTTGCCCAGGTCCAGCGGTATGGCCGAGGGTGCCCAGGTTTTCTGCCCGAGGTTTGCCTGCATCTGGCGGCCAGGGTGGTTGATCTGCAACCAGAACTGCGCGCCGCCGGAACGACCAATCCGCGCCCAGCGCTTGAACTTGTCCAGTTGCTGCTCATTTTCCAGCACCACACCGCCGGGCCCGGTCATGGCACGGCCATCGACCATCACGTTGCCGGTGATGATCAGGCCCGCGCCACCCTCGGCCCAGGCCTGATACAGGCGCATCAGTTCTTCGGAAGGTGCCTGGTCGGCATCGGCCATGTTTTCTTCCATGGCGGCCTTGGCGATACGGTTCTTGATGGTCGAACCGTTGGGAAGCATCAGGGTATCGAACACATTCATGGGGGTAGCCCTCAGTGGAGATGGAGTCACCTTAAGATTGAAGTGAACTTGAAGGTCAATAGCCTTTTTGCAACTTCACCCAAGAATCTTTACTCGATGTCCAAGGCGCCCGAGCCGGGCAGCTTGGTCACCAGATCAGCCCCCAGCAGCTTGGCAGGCGTGTAGGCACCGCCCGTCGGACGCACCTGCAACAGATGACCGACCACACTCAAGGCGGCATAAACCGTCAGGCTGTAGACGTTGGTGGTATGCACCCGCGCGACCTTGCGATCGCCCCGAGCGTTACGGGCCTCGCCCCACACATAGGTGCCTTGGTCGGCACGCTTTTGTTCGTCCGGGCCTACCACTGGCTTGCCAATGCGCTCCTTGAGCAGCCTCTGTACCCAGGGCCACCCCAGCAACGGGCGGATGAGATTGGCGAATCTGGCACCGCGGATCATGCCGGCAGAGCCCGGTATGAACACTTCGATATTGGGTATGCCGGTGGTGTGATAGGCCGTCGAGATATCGCCCCAGGGAATAGTCATCGAAAGTTTCTCACCGGCGCCGAAGTCGATACGCCGTACCCGATACGCCAGCGGCACCGAGACGATCCTACCGTCACGACGGACCTTGCCGCCCTGCGCCATGCCCTCGATGGAGGTCTTGGCAGTACCGGGCGAAAAGCTGGAGCGGGAATCGAAGCCCAATGCCAGATGCGTGGCATCCGGCAACGCGTCTTTCAGTGCGGCGGCGACACAATCGGTCGGGACTACGTCGAAGCCGACGCCGGGGCAAATGACCACGCCCGCGGCTCGCGCCCGCTCATTCAGGGATTGGGCATGTTCGAATACGGCGATCTCGCCGGTGATGTCTAGGTAGTGCGCACTGGCCCGCAGGCAGGCTTCGATCATCGGTGCCGCGGTGGCTGAAAACGGCCCCGCGCAATGCAGCACCAATCCAAGCCCCTTGACCTGCGCAAGCAAGCGCGCATCGTCATCCAGCCCGAACACCCGGGCCTCAAGGCCCAGCTCCCGGGCCAAGGCTTCGACCTTGTCGCGATTGCGCCCGGCCAGCACCGGCCTGAGCCCGCGCTTGACGGCGTCGCGAGCGATCAACTCGCCGGTATAGCCATTGGCGCCATAGATCATCCATTTCATCTGCGTATCCGGGTTGTCTTGCTGACTCATGCGTTGCTCCAGACTGGATTGATAACGTGCGTTATTGCCTTGCCCCTTGCGCATCAGACGCTAGCGTTAAAGTCAGGTTGAGGGTCAAGCAGAAGTACGAGCGCATCCGCGGAAATTATTTGCCGTCGCGGGGTTGACCTTAAAGCCAGGTTTAAGGTGAGCATGCGCCGAACTGCTCGCCTGATGAAGCCGGAATGATGATCAAGCTCCTTGTTTCCTGTGTATTGATATTGATAGGTGGTGCTTTCATGACAAGTGCAAATGCTCAGCCGAACTCCTCGATGGCAGGTTCCAGGGAGCACCAGATACTGGTGATCATGACCAACCACGCCAGCTATCCCTCACGCAGCGACACCACCGGGTTGTGGCTGACGGAGCTGACACATTTCACCGATGTGGTGGAAGCTGCCGGCTACACCACAGTATTTGCCAGCCCCAAAGGGGGCGCGGTGCCTCTGGACGAGCGGAGCCTGGGGTGGTTGTACATGGACAAGGCCGCCCGGCGGCATTTGCAGTCCGCAACCTTTCGCGCTCGGCTGCAGAACACGTTGCCGATCGCTGACGTGGACCCTTCCCGCTTCAGCGCCATTTATTTCACCGGGGGCCACGGGGTCATGTGGGACTTCCCCAACAACCCAGATCTGCGGCGCGTGGCCGAAACCATCTACAACCAGGGTGGCATCGTCTCAGCCGTGTGCCATGGCGTAGCGGGTCTCCTGGATCTGAAAGATGACCAGGGCCGGTTGATCATCAAAGGCAGAAACATCACCGGATTCTCTGATCGCGAAGAGTGGCTATCGGGAATGAAAAGCCAGGTGCCCTTCTTCCTTGAGGACCGGCTCGTAAGCCAGGGCGCGCGTTACCACAAGGGCTGGCTGCCGTTCACTTCATTTGCCCTGACTGATGGAAGGCTGGTGACCGGCCAGAACCCGCAATCGCCTCGGGCCGT
The DNA here is from genome assembly GCF_900116505.1 of Pseudomonas sp. NFPP25. NCBI lineage: Bacteria > Pseudomonadati > Pseudomonadota > Gammaproteobacteria > Pseudomonadales > Pseudomonadaceae > Pseudomonas > Pseudomonas sp. NFPP25. The sequence goes on along the minus strand of NZ_FPBG01000001.1, from coordinate 313,688 downwards.
AGCTGAAGCCGTGACCGCCGCGCTCTGCGCGAGCGACGTAACTCGCTGCCCCCCAGGGTCGATCCCGGCCCCTTGAAAAAGAGCGACTGAAACTCGCAACCGAGCTTTCGACTGCATTGCTGTTCAACCCATTTGCCAACGCAGCGTTGGCGGAGACGCCTGAAATGCCCAGTCCGACCGACACCACCCTCATCGATATCGCCGGCCATCAGGTGCCCGTCGTCAAAGGCGGTCTCTACGACCGCTTTCGGTCCAACCCGCCACTGTCGGTAATCGCCGCCGAAATACCAGGCGTTGATCTGAGCTGGTTCAAGAGCCTGGAAAAGAACAAGGTCGAGATAGGCTTCCAGTCGTTTTCGCCCAACTTCTACTACCAGAACAGCCAGGTTACGGCTGTCTACACGGCCGACCTCGACCGGCTCCGGGCGCTGATGCCGCCCGAACTGGCAGCAACGGTGCAACCGCTGCAGATCTGGCCGGGGCGTGGCCTGATCGCGTTCACCGCGTATACCTACGAGCATTGCGATAACGACGCCTACAACGAGGTGGCCGTGTCGATCATCACCAACAAACCCGGCAAAGCCAACCTGGGTCCGCTCACATTGATTGGCCAGTCAATCTCGGGAGACTTCTGGGGTTACGTGCTCAAGTTGCCGGTCAATACAGAGTTGGCACGGGTGCGCGGTGTCGTCGGTTACAACCTGCCGAAGTGGCTGACCGGCATTGACCGCAAAGAGAGTGCGCAATCGGTGGTCTATGACATCACCGACAGCCAGACCGGCAAGCTGGACCTCTCCTTCACCGCGAAAAAGCTCGAGAAGTTATCCCGCAATGTCAAAATCATCACCAACAGTTTCACCAACCTCGATCACCAGGGCCAACTGGCCTACGGGTATGCTGTTTCCCGCCAGCTCAGCCACGGTTCCAGCCGTGACGCCGATGCGGCCATCCTCACATTGGGCGACGGCAGCCTGTCGAACTACATCCGCTCCCTGAAGCTGGGGAAACTGCTGAAGTACGAATACGTACCGCAGTTCCAGAGCGCACTCTATGCGCCAAAACCGCTCGCTACGCTGGTTGGCGAGCGCTGAGAGCTGGGACGCCCGTCAGGCCCCGTACGCCTGGCGGGTGGTTCTCTTCCTGGCGGCCCCTGCCGCACGTTTGCCCGAAGCAGGCGCCACGCCCTCTTCGCGCAAACGATTGATCAGCATTTGCGCATTGTCCGTACACGCCATGCCCTCGGGTTTGCCCTCGATGCCCTTGATGACCAGCAGCAGTTGCTCCTTGTTCTGGGCCAGCCGCTGCTGCAGGACTTCAATTTCCTCGACCTTTTGCTTGAGGCCACCCAGCAACTGATCGTGTTGCCAGCCACTGGCATTCATCGGCATCAACTGGCGGATTTCATCCAACGAAAAGCCCGCTGCCTGGGCGCCGGTAATGATCTCGAGAACCCATTCGGTATCCGGTGCGTAATCGCGATATCCATTTGCCTTGCGCTCGACCGATTTGATCAGGCCACTGGCCTCATAGAAGCGGATGCGAGAAGGCGCCAACCCGCTGATTTTCGCCAATTCACCAATTCTCATACCTCACCCCTAAAAACCGTTGACCTTGAAGTTGACTTTAAACCTAAAGTCATAAAGCGGCCAAGCTGCCCAGGTTCAATGCATTGCTCCACCGTCATGGGCCCATGGGTAGCCGCAGATCAATCGACAAACACAGCCTCTGCAACACCTATGGAATGGGCTGCACTTCGTTCATCAGGGCCAAGGCCGAATCTCGAGTCGGTCGAGGCCATACCTTCACTCAGGAGATACGAACATGGGATACGTCACTACGCGGGACGGTGTTGAAATCTTTTACAAGGACTGGGGGCCACGTGATGCCCAGGTCATCTTTTTCCATCATGGATGGCCGCTCAGCGCAGACGATTGGGACGCGCAGATGCTCTTTTTCCTGGACCACGGCTATCGGGTCGTTGCCCACGACCGACGGGGGCATGGGCGCTCCAGCCAGGTCTGGGACGGCCACGACATGGATCACTATGCCGACGACGTTGCCGCCGTGGTCGACCACCTCGGCGTACAAGGCGCCGTCCATGTCGGACACTCCACAGGCGGGGGTGAGGTCATCCATTACATCGCGCGCCACGGTGAAGACCGGGTGTCGAAGGCCGCCATCATCAGCGCCGTGCCGCCGCTGATGGTTCAGGCTGCGAACAATCCTGGCGGTTTGCCCAAATCGGTTTTCGACGACCTGCAGAGCCAACTGAAAGCCAACCGCGCACAGTTCTATTACGACGTTCCGGCAGGACCTTTTTACGGCTACAACCGCCCAGGTGCGAAACCGTCCGAGGGCATCGTGTGGAACTGGTGGCGACAAGGCATGATGGGCTGTGCCAAGGCACACTATGACGGGATCGTGGCGTTTTCTCAGACCGACTTCACCGAGGATTTGAAGGGTATCAAGATCCCCGTACTGGTGATGCACGGGGACGATGACCAGATCGTGCCCTATGAAAATGCCGGAGTTCTGTCCGCCAGACTTCTGCAAAACAGCACCCTGAAAATCTACCCCGGCTTCCCCCACGGAATGCCGACAACTAACGCCGATACGATTAACGCTGATCTACTGGCGTTCGTGCGTAACTAAACCACTGGGGCGGGTAAAGACCCGCCCTTGCTGGCTTAAAGCTTGGGGCAAAGACCGAGTCGTCGCCCTCGCCCGCGAGCCACGCTCAATGAAGTTGCGAGGCAGCTAAATAGCCGCCCTCGGAAAACACTAGACTACGAAACACCCGCCGAACGATTTAGCCAATCTATTGCATCGACCGGTTGAATCCACAGCCAGAAGGGGTCACTGCATAAACTCGGCGCACGCGAACCGGCAAACCGGAACGCCTGCGGTGTCCACGCTCTGGAAAAAGACTCAGGTGCCCAAGCACTTTAACAACAGGGCCAACACCCAATCTTCTTGCGAGGCCAATGCCGTGCTGATCTCCTCGCATCTCCCATTCAGAGACAGCAGGTTGCCAGCCAGTACTTCTCCACTGGACATGCACATATCCAAAACAATACTAAAAACCCCGTTACCTACCTGCTTGCTTTCAAAAACAAGCTCAACCTCTTTAGGGAAGATCGTCACGTAGACGAAGAGTATTCCATTCGCGTATGTGTAGTGGCCATGATTTCTTTTGAGTAAAACATTCTGGCTTTTCGAAGCCTTCACATAAACATTATCTAGAAACCTTTGAAGGATGAGCAAAGGCTCTGGCTTTTCAGTGCTCATTGGGTTTCCTTGCGAGCAGTAGACTTCAACACGCCATTCTAACCAACATCGACGGCGCCCGAGCTGCACGATGCGCAGGGGCGGCCATCTGCGGGTCATTGCCATCTGTGATGAGTAGTTGTTCTTAGCTATCTGCTTACCAGCCCAGGGCCTCGCCCCCCCCATAACACCCAGCTCGCCAAATGCAACCAGGGTAGGGAGAATAGGACCTCGAACCCCTACCTGAATCTGCACTGACCGCTTTCGGCCGATTGCTGCTGCACGATAAGAGTAAAAGATGGAGCTGTATGATGATTGCTAGCCTGGAGGTTCAAGAGTTCGATTACCTTGAACAGGCGTTACTTGAAGCGAGCGTGCCTTTCAGTGAAATAACACGTCAGTACGCACGCTATTTGCTCAGTCTGATCGACGGCGGTGTACTTGCTAGCATTTCCACCCCCAAGTTGAAAGTGCTGATTCCATATATCGAAAAAAGCATCCAGCGAGAACCTATAGAAAGCGATGGGGATCTCCGGAGAAGGCTTGTACTAGAACTCTGGACGGTAGAGCAACAGCACCGTAAATCAGATGAAGACTTTGCGAACCTCATACGCTGTGTACTTTTTTGCTTTGCAACAGAAGAGTGCTGGATAGAGGAAGGCACTGGGGACGCGACGCCTATCTATCTTTATTTTCTGGCTCTAAAAAAAATACTACCTGGCACAAGAAAAGCCTTTATCAAAGGCTTTCAAGATTTTATTGCAGCCAACGGGAAATACACGCTTCACGAATAGATTGGCCCGGCCAGGCATCTTTAGATTCACTGCGCTGAAACGCCGCCAGACGGGCCTTGGCGGGCCGAAACTCTCGAAACCGCCGGGATGTTCGCCATTCCTCGCGGTATATCTTAAAATGCGCGGTTGCCGAAGAACCGTCATGACCATAGCCATGAAAGGCTTCCATTCTTTACAGATAAGTGTGGTCAAGATGAACAAGCCTTTCATTACACTGTGCCCTGAAATTACTCGGGCGCACGCGCTGACATTGATGGATTGGTTGGAGGATGAGCGCGTTACCTGCTTTCTGAGCGATTCGCGTCACGTCTCCCGCTCCATCGAACAAGTCATCGATCGGACTCAATTGCCGATCCTGACCCATCTATTCAACCGGGACGGCCGGTTCTTCATGGCCTATGACCGGCATGACGCCCCGGTGGGCTTTGTCCGTCTGGTCAAGACCGGCGCCAATTGCGAGATAGTCCTGGTCATCGGAGACAGCGACAAATGGGGCCGGAACCTGGGCGCCCGCACCATCCGCGAAGGCATGAAACTGGCCTTCCTCGACATGCGGGCCGAGAAGCTCATCGCCAAGATCCACCCGGACAACACGCGCTCGCTGAAAGCCTTTCAGCGCAGCGGCTTTGTGCTTGAAAGCGAAACGCCGACATTGAAATCTTTTTCCATGACGGCCGAGCGCTATCTCCAGTTCTTGCGCAAAGGTACCGTTGTCGACTCCACTGAGATCTACATCACTGAAATCGACAAGGCCAGGCTCGAGAGCCTGATCGTGTTCGAGCAAGGCCCGACGATTGTTGAACTCGAACATGAGCTTGAGCGAGCCATTGTCGTCAAGCCCCAGCAGGTGGCGCGCAACGTCATCACGATGAACTCCAGGGCCTTGCTGCAACTGGACGACGAAGAGATCGAAGTGGCCTTGGTCTACCCTGAAGACGCGGACAGCACCGCAGGGAAGCATTCGGTGTATTCCGATATAGGCGCCGCCATCCTTGGCTATCAGGAGGGGGACACCATCGACTGGCGAATCTCTGATCGCACCCGCCGGATTGAAATCAGGAAAGTGCTTTACCAGCCGGAGGCTGCGGGGGATTTCCACCTGTAAGTGCGCCCTTTGCTTAGTGTTCGGCCATCAAGCGCGAGGATTCCCCAAAGGAGAGTGCCGCGCTTTTCGTGCTTGAGCGGCCCGCTGATTTGGTCAAATGCAGGAGGCGGTAGAACAGGTCTAGCCGGCTATCGGTGTTGATGACTCAACCAAAGATAAAATAAGCCGCCGCCGCGATCAGTCCCACACTCAACGAAACAAACGACACAAAAGACACCCATTGAAATGCCTTGGTGGTCTCCACCGTAGTGGAGAACGCCATGGGCACAAACGTCAGCGGATTGACCACGCCACCAAACATCACCAACGCAACGACCCAGTCGGGAAGCTGAGGATTGGCAAGCGCGGTGACCGCCATCACCGTCCCCATGATGATCCAGTCCAGATGCGCCTGCCGCACGCGCATCGGGTTGACCACACCTAGGGCACGGAGCTTGGCTGGGTAGTCGACGGAAGCCAGAACGGCAAAGCCGGAGAGCGCACCCAACATGATGGATAAGAGCGCTGTAGCCAAAAGTACATGAACCATGAGTTAGCCTTGATGATTCCGGGCCGGCCTATGCACGGCCACCCGGAATATAGGGTTGAGGAGATATTCAGTCGTCGCGCAGCGTTAAACCGGTACGTACGCGTCGATCAATCGAGAGCTCGAAGACATCCGGGCGCAAGTAATGACCTGCCACATCGAGGTCATGGTGCTGGGCATCGATCTGCGCAAGGTCGATGGTTGCCAGGACAATTCCAGGTTCCCCAAAGAGCGGTGCCGTCACCCAGGAACCATCTGGAGCGACCACACCTGATCCACCATTGAACAGTAAACGCTCCTCCAGTCCGTTGCCGCCAACCCCAAGGCGGTAAGCCGTCAGTAACTCGGCTGGCACATCAGCAACGTTCAGGTACTGGCCAGCGCAAAGCACAAAACAGCGCCCTTCGAAGGCATAGGAACGGGCAGCAACATGGTGCATTTCCGTCATGTCCGGCCATGCCGCCACATGAATCTGTTCGTCTTGTGCATGCAGGGCCTGGCGCGCCAGCGGGTGCCAGTGCTCCCAGCACACCAGCCCTCCCACGCGACCAACCGCGGTATCGACCACCCGTAGACCTGCGGCATCTCCGTTGGCCCATACCGTGCGTTCGGTGTGGGTCGGCGTCAGTTTGCGGTGCACATTCAAAATGGTCCCCTCCGGGCCAATAGTGACTAGAGAGTTGTAGAGCGAGCCGCCGTGGCGCCGGGAGCGCTCGTTCATACCCATCACCACGGTGACTGAGTTAACACGCGCAGCCTCGCGAAGCACCGCAAGGTCATCGTCCATGTCGTCAGGCTGGCCAATAACCGGGCTGTCCGCCAGTAGCTTGGCGTACCAGAACTTGGCTTGCGCATCGTCCCAGCCCGCCATTCCAAATATCCATGCGGGGTAACAGCTCAACCACGTTTCCGGGAATACCACGAGTTGCGCCTCCTTGAGCGCAGCACTCTTGATATGTTCGGCTGCCAGGCGCATCGATTCGGCTCGATCAAGAAGAGCCGCAGGCATTTGCACAATAGCGACTGTTTTTTCGCATTTGCTGATCATCTAAAAACCTTTTTCTGATGGTCGTTTATCGGTGAGCGTTCAGCCGGCAATACCTTCAAGCACGAGCTGACTTTGGCGTTGCGCTGCGATCTCCGATGAGCGTTCGAGGTTGCGCGCCAACCCGAGATACAGGCCGCCGGAAATCAACAAGCCGGGGATGAATGCGATATCCGCACCGCCCAGTGCCGCAGCTACTGGGCCAACGAAAAACGGAAGCGAGAAGAACGGCACCATTGCGACAAAACCAACCAGATAGGCCAGTACACCTCGCCAGGCCCAACGGCCATATACACCGTGCGGATTGAATATTTCGGCGATGGCGTATTCGCCTTTGCGAATCGCATAAAAGTCGACGAGGTTGACCGCCGTCCATGGGATGAGGAAGTACAGCATAAGCAGTACAAAGCCATTGAAGCTGGCCATATAGGCATCCGGTAACGCCAAAGCGATCACCAGTGACAGCAGGCCCACTACGCTCAGGCCGATCACTCTCACGCGGACACCGGGGCGTACTGGACGGAAGCCGTCCACCGCGCTGATTCCAGTTAGCATGGCGCCATAGCTATTTATGCCGGTGACCGACAACTGCGCGACGGCCCCCACCAACGCGACGAATATGCCAAAGCCAGGGAAGAAATAATTACCGGTTTGCACCAGCGAAACGATGCCATCGGCGCCCGGTATATAGCTGGACAACACCGCTCCCAGCGACATCAGCCATATCGCCGACGCAGTCGCGCCCAAATACGTCCAGAAGATCAGCCTGGGGCTGGACGAGTCTTGAGGCAGGTAGCGCGAATAATCGGAGACATACACCGAATAGCTGATGTTGTACCCAGCAGCAAGTGACAACTGCACGAGAAACGCAGTGGTGTTCCAACCCGAGTTCACCGGTATTGGAGCTGCCGCGGGCAATGCAGTAACAGCCATCAACGTCACGATGCCAAACACGGCAATTAGCAGATACGTGAGCCAACGTTGCACAAAGTGCAACAGGTCATATCCCACCAGTGCAATCACGATGCTGATCGCAATCAACATGGGGTACCAGAACCACGTCGAGCCCGGCAGAACCAGCTGTATGGCCTGAGTGACCAAAATGACGCCGAATACTATAAAACCGATGTAAACAAAGATGGTCGCCGCAAACGGCACAATGGCACCGCGGCTACCGAATTGCGCACGAGACTGAATCATCTGCGGCAAGCCCATCTTGGGGCCCTGGTTGGCGTGCAAGGCCATGAACACCGTGCCGAAGCCAGCACCTATTGCAATCGCCAGTACGCTCCACATTATGCTGAGCCCCATGCTTGGCCCAACAAAGCCGACCATCATGGTGAGAAACACAAAGTTGCCGGTAAACCAGAACGGGCCTTGGTGCCAGACCTTACCGTGCCGCTCTGCACGAGGCACATAATCGATTGAGCGAGCTTCAATGGCGGGCCTGCTCGATCCGCTACTTCGTTGAGTTGCCATACCGCACTCCGTAATCGTTATTTTTGTTCTGGGTGAAGTTTTGCTTGTGTGGGCCGCGGCAGTGGCTCCCCTCCCCGCAACACTGCCGACCAGCAGCACCGCGAGTATCGGAAGAAAAAAATGGCTGGTAAATCCTGCAGTACGGAACCTGACTTACTCGAAATCGCAACTAAAAAACGGCCTCTTTCGGTGCAGTTCAGTCGCATTGATTCGCAAGGTAAATTTGCTGGTATAAGGGCTGTCCCTATAGCGTTTGTGTCTCTACATCGGAGGTTTTGATGCTCACTAATCTCTCAGACGTGGATCTGCGCAAACTGCGCATCTTTTGCACCATCGTCGAGGCTGGAGGCTTCACTGCCGCGCAGGTACGCTTAAATACCAGCCTGCCTCGCTTGAGCACATTGGTGCGAGATCTGGAAATCCGCCTCGGCTACTCCCTCTGCCGTCGTGGCAAGAGCGGCTTTCAACTTTCCGAACAAGGCGCCCAAACTTATGCAGCGGCGCAGGAACTGTATGCTGATATCGACCGCTTTCATCGGCGGGTAGTCATGCTTAACGAAAAGTATCCAGAGTTCTTGCAGATTGGCAGCGTCGATAACCTGCTTTCGCTTGACCAGGCACCGCTGCCGCAGGCCCTCGCTTCCTTTCGCCTGGTTTCGCCCAGTACCCGCATCGACCTGCAGGTAATGCGTGCCGACGAGCTTGAGCAAGCCGTGCTCGAAGGGCGTCTGCACCTCGCCATCGGTTGTTTTAACCACCAGCTTTCAGGCCTGCATTACCAAGCTCTATTCGAGGAAGAACAAAACCTGTATTGCGGGCGGGGTCATCCTTTCTTTGCACGTCCCGACGAGCATTTTACGGACGAGGAGATCGGTGCCGCAGATTACGTAGACCGTGGCTACATGCTCGAAAGCCGCCGGCCGCACAAATTGCGCTTCGGCAACTCGGTAAGCGCTTTCTCCATGGAAGCCATTGCCACACTGATCGCTTCCGGCACCTGCATCGGCTACCTACCGACCCACTACGCCGATATCTGGGTAGCACGTGGCATGTTGCGTGTAATTGCACCGCAGCGGCTGAGGTATAACGCAGCATTTCACAGCATCACCCGACAAGGGCAAGTCCCGACAGAGTCACTGGCCAAGCTGATGCAAGCGTTGCAGGCCGCAAAGCACTCGGTGACATTGAAGTCGAGCACGCGAGCTTGAAAAATGACAAACAACCCCGTCCGTCGAAAGCACTTTTCCATAGCCTCGGCAAATGGCTGTCGCATACAGCGCCCTTCATTCGCTCATGATTATTTCCTCCACTTAAGTGGAGGACTGCAGAACAGTAATAAGTCCACGCAAAGCGGTACGTTGTGATCGGCTGCTTTTAACCGAAAGCGGTCGTTCCTAAGAACCTAGCTTGAATTCCGCTTTGACTAGGGCTCAAAGCAGCTCATCGCAAAACGGCAAGTGTATTAGCCAATCTCCACCATCAACTCGTACCCAATGGAGCGAAAGGACTTTGTCAGTTCGATGCTAAAAACAAACGAATTGCGGAAGCGATCGCCCAAATCCCAGGCAATAAAAAACCCCGTAGACGTTAATCTACGGGGTTTTCAAGGGTGGAGGCCGAGGTCGGAATCGAACCGGCGTAGGCGGATTCCGTCCGGTACCAGTTGGTCGCAATACTGGGAGATCCGGTAGAGCTCCCACTTGTCCACCATCCACGGCTTGATGCGGCGGCCTAGACCGAAGCGGTCACTGACAGTGATGTCGTAGGTGATCCAGGTTGGGTTGTCAGTCCAGGCCAACTTGAAGCTACCGTCCCAGATACCGGAGTAGGTCCTAGCCACAGGGTTATAGTTGGCCGGCACAAGGCCCCTCTTCAGCTTGGTCTCCACTGTGACGGCTGGGATGCTACGGAACTGCTCGGCCGAGAACTCGATGTAGAGCAGCGCGGTGTTCGGGTAGCGCAGCTTTGCATCGATGACCTCGGTGAAACCCGCGATCTGCATGATGTCGGCAATTTTGTTGTTGTTCTGGTTCGGGGTGATGCGGGTCACCCTGAGCAGCCAGCCGCTGGTAGCTGCCGGCAGATTGATGCGTAGGGTACCGAAGTCGGACAAATCGGTTAGCTCAAGCAGTGAGAGGGGAGGCACAGGCCTGTTCATTCGCTCACCTTCGCGATTCCTACATGACCTCAATGTGGCTCTTGAATGCAAGCAATGCCGAGACGATCTGCTTACTGATCTCTGGGCTCCCTGCGATGTCCGCCTCATTCATTCCTTTTGCGAGCAGATTCACAGTTATCGACGCAGGCTCGACAACTATTGCGGACATGGTGTTCAGCACCAAACGAAGCGCCGCTTGGGCATGACTCGCACGAGGTGAAGCGTTAAACAGTGCAACCGGCTTACCAGGAAATTCATGGCTGGCCACAAGCCAATCTAAGGCATTCTTGAAAGAACCAGGTATTCCACGAGCATACTCAGGGCACGAAATAAGGATGCCATCTACCTTACCCACCAAAGCCCGTAACTCTCTGACGCTCTGCGGCGGATCATCAGCCAGGTCCGGATCGAAGTGCGGCAATTGACCAACCGCCAGATAGTGCTTGATCGATACCCCCTCAGGGCTCAACACCTCAGCCGCACGTAGCAGTGCAGAGTTAGAAGATGCTGCGCGAATGCTTCCGGACACCGCTAACAATTGGACCATTTGTAAACATTCCATTCCCTAGTGAGATAGCACAGTGTCGCATACGTGAATCAGGACGTTCACAGACATGACTGGAGCCCTCTCCGATACCAGGCCCTGGGCGGTGCGAATACTCATACCCTACAAGCAGGCGATCACGCACCAGACCCAGGCGGCACACCACATATCCTCGCGAATTCCAGTATTCGGCGCTCCACCCCACGCGAGTGCGAACGCCTCCAAGGCATGCCCGAGGACTACACCCTAATCCCCTGGCGCGGCAAGCCTGCCAGCGAATGCCCAGACGGCCCACGCTACAAGGCGATCGGTAACAGCAAGGCAGTCACCGTCGTCCGCTGGATCGGCCAGCGAATCCTGCAACAACTCTAAACACCCCACTCAACAATCGGAAAGCCTGCCGGCGATGGCGGGCAAAGCAACCCGCCCGCTGAAGTCCCCACCTGGAACTTTGATTTGTCGCGAGTGAGATGAAATGCGCCCAAGGAAGACCCGTAGGTACATGCGCGACATCATCCCGAAAAAGTCGGAGCGCACTCAGAAGGACAACAAGGCCGAATTGAGGCAGCTAAGGCCAGTTTTTGACGAGATACCGGTGGATGCGATTACGCCATCGATGATTGCTGCCTACCGCGATAAGCGATCCGCGAAAACCAGAGCCAACAGAGAAATCGCCTTACTGTCTCACGTCTTCAATATTGCGCGCGAATGGGGTTTGACCAACAGAGAGAACCCCGGCCAGGGCGTTCGTAAGAACAAGGAAACGCCGCGCGACTATTACGCAAACGACGCGGTATGGAAGGCGGTCTACCAGAAAGGCGAAATTGAACTGCAGGAGGCAATGGATCTGGCCTACCTGACCGGCCAGCGCCCAGCCGATGTCTGACTAATGCGTATCGATGATGTGGAGGGAGTGTATCTGCGTGTTGGCCAAGGCAAGACTTCTAAGAAGATCCGAATCCTCATGGAGGTCGATGGCCAGAAAAATAGCTTGGGCCTGCTCATCGAGAGAATTATTGCCAGACCGAAAAAAATAAACTCTGGCTATTTGATCGTGAACAAGTCGGGGAAGAAGGTCTCCGAGCGCATGCTATGCCAGAGATGGGACGACGCCCAGGTCAAAAGCCGTGGCTGAGGCTATCGAACAAGGCGACCAGGGCCTGGCTAAGAAAATCGCAGGGTTTCAGTTCCGTGATATCCGACCGAAGGCGGCATCTGAAATTCTCGACCTGGACGACGCGAGCCGGCTTCTCGGACACTCAAAACAGGAGACCACAAAGAAGATTTACGTTCGAGTTGGCGCCATCGCAAACCTGACGAAATAGGAAAGTTTTGGTACGCCAGCCTTAAAGTTTTGGTACGCCAGCACTTTCATACACGCAATAAAAAACCCCGTAGACGTTAATCTACGGGGTTTTCAAGGGTGGAGGCCGAGGTCGGAATCGAACCGGCGTAGGCGGATTTGCAATCCGCTGCATAACCATTTTGCTACTCGGCCCCAAGTGTCCAATGCCTGAAACACAACACTGGACACGTATAAACTGGAACGGCTAACGAGATCAACTTCATCTCGTAACTCTTTGATTTCTAAAGAGTTTTTCCGTTTCCTCGCTGAGGAATGGTCGCAATTATGGACGTGTTTTCCATTCCTGGCAACTCCTATTCGAGATTTTTTCTGCCGGGCTGTTTCTACAGGTTTCCGGGCTGAACCAATCCGTCAGGCGAACAGCCTAGTGTTCGCCAACGAGGCGGGATGATTGCACAAACCCATCCAGATAGCTGCCCCCTTCTGTGTTTGCCCACCTACCCGATCGGGTTATGGCGTGGGCCGAGGCACTCGCGGACAGTTACGCCAACGGCTCGACCCGGGCTCCTTCCATCACGTTCAAGGCGGAATTGAAGTATGCGTACAGCTTTCCCTGCGATGTTTGGCGTGGTTCTGGCACTGACGACGGCTTGGGCCCAGGCCGGGGAGCCCGGAGACAAGACCCTGCGCCTGTACAACTGGTCGGACTATATCGGCGAGAACACCCTCGCCGGGTTCGAGAAGGCCACCGGGATCAAGGTGATCTATGACACCTTCGATTCCTATGAAACCGTCCAGGGCAAGCTGCTGCCGGGGCGCTCCGGCTACGACCTGGTGGTGCTCAACGCGGCCCTGGTGCCGCCCTTGATCAAGGCGCGGGTGTTCCAGCCGCTGAACAAGGCCTTGCTGCCCAGTTGGCAGAATCTCGACCCGCAGGTGCTCAAGAGCCTGGAAAGCTACGACCCGGGTGTGCAGTACTCGGCGCCCTACACCTGGGGCAGCAATGGCGTGACCTATAACGTCGACAAGGTCCGCGAGCGCATGCCGGACGCGCCCATCGGTTCTCTGGCCATGCTCTTCGACCCCAAGGTGGTGTCGCGCTTCGCCGATTGCGGGGTGACACTGCAGGATTCGCCCACCGACATTCTGCCGCTGGTGCTGGCTTACCTGGGGCGCAATCCCAACAGCGCCGCCCCCGATGATTTGAAAGCGGCGCAGGATGCCTTGATGGCGGTGCGCCCCTATATCCGCAAGTTCGACTCCACCAGCTACCTCAATGGCCTGGCCAATGGCGACCTGTGCGTCAGCGCCACCTGGTCCGGCGACTACGCCACGGCCCAGGCCAGGGCCAACGAGGCCGGGGCACCGGTCAAGCTCGACTATTTCATTCCCAGGGAAGGCTCGCTGATCTGGTTCGACGATTTCTATATCCCCGCCGACGCGCCGAACGTGGCCAGCGCCCATGCCTTTATCCAGTACCTGCTGCAACCTAAGGTAATGGCCGAGGTCAGCGACTACATCCGCTACGCCAACGCCAATCTCAAGTCCACGCCACTGTTGAGCGCCGAGGTGCGGGACAACCCGGCGATCTACCCCGATGCCCAGACCCGCGAGCGGCTGTTCACCCAGAAGATCCAGACGCCCGCCAGCACCCGGCTGATCACCCGTACCTGGAACATGGTGAAGATCGGCAAGTGAGCCCCCCGCCCCCACAGACTTTCCACCCCATATTGCTACCCGAGGTGAAGCCCATGGCTATCCAACCCGACGCCTTCTTCCAGCAGTTCGACGATTCGAAACTGGTGGCCGCCGACAAGGCGCACTACATGCACGGCTTCCATATGTTCGACGAACACCGCGAGCAGGGGTCGTTGAATATCGCTGCCGGCGACGGCGCATACATCTATGACACCGCCGGCACCCGCTACCTGGATGCCGTAGGCGGCATGTGGTGCACCAACATCGGCCTGGGCCGCGAGGAAATGGCCGAGGCCATCGCCGACCAGGTGCGGCAACTGGCCTACTCCAACCCGTTCTGCGACATGGCCAATGTCAGCGCCATCGAGCTTTGCCAAAAGCTGGCAAGCCTGGCCCCAGGGGACCTGAACCACGTGTTCCTGACCACCGGCGGCTCCACCGCGGTGGACACCGCCTACCGCCTGGTGCAGTTCTATCAGAACAGTCGCGGCAAGCATGAGAAGAAGCACGTGATCTCGCGGCACAACGCGTACCACGGCTCCACCTTCCTGACCATGTCCATCGGTAACAAGGCCGCTGACCGCGCGCCTGAATTCGACTTCATGAGCGACCTGTTTCACCACATCTCCTGCCCCAACTACTACCGGGCGCCGGCCGGCATGAGCGAAGCGGACTTCCTCGAGTTCCTGGTAGCGGAATTCGAAGACAAGATCCTCACCCTGGGCCCGGACAAGGTGGCGGCGTTCTTCGCCGAACCCATCATGGGCTCCGGTGGGGTAATCATTCCGCCCGAGGGTTATCACCGGCGCATGTGGGAAATCTGCCAGCGCTACGACCTGCTGTATGTCGCCGACGAAGTGGTGACCTCCTTCGGCCGCCTAGGTGCTTTCTTCGCCTCCGAGGAAGTGTTCGGCATGCAGCCGGACATCATCACCACTGCCAAGGGCCTGACCTCGGGCTACCTGCCCCTGGGCGCGTGCATTTTCTCCGAGCGCATCTGGCAGGTCATCGGCGAGCCGGGCAAGGGTCGCTGCTTCACCCACGGTTTCACCTACAGCGGGCACCCGGTGAGTTGCGTCGCGGCGTTGAAGAACATCGAGATCATCGAGCGGGAAAACCTGCTGGCCCACGTCGAAGAGGTCGGCGTCTATATGGAGCAGCGCCTGCAGACCCTGGCCGAACTGCCCCTGGTGGGCAGCGTGCGCTGCAAGCGGCTGATGGCCTGCGTCGAATTCGTCGCCGACAAGCGCACCAAGGCGCTGCTGCCCGACGGGCTGAACATCGCCGAGCGCATCCATCTGCGGGCCCAGGCCAAAGGCTTGTTGGTGCGCCCCATCGGCCATCTCAATGTGATGTCGCCCCCCTTGATCATCACTCGCCAGCAGATCGACGAAATAGTCGCCACCTTGCGCGACTGCATCCTCGAAGCTGCCGCCGAACTGCGCCAGAACGGCCAGTACCTGGGCCAATGACCCCTAGCCGCTGGCAGCGCGAATATCGGCCCGGGGTCTTACCGGGCCTGCTTCCGACCGTTAGACTGCCGGGCATGAGCGCACCAGCAAACACTTCTACCGCCCCCCTCAGCCTCCCTGCCCTGCAGGCCTGGCACGCCTGCCTGGCCCAGGCCTTCGGCAGCGTGGACGATGGCACTTTCCTGCAGCACCTGGCGACGGCGCTGAACGCCCTGACGCCCATCGAATCGATGATGATCAGCCTGGAACGCAAGGGCCTGCCACCGCAATTGCTGCATGAACGGGGCATAGTCGGCGCCTACCGCGACGAAATCATCAACCGCTACTTTTCCCGCGGTTATCTGCTGGATCCGTTCTGCCTGGCGGTGGAAAACGGCCTGGCCGAAGGTTTCTATCACCTGTCGGAAATCGCCCCGGACGACTTCTTCAGCAGCGAGTACTACAAGACCTACTACCTCAAGACCGGCGGCGCGGAAGACAGTTACTACATCGTCGACCTCGATCCCCAGAGCAAGATTTCCCTGTGCATGTTCCAGGGCCTGAGCGGTGAGCGCTTCGCCAGCGAACCCCTGGCGCTGCTGCGGGCGGTGGAACCGCTGGTGCGCGAGCTGATCCGCCGTTTCGGCGGTAGCGGCCTGCAACCGCTGTTGCGCCAGGCCAGTCAGGACGCGCTGCCCGCCCCGGCACCGGCCAACTTCAACCAGCAGATCGAAGCGGCGTTCATGAGCTTTGGCCAGCCACTGCTGACGGTTCGCGAGCGCGAAATTGCCCACCTGATCCTGCGGGGGCACTCGGTAAAATCCACGGCCAAGGTGCTGGAGATTTCCCCGGAAACCGTGCGCATGCACCGCAAGAACCTCTACACCAAGCTAACCATCAACTCCCAGGCCGAGCTGTTCGCGCTATTCATCGACTGGCTGACCCAGCCCCCACCCACCAGCCAAAGCCCCCTGTAGGAGCGAGCGTGCTCGCGCTGCACTCAAAAACGCCGCGGTCACTGAGTGAACGCGGCGTTTTCGTTGACGATCTTCGCGAGCAAGCTCGCTCCTACGGCCTTTCCATCAGCGAGCGGCCCAGGCGTTGAAACGCTGCTCCAACTCCTCGCCATGATCGACCCAGAACCCCGCATCTACCGCCCTGGCGCCCTTCAAATTGGCCTCGAAGGTCGGCAGTTGCCGCTGCACCGCCTCAGGCAGCAACGGCAGCGCCTGACGATGCACCGGCCCGTAGGGGATGTTTTCAGAGAACACTTTCTGCGCCTGGGGCTGGCTGGCGAACAGAATGAAGGCTTCGGCCAGGGCCTTGTTCGGCGAGCCCTTGACCACCGCCCAGTACTCCGGGTCGTACAGGCTCTGGGGCCAGAGGATACTCAGCTGCATGCCCTCCTTCTGGGCCATGGCAATGCGCCCGTTGTAGGCTGCGCTCATCACCACGTCACCGGCCACCAGCCACTGCGGCGGCTGAGCCCCGGCTTCCCACCACTGGATGTAGGGCTTGATCTGGTCGAGCTTGGCAAAGGCCCGGGTCACGCCCTCGGGGGTGTTGAGCACCTGATACAACTGGGCAGGCGCCACACCGTCGGCCAGCAAGGCAATTTCCAGGGTGTACTTGGCGCTCTTGCGCAAGCCGCGCTTGCCGGGGAAGTCCTTGAGGTTCCAGAAATCCGCCCAGGACTGCGGCGCCTTCGCCAGCTTCTGCGGGGCAAAGGCCATGACCATCGACCACACATAAGTGGCGACCCCGCATTCGGTCAACGTGCCGGGCACGTACTGCGCCGGGTCCCCGAAACGGGCCAGGTCCAGGGGTTCGAACAGGCCCTCGTCACAGCCACGCAGCAGCTCCGGGCTCTCCACTTCGACCACATCCCAGCTGGTCTTGCCGACATCGACCATGGCCTTGATCTTCGACAGCTCGCCATTGTATTCGCCGGCCACTACCCGGGCCGCCCCGCTCTGGTTGAAGGGCTGGAAGTAGGCCTGCTCCTGAGCCTGTTTGGTGGCTCCGCCAAAGGAAATGACCGTGAGGTTCTGCGGCTGGGCGTAAGCCCCGGTGCACAGCAAGACCCACGACAACGCAACGCCGCAACGCAAGGTGTTGGACATGAAACCCATCCTCAAGAAAGCCGGCTCGCCCGCACGAACCCGCACAACAAGAGCCTGGAAGCGACCGTATGCAACGGGCGGTACAGCACCAGGCACTACGAGTCTTGGTCAGCGGCGCAAGGGCTCGCGCGGCGCAGGCCGCGTAGCCGGATCATCACCGTTGCGGGCTCTGCGGCCCTGATCGTTTGGTGTAGTGGCGACCCGTCCGGAGCAACCGGCCGTGGTCATGCGCGAATGGCAGTTCATCGCTTGCTCCCTGTTGTTTTTGTAGGAAGAACAAATCGATCGGCAGTGCATCGCAGGAGCGCCCGTGGCAGTCGGGCAGGCGGATGCAGGGGTTCATTGTTTCCATAACCCGGGGCGTTGCGAAACGAGGTTTTTGTGAGGCACAGGCAAGGGAAAAGCTGCCTAGAGGACAGCCGGGGTAAAAAAGCCGCAACCGGGCCGGCCGATTCAGCGCCAGGTGAGGCTAGAATCAGTTCCTTTCTCCCCCGCGACCCGACGAGATCCGTTCATGAGCTTCGATTTCGATACCCTGCACCCCCGTCATGGCACCGGCAGCACCAAATGGAGCCGCTACCCCGAGGATGTCCTGCCGATGTGGGTGGCGGACATGGATTTCGCCGTGGCCGATGGCATCCTTCAGGCCCTGCGCCAGCGCCTGGAGCACCCGCTGCTGGGCTATAGCGTGGCCCGGGACGAATTGCGCGAGGCGGTGGTCGCCGACCTGTGGGACAAATACGCCTGGCGCGTCAGGCCCGACGAGCTGATTTTCCTCCCCGGGGTCGAGCCCGGGTTCAACATGGCCCTGCACGCCTTCGTCCAGCCGCAGCAGAAGGTGGTGCTGCAAACCCCCAACTATCGCCCCCTGCGCCTGGCCCCGGGCAACTGGGGCCTGGACAAGGTCGAAGTGCCGTTCCAGCTCACCGTCGACGGCACCTACGACACCCCCATGGATGCCCTGCGCCAGGCCTTGCAAGGCGCCGGCGCGATGCTCCTGAGCAACCCGCACAACCCCCTGGGCAAGGTCTTCCCCCGGGACGAACTGCTGGCGGTGGCCACTGCCTGCCTGGACCAGGGCGCGTTGATCATTTCCGACGAGATCCATGCCGAGTTGTGCTTCGACGGCCGCCGGCACATCCCCACCGCCTCCCTGAGCCCGGAAATCGCCCGGCGTACCATCACCCTGATGTCGGCCAGCAAGGCCTACAACATCGCCGGGATGAAGACCTGCTTCGCCATCATCCAGGACCCTGCCACCCGCCTGGCCTTCAACAATGCCCGCGCCGGCATGGTAGACAGCGTCAGCCCCCTGGGCCTGGAAGCCACCCTGGCCGCCCTGACCCACGGCGGCCCCTGGCTCCAGGCCCTGCTGGGCTACCTGCAGGCCAACCGCGACTACCTGCTGCACGCGGTGCAGACCCGCCTGCCCGGCATCCGCATGCACGCGCCCCAGGGCACCTACCTGGCCTGGCTCGACTGCAGCGCCCTGGGCCTCGACGACCCCCACGCCTTCTTCCTCGAGCAAGCCAAGGTCGGCCTCAGCGCCGGGCTGGAATTCGGAGACGACTGCGGGCAGTTCGTGCGCCTGAATTTCGGCTGCCCGCGGGCCTTGCTGGAAGACGGCATCCAGCGCCTGCAGGACAGCCTGCAACGACGCTGATTCTGCAACCCCACTTCGTCCCCGACACCGCAGCCGCCAGATCCCCCCTGGCGCTGCGGCCCGCCCCCAGCCTCGCCCCGCAACTGCCCACCGGCCCTTCGGCGCGCTGCGCCTTGACGCGCGAACAATGGATCCATAAACCCCCTTCACTGGATCCAAAACCCCTATAGCAGCCGATTATCGAACACTAAATCAGCATATTTGTTTGACACCCCCAGAGCGCCAACCATTTAATGGATCCATTAAATAAAAACAACAAACGCCTGGAGAGACGTCATGTACCCCAAGAATGCCTGGTACGTTGCCTGCACCCCCGATGAATTGCAGGGCAAGCCCCTGGGCCGGCAGATCTGCGGCGAACACATGGTGTTCTACCGCGCCCATGAAGGTCGGGTAGCCGCCGTCGAGGATTTCTGCCCCCATCGCGGCGCGCCGCTGTCCCTGGGCTATGTCGAGAACGGCAACCTGGTATGCGGTTATCACGGCCTGATGATGGGCTGCGACGGCAAGACCGTGGAAATGCCCGGCCAGCGGGTGCGCGGCTTCCCCTGCAACAAGACCTTCGCCGCGGTGGAGCGCTACGGTTTCATCTGGGTCTGGCCCGGCGACCAGGCCCTGGCCGACCCGGCGCTGATCCATCACCTGGAATGGGCCGACAACGATCAATGGGCCTATGGCGGCGGGTTGTTCCACATCCAGTGCGACTACCGGCTGATGATCGACAACCTGATGGACCTGACCCACGAAACCTACGTGCATGCCTCAAGCATCGGCCAGAAGGAAATCGACGAGGCGCCACCGCAGACCAAGGTAGACGGCGATCAGGTGGTCACCGCCCGGCACATGCACAACGTCATGCCGCCGCCCTTCTGGCGCATGGCCCTGCGCGGCAACCAGCTGGCCGACGACGTGCCGGTGGACCGCTGGCAGATCTGCCGCTTCAGCCCGCCCAGCCATGTGCTGATCGAAGTCGGCGTGGCCCATGCCGGCCACGGTGGCTACGACGCCCCTGCGCAGTACAAGGCGTCGAGCATCGTGGTGGATTTCATCACCCCAGAAAGTGACACCTCGATCTGGTACTTCTGGGGCATGGCGCGCAACTTCAACCCCCAGGACCAGGCGCTCACCGAGAGCATCCGCGAAGGCCAGGGCAAGATCTTCAGCGAGGACCTGGAGATGCTTGAGCGCCAGCAGCAGAACCTTCTCGCCCAGCCCCAGCGCAACCTGCTCAAGCTCAATATCGACGCCGGCGGCGTGCAGTCGCGCCGGGTCCTGGAGCGGCTGATCGCCCAGGAGCGCGAGCCCCGGGAACCCTTGATCGCCACAAGCCGTTAACCCCCCGAACCCGACAGGCTGGCGGCCCGGATGCGGCCACTGGCGAGGACCGATGATGATCGACGTACTGGTGGCCGCGCGCCACGATGAAGCCCTGGACATCTGCAGCTTCGAACTGGCCGCGGCCGACGCAAGCCCCCTACCCGCCTTCAGCGCCGGCGCCCATATCGACGTGCATCTGGCCAACGGCCTGGTGCGCCAATACTCCCTGTGCAACCACCCCGCAGAGCGCCACCGCTACCTGATCGGCGTGCTCAAGGACCCTGCCTCCCGCGGCGGCTCCAGCAGCCTGCACCAGCAACTGGAGGTGGGCACGCGCCTGCGCATCAGCGAGCCACGCAATCTCTTTGCCCTGGAGCACGCAGCACGGCGCAGCCTGCTGTTCGCCGGCGGCATCGGCATTACCCCGCTCCTCAGCATGGCCGAACAGCTGGCCCACAGCGGCGCGGATTTCCAGCTGCACTACTGCGCTCGTTCGGCCCAGCGCGCGGCCTTCGTCCAGCGCTTGCAGGCCTCGCCCTTTGCCGAGCGGGTGAGCCTGCATTTCGACGAACAACCGGACACCGCCCTGGATATCGCCCAGGCCCTGGCCGGGCCCCGGGACGACGTGCACTTGTATGTCTGCGGCCCCGGTGGCTTCATGCAACACGTGCTGGACAACGCCCGGGCCCAGGGCTGGAAGGAGCAATGCCTGCACCGCGAATATTTCAGCGCTGCGCCCATCGACCACAGCGCCGACGCCAGCTTTGCGGTGAAGCTGGCCAGCAGCGGCCAGGTGTTCCAGGTACCGGCCGATCGCAGCGTGGTCCAGGTGCTGCAGGACCAGGGCATCGAAGTGCCGATTTCCTGCGAGCAAGGGATCTGCGGCACCTGCCTGACCCGGGTGCTGGAAGGGGTGCCGGAGCACCGCGACCTGTTCCTCACCGAGGACGAGCAGGCGCGCAACGATCAGTTCACGCCCTGCTGTTCCCGGGCCAGGAGCCCGCTGCTGGTGCTGGATCTGTAGAGCCTCACTGCGGGCGCAGGATCAGCCTCATGCGCTCGTCGGCCACGGCCGAGCCGAAGATCTCGGCATAGCGCAAGGTGGCGTTGGCATGCTCGCGCATCAGGGCCTCGGCCCGCGCACCCTGGCCATTGACCAGGGCATCGAATATCGAGTGATGCTGCATGTGGGCATAGTTGAAGCGCCGGTATTCCCGGGCCATGTCCTGGCGGTCTACTGCCAGGGCGGTGACCGAGGCGAACGGCAGGTGGTCGTTGCGTGCCAGGGCATCGGCGATCGCCGGGTTGCCGCTGCCCGCCACGATCACCTGGTGAAAACGCATGTTGAGGTCGTGATAGAGCTCCAGATCCTCTTCGTTGACATAGCCCTTGTCGAACAGCGCATCGCCCTCGACCAGGCAGCGTTCGAGAATCGCCCGGCCCTCGGCCGACAGCCCGCGCTCGGCGGTCTGGCGCGCCGCCAGGCCTTCCAGCACCCCGCGCACCTCCACCGCCCCGGCGATGTCTTCGGCGCTTACCGAACGCACCTGAAACCCGCGACCGCCGAACCGCACCAGCAGGCCTTCCTGCTCCAGGGTGCGAAAGGCCATGCGCACCGGCATGCGTGACACCCCGAACAGCTCGGCGGTGGGCACTTCCATCAAGCGCTCGCCTGCCGCCAACTCGCCCGAGGCGATCATCTTGCGCAGCGCGACCAGCACCGTTTGACCGGGTTTGCTCATCCGGGCAGCTTCCTGAAAACGTGGGCGGCCATAGTAACGCAAGCCCCCCCGCAACACGCACCCCGAGATTGCCATAGCCATACGAAGCAGCACGAAGCGGCGGCTACCTTGTAGCCGCTGCCGAGCCTCGGCGAGGCTGCGCAAAGGTCCGCAGGACCTTGCCTGGCGATCTGCCACCGGACCTCCAGCGCTCGTGGAATCGCTGCGTCTGCTGCGTCGGAATGCCGCCCAAGCCGTTCGCAGCCTTCGGCAGCGGCTACAGGGTTTTCAGAGCGACAGCGGGTAGCTGACAATCAGCCGGGTCTGGTCGAAGTCGCTGTTGAAGCTGCGTCGGTTGGTGGCGTTGTTCAGCCGCAGGCTGAGGTTCTTCAAGGTGCCGCTCTGCAGGGTGTAGCCGATCTCGGTATCGCGCTCCCACTCATGGCCGTCATTGCCCACCTTGGTGGTGGCGCTGTCGCCACGACCGTAGCGCACCATGGCCAGCAGCCCGGGAACCCCCGAGGCGGCGAAGTCATAGTCATAACGCACCTGCCACGAACGCTCGCCGGCGTTGCTGAAGTTGCCGTTGAACATGTCGTTGCCCAGGGTCCGGCCGCTGCTGCCGTAGACCGACATCCAGGGGCTGTCGCCGCTGACTTTCTGCAACCCCAGGTACAGCGTGTGCCCGGCCCGGGAGGCGGAGAACAGGCCATAGGCGGTGTGGCTGTCGACCCGGCCGATACGCGCGCTGCCATCGTCGCGGTCGATGAAGTAGCCCAGGTTCGCCCCCAGGGTCCAGTCCCCCAGCAGTTGCTTGTGCAGCAGGTTGAAGTAGCTCTGGCGGTAGATGTCTTCCAACTGCGAATGCCAGACCCCGAGCAAGGTGCGCTGCTGGTTGAAGCGGTATTCGGCACCGGCGTAGTTGAAGCCGTCGGACTTGACCCCGGGCGCGGCCCAGGCCGAAAGATCCTGCATGTCCGAGGAGTTGCGCAGGCTGACGGCACGGTACTGCCCGGCCTGCAGCCCCAGGCCGCTGATCTCTCGGGAGACCAGCATGGCCCCGCGGAAGGTCTGCGGCAGCAGGCGGCCATCGTCATAACGCAGCAGTGGAATGTCCGGCAGCAGCTCGCCGACCTTGAACTCGGTGGCGGAAATCCGCGCCTTGAGGGCCGCTCCGGCGCGACCGAAATTGTCCGCCGCGCGCCCGTCGTCGTGCACCGGCAGCAACTCCGAACCGCTGGCCTGGCGGCTGCTGTCGAGCTTGAGGCCGAACAGGCCGATGGCGTCCAGGCCAAAGCCCACGGTGCCCGGGGTGTAGCCGGAGCTGAACTTGAGGATAAAGCCCTGGGCCCACTCCTCGACCTGGCCCTTGGGCGCGTCATGGTCACGAAAATCCCGGTTGAAGTAGTAGTTGCGCAGCAGCAGGTCGGTCTTGCTCCCCTCGAAAAAACCGCTGTCGTCGGCGGCCCAGGCGGGCACGCACAGGCCCACGGACAAGCAAGCCCCCACCAGGGAACGGCACTGCATCGGATGACGGGTGTTCATTATTATTGTTCTCCGCTTTTCATAGGCGCAGCCGTGCCCGACAGGCCGACAAGGGCCCGCGCGCTCACGGATGCTCAAAAGCCCGGCCAGGGGGGCCGGGCGTTATTCAAAGGTGCCGGGTCAGAAGGGATACTGACGCGGCCGGTGCTGCAGGCTGATCCAGTGGTCCCGGGTGAATTCATCGATCGCCCAGTCGCCGTTGAAGCGCCCAAGGCCGGAGTTCTTCTCGCCACCGAAGGGCGCGTTGGCCTCGTCGTTCACCGGCACATCGTTGATGTGGGTCATGCCGGCGCGCACCTGCCGGGCGAAGTTCACCCCGCGCTCCAGGTTGCCGGTGAACACCGCGCTGGCCAGGCCGAATTCGCTGTCGTTGGCCAGCTCCAGGGCATGGGCTTCGTCCCGGGCGCGCAGCAGCCCCACCAGCGGGCCGAAGATTTCATTGCGCGCCAGGTCCATGTCGGCACGCACTTCGCCGTACACATGGGGCGCCAGCAGGTTGCCGTTCTGCCCGCCCTCGTACAGTGGCTCGGCGCCCTGCTCGCGGGCCAGGGCGATCTTGTCCTGCAGGCCCTGCAACTGGCGGGCGTTGATCACCGGGCCGATCACTGTGTCCAGCGATTGCGGATCACCCACCTTGAGCTGCTTGACCCGGGCCACGAAGCGCTGGGCGAAGGCGTCATAGAGGCGCTCGTCGACGATGATGCGGTTGATCGCCATGCAGATCTGCCCCTGGTGCAGGAACTTGCCGAACACCGCGGCGTTCACCGCCTGTTCCAGGTCGGCATCGTCCAGTACCACAAACGGGCTGTTGCCCCCCAATTCAAGCGCCACGTGCTTGAGGTGCTCGCCGCCACTGGCGATGCGACCGATGCCGCGCCCCACCGGGGTCGAGCCGGTGAAGGTGATCAGCGCCGGCACCGGGTGCTCGACAAAGGCATCGCCGATCTCGCTACCGGCCCCCACCACCACGCTGAACACACCGGCGGGCAGGCCCGCTTCCTCGAAGATCCTGGCCAGCAGCAGGCCGCCGCACACCGGCGTATCGCTGGCCGGCTTGACCACCACCGCGTTGCCCAGGGCCAGGGCCGGGGCGATGGAGCGCTGGGTCAGGTGCAGCGGGAAGTTCCACGGGCTGATCACTCCGACCACCCCCAGGGCGCTGCGGTACACCCGGCTTTCCTTGCCCGGCACATCGGATTCGACAATCCGCCCGTGGACCCGCGCCGGGAAGGACGCCGCCTCCAGGGTGATGGCCCGCGCCGCGCCCCACTCGGCCAGGGCCTTGATCCGCGTGCTGCCGGATTCGCGAATGATCCAGTCGACAATTTCCTCCTGGCGCCGGTCGAAGATCGCCACCGCCTGGTGCAGCACCGCCGCGCGCTGGGACGGGCCCAGGGCCGCCCATTGCGGCTGCACCTCGGCGGCCTTGGCGTAGGCCGCGTCCAGGTCGCTGCGGTTGGCCTGGGCCAGTTCCAGCAGCTGTGCACCGTCGAATGGATTGCTCACCACCAGGGTCTTGCCGGAGGCGCCGGCGCGCCACTGTCCGGCGATGGGTTGCAGGTGCAGATCGCGATAGACCGCGTTGGAATCACTCATGGAAAATCTCCTCATGGAACAGCATTCATAAACCGATGTGTCACACAAAAGCCGGCGTATGCAGGAGCTGGCTTGCCAGCGAAGGCGCCCGCCAGCGCCACACAAGCCCCAAGGCCCTCTTCGCCGGCAAGCCGGCTCCTACGAGGCGGCGCGTTTTTCGATCAGGCGCAGCAGGCCCAGCAGGGTTTCGGTGTGGGGCACAGGCACCCCCGCCTGCCGCGCCCGTTCCAGCACCTGGCCATTGATGGAGCCGATCTCCGTGGGCCGCCCGGCCAGCACGTCCTGCAACATCGAAGGCTTGTGGGTGCGGTGATGGGCAATGGCGAACGCCACACTGTCCAGGCAGCCCTGGGCATCCAGCTCTATTCCCTGGGACCTGGCCACCGCCACCACCTCCAGCACAATGGACCGGGCCAGGGCCACGCCCTCCGGCGCTGCGTCCAGCTGGCCCACGGTGCAGCCGGTAACGGCGCACAGGCTGTTCAAGGCGGCGTTGAAGGCCACCTTCTCCCAGATAGAGGTCCAGACCTGCGGGTCCACCGCACAGTTCAGCCCGGCAGCGTCCAGCACCGCCGCCACCTCCTGGCTGGCGTTGCGCTCGCGGCTGCCTGGGGCCAGCACCCGCACCATGCCCTGGCCGTGGGAATGCACCTGCCCCGGCCCGACCATGTCGGCGGGCCAGTTGGTCATGCCGATCAGCACCTGCTGCGGGGCCACATGCCGGGACAGCGCCTCGGCATTGCCCAGGCCGTTCTGCAGGGTCAGCACGAGGGTGTGGCCGGCGATATGCCCGGCGACACTGCGCAAGGCACTGTCGGTGTGCAAGGTCTTGGTGAAGACCAGCAACAGGTCGGGGTGCCCCGTGGCCTGCTCCGGACGGCAGGCGTGCAGGCCGGTAATGCGCCGCTCGCCGCTGTCGGTGGCCAGCAGCAGGCCGTCGCTGCGGATCGCCGCAAGGTGCCCGTCGTTGATGTCCAGCAGGGTTACCTGCTGGCCGCTTTGCGCCAGCAGGCCGCCAAACAGCGAACCCATGGCGCCCGCGCCAAGAATGGTGATGTTCATCGAACCTCCTGTTTGAGTGGCCGGTTCACGCACCGCGCCGCGTTCATGACTGGCCCGGCAGGCGCCGGGGAATGTGCCGGCCCACGATCAGCAGCGCCAGCAGCGCCATGACCATCACCGAACCCAGCAGCGTGAGGTAGCCGTTGGCGCCGCCCTGGGTAATCACCAGGGCTCCGGCGAAGGCACTGAGGATCGCCCCCAGGCGCCCGAAGGCCAGGGCCGATGCGGTGCCGGTGGCGCGCACACTGGTGGGGTAGATAAAGGCGCACAGGGCAAACATGGTGGACTGCACGGCGTTGACGAACAGGCCGTGCACGCCGAAGCCGAAGATCAGCAGCCCGGTGTCCTGGTGGATGTCCACCACCTGCAACAGGAAGGCGCTGGCCGCGCCGCCGGCGCAGCAGATCAGCAGCGGCCAGAACGAACCCCAGCGAGTGATGGCCACCGCGCACACCAGTGCCCCGATCACCCCGCCCAGGTTGTAGGCGGTCAGCCCGGAACCGGCCACCGACAGCTCCAGGCCTTCGGACAGCAGCATGGTGGGTAGCCAGCTGAAGGCGCTGTAGACCGCGGTCAGGCACATGAAGAACGCCACCCAGAGGGCCAGGGTGTCACGCCCGTAGCCCAGGGCGAACAAGGCGCGGAAACCACCCTGCTTCTCGCTCTTCTGCTCCAGGGCATCGGTGTAGACCACCCCCGCCGCCATCGGCCGGCCCATGCGCCCAAGCAAGGTGCCCAGCTCGTTCCAGCGCTGGGGCCGGCGCGCCAGAAAGCGCGGCGACTCCGGCAGCGTCGCCAGCAAGGCAAAGCCCAGGACGATGGGCAGGCTGCCGCCGATGAAAAACAGGGTGCGCCAGCCGTACAGCGGCAACACATGGGAGGCGAACAACCCCGCCAGCATCCCGCCCAGGGGCACGCAGACAATGGTGGCCGTCACCGCCAGGGTACGCCGCCGCGCCGGGGTGAACTCGGCCGTCACCGTGGTGGCGCTGGGCAGCGCGCCACCGATGCCCAGCCCGGCGATAAAACGCAGGGCCGCCACCGCCAGCGCATTGGGCGCCAGGCCAATGGCGCAAGTGGCCGCACCGAACACGAAGACACTGGCAATGATCGCCATGCGCCGGCCGAACCGGTCGGCAAACAGACCGGCACAGGCACTGCCGATGCCCATGCCGATCAGCCCGGCCGCCACCGCCGGAGCGAACGCCTCGCGGGTGATGCCCCACTCCTTGATCATCAGCGGAATGGCAAAGCCGATCAGTTGGCCGTCGAAGCCGTCCATGACGATGGACAGCGCCGCCAGCAACACCACCAGCTTCTGCATGCCGGTGAAGGGGCCATGGTCGAGCAAGGTGCCGATGTCGGCCTGGGTGGAACCGGAACGCGCCGGCTGGGGCGCGTCATCTATCACAGCAGTGACCGAAGTCGTGTTCATAACCACCTCTTTTTATTCTTCTGGTGAGTCCGCAGGTTGCGGTTGGCAAGGCCGGGCTCGCGCCCGGCGACAAGGCAGCCCTCAGGGTTCGATGGTCAGGGTCGGCACCTCGATCAGTACCGGGCGGTCGCCCGCCAGGGCCTCACTCAGGGCCTGGGCGAACGCCTCGCGGGTGTTGGCCTGCACCGAGTGCACGCCATAGCCGCGCCCGATGGCGCAGAAGTCCAGGCCGGGCACGTCCAGGCCCGGGGCGTCGCTGACCTGCAGCACACCGGCGAACCAGCGCAGGGCGCCATAGGTGCCGTTCTTGAGGATGATGAACACCACCGGGATCTGGTACTGGGCGGCCGTCCACAGCGCGGTGATACCGTAGTTGGCCGAGCCGTCGCCAATGACTCCGATCACCCGCCGCTCCGGCCGGGCCAGTTGCACCCCCACCGCCGCTGGCAGGCCGAAGCCCAGGCCACCGGCGGCCGGGAAGTAGTAGCTGCCGGGTTCGCGCATTTCCACCCGCTGCCAGAAGGCGCCCACGGTGGAGGTGGACTCCTTGACGTAGATCGCGTCCTTGGGCGCCAGCTCATCGATCACGTCGAACACGGTTTCCGGGCGCAGCAGGCCGCCCAGCTCCTCGACCGGAGCAGCCGGCGGCAAGGCCTGGGGCTGCGGCCGGTCGCAATCCGGCAGCGCCCAGACCAGGGCCTGCAGGGTCTCGGCGATGTCCCCCACCAGCGCATCGCCCATGGGCGCACGCGCCGCTTCGCCGGGGTCGCAGGTGATGTGCAGCAGCTCGGTGCCCGCGGGCAGGTAGTCCCCCGGGGCGAACTGGTGGTAGCGGAATACCGGGGCCCCCACCACCAGGATCAGGTCGTGGTCCGCCAGGCAGCGGCTGATGCCGGCAATGGCTGCCGGCAGCACCCCGCGAAAGCTCGGGTGACGGGTGGGAAACGGGCAGCGCGAAGCGGACGGCGCGACCCAGGCCGGCATGCGCAGTTTCTCCGCCAGTTGCACGGCCAGGTGGTTGCTCTGGCTGCCATCCACATCCGGCCCCAGCACCAGCACCGGGTTGCGCGCTGCCGCCAGGCGCTGCACCAGCGAACGCAATTGCGCCGCCGAGGGCAGCCCGGCAGTGGCCACCTGGCGCCGGGCCAGATGCTCGACCCCGGCCGGCGCCGGGCGGGCCCAGTCGTCGTAGGGAATGGACAGGTACACCGGGCCCTTGGGCGCCTGGTTGGCCATGTGGATCGCCTGGCTCAGGGCCCGCGGCACGTCCTCGGCGCAGGCCGGCTCGGCGCTCCACTTGACCAGGGGCTTGGGCAGCTGCGGTGCATCGACGTTGGCCAGCATCGCCTCGACGCCGATCATCGAGCGCACCTGCTGGCCGGCGGTGATCACCAACGGGCTGTGGGAGTACCAGGCATTGGTCAGGGCGCCCATGCCATTGCCGGTGCCGGCCGCGGCGTGCAGGTTGACGAAGGCCGGCTGGCCGCTGGCCAGGGCGAAGCCGTCGGCCATGCCCACCACCGCGCCTTCATGCAGGCCGAGGATGTAGCGGAAGTCTTCGGGGAAGCCCTTGAGAAAGGGCAGCTCGTTGGAACCCGGGTTGCCGAACACGGTGGTCAGGCCTTGTTGCCGCAGGATGTCGTAGGAGGCGCTATGGACGGTTTTCATATGGACCTTTGCCGCTGTTTTTTAGAATTTGAGTTACTCTTGCAGCCGCCACGAAATTGATCAAATCGATACTATCTCTATTAAAAATAAGACCCGTCTATATCCATGAGGCAGCATGAGCCACATCGATCTGAACCTGATCCGCACCTTCGTCACCCTCTACGAAGCCCGCAGCGTGACCCTGGCCGCCGAGCGCCTGTTCGTCACCCAGCCCTCGGTCAGCTACGGCCTGGCGCGGCTGCGCGAGCTGTTCGACGACGGCCTGTTCAGCCGCACCCGGGACGGCATCCAGCCCAGCCAGTTGGCCGATGAGCTGTACCCGGCCTTTCGCGAATCCCTGACGCGGATCGAGAACACCGTGCACAGCACCCGGCGCTTCGACCCGGCGACCACCGAACGGCGCTTTCGCATCGCCCTCTCCGACCTTGGCGAAATGGGCTTCCTGCCGCTGATCCTGGCGCGCCTGAACCAGCAGGCCCCCGAGGCCGAAGTCGAAGTCCTGCCGCTGCAGGTGGACCAGGCCGGCGAGTGGCTCAGCAGCGCCAAGGTCGACGCGCTGATCTGCCGCAAGCCCTTGACCGGCACCCGCAGCCAGGTGCTGATCCGCGAGCGCTACGTGTGCCTGCTCAGCGACCGTCATCCGCGCATCGGCACCCAGCTGAGCCTGGAGCAGTTCCTCGCCGAGCGGCACATCGCCGTGACCCGCACCACCGGCCACGGCAGCGTCGAGGACGTGCTCAAGCAGATGGGCGCCCGGCGCCGCATCAGCCTGCACGTGCCGCACTTCTCGGTGCTGCCCAAAGTGCTGCCCGGCACCGACCTGCTGACCGTGCTGCCAGCGCAGATCGCCCGCCTGTTCACCCTCGAAGGCGGCCTGCGGCAACTGGAACTGCCGTTTTCCGTGGGGGAGTTCGAAGTCTCGCTGCACTGGCACCCCAACAGCGACAGCTCCGCCGCCCTGAGCTGGTTCCGCCAGGCCGTGGCCGCGGCGATCATCGACGGCCAGTCTTGAAACAGCGCCCGCACTTTGCCGGGCCGTGCTGACAACCGCCCATCCCTTGGGCGACCATGGCCGGCCTGGGCCACAACCAGGCACCTCTCTTGAAAGGACTCTGACCACCATGAGCACCCGCTCCCTGCCTTTAATTTTCCTGACCATTTGCATCAGCTTGGTGCTGAGCGCCTGTGGCCCCAACGTGCGCTGGATGCACCCGGACCCGTCGAAGGAACTGCTGCTGCGCGCCATGACCGAGCTCAACGGTTTTCATGCCTACGACTTCAGCGGTGAAGACAACAGCCTGATCAGCGCCGCCGAAGCCAGGGCGCTGCTGGAAGACAGCACCCGGATCACCGAGCGCACGCCGACCTTCATGTTCGTCGAGATCAAGGGCCGCACCCTGAGCATCGTCGGTTACTCCTCCACCTATCGCCCGCGCACCCAGGACTACACCACGCCGATGATCTTCAGCTACGTCGGCGAGCTGAAAAGCGCCCGCTATGCCCTGCCCCACATGGCGCCGAACATCGCCGACCTGAAGTTCACCTCGATCCCCGTGGAAAAACTCAAGGTGGCGCTGCTGCCGCTGTCCAGCGGGCGCGTGAGCTATCCCGACTTCAATGGCAACCTGAACGTCGAATCGGTCAACGGGCGCTACACCCGGATCAGTGCCTTTACCCGCAAGGACAGGGACTCGATCTTTTAACCCCCACCCTGGCCACACTAGGCCAGGGCGGGCTGCGGTTGCGCCGATACCGGCCGCAGCAGCAACAGGCAAGCGGCCGCCAGCACGAAGACCACGGCAAACACTGCGTACAGGTGCAGCGGCTGCCAGCCGGCATCCAGCAACACCCCGGCCACCGTGGGCGAGACAATCGCGCCCATGCGCCCGATGCCGATCCCCCAACCGACCCCGGTGGCCCGTACCGAAGCGTCGTAGACCACCGGTGACAGGGCGTAGAGCCCGGCCACGCAGCCGTTGGCGAACAGCCCGATCAGCAGCCCCAGGCCCAGGGCCGCGGCAATCGAGGAGGCCGAACCGACGAACAGCACCAGCAGCCCGGCGGTCACCAGCATGAACAGCGACAGCACCCGGGTCAGCGGCCAGCGCGAGGACAAGCCGCCGACCAGCGCCGCGCCGAAGATCCCGCCGACACTCAGCAGCACCCCGCCGGTGATCCCCTGCTGCGCCGAGAGCCCGGCGGCCACCAGCAGTTTCGGGGTCCAGCTCATGACGAAGTAGAAACCGAACATCACCAGGAAAAACAGCAGCCAGATCAGCAGCGTGGTGCGCCGCATCGGCCCGGCGAACAGTTGGCCAAAACCGCTGCCGGCGCCCTGCTCGCGTACCGCTGCCGCGGGCATTTGCAGCAGTTGCGGATGGCCCAGGCGCCCGGCCAGGCGATTGATTCGCGCCAGGGCATCGGCCGGCCGCCGGGCCAGGAGAAAGTCCAGGGATTCGGGGAGCCAGAGCAGCACCAGGGGGATCACCAGCAAGGTGACGATGCCGCCGAACAGGAACACCGAGCGCCAGCCCCAATGAGTCAACAGCCACACCGCCAACAGCCCGCCCAGGGTCGCGCCCAGGGCATAGCCGGTGGATTGCAGGCTTACCGCCAGGCCGCGCCAGCGGCGGCTGGAATACTCGGCGGCGATCACGTTGCTGCTGGCCAGGATGCCGCCGATGCCCAGGCCGGTCAGGCCGCGCAACAGCGCCAGTTGCAAAGGGCTCTGGCTGCCGGCCGAAAGCAGCATGCCGACACCCGACAGCAGCAGGCAGAACAGGATCAGCGGCCGGCGCCCGAAGCGGTCGGCCCAGGGCGCGATAAACAGCGAACCGGCGGCCATGCCGAACAGACCGGCACTGAGCAGCAGACCGATCTGCGCCCCGTTGAGTTGCCACTCGGCGGACACCGAAGCGGCGGTGAAGGCCATCACCAGCACATCGAAGCCGTCGATCATGTTGAGGACGATGCAGATACCGATCGCCAGGCACTGGAAGGAGCCCATCGGGCCTTGGTCGACCCGTTGCTTGAGATCGTGGTTCATGGCCGTCCTCTCATGCTCGGGCTGGACGCGCAAAGCGCGGGGACGGACAGGCACACAGGCAGGTGGCACGCAGGACCGAGAACGGCCCGTGCCCTTGGGAGAACGCGCATGACGAAACCCTTTTCTTGTAATTGTTATGCGGGGACGGCCAGGAAGGTTCCTGCCATCGCCAGGGGCCTAATCAATCAATTAATGGATCCACAAACAATAGAGAGACACGCGAATAGTGCTTTTTATGGGCGATTATCGCGCACTATCGACTTTTCACGCTGCAAATGATGAAGCCTTTAGATAATGGCTTTATTTTTGGATCCATTAGCATGGATCAACTGTTTGTGAGTGGCTGGCTGGGGCAGGCAGGCGCTGCGCCTTTTGTCGCCACCTGCAGCAGCGGCCGCAGAGATCGGATCCCCAGGGGATCCGATCAGTAGGCTGGGCCCGGGTTGCGGCATCGCTTCAGAGGCTCAGGCAGATTTTCCCCAGGTGCGCGCCCGAGGCTTCATGGGCGAAGGCCTTGGCGATATCCGCCAGGGGGAAGGTGCTGTCGATGATCGGTTTGATGCCGGTGGCTTCCAGGCCCCGGACCATTTCGATCTGCTGCTGGCGGCTGCCGACGATCAGCCCCTGCAGGCGCTGTTGCCTGGCCATCAGCGCCGCCGTCGGCACCGGTCCGGCCCAGCCGGTGAGCACGCCGATCAGGGCGATGTGCCCGCCAATGCGGCACGCGTTGATCGACTGCGGCAAGGTGCCCGGGCCACCGACTTCCACCACGTGATCGACGCCGCGGCCGCCGGTGAGCTTGAGCACTTCAGCGCCCCACTCGGGGTGGGTGCGGTAGTTGAGGGTATGGTCGGCCCCCAGCTCGCGCACCTTGGCCAGCTTGGCGTCCGAGGAGGAGGTGGCGATCACCGTGGCGCCCATGGCCTTGGCCAGTTGCAGGGCGAAGATCGACACCCCGCCGGTGCCCAGCACCAGCACGGTTTCCCCGGCCTTGAGCGCGCCGTCCACCACCAGTGCGCGCCAGGCAGTCAGGCCGGCGGTGGTCAGGGTCGCCGCCTCGGCATGGCTGTAGCCCTTGGGCGCATGGGTGAACCAGTGGCTGGGCTGGATCACCACTTCACGGGCGTAACCGTCGACGCCATCGCCCGGAGTGGTGCTGAAATCGGCGATCGCCGGGCCGCCATCGTGCCAATGGGGAAAGAAGCAGGACACCACCGCATCGCCCACCTCGAACTCGCTGACGCCCTCGCCCACCGCTTCCACGACCCCGGCGCCATCGGCCATGGGAATCCGCCCGTCGGCGGTAGGCAGCGCGCCGGTCACCACGGCGTAATCGTGGAAGTTCAAGGAACAGGCATGGATACGCACGCGGATCTGCCCGGCGCCGGGCTGGCCGGGGTCTGCCAGCTCCACGCGCTTCAGGTTGTCCAGGGATGCCGGCAGGCTGAGCTTGATGGCTTGCATGGGATGCTTCTCCACAGATCGATAATCATCAGGGGGCTAACCCTACCACCAGTACCGGCTATCTGTAGCCGCTGCACAAGGCTGCGAACGGCTTGGGCGGCATTCCGACGCAGCAGACGCAGGTTTTCAGGGCCGCCACAGGCTCGGCTCGAGACCGCCAAGCAAGGCACTGCGGGCCTTTGCGCAGCTTCGCAGGCTCAGCAGCGGCTACAGCGCTCAGCGGATGGTGTCGCGCTGCGCCACCCTTGCTCGCACAAAACACTGCTCGGTCACTGGCGCGCCCCATTGCTCTCCCTCTTGCTCCTGCACCAGCACAAAGCCCTGTTCCTCATATAACGCGCGCGCCGCATCCAGGCCCTTGAAGGTCCACAGCCGGGTGGCGGCAAAACCCCACTGGTCACAAAAGCCCAGGGCCTCGACCAGCAGCCGCCGGCCCAGCCCCTGGCCGCGGGCGGCCTCATCGAGAATGAAGCAACGCAGGAGCGCCTCGCCGCCCTCGCCCTCCCCATCAATGGCGATGGAACCGACAATCCGTTCCCCCTGCAGCGCCACCCAGACTTCATTGCGCGGGTTGTGCAAACGCCCCATCAATTCGGCCATGTCCCGCGCCACCAGGCTTTCGAAGGGCTGGCCGAAACCCGCCAGATCCGCGTAGTAACGGGCGTGCATTTCGGCGATGCGGCCAATCACTCCGGGCCGGTAGCCACGGGCGATGGAGCAGCGCTCCGGCTGTTCGGGCACGTCTCCCAGCCGCACCGCACGCAATGCCCGGGCGTAGTCGGCGATGCCCGCACAGGCGCTGCGCTGCTGTGCCGGGCTCAGGTGGGCCAGGGCCGCGGCCACCTGGGCCTGGGCGAAACGGTCGATGCCGGCCAGGGTCTGGCGCCCCCGGGCGCTGAGCTGCAGCTTCTTGGAGCGGGCGTCCTGGTCATGGGCCTGCTCGCTGATCTCGCCGGCGTCCACCAGCTTGCGCACCAGGCGGCTGACGCTGGATTTCTCCAGGCCCAGCAGGGTCACCAGGTCACCGGCGGTCAGGGCATTGCCCTGGCCGATCTCCAGCAGTGCGTGCACCGCCGAGGGCGGGTAGTCGGTGGCGGCCAGGGTGGCCTGCATGAAGCCCAGCTCGCGGACCATCTGCCGGGAGGCCTGGCGCAGTGATGGGATAAGGGAAGCGGATGAACTCGGCATGGGCGTGACCTCGCAAGTGAGGCATTTAGTTGTACCTTGCAACCAATTAAACCGCAACCCTGCTCACTTTTCCGAGTGGCAGTCAGCCCTGGTGAACGGCAATAAAAACTCAAGCACTCACTAATGAGAAGCATTACCATAAACGCCCATTTCACCCACCTCGACCTCGGAACCCTTATCGATGGTGCCCAACCCTTCGCTACAGCACGCCGTGGGCGAGCTCTACCTCCAGCATCACAACTGGGTGGTGCAACTGCTGCGACGCAAGCTCGGCAACCAGGACCAGGCCATGGACCTGGCGCAGGACACCTTTGTGCGCATCTTGCGCAGCGAGCGACTGCCGGTACTGCGCGAACCCCGGGCCTACCTCAACACCGTGGCCAGCCGCCTGTGCGGGCAGTATTTCCGGCGCCAGGCCCTGGAGCGTGCATACCTGGAAACCCTGGCGCAGCTGGAGCCGCAGTACCAGCCCTCGCCGGAAACCCGGCTGCTGGTGCTTGAGGCCCTGGACGCCGTGGGCCAGGTGCTGGACGGCCTGGGCAGCCGGGTGCGCGAGGTGTTTCTGCTGTCCCAGCTCGAAGGCCTGACCTACCCGCAAATTGCCCAACGCCTGCAGCTCTCGGTCAACGTGGTGCAGAAAGCCATGCTCAAGGCCTACCGCCACTGCTACGCGGCGGTGTACCCGGGATGAACGCCTTCCAGCCAGTGGACGATCAGGGCGCCGTGGAGCAGCAGGTACTGGACCAGGCCCTGGAGTGGCTGGTGCTGCTGCAATCGGGCATCAGCCCCCCCGAGCAGCAGGCCGCCTGCCTGGCCTGGCGCCGGGCCGACCCGCAGCATGAGCTGGCCTGGCAGCGCCTGGCCGGCATCGGCCAGGACCTGCGCGACAGCACCCGCAGCCTGCCCGCGCCCCACGCCCGGCAACTGCTGCAGGCTCGCAGCCACCCCGGGCGGCGCACCCTGCTCAAGAGCATCGTCGGCCTGGGCGTGGTCGCCGCCAGCAGCTGGAGCGTGCGCGAACGGTTGCTGTTGCCGCAACTGTTCAGCGACTACCACACCGCCACCGGCGAGCGCCGCCAGCTGCAACTGGCCGCTGGCGCCAGCCTGCAACTGGACACGCGCACCAGCCTCGACCAGAAGGCCAGCCCCCAGGGCCTGCAACTGCGGCTCAACAGCGGCCGCCTGTTGCTGACCCTGGGCAACGCCGCGCCCGTGCAGGTCGCCACCACCGATGGGCACATCCAGCTCGCCCCGCGCTCGCAGTTGATCCTCAGCGTCGGCTTGCCGGGCATCAACGGCACCCGGGTACAACTGCTCGCCGGCAGCGGCTCGGTGAGCACCGCCCATGCCCCTGCGCTAAGCCTGGACCCGGGCCAGCAAGTGGATATCGCCCAACAGCGGATCAGCGCCCTGGCCGCCGTGCCCACCACGGCCAATGCCTGGACCCAGGGCCTGCTGATCGCCGAGCGTCGCCCCCTGGGCGAGGTGATCGCCGAACTCGACCGCTATCGCCCCGGCCTGCTGCGCTGCTCCGCCGAAGTCGCCGGGTTGCGGGTTTCCGGCTCGTTCTCCCTGGACCAGCCGGACGCCAGCCTCGATTTGCTGGCCAGGACCCTGCCGATTCGCATCCGGCGGGTAATGGGGTACTGGGCCTCCGTGGACGCTGCCTGATTGTTTTCCTGTTTTTTTCAGGGCGGCGGCAGTTTTTTCAATCTCGTGCATCAAGACCAGGGAAGAAGCTGGAAAACAGCTCAGCGCCATCCCTTCCCAACCCACGGATTTTCCTTATGCACATTCGCCTTACGCCCCTTGCCGCGACCTTGCGCCCGGTCATCATCGGCCTGTCCATCGCCAGCACCAGCCTGCCGCTGCTGGCCACGGAAGCCGGCGCCGCCGTGACCGACCACCAGCAGCGCGACTACGCCATCGCCCCGGGCAACCTGGACCAGGTGCTGGGCATCTTCGGCCAGCAATCGGCAAGCATGATCGCCATCGACGCCAACCTCAGCGCCGGTAAGCGCAGCACCGGCCTGAATGGCCGTTTCAGCGTGGCCGAAGGCCTGCAGCGCCTGCTCAAACCCCTGGGCCTGCAAGCCGTGGCCGAGGGCGCGGGCTATCGGGTAATACAGGCCGTCGGCGGTGAACGGGTCGAGCTGGGAGCAACCACGGTCACCACCAACCAGCTGGGCACCGTCACCGAAGGCAGCAGCTCCTACACGCCGGGCACCATCGCCACCGCCACCCGGCTAGTGCTGACACCGCGGGAAACCCCGCAGTCGATCTCGGTGGTGACCCGCCAGGCCATGGATGACTTTGGCCTCAACTCCATCGACGAGGTGATGCGCCATACCCCAGGCATCACCGTGGCCACCTACGACAGTGACCGCACCAGCTACTACTCCCGCGGTTTTGCCATTCAGAACTTCCAGTACGACGGGATTCCGATCCTGCAGGACGCACAGTACTCCTCGGGCCACACCCTCACCGACACGGTGATCTACGACCGCGTGGAAATACTCAAGGGTGCCACCGGCCTGCTCACCGGTGCCGGTGGCCCCGGCGGCACCATCAACATGGTGCGCAAGAAACCCACTGCCGAATTCGCCGGGCACATCGACCTGGGGGCCGGTTCCTGGGACAACTACCGTTCGCAGGTCGATGTCAGCGGCCCCCTGACCGACAGCGGCAATGTCCGCGGGCGGATGGTCGCCGCCTATCAGGACAAGAAATCCTTCCTTGACCACTACCAGCGCCAGACCAGCGTCTACTACGGCATCCTCGAGTTCGACCTGTCACCGGACACCCTGCTGACCGTCGGCGCCGACTATCAGGACAACGACCCCAAGGGTTCCAGCTGGTCGGGCAGCAGCTCGCTGTACGACTCCAAGGGCAATGCCATCAGCACCTCGCGCTCCTACAACAACGGCGCGAGCTGGAGCCGCTGGTCGCAATACACCCGCACCGTGTTCAGCACCCTGGAGCACAGCTTCGCCAACGGCTGGGTGGCCAAGGCCCAATACAACCACCAGATCAATGGCTACAACGCGCCCTTGGGTTCGCTGATGTCGCCCAATGCCGAGACCGGCATCGCCTCGCTGCTGACCCGCAAGTACACCGGCGAAACCGTCAGCGACAGCGGCGACCTTTACGCCACGGGCCCCTTCGACCTGCTGGGGCGCGAGCATCAGTTGGTGGTCGGTGCCTCGATCTCCAACTCGCACTGGAAAGGCCGGGACTTCACCAGCGCCACCAATCACAACAATTTCTACGACTACTTCAACTGGGACGGGCACAGCCCCAAGCCCGATTGGGGCAGCATGACCAAAAAGAACGACGAGACCACCCGCCAGAGCGCCGGCTACATGACCGCGCGCTTTAGCCTCAACGACGATCTTTCGTTGCTGCTCGGCAGCCGGGTCAACAACTACGAGGTCAGCGGTACCAGCAGGACCAAGGACACCGGCAAGGTCATTCCCTATGCCGGGGTGGTCTACGACCTCGACCAGAACTTCTCCGTCTATGCCAGCTACACCGAGATCTACCTGCCCCAGGACGACTACCGCGACCGCAACGACAAGGTGCTCAAGCCCGACGAAGGCACCAACTACGAGGTGGGCCTCAAGGGCGAGTTCTTCGACGGCCGCCTGAACTCCAGCCTGGCCTACTTCGAGGTGCATGAAGAAAACCGGCCAGTGGATGACCTGGCCTACAACGCCAACCCCACTACCCCCGGGCTGGACTATGCCTCCAAGGGCATCAAGTCCAAGGCCAAGGGTTATGAAGCGGAAGTCTCCGGAGAGCTCGCTCCCGGCTGGCAACTGCAGGCCGGTTACACCCACAAGATCATTCGCGACCAGAGCGGGGCCAAGGTCTCCACCTGGGAACCGGAAGATCAGGTCAACCTCTACACCAGCTACAAACTGACCGGCAGCCTGGACAAGCTGACCCTGGGCAGCGGCGTGCGCTGGCAGGGCACCGGCTGGAAGATACTCAGCAACTACGGCAAGGGCACCGAGGAAAAATTCGCCCAGGACCCTTACTGGCTGGTGGACCTGATGGCCCGCTACCAGATCACCGAGAACGTCTCGGCCACCCTCAACGTCAACAACCTGTTCGACAAGAAGTACTTCACCAACATCGGTTTCTACAACTCGTCGTACTACGGCGACCCGCGGAATGTGATGCTCAGCACCCGCTGGAACTTCTAAAGCCCCACCGTCGTGGCCCGCCCCGGCAGCGGGTGGCCACGGCGCTTGCCGACCCTCTCTGTAGCATTTGCTAACCCTTGCCGCCGACCGTTGCGCCGAAATTCCTGCAGCCGTCGCGGCACATCTGTTAAAACGCGTTTTCGACTGTCCTGCGGTGAAGCCTTCCATGTCCCCAACCCTGCCCCAGCGCCTGCGCCGTCGCTGGTTTTCCCTGCTGTGCATGGCCGCGCTGGTGGTC
This sequence comes from Pseudomonas sp. NFPP25, assembly GCF_900116505.1. NCBI lineage: Bacteria > Pseudomonadati > Pseudomonadota > Gammaproteobacteria > Pseudomonadales > Pseudomonadaceae > Pseudomonas > Pseudomonas sp. NFPP25. The sequence continues at coordinate 274,041 of NZ_FPBG01000001.1, read as the reverse complement.
GGCCTGCCGGTGAGCTGCGCGGTGCTCGAACACAAGGAACGCCAACTGGTGTTTCGCATCGAGCCCGGCACCGCCGGCTGGTATCGCGGCCTGCCGAGTACGGTGCAGGAATTCGAACTCAAGCCGAAAAGCTTCAAGGCCGGGCAGAACATCCACGCCTGGTGGTGGCCGGCACAACGCGCCGATGCCCCGGCGATCCTCTACCTGCACGGGGTCCGCTGGAACCTCACTGGCCAGCTGTTTCGCATCGAGCAGCTGCACGCCCTGGGTTACTCGGTGCTGGCCATCGACTACCGCGGCTTTGGCCAGAGCCACGGCGACCTGCCCTCGGAAAGCAGCGTGTATGAAGACGCGCGCATCGCCTGGGAGCGGCTCAAGGTCTTGCAGCCCGACGCCAGCAAGCGCCTGATCTACGGCCATTCCCTGGGTGGCGCGGTGGCCATCGACCTGGCCGCCGAGCTGGGACGCCAGGCCGCCAGCGCCAAGGCGCCGACCGCCGCTCGCGGGCTGATCGTCGAATCCACCTTCACTACCCTGGCCGACGCTGCCGCGGCGGTGACCAAGACCTCCCTGCCGGTGCGCTGGGTGATGTCGCAGAAGTTCGACTCCATCGACAAGATCCGCGAGATCGGCATGCCGCTGCTGGTGGTGCACGGCCTGAAGGACGACTACGTGCCGCCGCGCCTGAGCAAGGAATTGTTCCAGGCCGCCCTGGAGCCGAAGAAACTGCTGCTGGTGCCCGGCGGCACCCACAACAACAGCATGAGCCTGGCGGGCAAGGACTACGGCCAGGCCATCAACGCCCTGCTGCGTGCCAAACCCAGCCAAAAATTCGCCGGCCCGCCCCCCACCGCCGCCCCCACCAGCTGAAGCTGGCTTGTATAGGAGCTGGCTTGCCAGCGAATGGGCCCGCGGCACCTGCAAAAAACCTGTCCCTAGACGTCCCTCACGCAGCCGGCTGAGCCGCCACCATGACCACCACGGTCTTGGCCAGGAATGCCGGAGACTGCTGATTGATCGAATCGGCCAACTCCAGGGCCGCCGCCTTGACCGCAGGCGCCGCTTCGCGCAAGGCACGGACCATCTCCAGGCGCGCGGGCTCGCTGTTGAGCACCCGCATGAAAAGCGTCTGCGCCCACCTCGGGCTGTGTTCCTGCAAGCCGGGCAGCGCCGCCAGCAACGCCGGCACATACACAGCATCATCGAAATGCTCGGCGGCGTGAATCAGCGAAAACATCACCTCGTCATATTCGGCCTCATCGTCGAGCAACGACAACAGCGGGCCAATGCTGGCCGGGTCGGCCAACTGGGCCACCTCGGCGATGCAGGCGTCGATGCGCCGCACAAGGTTCTCGCCAGGGTCGTTGAAGGCGTTTTCGAGCTTTAGCAGGATGTCGGTCAACGCGTCGAATTTCATGGGTACTCGCCAGGGAGCTCGAAGGGAGGGAGGCGCAACGATACGCCATCGACACCATCCGCGAAATCGGCATGCCGCTGCGGGTGGTCCATGGCCTGAAGGACGACTACGTACCGCCGCGCCTGAGCCTGGCGGGCAAGGGCTCCGGTCAGGCCATCAACGCCCTGGTGCATTCCTTCGCCATAAACCGCGCCAACTGGCCGCTGCGCGGCTCGCCGGCAAGCCGGCTCCTACGGGTGCACACCCGCTCATCCGTAGGAGCTGGCTTGCCAGTGAAGAGGCCCGCAAGAGCGTCGCATTCCTTCGCCACGAACCGCGCCAACTGGCCGCTGCGCGGTTCGCCGGCAAGCCGGCTCCTACAGGGAGAGGCCGAGCTTTTCGTAGGTGGCGGCCGGTTGCGGGCGCAGGGCTTCGCCGATGGTGCGCAACTTCAGGCAGGTTTCCTGGTATTCGCTCGCCGGGTCCGACTCGCCGACGATGCCGCAACCGGCAAACAGGTGCGCCTGGTTGCCGCGGATCAGGGCGGAACGCAAGGCCACGGCAAACTCGCCATCGCCCTCGGCGTTCAGCCAGCCCACCGGGGCGGCGTACCAGCCGCGGTCCAGTTGCTCATGCTCGCGGATATAGCCCAGGGCCTTGCCCCGAGGCAGGCCGCCCACCGCCGGGGTCGGGTGCAGGGCATCCACCACTTGCAGCAGATCGACCTGGGGCCGCAACCGCCCCAGCACCGGGGTCAGCAGGTGCTGGACGTGGGCCAGGCGGTGCAATTGCGGCTGCGGGGGAATCTCCAGCATCGCGCAGTAGGGCTGCAGGGCTTCGCGCAGGGTCTGCACCACCAGGGCGTGTTCGTGGCGATCCTTGGCGCTGTCCATCAGGGCCTGGCCCAGTTCCGCGTCCTGCTGCTCATGCTGGCCGCGCGCGCAGGTGCCCGCCAGGGCCACGGTGTTGAGGGTGCCGCGGGCCAGGCGTACCAGGCGTTCCGGCGTGGCGCCGAGAAAGCAGCTGTCGCCACGGCTGAAGGCGAACAGGAAGGCCTGGGGATAGGCCGCCCTGAGGTTTTCCAGCAGCGGCCCGCAAGGAATGCTGCGGCTCGCCCGCAGGCAGACTTCCCGGGCCAGTACTACCTTGCTCAGCTCGCCGCCCTGGATTCGCGCGATGGCTCGGGCCACGCAGTCCTGCCAGCGGTCGGCTGCCTGGGTGTCGTCCTCGGCCTGGGTGCCAACGGGCATCTGTGCCAAGGGGGCGTGGGTATAGCGCGCCTGCAACAGGGCCCACTCCGCCTCCAGGGCACCGGCGCACTGGGCCACGTCGGCGCCGGGCTCGATCCACAGGCTGAACAGCCAGTGCTGCTGCTCGCCTTCGCGCAGCAGCAGGATCCGCGGCAGCACCAGGGACGTGGCGGCGAACGACTGCCACTGGGCACTGCGCGGGCCCTGGGGGTCGAAGGCAAAGCCGCCGCACAGGTAGGCCCGCTTGGGCCCTACCTGATGGGCCTGCAGCAGCAACTGGCGCCAGGCCTGGGTACTGGCGGCAAAACGCTCGGCGGCCGGCGGGCTGATTTCTTCGGTGCAGCCGAACCCGGCCAGGGCCAGGGCGCCCTGGTCGCTGGACCAGAACAGGCTCTGGCCGAACACCTGGCGGTTGGCGGCAAACAGCCGCAGCGGCTCCAGGCGCTCGGCGGCCAGGCTGTACACCACCAGCACCGCCCGACCTCTGCGTCGGGCCAGGGATTCGCCCTTGCGCAGGGCCCGGGTCAAGCCGGACAGGCAGGATTCACTCATCTTGGGCTCCTTGATCCAGCCCGTGCTGACGGCGCCAGTGGCGCACTTGCTGGGCAATGTTCCAGTGGATGATCTGGGCAAACAGCGGCACCACGAACATCGGGTCCAGGCTCGCCTGCTCGGCCCATTGCCGACGTTGCGGGAGCATCGCCGCAACCCGCTCCGGGGCGGCAATGCTGTCCTCGGTCGGCTTGAACTGCGCCGCCGCCTTGACGTAGGCCAGGCGCCGGCCCAGGGCCTGGATGATCTGCTGGTCCATGGCGTCGATACCGCAGCGGACGTCGTCCAGGCCGCTGCACTGCTCGGGTGTCTTCATGTCGGGGTCTACCAAGGGAAAATTCATGGGGTCGAAGGCCAGCACTGCCACGGCTGCTCTCCATGGCCGGCCAGCAGCCGGGTCAGGTGGCGCAGCAGTTCGGCCTGTTGCTCGCGCAGGTAGAAGTGCCCGCCGGGGAAGGCCTGGAAGTCGGTGACCTGGGCGCTGACCTCGGCCCAGGCATAGGCTTCGTCCTGGTCCACCTCGGTGTCCCGGGCCCCCAGGCACACGCTCAGGGGCAGGTCCAGGGCGCGGCCGGGCGCACCGCGGTAGCACTCGATCAGCCGGTAGTCGTTGCGCAACGCCGGCAGGTACAGGTCGCGCAGCGCCGGGTCATCCAGGGGCGACGACGCACCGTCCGACAGGCGTCGCACATCCGCCAGCAGGTCCTCGTCCGGGCCCAGGTGCAGTTCGCCGCTGCGCTGGCGATGGGGCGCGGGGTGCGCGGACACGATCAACCGTTGTGGCGCCGAGCCCTGCTGCTGCATGCGCGCCGCCACCTCATAGGCCAGGGCCGCGCCCATGCTGTGGCCGAACAGCACCAGGGGCCGGTCCACCAGGTCCGACAGGGCCCGGGTAATAGTGCCCGCCATCCACTCCAGGCTGCCGGGCCAGCTTTCGCTCAGGCGCTCTTCGCGCCCCGGGTACTGCACGCTGACCAGCTCGACATCCGCCGGCAACTGGCCACGCCAGTCGTTGAAAAAGCTCGCGCTGCCACCGGCATGGGGCAGGCACACCAGGCGGCAGCGCGGCGGTTGCGGCTGCGGATAACGACGCAGCCAGGCACTGGGAACCTTTCTCACAGCACGCCCTCCTCTGGCTCGGCCAGCGCCACAGCGGCGAAGTCGGGCAGGCGCACCCGGGTATCCGGCAGCCAGCGCAGCAGTTGTTCCAGGCAGGCCGTCGCGTCCAGCACCTGGGCGGCGTAGTGCAGCCCCTCAGGCAGATGCGCCCACTGCAATGCACAGAAGGCTGCGACGCTGCCGGTCAGGCGCGAGCCGTCGCTGGCCCGCAGCCAGGCGCTGGCCTGCTGCTGGCGGCCCTCGCGCAGGCCGTCGATTTCCACCGCCAGCAGTTGATAGGGCCGGCGCCCGGCCACATCCAGGGCGCTGGCCTGCACCAGCGCAGCGATGTTCTGCGCGCTGCTCCGCGCCTCTGGCGCCGAGCCCTGGATACGTTGCAGGGCCGCCGCCAGTTGGCCGCCCTCGAACAGGTTGAAACCCTGACCGTGGCGCACCGGCACATCACCGAACAGGCGCTGCTGCTCGGTGCTCAGGTACGGATAGGCCTGCACCCCGGCCGGTGGCAGCCAGTCGCGTTGCAATGCCTGTTCGGCACTTGCCGTGCTGCGCACCACCTGCCCTTCGCACCAGCCGCACTGGGCCTGGCCGAAGCCGTTGCCCAGGCTCAGCAGGAAATCCTCGGCAGCCGTGGCGGACAAGCGCCCCAGCCCACCGGCATAGCAGCGCAAGGCATCGACCCGCTGGAAGGACTGCGCCAGCAGTTGCGGAAACAGCCCCGAGAGCCCCGGCAGCATGCCCGCCGACAACAGCACCCGGTGCCCCGCCGGCAGCTGTCCCACCAGCCGCTCATGGAGTGGATCGTCGCCCCCCACATCCAGGTAGTCGGCGCCTGCGGTCAGGGCGGCCCGGGCCACCCGATCGAGAATCCGGTAGCTGGGCCCGGCGCAGTTGATCACCAGCGAACAACCAGCGCAGAAGTCCGCCAGGCTCTGTGGCTCCCACAGGTCCAGGGCGCGCACCTCGGCGCGCGCCCCCAACTGCTGGTTCAGTTGCTCGGCCTGCCGCGGATCACGCCCACCCAGGCGCAGTGCCACCTTACCGGCCAGCAACTGCGCGACCTGACGGCCGACGCTGCCGTAAGCGCCGACCAGCCCCATCACCCCTGCCCTCATGCCGCCACCTCGGTGGGTGCATCGAAGGCCTGGGCCACGGCTTGCACCTGGGGCTGCTGCATGCAACTGAAATGATCCCCGGGCACATCCACTACCCGCAGCTCACCCAGGCACAGGGCCTGCCAGTAGGCGCTCATGTCGCGGTGCATGCCGGGCAGCACCTGCACCTCGCCGCTCTGGCGAATGAACAGCATGTCGCCCTGGTACGGCGTGGCCTCGTGCAGGGCTACCGCGGCCAGGCTGTGGCGCAATACCTGCAACTGCTCGCGCAGCCAGTGCAGGTCGCTCAGTTGCGAACCGGCGTGGCGCATGGCCTCGGCAATGGCCTGCAGGCGCTGCTCCGGGGTCTTGTGTGCCAGACGCCGCAGGCAGGCCAGGGCCGGGGCGCACTGGGCATCCTCGCTCAAGGCCAGCAGCGAACCCTGGGGCACGCGCCCCGGAGTCTGCGCCAGCACCCGGGCGATGGTGCGTTCCATGGCCTGTTCATCCTCGGGGTAACCCAGGGCCAGCGGATCGGCCTGCATCACCCGGGCGAACACGTACTCGGCCAAGAGGTCGTCCTCGATCATGAACGGCACCCGGTAGCTGCTGATCACGCTCAGTTGCAGCACCTCGATGGAGCGCGCCGCCAGGCACGCCGCCAGCTCGGTGGCCAGCAGCCCGCCCAGGCAGTAGCCGACGATGCTCACCTGGCGCCGGCCTTCGGCCTGCAGAGTGTCGGCATAACGCTCGGCCAACTGGCGGATCGCCGTGGCCGGCTCCAGGGCCAGGTAGGCCGGCACATCGTTGAGCACCAGCCCTTCCAGGGGCGCTTCTTCCCCCAGGGCGGCAAACAGGGCTCGGTACGGCGCCAGGGTGCCGCTGCCGTCGTGGACGAAGATCCGCGTCGGGCCCTGGGCCTTGTCGCTGATGCGCACCAGCGGCGAATCGCCCTCCACGCCCTGGCCTCGCAGGTAATCGGCCAGGGCCGCCACCGTGGGCTGGTTGATCAACTGGCGCAGCAGGTCACTCCAGGGCAACTGCCGGGCCTGGGGCAAGGCTTCACGCAGGCGGCCCACCACCTGGGCCACCAGCAGCGAGTCGCCGCCAAGCTCGAAGAAGCCCTGGTCACGGCCCACCGCCGGCACCCGCAACAGGGTCTGCCAGACCTCGGCAATGCTGCGTTCCAGCTCATCCACGGGCGCCGCGCCGCTGCTGGCCTGCTGCTCGGGGCCGGCCACGCCGATCCGCGCCAGTGCCTGGCGGTCGACCTTGCCGTTGGCGGTCAGGGGCATTTCATCGAGGATCTGCCAGTGGCTCGGGATCATGTACTCCGGCAGGTGCCGGGCCAGATGGGCCCGCATCTGCTCGGGCTCCAGGGCCTGGCGCTCGCTCTTGAAGCGGGTGATGAACAGGTGCTGGCCGATCTGCGACATGGCGTCATCGGCCCCGGGCAGGCACAGCGGGGTCTCGCCTCCGGCCTCCAGCAGCAACTGCTGCCACTGCTCGCGGCGGATGAAGGTGGTATCCAGTTCGGCCCGGAAATCCTCGAAGGCGGTGAGGCCCTCCTTGAACTCCATGGACGCCATGATCTGGTAGGTGTCGCGAGTGGCCTCGATGAAGATCAGCCAGCCGCCCGGGGCCAGCATCTCCCGCAGCCGCGCCAGCACCCGGCTGGCGTGCCGCGAGTTGTGCAGCACGTTGGCGCAGAGGATCACGTCCAGGGAGTTGGCGGCCACGCCCTGGGCCCAATGGTCCTGGTTGAGGTCGAACAGCCCGTAGCTGACCCAGGGGTAAGCGGCGAAATGTTCCCGGGCCTCGTTGAGGAAGAACTGCGACAGGTCGGTGAACTGGTAGTCCACCGCCAGCCCGTCCAGGGCCGGGATCAGGTCGGCGCTGGTACCGCCGACCCCAGCGCCGATTTCCAGCAGGCGCAGGCGCTGGCCGGCCGGACGCTGGCGGATGATCTCCTGCACCGCGGCGCACACCGCCTGGTTCAGGTACTGGCTGATCAGGTTCTTGCGGTAGGCGCCTTCGGCGGTGTCGGTGCGGCCCTGGGGAAACAGCAGGTGCAGCGGGTCGAGTTGGTCGCTCATCAGCGCCGGCAGTTGCTCCTGGCTTTCGCGCAGGTAGCGCAGCACTTCGCCGCCCCAGCCCACGGACGGTTCCAGGGCATCGATGCGCTGCCATTGCTGGCGGTATTCCTCGGCCGACACCTGCAGGCCCGAATAACGCCCGGTGTGCAGGTCCCGGTGCACCAGGCCTTCCCGGGCCAGGGCTTGCAGCCAACGGCGGATCAAGCGCTGGTTGCGCGGCGCCACCTCACAAGCCTCGACAATCTCGTCCAGGGCATGGCTCTGCCCGGCGCTCTCGAACAAGCCGGGGCGTTGCAGGGCCAGGCCCATGGACAGCAGTGCGGCGCGCTCGACACAGGCCGACATCTCGCTCACCAGGGCATCGCTCAAGCCGCCGCGCACGGCTTCGGCCGCCGCCTGGGTGCGCGCCTGCAACTGCGCCGGCCAGGCGATCGGCGTGTCCCGCAGGCTGGCCCGCAGGCAGGCTTGCAAGTGCCGCTCGAAGGCACCCTCGCCCGCTGCCACCACCACCGCGGACTCCACATGGGGATGGCTGAGCAGCGCGCTTTCCACCTCCGCCAGTTCAATGCGGTGGCCACGGACCTTGACCTGGAAATCTTCGCGGCCGAGGAACTCGATCAGGCCGTCGTCCAGGTAGCGCCCCAGGTCGCCGGTGCGGTACAGGCGCTCGCCGCTGCGCGGATGGTCGACAAAGCGCTCGGCGGTTTTCTCGGCATCCCCCAGGTAACCCAGGGCCAGACCGCTACCGGCGATGTACAGCTCGCCGGCCACCCCTTGCGGGCGATCCCGGCCCTGCTCGTCGAGCACCATGAAGCGCTGATTGGCCAGGGGCATGCCGTAGGGAATGCTGCGCCACTGGGGGTTGACCTGGGTAATCGGATAGTAGATCGACCAGATCGCCGCTTCGGTGGCGCCGCCGAGGCTGATCAGCCGCAGCCCGGGCAGTAGCTGGGCGGCCTCCGCCGGCAGGTTCAGGGGGATCCAGTCTCCAGACAGCAGCGCCAGGCGCAGGGAACCGGGGGCCATGGATGGCACGGCCTGCAGGTAGTGGGTGAGCATCTGCAATTGCGCCGGCACCGAGTTCCACAGGGTCACCCCGTGTTCCCGGACGCACTCGGCCCAATGCGAAGGGTCGGCGCGGCGTTGCGGGTCCGGCAGCACCAGGGCGCCGCCCACGGCCAGCAGGCCGAAGATGTCGTACACCGACAGATCGAAGCCCAGGCTGGCCAGGGCCAGTACCCGGTCTTGGGCCTCGATGGCAAAGCGCTGGTTGATGTCGACGATGGTATTGAGGGCCGCCTGATGGTTGATCATCACGCCCTTGGGCACCCCGGTGGAGCCCGAGGTGTAAATCACGTAGGCCAGTTGCTGCGGGTCGATGTCCAGGCTCGGCAACGCCCGTTGTGCCGCCCGCGGGCCCTGGTCCACCGCGATCACCTGGGTCACCCGCGCCGGCCAGCACAGGCTGTCGCTCAGCCAGGACTGGCTGAGCACCCGGGCGACCTCGGCGTTGTCCAGGATCAACTGGCGCCGGGCCTCGGGCTGGTTGGTGTCCAGGGGCAGGTAGGCGGCCCCGGCCCGCAGGATGCCGAGCACCGCGATCACCTGTTCCAGGCCCTTGTCCATGCACACCGCGACCCGCTCTCCAGGCTGGCAGCCGGCGTCGAGCAAGGCTTCGGCCACGGCTTCGGCGCGCCCGGCCAGTTCGCCGTAGCTCAGTTGCGCGGCGCCCTGGATCAGCGCCACACGCTCGGGAGCAGCCGCGGCCTGGCGCCAGAACGGCTCATGCAGCAGGCCGGAGGGCAAAGGCGCGGCAGTCTGGTTCACCAGCTCGCGCTGCAGGCGCTGGGCCGCCGGCAACTCCAGGCAGTCATCCAGGGTCCAGGCCGAGGGCTCCCGGGCCAGGCGCTTGAGCAAGCGTTCGAAGGTGTCGAACAGCGCATCCAGCAGGGTCTCGCTGAACACCCCTTCGCGGATGTCCCAGTTGATCGCCAAGCCGTCGTCACGCTCGCTGACCTGGCAGTCGATCAGCACCTGGGGTGTCTGGCTAATGCCGAACACCAGCTCGGCACCGGGCATGAAGGCCCCGCCGCCGCTCTCGCCGCCGGCCCCCAGGGTGCTGGTGAAGGCGTAGGGCATCAGCGCCGCGTCCTGGCCCTTGCGCCGCGCCAGCTCGCGCAGCACTTCGATGCCCGAACACAGGCGATGGTCCATGTCCTGCCACAGGCGCTCCTGCAGCTGCTGGCTGCGCTGGCCGAAGCTGCCGCCTTGCAGGGTCTGCACTTCCAGCAGTTCCACCGAGCTGAAGTCCCCCACCAGGCGATCCACCTGGGGGTGCAGGGACAGGCGATTGAGCAGGGTCAGGCTCAGGCAGAAGTGCCCGCGCCGGCTCCAGCGGCCCAGGGTTTCGGCATAGGCCGAGAGGATTGCCGCCGACACACCGACCCCGGCCGCCGCCGCGTTCAGGCGCAAGGCATTGCAGTCCCGGGCCTCCAGGCCCATGGCCCGGCGCTGGAAGCGCGGCCCGCTGGGCGGCCCCAGCAAAGGCAGTTCCGGCGCACCCGGCAGGCTGTCGACCCGCGCCCACCAGTAGTCGCGATCACGCTGGTAGCGCGGCTGCTCGCGCAGGCGGCGCTCACCCAGCACATAGTCGCGAAAGCTGATCTGCGCCGGCGCCGGCAGGCTCTCGCCGCGGTACAGCTGCTGCAGTTCGGCCAGCAGCATGCGCACGCTCTGGTAGTCGCACACCAAGAGGTCCACTGACAGGTGCAAGCGCGAGGTGTCGCGACCCAGGCTCACGCACAGCTCGATCAGCGGCCATTGCTGGGGCGGTGCACGGCGCAGTTCCATGCGCTCGCGCAAGGCCTGCAAGGCGCTGCCGTCGTCCCGGCTCAGGTCGTGGCGGGCGATGGAGTAATGCGGCACCTGGGGCAGGATGCGCTGGTAGCCCTCCTCCAGGACCACGGCCCGCAGCATCTCGTGACGCGCGATCAACTGGTTCCAGGCCTGCTCCAGGCGCACCGGGTCCAGGTCCTTCTGGGCGAACTCCAGGTAGCCGTGGCAGGCCACGCCGCCGTAGCTGAAAGCCGTGGTGCGGCCCAGCAGGTAGGCGGCCTGCACGTCGGTCAGCGGGAAGGGTTCTTCCCGGGACGAATGGTCGGCCTCCAGGGTCGGCATCTGCGCCGCTTGCAGCTGTTGCAGCAGCGCCTCCTTGTGTTCGCGCAGCTGTTGCAGGCGCGCCTCGTCCATGACCCCGGCCGGGGCCCGATAGCGCAAGCGACCCTGTTCTTCCCAGAGTTCCACACCCAGTTGTTGCAGATCCTGTTGCAGTTGCTGCAGCGTCATAACACGCCCTCCACCATTGCGTTCTGATTGACGGGCCGCTGTTCCCGGCGCGAGGCAAGCAACTGCCCCTGCAGGGCCACGGTGGCCGCGTTGAAAAAATCCTTGAGCGACAGTTCCAGCTGGAACTGCCGGGCGATGCGTTCGATCAACCGGGCCGCCAGTAGGCTGTTGCCGCCCAGGGCAAAAAAGCCCTGGTGCCGGCCCACCTGCGGCACCTCCAGCAGCTCCTGCCAGAGCGCGGCCACGGCCTCTTCCCATTCCCCTTGCGGCGGCTCGGCACTCTGCGGCTGGATGCCCCGGCGCTGCTCCTGCAGCAGCCACAGCAAAGCCGCGCGATCGACCTTGCCGTTAGTGCTCAGGGGCAGTTCCGGCAGGCTCAGCCAGAGGTCCGGGAGCATGTGTTCGGGCAGCCATTGCCCCAGCCACTGGCGCAGGGCCTGGGGTTCGGGCAGCGGCTCCCGGGCCAGCAGCACCGCCGCCAGCTGCGCTTCGCTGCCGGGCAGCACCAGGCTCAGCGCGCGGTCGATGGCCGGGTGGCGCTCCAGGGCCACGTCGATTTCTGCCAGCTCGATGCGAAAGCCGCGGACCTTGACCTGATGGTCCAGGCGCCCGAGAAACTCCAGGCTGGCGTCGGCCCAGTAGCGGCCCTGGTCGCCGGTGCGATACCAGCGCCGGCCCTCGTGCTCGACAAAGCGCTGGGCGCTGAGGGTCGGCAGGCCGCGATAGCCGGCGGCCACCCCGGCACCGCCGATCCACAGCTCGCCGGGCACCCAGTCCGGGCAGTCCCGGCCCTGGCTGTCCACCACCCGGAAGCACTGGTTGTCCAGGGGCCGCCCGTAGGGGATCGAACGCCAGTGCCCGGGCACCTGCGCCACGTCCTGGTAGTTGGACCAGATCGCCGCCTCGGTGGCGCCGCCCAGGGCCACGAACGGCACGCGGTGGCCCGCCGCCCGCTCCAGGCGCCGTGGCAGGTCGAGGCCGACCCAGTCACCGGAGACCATAGCCAGGCGCAAGGCTCCCAGGCCGCCGTCGTCGCGCACTTGCAGGGTCAGCATGTCCAGCAGCGCCGGCACCGAGTTCCACACACTCACTCGCTGCTCGCGGATCAGCCGCAGCCATTCCCGGGGCTCCTTGCGCAGCTCGTCCGCCGGCAGTACCAGGGCGCCGCCGACACTCAGCAGGCCGAACAGGTCGTACACCGACAGGTCGAAATCCAGGGCCGAGACCCCCAGCACCCGATCCTCGGCGCTCACCTGGTAGCGCCGGTTGATGGCGGTGATGGTGTTCATCGCCGCCTGGTGGGACAGTTCCACGCCCTTGGGTTCGCCGGTGGTGCCCGAGGTGAAGATCACGTAGGCCAGGGCATCCGCCGCCATCTCCAGGGATTGCCCCAGCGCCGGTGCGACAAGCGCCTGGGCCAGGGTCACCACCCGCAGTTCGGCGAGCCAGATACCGCCCTCGCGGTGGGCCTGATCGGTGATCACCACCCGCGCCCCGGCGCGCTGGTAGATCATGTCGCGGCGCGCCGGCGGCTGCTCGATGCCCACCGGCACATAGACCGCCCCGGCGGCAAGGGTCCCCAGCACCGCGACCACCTGGTCGCGGCCCTTGGGCAAGGTGATCGCCACCGCGTCACCCGGCTGCACGCCCCACTCGCCCAAGGCCCCGGCCAGTTGCAGGGCCTGCCGGGCGAGCTCGGCGTAGCTCAGGCTGCCCTGCTCGCAGATCAGCGCCACGGCCTCGGGGTTCAGGCGCGCCTGCTGGAAAAAGCCCTGGTGCAACAGCTGCGCCGGGGTCGCGTGTGCGGTGGCATTGACCTGCTGGCGGCGCTGCTGTTGCGCCGCCGGCAGCGGCAAGGGCGCCACCTGCTGCCAGTCGTTGGCGCATAGCCACAACAGCAAGGCGCGGTAGGCGTCGAACATCTCGTCCAGCAGGCCTTCGGGGAACAGCGCGTCCACCGCGTCCCAGTTCAGCAGCAGGCCGTCGGCCAGCGGGTAGCTCTGGTGGTCGAGCCAGACCTGGGGCGTCTGCGACAGCGCCCAGCCCGGTTCGCCCAGTTGCTCGCGGCAGGTGGCGTCGACAAAGGCCGGGCCCAGGTTGCAGGCGAACACCACCGGCGCGCCCTGGCCACCGCCCTGGCGCAGCCGCGCCCGCTCGCGCAGCACCTCGACCCCGGGCCAGGCGCTGTGGGCGATGTCGCGGTGCAATTGAGCCTGCAACGCCAGGGCCTGCTGGCTGAAGGGCGCGGGCTGGCGCTGGTCGACCTCCAGCAGCACCAGGTTGGAAAAGTCCGCCAGTAGATGAGGCACGCACGGGTGCAGTTCCTGGCGATTGAACAGCGGCACGTTGAGCAGGAAATGCTGGCTGGCGCTCCAGCGCCCCAGCACCTGGGCATAGGCGCAGGCCAGCACGCTGGCCAGGGTCAGCCCGTGCTGCCGGGCGCGCTGCTCCAGGGCCTGCAACTGGCCCTGGTCCAGACGCATGGCCAGGCGGCGAAAACGCGCAGTACCGGCGTTCTGCGGCTCCTGGGCCAGGGGCAGTTGCGGGCCGTCCGGCAGCTCTTCCAGGCGCTCCAGCCAATAGTCCCGGGCCGCCGCCAGCAGTGGCGCGCGCGCCGCCTGTTCGGCCCGCAGGTAGTCGGCGAAGTTCCAGTCCAGGGTCGGCAGGCTGCGCTCCTGGCCGGCATGGATCAGCGCCAGGTCGCGCAGCAGGATGCCAATGCTGAGCACGTCAGCCACCAGCAGGTCGATGTTCAGGTGCAGGCGGCTGCGACCTTCGGGCAGCAGGCTCAACTGCACATCGAATACCTGCCCGCGGCTGACCTCCAGGCACCGGTGCGAGAGGTTTTCGCGGATCTGCTCCAGGGCCTCGGCAGCCCCGACGCAGGAAGCCTGGCGCAGGTCGTGGACGGTCAGCCCGGGCCAGGGGCTCTGGGGCAGGATGCGCTGGCAGGTGTCGCTGATAAAGCACGCCCGCAGCATCGGATGGCGCTGGCACAGGCGGCGCAGGGCCTGCTCCAGGCGCTGGGGCTCCAGGCCATGGCCGTCCAGTTCCTGGTACAGGTGGCAGCCGACGCCGCCCAGGGGCATGCCCGGATCGCGGCCGAACCAGTAGGCCTGTTGCAGTGGGGTCAGGGCGAAATCGCTGTTGGCAGGAGCGCTGACCACAGCCTGCAGGCGCGGCGCCGCGAGGCCACGGCGAGCCTCGATCAGCGCCCACCAGGCGTCCAGGGTCGGTTGCTGGATCAGTTCGGCGAAGCTCAGGGCCACGCCTTCGGCGGCCAGCAGCGCCGGCAGGCGCATGATGCTCACCGAGTCGAGCCCCTGCTCGATCAGGGAGGCCTGGGGTTCAAGATCCTCGGCGCTGTAGCCGAGCAGCCGGGCAATGCCTTCGCAGAGTCCTTGGGGTGAATGACTCAGGCCGGCGTCCGCTGGATGAGCGCGTGCCAGTGCTGGGTTATCGGTCATGGTGGACGTTCCTTTGGGGTACGGAAGGGGGTTGGCGCAGGCGCCAGCGATTGATCGCCTCGCGCTCGTGGAACAGCTCGCGATAACGGCCCGGGGCCGCCATCAGTTGGGCGTGGGTACCGCGCTGGGCCAGGTGGCCCTGGTCCAGCAGGAGGATCTGTCCGGCGCTGGGGGCCAGGGTCGGTTTGTGAGTCACCAGCAGCACCGTGTGCTTGCGCGCCAGTTGCAGCAGGCAACGGTTGACCCGGGCCTCGCTGATGGCATCGAGGGCCGCGGTGGGTTCGTCCAGCAGGATCAGGCTGGCGTCCTTGAGCAGCACCCGGGCCAGGGCCAGGCACTGGCGCTCGCCCCCGGAGAGGCTGACGCCGCCCTCGCCGACCCGGGTCTGCCAGCCCTGGGGCAGGCGCTGGGCCACAAGGTCCAGGCCGGTGGCGCGGGCGGCGTCCATCAGTTGGCTGTCGCTGGCCTCGGGGCCGCCCAGGCGCAGGTTGTCCAGCAGGCTCGCAGCCAGCGGCGGACAGCCCTGGAACATCAGGGCGATGGAACGATCGCGCTGCGCGGCGGACAGTTGGCGCAGGTCGACACCACCCAACAAAATGGCGCCGCTATCGACATCGCTGAACCGCGCCAGCAGGCGCAGCAGGCTCGACTTGCCGGAGCCGGAGGCGCCCACCAGCAGGTTCAGCGAGGCCGGCGCCAGCTCGAAGCTGATGCCCTGCAGGATCACCTGCTCCTGGCGCACCAGCCCCAGGTCGCGCACCTGCACCTGATGCCCCCGGGGTTCCTCGGGCTGGCTCGGCTCCGGCAGCGCCGGCAGGCGCAACAAGTGGCGCAAACGGTTCAGGCCATGGCGGGTCTGGCGCAAGGTCGTGCCGAGGTTGACCAGGGTGCCCATGGGCTCCACCAGGCAGGTGGCGAGCACCGCCAGCGCCAGGTACTGGGCCACTCCCAGGCTGCCAGCGAGCACTGCATACAGGCCGCACAGCAGCATCGCGGTGTAGCCGGCCTGGAGCACCACCGCCAGCCCCAGGGCCGCCGGAAAGGTCCGCCAGTGGGCCCGACGCTGGGCCCGGCGCTGTTGCTGCAAGGCCTCGGTGAGCAGGCTGAAGCCTTCGCCGGTGCGGCCACTGGCACGCAGCAGCGGCTGCTGGCGCAGGAACTCCAGGACCCGCGCCGCCGCCTCGTTGGCCGCCGCCTCACTGCGGCTTTCGGCCTGGCCGCCCCAGCGTACGCCCCAGTGGTAGAACACCAGCAGCAGGGGCACGCTGGCCAAGGCCGCCAGGGCCATGGTGCGGTCATAGAAGAACAGCGCCACAAGCAGCGCCAGGGGCGTCAGCAAGGCGTTGGCCATGGGCTGCAACAGGTGCGCCGGGGTGCTCATGATCTGCAGTACGGTGTGGGTCACCAGCCGATTGAGCTCGGCGCTGCGGCGCTCGACGAACCACTCCAGGGGCAGGCGCACCAGTTGTTCGCCGATGCGCAGGTTCAACGACTGGGCCGCCGCGGCGCCCGCGCGGTAGCCCGCCAGCTGCGCATGCCGGCGCAACCCCAGGCACAGCAGCGCGAAACCGGCAAAGGCCCCGGCCCATCGCCACGGCGCCTGCCCGGCAGCGGCATCGAACAGGCTGGCAAAGGCCATGGGCAACAGGGCCAGCGCCGCGCCCTGGGCCAGGGCACTGGTGGCCATGGCCAGCAAGGCCCGGCGCAGCAGGCTGGCTTCGGCCGGCTGCAAACTGCGTAACAGTGCGCCAATCATGCCTGCTCCCCCGCCGTTTCCACGGCGCAGAACTGCTGCGCCGCCCACAGCCCGGCATACACCCCCTGCTGCTCCAGCAGGGCCGGGTGCCGGCCGCATTCCACCAGTTGCCCGGCCTGCAGCACGGCAATCTGGTCGGCATCCTGGATACTGCTCAGGCGATGGGCGATCACCAGCACCGTGCGCCCCGCCGCCAGCCGCGACAACGCCTGCTGGATCACCGCTTCGGACTCCGGGTCGCTGGCGGCGGTGGCTTCGTCCAGCACCAGGATCGGTGCCTGGCTGAGCATCGCCCGGGCAATGCCCAGGCGCTGCACTTCACCACCGGAGAGCTGCACGCCACTGCCCAGTTGGGTGTGATAACCCTGGGGCAAGGCGGTGATACGACTGTGGATCTGCGCCGCCCGGGCCGCCTCCTCGACCTCGGCCAGCGTGGCCTCGGGACGCCCCAGGCGCAGGTTGTCCAGAACGCTGCTGCGCAGCAGGCGCACGTCCTGGAAGACAAAGGCCACCTGGCGATAGAGAGTCGCGCTGTCCATGTCCCGCAGGTCGACGCCGCCGATGCGGATGGCCCCGCCGCTGACGTCGGCAAAGCGCGCCAGCAAGGTGGCCAGGGTCGACTTGCCAGCGCCCGAATCCCCCACCAGGGCGGTCAGGGTGCCCGGTTGCAGGCACAGGTCGATGCCGTGCAGCACCTGGGTGCCGTCGGGGTAGCTGAAAGCCACTTCATCAAAGATCACCTGATGCCCCTCGGGCTCCCGGGAAAATGCCGGCTGCGCCTGCACCGGGGTACTCAGCACGGTGCTGATGCGCTGCGCCGCCGCCCGGCCCTGGACCAGGGAATCGGCGCCATGCCCCAATGCCGCCACCGGCGCCGCCAGGGCCGGGCCAAGCAGGGCGAACGGCAACAGTTGCACCGGGTGCAGCCAGCCGGCCGCCGTCAGCGCCACCCCGGCCACCAGCACCAGGGCCAGCACCAGCAAGGGCGACAGCAGCACCTCGACACTCGCCCCCAGGCCCGCCCAGCGCTCCACCCACTGGGAGAAAAAACGCCCGAAACCCCGCACCGCGCTCACGAAATCCGCCTGCACCCGCTCGGCACGGCCGAACGACTTGACCATGGCGATGCTCTGCACAAAGTTCAGGGTCGCGGTGGACAGGTCGCCCAGGGCCGCCCCCAGGCGCTGGCGCTCGGCCTGATAGGCCGGGGTGCGCATGACCCGCAAGCGCCACAGCGCCAGCAATGGCGGCAGCAGCACCACCAGGGTCATGGGCAGGCTCACCGTGAGCAGGTAGACCAGGCTGGCCAGGGGCACCACCAGCGCCGCCACCAGGTTGTTGGGCAGGTGCGCCACCAACTGGTGCAGGGCGCCGACATCATCCAGCAAGGCCCGTTCGGCGGTCTCCCGCTGCTGGCCGAACCAGGCCAGGGGCACCCGTGCCAGGTGCGCGGCGATGCGCTGGCGCAGTTGGCGTTGCAGGTCGCTGTCGGCCAGGTGGGTGATCTGCAATGCCGCCGCCAGCCCCAGCAGGCGCAGGAGCAAGGCGGCGGCGCCGGCCAGCAGCCAGAACTGCGCACGCTGCGCATCCAGCTCGCCGGCCAGCAGCAGCGGCGCCAGTTCGGCCACGGCAATGAACGGCAACAGCCCCACCAGCGCCGCCAGGGCCTGCAGCAGCATGGCCGCCAGCAGGCGCCCGCGCACCGGGTGCAACAGGTCGCAAAGTCCTTGTCGTTCAGCCACGGGCGCCACTTCCCTCCAGGGGTTCGGCCTGGGCGCCGAAGTACAGGGCCTGGATCGCCTCGCGCAGGTGCTTGCGGCTGACCTTGCCGACCCCGGTCTGGGGGAAGGCCGGGATGAACTCGAAGCGGTCCGGCAGCTTGAACGCCGCCAGGCCCTGGGCCCTTAGGTGACGCAGCAGTTCCGGGGCCCGGGGCGCGGTGCCGCGGGGGATGACGAAGGCGCAGGTGCGTTCGCCCAGGAAGGCATCAGGCATCGCCACCAGGGCGATGTCGGCCACCGCCGGGTGGCTGAGCAGCAGGTTTTCCACTTCTTCGGCAGCGATCTTTTCGCCCCCGCGGTTGATCAGGTCCTTGTCGCGCCCTTCCACCATCAGGTAGCCGTCTGCGGTGAGCATGACCCGGTCGCCGGTGCGGTAGAAACCATCGGCCGTGAAGGCCTGGGCGTTGTGCTCGGGGTAACGGTAGTAACCGCGGATGGTGTAGGGGCCGCGGGTCAGCAACTGCCCCACCTGCCCCACCGGCACCGGCTGGTCGTGCTCGTCCACCACACGAATTTCGTCCGCCGGCGACAGCGGCCGGCCCTGGGTGTGCAGCACCCGCTGTGGCGGGTCCTCGGGGTCGGTGTAGCAGATCAGCCCCTCGGCCATGCCGAACACCTGCTGCAGGCGGCAGCCGAGCACCGGTTCGATGCGCCTTGCGGCCTCGTAGCTGAGTTTGGCGCCGCCCACTTGCAGCAGTTGCAACGGCGCCAGGCCACGCCCTCGGGCCTGGGCCGCTTCCAGCCAGACCAGGGCCAGGGGCGGCACCAGCGCGGTGTGGGTCACCCCCTGGCGCTCGATCAGTTCGAAGCAGACTTCCGGGCTCGGCGAGGGGCTCAGCACCACCCGCCCGCCCACCGAAAAGGTGCCGATGAACCCTGGGCAGCACATGGGAAAGTTGTGCGCCATGGGCAGCGCCACCAGGTACACGCTGGCCTCGGACAGGCCACAGCGCTCGGCACTGGCCCGCAGGTTGTAGAGGTATTCGTGGTGCCGGCGTGGGATCAGCTTGGGCACCCCGGTGGAGCCGCCGGAGAGCTGGAAACAGGCCACCGCGTCGGCGCTGGGGGACTGGAAGGTACGCACAGGCGCCGGCTCATACAGGCTGTGCAAGGCCGTGAATTCCTCGGCCTCGCCGGCGACTACCACCCACTCCAGCTGCGGGTTGCGGTCCTTGAGGTCGCGGGCCATGGCCCGATAGTCGAAGCTGGCGTCCCGGTCGGCGCAGAAGTAGGCCCGGGCCTGGGCGAACTCGCAGAAGCGGCCGATTTCCAGGTGCCGGTGGGCCGGCAGCGCGAAGATCGGCCGCACCCCGAGGCGGTAAAGGGCAAAGCAGACTTCGACGAAGGCCGCACTGTTGGGCAGTTGCAGCACCACGTTGTCGCCGGCCCGCAGACCCAGCCGGTATAAGCCGGCGGCCAGTTGGTCGACCCGCAGGTCCAGTTGCCGGTAGCTCAGGTGCTGCTCGCCCTCGGTCAGTGCTTCACGCTCGGCAAAGGCCTGGGCGGCGCTGCGCAGCAGGTCGCCAAAGGTTTCGTCGCGCCAGTAGCCGGCCTGGCGGTAGCGCTGGGCGAAGTCTTCGGGCCAAGAGGGGCAATCCTTGAGGTCATCGAAAGTGGACATGCTGTCTCCTGATGTTTTTTACGCAAAAAGCGGCCCTGGACCTGAAAGATCAGGCCCCTGGAATGAGCTGGGAATCCGCCGTCAGGGTTGGCGGGAATGAAGAGTTGCCGGCGGTCCTGCGGCGCTGTCGAGCAAGGGGTCGTCCATGGGAGGCTGCCGTGCCTGGAAATGAGAGTGATTATTAATAGGCAATTTGCCGGACCCGGCAATCGGCAGGACATTCGTTTGCGCGGCTTTTTCTTTTGATTGCGCGGCGCGCCCCGGAAAGAGCGCGGCAGGACGGTGCTCGAAGGCTAAAGGATAATCATTCTTAATTACAGAAAGGCAATTTCCTGCTAGCGTATGGCCTCTTTTCAGGTCCACAGGGAGTTCGCCATGCTCAGCCCCAACGCTGCGCCGCAGCCTGTCAAAAGGGATTCCACCCTGCACTTTCCCAACCCGCAGCACACCGGGTCGGCCGCTGTAGTCCCGGAGGTCACCCTCTCTACCGGGACCGTACTGATGGACAGCCAGATGTGGATGCAGGAGCCGCTCTGGGAAGGCCTGAAAATCATCCTGGTGCTCAGCGGCCAGCTCAATTGCCGGGTCGAAGGCCAGCCCGAAGTGGAGATCCGCGGACCGACCCTGTGCGCCGTGGCCAACCAGGGCGAGCACTGCGGCGACCACCTGTTCGCCAGCGGCGTGCCGGTGCGCTACACCACGGTGCAGCTGGACTTCCCCTCGATCCGCAATGTCGGCCTGGAACCCGAGCGCCTGCTCGATCAGCGCGGCGGCGGCCCGATGCTGTTCTGCCAGCCGGCGAGCAAACCGCTGCTGGCCCTGGCGCAACAGATCTTCACCTGCCCGCTGCAGGGCCCGACCCGCTCCTTCTACCTGGGTGGCAAGGCCCTGGAACTCACCGCCCTGGGGGTCGAGGGGATTCTCGCCCAGGCCGAATCCAGGCCACTGCAGGACAGCCCGTGCAGCTCGGCGGACATCGAGCGCATCCATGCCGCCCGTGACCTGCTGCTCAACTCATTGCAGGATTCGCCTTCGCTGTCGGAGCTGTCGCGCCAGGTGGGCCTGAACCCGCGCAAGCTCACCGCCGGTTTCCGTCAGGTGTTTGGCACCAGCGTCTATGCCTACCTGCAGGAGCAGCGCCTGGGCGAAGCCTATCGCTTGCTGGCCAGTGGCGAGACCAATGTCTCCAGCGCGGCTTATCGGGTCGGCTACAGCCCGGCGCATTTCTCCACGGCCTTTCGCAAGCGCTTCGGGGTGTCGCCCAAGTCCTTGCGTTGAGCCCGCTCCTGCTCGAGCCTGCTCCATCCAAAGCTGCGCCTGGTGATCCGGGCGCCCTCCCCGCGCCGTACCGCAAACGAAAGAAATGGTCGCTCAAGCCAAAGTTTTAGCCCGCAACCCAAGCTCACAAATGAGATACGTTTGCATTCTCA
Source organism: Pseudomonas sp. NFPP25 (assembly GCF_900116505.1). Lineage (NCBI taxonomy): Bacteria > Pseudomonadati > Pseudomonadota > Gammaproteobacteria > Pseudomonadales > Pseudomonadaceae > Pseudomonas > Pseudomonas sp. NFPP25. The sequence goes on along the minus strand of NZ_FPBG01000001.1, from coordinate 253,137 downwards.
TTTAATCCCCATCACGGAGTGAAGCATGGGTAGCCGCGTTGCGCACCGAAACACCTCAGGTTGTCCCGTCAATTGTGTGGTCTCGCGTCCGGCTCTGGGCCGCAACCCACTGGCGTGCCTGATCCACGGCCTGGCCCTGGGCCTCTCGCTGACCCAGGCCGGCGCCGCACTGGCCGCCGATGGCGATACCGACCAGGACCACGCCCTGACCCTGGACACCAGCGTGATCAGCGCCACCCAGCCCGACTCCGCCACCGGGCCGCAGGCCGGTTACGTGGCCAAGCGCAGCCTCAGCGGAACCAAGACCGATGCCAGCCTGAGCGAAATTCCCCAGTCGATCTCCGTGATCACCCGTGACCAGATGGATGCCCAGCAGGTGCAGTCGGTGAACGAGGCGCTGCGCTACACCGCCGGGGTCCAGGCCAATACCACCGCCGCCAGCCAGCGCTTCGACACCCTCTCGATCCGCGGTTTCGACGTCACCACCGGCATGCTCCGCGATGGCCTCAAGGGCAATACCGCCCAGGCCTGGCCCAAGGTCGAAGCCTATGGCCTGGAGCGCATCGATGTGCTCAAGGGCCCGGCCTCGGTGCTGTTCGGGCAGAACTCGCCGGGGGGCGTGGTCAACCAGATCAGCAAGCGCCCGCTGGACAAGCCCTTCCATGAAGTGCAGATCCAGGGGGGCAGCTTCGACCGAGCCCAGGGCCAGTTCGACTTCAGCGGGCCGCTGGATGATGAAGGGCAATTCCTCTATCGCCTGGTGGGCCTGGAGCGCGACAGCGGCACCCAGTTCGATCACATCAAGGACGACAAACAGTACTTCGCGCCCTCCTTCACCTGGAAGCCCAACGACGACACCAGCCTGACCTTCCTGGCCGACTACACCCAGGACACGTTCGGCGCGCCGCGGGTGTTCCTGCCGGCCCAGGGCACCCTGCTTGGCAACCCCAATGGCAAGGTCAGGCACAACGTCTTCCTCGATGAACCGGGGCTGGACAACGACCGCACCCAGTACTCCCTGGGCTACCTGCTGGAGCACCGCCTGAATGACGTCTGGAGCCTCAATTCCAGCGCCCGCTACGGCCACGTCAACCTGCTGACCAACACCGCCAGCGGCATGTCCCTGGCTCCGGACCTGCGCACCCTGAACCGCGCTGCCTATCGCTTTCGCATCGTCGGCGACACCTACTCCCTGGACAACAATGCCCAGGCCCGCTGGAACCTGGGCAGCACGCAAATGGTGTCGCTTTTGGGGATCGACTACCGGCGCACCCGCGAGGACTACTACCTGCGCGGCGGCTCGGCTTCGCCCATCGACATCTATAACCCGGTGCACGGCGGCGTGTTCGACCCCAGCACCCCCTTCACCAACACCGTGCAGCGCGCCGATCAGGTCGGGGTCTACGCCCAGCAGCAGTTCACCTTCGATGAGCATTGGGTGCTCACCGTCGGCGGACGCCAGGACCGCTCCAGCGCCCGTACCGATAACCGCATGAACGACAGCGGCAGCAAGCAGGACGACGAAAAGTTCACCTACCGCACCGGGCTGGTGTACCTGGCGGACAACGGCCTGGCGCCCTACATCAGCTACTCCACGTCCTTCGACCCGGTGCTGGGCACCAACTTCTACGGCACGCCGTACAAGCCCACCAGCGCCAAGCAATCGGAAGTGGGGGTCAAGTACCAGCCGCCGGGCATCGACAGCTACATCACCCTGTCGCTGTTCGACCTGACCCAGGAAAACGTCCTGACCACCGACCCGGCCGAACGCCTGAACAAGATCCAGACCGGCGAGATCAACGTGCGCGGCATCGAGCTCGAAGGCAAGGCCAGCCTGGCCCGGGGCCTGGACCTGCTGGCGGCGCTGACCTACAACGACGCCGAGGTGAGCAAGAGCAACAACCCGCTGGAGAAGGGCAAACGCCCCACCGACACCCCGGAAAAAATGGCCTCGCTGTGGGCCGACTACACCTTGCCCGAAGGCCCCCTCAGCGGCCTGGGCTTCGGCGCCGGGGTGCGTTACATCGGCTCCACCGAGGCCGATGCCGCCAACACCCAGCGCGTGCCCTCCTACACCTTGCTGGACGCGGCGGTGCACTACGACTTCGACAAGCTGATCCCGGCGGCCAAGGGCCTGCGCCTGGCGGTGAATGCCACCAACCTCACCGACAAGCACTATTACGAAGGCTGCTCACTGACCAATTGCAGCGCCGGTTATGACCGCAGTGTCATCGCCAGCCTGCGCTATCGCTGGTAAGCCGCCGATGCTGTCCATGCGTGATATCTGGCTCAGGCTGCACCGCTGGCTGGCCCTGTGCCTGGGGCTGTTCCTCGCGCTGCTGGGCCTCAGTGGTTCGCTGCTGGAGCTCAAGGGGCCGATCCTGCGCTGGGAGGTCGGTGCGCAGATGCTGCAACTGGCCCCTGGCGAGCATGGCACGCTGCTGCAACAGGACGCCTGGATCAGGGCCGCCTCCGACGCCTACCCGCAACTGCACAAGGTCTTCGGCGCAGCCCCACCGCGCCAAGGCTTTCTCGAATCGGACAATGTGATCGTCTTCGGGGCCCTCAAGGAGCGTCCCGGCACCGGCATCGCCATGATCGATCCTTATAGCGGCGAACCCCGGGGCTTCTTCGTCTTCGAGGACCTGTGGCTGGCCAAGCTGGTGGCGCTGCACCGCAGCCTGCTGCTGCCGCCAGCCTGGGGGTCGAACCTGGTGCTGCTCTGTGGCCTGGCGCTGCTGGGCTCCCTGGGCAGTGGCCTGTACCTGTGGTGGCCGGGCCGGCGCAGCTGGTGGAAGGCCGCCAGCCTGCGTCCCGGCAGCCGGGGCAACCGGCGCCTGCGGGAATGGCACAACGTGGCGGCGGCCTGGCTGTGCCTGCCGCTGCTGCTGATTGCCGGCAGCGGTGCCTGGCTGGCGCGCCCCGACCTCTTCACCTGGCCCGGCGCCCAGCCGATGGCGATCAAGCCGCTGTTTTCCGCGGCCCATGGCCACTTGCTGCTGGGCCCCCCCGGCGCCTGGCTGGCTTTTCTCTGCGGCATTTCGTTACCCCTTCTGTACCTCACCGGCCTGCTGCTGTGGTGGCGCAAGCGCGCTGCCCGCCAGGCCGTCCAATCGTTCAAGGAAACTAGCCATGACACACCGTGATTTCTTGCGCCGCGCCCAGCGCGGGCTCTTGCTCGGCCTGTTGCCCCTGGGCCTGCTATGGGCCGCCACGGCCAGCGCCGCGACCCTCACCGATCTGGCCGGACGCCAGGTCCAGGTGCCGGAGAAGGTCGAGCACATCCTCCTGGGTGAAGGCCGGATGATCTATTCCCTGTCGCTGCTCGAAGGCCAGAACCCGTTCGCCCGTCTCGCCGGTTGGCAAGGGGACTTTCGCGGCCTCGACGTGCAGGGCTACGAGGCCTATCACAAGGTCTTCCCCCAGGCCGACAAGGTGCCGCTGGTGGGCGGCACCTCGGCCGAGACCTTCAGCGTCGAAAAGGCCCTGGCGGTGCACCCGGACCTGGCGATCATGGCCCTGAGCGGCGGCCATGGGCCCGGCCCCGACAGCGAGGCGGTGAAACAGCTGGAGGCCGCCGGGGTGGCGGTGATCTTCGTCGACTTCAGCGACCATCCCCTGAGCAACACCGTGCCCAGCATGCGCCTGCTGGGCCAGGCCCTGGGCCGTGAGCAGCGGGCCGAGGAATTCATTGCCTTCTATCAGCAGTCCCTGGCCAAGGTCACCCAGACCCTGGCCAAGGCCGGTACCGTCAAGCAGCCGAAGATCTTCATCGACATGCTCGCCGGGCTGCAGGACTGCTGCGGCTCGCCAGGCACCGGCAACTTCGGCGAGATGATCAAGCTGGCGGGCGGGCGCAACATTGCCGACGGGCGCATACCCGGGCCCATTGGTGTGCTCAACGTGGAGTACATTCTCTCCAGCGACCCGGACGTTTACGTGGCCACCGGGGTCTTTGCCGCCGGCCAGGGCGGCGTGACCCTGGGTTACTCCGCCACCCTGCAACAGGCTCGGGACAGCCTGCGCCAGGCCGCCCAGCGCCCACCGCTGAACGAGTTGCGGGCGGTGCGCGAGGGCAATGTGCACGGCCTGTGGCACATTTTCTACGACTCGCCGGAGCACCTGATCGCGGTCCAGGCCCTGGCCAAGTGGCTGCACCCTGAACTGTTCAAGGACCTGGACCCGGACCAGACCCGCCGCGAGCTGTACCAGCGCTTCATGCCGATTCCCGCCAGCGGCGTGTTTGCCACGAGTCTGGCGCCATGACCCAGGCTGCTACCGACGTGCAGGAGCGCGTTGCCTCAGGGCACTACCAAAGGCGCCATGGCCGCCGGGTGCTGCTGTTGGGCGGGCTGGCCCTGGCCCTGCTGCTGTCCCTGGCCCTGGACATCACCACCGGGCCTTCGGGGATGAGCCTGTCGCGCCTGCTGCAGGTGCTCTGGGACCCGGGCTCGATGCCCCGGGTGGAAGCGGTGATCGTGTGGAACGTGCGCCTGCCCTACGCCCTGATGGCGGTGCTGGTGGGGGCCGCCCTGGCCCTGGCCGGCGCGGAAATGCAGACCGTGCTCGATAACCCCCTGGCCAGCCCCTTCACCCTCGGTGTATCCGCCGCCGCGGCGTTTGGTGCAGCCCTGGCCATCGTCCTCGGCCTGGGCCTTCCCGGGGTGCCGGCGCAGTACCTGATCTCGGCCAACGCCTTCCTCTTCGCCCTGGCCTCGGTGGCCTTGCTGTACCTGCTGGCACGCTGGCGCGGCTTCGGCGTGGAAAGCCTGGTGCTGTTCGGCATCGCCCTGGTGTTCGCCTTCAACGCCCTGGTGGCGCTGCTGCAATTTGTCGCCACCCAGGACAGCCTGCAGCAACTGGTGTTCTGGACCCTGGGCAGCCTGGCCCGGGCCTCCTGGGAAAAGCTCGCGGTACTGGCCCTGGCGCTGTTGCTGTGCCTGCCCTTCTCCCTGCGCCAGAGCTGGGCCCTGACCGCCCTGACCCTGGGCGAGGAACGGGCCCGCAGCTTCGGCATCGACGTTGGTCGCCTGCGCCTGCTGTCGCTGCTGCGCATCAGCCTGCTGTCGGCCCTGGCGGTGTCCTTTGTCGGCACCATCGGCTTTATCGGCCTGATCGCCCCGCACATCGCCCGCCTGCTGGTGGGCGAAGACCATCGGCTGTTCCTGCCGGCCAGCGTGCTCAGCGGCGGGCTGATCCTGTCCATGGCCTCCATCGCCAGCAAGGCGCTGATCCCCGGGGTGCTGATTCCGGTGGGTATCGTCACCGCCCTGGTGGGCATTCCCTTCTTCATGGCCATCGTCATGCGCAACCGTCGAGGTGTCCTGTGAAGCCGCCTGTGTCCTCCAACGCCGGCCTGTGCACCGCCGGCCTGAACATGCACTACGGCAACCGCCAGGTGCTGTGCGACGTGGCCCTGCCGCCCCTGGCCGGGGGCAGCGTGACCGCGCTGATCGGCCCCAACGCGGCGGGCAAGTCGACCCTGCTGCGGGGCATCGCCGGGTTGCACAAGACCTCGGGCCAGGTACTGCTGGACGGCGTCGACCTCAACCGCCTGCCCCAGGTGGAACGGGCGCAGCACATCGTCTACCTGCCCCAGAGCCTGCCGGAACGTACCCGCCTGTGCGCCTTCGAAGCAGTGCTCAGCGCTGCCATGGCCGGGCATCGCACTGGCGGTTTCGCCCCTGGCCGGCCCAGCGCGGCGGTGTTGCACGGGGTCGAACAAGTGCTGCAGGACCTGGACCTCACCGCCCTGGCCGACCGCCCGATCGACGCCCTCTCCGGTGGCCAGCGCCAACTGGTGGGCCTGGCCCAGGCCCTGGTGCGCCAGCCCCGGGTGCTGCTGCTGGACGAACCCACCAGCGCCCTGGACCTGTACCACCAGTGCCAGGTAGTGGAAGCCATCACCCGGGCCACCCGCGAGCGCCAGTTGATCACCCTGGTGGTGGTCCACGATATCAACCTGGCCCTGGGTTTCAGCCAGCAGGTGGTGGTGCTGCACCATGGCCGCCTGGCCGCCGCGGGGCCGGCCCTGGAGGTGATCAACCCACAACTGCTGCGCGACGTCTACGGCGTCGACGCCAGCCTGGAACAGGTACGCGGTCGACCGCTGGTGATGGTCGACGGCCGCCTGCCCTCTCACTCAGCCCTGGGATAAACCATGACCAACGCTCAACAGTTGCCCCTCGACACCCTGGACACGCCCCAGGCCGCCCCGGCCTTCGACCTGCGCCCGCTGCTGGTGGCCAACCTGGCCTGCACCATGGCGATGATGGCGTTCGTTTCGCTGATCGGCCCCATTGCGCGGATTCTCGGCCTGGCCACCTGGCAGGCAGGGATGGCGGTGACCGTCTCCGGGGTGATCTGGATGCTCCTGGCCCGCCCATGGGGCCGGGCCAGCGATCGCCTCGGTCGGCGGCGCATCCTGCTGCTGGGCACCGGCGGCTTCACCCTGGCCTTTCTCGCCCTCAGCCTATTTATCGACGTGGCGCTGCACGCCCTGCCTTCGGCGCTGCTGGCGTTTGCCGGGTTGCTGCTGGGCCGCGGCCTGATCGGGGTGTTCTATGCGGCAATCCCGGTGGGCGGCTATGCGCTGATCGCCGACAACATCGAACCCGAGCATCGCGCCCGGGCCATGGCGTCCCTGGGGGCGGCCAACGCCTGCGGGCTGGTCCTGGGGCCGGCGCTTGCCGCATTGCTGGCGCGCCACAGCCTGAGCCTGCCGTTCTATGCGCTGGCGGTGTTGCCGCTGCTGGGCTTCGCCTTCCTCAAGGCACGGCTGCCGCGCCAGGAACTGCACCTCAAGCAGCCGCCCAAGCCGGTGAGCCTGGGCGATCCGCGCCTGCGCCGGCCGCTGGTGGTGGCGTTCGTCTCGATGCTGTGCGTGGCCATGGCGCAGATCACCGTGGGCTTCTTCGCCCTCGACCGCCTGGGCATGAGCCCGGCCGACGCGGCGCAGACCGCCGGCATTTCCCTGACCCTGGTGGGGGTGGCGCTGATCGCCTCGCAACTGGTGGTGCGCAAACTGGAATGGCCGCCGCTGCGGATGATCCGCATCGGCGCCCTGGTGGCGGCGCTGGGCTTTGTCACCAGCATTCTCGCGGCCCAGGCCTGGGTGCTGTGGCTGGGGTTCTTTGTTTCGGCCGCCGGCATGGGCTGGATCTTCCCCTCCTTCGCCGCCCTGGCCAGCAACTCGGTGGACGCCGCCGAACAAGGCGCCACGGCCGGCTCCATCGGCGCGGCCCAGGGCCTGGGGGTAGTGGTCGGGCCCCTGGCCGGGACCCTGATCTACGGGCTGGAGCCACGCCTGCCCTACCTGCTGGCGGCGCTGCTGCTCGTACTGGTGGCCTGCTGGCCCGTAGCCCGACGCCGGTAACCTTCGGGCGAACGACGCGCATTATCGAAACCCTGCGGCCCTGTAGCCGCTGCCGAGCCTGCGGCGAGGCTGCGAAAAGGTCCGCAGGACCTTGCTTGACGATCGACCGCCGAACCTCTATCGGCCTCAAGAGCGCCGCGCCCCTGCGACGGAGTGCCGCCCAGACCGTTCGCAGCCTGCGGCAGCGGCTACACGCTGGTGCGGCTCATGCGGCCCAGGGCCAGGCTGTACAACAGCAAGGCCAGGGTCGCCAGGGCGCCACCCGCCAGGCCGACATAGGCAAAGCCCAACTGCCCGCCGACCCAACTGCCCAGCAGCGCACCGCCGCCAATGCCGATGTTGTAGATGCCGGAGAACATCGCCATGGCCACGTCGGTGGCGTCCGGCGCCAGCACCAGTACCTTGGATTGCAGGGCCAGGCCGAAGCCCATGATCGCCATGCCCCAGAACACACTCAGGGCCACCAGCGACCAGACGTGGCCATTGAGCGGCAACAGCAGGCTCAGGCACAGCGCCAGCAGCGCCACCGCGGTCAGTAGAAACCCCTGGGGGCTGTGGCGGTGCAGCCAGCTGAACAGCAGCGAGCCGATGATCCCGGCGCCGCCGAACACCAGCAGGACCAGGGTCACCACCTCGCCCCCCAGGCCCGCCGCCACCTTGATGAAGGGCTCGATGTAGCTGTAGGCGGTGAACTGCGCCGTCACCACCAGGGCGGTAAGCACATAGATCGCCACCAGCGCCGGGCGCTTGAACAGCAGCGGCAGGCTGCGCAGGGAACCGGAGTTCTGGCTCGGCAGCAGCGGCAAGGTGCGGATCAGCCACAGCACCAGCAGGCCGGCCATGGCCGCGATCACGCTGAACGTGGTGCGCCAGCCCAGGGCCTCGCCCAGCAAGCGGCCCAGGGGAATGCCCAGGACCATGGCCAGTGAGGTGCCGGTGGCCAGCAGCCCGAGGGCCTGCACCTGCTTGCCCGGCGGCGCCAGGCGCACCGCCAGGGACGCGGTGATGGACCAGAACAGTGCATGGGCCAGGGCCACGCCGATGCGGCTGAGCATCAGCAGGCCGAAGTTGCTGGCCAGGCTGGAGAACACATGGCTGACGATAAACAGCCCGAACAGCACCGTGAGCAGCTTGCGTCGTTCGATGTTGCGGGTCAGCAGCATCACCGGCAGCGAGGTCAGGGACACGATCCAGGCGTAGATGGTGAGCATCAGACCGACCCGCTCGGTGGGCAGGTCGAAGCTGGCGCCAATGGCGCTGAGCAGGCCCACCGGCACAAACTCGGTGGTGTTGAAGACAAAGGCCGCCAACGCCAGCGCGATGACCGGCTGCCAGTTGCCTTGGGGTGTCGCCGCGGAATCACTCATGGGGGGGCGTCATACTCTTTCGATGATGGAACGGGTCCGGGACCCGCTGGAAAAATGCACAACCCGGGCCAGCATCGCTGCTCCCGGATTGCGGGCAAAGGCTCCCAGGCGGAGCCAGGGTGCAGCGCCGCTTCAATTCCCTTGGGCGGTTCGCGCAAAGACCTGCATGGCCAGCGCCACGCCCTGCAGCAGGCGCGCCGCACTGACGCCGTCGCGGGCTTGCACCGACAGCCCGTGGAGCACCGTAGAGTAATAATCGCCCAGGGAAGTTGCATCGCTGTGGCCGGGCAATTCACCCGCCTGCTGCGCGGCTTCCAGGCGCTGGATAATGCTTGCGGTACGCGCCCGGCGATGTTCGGCCAGCCATTCGCGCACGCTGTCGTTGTCGCTTGAGCAGTTCACCGCCGAGGCCACCACCATGCAGCCACGGGGGCCGTCGGCCCGGGTGTAGAGTGCCACCGCTTCTTGCAGCATGCGCTCGATGGCGACGTAGGCGCAGGGCTCTTGCAGGGCCAGGTCGGCGAAACCGCCTTCCTGGCTTTCGTACAGCTCGATGGCCTCGCGAAACAACGCCTCCTTGGAGCCGAAGGCGGCATAGATGCGCGCCGAGGCGATGCCCAGGGCCGCCACCAGGTCGGCCATGGAGGTGGTTTCGAAACCACGGCGCCAGAACAGTTCGAGCGCCTGGCGCAGTGCCTGGTGACGGTCGAATTCGCGGGGTCTTCCAGCCATGGGGGTCGGGTATCTCGTCGGGACAGGGAAGGCGCTCGGTTGAGCCCGAACAGCCGGTTGGCGCAGGGCGCCGGGACGAAATGATATTAGATTTGCGCCGGCCGCGGCCAATTTCCGTGGCCGCGGCCTTGCCTGCGCCCTGCCTCAGTCACGGCCCTCCTGCAGAAACGGCAGCAGCAGCGCGAGAAATTCCTCCGGTGCCTCTTCCATGATGAAGTGCCCGCAGTCCTCGACAATGGCCCCGCGCAGGTCATTGGCATGGCCCTGCAGGGTCAGCAGAGGTGCATCGTTGGTGGCGTGCTCGGCACCAATGGCCAGCACCGGCATGGTCAGCGGCCGCTGCGCGCGCAGCTGATTCTGGCGCACCGTCTCGGGGATCGCCCGGTAATAGGCGAAGCCTGCGCGCAACCCGCCCGGGGCAGCGTAGGCCTCGATGTAGACTTCGGCGGCCACCGCCTCGCGGCGATGGGACCAGTGGTCGAAGATGTAATTCAGATAGGCCCGCTCGCGCCCGGCGATCAAGGCTTCCGGCAAATCCCGCAGCTGGTTGAACATGAAGTGCCAGAGAAAGATGTTCTGCTGCGGCGCGACGAAAATCGGTGGTGCATCCGCCAGCCCGGGGATCACCGCCTCGGTCAGCGCCAGGCGCTCCACCGCCTGCGGATGGTCGCTGGCCAAGGCGTAGGCGATCCACATGCCGACGTCGTGGCCGACCACGCTGTAGCGCTCGAAACCCAACTGCCCCATCACCTGGTGCAGCACCGCGGCCACATGGCCGGTGTCGTAGCCGTGCTCAGGGCGGTCGGACTGGCCGCTGCCCGGCGGGTCCACGGCAATGGCCTGGAAGCCTTGGGCAGCCAGGGCCTGGATCACCTGACGCCAGGCGTACCAGGTCTGCGGCCAGCCGGGAATCAACAGCACCGGCCGGCCCGTGCCGGCGATGACACAGTGGATGCGCTGGCCATCGACGCGCACATAGCGGTGAACCAGGTCGAGGCTGTCGGCCTGGAGGGTGTCAGTCAAAGCATTCATGGTGTGTTCTCGATGAAGGGTTTCAGGCAATGCCGAGCATGGCGTTGATCTGTTGGCGGTCGATCTGCGCGCCGGCGAAGTCGTCGAAGATGCGCTGGGTGACCTGGATCATGTGCCGGTTGATGAACTCGACACCTTCCCGGGCGCCATCCTCCTGATCCTTGAGGCAGCACTCCCATTCCAGGGTCGCCCAGCCCGGGTAGTCGTATTGCGCCAGCTTGGAAAAGATCCCCTTGAAGTCCACCTGGCCATCGCCCAGGGAACGGAAGCGCCCGGCGCGCTCGACCCAGGCGCTGTAGCCGCCGTAGATGCCCTGGCGGCCGCTGGGATTGAACTCGGCATCTTTGACGTGAAACATGCGGATGCGCTCGTGGTAGATGTCCAGGTAACTCAGGTAGTCCAGCTGTTGCAGCACGAAGTGGCTGGGGTCGAAGAGAATGTTGCAACGCGGGTGATGGTCCACCAATTCATGGAAGCGTTCGAAGCTGGTGCCGTCGTGCAGGTCCTCGCTGGGGTGGATCTCGTAGCACAGGTTGACCCCCTGCTCGTCGCAGGCATCGAGGATCGGCCGCCAGCGCCGCGCCAGCTCGTCGAACGCCGTCTCGATCAGGCCCTCGGGGCGCTGGGGAAAGGGAAACAGATAAGGCCAGGCCAGGGACCCGGAAAAGGTCCCCAGCTCACTCAGCCCCAGGCGTCGCGAAGCCTTGGCCGCCAGCTTCATCTGCTCCATGGCCCAGGCCGTTCTGGCTTGCGGATTGCCCCGCAGCGCTGGCGGGGCGAAGTTGTCGCACATCGCGTCGTAGGCCGGGTGCACCGCCACCAGTTGGCCGAAGATATGGCTGGTCAGCTCGCTGATCTGCAGGCCCTTCTGCGCCAGCTGGCCCTTGAGTTCATCGCAGTAGTCCTGGCTCTCGGCCGCCGTGGCGACGTCGAACAACCGCGCATCCCAGGCAGGGATCTGCAGCGCCTTGAAACCCAGGTCGGCGGCCCATTGGGCAATCGCCGGCAAATTGTGGAACGGCGCCGTCTCGGCGCTGAATTGCGCCAGATGCAGGCTGGGCCCCTTGAGGGTTTTCATCGAACTGCTCCCTATTCTTTGTCGGTCGACAAATAATAGGGATACGCTCTGGCCGCGTCAATCATCGCCGTGCAGAAAAGTGTTTGGCCGTGAGGCCGTTCGCCCGTAGGCGCTGGCTTGCCAGCGAAGGCGTCGCAGTGGTCGACAAGGCAAAAAAAAGCCCGCGATGAAGATCGCGGGCCCGGCCGGCATCCATGCAGCATCACGGCCGGCTATACACCTCACGCCCGGCAAAGTAGGTCTTGAGCACCTGGGTTTGCGCCAGTTGCTCCTGGGGCACCTGGAACACATCGCGGTCAAGAACGATCAGGTCGGCCTGCTTGCCCGGGGCCAGGCTGCCGATCTGCTGCTCCAGGCCAATGGCCCGCGCGGCGTTGCGGGTGTAGGCGTAGAACATGGTTTCCCGGTCGATGCCTTCGTCCTTGTTCAACACGCCCTTGGGCCCCTTGCGGTTGATGGCCTGGGCGATGGCCTTCCAGGGTTCCGGGGTGCTTACCGGCCAGTCGCTGGCCCCGGCGATGGTGGCGCCGTTCTTCAGCAGCGAGCGGGCCGGGTACATGAACTGGAACTGCATGGCGCTGATGTAGGGCTGGAGCAAATCGATGCTCAGCTCATCGGCGGCGGCCCAGTACAGCTGCATGGAGGCGATCACGTCCAGTGGCTTGAAGCGGGCGAACTCCTTGGGGTTGACCATCTGCAAGTGGGTGATGGAGTGCACCACCCCACTCTGGCGATCACGCCGCGCCTGCTCGATGCCGTTGAGGGATTCGCGCACCGCGCGGTCGCCAATGGCATGCACATGCACCAGCCAGCCACGGGCATCGGCGGCGCTGACCAGCTCGCCGAAATGCGCCGGGTCGATCAGCAGTTCGCCGTCCTTCTTCGAGTTCTTGTAGGGGGTCAGCAGGGAAGCGGTCTGCGCCGGAAACTCGGCGACACCGTCGGCGAAGATCTTGATCCCCGGCAGGCTCAGGTTCGGCACCCCGAGGAACTGCTGGCGCACCTGCTCCAGCACCTCCAGGTCCGCCGGGCGGCTCTTGGGATTGGCCACCATCAGGGCCGCGACCCGCAGGGTCAGCTCGCCCTTCTGCGCCAGCGCCTTGTACACCGGCAGCACACCGACGGTCTGGGCCGTGGGATGCATGGCGAACAGCGCGTCGCCCGGGGTGGCGTTGGCCGCCGGGTCCATCAGCGCGGTGATGCCCAGGCTCAGGTTGAGGTCGCGGGCGGCGCGCCCAGCGTCGAGCAACTGCTCGAAGCTCGGCGGCGGCAGTTGCGAGGTCAGGGCTGAGAGCCCGGCATCGGCGACAAAACCGTTGGGGCTGCTGTCCGGGTGATGGCCGATGGTGGCCTGGGCCTCGCCCTGCAGCGCCTTGACCCGCGCGGCGTCTATGCCGCCGCGCTTGAGCATGGCGCGGTTGGCCCAGCCGGTGTGGTAGTCCCAGCCAACGAACAGAATCGGTACATCGGCCCATTCGCCCTGGTTGAAGCGCTGTTCCAGGGCGTCCACCTGGCTCCAGTAGGTCGAGGGAAAACCGCTGACGCTGAGGATCTCGCCATGCCGCGCCTTGCCGTCATCGCGCCAGCCGCGCAGGCGCTGCTCCAGCTCGTCCAGGGGCAGTTGCTGGGTTTCCAGGTCGGCGGCCTTGAGCTTCAGGCCCCCGAAGATGGCATGACTGTGGCTGTCGATGAACCCCGGCTTCAGCACCTTGCCCTGCAGGTCGATGACCTGGGTGCCCGGGGCCTTCAGCGCCAGCACCTGGGCATCGCTGCCGACCATGACGATGCGCCCCTGCTCCACCGCCACCGCCTGTTGCAGGGGCTGGCCCTGCTCGGCGGTGAACACCTTGGCGTTGTGCAGCACCAGGTCCACCGCGGCCTGGCTGTGCAGCGAGACCAGGGCCAGGGCCGAGGCCAGCGTGATATTCAGCGTCTTTTTCATGGTTGTTCGCACCCTTGGCTCAGAATGCGCCAGAGACTAGCCAAGTCACCGGTGCTTAAGAATACTGCTTCGCGCAACCCATCCTTTCCAAAGAGGCAAGACTGCAATGGACCAGCTGGGCGCCATCACCATGTTCGTGACCACGGTCGATCAGGGCAGCTTCACCCGCGCCGCCGCGTGCCTGGGCAAGACCACCTCGGCCCTGACCAAGGCAGTGAGCCACCTGGAGAACCAGCTCGGCACCCGCTTGCTGGAGCGCTCCACACGCCGGATCGCCCTCACCGAGGCCGGGCATATCTACCTGGCCAGCGCCCGGCAGGTATTGCGCCAACTGCAACAGGCCGGGGAAGACATCGAGCGGCTGCAGCAGGAAATGTGCGGCACCCTGCGCCTGGTGGCGCCGCCCTCCTTCGCCCCGGCCTTTCTCAATGGCGCCTGCTACGGCTTTCTTGAGCAGTACCCGCAGATGCGCCTGGACGTGGAGCTCACCGACGAATTCGTCGACCTGCAAAGTGGCGGCTATGACCTGGCCGTGCGCGACGGGCCGGTGGAGCTGCCGGACCTGATCGCCCGCCCGCTGACGGCCAACCGCATCCTGCTCTGCGCCAGCCCGCGCTATCTGCAGCGCCAGCCCTTACCGGTGACCCCGGCGCATTTTGCCGAGCATGACTGGCTGATCTTCCGTCACCCGGCACTGAACCCGCATTTCTGGCGCTTCACCTTGAATGGCGAGCAGCAGCGTGTGCCCCAGCCGGTGCCGCGGCTGGCCAGTGACAATTACGATTTCCTGTTCGGTGCCCTACTGGCCGGGCTGGGCCTGCAACTGTGCCCGCAGTGGAGCGCCGCGCCCTACCTGCGTCGCGGCGAGCTGGTGCAACTGCTGCCCGAGGCGCAGCTGGACCCGGAGCAGTTCGGCCCGAGGATCCATGTGATCTACCCCGCCCACAGGCGCCAGACCCGCAAGCACCAGGCCTTCATCCAATGCCTGAACCGCTACCTGGACGAGCAGCAATTGCATTGATGGGCCAGCTCCCGGCCCATCTGGCACTGGCAGCCCTGTCGAGTGCTGCCGCAGCCACCACGGGTCGGATTGCGCCAGAGCCCAGGCACACCCTCAACCAGTGGTTTGGCCGGGCAATGAATACTGGGGCAAATAGGCTTTTGCGATTGAGTGAATATCTCATCATGAATGTGACTAAAGACCTGGTGAAATCAATTCATTAGTACTCAATTAATAGCTCGACATAAGATGCGCCTCAATAATAGACAACATAAAGACTACCGAGCAAAAGCAGCCAGGAACAAAACTGGAAAGCACTGAAAGCCAACAAACAAGTTCAGGACTTATCTCGGAAATCAGGATGCCAGATCACAATGAACAACGATTTCACATTCACCATCAAGAGCATTTGCTTCGACGAAAATTATCACCCGTCCGAGAATACGCGCATCACCACCAACTTTGCCAACCTGGCCAGGGGCAAGAGTCGCCAAGAGAACTTGCGCAATACCTTGAGGATGATTGACAACCGCTTCAATGCCTTGGCGCATTGGGATAACCCCAAGGGCGATCGTTATGCAGTCGAGCTTGAAATCATCTCCGTGGAGATGGACATCGACACTCGAAGCAGTGGCCATGCCATCCCCCTGATTGAAATATTGAAAACCAATATTTTCGATCGAAAGACCAACGAACGCTTTGAGGGCGTTGTAGGAAACAACTTTTCCTCTTACGTACGGGACTACGACTTCAGCGTGCTGTTGCCGGAGCACAACAGGGAGCGACCACAGTTCAGCATTCCGGAAAACTTCGGAGAGCTGCATGGAAAGCTATTCAAGCACTTCATCAACTCCAGCACTTACAAGGAAAACTTCAACAAGCCACCGGTGATCTGCCTGAGCGTTTCGAGCAGCAAGACCTACCATCGGACTGAAAACCAGCACCCTGTACTGGGCATTGAATACCAGCAGGACGAATACTCTCTAACAGATGAATACTTCAACAAGATGGGGTTGAAAGTTCGTTACTTCATGCCGTCCAACAGCGTTGCGCCTTTGGCTTTCTACTTTGCCGGCGATTTGCTCAGTGATTACACCAACCTGGAACTGATCAGCACCATCAGCACGATGGACACCTTCCAGAAGATTTACCGGCCAGAGATCTACAATGCCAACTCTGCAGCAGGCAAATCCTATCAACCGAGCCTGAAGCACCAGGACTATTCATTGACTCGAATTGTCTATGACCGAGAAGAACGTAGCCGCCTGGCGATTGAGCAAGGGCAGTTTGTCGAGAACAACTTCATCAAGCCATACCAGACCATTCTTGAGCAGTGGTCCGCCAATTACGCTCTTTGACTCATCAAAAATACAAGGTCACCCATGATGAAAAAGTTGTTACCCACTTCAACTGCCGGCAGCTTGCCTAAACCTTCCTGGCTTGCACAACCTGAAACACTCTGGTCGCCCTGGAAGTTGCAAGAGGAAGAACTGGTTGAAGGCAAGCAGGACGCCTTGCGCTTGTCACTGCAAGAACAACAGCAAGCAGGCATTGATATCGTCAGTGATGGCGAGCAGACACGTCAGCACTTTGTCACGACGTTCATCGAACACCTCAGCGGCGTTGATTTTGCAAAACGTGAAACCGTCAGGATTCGTGATCGCTATGATGCGAGCGTCCCCACGGTGGTGGGGGCTGTCAGTCGCCAGAAGCCGGTTTTCGTGGAAGATGCCAAGTTTCTGCGCCAGCAGACCGAGCAACCCATAAAGTGGGCGCTGCCAGGCCCGATGACGATGATCGACACGCTTTATGACAGCCATTACAAAAGCCGCGAAAAACTGGCCTGGGAATTCGCCAAGATCCTCAACCAGGAAGCCAGGGAGCTGGAGGCGGCCGGCGTGGATATCATCCAGTTTGATGAGCCCGCCTTTAACGTCTTCTTCGATGAAGTGAATGACTGGGGTGTGGCCACCCTGGAAAGAGCCATTGAAGGTCTTAAATGCGAAACGGCGGTGCACATTTGCTATGGCTATGGCATCAAGGCCAATACGGACTGGAAAAAGACCCTGGGCTCAGAGTGGCGGCAATATGAAGAGGCGTTCCCCAAGCTGCAGAAATCCAGTATCGATATAGTCTCGCTGGAATGTCACAACTCTCATGTCCCAATGGATCTCATTGAACTCATCAGAGGCAAGAAAGTGATGGTCGGGGCCATTGATGTGGCCTCCAACACCATTGAAACACCCGAGGAAGTGGCCGACACCTTGCGCAAGGCATTGCAGTTCGTGGATGCCGACAAGCTCTATCCCTGCACCAACTGTGGCATGGCGCCCTTATCCCGTGGCGTGGCAAGGGGCAAGCTGAAGGCTTTGAGTGCCGGCGCAGAAATCATCCGAAGAGAACTCTCGAACCTGCGCTGAGCTAAAGCCGCAAGTGGTGTGCCAGAGGGGTGAAGCGGTGGATTGAAAAGCCGCCGCTTCACCCCTCTGCGCGCTGTCGGACAGTACCCAATATTCAGGACCCGCCATGTCACTTCCCAGTACGGCTATCGAGCCAATGCGCTTTCGCGAAGCGCTCGGGCACTACGCATCCGGCATCACGGTGATTACCTCGCAGGTTGATGGCGAGCCGCTCGGCTTCACGTGCCAGTCGTTCTATAGCGTGTCGATGAGCCCGCCGCTGGTGTCATTCAGCGTCATGTCCAGCTCGGCCAGCTACCCCAAGATTCGTCAGGCGGGCCGCTTCATGGTCAATATCCTCTCAGGCGAGCAGGTCAGGATTTCCAACCAGTTCGCAAGCAAAGGCACGGACAAGTGGCAGGGAGTTCAATGGCAGGAATCGCCGCTGGGCAACCCGATCATTGCCGGCAGCCTGCACTGGCTCGATTGTGAAATTCATGCCGAACACGTCGCCGGTGACCACCTGATCGTGATCGGTGAAGTCAAGGCGCTGAACCTGCAGCAAGCGACTGCTGCGCAGCCATTGCTGTATTTCAAAGGACAATATTGCAACCTCGCGGCCCCGGGCGCGGTGTGAACCCTGGCCGGCGCTCCTTCGCTGAGGGCCTGTTTCAGACAGCAAGGTTGCTTGTGAATCGCAGGGACGCTGGCGCCCCGCCTGCGCTCACTCTTGTACCGGAATCTGCCGCAACGGCTTGACCGACTTGAAGGAAAAGCTCGAATAGATCTCCTTCACCGCCGGCAGGGTCTGCAACACTTCACGGGCGAACTCGCCGAAGGATTCCAGGTCCTTGGCCAGTACTTCGAGGAGAAAGTCGTAGCGCCCGGAGACGTTGTGGCAGGCGATGATTTCCGGGATCTCCAGCAGCCGCTGCTCGAAGGCCCGGGCGGTGTCCTGGGAGTGGGATTCCATCATCACGCTGACAAAGGCGGTGACCCCATAGCCCAGCGCCTTGGGCGAGAGGATCGCCTGGTAACCGGTAATCACCCCGCTCTCTTCGAGAATCTTCACCCGGCGCCAGCACGGCGAGGTGGTCAAGGCGACGCTGTCCGCCAGCTCGGCATTGGTCAGCCGGGCGTTGTCTTGCAGGGCGATCAGCAGGGCTTTGTCGATACGGTCCAGATCGAGGGGCATGTCTTACCTTTTTATCTTATTTTTATGGTTATTTATTCCAATTATTCGGTTCTAAAGGGCCGATATTGGAAATTATTGCGCCGGATTTGAGCATAGCATTAGAGCAAATCCGGGAGCGTTCACCATGAACAATAAAAACAGTGACCTTGGTTTTTCCACCCGTGCCATCCATCACGGCTACAACCCCCAGGAGCATCAGGGCGCGCTGATCCCGCCGATCTACCTGACCTCCACCTTCACCTTCGCCACCGCCGAATACGGCGCCGGCTGTTTTGCCGGTGAAGAACCCGGCTACTTCTATACCCGCATCGGCAACCCGACCCTGGCGTTGCTGGAAGCGCGCATGGCCGCCCTGGAAAACGGCGAAGCGGCCGTGGCGTTCGGCTCCGGCATGGGGGCGATTGCCGCGACCTTGTGGACCCTGCTGCGCCCGGGCGACGAGGTCATCGTCGGCCAGACTTTGTACGGTTGCACCTTTGCCCTGCTGCACCACGGCCTTGGCGAATTCGGCGTCAAGGTACGCCATGTCGACCTGACCGACCTGGGCGAGCTACGGGCGGCCATCGGCCCGGCCACGCGGATGATCTATTTCGAAACCCCGGCCAACCCCAACATGCAACTGGTGGACATCGCCGCCGTGGCCCAGGTGGCCCGCCAGCATCCCGGCCTGCTCGTGGCGGTGGACAACACCTACTGCACACCTTACCTGCAGCGCCCGCTGGAACTGGGCGCCGACCTGGTGCTGCATTCGGCCACCAAGTACCTCAGCGGCCATGGCGACATCACCGCCGGCATCGTGGTCACCGGCCAGGCCCTGGCCGAACGCATCCGCCTGCAGGGCCTGAAGGACCTGACCGGCGCGGTGCTCTCGCCCCAGGACGCCTTTCTCCTGATGCGCGGCCTCAAGACCCTGGCCCTGCGCATGGATCGCCATTGCGCCAACGCCCAGGCCGTCGCCCAGTTCCTCCAGGACCACCCCGCCGTGGCCTGGGTCGCCTACCCGGGGCTGGCATCCTTTGCCCAACACGCCCTGGCCGCAAGACAGATGAAGCTGCCCGGCGGCATGATCGCCTTCGAACTCAAGGGTGGGCTGGCCAGCGGGCGACGCTTCATGAACGCCCTGGGGCTGTTCAGCCGCGCGGTCAGCCTGGGGGATGCCGAATCCCTGGCCCAGCACCCGGCGAGCATGACCCATTCCACCTACACCCAGGAGGAACGGGCCGAACACGGCATCGCCGAGGGCCTGGTACGGCTGTCGGTGGGGCTGGAAGACATCGCCGACCTGCTGGCCGACATCGCCCAGGCCCTGGACGCCAGCGCCGAACCCGCGCGCCCCACCCTGGAGGCCGTGAGCCGAATCGGCAAGGCCCTGCCTTGAGCAGGATCAGCACATCTGGCGGCAAAGCCGACTACAACACCCTGCCGGCGCCCGAGCGCCGGCAGTCCAGGCAACACCCGCAACACCCTTAGAACCGTAACCCACAGGAGTGGAACAACCCATGAGTCGTATCAATAACAAAGCCACCCAACTGCTCAGCGCCATGATCCTTGCCGGCCTGGCCTGCCATTCCATGGCAGCCGACAGCATCCGGATCGGCATCGCCGGGGCCAAGACCGGCCCGGTGGCGCAATACGGTGACATGCAGTTCAGCGGCGCGCGCATGGCCATCGAGCAGATCAACGCCAAGGGTGGCGTCGACGGCAAGCAACTGGTGGCCGTGGAATACGACGATGCCTGCGACCCCAAGCAAGCGGTCGCCGTGGCCAACAAGGTGGTCAACGACGGCGTCAAGTTCGTGGTCGGACACCTGTGCTCCAGCTCCACCCAACCCGCGTCGGACATCTACGAAGACGAAGGCATCGTGATGATCACCCCGGCCGCCACCAGCCCAGAGCTGACCGCCCGTGGCTACAAGATGGTGTTCCGCACCATCGGCCTGGACAACGCCCAGGGCCCGGCGGCGGCACGCTACATCGCCCAGCTCAAGCCGACCAATGTGGCGGTGCTGCACGACAAGCAACAGTACGGCGAAGGCATTGCCAGCTCGGTCAAGGACATCCTCGGCAAGGAAGGCATCAAGGTGGCGATGTTCGAAGGCATCAACGTCGGCGAACGCGACTACTCCTCGATCCTGGCCAAGCTCAAGCAGGCCAATGTGGATTTCGTCTACTTCGGCGGCTACCACCCGGAAATGGGCCTGCTGTTGCGCCAGGCCAAGGAAAAGGGCCTGACCGCACGCTTCATGGGGCCTGAAGGCGTGGGCAACGACTCGATCTCGCAGATCGCCAAGGACGCTTCCGAAGGCATGCTGGTGACCCTGCCCAAGTCCTTCGACCAGGACCCGGCCAACAAGGCCCTGGTGGAGGCCTTCGAAGCCAAGAAGGAAAACCCCAGCGGCCCGTTCGTGCTGCCGTCCTACTCGGCCGTGGAAGTGATTGCCGGAGGCATCGCCGCAGCCAAGAGCGAAGACCCGGAAAAAGTCGCCGAGGCGATCCACAAGGGCACCTTCAAGACCCCCACCGGCGACCTGAGCTTCGACGAGAAAGGCGATCTCAAGGACTTCAAGTTCGTGGTCTATGAGTGGCACTACGGCAAGCCGAAAAGCGTAGCGGCGGAAAACGCCGGGCTCTAAGCCGGGCACCGGGTGCCGCCTGCCAGGGCAGCGGCGCCCTACCCGTTTCAGGTGCAAGGCCTGAAAGAAACTCTGCACACCGCTTGAACAACGCCTTTCAAGCCAGACTTAAAGCACTAATTCCCGAGTATTCTAGTTGGGAACAACTTAAAGAACGGGTAACAACAAGGATCGCTTCGGGTAACACTTTCCAAAGCCTCTGCTTATACTCCAGAACCCTCCCCGTGGAAGCGGCCCATGCTTCCCGCCCAGGAAGATCGTTAGCCTACTTTGTTTTCTTCTGAACTTTTCACTGCCGTCTCCCGCTCAACTAGAGCTCGTGATGAAAGGGCCTGAAAAGCCCGAACTAGAGGACTTTCGCGAGCAGCGCAATAACCCCCGCCCACCCGCCGCAAGCCAGCATTCGATATGCCTCAAGGCCTGTATCTTTAGTGCCAAGCCGCTAGGCATGAGGCTTACCGCGCTGCGCTTATGCCGCAACTAAAACGTTAAAGCACAAGACTGTGACGCGCATCGAATGTTACCGATCAAGATGAACTTAATGTTACCGACCAAGTAAAAAAAGATAAGCCGCAAACCCACTAACACCGGGAAGTAGTTCCTCTTTTTTCATGGATAGAAATACTGTTTGCTAACTAAATTCGATTTTGTATATCGTGCGCAACATCAAATTGCCAGCTGCGGAAAGTACTTCTGCCAGGCCTTTTTTCAAGGAGCGAAGAACATGGAACCCTTTCTCGGCGAGATTCGTCTGTTCCCT
This sequence comes from Pseudomonas sp. NFPP25, assembly GCF_900116505.1. Taxonomy (NCBI): domain Bacteria; kingdom Pseudomonadati; phylum Pseudomonadota; class Gammaproteobacteria; order Pseudomonadales; family Pseudomonadaceae; genus Pseudomonas; species Pseudomonas sp. NFPP25. The sequence continues at coordinate 231,624 of NZ_FPBG01000001.1, read as the reverse complement.
TGGGCCTGGGCCCCACAAGGCTGGCTTTTGTGTCAGGGACAGATCCTTGACGTCGTGAACTATACGGCGCTGGCCAGCCTGCTCGGCGATCGCTACGGCGGCGACGGTAGAACCACCTTCGGCCTGCCAGACCTTCGAGGCCGCGCAGCCCTGGGGGAAAACCCTGTCGCGTCGACCAGCCCTGTGCTGGGGGTACATGAACTGGGCAGCATGGACGGCGCCGAGTGGGTCGCACTGACCCTCAACAACCTGCCCGCCCACAACCATGTCGCCAATGTCGCGGTCACCGCCGGCACCGGCGGGCCGGCGGGAAATATTCCCGCCATCAGTTCGACGTCCAAAGGCGCCGTATCCAAGCCCACCTATGTCGCTTATGCCGACAAAGATCGCGTGACGATCAACCCGATCACAGTGGTGACCACCCTCGGCTATCCACTGCCGAACATGCAGCCGTCGATCGTCGGCAACTTCTGCATTGCCGTCACCGGCACCTACCCACCCCGGGCCTAACGACTAAGGATAGTGATATGTCTGATGCATACCTCGGAGAAATCCGCATGTTTGCCGGCAACTTTGCCCCCAGGGGCTGGGCCCTGTGTAACGGTGCGCAACTGTTGATCCGGAACTTTGAAGCCCTTTACTCCCTGATCGGCACGACCTACGGCGGTGATGGCAGCAACACCTTCTGCCTGCCTGACTACCGCGGCCGCACCCCCATCGGCCAGGGCAATGGACCCGGCTTCACACCCCGGGCCCTGGGCCAGGCCGTAGGGACCGAGCAGGTCACCATGAGTGCGCTCAATACCCCACCGCACATCCATGGCTTCCAGGTCAGTTCCAGCGAGGTCACATCCGCCAACCCGCTCCCCGCCAACCAACCGGCCAATAGCTACACCTTTGGCAAGTTCAAGCTTGAAGGCAGCTTTACCGGCCTTTACAGCAAGGGCGACAGCACATCGGCGGTGGTCAGCATGAGCCCCAACTTTCTTAGCCCGGCTCTGGGTATCCCCAATAAAGCAGTCGAGCCACACAGCAACATGATGGGGTCCCTGGCGATCACCTACATCATCTGCCTGAACGGCTACTACCCACAAAAGCCCTAGTTTCTCTTAACTTCAGGAATGCTCGACCATGGACGCTTTTACTGGTGAAATCAGGCTCTTTCCCTTCAACTTCGCTCCCGATAACTGGGCCGTCTGCGACGGCAGCCCGTTGCTCGCGCAGAATTACCCCGCACTGTACTCCGTGATCGGCCTCACTTATGGCGGTACTGCCGGGACCAGTTTCAATCTGCCCAACCTCAAAAGTCGCGTCACCATCGGCACCGGCCAGGGTGCCAACCTGACCAATCGATCCCTGGGCCAGGCCGTGGGCGGCGATACAACGACCTTGTTGCCAGCACACTTTGCGCCCCATACCCATCACGTACTGGCCAAGGACGGCACCGACACCACTGGCGCCCTGGACCTGGCCAATGGCACTGCCTACCTGGCACAACCACGGGGTGTGCGCTTGTACAACGGCACAGTGCCGCCCACCGCTGCTCCGGTACCAAGCCTGCATCCAAGTACGGTGACCACGAACGGTACGGAGGCGGCGAAGACAGGTTCGACGCGCGATGTGATGCAGCCTTTCCTGACCCTGCGCTATTGCATCTGCCTGAACGGCGAGTACCCACAGCAATCGTGACCAGATCATGCCTTGACTCTCTCCTGCAGGTCACGCTGCCGGCCGGCGCCAGGCTGCGTCCGCAGAGCGCTGACGACCTGGCCTTCCTGCAGGAGCTGTTCGTGTCCCGCCGTTGGGACGAGGTCAGTGCCGTTCCTGGCTGGAGCGACGCCCAACGACGGGCGTTCCTGCACAACCAGGCCGAGTTGCAACGCCAGCACTATGAGCGGCACTACCCCGAGGCGCAGTGGCTGATTGTCGAGCAGGCCGGCCAGCCCATCGGCCGCCTGTGCCTGCATCGGCACGCCACTGAGCAGCGCATCGTCGATATCGCCCTGCTGCCCGCCTGGCATGGCCAAGGCCTGGGTACCCGACTGTTGCGGGCGATCCTGGCGCAGGCCGACGCCCAGGGGCACAACAGCAGCCTGAGCGTCGAAACCGCCAGCCGGGCCCGGTACCTGTATCAGCGGCTGGGCTTTGAGCCCATTGAAGAGAATGGCCTGTACCTGCAAATGCAGCGGCCGGCACAACGACCGGTCCGTGAGGATCTGGACAACCCCTGAAGCCTGAATGCGTATTACTGACAGGACGCCCGAATCAGGCAGCCTGCGTATTTTCACCTTCGTCCTTGACTCCCTTACACGCTGGATGCGACTCCACCAAGCAGGTCGCATGGCAGGAAGCCTTTATGAAAACATCACGCAGTTGTTTCCACGCTTGGCTGGCACGTCCGCTGGCCTTTCTCTTCCTGCTGTTGAACCTGGCCCTGGCTGCCCAGGCCCAGGCCGCAGCGCCAGTGATCACCAGCCCGGTATCGGGCACTACCCTGCCGTCAGTTGCGGTGGGCCAGTCGATGAGCATCCCGATCCTTTCCGTGGGCGGCGCAACACCCCTGGATCAATGGTTCCAGTGCGACATCGACGATCCGGGCTACGATGGCATTACCCCCTGCCTGCCGCCGGGGTTGATCCTCGACTCCTCGCCCCACAGTTCAGCCACCACCCTGCACGGCACACCGACCACCGCCGGCAACTATACCTTCAGCATTTCCCTGAATGACGGCGTTGGCCAGGCTGGAGTCGCCACCTACAACCTGGTGGTCACCAGTTCTGCGGTCCCAACCCTGACGTCGGTCAGCCCAAACAGCGGCAGCATCGCAGGCGCCACCGCCGTCACCCTCACCGGCAGCAATTTTACCGGCGCCACCTCGGTCAGCTTCGGCGGCACGGCGGCCCCCAGTTATACCGTCAACAACGCCACGACCATCACGGCCACCACACCGGCTCATGCCGCGGGCGCAGTGAACGTAACGATCATCACCCCTGGCGGCAGCGCGACCCTGACCAATGGCTATACCTACGCCGTGCCCGCCCCCACAGTCGGCCCGGTCAGCGCCACGGTGGCCGCCAACAGCAGCGCCAACTCGATCACTCTGAGCCTCAGTGGCGGCGCCGCCACCAGCGTCGCCGTGGCCAGCGCCGCCAGCCATGGGACTGCCACCGCCAGCGGCACCAGCATCAGCTACACCCCCACCGCCGGTTTCTCCGGCACCGACAGCTTCACCTATACCGCCACCAACGCCAGCGGCACTTCCAGCCCGGCTACGGTGACCATCACCGTCACCCCGCCCACCCTGGCGATAACACCGACGACTCTGCCCAACGGCACTCAAAGCACGGCCTACAGCCAGACCCTGAGCACCTCCGCGGGCACCGCCCCCTACAGCTACGCGATCACTGCCGGCAGCCTGCCGGCCGGCATGAGCCTGAACACCGGCACCGGTACACTCAGCGGCACCCCCACTGCCGGTGGTGCCTTCAACCTGACCATCACCGCCACCGACGCCTACAGCGCCACCGGCTCTCGCGCCTACACCTTGTTGATCAACGGCCTGCCACCAGTTGCCAACGCACTGAGCACCACGGTCGCGGCCAACAGCAGCGCCAACACGATTCCCTTGAACATCACCGGTGGTGCCGCCACCAGCGTCGCCGTGGCCAGCGCCCCCAGCCATGGCAGCGCCACGGCCAGCGGCACCAGCATCAGCTACACGCCTGCCGCCGGTTTCTCCGGTGCCGACAGTTTCACCTACACCGCCACCAACGCCAGCGGCACTTCCAGCCCGGCCACGGTGAGCATCACCGTCGGTGCCCCGAGCATCACCCTGAGCCCCGGCTCCCTGAGCAACGGCACCGCCGGCACGCCCTATAGCGCAACCCTCAACGCCACCGGCGGCGCTGTGCCCTACAGCTACAGCATCACATCCGGCAGCCTGCCGACCGGCCTCAGCCTGAACACCGGCACCGGTGCGATCAGCGGCATACCGAGCGCCGCTGGCACCTCCAACCTGACCATCACCGCCACCGATACCAACGGCGCCACCGGGTCCCAGGCCTACTCGATCACCATCAATATTCAGGCACCGGTTGCCAGCGCCGGCAGCGCCACGGTCGCGGCCAACAGCAGCGCCAACCCGATCCCTCTGAGCCTCAGTGGCGGCGCCGCCACCAGCGTCGCCGTGGCCAGCGCCGCCAGCCACGGGACTGCCACGGCCAGCGGCACCAGCATCAGCTACACCCCCACCGCCGGTTTCTCCGGCGCCGACAGTTTCACCTACACCGCCACCAACGCCAGCGGCACTTCCAGCCCGGCCACGGTGAGCATTACCGTCAGTGCCCCGAGCATCACCCTGAGCCCCGGCTCCCTGAGCAACGGCACTGCCGGCACGCCCTATAGCGCTACCCTCAGCGCCACCGGCGGCACTGTGCCCTACAGCTACAGCATCACATCCGGCAGCCTGCCGACCGGCCTCAGCCTGAACACCGGCACCGGTGCGATCAGCGGCATACCGAGCGCCGCTGGCACCTCCAACCTGACCATCACCGCCACCGATACCAACGGCGCCACCGGGTCCCAGGCCTACTCGATCACCATCAATATTCAGGCACCGGTTGCCAGCGCCGTCAGCGCCACGGTCGCGGCCAACAGCAGCGCCAACCCGATCCCTCTGAGCCTCAGTGGCGGCGCCGCCACCAGCGTCGCCGTGGCCAGCGCCGCCAGCCACGGGACTGCCACGGCCAGCGGCACCAGCATCAGCTACACGCCTGCCGCAGGCTTCTCCGGCGCCGACAGTTTCACCTACACCGCCACCAACGCCAGCGGCACTTCCAGCCCGGCCACGGTGACCATCACCGTCAGCGCGCCCAGCCTGGTACTGACCCCGGCTTCCCTGGGGGCCGGCACGGCAGGCAGCCCCTACAGCGCAACTCTCAGCGCTACCGGTGGCACCGTTCCCTACAGCTACAGCATCACCAGCGGTAGCCTGCCGACGGGCCTGAACCTGAACACTGCCAGCGGTCTGATCAGCGGTACGCCGATTACCAGCGGCAGCAGCAACCTGGTCATCACCGCCACCGATGCCAACGGTGCCACGGGCTCACAGGCCTATTCGATCACCATCGCTGCCGTGGCGATCACCGTGCCCGCCTCCAGCCAGATCCTCGCAGCGGGCCAGTCGGCCACCGTCGACCTGACCCAGGGCGCCACCGGCGGCCCGTTCACCCACGCCACCCTGGGCACGGTGACCCCGGCCTCGGCCGGCCGGGCGATGATGATGGGCCCCTTCTCGATGCGCTTCGTGCCATCGGCGGCCTTCGCCGGTACGGCGGTCGTCAGCTTCAGCCTGCACAACCTCAGCGGTTCCAGCGCCTCCAGCACCATGAGCTTCATCATCCAGACCCGTGCGGACCCGACCAGGGACGCCGAGGTCATCGGCCTGCTCAACGCCCAGACCCGCGCCGCGGAACGCTTTGCCAGTACCCAGATGGACAACTTCAACCAGCGTATGGAGCAGCTGCACCAGATGCGCTGCGACCGCAATTCGTTCAACGCCAGCTTGCGCAAGGACGGCAGCAACGTACCGCTGGGCGAGGTCGCCAAGGTGATCAAGGAACAACTGGGAGATTCGGCCCACCAGACCGAGCAGGAAAAACGCGAGGCCGCCGCTGCCGCGCAGGACAACTGCAAGCAGGATGACCTGGCGTTCTGGAGCGACGGTTTCGTCAACACCGGCTCGACCCACGCCCGTGGCGCCCAGGGCAACAGTTTCACCACCCTGGGCCTGAGCGCCGGCGTCGACTATCGGCTGTCGCCCACGCTGATCGCCGGTGTCGGGATCGGCTACGGCAACGACCGCAGCGAGATCGGCAGCAACAAGACCCGCAGCGATGCGGACGCCATCGGCATCGCCACCTACCTGAGCCTGAACCTGGCGCCCCAGGTGTTTGTCGACGGCCTGCTGGGCTACAACCGCATCAGCTTCGACTCGCGTCGCTACATCACGGGCAGTAACGACGACTATGCCCGTGGCTCGCGCGATGCCGACCAGTTGTTCGCCTCGCTGACCGCCAGCTACGAGTACCGCCAGGGACCACTGTCGCTGACCCCCTACAGCCGCTTGAACGCCAGCGTCACACGCCTGGACGCCTTCAGTGAAAAAGGCGGAGGCATCTACGGGCTTTCCTATGACGAGCAAAACCAGCAGAACTTCACTTCCTACCTGGGCCTGCGCACCGGTTACGACCTGATGACCCGGGTCGGCGTGGTCACCCCCAAGGTCGGCCTGGCCTGGGGTCACAACTTCAGTAGCAGCAGCGACTACAAGATGCGCTATACCGACCAGGGCGATGAAGGCCTTCTCTACCGGCTCAAGCCCGATGCCCTGGACCGCGACTTCGCCAGCCTGGACATGGGTGTTGACTTCAACCTCGGGCGTGCCTGGCAAATGGGCTTCTCCTATAAGACCGCGCTGGGTTCGGATGAACGCAACGACAGCCTGCGCATCGGTTTGAACGGGAAGTTCTAGAGGCTGACCACAGGCTAACGCCCCATCACCGGGGCATGCAGAAGGAAATGCTTCCCCTGCCGAGTTACAGGTAAAAAAAAGCCGCCGCAGCCAGGCTGCGGCGGGTGATGCCACTCAAGGGAGACGGGTCTGTGTCGCGCTTAGCTGCTCGGCAGGGTACCGGCCTCGATTTCCCCGGCGGTGCGTTCCACTGCGCGGCGGGTCTTGTCCACCAGTTCGTCAATGTCGCCACGGCTGGCCACCAGGGCCGGGGCCATGATCATCCGCCCGAAGGTCGAGCGAATGATCACCCCCTCTTCGAAGCCCAGGGTGCGGCAGCGCCAGGCGATGTCGTTCTCGTTGGCGAAACGCTTGCGGCTGGCCTTGTCCTCGGCGAACTGCAACGCCGCCACCAGCCCGGTGCCCTGGATCTCGCCGATCAGCGGGTGGTTGCCGAACACTTCCCGCAGGCACTGCTGCAGGTAGGGGCCGGTATCGTTCTTGACCTGGCTCACCACCCCTTCATCGCGCAGGGCCTTGAGGTTGGCGATGGCTACGGCCGCTGCCACCGGGTGCCCGGAATAGGTCAGGCCGTGGGCGAACACCCCGCCCTGCTCCACCAGTACCTGGGCAATGCGCTTGCTCAGCACCAGCCCGCCCATGGGGATGTAGCCGGAGGTCAGGCCCTTAGCGATGGACAGGGTGTCGGGCTCGAAACCGAAATGCTGGTGGGCGAACCATTCGCCGGTGCGGCCGAAACCACCGATCACTTCGTCGGCGCACAGCAGCACGTCGTACTGGCGGCAGATGCGCTGGATTTGTGGCCAGTAGCTTTCCGGCGGGAAGATCATGCCGCCCGCGCCCTGGAACGGCTCGGCGATGAAACCGGCGACGTTCTCGGCCCCCAGTTCGAGGATCTTCTCCTCCAGCTGGCGGGCGCAGCGCAAGCCGAACTCGGCGGGTGTCAGGTTGCCTTCGTGGGCGAACCAGTAAGGCTCGTCGATATGCGCCACGTCCGGGATCAACCCGCCCATGTCATGCATGAACTTCATTCCGCCCAGGGCCGTGGCTGCCAGGGTCGAGCCGTGGTAGCCATTCCAGCGGCCGATCATCACCTTCTTCTGCGGCTGGCCGAGGATCTGCCAGTAGCGGCGCACGCTGCGGATCAGCACCTCGTTGGCCTCGGAACCGGAGTTGGTGTAGATGGCGTGGCTGTAGTGCCCGGGCAGCAGGCTGAACAGCAACTCGGACAGCTCCACCACCGCCGGGTGGGTGGTGTGGAAGAACATGTTGTAGTACGGCAATTGCTCCAACTGGGCGCTGGCGGCAGCGGCCAGGTCCTTGCGGCCATAGCCCAGGTTGGTGCACCACAGGCCGGACATGCCGTCCAGGTAGCGCTTGCCGTCGTTGTCCCACAGGTGCAGGCCCTCACCACGGACGATCACCCGCGGGCCCTCGGCGTTCAGCGCCTTCTGGTCGAGGAAGGCATGGATATGGTGCGCGGCGTCGGCGGCCTGGTAGTCCTGGGTGCTGCGGGGCGCGGCCGGCTGCGGCTGTTGGTTGGAGGTGCTCATGGTCATTCTCCTGCACGGTAGGCGGGTTCAAGGGAAGGTTGGGTTGCCAGGGTCGGTTCGCCGGGCAGCAGCGGTTCGGGAACGAACAGCGGCTTGCGCATCACCAGCTTGATCCAGACCACGGCGATCAGCGAAATCACCCCCAGCACCACGCCGGCACTGCCGAAGATCCGCGCGGTCATCTCGGGGGATGGGGAAACGTGGTAGATCGCAAACAGCATGCCGACGATACCCAGCACCTGGGGCCAGGGGTAGAACGGCGAGCGGAACGGCCGTGGCGCATCGGGGTAGCGGCGGCGCAGGGCGATCACGTCGATGTGCACGACGATATAGGCCAGCAGCCACGCCAGGGCGGCGGCCAACAGCAGCAGGCTGATGGAATCCGGGTCCTGGCCCAGCAGCAGGATCGGCAGCCCGGTCAGCGCCGCCACGAACAGCACCGCCACCCAGGGCGTACGGCCACGGGGGCTCAAGCGCTTGAACTGGGGAAAGGCCTGGCCGTTCTGGGCCATGCCGTAGAGCATCCGCGGCAGCGCCGCCAGGGACGAGTTGACCGTGCTGCAGGTGGCAGTGATCACCGCCCCCACCAGGAACAGCTTGCCGGCCTCGCCGAACACCGTGGTGGCGAACAGGAAATGCGGCAGCGGATCGCTGGCCAGTTGCGCCCGCGGCACACAGAGCAAGGCACCCAGGCAATAGAGGGTAATCACCAGGAAGATCACGCTCAGGCCGATGATCATCGAACGCGGGATATTGCGCTCCGGGTTGCGGGTTTCCTCCACCAGCGGGCAGACGAACTCGGCACCGACAAAGCCCCAGATGGCCATGGCCGCCAGCGCCAGGGCGCCGACTTGCAAGGGGTTCCAGCCCTGGTCCAGGGGCAGTTGCAGGTCGGCCTGGGCACTGCTCACGGCGCCCAGGCCCAGGGTCAGCAGGATCACCACCATCACCACCGCCAGCACCGTCTGCAGCTTGGCGAAGACGTCGATGCCCAACAGGTTGAGCAAGGTGAACACCCCGAGTACCCCATAGGCCACCAGCATCGGCGGCAACGCGCCGGGGTAGACCTTGCCGATGATCAGGTCCAGAAGCAGCAGCTCGGCGGACAGGGCGAACATCGCCACCACCATGTAGCCGGAGAAGGTCGCGAGGATCGCCGGGAAATGCCCGATGGCCACCTCGGTGTAGCTGCTCAGGCTGCCGGCCCGGGGCACCATCAGCGCCAGTTCGGAAAACGACAGGGCATAGGTCAGGGCCAGCAGGTAGGCCAGCAGCAGCGGGATGAAGAAGCCCAGCCCGGCCATCCCCGCCCCTTGCAGCATCAGCACCATCACCCCCTGGGACACCACCAGGCCGACAGCCACCGAGACCAGTGAACCCAGGCCCAGGACCCGGCGCAGGCCGCCCTTGCTGGTGGGGCTCAAGGCCCCCGTGGAGAGATTTGCAGTCATGGCACGCACTCCGTTCTTATTGTTGTTGTGGGCCTGCCGCCGGGGCGGCAGGTGCAGCGGCGCCAGCCCGGCGCCGCAGAGGGTTCACAGCGCTCAGCGCAGCTGGAACCAGGTGGTTTTCAGTTGGGTGTACTTGTCGAAGGCATGCAGCGACAGGTCGCGACCGAACCCCGACTGCCGGCCACCGCCAAACGGCACGGTGACGTCCAGGGCATCCACGGTATTGACCGACACCGTGCCGGCCCGCAAGCACCCGGCGACCCGGTGGGCGCGGTTGAGGTCGTCGCTCCACAGCGAGGCGGCCAGGCCGTAGACGCTGTCATTGGCCAGCGCAATGGCCTGTTCCTCGTCGTCGAACGGCGTCACCGCCAGCACCGGGCCGAACACTTCTTCCCGGGCGATGGCCATCGCCGGGCCCACGCCGGTGAGGATGGTCGGCTCGATGTAGTTGTCGCTGCCATCGATGCTCAGTTGCCGGCCGCCACAGGCCAGCTGCGCGCCCTGCTCCAGGGCCGCCGCGATATGCCCCATGACGCTGGCGGTCTGGCGCGCGTCGACCATGGCCCCGGCACGGCTGGCCGGGTCCAGCGGGTTGCCCGGCCGCCAGTCCCGGGCCTTGGCCTTGAGGCGTTCCACGAACTCTTCATGGATGCTGCGCTGCACCAGCAGCCGCGAGTTGGCGGAACACACCTCGCCCTGGTTGAAGAAGATGCCGAAGGCGGCCTTCTCTGCGGCCAGGTCCAGGTCCTGGCAGTCGTCGAACACCAGGTTCGGGCTCTTGCCCCCGCATTCGAGCCAGACCTGCTTGAGGTTGGACTGCGCCGAATACTGCATGAAGAACTTGCCCACTTCGGTGGAGCCGGTGAACACCAGGCAATCCACGTCCGGGTGCAGGCCCAGGGCCCGTCCGGCTTCGCTGCCCAGGCCCGGCACCACGTTGAGCACGCCTTCCGGCAAACCGGCCTCCAGGGCCAGTTCGGCCAGGCGCAGCGCCGAGAACGGCGACTGCTCGGCGGGCTTGAGCACCACCGAGTTGCCCACCGCCAGGGCCGGCGCCAGCTTCCAGGCGGCCATGTCCAGGGGGAAGTTCCAGGGCACCACCGCGCCGATCACCCCCAGGGGCACGCGGCTGATGCTGGCGTGGCTGTTGCGGGCGCCGGGGGCCACCTGATCGTAGAGCTTGTCGATGCTTTCGGCGTACCAGGCGAAGACATTGGCCGCGCCGGGCACGTCGATGTTCCAGGCGTCCATCACCGGCTTGCCCATGTTCAGGCTGTCCAGCAGGGCCAGTTCCTCGCGGTGGGCCAGCATCAGTTCGGCCAGGCGCAGCAAGACCTTCTTGCGCTCCACCGGGGCCATGCGCGCCCAGGGCCCGTGCTCGAAGGCCCGGCGCGCGGCGGCCACCGCCAGGTCCACCTCGGCTGCGCCACAGGCGCTGACCCGGGCCAGCACCTGGCGGGTGGCCGGGTTGATGGCATCGAAGGTAGCGCCGGATTCGGCGGACAACCGCTGGCCGCCGATCAGCGCCTGGTCAATGAATGTTTGTCGGGCAGCCCGCTGCTGCCAGTAACCGAGATCGAACACGCTGCATTCCCTCATCGGCCGTTGCGACGGCCTGCTGGTTATTGGGTCCAGAGCGATGGTGCGTCACAGCGGGCCAGAGGAAAAATACTAAAAATATGTTCGAGTCCCATGAAAAAGCTCTGCAACCAGACGGCCTGGCGCCCCACGCAAAACGCCGCCATCCGGAGGTCCGGATGGCGGCGAATGGGCACTGTCCCACGGCGAGGGAGCCTGGGTTGAGCACATCCGGTTCAGGCCGGGTGCTCCAGCCAGTCGCCCAGGCGCAGCAACAGGGCGTCGCAGGCGTGCAGTTGCTCAAGGCTGATGAACTCGTCCGGCTTGTGGCCCTGGTCCATGCTGCCCGGGCCGCAGACCACCGTGGGAATCCCGGCCTGGTGGAACAGCCCGCCCTCGGTGCCGAAGGCCACGGTGCCGAACTCCCGCGAGCCGCTGAGCAGCGCCAGCAGTTCGGCGGCCTCGCTGTCGGCAGCGGTGGCCAGCCCCGGGTAGGCACTCAGAGGTTGCAGGGCGATCCCGGTGTCGGCCTGCACCGCCTGCATCTGCGGCAGCAGCTGGTCCCGGGCATAGCCTTGCAACTGGTCCACCACTGCCTGGGCGTCATAGCCCGGCAGGGTGCGCACCTCGAAATCGAACTGGCACTCGGCCGGCACAATGTTCAGGGCCCGACCGCCCTGGATGGTGCCGGTCTGCACCGTGGAGAACGGCGGATCGAAACGTGGGTCGTGGTGCTCGGGTTGCGCCAAGCGGCTGCCGATCTCCCCCAGCTTGCCGATCAGCCGCGCCGCGTACTCGATGGCATTGACCCCATAGGGCGCATAGGCGGAATGGCAGGCCGCGCCGCGCACCTGGCAGCGCATGGCCAGCTTGCCCTTGTGGCCGAGCACCGGGCGCAGCTCGGTGGGCTCGCCGATCAGGCACAGCAGCGGTTTGTGCGGCCGCTGCTGCATTCGCTCAAGCATCGGCCGCACCCCCAGGCACCCCACCTCCTCGTCATAGGAAAAGGCCAGGTGCACCGGCAGCCGCAAGCGGCGCCGGGTCAGGCCCGGCACCGCAGCCAGCACCGAGGCGATGAAACCTTTCATGTCGGCGGTACCGCGGCCGTACAGGCGCCCTTCGCGCTCGCTGAGGACAAAGGGCTCGACACTCCAGGCCTGGCCGTCCACCGGCACCACGTCGGTGTGGCCGGACAGCACCACACCGCCACGATCCTCGGGGCCGATGCTGGCAAACAGGTTGGCCTTGGTCCGCTCCGGGTTGTAGATCAGCTCGCTGTGCACGCCATGGCTGGCCAGGTAATCGCGGATGAAGCCGATCAGCTCCAGGTTGGAGTCGCGGCTGACCGTGGCAAAGCCCACCAGCCGCGCCAACAACTCGCGGCTCGATTGTTCACTCATTGCCCGGCACTCCGTAGCTGGGCGCCGCCGTCGGGTCCAGGGCGCGGGTCAGGTAGTCCTGCATCTGCGGCCGGTAGGCCTGCCACAGGCCGGCGAGCTGGCCGATGGGGTCGGCGTCGGCCCAGTCCACCCGCAAGTCGACGATGGGCCAGGTCAGGTCGTCCACCACGCTCAGCGCCGCCGAATGCACCGGCCCCGCCTCGCCCCCCGCCGCCATCGCTGCCTGCATCGCCGCCAGCAGGCGCTCCACCAGCATGCCCGGGGTGTTTTCAAAGGCCTGGACCATGGCCTCGATCACCTGCGGGCCTGCCAGCAGGTTGCCGGCCGCCACGCACTGCTCCCCCGCCACCGCGTTGTGCTGGCCCAGGGCTTCCTGGCCGCTGAACAACGCGGTGCGGCCCTGGCTGTCGATCACCGTGACCTGGCGATACTGGCTCCAGCCGTTGCTGCCCAGGGCCCGGTCCAGGGCGCTGGCCGGGTCGAGCTTCTGGCCCTCCAGCAGGTCGAGGATCTGCGGGCCCAGGGCCGGCAAGGTGACGTTCTGGGTCGCCACCGCGCCCACTCCGGCCCGCACCCAGGGGCAGCGCGCGCCCACGGCGATGCTGGAAGAACTGATGGCGATGCCCAGCTGGCCGGTTTCGGCGCAGCGTCCAACGATGGAAAAAGTCATGCAAACTCCCTGGCCCACAGGGCCTTGTGGCAAGCGCGGCACAAGGCCGCCGGAACCTTCGGCAACCCCCTCACTCGGGGATCACCGCGATCACGTCGATCTCCATCAGCCACTGCGGCTGGCCGAGGGCCGAGACCACCAGCCCGGTGGAGATCGGGAACACCCCCTTGAGCCACTTGCCCACCTCCTGGTACACCGGCTCGCGGTAGCGCGGGTCGGTGAGATAGGTGGTGGTCTTGACGATGTGGCTCAGATCGCTGCCGGCCTCTTCCAGCAGTTGCTTGACGTTTTTCATCGCCTGCTCGGCCTGGGCCCGCGGGTCGCCGAGGCCGACCAGCCGGCCGTCGAAGTCGGTGCCGACCTGGCCGCGCACATACACCGTGTTGCCGGCGCGCACGGCCTGGCACAGGTCGTTGTCCAGGGACTGGTTGGGGTAGGTGTCCTTGGTGTTGAACATGCGGATGCGAGTATGAGTAGGCATCAGTGGGCTCCCACGGGGCTGAGGTTGAGGGCCGGAGCTTCGGCGGTAGCCGCCGGCGGCCGGGCGTCGCTGTAGGCCTGGTACTTGCGCTGGGTGGCGATGTGGTCGGCGACATGCTTGGCGTCGTGCCACACCCCCCAGATAAACGACGAGCCACGGCGCGACAGCCAGGGCAGGCCGAGGAAGTAGACCCCCGGCTCGCGGGACACGCCGCGCTGGTGCAGGGGCTTGCCCTGTTCGCTGAAGGTGTCGACCTGCAGCCAGGAAAAGTCCACGGCGTAGCCGGTGGCCCAGATGATCGAGGTGATGCCGGCCTGTTGCAGGTCGAGTTCGAGGATCGGCTGCTTGACGCAGTCCGGGTCCGGCAGGCGCCGGCGGGCTTCGGGCTCCAGGGGCAGGTCGAGGCCGTTGCGGGCGATGTAGGCATCCGCCGCGTCCAGCAATGCCAGGTAGTTCTCGTCGCCCCGGGCCAGGTTGTCCAGCAGGTCGGCCTGGAAGGTCACGTGCTCGCCGGCAAAGGCCTTGGTCAGCCCCACCAGGGTGATGCCCTGGTGCGCCAGGGCGCGGAAGTCGATGGTCTGGCCGCCGCGGGCGCCGCTGACGGCAATGGTCACGTGCTCGCGCCCCGGCTTGGCGATCTCGGCGTCCCACTCTCCCAGCACCCCGAGCCACCAGCAGAAATCCCGGTTGCGATAGGAGCGCGGTGGCCGGTCGTGAGCCCCCACCGACAGGTAGACCCGGCGCCCCGCACGCTGCAGCTCATCGGCGATCTGCACCCCGGACGACCCCGCGCCCACCACCAGCACCGCGCCCTCGGGCAGTTGCTGCGGGTTACGGTATTCGGCGGAGTGGATCTGCGTCAGCCGGTCATTGGCCGTGGCAATCGGCGGGATCACCGGACGCTGGAACGGCCCGGTGGCGGCCACCACCCGTTGGGCCTGGATCAGCCCTTCGGAGGTTTCCACGGTGAAGCCCGGGCGGCCGACATTGCGCAGTACCTTGCGCACTTCCACGCCGGTGCGGATCGGCGCATTGAACTTGCGCGCATAGGCTTCGAAATAGTCCGCCACCTGGTCCTTGGCCGGGAAGGCATCGGCGGCGACATCGAATTCCATCCCGGGAAAGCGGTCGTGCCAGGCCGGCCCGTTGGCCACCAGGGAATCCCAGCGCCCGGTGCGCCAGGCCTCGGCCACCCGGCTGCGCTCCAGCACCAGGTGCGGCACCCCGAGCTTGCTCAGGTGCTCGCTCATGGCCACGCCGGCCTGGCCTGCGCCCACCACCAGGGTGTCCACTTGTATGGGTTGTTCTACGGTCATGTCTGTGTCCTTCTGCGAGACGAATGGCGCCAGCCGGAAGGCTGGGCGCACGCTGTTCAGAACCCGGGGGTAAGTCGGATGCCACAGATGGTGCGACAGACGCCTGCGAAGGAAAAATATTAAAAATGTGCTCGCTGGATAAGAAAAAGCGAGGCAGCGCGCGAGCATGCGAAGCGTGCAACTTCACAACACCGGCGCTGCATCGCAAGCACTCGGGCCCGCGGCCTGGAGCCCAGGCTCAGCTTCGCTCACTGACAAAGGTGTAGCGGCTCAAAGCCTCGGCCAGTCGCGAGGTTTCATCTGTGCAGCGATAGCTCGCCACCAGGCCTTGCCTGGCGCTCTGCACCACCCTCACCTCTTGCAGCTCGATGGCCAGCAAGGCGGCTTCCTGGCGTATGACTGTCTCGATTTCAGCCATGACCAGCGCGGGCTTGAAAATCTTGCCCACTCCGGTGACGGGTAGCGCGTCGGCCAGGATGATCGCCTTGGGCACCGCTGCGCGCTCGCTGATATGCCGCGTCGCGTAGTCCAGCAACTGGGCGCTGCTGATGGCACTCCCGGCGCGCACCTGCACATAGGCCACCGGTACTTCCCCGGCATGCGCGTCGGGCCGGCCCACCGCTGCACACAACGCCACATCGGGGTGCGTGGCCAGCACCTCCTCGATGTATTTGGGCTCAATGTTGTGCCCCCCGCGGATGATCAGTTCCTTCTTGCGCCCGGTGAGCCAGAAGTAACCTTCGCCATCGCAGCGCCCAAGGTCCCCGGTGTTGAACCAGCGCTGTTCGGACACACCGTCGAGGGCGACAGTATCGAACCACGCCCCCTGATCATGGGCGCTGTCCAGATAGCCGATGAAGACATTGGGACCGCTGATGCAGATCGCCCCCACCTCATCGACTTGCGCATCACGCAACCAGGCACCTCGCTCATCGAGGATCATCACCCGCATGTCCTGCCAGGGTAGGCGCAGGCCGACCGAGCCAATGCGCGACTCACCGCGCGCCGGATTGACCGACGACGCGCAAGTGCCCTCGGTCAAGCCATAGCCTTCGAGAATGCGCTGGCCTGTCTGTTGCTCGAACTTGCGCAGCAAGTCCCTGGGCATCGGCGCCGCGCCGCAGATCGCCACCGTCAGCGAGCTTGTGTCATGCCCCGCGCAGGGCACCTGCAACAGGCCGGCGTAGACCGTGGGCACAGCTGAATAGCTGCTGACCTGATGGGTTTCGACTATCTCCCAGAACCGCGGCATGAATCCCGGCGTGCGAAACCCCGCCGGTGGTGCCAGCAGCACATGACCGCCCTGGGCAAATGCCGCCAGGCCACAACCGATCAGCGCATTGACGTGAAACAGCGGTAACGCGGTCAGCACGGTGCGTCCTGGCCGCAGGACCGGCGCGCCGATCACCGCATCCAGTTGCCCGCAGAAGATCACTTCATTGCGCTGGCTGTGACGGGCAATTTTCGGCAAGCCGGTGGTGCCGCCGGTGCAATAGTAGGCCGCCACGTCGTTCAGGCCCGGCGGGGCAAACCGCAGGCGCTCGCCTGGCTCGAGGGCCAGTTCGGCGAAAAAATCCAGGACCGGCACCCCGGCCACTTCAGCGGGCAGCGGCGCGCTCTGCCCATGGCCCGGCAGGTGCCGCATCGGGTCGACAGCCAATACGCCTTGCAGGCCGGGCAAGCGGGCAATCGCGCCCTCGACCCGCTGCCAGATCTGCGCATCCGGCTCGGGGCCTACCGTGACTATCCAGCGGACCTTGGCCGTCGCCAGCAGCTCGGCCATCTGCGTGCCGTCCAGCAAGACGTTGACCGCAAAGGCGATACCCGCGGTCTGCGCACCCCACATGGCGATATGGGTTTGCGGCAAGTTCGGCAGGATCAGCGCAACCACGTCGCCCCGCCGTACCCCCAAGCGCTCGAACAGGTTGGCTGCGCGAGTGATGTCCGCCAGCAGTTGGGCGTATGTCCAGCGCACCGGCCGCGCATGATCCTCGACCCGCAGAAAAAAGCTCAGGGCCGGGGCCTGTGGCCATTGGCTCGCGCTGCGTTCGATCAACGCATAGGTGTTGTTGATATCGGCAAAGGGCTGAGGACCCGCCTCGATCTGCAGAACGTCCTGATAGTCGCAAAGCATTTCCAAGACCTCGAATCATGAATTTTCTTGACTTGAGATGCTGGCATGAGGCGAATTAGGTTACTTGGCATTTGATAACAAGAATTTGGCATTCGGGAACAAAATGAACCGTCCCCCCTTGTTTGTCAGGGCCCCTGCCCTGACCGGCTTCACCCGACTGGTCAGCGAGCATGGCGGTGACGCCCAGGCCCTGCTGGCCCGTGTCGGCATGACCCAGGCCCAGCTCGACGACGCCCATTTCAGCCTGCCCCTGGAGAAGGTCGCGCAGTTGCTGGAGATCACCTCGCAGGCCTTGTCGCTGGCGGATTTCGGCGCTCGCCTGGCGAACCTGCAGGACGTCTCCATCCTCGGGCCGCTGGCCCTCATCGTGCTCCACGCCAGCCACCTGGCCGATGCCCTGGAACGGGTCGCTCGCTACATGCCCTACCACTCCCCCGGGCTGAACCTGCGCCTGAGCGTCGAGGGCCAATATGCCGCCTGGCACCTGCAGCATGACCTGAGTGTAAGCAGGCTGGGCGACCGGCAATTGAGCGAGCTGGTCCATGGCATTGCCCTGGCTTTCCTGCGCCGGGTTACCCACCACACCGGCAAGCAATGGCAAATCAATTTCAGGCATGACAGCCCCCTCGACGCCAAGGCCTATCGCGCCCTGTATGGCTGCCGGGTACGCATCAACCAGGCTGAAAACGCCCTGCTCTTTCCCGCCAGCTTGCTCAGTACCCCGCTGGCCAGCGCCAGCCCGGCAATGCTTGAGACCACCGAGCGCATTGTCCGCCGCCTGATCCAGAGCCACCCCCTGGACCTGGGGCGCCAGGTGGAAATACTGGTGGAACGCCTGCTGGTGACGGGCAACTGCACGCTGCCGGTCCTGGCCGGACAACTGGGCATGCCCCGGCATATGCTCCAGCGCCGCCTGCTAGCCCAAGGCTTGCGCGTGGAGGAAATCATCGATGACTTGCGCCGCAAGCGCCTTGAATCGCTGCTGCCCCACCCGCAGATCGCCCTGACCGAAGTGGCGTTCCTGTTGGGCTACGGCGACCCCAGCTCGCTGACCCGCGCCTGCTATCGCTGGTTCGGCCAGAGCCCCAGTGCATGTCGCCAAAGGCACCTGGCGCAACCTTAGGCTCTGTACGAAAACTACCTGTGCTTCGATCAAACTGCGTTGAAGACAGGCTCGGCATGCTCATTCAGGCCGCTGGACTCGGCTTCCTCGCCTGCTTTTGCCTTGCCTGATCTTTGCTCGGCGAGTTTTCGTACAGACCTTCGGGGCGGCCGGTTGAGCCCCCCCGGCACCCGCGGTTCAAGCACCCGGGAATGTCGACAGCCCGGCACTCCCCGGGGCTTCGCTGACGATCATGTCCACGGCTTGCTGGGCAATCGGTGAAAGCGTGCGCCCGGCATGGGTCACCACGGCGTAGCGGATGGTCAGCACATCCGCCGGCCAGGGCGGCTGTATGAACGGTGCCAGGTCCACCAGCAACCCGTTGTGCAGGTCCTGGTCGAGCCACGAGCGCCAGGTCAGGAGCAACGAGTCGCTGCTCAGGGTGGTTTCGCGCAACAGGTTCAGATCGTTGGAGCTCAGGGTCCAGGGCAGCAAGGTGCCCGGCGCCAGATCGAACAGGGCATACAGCGAAGCTTCGTTGGACGGCGACACGCCACTCCACTGGTAGTCGAGGATCTGGGCACGGGCAATCGGGCCTGCCTGGCGGGCCAGCGGGTGATCGCGGCGACAGAACACCGAGGCCGGCTGAGGCGGCAGATGGGTCACGGAAAAGCGCGGGTCGATTTCCTCGCCCGACTTGAGGCTGGCGACCACGAAATCCAGTTGCTCGGTTTCCAGCAGGTGGCACAACTGATTCCAGTACCCGACCTGGACATTGAGCACCAGCCTGGGGACCTGTTTGCGCAACCTGATGAGAATATCGACGGTGTTGAGCGTGGCCGCCATCGGGTTGATGCCCAGGCGCAGTTCCCCACCTTCGGCGCCGGCAATATCGATGGCTTGCGCCACCAGCTTCCTGGCGCAACCGAGCAGCTCATGAGCACGCCCGATCAACTGCTGCCCGGCAGCGGTGAGCATCACCGTGCGCGTATCACGATCGAAGAGCCGAACGCCCAGGTCCGCTTCCAGCGACTGGATACTGCGGCTGAACGCCGTCTGCGACAGGTTGGCCCGAGCCGCAGCGCGGGAAAAATGCAGTTCCTCGCTCAGATAGACCAGATGGCGCACACGTTTCAGATCGATTAAGTCGTTCACTGCATTAATCCAGCCCTATCTTTGCATTGGACACTCTTAACACGCTCCCAGAAGATTCTCCACCACCAGCATCGCCCGGCAGACAACACGTACTGCCTCCAATAAAAAAAACGATGGGGAAGTTCTGTGGCGCACCAATTCCAGCTTGATCCATTCCGCTTACTGGGCCTGCCAACGCTGCTTGCACTGAGCATCAGCGCACCTGGCCAGGCCGCTACCTTCGACATCGGCGAGATCCAGGGGCAATTCGATTCTTCGTTGTCCATTGGCGCCAGCTGGGCACTGCGCAACCCGGACCGGGCCTTCATCGGCACGTGGAACGCAGGGCACGCTTCAAGCCAATCCTCCGACGACGGCCGGCTGAACTTTCGCAAGGGCGAAACCTTCTCGAAGATCTTCAAGGGCGTGCACGACCTGCAGCTCAGCTACGGCGACAGCGGGCTGTTCCTGCGGGGCAAGTACTGGTACGACTTCGAGCTCAAGGACGAGAGCCGGCGCTATGTGCAGATCAGCGATGAGCATCGCAAGGAGGCCGCCAAGTCCTCGGGCGCGCAGCTGCTGGACGCCTTTGTCTATCACAACTATTTCATCGCCGATCAGCCCGGCAATGCGCGCCTGGGCAAACAGGTGGTCAGTTGGGGGGAAAGCACCTTTATCGGCAATGGCATCAACGTGATCAACCCGACGGATGTCGCCGCCTTCCGGCGCCCGGGAGCCGAAATCAAGGAAGGCCTGATTCCGGTCAACATGCTGTTTTTGTCCCAGGGGCTGAGCGAAAACCTCTCTGCCGAATTTTTCTATCAACTGGAATGGGACCAGACCGTCGTCGACAATTGCGGGACCTTTTTCGGCTCCGACGTGATGGCCGATGGATGCAATACCCGCATGGGTTTCTCGCCCCCCTGGGACCCCAATGGCCAGTATCACTTCACCCGGGGTGGCGACCGCGACGCGCGGGACAGTGGCCAGTTCGGGATGGCCCTGCGCTGGCAGGTCGAGGCGCTGAACAACACCGAGTTCGGCCTGTATGCCCTGAACTACCACAGCCGCGCGCCTTTCCTCGGTGGCACGGTCGGCACGGCCCCCTTCGCGGTTAAGCCAGGGACCAGGGCGTCGAGCGCCGAGTACTTCATCGAGTACCCGGAAGACATCCGCCTCTATGGCCTGAGCTTTGCCACCACCCTGGGCACCACTGCGGTTTCCGGCGAACTGAGCTACCGGCCGAACATGCCGCTGTCACTCAACGGCAGCGACGTGACCATTGCCGCGCTCGCCGGCCCGATGGCGGCCGATCTCGGTGCGCCGATCTTCACCAGCGGCTTTGCGCAGCCAGTGCCAGGCGAGAGCTTCCACGGTTATGTGCGAAAGCCGGTGACCCAGGCGCAAATCACCCTCACCCATTTCATCGACCAGGTCTGGGCCGCCGAGCGCCTGAGCCTGATTACCGAGATCGGCTACAACCATCTGGGGGATATCAACAGCAACGCCTTGCGCTTCGGCCGGGACAGTATCTTCGGCAACGGCGAACTGCCCGACAACCGCAATTGCGCGCTGATGGCCAACCCGGTCAACCCGCAGAACTGCAACAACAAGGGCTTCTACAGCGCCAATTCCTGGGGTTATCGCGGCCGCGCCATCCTCGACTATCAGAACGTGATCGCCGGGGTGAACCTCAAACCCAGCCTGTCCTGGTCCCATGACGTGGAAGGCTACGGCCCCAACTTCAACCAAGGCAGCAAGGCCATCAGCCTCGCCCTGGATGCCGACCTTCGCAATACCTACTCGGCGAGTCTTTCCTACACCGATTTTTTCGGTGGCGCCTACAACACTTCGACTGATCGCGACTTCGTCGCCCTCAGCTTCGGCGTGAGCTTTTGAATCCGCAATCAGCAATCGAACAGGACAGGGTGCGATGAACATTTCGAAGTCGGTTTTTCACGGCAGTGCGTTGTCGCTGCTGCTTTGTACGTCGGCCATGGCCGCAGTGTCGCCCGAAGAGGCGGCCAAGCTCGAGACCACGCTGACCCCGGTGGGTGCCGAGCGCGCCGGCAATGCCGACGGCACCATTCCGGCCTGGACCGGCGGCCTGGCGAAGAATGCCGGAGCGATCGACAGCGCTGGTTTTCTCGCCGACCCCTATGGCAGCGAGCAAGCGCTGTTCAGCATTACCTCGCAGAACCTCGAGCAGTACAAAAGCCGCCTGTCCCCGGGCCAGGTCGCGATGTTCAAGCGCTACCCCGATTACCGGATGAACGTCTACCCCACTCACCGCAGCGCCAACGTACCGCCGAGCATCGTCGAGGCAGCCCGCAAGAACGCCCTGAACACCACCCTGGTTGCCGGCGGTAACGGGCTGGAGCACTTCACCAAGGCCTATCCGTTTCCGATTCCCGGGAATGGGCTGGAGGTGATCTGGAACCACATCACCCGTTATCGCGGTGACAGCGTGAAGCGCCAGATGGTGCAGATCGTGCCGGATGTCCAGGGCAACGGCACACCCGTGACCTTTGCCCACCAGTACGTGTTGCGCGAGAGCCTCGCCGACTACGATCCGGCCAAGCCGAGCAACGTGCTGTTCTACAACAAGCAGACCGTGGTCGCGCCCGCGCGCCTGGCCGGCAACGTGGAACTGGTTCACGAGACCCTCGATCAGGTCAAGGAACCTCGCCAGGCCTGGATCTACAACGCCGGCCAGCGCCGTGTGCGGCGGGCCCCGCAGGTGGCCTACGACGGGCCGGCCGCCAGTACCGACGGCCAGCGCGTGGTGGACAACTACGACATGTTCAACGGCGCGCCGGATCGCTATGACTGGCAACTGGTGGGCAAGCAGGAACTGTACATCCCCTACAACAGTTACAAGCTCGATTCGCCCACGCTCAAGTACGCCGAGATCACCAAGGCCGGGCACATCAACCAGGACCTGGCGCGCTATGAACTGCACCGTGTGTGGCACGTGGTCGCGACCTTGAAACCCGGCCAGCGCCATGTGTATGCCAAGCGCGATTTCTACATCGACGAGGACTCCTGGCAGGCCGCGGTCATCGATCACTACGACGGGCGCAATACCCTGTGGCGGGTTGCCGAAGCCCACCAGCTTTCCTACTACAACAGCCAGGTGCCCTGGTACACCGCCGAGACCCTGAATGACATGGTCAGCGGCCGCTACCTGGTGCTGGGCCTAAAGAACGAAGAGAAGAGCAACTATCAGTTCGGCGTCAAGGCGCTGGAGGCCGAGTTCACGCCCAACGCCTTGCGCCAGAGTGGGGTGCGCTGAACTCGGGTCACGACGGCTCGAACAACAGCGCCTTCGCCGAGGGGGCGCCAGGACCTCGTACTGGCGGTGGGCACAGCCTCTGTGCCAACCGCCACTCTTTGGAAAATGCCATGAAAAGCACCCCCGCTCCTTCGCTACCGCTTCAATACGCGCCGAGCACAGCATCGGCAATACCCCGCGGCAACATGCGCCGGGTGGTCGTCGCCTCCTCCCTGGGCAATGCGCTGGAGATGTACGACTTCACCGTCTACAGCTTTTTCGCGGTGATCATCGGCCAGCTGTTCTTCCCCTCCGACTCCCCATTGGCATCGCTGATGATGTCGCTGGTGACCTTCGCCCTGGGTTTTGTCGTCCGCCCGCTAGGGGCGGTACTGATTGGCCGGGTGGCCGACCGCTACGGCCGCAAGCAGGCGCTGTCGCTGACCATTGCCTTGATGACCATCGGCACGGGCATCATTGCCTTTACCCCCACCTATTCCAGCATCGGGATCTTCGCCACCATCATGCTGGTGCTGGGGCGGATGCTGCAGGGCTTTTCCGCGGGCGGTGAGGTTGGCGCCGCGTCGGCCTTCCTGATGGAGTCCGGGCGCACCGACAACCGCTGCTTCATGGTCTGCTGGCAAGGCGCGAGCCAGGGCGCTGCCGCCCTGCTCGGGGCGCTTTCCGGGCTGGCGCTGACCAGTGTTCTGTCGGAGCAGGCGCTGCACAGCTGGGGCTGGCGCGTTCCGTTCATCATCGGCCTGCTGATAGGCCCGGTGGGCTGGTACATCCGCAAGCACCTGGATGAAACCCACCAGAACCCGGAGAACCCGACGCCGTTTCGCGACCTGTTGCGCAAGCACGCGCGCACCCTGGGGCTGGGCATACTGCTCATGGCCAGTTCGACGGTCACCTCCTACATGGTGGTGTTCTACATGCCGACCTACCTCACCCGGACCTTGCACTACTCCAGCAGCTTCGCCTTTTCGCTGGTGGCCTTCGCTTGCGTCCTGCTGACGGTCGTTCCCCCGCTGGCCTCGCGATGGGCTGACCGCATGCCACGGCGCAAGCCCTTGCTGTACTGGCTGTGCGGGCTGCAGATCATCCTGACCTACCCGGCCTTCATGCTGCTGGGCCTGCAAAGCACCCTGCTCTGCCTGGTGGCGGTGTCGATGCTGATCCTGCCGATGGCCATCAGCGGCGGCGCCGGCCTGGCGCTGCTGATGGAAGCCTTCGCCCGTGACGAGCGAGTCACTGGGCTGTCGATCGTCTACAGCTTCGGGGTCACCCTGTTCGGGGGGTTCTCGCCGCTGATCGTGACCTGGCTGATCGCCGTGACCGCAAGCCCGCTGGTACCTGCCTGGTATCTGTGCAGCGCCATCGTGCTCAGTGGCGTGGCCCTGCGTTTCTACCCGGAATATCCCGGCCGTCCCTGAATCCGACCTGCAACTGCCCCTCTACCTGGAACAAGGAATCCGTTGTGAACATGACCTCTCTGCAAGACCGACTGCAAGCCAGCACCGAGCGCTTCCTGAAGATCAGGCGCAACATCCACGCCCATCCGGAGCTGGGTGAAGACACCCTGGACACCGCAGCCCTGGTCACCGGCCTGCTCGAAGGCTGGGGTTATGAAGTCCACACCGGGGTGGGCGGCCATGGCGTGGTCGGCGTCCTGCGTCGCGGCTCGGGCTCCAGGACCCTGGGCCTGCGGGCGGACATGGATGCCCTGCCGATCATCGAGCGCAACGGCTTGCCCTGGGCCAGCCAACGCGCCGGGGTGATGCACGCCTGTGGTCATGACGGCCACACCGCCACCCTGCTGGCGGCGGCCGAACAACTGGCCCTGCACGGCGAGTTCGACGGCACGCTGAACCTGATCTTCCAACCGGATGAAGAAGGCCTGACCGGCGCCAGGAGCATGATGGCCGACGGGCTGTTCCGGCGCTTCCCCTGCGATGCGGTGTACGCCTTCCACAACATGCCGGGGTTTCCCGTGGGCTACGCGATCATCAAGAGCGGCGGGGTCATGGCCTCGTCCGAGCGGGTCGGCATTACCCTGACCGGCAAAGGCGGACACGGCGCCGTGCCGGAGCGCGCCGTCGATCCGATCCCGGCCCTGGCCGGCATCATCAGTGCCCTGCAAACCGTGGTCTCGCGCAACATCAGCGCCAACGATGCGGTGGTGATCAGCATCGGCAAGGTACACGCCGGAACCGCCACCAACATCATTCCCGAATCGGCCATGCTGGAACTCAGCGTGCGCACGGTTGACCCGGCGATCCGCCAACAGGTCGAGCAGCGGATCCGCACCATCGTCGAGGGCCAGGCCGCAGCATTCGGGGTCACCGCCGAGATCGACTATCAGTTGCTGGCCCCGGTCCTGGTGAACACCGTCGCCGAGACGCAACGGATGCTCGACGCCGCGCGCAAGGCCCTGGGCAACGAGAACGTGGTGGAGCAAGTGTCATTCAGGGCCATGGGCAGCGAGGATTTTGCCTGGATGCTGGATGAAGTTCCCGGCTGCTATTTCGGCCTGGGCAATGGCACCGGGGAGTTCAACGGCTGCTCGGTGCACAACGATCACTACGACTTCAACGATCAATTGATTCCCCTGGGCGCAGCGTGCTGGGTGGAACTGGTCGAAGGCTACTTGCGCTGAGGCGCTTGGTTCTCGGGGTGCCCCGAACTGGGCGCCCACACACTGTCTTGTGCAGGCCAGCCCTGCACCCGCCTATCAGGACACTGCCATGCCAAACGCTACCGCCATCGCCGACATGAGCGCCATCGAGCTGCTCGGTCATTACCGTGACAAGCAGCTGTCTCCCGTGGAGGTCACCCAGGACGCACTGGCCCGCATCGAGCGCTTCAACCCGCGGGTCAATGCCTTTTGCTACACCGATCCCGAAGGCGCGCTGAACACCGCACGCGAAGCTGAAAAGCGCTGGATGAAGGGCCAGCCCTGCGGCGCCCTCGACGGCCTGCCCACATCGATCAAGGAACTGACCCCGACCCGGGGCATGCCATCGCGCAAGGCATCACTGACGATTGGCGCGCAAGGCCCCTGGGACGTCGACGCGCCCGTCACCACTTTCATGCGGGAGGCCGGCGCCGTGGTGCTGGGCAAGACCACCAGCCCGGAGTTCGGCTGGAAAGGCGTGACCGACAGCCCGCTCTACGGCATCACCCGCAACCCCTGGGACACCCGCATGACCTGCGGCGGTTCCTCCGGCGGCGCAGCGGTGGCCGCGGCGCTCAATCTGGGCGTGCTGCATCAGGGCAGCGATGCCGGAGGCTCGATCCGCATCCCCGCCAGCTTTACCGGCACTTTCGGCTTCAAGCCCACCTTTGGCTACATCCCCCAGTACCCGGCCAGCGCGACGACCCTGGTGTCTCACCTGGGCCCCATAACCCGCACCGTGGAAGACGCCGTGCTGCTCCTGCAGGCCATCGCCCGCCCCGACCCGCGGGACGCGCTGATGGGAGCCCCGCGACACACCCCGTGGCTGCCCGACAGCACCCACCTCAACGGCCTGCGCATCGCCTACAGCGCAGACTTCGGCTATGTGCAGGTTGATCCGCAGGTCGCTCGCCAGGTGGCGCAGGCCGTGGCGCGGTTGGAACAACTGGGGGCGATCGTCGAAGCGGTCGACCCGGGATTCGACGACCCCCTGCAACTGTTCAAGAGCGTGATCTACGCCGGCGCACAGACGCTGGCCCGGCAACTGAGCACGGCCCAGAAAGCCATGCTCGATCCGGGCCTGTTGCGCTTTACCGAAGAATGCCGCCACACCACCCTCGCCGACTTCACCGCGGCCCAGGAAGCCCGAGCGGCCTTGATGGCCCACATGAACATGTTTCACAGCCGCTACGACCTGCTGGTCTGCCCGATGCTGCCGATCACCGCGTTCGAGGCCGGCCACGACACCCCGCCCGGCAGCGCTATCGATGACTGGATGAAGTGGTCGCCTTTCAGCTACCCCTTCAACCTGACCCAGCAACCTGCTGCCTCATTGCCCTGCGGGTTCTCGGAGGCGGGATTGCCCATCGGCCTGCAGGTGGTTGGCGCGCGATTTGCCGACGATCAGGTGCTGCGAGTATGCCGGGCTTACGAGCGTGCATTTCCCGCGCCCTTTCCACAGGCCCCCATGACCGGCGCGGCCATGGCCCAGCAGGTGTCGCCGGTGTAGGGTTTGCACCCTCTTGCCGTGCGCCGCAGTCAGCCCGCTGCAGACTGCGCCAGGACTTGGGCCAGGGCGTCCCTCAACTGCGCCTGGCTGAAGGGCTTGAAGATCCGTGGCAGCTCCGGCACCGGGCCGTCCTGGCGCTGGGCATAACCGCTGGCCAGGATGATCGGCAACTGCGGGTGCAGGCGCCGCACCGCTTCGGCCAACTGGCGGCCATCCATGTGTGGCATGGCCATGTCGCTGATCATCAGCTGGATGTCCCGGTGCTGCTCAAGACACTGCAGCGCCTGGGCCCCGCTGGCGGCGCGGATGACTCGATGGCCCAGGTCCTCCAGCAGCAGCGTGGTGCTGTCCAGGACCAGGCTGTCGTCATCTACCAGCAGCACGCACAGCGGCGGGTGGTCCGGGCCCGGGGCCGGCATGGCCTCACTGCCCGGCGAACCCTTGGCCGCGCTCGCCAGGGGCAGCCACAGCTCGGCGCGGGTGCCCTGGCCCAGGCGGCTCTGGAGCACCAGGCGCCCGCCCAGTTGCTCGGCCAGGCCGTGGACCATCGACAGGCCCAGGCCGGTGCCCTTGCCCAGGCCCTTGGTGGTGAAGAACGGATCGGCGGCGCAGGCAAGGGTCTGTTCGTCCATGCCCTGGCCATCGTCGACCACCGCCAGGCAGACGTACTGCCCCCGGGCCAGGTTGCCCGTGGCCCCGCGCAATTGCGCCTCGATCAGGATCGAACCGCCCTCGGGCATGGCATCCCGGGCATTGCTCACCAGGTTCAGCAGCGCCAGTTCCAGCTGGTTGAGATCAGCCTGCACCGCCGGCAGGTCCGGCGCCATCTCCACCCGCAGGGCAATCCTGGGCCCCACCGAACTGCACAACAGGCCGCTGAGGCTGGCCACCAGTTGGCCCAGGTCCAGGGCCTGGGATTTCAACTCCTGGCGCCGGGCGAAGGCCAGCATGCGCTGGGTCAGGGTCACGCCGCGCTCGGTGCCCTGCAGCGCGTTGTCCAGCAGGCGCCGCAGCCTGGGGTCATCGCCGACCCGTTTGTGCAGCAGCTCCAGGTTGCCGCGGATCACCGTCAACAGGTTGTTGAAGTCATGGGCGATGCCGCCGCTGAGCTGGCCGATGGCCTGGAGCTTCTGCGACTGGAACAGCGCTTCGCGGGCGACTTCCAGTTCCTTCTGCGCCTGGACCACCTCGGTGATGTCGCGGGTGATCTTGGCGAAACCGATGATGGCCCCGGAGTCGGCGCGGATCGGGTCGACAATCACATGGGCCAGGAACCGCGTACCGTCCTTGCGCAGGCGCCAGCCCTGCTTCTCGAAACGGCCTTCGCGGGCGGCGGCTTCCAGGGCCTTGCGCGGCTCGTCGCTGGCCCGGTCCTCGGCGGTATAGAACAGTGAAAAGTGCTGGCCGATGACTTCCTCTGGGGCATAGCCCTTGATCCGTTGCGCCCCCAGGTTCCAGCTGCTGACCCGGCCCTGGGCATCGAGCATGTAGATCGCGTAGTCGGTCACGCTCTGCACCAGCAGGCGGAACTGCTGTTCGCTCTGTTTCAGGATCTGCTCGGCGGCCCGCTGCTCGGTCATGTCCCGGGTGACCTTGGCAAAGCCGATCAGCCCGCCGGCGCTGTCGCGGATCGGGTCGATCACCACATGGCACCAGAACCGCGTGCCATCCTTGCGCAGGCGCCAGCCCTCGCCTTCGAAACGCCCGCACTGCGCGGCACTGTCCAGCGCCCTCTGGGGCAAACCGGCCTGGCGATCCTCGGGGGTATAGAAGCAGGAAAAGTGCCGGCCCAGCACTTCCTCCTCCCGGTAGCCCTTGAAGCGCCGGGCACCGCTGTTCCAACTGGCGACCCGGCCCTGGGCGTCGAGCATGTAGATCGCGTAGTCCACCACCGCATCGACCAGCAGGCGGAAGCGATCGTCAGTAAGAGGGTGGTACGGCTCGGGCAGATCAGGCATGGCAGTTTCCGTCGGGTATTTTTTTCATCGAATCGGCGAAACGTTGCAGCGCCGCAGCATTCATCGACCTGGGCTCGGGCCAGTGTGCACCGCCTGCAGCTGTCTGTGTGGAATCGCATGCCTGGCTCGACAACGCAAGGGACAGACGGTTGACCGTGGAAAATATATTTCCGAGCTTTCGATCTAGTGGCACTGCGGGCACAATGCGTACCTTTTTGGCTGGCCCTGCCGGAGACCCTGAAATGATCAAGACGCCGTACTACCTCATCGACAAGCAGAAGCTTTTGAGCAACATGCAGAAGATCGCCTACGTGCGCGAGCAGTCCGGCGCCAAGGCCCTGCTGGCCCTCAAGTGCTTCGCCACCTGGTCGGTGTTCGACCTGATGCAGCAGTACATGGACGGCACCACCTCCTCGTCGCTCTACGAGCTCAAGCTCGGCCGGCAGAAGTTCGAAGGCGAGACCCACGCCTACAGCGTGGCCTGGGCCGACGACGAAATCGAGGAGATGCTCGCCAACTGCGACAAGATCATCTTCAACTCCATCAGCCAGCTGCAGCGCTTTGCCGACGCCAGCGCGGGCAAGGTGCGCGGCCTGCGGGTCAACCCCCAGGTGAGCAGCTCGGACTACCTGCTGGCCGACCCGGCGCGCCCGTTCAGCCGCCTGGGCGAGTGGGACCCGGCCAAGATCGAGCAGGTCATCGAGCAGATCTCCGGCTTCATGTTCCACAACAACTGCGAGAACGGCGACTTCGGCCTGTTCGACCAGATGTTGACCACCATCGAGGAACGCTTCGGCCACCTGCTGCACAAGGTCGAGTGGGTCAGCCTCGGCGGCGGCATCCACTTCACCGGCGAGGACTACGCCCTGGACGCCTTCTGCGCGCGCCTCAAGGCCTTCTCCCAGAAGTACGGCGTGCAGGTCTACCTGGAGCCGGGCGAAGCGGCGATCACCCAGAGCGCCTCCCTGGAAGTGACCGTGCTCGACACCCTGTACAACGGCAAGCACCTGGCCGTGGTGGACAGCTCCATCGAAGCCCACATGCTCGACCTGCTGATCTATCGCCTGAACGCCAAGCTGTCACCAAGCGCGGGCGAACATACCTACATGGTGTGCGGCAAGTCCTGCCTGGCCGGGGATATCTTCGGCGAATACCAATTTGATCGTCCGCTGGCCATCGGCGATCGACTGTCGTTCATTGATGCGGCGGGTTACACCATGGTCAAGAAAAACTGGTTCAACGGTCTGAAAATGCCGTCCATTGTCGTGAAACAACTCGATGGCAGCATCGAGGTGGTACGCGAGTTTGGTTTCGAAGACTACCTGTCCAGCCTTTCCTGAGCGGACAGGTCACGAGGAGAAGTAAATAAATTGAAGAAGAATGTTCTTATCATTGGTGCAGGAGGTGTCGCCAAGGTGGTGGCCCACAAGTGCGCGCAGCACAACGACGAACTCGGTCGTATTGCTATCGCGTCGCGCAACATCTCCAAATGCCAGGCCATCATCGACAGCGTCAAGGCCAAGGGCAGCCTCAAACAGCCCGCTGAAATAAAAGCCTATGCGCTCAACGCGCTGGACATCGAGGCAACCAAGGCGCTGATCCGCGAGACCGAGTCGCAGATCGTCATCAACGTCGGTTCCGCCTTCCTCAACATGTCGGTGCTGCGTGCCTGCATCGATACCGGTGTGGCTTACCTGGACACCGCGATCCACGAAGAACCGGGCAAGATCTGCGAGACCCCGCCCTGGTACGGCAACTACGAGTGGAAGCATCTCGAAGAGTGCCAGCAGAAGAACATCACCGCGATCCTCGGCGTCGGCTTCGACCCGGGCGTGGTCAACGCCTATGCGGCCCTGGCCCAGCAGGAACATTTCGACCGCATCGACTCGATCGACATTCTCGACGTCAATGCCGGTTCCCACGGCAAATATTTCGCCACCAATTTCGACCCGGAAATCAACTTCCGCGAATTCACCGGGCAGGTGTGGAGCTGGCAGGACAGCCAGTGGACCAGCAACACCATGTTCGAAGTCAAGCGTACCGACGACCTGCCTGTGGTCGGCTCGCAAAACCTGTACCTGACCGGCCACGATGAAGTGCACTCGCTGTCGAAGAACCTCGACGTGCCCAACGTGCGGTTCTGGATGAGCTTCGGCGAGCACTACATCAATGTGTTCACCGTGCTGCGCAACCTGGGCCTGCTCTCCGAGCAACCGGTGAAGACCGCCGAAGGCCTGGAAGTGGTGCCGCTCAAAGTGGTCAAGGCCGTGCTGCCTGACCCGGCCTCCCTGGCCCCGGGCTACACCGGCAAGACCTGCATCGGTGACCTGGTCAAGGGCAGCAAGAATGGCCAGCCGCGCGAAGTCTTCATCTACAACGTGGCCGACCACGAAGAAGCCTACGCCGAGACCGACAGCCAGGGCATTTCCTACACCGCCGGCGTACCGCCCGTGGCCGCCGCCCTGCTGGTGGCCCGTGGCGAGTGGGACGTGCAGCGCATGGCCAACGTCGAGGAACTGCCGGCCAAGCCGTTCCTCAAGGCGCTGGACCTGATGGGCCTGCCGACCCGCATCAAGGACGAACAGGGCGACCGCCCATGGGACGCCAAGGCTTGATGCACTAGCCACGACAGGAGGCGCCGATGCAGGCGCCTCCTGCCTGGATGAATGTTTCGTTTGTGCGTCGCTTTTGCGTTTCTGTGCGACAGATCCCACTTCAGGGGCTCCCGCCCTGCTCCTTCGCAGTGTTAGCTTGGCAAGGTTTCTGACTAACAGCTCAGATAATCCTTACCCCCTGCAAAGGAATGCCCTCCGCAATGGATTTTTCTCTCAAGCACCTGGCTGCGGCCACCCTGATGCTCGCCAGCCTGTCGTCCTACACCTCGATCGCCCAGGCCAACATTACCCCGCAACAAAGCGCGGCCATCCTCAAGACCTTCAATGACGCCACGGTCACGGATTTCCGCCAGTTCCTCGGCACCCTGGCCAAGAGCCCGCTGGCCAAGAGCGACCAGCTCGCCCCGACCATCGAGGCCTTTCTGGCCAACAAGCCCCTGAACGCCGAACAGCAGAACGAGATCCACCGCCTGCTGGGCCTCTACGCCCGGATCAAGTACGGCAAGGCCGCCACCGAAACCCTGCGCGAGCTGGTGGCCATCCCCACCTTCAACATCGACGGCGTGCCGCAGTACAAGAACCCCGAGTTCCTCAAGATCGCCGCCAAGATCCAGGACCTGGCCAAGGCCTTCAACCTGAACTTTCGCAACATCGACAACCGGGTCTACGAGATCTCCCTGGAAGGCAGCGGCGATGAAGTCGTCGGCATCCACGCCCACGCCGACGTGGTGCCGGTGACCCCGGAAAACTGGGTGCTCGAAGACGGCACCCGCCTCGACCCGTTCAAGGTCACCCTGATCGGCGACCGCATGTACGGCCGCGGCACCGAAGACGACAAGAACGGCATCGTGGTAGCGCTCTACGCGATGAAGATCATCAAGGAAGAGAAGCTGCCCCTGGCGCGCAACTTCAAGCTGCTGGTGGACACCACCGAGGAAACCAGCGGCGACGCCATTCCCTACTACTTCGAACACAACCCGACGCCCAACTACAACCTGGCGCTGGACGGCGGCTACCCGGTGGTGATCGCCGAGAAAGGTTACGGCACGGTCATGGCCAGCTTCGCCCGGCGCGCCGCCGAGGGCAAAGGGGCGGAGATCACCCACCTCACCGGTGGCCTGGCCACCAACCAGATCCCCTCGACCTCGGTAGCCACCCTGGTCACCGAGCAGCCCGCGGAACTGGCCGCCAGCCTGCAAAAGGCCGGCGCCGAATATGCCAAGCAGCACGGCGGCAACTTCCAGGTCGCGGCCAAGGTGGTGGGCAAGGATGTGCAACTGACGGTCACCGGCGTCTCGGCCCACTCCTCCGAGCCCGAGTCCGGGGTCAACCCGGTGGCGCGGATGCTGGACTTCATCAACAGCCAGGACGGCAAGATCGCCTTCAAGCACAACGCCTTCACCGATGGTGCCCGCTACGCCGCCGACAACTGGGGCCTGGACTACCTGGGCAACAAGCTGGGCATCGGCTTCTCCGACGACTTCATGGGGCCGCTGACCACCTCCCTGACCCAGGTCAGCGTGGATGACAAGACCTTCAAGCTGGCGGTCAACCTGCGGGTGCCCAAGGGCAAGACCCCGCAAGTGCTGAAGGGCGAAATCATCGACAAGCTGGCGGCCTGGAGCAAGAAGACCCAAGTGGCGGTGAACATCGACACCAAGATCGCCGAACCTATGTACCGCAACCCCGAGGGTGAATGGGTCAAGGCACTGCTGGCGGTGGCCAGCGAGAACCTGGGCATGGCGCACAAGTTCGGCACCTCCGCCGGCGCCACCTCGGTGCACGAGTTGCCCAACGGCGTGCAGTTCGGCCTGGCGCGGCCCGAGGTCAAGTACACCGGCCACACCGACAACGAGTTCAAGACCGTGGAGCAGTTCCTCCTGGACCTGCAGATCGTCACCGAGATGGTCGGCCGCATCGGCCAGTTGCCCAAGCTCTGACCGCCCTCACGGGCCCGCCACCCATGGCGGGCCCGTGCTCCCCTTCCTCCACGCCTCAGCGCGCCGATGACCTCCAGTCGGGGTCGCTGACATCTCGCAGTACCCCGCCATACCCCTGGTGGAGGTTGCCCTCGGGCAGCAACTGCGCCGTGGCCAGTTGCCGGTGCAGGCCGCCCAGGTGGTAGAACGGCACACGCACATAGAGGTGATGCTCGATGTGGTAGTGGATGGCGTGGGGGCCGAACAGGAAGGTCTGCACGCTGGGCCGCACGATGCTGCGGGCGTTGCGGCTCTGGTCGGCGGCAACCGGCAGGCCGGCATGCTCCATGATGGCTCGCACCCGGCCCAGCAAGGGCAGCAGGGTAATCGCCGGCAACAGCCACAACCCCAGGTACAGCCAGGGGTGGCCGCTCCAGGCCAGCAGGCCGAACAGCAGGCCGTTGCTGACCAGCATGGACAGCACTTGCGCCAGGGCCTGGCGCGGCGACTTGTCGACCCGGGGCATGATCGCGCGGTAGTCACCCCGGGCGAACCTCAAGGCACTGATGAAGTAGCCCACCCCGCACAGGTCCGCCAGCAGGCGCAGGGCCAGCTTGCCCCGGGGCAAGGGGTAATCCCCCAGGCCGAAGACCGCCACCACCGGGTCGTCATGCTCCATCGGATGCAGGTGATGCTTGAGGTGGCCGGCGCGGTAGGTGCAGAGGGACAGGAACAGCGGGCCGGCGGCCAGCCACTGGCCCAGCCGATCATTGGCTTTCTGCCCGCGCAGCAGCAGGCCGTGGGCGCTCTCGTGCATCAGCACCGCCAGCGCCAACTGGCTGCGGGCGATCAGCAGCGCGGCCAGCAGATAGATGACGGGGTGCGGCCAGAGCGCAGCGCAGGCGAATGCGGCGGCGATCAGCCCCCAGTCGGCCAGCAGCGCCAGGCCACCGATCCAGGGCTTGAGCAGGAACAGCCCGGCGTCGGGGGCAAAGGCACGCAGGGCCCGATTCTCTCCGGCACGGGGTTCAGGCTGGGACACGGGCAGGGTTTCCTTGTCGTTGGGTGGCCAGGGCACAGGCCAGGGCCAGGAACAGGCCGCCCGCCACATCGATCAGCGTGTGCTGCTTGAGGGTCAGGGTCGAGAGGCAGATCAGCAGGCCGATGACAGCGCTCAGCTCTTTGCAAGGGCGGCGCCAGAGCGCGCGACAGGCCAGGCAGGTCACGGCCACATGCAGGCTGGGAAAACCGTTGCAGGCCAGGTCCAGCTGCCACATCCGGCCCAGCCGCTGTTGCAGGAAGCCATTGTCGAGGGCGGCGATATCCGGCCTCGGCACATATTCGGGGAACAGCCAGAAGCACAGCAGCCCAACGGCGAAGGCCATGCCGGTGGCGTTGCGCAGGGCCCTGAAGCCCTCCTGGCTGGCATAGGCCGCCGCCAGTAGCACAAAGGGAAAGAACAGCACATAGACGAACCAGGACTGGGCGATAAAGGGGATCAGCTCATCCAATGGCGTGACCCAGTTGTAGCGCGGCGTCACCAGGCGCTGCAGACCCATGAACGCGCCCAGCCCCAACAGCAGGGCGAACACCGCAGCCAGGGCCTGCCGAAGGTTGGCGGCGGCTATCAGGCGCTGCAAGGTGCCGGTCATGGCTGCTGGCCCGGTGCGGGCATGCAGCGGTGAAGACTCAAGGCCGCGCCCTCACAAGCCGAGCAAGCGGCTGGCCCAGGCATCAATCCGTGCCTGGGCCCGCTGGTTGCCCGAGATCACGTCGGGCGCTGGCGCCGCCGCGCTCAACTGCCGCGCCGCCTCGGCCACCTGACGGCGAAAATCGGCAGGGTCGCCGCGCCAGGTCACCACCCGGTGCAGCAACTGCAATTGCCGGGCCCGGGCGGCGTTGCTGGTCTGTTCCGGCTGGTCGCTCACCACCAGGATGATCGGCCGCTGGTAGACCCGGGCGATGGACAGCGCCGCCATGCCCGGTGCCGAGACCAGGAGTTGCGCCCGGGCAGCGCGGCTGGCCCAGAGCGGATCGACCTGCAGCCAGCCACTGCGCCCGGCATACCCCTCGCCCACGCGGTGAGCGTCCAGGCCCGCATCCTCCAGGCCACGGCTCAAGGCATCGGCCAGGTCGGGCTCACGAAAATGCGGATTGAGGTACACCGCGGCGCCCACGGCGGCCTGTTCCGGCAAGGCTTCGGCCAGGGCCACCGGGGTCGGCAGGCGATACAGTGCCGGGGCCTGGGTATCGTCGACTTCATAGGCGAAATCGTGCTCGATGCGCGCCCGCGCCGTATTGATCTGGCGCCCGACAATCCAGCCGAACAGGCGCCCGAACTGGCGCGGCCACATGCCGGCAAAGTTGTTCAGCAGCGCCACCTTGAGGCTGGCCCCGTACACGTGCACCACCTGGCGCCGCCAGCCCGGGAGCATGCCCATGTAGAGTAGCGCCGGGTGGAAGGAATCGTTGATCACCAGGTCCACGCCGCGCAGCCGGCGCCGCAGTTGGAGGATGTCCCGCAGCATGCGCCCGGGGCGGAACAGGTAGTGGGCGACATTGCGGTTGGTGGCCTGGCGCAGCATGTTCTGCTGTCTGTCGAACTGCACCGCGTAATGCAGCGAGAGAATCTGCGCCGCAATGCCGAAGCGCTGCAGGAAGTCCTGCCCCTGCTGCGAGGTGGTCAGCACCTCGACCTCGGCCCCGGCCGCACGCAAGGCATGTACCAGCAGTTGGGCACGCATCAGGTGCCCGCGGGCATCGGCGGTCGCCAGGTAAAGAATCCGTGCACTCATCGCCCCACTCGGCCCCGGCCACCGAGCAGCCAGCCGGCACCATACATCGCCATGGCACCGGTCACGCCAAAGCTCGCATCGACGCGGCGAATGTCCTTGAGCAGGCGCGCCAGATGGCCCGCCTCATGGGGCGCCACGATGCGCCGCAGGGTGTTCTCGCACAAGCGCACGTGGGCTTTCTCGTCGGCCAGCACCCGCGCCAGCAACGGATACAAGCCATGCCCGGCATCCAGCACCGCACAATGGCGGGTCAATACCCGCTCGGCCATCTGCTCGGCACACAGCCCGGTGGCATAGGCTGGCACCAGCAGGCCCTGTTCGAAATGCCCCGCATAACGACGGGCCAGGCGCTGCCAGCGCTGGATCTTGCGCCGGCTCAGCCAGTCCGGCTCCAGGCGGGCTTGAGCGTCGTCGCCCCGCTCGCGCAGGGCCTCGGCAAACAGGGTCACGTGGCGCTGCTCATCGGCCAGGTGCTGTGCTACCTGCCGTTCGAGCCAGGGTGGCGACTGCGGCAACAACTCATCGAGCAACGCACGCTCGGTGGCGTCTTCACCGACCAGGTACATGCGCAACAGCAGGCGTTCGCCTCGCGGGCTGCGGTGCAGGCGCAACAAGGCGGCGCGTTTGATGCGGTCCACCAGCCGCGCCTGCAGCGCCCCCAGGCCCTGGGGCCGGGGCATGCTCAGGCAGTCGAAGTTGGCCTCGCCGGCAACCGCTTGCCCCGCATTCATTGCAAGGGCTGCGCGGCGCTGGCGGTGGCCGTCCTGGCCCCGTGCGAATGGCGCTGCCAGGCCAGGATCAGGCCGATAAAGCTGTCACGCATGAAGGCCGTGCCGCTGGCCGCAGCGCCGGGAAAGCTCTCCTCCTGGCCGTTATAGCGCAGGTAACCCTGGCCGTTGACCGCACCCAGCTCCAGGCTGTCGCCCTTGTTCAAGCCCCGCTGACGCACCTCCCTGAGCAACGGGCTGTCCTCCAGCGCAAAGACAAACAGCTGGCGCTGTACCACCCACAGCGGGATCTGCCCGCTCAGGGCCTGCAGGTCGAGGTTCCAGGTGCCCTGCTGCAGCACCTGCTCCAGCGCTTCGCTGCCCGGCTGCCTGGTACTGAAGCTGGCACGCATCAGCGACTTCGACACTCGGCCGACGCCCAGGCCGATGGTGATATCGCCCGCTGTCGGGTGCTGCGCATCGCTGGGGCGCACCACCACGAAATAACTGGCCAGGCGCGCCGCGATCGACGGCTGGGCCAATACGTTGCGCGCCTGTTCGGGGCTGAACAGCACGCGCTCACGGGTGCCTTCACGGACGCTGATCTGATAGGGATCGAGGCTGATGTCACGGAACTTGCCACGCACCGGTGCGTGCACATAGGTATCGGATTTCCACACCTTGCCCGAACGGCGCAGCAGCACCTGCAGGCTCAGGGGTACACGCTGGCCGTCGCTGGCGATGCCGCTGCCGTGCAGCAGAATGTCGCCGATCACGGTCTTGCTGTCGTGGTTGCTGTCGGCGTCGATGACGATGGCATGGGTTTGCCGGTCGACACTGGCCCGCGCATCACTCACGTCCAGGGCGATGCGGTTGCAGTCGAGGTTGCTGGAGGCGAACGTGGCGCAGCCACTGTCCGAAGCGAAGTGGTACACCCCGCGACCGGCGAACTCGCTGGGAGCGGCCTGGGTCTGGCCACCGAGTGCCAGCAAGGCCAGGCACGCCAGGGAACGGCCGAATGAGGCAAGAGAAGGGTTCTGCATGGGGACTTCCTCTGGGCACGCGAACGGCGTGCGACGATACGGCGCGACGCGGATCAATCCAGGTTGCGGTGGTAGGACAACGCTTCACTGTGCCGGGCACTGGAGCGGCCGATAGACAGCCCGCAGCCACGCACCACGGCGCCGGCAGTGTCGAGCAACGAGATGGCAGTGACCATGGCCATGGCCCCCAGGCGCCGGGCTCCGTGCAGGGGCGGCAGGTCCTGGTGGTTGAGGGCCCGCAGGCTGTAGCCCAGGCGCCCGACCATCACGCACAAAGGCCCCAGCGGCCCACTGCGCCCGAGCCATTGCAGCCAGCCCGGCATGTAGGCGCGCACCAGGTACGGGGTCAGGCCGACGCTGTCGCCGCCCCTGAGCCAGCGCAGCTTGAACACCTCGCCCTGGCTGTCGGGCAGCCGGTGCTCGGTATGCGCCGCCGGCGCATAGGCCACCGCCACCCCCGCCGCTTGCAGGCGCAGGCCCATGACCTGGCAATGGGCACGATAGATGCCAGCCAGGGGTTCGTAGCGATACTGCTCGAAGGTGGCACAGCGAAAAGCCACGTTGTTGGCGTAGAAGTTACGCGTGGCGCCGTGGCGCAAGGGGCTGGGGAAATACATGAAGTCGATGGCGGTCAGCGCACTGCCGGCGACGCTCGGCGCGTAGCTGGTGCGCCCGGCCACCGCCACGGGCGCCTCGGGTTGCACAAAGGGCAGCAGCAATTCTTCCAGCCAATGGGCATCGGGCAGGCAGTCGGCATCGGCGAATACCACGTACTGGCAGCGCGCCTGGTCGACGCCATCGAAACCGACATTCTTGGCATCGTAGTAACCGGTGCCGGCATCGATCTCGATGAACTCCAGCGCACAGCCGGCCAGGCTGCACAGCGCCTGGCGTGCCTCAAGGTCGAGGCCGTCATGGGTGATGATCCATTGGGCAAAAGCCTGGGGCGCCAGACTTTGCAGGGCCAGCCGGGCAATCAGCCGCTGGAGGCTGCTCAAGGCTTCGCCTGCATTCTTGCCGCCGCGCAGATTGTTGGTTTCCAACACCAGTGCGGTCTGGGCAGCAATCCCTTGCAGGCGCGTGAACAGGTCATCGCCGGAAGGCAACTGCGACATCCTGGCTGTCGTTTCTTGGCTATCCATTTCGCAGTGTCTCTGAAAAAAGCAGGGCCGCCGGGGGGCGTGACGGGCGCAATCACAGCATTATTCCGGGGATTATTCAAACACCGGCTGCGCCGGTTGTGATGCCCCGCGCAATCGCTTCTGGCCACCCATGTCATCCGCCAGGTAAGCCGCTCCCTGGCATCGCTGCAACGATTGGGGCTCTGACGGCAGAACTCGCTCCCCCCTAGAAGCGCGCCGCCAGCTGCTGATACAGCGCCATAGGCAAGCTGATTCCTTCTATTTGCGCCCGGGCCCAGGCCTGCTGCTTGGCCTGCCCCGGAGGGTGAACCCCCAGGGTGGCCAGGCGCTGCATCTGCCGCGCCAGTCGAGCCTCGAACTGCTCGTCGAGCAGGTGCGGGGCGATGGCGATCACCAGCAGGCCCGAACCCGGCGATTGTGCGCCGCTTCGAAAATCGGGCGCATCCAGCGACCAGTTGCCCCGGGCGACACCGCCGGCGAGCACTTCGACCAGCAAGGCGATGTTGGCCCCGCGACTGCCGCCGAACGCCAGCAAGGCACCGTGCATGGCCTCCCGGGCACTCAGGGTGGCTGCGCCCTGGGCATCCACTGCCCAGCCTTCGGGGATCGCCTCCCCGGCCTCGGCCGCCTTGAGGAGGTTGACGAAGGCCGTGGCGCTGCTGGCCTGGTCGATCAGCAGCAGGCGCCCGTCGCCGCAGGGAGCGGCGAAGGCCAGGGGGTTGGTGGAATAAATCGGCTGGCGCTGGCCGGCCACGGTCAACAGCGCCGGGCCGTTGCAAAACGCCAATGCCACCAGGCCTTCGGCGGCCAGGCGCCGGGTGTAGTAGCCCAGCTCGCCACAGGTAAACCCGTTGTGCAGGGCAAACAGGCTGATTCCCAACTGCCGGGTGCTGTCACACACAGCGCCAAAGGCCTGATCGAACCCCAGTTGCGCAATGCCCGCGCGCGCATCGCAACGGATCATCGCCGGGGCTACCTGGGTGATCAGTGGCTTGGCCAAGCCCGCTATGCGCCCGCTGGCAAACCCGTGCAGGTAATCGGCCAGATGCTCGAAACCCACACTGGCCAGGCCATGACCCTGGGCCGATACCGTGGCCTCGGCCAGAGCCTGGGCCACTTCCTGGCTGCTGCCCGCCTGCAGGCAGCAGCGCTGGGCAAAATCCCTGGCCTCTGCCAGCGACAGACACTTGAACGCTGCACTCTCTTGCATCGATTGCTCCCTGACGCTGCTGCACAACCGCCCTGGCCACCGGGCCCGGGGCTGCGGGTCATTCCACCAGGCGTGGCGCCCCCACGTTGGCGGCTTG
The DNA here is from genome assembly GCF_900116505.1 of Pseudomonas sp. NFPP25. Classification (NCBI taxonomy): domain Bacteria; kingdom Pseudomonadati; phylum Pseudomonadota; class Gammaproteobacteria; order Pseudomonadales; family Pseudomonadaceae; genus Pseudomonas; species Pseudomonas sp. NFPP25. Next base: position 191,326 of record NZ_FPBG01000001.1, on the reverse strand, counting down.
TTTATCCAGGCCGAACGAGCCGAGTATCTCGGCAATTTCGCCAGAAGCATGCAAGGCCTGGATGTTTTCATTGAGCGCCACACTCAGCGCCGTATTGGCCTTGGTGTGGGGAAAACTGGTCTGCCCCGGCTCCAGGGTAGCCTTAACCCGCGGGTCGGGCTCCGAGACCTTGATGCTCATGCCCCGGTAGGCACCCTTCTGCTGCGAAGCCACACCCACCGCAAAGCTGTCGATGCCCAGCGCAATCCGCTTGGCCGCCAGGTCCTGGGCCATGGCCACCGGGTTGGGGTAGAGCACCAGATTGTCGCCAAAGGCCTTTTTCAAGTCGTCGACCCACAGGTAACCCTGCACCGTGCCGATGCGCTGGCCTTCGAGCTCGGAGATTTTCGAATAGCCCTCGCTGGAAATGATCCCCATCACGTCCAGGTACAGCGGCGCGGTCAGACCCAGGACCTTGCTGCGCTCGGCGGTACGGTACCAGTCGCCGATGCCGACGTCGGCCCGCCGTGCGATCACCGACTGGACCACCGCCGCCGGGTCCACCACTGTCAGCTTGATATCCAGGCACTCCCTGGCAGCGATGCGCTTGATGATTTCACCATCGACCCCGCTCAACTGGTTGCCCGGCCCGGGGATCGAGTACGGCGGGAAGACCCAGGCCGCGACGCTCAACACCCCCGGAGTCAGGGTTTCAAACGAGTGGGCCGGCTTGCAGTCGGCCAGAGCCTGGGGGGCACCGAGCAGCACCAAACCTCCCCCCAGGGAGGAACAAAGGAACGCCCAACGAACAATGCGTTTGAATGAACGGATCATGGCTTCACCTGTGCATGGGTTGCGTTAAGAGAATGGCAGCCGAAAGACGGCTCGAGCAGGTCATGCGTGCTGGCTGGGGGCCAGTTTTTTCTCCAGCGCCGCCACGCCCAGGGTCGCGGGCGCACACACAGCGGCATACATCAGGCCGGCCAGGGTCAGCACCGGCATGTACTCGAAGGTGGATGAACCGATGGCCGAGGCGCGGCTGACGATCTCCGGGAGCGCGATGGTGAAACACAACGACGCGGCCTGGAACATCATGATCGAGAACCCCAGCAACGACGGCAGAGCCACCCGCAACGCCTGGGGCAAGATGATGAAACGCAGTGCATCGAAGCGGTTCAGGCCGATCACCTCGGCCGCCTCGTTCTGCCCCTGGGCCACCGCCTCGATGCCGCCACGGATGATCTCGCTGGTGTAGGCCGCAGTGCAGTAGGCCAGCGCCAGGGCTGCCGCCCAGAAAGAACTCAGGGTCAGGCCCGCCGAAGGCAGGCCGAAATAGAAGTACTGCAACAGGATCAACGCCGGCGCGCCACGCCCCAGCTCGACTATCAGCAACGAGGGGTAGCGCACTGCCCGGCGGGGCGCCGACACACCCAGCGCCAGCAACAACCCAAGGCCCACCCCCAGTGCCAGGCTGGCGGCGGTGACCTGAATTGACAGCACAAAGCCCTTCCACAGCTCGGGAAACCAGGCCATCCACATCGTCAGGATCTCGTTCATCGGGCAATCCTCTGCTTCAGGGTGGCCGACAGCCAGCGCGAGAACAGCGCCACCGGTACGCTGAGAATCAGGTAGACCAGCGCCGCCACGCTGTACACCTCCAGCCCTTGAAAGGTTTGCTGGGACATCTGGTACGCCTGGAAGCTGACGTCACCGACACCGATGGTCGAGGCCACGGCCGAGTCCTTGAGCAAGCCAATGGCATAGGTGGCCGAGGTGGGAATGGCGATGCGCACCAGTTGCGGCAGCATCACATCGAAAAAGCGCTGGGGCGCCGACAGATTGAGCACCTGCGCCGCCTCGTACTGCCCCTGGGGGATCGCCGCAAAGGCACCGCGATATACCTCCGACATATGCGCCGCGGTGATCAGCCCCAGGCCCAGCACCGCGGCAGCGAACGGCGACAAGGCGATGTAGCCGCCTCCGATGCCGAAGAAGATGAAGAACAGCCAGACGATGGGCGGTATCGAACGCAGGGTCAGCACCAGGATCGCCGCCAGCCAGCGACACAGCTTCAGGTTCGACAGACGCAGGGCACAGAGTGGAAAGCCCAGCACCACGCCGATGCAGAAAGCGCCCAGGGTCACGCTCAGGGTCCAGGGCACGCCGCGCAACAGGACCAGCAGAATATCCGCCATCAGCGATTCCTCACGGCCTGGAGAAACTGCACCACCCGCGCGTGCTGCGGCTCGCGCATCACCTGGGCGCTGGGCCCCTGCTCGATGATCCGCCCTTCGGCCATCACCACCACCCGGTCGGACACCGTCTCGGCAAAGTGCATCTCGTGGGTCACCACCAGCATCGACATGCCCTCGCGCGCCAGCTCCTTCATCACCGCCAGCACTTCCAGGCCCAGCTCGGGGTCCAGGGCCGAGGTCGGCTCATCGAACAGCATCAGCTCCGGATCCAGCGCCAGGGCCCGGGCGATGGCGATGCGTTGCTGCTGGCCGCCGGAGCAGCGCGCCGGATAGGCGTTGGCCTTGTCCGCGAGCCCCACCCGGTCCAGCAACTGCAAAGAGCGGGCATCAGCTTCCTCGGCCCTGCGGCCGAGGGTGCGGACCTGCGCCAGGCTGACGTTGCGCAGCACCGTAAGGTGCGGAAACAGGTTGAACGACTGGAACACCATGCCGATGCGCCGGCGCAGATTGAGCAGCTCGCTCCGGGGCAGCGGGCGCCCGGCTTCGATAGCCACCCCGCCCATGCTGACCCGCCCCCGGGTCGCGGGCTCCAGTTGGTTGATGCAACGCAGCAAGGTGCTTTTACCCGAGCCGCTGGGGCCGATGATCGCCACCACCTCCCCCTTGGCCATCTCGAAACACACGTCGTGCAATACGGGGTAAGGCCCGAATTGCTTATGGATCGCCTCCAGTCGCAGGAAAGGTTCGGCGCTGGGTACCGGGGGCGGTGCCAGGGGGCTGGCGTTTTCGATCACGGTCATGCTGCTCATTGTTTTTCTCCGGACAGGGTAGACGCCGTGCCTGCAAGAATCAGGCAACAACCACTGCTATCGATCGCCGTCGACTAACGGGGTACGGGAAAGCTTGACCGCTCCAGCAGCGGTAATCAGCACCTGCTCTTCGAGCTTCACGCCTTCATGGCCGCCCCGCTCGCCGATGTAGCTCTCCACCGAGAGCACCATGTTTTCCTCGAAGTGGCCGTCATAGCCCCACTCGGCAAAGTCCACCGCGTAGGCCACGCTGGGGTACTCATCGACCAGGCCCACACCGTGCAGCATCATCATGTAGCGGTTGTGCTCGAACTGCCTGGGCACCGGCCAGCAGCCCTCGGCGAACTCGCGAAACGACAGCCCCGGGCGCAGCAGGTCGAGATTGAAACTGATTTGCTGCGAGGCGATGTCCAGCAGGTCGCGCTGGGCCGCCGTCGGCGCCTTGCCGGGGCAGATGAAGCTGCGGGAGATGTCCGAGAGATAACCGCCCGGGCCCACCATGTCGGTGTCGAAACAGACCATCTCCCCGGCCGCGATGAGCTTGTCCGAGGCGTCCTGGAACCAGGGGTTGGTGCGCGGCCCGGAGTTCAGCAGGCGGCTCTCGGCCCACTCCCCGCCCTGGGCCACGTTGGTCCCGTGCATGATGCTCCACAGCTGGTTTTCGGTGATGCCCGGCACCAGGCTGGCGCGCATGCGGGCAATCGCCAGGTCGCACACATCCATCGACACCCGGTGGCTGGCAATCTCCTGCACCGACTTGATCAGCCGCGCCTGCTCCATCAGCGGCTGGGCATCGAACAGCTGAATGCCCCTGGCCTTGAGCTTTTCCGCGCCCCAGGGGTCGCAGCGGTCCACCGCCAGGCGACGATTGCCGGCGCCATGCCGGGTCAGCAGGTCGGCCACCTCCAGGGCCCAGCGTTCGGCCTTCTCCTCGACCCGTGGGCCGGCCAGGAAATACAGCCAGGGGATCGCCGGGCGAATTTCATCGATGGTCTCGATGTGCTCACTGTTGTGCCGGCTGCTGTCGAACTCGAACAGCACCACCGGGCCATCGGTGGCCACGAATACGTAACGGCTAGGGGAATGCATCACCCACAGGCCGAGGTTATTGGTATCGGTGGCGTAGCGGATATTGATCGGGTCGGCCAGCAGCACGCCGGCGTAATCCTGCTTGCGCAGTTGCTGGCGAATGCGCTCCAGGCGGTACTGGCGCAGCGCCGGCCGGTCGATCGCGGCATAGGCCGCCAGCAGGCCGTGGTCCACCGGGGCCAGGGCATGGCCGGTGACGCTGGCATCACTGCGATAGTGCAGGGGGCTTGGGGGAACGACATTGAGCAGCTCGGTGAAATCGGTATCCGTGTGCATGCAACAACCTCCGCTGGGAAGAGTTTGAGGTTTATCAAAACCAGTCAGACCAACGTTCGGGGCAGTGACTTGACGCTAGGGAAACGGATGACGGCTGTCTTTCTTATTGTGCAAAACAGGGCGCAAGCAGTGGCTAGAGGTCCTTGACCAGGCGCAGTGCGTCGTAAATGGCCGCGTGGGTATTGCGCGATGACACCGCATCGCCGATCCGGAACAACTGGAAACGCCCCTGAGGGTTGGTCACCAGGTTTTGCGCGGTGCCGGCAATCAGGTCCTTGTACTCCACGGCGCCTTCGTTGGTGGCCATGGGCTGCAGTTCGAAATACAGCTCGTCCAGGGGCCGGGTGCCGTGGTTGACCACGATCTGGTCCACCAGTCGGGTTTTCTCCAGGTCGCTGTAGTCGGTGCCAATGGTCGCCAGCAACTGCTCGCCCTGGCGCTCCACGGCCTTGAGCCGGTAAGTAACGGTAAAGGTGGTGTCCAACTGCTGCAGCGAGCGCATGTAAGGCACCAGGTTCATGCCCATCACCTCCGGCGCGAACGAGCGGTCGGGGGTCATGATCTCGGTCCTGGCGCCGCTGCGGGCGATGAACTCGGCAGCCTGCAAACCTGCGTGATCGCCGGCATCGTCGTACACCAGCACATTGCGCCCAGGCTTCACGTCGCCGGAGATGATGTCCCAGCTCGACACCAGCCACTGGTTGCCGCTGTGCAGGACTTCGGTATGGGGCAAGCCGCCGGTGGCGACGATCACCACGTCGGGGTTTTCATCGAGGACCATCGCCGCATCGGCCCAGGTGTTGAAACGAAACTTCACCCCCAGGCGCTCGCACTGCGCCATGCGCCAATCGATGATGCTGATCATCTCCTTGCGCCGCTCGGACTGCGCGGTCAGGCGCACCTGCCCGCCGGGCTGGTCGGCCACTTCCAGCACCAGCACTTCATGCCCGCGCTCGCCGGCGACCCGCGCCGCCTCCAGGCCACCGGGGCCGGCGCCGATGATCAGGACCTTGCGCGGGTGCGCGGCCTTGGGCACCTCGTGGGGCATGCTGGTTTCGCGGCCAGTGGCGGCATTGTGAATGCAGTAGGCGGCGCCGGCGTTGTAGATCCGGTCCAGGCAATAATTGGCGCCGACACAGGGGCGGATTTCATCTTCACGGTTCTCGATGATCTTGCGCACGATGTGCGGGTCGGTCATGTGCGCACGGGTCATGCCCACCATGTCCACCAGGCCCGAGGCAATCGCGTGGCGGGCGGTGGCGACATCGGGGATCTTCGCCGCATGGAAGGTGGGGAAACCGGTCAGGGCACGAATCTCCCCGGCAAAGTCCAGGTGCGGTGCATTGCGCATGCCCTGGATCGGGATGATGTCGGTCAACCCGGCATCGGTGGCGATATTGCCGCGAATCACGTTGAGAAAATCGACCATGCCGCTGTCTTTCAACAGCTGCGAGATGTGCAGCCCCTCCTCTTTCTCAAGGCCGCCGGCCAGCACCTCATCGCCGGTGTAGCGGATGCCGACGATAAACTCCGGGCCCACCCGCTGGCGAATCGCACTCAGCACCTCGAAGGTAAACCGCAGGCGGTTGTGCAATGAACCGCCGTAGGCGCCCTCCAGCTCGTTGGTCAATGGCGACCAGAACTGGTCCATCAGGTGGCCGTAGGCCTGCAGTTCGATACCATCCAGGCCGGCGGCCTGCATGCGTTCGGCGGCGTCGGCGTAATCGCGGATGATGCGTTCGATATCCCAGATTTCCAGCTTCTTGGGAAAGGCTCGGTGTGCCGGCTCCTGATTGTGCGAAGGCGACACCACCGGCAGCCAATCGCCCTTGTCCCAGCGGGTGCGGCGCCCCAGGTGGGTGAGCTGGATCATCACCGCCGCGCCATGCTCGTGGCATTCGTCGGTGAGGTCTTTCATCCAGCCGACCACTTCGTCCTTGTACGCCAGGATGTTGTTGAACACCGGAGGGCTATCGCGGGAGATCGCCGCCGAGCCTGCAGTCATGGTCATGGCCACGCCGGCCTTGGCACGCTCGACGTGGTAGGCCCGGTACAATTTCTTCGGCATGCCCTCTTCGGGGTACGCCGGCTCGTGGGAGGTGGTGATAATGCGGTTGCGAAGTGTCAGGTGCTTGAGGCGATAGGGCTGAAGAAGCGGATCGTTATTCATATCGGTCTCGCATACTGGTCATCAGGCAAGGCAGACGATAGACCTCAATGTACACCAGTGTCAATGATGCTGACAGTGGTGTACATTCGCCCCGTCAAGGTTAAACGGACAAGGAAAAAATGCCCCATGAAAGCAACCAGCAACAATGTGGAAGCTGCCGGCCGCGGCTCTCTGGAAAGCTGGCTCAACGCGGCCTATGAGAGCCTCAAGGAATCGGGAGTGGATGCGGTGCGGGTGATGCCGCTGGCGAAGAAACTCAACCTGTCGCGCACCAGTTTCTACTGGTATTTCCAGGACCGCGAAGCCCTGCTCGAAGCCCTGGTTAATCTGTGGAAGAACAAGAACACCTTGAGCCTGGTGTCACAGTCCGAGGCCTATGCCGAATCCATCACCGAGGCGATTCTCAACGTCTTCGACTGCTGGCTGAACAGCGAATTGTTCGATTCACAGTTCGAGTTCGCCATGCGCAGCTGGGCCCTGCAATCCCCCGAAGTGGCGCACGAGATCCGCCAGGCCGATGCACAGCGGGTGCAGGCCCTGGCACAGATGTTCGACCGTTTCGGTTTCGCCCATGACGCCGCCGTCACCCGCGCGCGCTCGATCTACCTGACCCAGATCGGCTACATCAGCATGAACACCCAGGAACCGATGGCGCAGCGCATGCGCTACATCCCCGAGTACTTGAAGATCTTCACCGGCGTGGAGCCCCTGCCCCGGGAGCTGGACCGGTTCTTCCAGCGCAACGGTTTTTCAGCGGCCGAGCTTTAGAACCGAGGCGGGCCGCCGCTTGGCCCGCCGGCGTTGCTCAATACCTCGTTCAGCCTGGGCCGGTTCGGCCGGGGGCTGAGCAATCTCGACCAGGCATCCCGATGACGCCCCCCACCCCCGTGTAAAAAACCACGCCTGCACGCATTGACAAGGCAGAGGCAAAAACTCAACATGCCAGCACTTGTAGGACAACCAACAACCAACAACTAACAAGTGCCGCTTTTCAACCGTGATGACGCGCGAAAGGCTGTCGAGGGGATGAAATCCATGTCTCACTTGCGACCCGCCACCGACTCGCCGCCTTTGTGCGCGCCCCCTGGAGCAGAGGTCCGGGCCCCGAGCTTCGTAATGCCGGCCGGGGCATGCGACACCCATGCACACGTAATCTCCGGCGATCTTGAGCGCTATCCACTGGTACCCGACCGTAGCTACACCCCGTCTCCGGCACCTGAGGTGCTGTATCTGGAGGTGTTGCGGGCAATGGGGATGCAGCGAGGGGTTTTGGTGCAGCCGAGCGTCTATGGCACCGATAACCGGTACATGCTCGAAGTGTTGCAACGTCATCAGGAGCAACTGAGAGGGGTCGCGGTAGTAGACGAACACGTTGGCGACGACGAACTGGCGCATATGCATGCCTTGGGTGTGCGTGGTCTTCGCATCAACGTTCTGTTTCGAGGCGGAGTGAATCTGGACTTGATGGAGCACCTTGCCCATCGAATTGCCGACCTTGGCTGGCATATGCAGTTTCTGATTGATGTTCGGCTTCTAAGTGAGATTGAGGCTCGGATGGCCAAGTTGCCTTGCGCTGTCGTGATTGATCACTTCGGGCACTTCCCGGCCCATCTGGGCATTAAGGAAGCGGGGTTTGAGTTGCTGCTGAGGAACGTGGCGGAGCACGGTTGGTGGGTCAAGTTGTCGGGCGCTTACCGCCTGAGTGATCAGCGTCCGGACTATGCCGATACAGATGCGCTCGCCCATGCCTTGCTGGCCGTTGCCCCGGAACGAATGGTGTGGGGCAGCGACTGGCCTCACGTAGCACTCGAAAGTACGCCCGACACAAGTTCATTGCTGGATCGCTTGCTTTCATGGGCGCCCAGCGAACGCCAACGACAGAGCATTCTGGTTGATAACCCTGGCGCCCTGTACGACTTCAAATAACAAAAACAATAACCAAGCAGAACTGCGGTGCTGCCCGGAGAATAATAATGAGTTGGTTTAGCGAACTTAATACCGTTGAAAAACGCACCTTCTATTCCGCATTTGGTGGCTGGGCCTTGGACGCCCTGGATTTCATGGTGTTCACCTTTGTCATCGCCTCGCTGATGACCCTTTGGCACATTGACAAGGGTTCAGTGGGGCTACTGAGTACCGTGACGTTACTTTTCTCGTCCATTGGCGGATGGGGAGCGGGCATTCTGGCAGACCGATACGGTCGTGTGCGGTTGCTGCAGATCAGTATTCTGTGGTTCTCGATCTGCACCGTATTGATCGGCTTTGCGCAAAACTTCGAACAGTTATTTGTCCTTCGGGCACTGCAGGGGCTCGGGTTCGGAGGTGAGTGGGCCGTGGGATCGGTACTGATCGGCGAAATGGTTCGAGCACAACATCGCGGCAAAGCCGTGGGTATCGTGCAAAGCGGATGGGCCATTGGCTGGGGCGCCGCCGCACTGCTCTACACACTGTCTTTCAGCTTGCTTCCCGAAGATATTGCCTGGCGGTCGCTGTTTTGGATCGGCATCGTTCCGGCACTTCTGGTCCTCTACATTCGTAAATATGTACCAGAGCCCGAGGTATTCCTGCGGACTAAAAAGCACCAGAGCGAAACAGGCAACTCGGTTCCTTTCTGGCACATTTTCTCACCCTCGCTCCTGCGCACCACGCTGCTATCCGCCCTGCTCTGCATGGGCGTTCAAGGTGGCTACTACGCAATCACCACGTGGTTGCCAGCCTATCTGAAACTGGAAAAGGGCCTGTCGGTCTTTGGCACCGGTAGCTATCTGATGGTCGTCATCATCGGTTCATTCTTTGGCTATGTCTGCGGCGCCTTCCTGTCTGACCGCCTGGGGCGCCGCCCCAACTTCATCATCTTCGCCGTTCTGTCGGCCATCAGTGTGGTCTGCTACATGCAGCTGAACTTGACCAACACTCAAATGCTGTTTCTCGGCTTTCCACTGGGCTTCGCAGCTTCAGGTATCTACAGCGGCATGGGCGCCTTTTTGACTGAGCTTTATCCTTCAGCAGTGAGGGCCAATGGCCAGGCATTCTCCTATAACTTTGGGCGAGCGGTAGGCGCTCTGTTTCCCGGACTCGTAGGCTTTATAAGCGCCAAATACAGCCTCGGCACCGCCATCGCGATCTTCGCGGGAGGAGCCTACTGCCTTGTCCTGGTGGTGACCTTCTTCCTCCCGGAAACCAAGGGCAAGCAATTACACTGAGCCAGCCATCATTTGTTAGAGTAACGCCCACGCAATGTTCGTTACGTGGGCGTTTGACGTTTCAAGCTTTTGAAACTGACATTTGATGACTGAGTAAAATGACTATAAAAGCAATTGGCCGACGCGATCACTTCTCGGTTGAAATTTTTCGTCACCTGGAAAGCGAAATACGTGAAGGTCGACTCCGCCCAGGTGATCGCATCCCCACGGAAAGCCGGTTGGCAGAGGCTTTTGCCGTTAGCCGAAATGTAGTGCGTGAAGCTGTCGCTCGGCTCAATTCGGCCGGCCTCGTCGTCAGTCGCCAGGGGCTTGGGGTATTTGTTGCAACCGAAGCCAACCAAAGCAGCTTCCGGATTACTCAAGAGGAGCTCACCGATAGCACCAAGCTGCGTCAACTGTATGAGCTGCGCCTGGACCTCGAAGTCGCCGCGGCCGCCATGGCCGCCAGACGCCGGTCACTCAGTCAGTTGAACAAGATTGAAGCGGCACTGGACACCCTGCGCGCCAGTATCCAAAACCGTCAGGACATGGTGGAACACAGCCTGCAGTTCAAGCGCGCAATTGCCGATGCCACAGGCAATGAATACTTTCGCAACTTCATCATTTTTCTGTGTAGCCACGTCTACGAAGCGGCGTTACTGGAGAACCACCTGGTTCGCTCCAGCGACCTTGGCGAGACGCTACTGGCTGAGCATCAGGCGATCTTCGAAGCGATCAGGCTCGGCGATCCCGACCTTGCCAGACGAGTCACCTGGCAACAAATCATCAACTCCGCCGAACGCAACGGATTGCGAGGATTGCAAGGCTGGGAAATCACTCGGATGAGTTCGCTGGGAGAGACCTACGCACCGCAATGCGCAGGCCCGGACCCTGAACCTCGTACATTGCCACGCGCCTTGCCTGACGGCGCGTGCGACTGCCACTTCCACGTTTTTGGTGACGAGAATGGCCAACCCTTCTCTCCTCACCGCTCCTACACGCCGCCGCCCGCTCCACTGGAGGCATTTCAACGCGTCCAAAAAACCCTGGGGCTAAGTCGCGGGGTCATCGTCCAACCCAGCGTCTATGGGGCGGACAACAGCACAACGCTCGCGGCCCTGAAAGAAGCGGGCAGCGCATTCCGCGGCGTTGTGGTGATCGATGCCGATACCGATACAGAAACCTTGTGGGCAATGCATCGCCTCGGGGTGCGCGGCGTGCGCGTCAACCTGATCTTCAAAAGCGGTGTTGAGGTATCGGATGTTGCAGCGCTGGCAGAAAAAGTCGCGCCACTTGGCTGGCACCTACAGCTACTGATCGATATCACCGAGTTCGCCGACTTGTACGAGACCGTGGCCAGCCTGCCCGTCGCAGTCGTCATCGACCACATGGGGCACATGCCCACCAGTTGCGGGCTGGGCCATCCAGGATTCACCGACCTGCTGCGGCTGTTAAAAGAAGGTCGTGTGTGGGTCAAGCTTTCGGGGGCTTATCGCTTTACAGCATCGAAGGACTTCCCTTACGACGACGTAACGCCCTACGCTCGGGCGTTGATCGAAGCGAATCCAAACCGCTTACTGTGGGCGAGCGACTGGCCACATCCTTGTATACCGGTACCCATGCCCAACGATGCCAGTCTGCTGGAGATGCTGTTTAACTGGGTTGAAAACGATGACGCGCTCATCAAGCAGATTTTGGTTGATAACCCTGCAAAGCTCTATGGGTTCTGATACCGCTCGACGATCTGCGCACATCGGTTTTCGCTGGGCCGATGGCCTCCAATCAATACCTGAAGAAACGCGAGGCGGCCAAGCCGCCTCAGGCTTGTGCCAATCAGCATCCTGAAGATGGGGTGGCAGTGTCGCGCAGGAACCTCAGCAACGCCTGGAGCGGGTGCAGGACAAGCTGCCCGTCCTTGCGCTTGACCTGGCTTCGACACGAGTACCCATCCGCCAGCAGGCGCCCTGCCCCATTAAGACGGGCCACCAATGGCCCCCAGGACTGTCGGTAAATAACCTCGGACGTCTCGGCATTTTGTGTTTCGTGCCCGTAGGTTCCGGACATTCCACAACACCCACTGGCTTGCACCTGCAACCTCAAGCCGACTCGCGCATAGATCGTCTGCCACAGGCCCACACTGCCCGGCTCGTTGGTTTTCTCGGTGCAGTGCGGCAGGAAGTAGTAAGTACCTTCGTCGGCGCTCACCGCTGATTGCACAAGCACCTCCACAAGCCATTCCTGCGGCAGCAGGACCGCTGGGGCCTGGTCCTCACCCAGGGTCTTGACGTACTCCTGGCGGTAAACCAAGGTCATCGCTGGATCAAGCCCCACCAACGGAATCTGATATTGATGCAATTCGCGAAGCGATCGGGCGTTGAAATGCGCGGCTTGTTCGAATGCCTTTAGAAAGCCCTGAACCTGCAGCGGCTTGCCATTGGCCGCGAACGGCGCGATGTACACCTCAAACCCGAGCCTGGAAATCAACTCGATCCAGTCCGCGAGCAGCGGTGTCTCGAAATAACGGGTGAAGGCGTCCAGCACGAGAATAACGCTGCGTTTACGCTGCGCCTCGTCCAGCCCTTCAAGAAGCGCTGGCGACGCCACGCGCACCTTCCAGCGGCGGCAAACGTCATCAAAATTCAGCAAGCTCAGCAGCGGGCTGTCGACCATACCGGCAACGCGCCGAAGAAACGCCCCCACCATCCCAGAACCGATGATCCCGTTGTACAAGCGCGGCACACGGGCCAAGTAGGGAATCGTGTACTCCAGAGAACCGATGAGGTAATCCTTCAATGGGCGCAGATATCGGCTGTGGTATAGCTCGAGGAATCGCGAGCGAAAGTCGGGCACGTTGACTTTCACCGGGCACTGACCCGCACAGGACTTGCAGGCGAGGCACCCTGCCATCGCCTCGTAGACCTCATGGGAAAAGTCTTTCTGGCCCATCTTGTGCGCAACCGTATTGGCAGCACGCCTGGCGAAGCGGATCACCGTGGCCGCTAAAGGGCGAGCCCCTTGTGAAACCAACACATCGACACCTTGCTGCCCCTGCAAGCGCAGCCACTCCCGGACCAGAGAAGCGCGCCCCTTGGGCGAGTGAATTCTATTTCGAGTGCCCTTCCAGGAAGGGCACATGGCGTCATCGGGGTCGAAGTTGTAGCAGGCGCCATTGCCGTTGCAATGGACCGCGGCGTCGTAATGCAACCACACCCGCTCATCAATCGTACGATCCAGCTCGCCGCGCAACGTGACCTCATCAACTCGAGTCAACCGAGCGTCAGGTAGCGTGTGTGGCGTGGCGATTTTTCCCGGGTTGAGTTGGTTGTACGGGTCAAAAGCCGACTTGAGTTCCTGCAGCGCCGGATAGAGTTCGCCGAAGTAGTCCGGCACATATTGCGACCTCAACCCTTTGCCATGCTCCCCCCAGAGCAAGCCACCGTGCTTTTGCGTCAGCTCGGCGACGGCATCGGAAATGGGCTGGATCAAGGCCGCCTGAGCGGGGTCTTTCATATCCAGAATCGGCCGCACATGCAGGACCCCGGCGTCAACGTGGCCGAACATGCCATATTCCAAACCATGGCTATCCAAAAGCGCCCGAAATTGCGCAATGAAATCAGCCAGGTTCTCGGGAGGAACCGCAGTATCTTCAACGAACGGCTGGGGCCTGGCGGAACCTTTGACATTCCCCAGCAGCCCCACCGCACGCTTGCGCATCGCGTAAACCCGCTTCAATGCCTCTGCACCGATGGCAAGGGTGTGCCCCAATCGCACCACACTGGTGTCCTGCTGAAGGTGCCGGACAAACTCATGAACACGCAGCTGAACCACTTCCTCATCGTCGCCGCTGAACTCCACCAGGTTGATTCCCAGGGTTGGCACATCGGGGTCTTGGGGAAAGTACTCGGCGACTCCGTGCCAGACGATGTCGTTCATGGCCAGCCCGAGGACCTTGGAGTCGACCGTCTCGATGGACAATGGCTCGAGCTGCATCAACGCCTTGGCATCGCGCAATGCATCCATGAAGCCCGCGTAACGTACGTTGACAAGGATCGAGTACTTGGGGATGGGCAACACATTCAGCGTGGCTTCAACAATGAAACCCAGTGAGCCTTCGGACCCACACAGGACACTGTTCAGATTGAATCGGTCATTCGGCTCACGCAGATGCGCCAGGTCATATCCCGTCAAGCAACGGTTCAACTTGGGAAAGGTATGCTCGATGAGTTCGGCGTAATCATGGGCGATCTGCGAAGCACATCGATAAATTGCCCCAACCTTGTCGTCGCGATGTGCTTGCGCCTGCCAGCAATCTCGCTCCAGGACTGCACTATCGAGCCGCTCCCCGCCTATCAGAATGGTAGAAAGCGCCAGGACGTGGTCACGGGTTTTTCCGTAGGTACAGCTTCCCTGACCGCTTGCGTCGGTATTTATCATCCCGCCGATCGTGGCCCGATTCGACGTCGACAACTCCGGTGCAAAAAACAGTCCGTGCGGTTTCAACGCTGCATTGAGCTGGTCCTTGACCACACCGCTTTGCACACGCACCCAGCGCTCCTCGACGTTGATCTCAAGGATGCCGTGCATATGACGCGACAGATCCACCACAACGCCGCTCGTCAACGATTGGCCATTGGTTCCGGTTCCGCCGCCACGCGGCGTGAGCACCACCGAACTGAACGACGCCAGCGCCGCAAGGCGGGCCAAGAGCTCGACATCTTGCACATTTCTGGGAAACACCGCGGCTTGAGGCAGACGCTGATAGATCGAGTTGTCGGTTGCCAGCACTGTCCTCACAGCATGATCGCGAGCAATTTCTCCCTGGAATCCTTCTTTCTCAAGGCGAGCCAGGAACAACTCACAGGGTTCGTTTTTAGTTTCGTGGGGAGGCAACCTGGCAATCATGGTGGAATTCCTAGCGGCGATACGGCTAATCTGAGCATTCTCGTTATGTATGCTTCCTAGCCCGAGGCCTGGCTCAGGACAAAGGCCTTTCCACCGATTTTGTGGGGACAAGACAATTCACACAAACGTAAAACCTGCAGCATTTCCATGAGCTTTATGAATGAACCCACGAAGACTGACCCCCTCGATGTCCCTGCTGATCGCTTTCGAGGCAGCAGCCCGACATTGCAGCTTTACCAAAGCGGCAGACGAACTTGCCCTGACTCAAAGCGCTGTCAGCCGGCAAGTGCAGGCTCTGGAATCACAGCTTGAGGTCTCGCTGTTCAAACGTGAGGGAAGAAGAATCGAACTCACCGCTGCCGGCGCGCTTTACCAGCATGAACTCACTGCCGCACTGGGCCGAATTCGAAGCGCTACCCTGCAGACAATTGCCTTCAAGGAGGAAGAAGGCCCATTGAACCTCGCGGTACTGCCGACCTTCGGTTCAAAATGGCTGCTGCCCAAAATGCATGAATTTTATGCGCGTCATCCCAGGAGCCTGGTGCACGTCCACTCGAGGATCATTCACGCCGACAATCCATCCAGCGTGAGCGACATGCAGGCCATCATCTACGCGGGAAAAGGCGACTGGCCGGGCTACGTATCGCACCTTTTGCTACAAGAAAAACTGGTGGTTGTCGCCAGCCCCAAAGCGCTGCCGGACAGCCTTGAGATGTCGCTCAACGATGTCACCAATCATTTGTTGTTGAATGTCGTTTCTCGACCCAATAGCTGGTCCGATTGGTTTGACCTCAACAAACTGGACCACCAGAAAATGCGGACAGGCCCAAGCTTTGAGCTCACGGCTCACCTTATACAGGCGGTATCCGCTGGCGTCGGCATTGGGCTGGTTCCCGATATTCTGGTGCAAGACGAAATCAAATCCGGGGCACTGGTAAAACTGTTTGGCCCTATGGAAAGCGGTCGCAATTACTATCTGACCTGCGCAGCGCGCTATCAGCATTATCCGGCGCTTGAAACATTCAGCGCCTGGCTGTTATCCGAGAGTGCCATCGTGAGTGCCTGAACAGGCCAGGGGCCGGATGTTCATCACCGCTCCAGCAACGAACCGATTCAGCGCTGCCCGGATTCAAGCCTTTTGAGAAGAACTCAACTCCTGGATTTGAAGGCGCTGGATGGTGCTGGATTTCAGTGAAGCCCGCAGAAACGAAAAAAGGACCCGAAGGTCCTTTTTTCGATCGCTGCAGAATTCGTGGAACTCTGCAGCGCTATGTTTGGAGCGGGAAACGAGACTCGAACTCGCGACCCCGACCTTGGCAAGGTCGTGCTCTACCAACTGAGCTATTCCCGCAACGTCTTGGTGTTGCGCATTCTATAGAAATCCGAATGCGCGTCAAGCCTTTGATTCAAAAAAACTTATTTTTTCTCGTTATCAGTTTTCAGGTGCGGCCAGGCGGCTCGCAGATACTGCAGCATGGACCACAGGGTCAGGCCCGCTGCCGCCAACAGCAAGGCGTAACCTACCAGCACCCAGAAACTGAAGTCCGAGGGATTGGCCAGCAAAATCACCAGCGCCAGCATTTGCGCCGCCGTTTTCCACTTGCCCATGTTCGACACCGCCACCTGCGCGCGCGCGCCGAGCTCGGCCATCCACTCGCGCAGCGCCGAGATGACGATTTCACGACCGATGATCACCGCGGCGGGCAAGGTCAGCCACAGGTTGTGATGCTCCTGCACCAGCAGCACCAGGGCCACCGCCACCATCAGCTTGTCGGCCACCGGGTCGAGGAACGCACCGAACGGCGTGCTCTGCTGCAGGCGCCGCGCCAGGTAGCCGTCCAGCCAGTCGGTGGCGGCCGCGAAGGCAAACACTGAACTGGCGGCCATGTAGCTCCAGCTATAGGGCAAATAGAACAGCAAAATGAAAATCGGGATGAGCAGGACGCGTAGAACGGTGATCAGATTAGGGATATTCATCGGCACAACTGGCTACGAGGTGATTGGGCATTCTACTCGCTGTGCAGGTTTGCATAAATCAACTCTGCGAGCTTTTTACTGATTCCCGGTGCTTTGGCAATCTCGTCGATGCTTGCACGGGACAGTTCCTGCAATCCACCAAAATGTTTGAGAAGGTCCCGCCGACGCTTCGGCCCGACGCCCGCCACCCCTTCCAGGGTCGAGGTACGCCGGGTCTTGCCACGCCGTGCGCGGTGACCGGTGATCGCGAAGCGGTGAGCCTCATCGCGGATTTGCTGGATCAGGTGCAGCGCCGGCGAGTCACCCTTGAGGGTGAATTCATGGGCTGCGTCGTTCAGGTACAGGGTTTCGAATCCGGCCTTGCGGGTCGCGCCCTTGGCCACGCCGAGCAGGATCAGGTCCGGCACCGCCAGCTCATTGAGCACATCCCGAGCCATGGACAGCTGGCCCTTGCCGCCGTCCACCAGAAGGATGTCCGGCAGCTTGCCCTCGCCGTCCTTGAGCTTGCTGAAGCGCCGGGTCAGGGCCTGGTGCATGGCGGCGTAGTCGTCGCCGGCGGTCACGCCTTCGATGTTGTAGCGCCGGTAGTCGGACTTCAGCGGCCCTTCCGGCCCGAATACCACGCAGGAGGCTACAGTGGCCTCGCCGCTTGAATGGCTGATGTCGTAGCACTCCAGGCGCTGCGGCGGCTCGTCCAGGTTCAGCACCTCGGCCAGGGCTTCGAAACGTGCGGCCACGTGCTGGCGGTTGGCCAGGCGCGCGCTCAGGGCCTGCTCGGCGTTGGTTACCGCCAGTTGCTGCCAGCGGGCGCGGGTACCGCGTACCCGGTGGCTGATGGTCAACTCGCGCCCGCGCAGCTCGTCGATGGCGGCGATCAGGGTCGGGAAGTCCTCATGGACCACGTTGACGATCAACTCGGAAGGCAGGTCGCGTTCCGGGCTGCTGACAAAATACTGGCCGAGGAACGCCGACATGACTTCGGCCACGTCCTCCTCGATACCCACCTGGGGAAAGAAGTTCTTGCTGCCCAGTACCCGGCCGCCGCGCACGCTGATCAGGTGCACACAGGCGCCGCCCGGGTTGACGAAGGCCGCCACCACATCCACATCGCCCGTGCCACCTTCCATGCTCTGCTGGTCCTGGACCCGACGCAGCAGGGAGATCTGGTCCCGCAGTTCGGCGGCCTTTTCGAAATCCAGGGTGCTGGCGGCGGCTTCCATGGCGGTGGAGAGTTCGTCGGTCAGGGCATTGCTGCGCCCCTCCAGGAACATCACCGAGTGGCGCACGTCCTCGGCATAGACCTCAGGCTCCACCAGGCCGACGCAGGGCGCCTTGCAGCGTTTGATCTGGTACTGCAGGCAGGGCCGCGTACGGTTCTTGTAGTAGCTGTCCTCGCACTGGCGGACCATGAAGGTCTTCTGCAACAGGCTGAGGCTTTCGCGGATGGCGCCGGCGCTGGGATAAGGGCCGAAATACTTGCCCTTCTGCTTCTTCGCCCCGCGATGGATGCTGAAACGCGGAAAGTCGCCCTCCGAAAGAAACACGTAGGGGTAGGACTTATCGTCGCGCAGGAGAATGTTGTACGGCGGCCGCCACTCCTTGATCAGCGTCTGCTCCAGCAGCAGCGCTTCGGTTTCATTGGCGGTGATGGTGGTTTCGATCTGCGCGATGCGCGCCACCAGGGCGGCGGTCTTCGGCGCCTGGCCGGTCTTGCGGAAATAGCTGGAGAGCCGGTTCTTCAGGTTCTTGGCTTTACCGACGTAAAGCAGGCGTGCATCGCTGTCGAACATGCGATACACACCGGGGCGGCCACTGCAGGTAGAAAGAAAGGCACTGGGATCAAACTGGTCGGTCATTTCAGAGGCTGGCATCAACCATGCCGTGACGAACCGCCAATAGCGTCAACTCGACATCGCTGCTGATCGAGAGCTTCTCGAAAATGCGATAGCGGTAGGTATTCACGGTTTTCGGCGACAGGCACAGCTTGTCGGAGATGATCTGCACCTTCTGGCAGCCGACAATCATCAGCGCAATCTGGATCTCCCGTTCCGACAGGGCGTCGAACGGTGAATCACTGGAAGGCTGGAATGACTTGAACACCAATTGCTGAGCGATCTGCGGGCTGATATAGCGCTGGCCGGCAAATACCAGGCGGATGGCCTGGACCATTTCGTTCAGACCGGCGCCCTTGGTCAGATAGCCCGCCGCACCCGCTTGCAGCAAGCGGGTAGGAAAGGGATCTTCCTCGCAGACGGTGACCGCCACGACCTTGATGTCCGGATGACTGCGCAGCAGTTTGCGCGTGGCTTCGAGGCCGCCGATGCCTGGCATCTTGACGTCCATCAGGACCACATCGGGCTTCAGCTCCCGCGCCTTGAGCAGGGATTCTTCCCCTGACTCCGCCTGCCCGACTACTTGCAGGCCATCGATGTCAGCCAACATTCGTGTAATGCCCGTACGAACGAGATCATGGTCATCGACTACTAGCACCCTTATCAAGCAGACACCTCGCGATATGGTCTTTACAGGTTGCCCGACACCTTAGCAAAAAAGCGGCGTACAAACCTAATCACAAGCGCTATATAAAAAACATCCGGGCGCAATAACGGTCCTACCCCCGTGCACATCGAAAGAGGCCAGCGCCCCTCACTCTCGTACCTGGGCCTTGCGCCTCTCGCCCTGGCTTGCCGAAAGCTCGGCCAGGGTACTGGTCAGGCGGCAGATAGCATCCTGATCCTCCTTGAACAGCGCCCGATAGCAATCCAGGACCTTTTCCTCGGTCTGACTCAGCCCGCCGCTCTGGATCGGGATCCGGCTGCCGGTCAGCACATACAGCACATCCACCCCTTTTGCCGCCACCCGGGACAGATAATCCGCCTTGGGTGCACGATCACCACTTTCATATTTACCCTGGGCGTTGGCTTCAACCCCGCCTATTTCACCAAAAACTTTCTGCGACAGTCCCAGGCGTTCTCGCTCCTGCCTCAACCGCGAACCGATTCCACTCATTTGGATGTATGATCCCATCTGATACACCCCAAGGGGGTGTCATACTCTTCAAGCATTGAACAAATTTGAACGGTTTTGAACTATGCCCGGTATCCGCACTGCCGCACAAGCCAAGGCCTGGCTGGAACATCAAGGTAAATCGGTTCAACAATTTGCTCGTGAACACGGGGTTGACCCGGCCACTACCTATCAGGTGCTGGCAGGCCGCAAGAAAGGCAAACGAGGGGAAGCGCACAAGGTCGCGGTGCTACTGGGAATGAAGGACGGCATCATCCTCGAGGATGCGCCCGCGATAGATCCCAACGCACAGTAAAGCCTGCGGAAGGGCGTTGCGCTCAGGCGTCGCCAAGCCTTCCGGCAAGCGAATCAGACAAGCGCTCCATGCGCCAGAAGCAATCATCCTCTCCCACCACCCGCAACCCCATCCGCTCATACAGCCGCTGTGCGGGATTGCCCTTGAACACAGTCAGGCGCAACAACCCTCGGCGCTCCTGGCGAGCCAGCTCCAGCACCTGCTCCAGCGTCCAGGCACCGGCGCCCTGCCCCCGGAAAGCCTCCAGCACATGCAATTCGCGGACATACAGCGCCTGCGCATCCCGGCTCAGGCTGACAAACCCCAGCACCCGGGCACCCTGGCAGATCAGCAGGTTCCTGCGGCCGGCCCAGGCCACATCGAAGGCTTCGTCCTGCCACAGCAAGTCGTTGCGAATGTAATAGCCGAGCATGGTGGAACGGGTCAGGTCGCGGGCGAACGCCAGGTCCGAATCAACCGCCGGGCGTAATGAAAAGCCGTCCATCAATGGCTCACCTCTAGCACCTGCGCCTGCCATTCCCCAGTACCACCGCGGACAATCAACAAAGCCTCGCCCACACCCTCGACGGCGCCCATTAACCGGCCCCGGGCATCCCAGGCCGCGCTGCGTCCGGCGCAGGCCCACCCACCGCTGGGGCCGCCGTGGTTGGCCATCAGCACCAGCATTCCGTGTTCCTGGGCGTATCCCTGGAGCTGCGCGCTATCGGCAGCGTAGCCACCTTCGCTGATCAAGACCCCGGCAGCATAGATCCCGGCGCCGGCATCGGCCGCCGCCTGCACATGGCTGGCGTGGCAGAAGTCCGCGCAGACCGCCAAAGCCACGGTTTCGCCACCGATAGGCAAAGGTGCGCCGCCCCGGCCTGCGACAAAAGCGCGCTCTTCTCCTGCATGCAGGTGCTGCTTGGTGTAGACCGCCAGCGAACCGTCGCCGCCCAGCACCAGAGCGCCAATCAGCACCGGCCCGTCAACAGACAGGCGGATCGGCATCCCCACCACCGCCGTCAGTTCCAGCTCCCGGGCCAGATCCCGCAGCGGCCGCAATTGCGGTGCATCCGGCATCAGCGCCAGTTCGGCCGCCAATTGCGGCTCATAGCCGGTCAGCGACAGCTCGGGAAACACCAGCAACTGCACGCCCTGCGCCGCTGCCAATTGCATCAACTGCTGATGCCGGGCCAGGTTGGCCGGTAGATCGCCCGCGATGGACACCGTTTGGGCAGCAGCGAGGGTCAGCACGGACATGAACATTCCTTGGAGGGCGAACAGGCGGGAGCAGCGAGTGTGGCATAAATCCCCTGCAGGCTTAATCCATAGCCGCCGCGGGCTGCGCCGATAGAAATTACTGATTGAATCCCGGCACCAGCCTCTAGTAAGCTCGTCCACACTTTACGGAGAAACCCATGTTGTCCAAGACCCCTTCCCTGCACCGCCACACTGCCAGCGCACTGCGCTCGGTCGCGGCTGCCTGGGTCAACGGCACTCGGGCTCCGGCCAGCTTTTATTTTGGGTATTGGTTTAGCCACTGGCGCGCCTGATACCCAACCGGCGCCCACTTCAACGGGTCGCCTACCAGAGAAATCTCAACCCCCGGTCGGCCTCCCGACCGGGGGTTTTGTTTTTTCCGGCACTGCATTTTCAACCACGACTTTCAGCGACACACCGAACTTACTGAGGATTGCTCCATGAACTACTCCACCTATTACCGCTACGACATGTTTTGCGCCTGGCGATTTAGCAGCCCCCGCTCGGGACAGCCTGCCGCCTCCGATCGGTCACCTACCGGTGGCAATTGCACACTTATGGCCAGTACGGCCAATTGTCGAACACCCCAGTAGGGTCGCGCGCGGGACATAACCCGCCGCCCGCCCAGGAAGACCGCACATGAACTCGTCCGTATCCGCCCTGCCCCTGTCCGCCCACGTCAGCGCCAATGAAACCCTGACCCAGCGCCTGCCCAGCTCCCTGGAACTCAAGCAGCAACTGCCGCTGTCCCTGGCCTTGAACCAACAAGTCGCCGCTCACCGCCAGGCGGTGCGCGCCATCCTCGAAGGTCGCGACCCACGCCTGCTGGTAGTCGTCGGCCCCTGCTCCATCCACGACCCGCAATCGGCCCTGGAATACGCCGCCAACCTGGCCCGCCTGGCCGATGAAGTGCGCGACCAGATGCTGCTGGTGATGCGCGCCTACGTGGAAAAGCCCCGTACCACCGTCGGCTGGAAAGGCCTGGCCTACGACCCCCGCCTGGATGGCAGCGACGACATGGCCGGCGGCCTGCACCTGTCCCGTGAACTGATGCGCGAGATGCTGCGCCTGGGCCTGCCGGTTGCCACCGAACTGTTGCAGCCCATGGCCGCCGGCTACTTCGATGACCTGCTGAGCTGGGTCGCCATTGGTGCGCGCACCACCGAATCGCAGATCCACCGCGAGATGGCCAGCGGCCTGGACATGCCCGTGGGTTTCAAGAACGGCACCGACGGCGGTGTCGCTATCGCCTGTGACGCCATGCGCTCGGCGGCCCACCCGCACCGCCACTTCGGCGTCGACAGCCAGGGCCACCCGGCGGTCATCCAGACCCCAGGCAACCCCGACACCCATCTGGTGCTGCGCGGTGGCCATCGCGGGCCCAACTACGACCGCCAGAGCGTGGCCCAGGTCCAGCAGGACCTGCAGAAGCTGAAGATCCCGGCGCGGATCATGGTCGATTGCAGCCATGCCAACAGCGGCAAGGATCCGCTGCGTCAGCCGGCGGTGTTCAACGAGGTACTGGAGCAGCGCTTGCAGGGCGATACCTCGCTGATGGGGGTGATGCTGGAAAGCCACCTGTTCGAAGGCTGCCAGCCCCTGAGCGCGAACCTGCGCTACGGCGTTTCGGTGACCGACGGCTGCCTGGGCTGGGACGCCACCGAACAATTGCTGCGCAATGGCGCGCAACAACTGCGACACGCAGACAAGGCCGCAGCCGTCCCCGCCTGAGCAGCACCGCCCCCGCAGGAGCTGGCTTGCCAGCGAAGGCGTCCTCAAGAGCAGCGTCTCCTCCAAGGACCTCTTCGCCGGCAAGCCGGCCCCTACAGGACCCTCACCACTCATCCCCCGCAGGCGCCAGGCGGCAATGCCTTGAAGGAACTTTGAGAAGAAATAGCCACCTGAATCCGGTAGGCTCTCAACTTTCTTGAAAGGAGCAACATCCATGGCCAAAGCCACTGCCCGTCACATCCTGGTTGCCAGCGAAGCCAAGTGCAACGAACTCAAAGCCGAAATCGAAGCCGGCGCCGACTTTGCCGAAGTCGCGAAAAAGAACTCCACCTGCCCTTCCAGCCGTGACGGCGGCAACCTGGGCTCCTTCGGCCCAGGCCAGATGGTCAAGGAATTCGACACCGTGGTGTTCAGCGCTCCGGTAAACGTGGTGCAAGGCCCGGTGAAAACCCAGTTCGGCTACCACCTGCTGGAAGTCACCAGCCGCCAGGACTGATCCCCAAGCGCCTGCGTCTGCTCAACGGCCCGCCTTTTGGTGGGCCGTTGCGCATGGACGCCAGGCTCTGCCCAAAGCGGATGCGGCTGGCCAGTCACGCGCCGCTAGCGTACAAATCGTGGTCATCGATCACCCGGCTCCTAAGGCTGACAATGCGACTGCTTTCCTCCACCGTGCTTTTCACCGCCCTGCTGTTGGGCGCCGCGGGTGCCCAAGCCGCACCGCAACACGCCATGACCGTCTATGGCGAACCGGCTAAGTACCCCCAGGGTTTCAGCCACTTCGACTACGTCAATCCCCAGGCCCCCAAAGGCGGGACGTTGCGCCGCTCGGCCATCGAAATCGGCCGTTTCGACCATGTACTGCCCTATATCGACAAAGGCATCGGTGTCTCCCAGCTCGACGGCCTGGTCTATTCGCCTCTGGCCCAGCGCTCCCTGGACGAGCCCTACACCGTCTACGGCCTGGTGGCCGAAAAGATGGAGCGTGCCGAAGACGGCCTGTGGCTGCGCTTCTACCTCAACCCCAAGGCGCGCTTTGCCGACAACACGCCGATCACCGCCCAAGACGTGCGCTACAGCTACGACCTGCTGATGACCCAGGGCAGCATGCGCTACCGCACCCAGTTCGACGACGTCAAAGGCGTCACCGTGGAATCACCACGAGTGGTGCGCTTCGACTTCAAAAGCAACGAAAACCGCACCCTGCCCCTGGATATCGCGACCCTGCCGGTGTTCCCCGAACACTGGTGGAAGAGTCGCGACTTCGCCAATGGCGGCGGCTATGAAGCGCCCCTGGGCAGCGGCCCCTACCGCGTGGCCAAGGTCGACTCGGGCAACAGCATCACCTTCGCCCGCAACCCCGACTGGTGGGGCAAGGACCTGCCGGTGAGCCGCGGCCTGTACAACTTCGATCATTTCAGCGTCGAGTATTTCGGCGATATCGACGTCGCCCGCCAGGTGTTGCGCGGCGGCGCCTACGACTACAACCGCGAGTTTTCCGCCACCGGCTATTCCATCGGCTACGACAGCCCGGCGCTGAACGACGGCCGCCTGCAAAAGGCCCACCTGGCGCAATCGGCGCCGCAACCGGCCCAGGGCTATGTGTTCAACCTCGACCGGCCGGTGTTCCAGGACCGCCGGGTGCGCCAGGCCCTGGCCATGCTCTGGGATTTCGAATGGAGCAACCGGCAGATGATGCGCAACCTCTACATCCGCCAGCAGAGTTTCTTCTCCAACACCGCCCTGGCGGCCCGCAGCCTGCCGGATGCCGAGGAGCTGAAGATCCTCGAACCGCTGCGCGGGCAGATCCCCGACGAGGTCTTCACCCAGGTTTTCGAGGCGCCGAAAACCGACGGCAGCGGCGTGATCCGCGACAAGCAACTGCAAGCCCTGGCCCTGCTGGAACAGGCCGGCTGGAAGCCCGAGGGCGACAAGCTGGTGAACGCCCAGGGCGAGCCCCTGAGCTTCACTTTCCTGATCACCCAGGGCTCCATCGAACGCCTGCTACTGCCCTACAAGCGCAACCTGGCGCAGATCGGCATCAGCCTGAACATTCGCCGCATCGACTCCGCCCAGTACGTCAACCGCCTGATGGCCCGGGACTACGACATGATCGTCACCGGCTACCCGGTGACCACCTCGCCGGGCATGGAGCTGTACAACTACTTCGGCTCCGCCGCGGCCAACGACCCCGGTTCCAACAACTACATGGTGCTCAAGAACCCGGCCGTGGACAGCCTGGTCAATGGCCTGGTGAAGGCCACCAGCCAGCCGGAGATGCTGCGCTACGCCCATGCCCTGGACCGGGTGCTGCAGTGGAACTACTACTGGACTGCCAACTACTACCCGCCCGGCACCTCCACGGTGTGGTGGAACCGCTTCGGCATCCCCAAGGTGCCGGCGAGCAACGATGAAGCCATCGAAAGCTGGTGGGAAGTCAGCAGCAGCGCGCTGACCGACGAACAAATGGCCTCCGAGCTGATCCGCCGTGGCAAACCCGGAGGGCGCCACTGATGCTGGCCTACATTCTGCGGCGCCTGCTGCTGATCATCCCGACCCTATTGATCATCCTCCTGGTGAACTTCGTCATCGTCCAGGCCGCCCCCGGCGGCCCGGTGGAACAGGCCATCGCCCGCCTGCAGGGCATCGGTGGCGGCGCCGCTGTCGGCGGTTCCGCCGATGCCATGAGCAGCAGCGGCTCCCGGGCCAGCCGCGGCCTGGACCCCAAGCTGATCCAGGACATCGAGAAACAGTACGGCTTCGACAAGCCGGCCCATGAACGCCTGTGGCTGATGCTCAAGAACTACGCCCAGCTGGACTTCGGCAAGAGCTTCTTTCGCGGCGCCACGGTCACCGACCTGATCCTGGAAAAGATGCCGGTGACCATTTCCCTGGGGCTCTGGGCGACCCTGATCACCTACCTGGTGTCGATCCCCCTGGGAATCCGCAAGGCGGTGCACCACGGCAGCCATTTCGACATCTGGAGCAGCACCGCGATCATCATCGGCTACGCCATGCCGGCCTTCCTGTTCGCCATGTTCCTGATCGTGCTGTTCGCCGGCGGCACCTCGCTGAACTGGTTCCCGGTGCGCGGCCTGGTCTCGGACAACTTCGAGCAGTTGAGCACCCTGGGCAAGGTCGCCGACTACTTCTGGCACCTGGTACTGCCGGTCAGCTCCCTGGTGATCGGCGGCTTCGCCACCCTGACCATCCTCACCAAGAACTCCTTCCTCAACGAGATCACCCGCCAGTACGTGGTCACCGCCCGGGCCAAGGGCCTGAGCGAGCGCCGGGTGCTGTATGGGCATGTGTTCCGCAACGCCATGCTGCTGGTGGTCTCGGGCATTCCCCAGGCCTTTATCAGCGTGTTCTTCGCCGGCTCCCTGCTGATCGAGGTGATCTTCTCCCTCGACGGCCTGGGGCGCATGAGCTATGAGGCCGCGGTGTCCAGGGACTACCCGGTGGTGTTCGGCTCGCTGTTCATCTTCACCCTGTTCGGCCTCTTGATAAAACTCATCGGCGACCTGTGCTACACCCTGGTCGACCCGCGCATCGACTTCGCCGCGAGGAACGCCTGATGCTCATGCTTTCTCCTCTGGCGCGCCGGCGCTTCGACCGTTTCAAGAAAAACCGCCGCGGCTGGTGGTCGCTGTGGCTGTTCATCGGCCTGTTCATCCTGACCCTGGGCGGCGAACTGATCGCCAACGACAAGCCGCTGGTGATCAGCTACCAGGGCTCGCTGTATTTCCCGGTGCTCAAGCGCTACACCGAGCAGGAATTCGGCGGCCAGTTGCCGTTCCAGGCCGACTACCGCAGCGACTACGTGCAGCAACTTATCCGCAAGGACGGTGGCTGGCTGCTGTTCCCGCCGGTGCCCTTCAGCGAAGACACCCCCAACTACGACCTGACCCAGCCGGCCCCCAGCCCGCCGAGCAAGGTCAACTGGCTGGGCACTGACGACCAGGCCCGGGATGTGCTGGCACGGGTGATCTACGGCGCCCGGGTGTCAATCCTGTTCGCCCTGGCCCTGACCGCCATCAGCGCCCTGATCGGCATCGCTGCCGGCGCCCTGCAGGGCTACTACGGCGGCTGGGTCGACCTCCTGGGCCAGCGTTTGCTGGAGGTCTGGTCCGGGTTGCCGGTGCTCTACCTGCTGATCATCCTCTCGGGCTTTGTCGAGCCGAACTTCTGGTGGCTGCTGGGGATCATGGCGCTGTTTTCCTGGCTGGCCCTGGTGGACGTGGTGCGCGCCGAGTTCCTGCGCGGGCGCAACCTGGAGTACGTCAAGGCTGCCCGGGCCCTGGGCCTGAGCGACCGCAAGGTGATCCTGCGGCACATCCTGCCCAACGCCATGAACGCCACCCTGAGCTACCTGCCGTTCATTCTCACCGGGGCCATCTCGACCCTCACCGCCCTGGACTTCCTCGGCTTCGGCATGCCCGCCGGCAGCGCCTCCCTGGGCGAATTGATCGGCCAGGGCAAGCAGAACCTGCAGGCGCCGTGGCTCGGGCTGACGGCGTTTTTCACCCTGGCGCTGATCCTCTCGCTGCTGGTGTTCATCGGCGAGGCGTTGCGCGATGCCTTTGATCCTCGATCTTGAAGCGGACTGTAGAAATGACTGAAAACCTGATCGAAATCCGCCAGCTCAATGTCGCCTTCGGCGCGCAGACCGTGGTCCGCGACCTGAGCCTGGATATCCGCCCCGGCGAATGCCTGGCCCTGGTGGGCGAGTCCGGCTCGGGCAAGTCGGTGACTGCCCACTCGATCCTGCAACTGCTGCCGCAGACCGGCTGCAGCAGCTCTGGCAGCGTGCGCTACCGCGGCCAGGAACTGATCGGCGCCACGGCCGCGACCCTGCAAAAACTGCGGGGCAACCGTATCGCCATGATCTTCCAGGAGCCCATGACCTCCCTCAACCCGCTGCACAGCATCGAGAAGCAGATCGGCGAAACCCTGCTGCTGCATCGTGGCCTGGGGGGCAAGGAGGCCCAGGCGCGGATTCTCGAACTGCTGGAACTGGTGGGCATCCAGAAACCCAAGGAGCGACTCAAGGCCTACCCGCACCAGCTTTCCGGCGGCCAGCGCCAGCGGGTGATGATCGCCATGGCCCTGGCCTGCGAACCGGAACTGCTGATTGCCGACGAACCCACCACCGCCCTGGACGTGACCGTGCAGCGCAAGATCCTGCTGCTGCTCAAATCCCTGCAACAGCGCCTGGGCATGTCCCTGCTGCTGATCAGCCACGACCTCAACCTGGTGCGGCGCATCGCCCAGCGGGTGTGCGTGATGAAAGCCGGGGAAATCGTCGAGCAGGCCGACTGCGACACCCTGTTCAACGCGCCAAGGCATCCCTACAGCTGCGAACTGTTGCACGCCGAACCCGAAGGCGAGCCGCTGTGCCGCGACAACCGGGAAACCGTGCTGGAGGTGGACCACCTGCGCGTCGAATTCCAGATCGGCGGCGGCCTGTTCCGGCGCAAGGAGTACCTGCGGGCAGTGGACGGCATCAGCCTCAGCGTGCAGCAAGGCAAGACCCTGGGGATCGTCGGCGAGTCCGGTTCGGGCAAGTCCACCCTGGGCCAGGCGATCCTGCGGCTGCTGGATTCCGAAGGTGGCATCCGCTTCCAGGGCCAGGCCCTGGACGGCCTCAACCAGAAACAGCTACGGCCCTGGCGCAAACAGATGCAGGTGGTATTCCAGGACCCCTTCGGCAGCCTCAGCCCACGCATGTCGGTGGCGCAGATCATCAGCGAAGGCCTGGAAGTGCACAGCCAGTACGATGCCCGCCAGTGCGACGAACAGGTCATCCGCGCCCTGGAGGAAGTCGGCCTCGACCCCGACAGCCGCCACCGCTACCCCCACGAGTTCTCCGGCGGCCAGCGCCAGCGCATCGCCATCGCCCGGGCCCTGGTGCTGAAACCGGCGCTGATCCTGCTGGACGAACCGACCTCGGCCCTGGACCGTACCGTACAGAAACAAGTGGTGGCCCTGCTGCGCCAACTGCAGGAAAAGTACGGCCTGACCTACCTGTTCATCAGCCATGACCTGGCGGTGGTGCGAGCCCTGGCCCACGACATGATCGTGATCAAGGACGGCAAGGTGGTTGAGCGCGGCGCCAGCCACGACGTATTCGAAGCCCCACAGCATCCCTACACCCAGGAACTGCTGGCTGCCGCCCATCCCGGCTGACCCAAAGGCCCCTTCGCCGGCAAGCCGACTCCTACACGGGCGAACACATTCACCGCCACCGTAGGAGCTGGCTTGCCAGCGAAGACGCCCGCAAGATCACCACCCCGCCCAAGACCCCATTCACCGGCAAGCCGGCTCCTACAAATCGGGCATAATCGCTGCGCCCATTTCCAGGATGCCGCCATGAACGACAGCGAAAGCCTCAAGGACTACCAGCGCGTGCGCCAACTGGCGATCCGCTCGCTGTTCGAGATCATCGAGCAATCCAGCGAAGGCACGGTGATCGTCGATCGCGACGCCAATATCGTCTGGATGAACGAGCGCTACGCCCGGCGCTTCGGCCTGGAATCGGCAGCCTTCGCCATCGGCAAGCCCTGTGAAAGCGTGATCCCCGGCAGCCTGCTGCGGGAGGTGGTGCGCACCGGCCGCCCCATCCTGCTGGACATGCAGGACACCCCCAAGGAACCCCTGGTGGTGATGCGCCTGCCGATCCACGACGACGCCGGCACGGTGATCGGCGCCATCGGTTTTGCCCTGTTCGACGAACTGCGCAGCCTGTCGCCGATGCTCAAGCGCTACCTGAGCATGCAGGAAGAACTGGCCTCTACCCGCTCCCTGCTGCGGGCCCGGCAGACCAAATACAACTTCGCTCACTTCATCGGCACCAGTGCCGCCAGCCTGGAGGTCAAGCGCCGCGCCCGACGCGGGGCCAGCGCCGAGTCGCCGATCCTGCTGCAAGGCGAAACCGGCACCGGCAAGGAGCTGCTGGCCCAGGCCATCCACGCCGCCTCGCCACGGGCGCACAAGCCCTTTGTCAGCATCAACAGCGCGGCCATTCCCGAGGCCCTGCTGGAGGCGGAATTCTTTGGCACCGCCCCTGGTGCCTTTACCGGCGCCGACCGCAAGGGCCGCCCGGGCAAGTTGCAGATCGCCCAGGGCGGCAGCCTGTTCCTCGATGAAATCGGCGACATGCCGCTGCCCCTGCAAAGCAAGCTGCTGCGGGTGCTGCAGGAAAAAGAGTTCGAGCCGGTGGGCTCCAACGAGGTGATCCACAGCGATGTGCGGATCATCGCCGCCACCTCCACGGACCTTGAAGCGGCGATCAAGCGCGGCGAGTTTCGCGCCGACCTGTACTACCGGTTGAATGTGCTGCCAATCCAGGTGCCAGCCTTGCGCGAACGCCTGGACGACCTGCCAGCCCTGAGCGAAGGGATTCTCGAAGAACTGCGCAGCCAGCATGAACTGGACCGCGATGCCCTGGCCCTGCTGGCGCAACATGCCTGGCCGGGGAACATCCGCGAGTTGCGCAACGTCCTGGAACGAGCGGCGCTGCTCAGCGACGACCTGATACTCAACGCCTCGGATATTCGCGCGGCGATTGGCAGCTTCAGCCCGGTGCAGCGTAACGAAGCCCTGGTGCCGGGCGATTCGCCAAACCAGGAAACCTTCGCCGCGGCCCGAGAGCGTTTCGACCGGCAACTGATCGGCGCCACCCTGGCCCAATGTGCCGGCAAGGTGGACGAAGCGGCCCGGCGCCTGGGGCTGGGGCGCTCCACGCTGTACAAGAAGATGGCAGCCCTGGGGATTGTCGAGTCTCAATAAAGAGACACGAATCTCAGTTTGAAGAACCTACCGCGCACTGCACGCTTTTCGCTGGCAAGCCAGCTCCTACGTCGGCTTGCACAATCTCTGTAGGAGCTGGCTTGCCAGCGAAGAGGCCGGTAAACCCAAAAAATTCTCCAAACAGAGACAATCAACGTCAATTCGCCCCCAGAAAAATAAAAATATCTATATATTTCAATAGCTTAATTAGATGGCACAGTTCTCGCTATAACGCTCTCCACACGCAACACCCGACAACAATAACAATCCTGGAGAGACACACCATGAGTGTGATCATTGCCTTGGCAGCCCTGGCGCTGCTGATGCTCGCTGCCTACCGTGGCTACAGCGTCATCCTCTTTGCCCCCATCGCCGCCCTCGGCGCGGTGCTGCTCACCGACCCGTCCGCCGTGGCGCCCGCCTTCACCGGTGTGTTCATGGAGAAGATGGTCGGCTTCATCAAGTTGTATTTCCCGGTGTTCCTGCTGGGCGCGGTGTTCGGCAAGCTGATCGAGCTGTCGGGCTTTTCCCGCTCCATCGTCGCGGCCGCCATCCGCCTGCTGGGCACCCGCCAGGCCATGCTGGTGATCGTACTGGTCTGCGCGCTGCTGACCTACGGCGGGGTCTCGCTGTTCGTGGTGGTGTTCGCGGTCTACCCCTTTGCCGCCGAGATGTTCCGCCAGAGCAACATCCCCAAGCGCCTGATCCCGGCGACCATCGCCCTGGGGGCGTTTTCCTTCACCATGGACGCCCTGCCCGGCACCCCGCAGATCCAGAACATCATCCCCAGCACCTTCTTCAACACCACCGCCTGGGCCGCGCCCTGGCTGGGCGTGATCGGCACCATCTTTGTGTTCTGCGCGGGCATGCTGTTCCTCCAGCGCCAGCGCAACAAGGCGCAAAAGGCCGGTGAAGGCTACGGCACCGAGCTGCGCAACGAGCCGGAAACCGCCGAAGACCTGCAACTGCCCAACCCCTGGCTGGCGCTGTCGCCGCTACTGCTGGTGGGCATCATGAACCTGCTGTTCACCCACTGGATT
This sequence comes from Pseudomonas sp. NFPP25, assembly GCF_900116505.1. NCBI lineage: Bacteria > Pseudomonadati > Pseudomonadota > Gammaproteobacteria > Pseudomonadales > Pseudomonadaceae > Pseudomonas > Pseudomonas sp. NFPP25. The sequence goes on along the minus strand of NZ_FPBG01000001.1, from coordinate 159,627 downwards.
CCCCAGTGGTACGGCAAGACCCACAGCCTCAGCCTGCCGGGCATGGCGGCGCCGGTAACCAGCGAAATCGCCAAGCTGACCGCCATCTGGGCGGTGCAGGCGGCGTTGCTGGTGGGCATCCTGATGGTGCTGGTGTGCGGTTTCTCGGCGATTCGCAGCAAGCTCGCCGAGGGCAGCAAGAGCGCGGTCAGCGGCGCCCTGCTGGCGGCCATGAACACCGCCTCAGAATACGGCTTCGGTGCGGTGATCGCTTCCCTGCCGGGCTTTCTGGTGCTGGCGGACTGGCTCAAAAGCATCCCCAACCCGCTGGTCAACGAAGCCATTACCGTGACCCTGCTGGCGGGCATCACAGGTTCGGCCTCGGGCGGCATGAGCATCGCCCTGGCGGCCATGTCCGAAAGCTTCATCAGCGCCGCCCACGCTGCCAACATTCCCCTGGAAGTGCTGCACCGGGTGGCCGCCATGGCCAGCGGCGGCATGGACACCCTGCCCCACAACGGCGCGGTGATCACCCTGCTGGCGGTCACCGGGCTGACCCATCGCGAGGCCTACAAGGACATTTTCTGCATTACCCTGATCAAGACCCTGGCGGTCTTCGTCGTCATCGCCACTTTCTACGCCACCGGCATTGTGTGAGGTATTCATGACCACTCTTTCTGGCAAGACCGCCCTGGTCACCGGCTCCACCAGCGGCATCGGCCTGGGCATCGCCCTGGTGCTGGCCAAGGCCGGGGCCAAACTGATTCTCAACGGTTTTGGCGATGCCTCGAAGGCGATCGCCGAGGTCGCACAATTCGGCGGCCAGGTCGGCCATCACCCGGCGGATGTCAGCGACCCTGCGCAGATCGCCGAAATGTTCGCCTACGCCGAACGGGAGTTCGGCGGCGTCGACATCCTGGTCAACAACGCCGGCATCCAGCACGTGGCGGCGGTGGAGGAGTTCCCCGTGGAGCGCTGGGATTCGATCATCGCCATCAACCTGTCGTCGGTGTTCCACAGCACCCGCCTGGGGCTGCCGGGGATGCGCGCCAAGGGCTGGGGGCGGATCGTCAACATCGCCTCGGTGCACGGCCAGGTGGGCTCGGTGGGCAAGGCCGCCTATGTGGCGGCCAAGCACGGGGTGATCGGCCTGACCAAGGTGGTAGGCCTGGAAACCGCCACCAGCAACGTCACCTGCAACGCCATCTGCCCGGGCTGGGTGCTGACCCCGCTGGTGCAGAAGCAGATCGATGATCGCGTCGCGGCCGGCACCGACCCGCAACAGGCCCAGCATGATCTGCTGGCGGAAAAGCAGCCGTCCCTGGCGTTCGTCACCCCGTCGCAACTGGGGGAACTGGTGCTATTTTTGTGCAGCGAAGCCGGCGCCCAGGTGCGCGGCGCGGCGTGGAACATCGATGGCGGGTGGTTGGCGCAATGACGCGCGTCTCTGGCTGACGTCTTCGCCGGCAAGCCGGCTCCTACACGGCTGTGCTGGCCCGCGTAGGAGCTGGTTTGCCAGCGAACAGCCCCCCCAAAAAAACAACAATAAGAACACGAGGCCTTGCATGTCCGACCTACTCTGGCAACCCAGCGCCGAGCGCATCGGCAAGACGCGGATGGATGCCTTTCGCCGCTTCGTCAATCAGCGCCACGGGCTGAATCTTCACGACTACCTCGCTCTGCACCAGTGGAGCATCGACCAGCGAGAAAGCTTCTGGCAGGCCATCGTCGACGTCTTCGACGTCAGCTTTCACCAACCGGCTGAAGCGGTGCTCCGCGAAGGCCCGCAGATGCCCAGCGCCCAATGGTTTCCTGGGGCCACGCTGAACTTCGCCGAGCACCTGCTCAAGCGCCGGGACGACGCGGTGGCGGTGGTGGCTATCAACGAGAACGGCCAGCGCGAACAATTGACCCACGCCGAACTGGCGGCCCAGGTGGCCGGCCTGCAACGCAGCCTGCGGGACGCTGGAGTCGGCCTCGGTGACCGGGTTGCCGCTTGCATGCCCAACACCTGGCAGACCCTGGTGGGCATGCTCGCCAGCACCAGCCTCGGGGCCCTGTGGTCCAGCTGCTCGCCGGATTTCGGCACCCAGGGGGTGGTCGACCGCTTCGGCCAGATCGAGCCCAAGGTGCTGATCACCTGCGCCGGCTACCGCTACGCCGGCAAGGACATCGACCAGACGGCCAAGGTCAACCAGATCCTCGAGCGCCTGCCGTCCCTGGAGCAGTTGCTGATCGTGCCCTACGCCCGCTCGCAGGCCCGGGCCGAGGACTACCGCACCCCCGCCAGCGTCAGCCTGTGGGACGACTTCTACCGCCCCGGCGGCGAGCCCGAATTCACCCCGGTGCCCTTCGCCCATCCGCTGTACATCCTCTATTCCAGCGGCACCACCGGGGTGCCCAAGTGCATCGTCCACGGCACCGGCGGGGTGCTGCTGCAACACCTCAAGGAGCACGGCCTGCACGCTGACCTGGGCCCCGGCGAGCGCCTGTTCTACTACACCACCTGCGGCTGGATGATGTGGAACTGGCTGGTCTCGGCCCTGGCCACCGGGGCCAGCCTGGTGCTCTACGATGGCTCGCCGTTCCATCCCGGCAACGAGCACCTGATGGACCTGATCGACCGCGAAGCCATCAGCGTCTTCGGCACCAGCCCCAAGTACCTGGCGGCTCTGGAAAAGGCCGGCAGCCGGCCGCGCCAGAGCCACCGCCTGGAGAGCCTGAAGACCCTGCTGTGCACCGGCTCGCCGCTGTCGCCGCAGAGCTACGACTACGTGTACCGCGAGATCAAGAGCGAGCTGTGCCTGGCCTCGATGTCCGGCGGCACCGATATCGTCGCCTGCTTCGTCGCCGGCAATCCGATACAACCGGTGCGCCGCGGCGAGATGCAAGGCAAGGGCCTGGGCATGGCCATCGAAGTGTGGAACGACCAGGGCCAGCCGGTGATCGGCGAGAAAGGCGAGCTGGTGTGCACCCGGCACTTCCCCAGCATTCCCGTGGGCCTGTGGCACGACCCGGACCAGAGCAAGCTCAAGGCCTCGTACTTCAGCCTGTTCCCCGGCGTCTGGGCCCAGGGCGACTACGCCGAACAACTGGCCGAGGGTGGCTGGCTGATCCATGGGCGTTCAGACGCCGTGCTCAACCCCGGCGGGGTGCGTATCGGCACCGCGGAAATCTACCGCCAGGTGGAAAAGCTGGAGCAGGTCCTGGAAAGCCTGGCCATCGGCCAGAGCTGGGAGCAGGACGTGCGGGTGGTGCTGTTCGTGCGCCTGCAAGACGGCGTGGAGCTCGATGAAGCCTTGCAGGAACACATTCGCCAGGTGATTCGCAGCAACACCACGCCGCGCCATGTGCCGGCGAAGATCCTCGCGGTCACGGACATTCCCCGCACCATCAGCGGCAAGATCGTCGAACTGGCGGTGCGCAACGTGGTGCACGGCCTGCCGGTGAAGAACACCGACGCCCTGGCCAACCCCGAGGCCCTGGAACAGTTTCGCGACCGCGAGGAGTTGCGCCACTGACCCCGCCCTTTGCAGGAGCCGGCTTGCCGGCGAAGGCGTCGTCCAGGTCGGCGCGCTCGGCAATGGCCACTTCGCTGGCAAGCCGGCTCCTACGGGCTACCGCATCCCCAACGCATCACTCTGATAACCGTTCAGCCCCTCTAGACTGGTCATCCGCCGCAAAAGCGGGTGAAAATGTGCGCGCCGAAAACGCCTACAATCCATCCGTTTGAATATGCACCGCATGTCCATGCGACTTTTCGAGTGCGCGAGCCTGTGGCGTCGCCGCGTAATACCGCACCACCCAGGACACCTTCGACATGAATGGCCCCCACTCCGGCAGCGAAGCCGCCAACCTGATTGCCCGCCTGGACTGGTCGGCCACTCCCCTCGGAGAATCCGGCCACTGGCCCCAGAGCCTGCGCACCGCCGTGGACATCGTGATCCATTCGCCGATGCCGATGCTGCTGCTGTGGGGCGCCGAGCTGACGCAGATCTACAACGACGGCTTCGCCCTGCTGGCGGGCAACAAGCACCCCAGTGCCTTCGGCCACCCGGCGCACCTGACCTGGCCGGAACTGATGGACTTCACCGACCCGATCTACCGCGCCGTGCTCAACGGCCAGGTGCGCACCTTCAGCGAACAGCGCTTCAGCCTGCAACGCACCAACGGCAGCGAATACGACCTGTGGCTGGACCTGACCTACAGCCCGATCCGCAACGAACGCGGCGACGTCGCCGGAATCCTGGTCACCGCCATCGAGACCAACGAGCGCCGGCGCATCGCCCTGGAACTGCAGCAGCGCTCCGACGATAGCCTGCGCGCCCAGCACGAGACCGAAGAGCGCCTGCAACTGGCCCTGGCGGCCACCGACGCGGTGGGCACCTGGGATTGGGACATCGGCGAAGACCGCTTCATCGCCGACGCGCATTTCGCCCAGTTGCACAGCGTCGATCCGCAGCAGTCCCGGCAACTGCCGATCAGCGAATACCTCAAGGGCGTGCACCCGGAAGACCGCGGCATGGTGGCCCGGGGCATCAAGCATTGCATCACCCACGGCACCGAATACGCCGAGGAGTACCGCCTGCAACTGGCCGACGGCCAGCTGCGCTGGGTGTTCGCCCGAGGCCGCTGCTACAAGGACCACCATGGCCGGCCGACGCGTTTTCTCGGCGCGGCCCTGGACCTCACCGAACGCAAGCAGATGGAACAGGCGCTGCGCCAGAGCCAGACCGAGCTGCAACTGATCATCAATGCCATGCCCGTGCTGATCGGCTATGTCGACCACGAGGAACGCTTTCGCCTGAACAACAGCGCCTACCTGGACTGGTACGGCCTGACCCCGCAGGAACTGTACGGCAAGAGCATCCGCGAAGTCGTGGGCGACGAGATCTACGCCACTCGCGCCGAGAACATCAAGGCCGCACTGGCCGGCAAGCCGTGCAGCTTCGAGGCCAACTCGCCGCACCGCGACGGCCGGCCGCGCCATGCCCTGATGAAGTACCTGCCGCGTTACGGCGCCGACGGCGCGATCAATGGTTTCTACATCTTTGTCATCGACGAAACCGAGCGCCGGCAGACCGAAGAAGCCCTGCGCAATCTCAACGAAACCCTGGAGGAACGGGTCAACCAGCGGACCGAGGCACTGGCCACTGCCAACCAGCGCCTGCAGAACGAAATGTTCGAGCGCGAACGCGCCGAAGACGCCCTGCGCCATGCGCAGAAGATGGAAGCCGTGGGCCAGCTCACCGGCGGCATCGCCCACGACTTCAACAACATGCTCACCGGCATCATCGGCAGCCTGGACCTGATGCAGCGCTATATCGACAACGGCCGCGGCGCCGAGATCGGCCGCTTCACCGAAGCGGCCATGTCCTCGGCCAAACGCGCGGCGTCCCTGACCCACCGCCTGCTGGCCTTCTCCCGGCGCCAGTCCCTGGACCGCCAGCCCCTGGACCCCAACCAGCTGGTGCGCTCGCTGCAAGAGCTGTTCAACCACACCAAGGGCGAGCACATCGAGCTGCAGATGCAATTGGCGGACGGCGTGTGGCCGGTGAACACCGACGCCAGCCAGTTGGAAAATGCCCTGCTCAACCTGGTGATCAACGCCCGCGACGCCATGCCCGACGGCGGCAGGCTGCTGATCGAAACCGCCAACAGCTACCTCGACGGCAGCGACATCAGCACCCTGGAACCGGTCAAGGCCGGCGACTACGTGATGCTCGGCGTCAGCGACAACGGCGCCGGCATGAGCCCGCGGATCCTGGCCAAGGCCTTCGATCCGTTCTTCACCACCAAGCCCATCGGCCAGGGCACGGGCCTGGGGCTGTCGATGATCTACGGCTTCGCCCAGCAGTCCGGCGGCCACGTGACCATCAGCAGCGAACCGGACCAGGGCACCTGCGTGCGCCTGTACCTGCCAAGGCTGTTCGCCGCACCACTGGACAGCGCCGAACCCGCCACCCTCAACCAGGCGCCCCAGGCCATCGCCGGGGAAACCGTGGTGGTGGTGGAAGACGACCCGGCAGTGCGCATGCTGGTGCTCAATGTCCTCGCCGAACTGGGCTACCGCGCCTTCGAGGCCGAAGATGCGCGCAGCGCCCTGCCCTTGCTGGAATCGCCGATGCGCGTCGACCTGCTGGTGACCGATGTCGGCCTGCCGGGCATGAACGGCCGGCAACTGGCGGAGATCGCCCGCCAGCAGCGGCCCGGGCTCAAGGTGCTGTTCATGACCGGCTACGCGGAAAAGGCGGCCGAGCGCCAGGGCTTCCTGGAGCCGGGCATGGACCTGATGGCCAAGCCGTTTTCCATTGAAGAAATGGCCCAGAAAATTCGTCAGATGATCGGCCGCGCGTCCTGAATTCAGGCATAATCCGCGGCCGCCGATTTCCCGCTACAAGGTCACCCGCCCATGAAAGCCCAAGCCCGCCACATCCTGGTGAAAACCGCCGAAGAGGCTGAACAGCTCAAGCAGCGCATCGCCAAGGGTGAAGCCTTCGACGTACTGGCAAAGAAATACTCCACCTGCCCGTCCGGCAAGCGCGGCGGCGACCTGGGGGAAGTGCGCCCGGGGCAGATGGTCGGTGCCATCGACCAGGTCATTTTCAAGAAGCCCCTGCGCACCGTGCATGGCCCGATCAAGAGCAAGTTCGGCTATCACCTGGTGCAGGTCTTCTTCCGCGACTGACCCCGGGCCTTGTAGGAGCTGGCTTGCCAGCGAAAACGCCCGCAAGGTCAACGCCCGGTTCAATGGCGGGGTATCAGGGCGCCGGGATGCTGGATGACCTGGCTCGCCAGCCGGTGCCCGGCCTCTGCCGCTTGCACCGGGCTGCCGCCCAGCAGGCGCCGGGCCAGATAGGCTGCGCTGAACGAATCCCCGGCCGCCGTGGTGTCCACTACCTGCTCCACCCGCTGGGCCGGCACCTCGAAAGCACCGCCCGCCACGCGAATCAGGCAGGGCTCGGCGCCCCGCTTGAGCACCACTTCCGGAATGCCCTGATACGCCGCGAACACCGCTTCGGCATCCGGATAGGCAAACAGCGCTTGCTCATCCTCCAGGGTCAGCAATGCCAGATCCACCTGGGGCAATACTTCGCGGTACGCCGCCCGGGCCTGTTCGACCGACGCCCACAGGCGCGGCCGGTAGTTGTTGTCGAAGACTATCAGCGCCTGGCGCTGGCGCGCCTCGGCCAGGGTCTGCAACAACTTCCCGCGCCCCACCTCCCCCAGCACCGCCAGGGTGATGCCGCTGAAATACAGCACATCGTAATGCTTCAGCGCTTCGAGGATCGGCCCGGCCGCCGCCGTGGTAAAGCAGTCGCGCACTGCCGCCTCGTTGCGCCAGTAGAGAAAGCGCCGCTCGCCCCGGGCATCGGTCTGGATGCAATACAGCCCAGGCAGGCGCCCCGGCAAGCGCTGCACCCGCTCCAGGCCGATGCCCTCCGCCGCCCACCCCTGGCACATGGCATCGCTGAAGCTGTCATCGCCCAGGGCGGTGACGTAATCCACCCGCCCGGCCTCGCCCAATTCCCGCGCGAGGTACACCGCGGCGTTCAGGGTGTCGCCGCCAAAGCTCTGTTGCAGGCTGCCGTCATGATGCTGCTGCAGCTCGATCATGCATTCGCCGATGGCCGCGATGCGTTTCTTCCTGTCCATGTTCCTGACCTCCCCTCAAAGCACATTCCACCGGGTAGGAGCTGGCTTGCCAGCGAAGGCGCCCGCACAGCCTGCGCACCATCCAGAGGCCTCTTCGCCGGCGAGCCGGCTCCTACGGACCCTGCATATCCCCGGCTCCGGCGATCAGAAACAGGTTTCCAGGTTCTCGATCACCTGCAGGCGCTCATCCACCAGCAACCCGGTGCGCCATTTGTCGAAGGTCAGGCAGGGGTGCGAAGTACCGAAGGAAATGATGTCGCCAATGCGCAACTCCACTCCCGGCGCCACCGTGAGAAACGCATGCTGGTCCATCACCGCAGTGACCTTGCACGCCCCCACGTCATCCCCGGCACTGGCTTGGGCCCCGGCGCGATAACGCCGCAGCGGTACCGGCAGGCCGGCGTCATAGGCCACATCGCGCTTGCCCAGGGCCACCACGGCAAAGCCCGGCTCCGGCAGCGATTGCACATGGGCCCAGACCTCCATGGCCGGGCGCAGGCCCTCCTCCAGGTCGGCGCGGCGATCCAGCACGCAGCACTGCGCCTCTTTATAGATGCCATGGTCATGAGCCACGTAACTGCCCGGACGCAGCACACTGAGGAAGCGGCCCTTGGCGTTGTGGGTCTCGAAGGATTCGGCAATCAGGTCATACCAGGCTGACCCCGAGGCAGTGATAATCGGCCGCTCGATGGCGAACAGCCCGTCGTTGTGCAGGTCCACCGCCAGGCGCACCAGGGAGTCGGCGAACTGGCGGATGCCGCTGATGGCCTGATCGCCATGGATCACCCCTTCATAACCTTCGATACCGCACAGCGCCAGGGCCGGCTGCGCCTGGATCGCCTTGGCCAGGGCCAGCACCTCTTGCTCGGTGCGGCAACCGCAACGCCCACCGACCACGCCGTACTCGATCATCACCTTGAGCGTGACCCCACGCTGGGCGAAAAACGCCCCCAGGTCGGCGACGCTGTCCGGGTGATCGACCATGCAATAGAAATCGAAATCCGGGTCCGCCAGCAGCTCGGCGATCAGCGCCATGTTCGGCGCCCCCACCAACTGGTTGGCCATCAACACCCGGCGCGCGCCATGGGCATAGGCAGCGCGAGTCTGTACCGCAGTGGCCAGGGTGATGCCCCAGGCGCCAGCGTCCAACTGCCGCTGAAACAGCGCGGGCATCATGCTGGTCTTGCCGTGGGGCGCCAGCTCGGCACCGCTGTCACTGACGAACTTCTGCATCCAGCGGATGTTGTGTTCCAGGGCCTCGCGGTGCAGCACCAGGGCCGGCAGGCTGACGTCTTGCAACAGGCTCGCGCCCTGGGCAGCGGCGCCCTTTTCCACCAGTGGCAGGTTCAATACGGAAGACATCTTGGCACTCCTTATCAAGGCAGCTGCGCACAGCCGCGAAACAGTCATCAATCGTTGATACGCCGGGCCAGACGGTTGGCGCTGTCGATCAGCACCCGGCGATATTGCTGGTAATTGCGCTGGGCATCGGCCCTGGGCGCGACGATGCAGAGCGTGCAGATGCACACCCCGTGCTCATCGCGCACCGGTGCGGCAAAACAATGGGTAAAGGTGTCGGCCACGCTGTCGAAGGAAAAGAACCCATCCTCGGTGGCCTGGCGGATTTGCTTGAGAAACGTCTCCAAGGGCAGACGCTCACCGTCGGGCAGAACGAAGTCCCGTTCATCGATCAGGTCGACAATCTGCCCATCGCTCAAATGCCCCAATAGCAACCGCCCGGAAGCGGTCCAGGGAATCGGCGCGTTCTCGCCGATGCTCGAGGAAATGCGGAAGTGCCGCTCGCCCTCCTTCATCAGCGCCACCGTGTATTTGCGCCCGTTGAGCAGGCACATCTGCGCGGTTTCCTGGGTCTGGCGGACGATTTCCTGCAAGGCCTGATCGGCCTCGCGGCTCAGGTCGAAATGACGCAAATGGGCCTGGCCGAGAAAGTACAACTGGCGGCCCAGGTACACATGCCCCTCCTGGCCCACCGGTTCCAGTACCCGCCGCTCCAGCAGGGAAGCCACCAACTCATAGACCGTGGACTTGGGGCCGCCAATGCCCTTGGCGATATCGTTGGGCCGCAACGGCTGGCCGACCTCCTTGAGGAAATCGAGAATATCGAACGCCCGATCCAGGCCCTTGGCCCGACGCTTGATGTTGTCTTCGCTCATCTACCTGCGCCCCCTCTATCGACCCGTAGGAGCCGGCTTGCCGGCGAAGAGGCCCTCAAGCCTTGTGCCACCCTCAGGGGCGCCTTCGCTGGCAAGCCAGCTCCTACAGGCCAGCGCCTACACGTGGCCATCAGGCCTTCTTCTTGTAGGCCACACAATCGATCTCGACCTTGCAATCCACCATCATGCTGGCCTGCACACAGGCCCGGGCCGGCGCGTGTTCGGGCTTGAAGTACTCACCGAACACCTTGTTGAAACTCCAGAAATCCCGCGGGTCTTCCAGCCACACGCCAACCCGCACCACATCCTCCAGGCCATACCCGGCCTCTTCGAGAATGGCCACCAGATTGCGCAGCGTCTGATGCGTCTGCTCGACGATCCCACCGTGAATGATCTCGCCATCCAGCGCCGGCACCTGGCCGGACACATGCAGCCAGCCATCGGCCTCGACCGCGCGAGCGAAAGGACGCGGCTGGCCACCGCCTGCGGTGCTACCGGTGCCGTAACGGGTGATGCTCATGAGAGGTTCTCCTGGTTGAAGGCTGAGCAGACAAGACCACCCTCGGGAAAACAAAGGCGGCCTGGGCCACACAGCAATAATTCCGCTACAACGGAATTAAATATCAAATAACGGAATAAATTCCGCAGGAGTGTGCCATGAGGAGCACGGAACATGACAGGGGGGTCAGAACAATCGGGCCGGGAGCGACCATGGATCGGCCGTCCAGTTGCACGGCAAACCCGAATACCCTCCCCGCCCAACAGCCCTCTCGTGCTTACGCCTTGAACGTCAGGATCGGCGAAAACCGCGCTATTACCGACACCGTGCCCTCTTCCACCTGGGACTGGATCACCTGGCCAATTTCCTTGTAGGCCCCCGGTGCTTCTTCGATCATCCGCTCTTCCTTGGTGGTGATGCACACCACGCCCTGCAGGCCGAGGAAGGCCTTGTCCTTCTTGGCCTTGAACACCACCTCGCTGCGCGACATGGAGCGCCCGGCGCCGTGGCTGGCCGAGCGCAGCCAGCGTTCGTTGCCCAGCCCGGTGAGCAGGTAGGAGTCATGCCCCATGCTCCCCGGAATCAGCAGCGGCTGCCCGGCATAGGCCGGTGTGGCGCCTTTGCGGTGGACGTTGCCGCCTTCCTCGCGCAGCACGATGTTGTGCGGTACATCGACAATCAGCGGCGCTTCGATGCCCGCGCCGAACACCTGCCGAGTGCGCTGGCGTACCATTTCGGCGATCAGTGCGCGGTTGGCGTCGGCGTAGTGCGCGGCGCTGTGCATGGCCAGCAGGTACTCATCGGCCATCTCGCCAAACAGGGCGAAGATCTTCGAATCGGGATGCTTGATCCCGGCCGGCCACAGGGCCTTGGCCTTGTCCATCCAGCGTCGGCCTACATAGAAGCCCACGTCGCGAGAGCCAGTGTGGATCATCATCACCACCTGCCCCACGGACAGGCCCTGGGCAAAGCAGGCCTGGCGATCCACCAGTTCGGTGACCACCTGGATCTCGACAAAGTGATTACCACCGCCCAGGGAACCCAGGCCCGGGTCGCGAAGGATCTTGCGCGAAAGGTCCTGCAGGGCCTCCGGTGCATAGTCGGCGCTGCCGCGGGCAAAGGACGACTCATGCAGGCCCGAAAGCTCACGCTGCAACTGGGCGAAATCCGCCCCGGCAAACAGCCCGATCGGGTCCTGTTGCTGTACCTGAGCCCAGAAATCCCCCAGCCCCGAAGCAAACAGCGCGCTCATGGCCGTGGGGCTGGTGGGAATATTGCGCGTGCCTTCCAGCAGATCGCCACGCACCAGGGCGGTCCACTTGGCCTTTTGCGCCATGAACTGCTCGTAGTTCAGCCCCAGCTTGTGCAGGCGCATGCCGCAATTGATGTCGGTGCCGATGGCTTGCGGCACCACCATGTCGTGGCTGGTGACGATCACGCTGCCCACCGGAATCGGGCTGCCGGTATGGAAATCCGGCGTGGCGCAGGCGCACTTCACTTCGCCGCCATGGGGGTGGGCGACCTTGGCGAAATCCATCAGTTGCAGGATGGCTTTCTCTTCGATGGCAAAACTGTCGGGCAGCAGCAGATCCACCTTGAGGCCGGCGTCATTGGTGGACGAGATAGAGAGGGAATTGGAATTCAGGCGTTCGATGGCCACCCCGGAACGGGCGAGCTTGTGCTGAATTCTTTTCAGAGGAGTCTTGGTCATTTTTCAACTGCTTTTCTTGGACGCAACAAAACAACCACCCTTTTGGTGGCTGGAATTGTCTGGTCAGCAGCGAAACTTAGACGGCGCGGATAATGGGGGAATGACGCTGTGGATGTAAATAGCCGGGGAGAAATTATTTAAGGAGGCGCCTGGCGAGACGCCTTCGCCAGCAAGCGGGCTCCTACAGAGCTGCGTGGGGTCAGAAGTTGAAGCGCACGCCCTTGATCTGCACCTTCTGCGCCTGGCAGTTGGCGGCCTGTCCGGCATGTGCGCCTTGCGCCAGCAACCGTCTTCGCGAGCAAGCTCGCGCCTGCAACGGCGGCAGGCGGGCCAGGGTCTGCTGCCAGAGGAAGCGGCCCTGGGCATAGCTCTGGGTCTTGAGCCGTAGTAACTGCTAAGGCCCCGGCGCATGCCGAGACCCTGAACGATGAAACCGCTCAACGATAACTCATCGTCAAGGTCGCCATCCCACGGACCGTTCCTGGGGTGACTCGCGAAGCGGTCTGGATATAACGCGCGGTCAGGGGAATGTCGTAGCTCGAGACCCCAGCGGAGATATTCCCCGCCCACCATCGATTGACAGAGCCCGAACCGTAGCCGAGAACAGTCGCTCCCTTGAGGATCTGTAAACCCACTCCCGAGGCAGTCGACCCGGCGCTCAGCGACAAGGTGCTGCCCTGGTTAGCCCAGTTGTTCACATCTATGAACGAGACATAAGCCCCGATCGAAGCCCCGGCATCCCCTCCCGAACATGACAGGTTGATTTTGAAGGGCACCGCTTTGGAGGTACTCCCCACTCCGGAAAAGGTCATGTTCGATGTTCGCCCCAGGGGCACTGAAATCTGCGAGCTGGACACACTGCAGGTCGGTACCCTGAGCTGCACCGTCACTGCGCTTTTACCGCTGGTGTAGACCGTCCAGCCTTTGGAGTTGCAGATACCAACGCAGTTGAACGCAACGTTCACCAACCCGTTACCAGCCAAGGTCCCACTCTGGATGTCGCCGATCTTTATGATTTCCAGCCACATGGATTGCTTGTAGACATCACCCTTGACCCATCTGAGTTTTACGGATGACTTTCCGCTCCCCACCAGATACTGGCTGGACCCGGACTGATTTTCACGCCATCTCCATTTGGCGTTCCACCTGAATCCGACTCCAGGCACGTTGCTCAAGTAGACGTTGTAGTAACCGGGGGCCAGCGTAGCGCCTTGAAGCTTGTAGACCATGGGCTCGGAACTGAATATTTGCGGCCATGGATCCCTCATCATCGAGTCCACCTCTGCGGTGGTCGCAATGACGTCGCCATTCATGGTTCCTGCACCGACATAAATGCTGGCAGGCAACTGAATGATCGATGACTCGGGAGAGAACTCCCCGCCGGCATACGCCGGCCCCTCACCCCATAGCGACAACACCAGGACAAGAGCCGAGAGCAGAAGGATGCGCTTCATGAAAGTACGGTGCCTGTTCAAATGTCCACGACGTTTGGCGCTCTTTCCACTGAGGACGAGGCGACCCAAACTTCGACTTTAAGCCCCCCCCCATCACGGCACCTATCAGCCCGAACACAGAACGTTGTCGATAAATCCTCAGGAGCCAAGGACTTATCCTACAAAGCGCTGTTGCAGGGGTCAGCCACACGCCAACGACAGCAGCCCTTCCCCCTTGCCCAGCAACGAAATGTTCCATTGAGTCGCTGAAATCGGGCTATTCTACGCGCCCTCCAATACTCATTCGCCTCAGCAAGGACAGCTGCCCATGACCCGCGCCATTACCCTTGTCTGCGACAATTTCGCCGACTGGGAAACCGCCCTGATCAACGCCACCGGCCGTGGCTACTATGGCTTCGACTGCCGTTACGCTTCCCCCAAGGGCGCCATCGTGACCTCCATGGGCGGCCTGCGGGTAACCCCGGACCTGGCGTTGGAAGATATTCGTCTGGATGAGGTGGACCTCTTGATGGTCTGCGGCGGGACGGTCTGGCAAAGCCCCCAGGCGCCGGATATCCGCGAACTGCTACGCGCGGCCAAGGAACGCAAGCTGGTCCTCGCCGGCATCTGCGACGGCACCCGCGAACTGGCCCGGGCCGGGGTGCTGGACCAGCTCAAGCACACCTCCAATTCGGCGGACAACCTGCTGGCGGTGGGTTATGCCGGCGCCGCGCACTACCAGGATGTGCCCCACGCGGTTGCGGACCAGCGCGTGATCACCGCCCCGGGCAGCGCTCCAGTGAGTTTCATGGCACAGATTCTCGGCACCCTGGGCATCAGCGACGACAACCTGACCTTCTACCTGGGCCTGCACGCCGCCGAGCACCGCCAGCAAGCCTGACCCTCCCCTGTAGGAGCCGGCTTGCCGGCGAAGGCGATCTCCCGGCCGCCTTGGCTGGCAAGCCAGCGCCTACGCAAGGTAGTGGGTGGGCGGCAGTGCGGGCGTGTGCCGTGGATTATTTCACCAGTCGAAAATCCCGGTGGCCCAACCAGGCCGAAAAGTCCGCAGCGCTGAAAATGCTCTCGCCCTCATGCTCGATGATCGCCAGCCCCGCCAGAAATTCGCTGTCCCGGGTGTAGGCATGGATGCTGGCGCCGAAGGCCAGCACGCCATCCAGGTAACGGGCCAAGGCCAGCGCCGCCTGCCCTAGGCGCTGGTGATCCGCCTGGTCTTTATCCATGGCCGCCAGGCTCAGAATGTCTTCAGGGAGCCATCCCAGTTGCCCGGCCAGCCCGGCATATTCCACCAGTTCCCCTGGATATTCGGCCCCCATCCCAAACAGCATGGGGCTGCCGTCAATGAAGAACGAGCTCGTACCGGCCCAGGGTTGATCCGCAATTGCGGCCAGACAGGCCCGCACCCGGTTTTCGAGCAAGCCATCGATCTGGCGCGGTAAAAGCACCCTGACAGTCGGCCCGGCCATTGATTCACCTCCTCCAGCGCGCCGCATCCGCATCAGGGATAACAGGCGAGCCCTTGTTCGCTGCATCAGCAGGCCTCAATGCTCAAGCCCGCTGCCGGTCAGTGCATTCACCGGACCGGGAGCATAAAAGCCCGTGGTGCAATAGCCAAGCTCAGCGTCTGGAACCATTGACCCCCAACACCTCTTCCAACCGCTTCGCCTCGCCCTCCGTCAACAAGGGCGCAGGCGGTTGGACAAGGCGCTGGCTGGACAGGGCGGGCACCGGGGCCGTTGGTTGGGCCGCCTTCGCAGTACGGGTGCGGCTCGCGCTGCTTTGCGGGTACAGCGCTTCATCCAGGCATTTGTCGCGCATGCCCTGGCTGGACAGGCCGTGGCAACCGGTGCCGTTGGACAGGGCACGGGCACCGCAGGTGGCCTTGCTGTCGGGGTCCTTGAGGTCGATGCAGCCCAGGGAACCAAAGCCATGGCCCAGTACCGAGGCGGGGTCTTCGGCGCAAGCTGCGCCGGCACACAGGAACAGGGAGGTCAGCACAAGTGCATTTCGCATAGGGGCGTGTCCATGGCTAGCGTAGGTCCCCCGGCGCCTTTCCGGCCGCCGGGCAGGTCTGTCGAGGGAAAAAGCCGTTGTAGCAGATGAACATGACCGTTTCCCTTCCCCATAACCACCGCGGCTGCGTGACTAGCGGAAACGCCCCGCCAGGAAGGGTTGCAGGTTCACGCTCGGGGTCAGCCCGCTGGCCTGTTCCGCCACCAGTTGCCCACTGATGGCGGCCAGGGTCAGGCCAACGTGACCATGGCCGAAGTTGTAGTGCACCTGGGGCAGCAGCCGCGACTGGCCGAGCACCGGTTTGCTGTCCGGCAGCGAGGGACGAAAGCCCATCCACCGGGAAACCGGTTCGTGGTGCAGGGTCAGGAAGCGTCGCGCCGCCCGGGCCAGGTAGTGATAGCGGCGCGGGTCCGGCGCGGCGTCGAGGCCGCCGAACTCCACCGTGCCCGCCACCCGCAGCCCTTGGGCCATGGGCGTTAGGTAGAAACCGCCGGCGCCCCAGCACACCGGGCGGCTGAGCAAGCCGCCGGCCTGATCGAACAGCACGTGATAACCGCGCTCGGTGTCCAGCGGAATCTCGTCCCCCAGGCTCTGTGCCAGGCGGCGGGACCAGGCGCCGCTGCACAACACCAGGCGTTCGGCGGACAGTTGCTCGCCACTGCCGAGGCGGGCAAGCACCCGCTCGCCGTCCTGGGCGCTGCGCTCGACCCCCTGCAACTCATCGCGGCGAAACACTCCGCCGCGCTCGATGAAGCACCGCAGCAAGCGCTGGCTCAATGCGAAGGGATCGAGGGTGCGGCTGACCTGGGGCAGTTCCAGCGCCAGGGCCGCACGGGCGTTGAGGGCCGGCTCCATGGCCCGTAGCTCCGGCCCTTGCACCAGGCGCATGGGCACCTCGAACCCCTGGTGATAGGCCAGCATGTCGATAGCGCTCTGCCGCTCGTGGGCCTCGAAGATGTACAGCGAGCCGTCATGGCGCACCAGGTCGTTGGCCCCGGCATCGTCGAACAACGCCTGCCAGGCGCCCATGCAGGGCTTGAGCAGGCTGTGCAGGTCATGACTGATGGCCTTGACCCGCGGCTCGCTGGAGCTTTGCAAAAAGCGCCATAGCCAGGGGGCGATCCGTGGCAGGTAACCCGGGCGGATCGCCAGCGGGCTGTCGCGCCGCAACAGCATGCCCGGGGCCTGGCGCCAGATGCCGGGGGTTGCCACTGGCTCCACGGCATAGGTGGCGAAGGTACAGGCATTGCCGAAGGAAGTGCCGCTGCCCGGCGGCTGGCGGTCCAGCAGGGTCACCCGCCAGCCCAGGCGCTGCAGCCACAGGGCGCTGGCCAGGCCCACCACCCCGGCCCCCACCACCACGGCGTGGCCGCGTTGTTGCTGACTTGCAATCATGCCGTGCTCCTCATGTGCCGCTGACGACCCGGGTCCACAGGCGAGTGCTCAGGCGCATGCCGGCCGGGGTCATGGTCTTGATCGGGAACAGCGTATCGAGCACCGACTGCGGCGGGTAGGCCGCCGGGTTGCTGCGCAACTGCGGTTCGATGTAGGGCAAGGACGCCGCATTGCCGTTGGCGTACTGCACGAAGTTGCTGATGTTGGCGATCACCTTGGGGTCCAGCAGGTAGTTCAGGTAGGCGTAGGCGTTGTCCAGGTGCGGGGCGTTCCTGGGAATCACCACCATGTCCATGGCCACGGTGGAGCCTTCCCTGGGAATGCTGTAGCCGAGGTTCACGCCGTTTTTTGCCTGCTGCGCGGTGGCCATGGCTTGCAGCACGTCGCCGCTGAAACCCACGGCCACGCAGATGTTGCCGTTGGCCAGGTCGCTGACGTACTTGGCCTGGTGGAAGTAGAGGATCGAGGGGCGGATCGCCTGCAGCGCCGCTTCGGCCTTTTTCAGGTCCGCCGGCTGTTCGCTGTGGGGGTCCAGGCCCAGGGCATTGAGGGTGATGGGCACCATCTGCGTCGGGTTGTCGAGAAAGGCCACGCCGCACTGCTTGAGCTTCTGGATGTTCTCCGGCTTGAACAGCAGTTGCCAGGACTGGGTGACATCGGTGTCGCCGAAGATCGCCTTGATCTTGTCGACGTTGTAGCCGATGCCCACGGTCACCCACATATAGGGAATGCCGTACCTATTGCCCGGGTCGCTGGTTTCCAGCAGCTTCATCAGCTTGGGATCGAGGTTGTTCCAGTTGGGCAGCCTGCTGCGATCCAGCGGCTGGATCGCCCCGGCCTGGATCAGCCGCGGCAGAAAGTGGTTGGACGGGCTGGCCAGGTCATAGCCGCTGCCGCCGGTCATCAGCTTGGCCTCGGTGGTCTCGTTGCTGTCGATCACGTCGTAGGTAGTCTGAATTGCGGTGCGCTGGGTGAACTGGGCCAGGGTGTCCGGAGCGATATAGCCGCTCCAGTTGGCGATGCTCACGGTCTCGGCCGCCTGGACGCTTGCGGCGCACAAGGCCAGGGATAACAGTGCCGTAGTGGTGCGATTGATCATGTTGCCGCCCTCTGTGCTCTTATTATTGCGGCGTTTCATTCGCCGCGACGGTTAACGTTCGTGTCGCGCGCGCTGCACTTCCCAGCCCATGCGCAAGCTTGCTCCAATGTCGAAAAATGGTCGGGGTGGCAGGTAGCCGGGCCGGGCCTGGGACAGCACGTCCCGCAGCAGCGAGGAGTCGCAGCCGGCGGCCATTTCCACCAGCAGCCGGCCCCACAGGGTGCCCCGCGCCACCCCCGAGCCGTTGCAGCCGGCCACCGCGTGCAGGCCTTCGGCGACCCGGCTGAAGTACGGCTCGCCGGAACGGGTGCCACTCAGGTGCCCGGTCCAGGTGTATTGCAGGTCGGTATCGGTAATGCCGGGAAAGCGCTTTTGCAGGCCCCGCAGGTGTTCCTGGCGGCGCACCGCCAACTGCGCCGGGCCGAGATCGCGCTGGCGATACTCGACGGTGTTGCGCATCAGCAGGCGGCGCCCGGGCAACAGGCGCACCGTGGCCGCCCCGGGCAAGGTGGAGAGCACGCCCCAGCCCTGCTCATCCAGCAGCCGCTGCCAGTGATCTTCCTGCAGGGGCTGGGTGATACTGGCGCTCAGCTCCAGGGGGAAGGTGCGGCTGTGCCGGACTCCGAGCCGGGGCAGAAAGGCACCGACACAGGCCAGCACCTGGGGCGCCTGGATCTCGCCCTCCCCGGTCACCGCCCGCCAGCCCCGGCCCGGCAGAGGCTGCAGGTCCTGCACCGGGCTGTTCTCGAACACCTCCACCCGCTCCGGCAGGCGCTCCAGCAGGCCCTTGACGTATTTGGCCGGCTGCAGCAGCGCGTTGCCACCGGCGCAGTGGATGGCCCGCTGGTAGAAGCCACTGCCCAGGCGCTGCTGCAAGGCCGCGCCTTCCAGGTACTGGGCCTGGGCGCCCGCGGCATTCAGGGTAGCGACTCGGGCACCGCTGTCCTGCAAGTGCTGCCCCTGGTGCACGGCGAAGTGATAGCCACCAGCGTCGAACTCGCACTCGATGCCCAACTCGTCAATGCGCCGGCGCACCTCTTCACCGGCAGCGATGCCGATGCCGCAGGCAAGCTGATAGGCCGAGTGGCCGGGCCGCCCCAGCAACTCATCGGCGCCGGGCAATTCATGGCTGACCACAAACCCCGAGTTGCGCGCCGAAGCCCCCTGGGCCGCCCGCTGGCGATCCAGCAGGACGATGCGTTGCTGGGGCAACATCCGCGCCAGGGCATGGGCCGCCGAGAGGCCGGTGATGCCACCGCCAATGATCAGCCAGTCGGCTTTCTGTAGGCCCTTGAGGGTTGGCCGCTGGGAAGCCTGCCCTGCCAGGGCGATCCAGCCACATACATTGTTCAAAGCCTGTCACTCCTGCACAATCCATGCGCCCGGAGCATTCAACAGAACACTCAACCCGGCGCCACATGCCTACAATCTATGGATATGACGGCTTTATTTCGAACGTTATTAATTCATCCATCTATTCGGAAAACGCATGGATAACCCTCTTCGACTACCCTCGTTGCAGGCCCTGCAGACCCTGGTCAGCGTGGCCCAGACCCACAGCTTCACCGAGTCCGCGGCGCGCCTGCACCTGACCCAGAGCGCGGTGAGCCGGCAGATCCAGCAACTGGAGGAGCACTATGGGGTCAGCCTGTTCGAGCGCAGCAGCCGAAGGGTCTCGCTGACCGAACAGGGGCGCGATGTCTGCACGGTGGCCACCCAAGTCCTGAGGTCCCTCGGCTCCCTGCAGGAACGCCTGGCCCCGGCGCCCCTGGACCGCCCGTTTCGCATCCGCATCTTTGTCTCCCTGGCGGTGCGCTGGTTGCTGCCGCGGCTCAGCGGTTTCTACGCCGCCAACCCCGGGCTGTGCCTGTCGATCGAGACCGTGGGCGGGGCCACGGTAGACCCCGGCGGCGATTGCGACGCCTATGTGCTGTACCTGCCGGAAGGCCTGGACGAGCGGCCGCTGACCCCGCTGTTCGACGAATACCTGGTACCGGTGTGTGCCCCAACGCTCAGTGACGGGCAATTGCCGCCGCGCTCCCTGGAGGAACTGGCCGGGCACGCGCTGATCCACGGCTCTACCAGCCGCCAGGAATGGACCGCCTGGCTGCAGGCCCAGGACGACCAGACGCCCCACAGTTACAAGCACCTGCTGTTCAACCTCGACGACCTGGCCCTGGACGCCGCGGCCCGGGGGCTGGGGGTGGCCATGACGGACCTGATCCTGGCCCAGGACTCGATTGCCCGGGGCAGCCTGCTGATCCCCTTTGGCCAGGCGCTCAAGACCGGCGGGGTCTATGCCCTGTGGCTACGCGACAGCGGCGCCGCGCATCCGGCCTGCGAAACCGTATTGAACTGGTTCCAGGCTCAGGCAGCCGAACGGGATCTGCCCGCGGCACGAGGCCTGGCTGGGGCGATTGCAGCAGCCCTGCCCACCCTGGGTGGCAGTAAATCCCTGGCTGAATGACTGGACCAGGCCCTGCTGCTCATGGGCCTGGGCAAACAACATTGAAGGGCCGATGAACACAGCCCGGGAAAGCTCGAGCGCCGCCGGCGCTCAGCTGTAGAGCGTCACCATTGCCCAGGCAAAACACGCCAGCACCAGGGCCATCCCCACTACATACACCGCTAAAGCACGACCCACAGCATCACTCCACGAACCAGGCAGTCATCAACACACTCACTCTCGGGGTGAGTCATGGCGCGCATTCTAGCAGCGCGCGACGTCATTTTGACACGAGACTCTAAGCCTGATTAAAAGCCTCCCGACAAATGGTACCGGCGTCAATTTAATGGCTTAAATCAGCCTGATTCTTCTTAACGGGCAGCCGAACTGCGAAACATCATCTTGCATTGCGCCCAGTGTTTTCTTTCCGCCGAGAAACCTGCTGCCTCCGGAATCAATGCAAGCCCCCTTTTCCCGCTAAACCGCGAACCTGAGCGCTATCAGCGCCTGCACTCCTGGTTGGACAAGAGTGATCCTGACTGCTTTGATCTCAACGCCAGGTCCGGTTTTCACAATCCCAGGGAGGGTCCATGTCGTTCAAGGTCATGATGGTTTTCGGTACACGTCCTGAGGCGATCAAGATGGCACCACTGGCTCGGGTTCTAAGGCACTGGCCAGGTATCGAGCTGCACATCTGTTCCACCGGCCAGCACCGGGAAATGCTCAAACAGGTACTCGACGCCTTTGAGCTCGAGGTCGATGTGGACCTGCAAGTGATGACCCAGGGCCAGACCCTCAACGGCTTGTCGCAGCAACTGCTGATCCACCTGGACACCAGCTACGAGCGCCTGAAACCGGACATCGTGCTGGTCCATGGCGACACCACCACCAGTTTTATCGCCGCCCTCGCCGCCTTCAACCGGCAGTTGCCCATTGGCCACGTCGAGGCCGGCCTGCGCACTGGCAACCTCCAGGCACCCTGGCCCGAAGAAGCCAACCGGCGCCTGACCGGGGTCATCGCCGACCTGCACTTCACCCCGACCGCCAGGTCCGCAACCAACCTGCTGCGGGAAAACGTGCCCGCTGAAAACATCGAGGTCACCGGCAACACGGTGATCGACGCGCTACTGTGGATGCGCAACCGGCAGAAGCACACCCACTGGCGCCCCGCGGCCAACTCGCCCCTGGCGGTGCTCGACGACAGCCGGCGCATGGTGCTGATCACCGGCCACCGCCGGGAGAACTTCGGTGACGGTTTCCGCGATATCTGCGAAGCCCTGGCAACCCTGGCCGAGCGCTACCCGGACGTGCAGTTCGTGTACCCGGTACACCTCAACCCCCAGGTGCAGAACGCGGTGTACGGCCTGCTCTCGAACAAGCCGAACATCTACCTGGTAGCGCCCCAGGACTATCAGCATTTTGTCTGGCTGATGGGACGTTCGCACTTCATCCTCAGCGACTCCGGCGGTGTCCAGGAAGAGGCCCCGGCCATCGGCAAGCCCTTGCTGGTGCTGCGCGAGGTCACCGAGCGGCCGTCGGTGCTGGAAGGCGGCACCGTGCTGCTGGTGGGCGCCGATCGCGAGCGCATCGTGCACCACGCCAGCGAACTGCTGGACGATGCACAGCTGCATGCCCGCATGAGCCGCGTGTACAGCCCCTACGGTGACGGCCGCGCCAGCGAACACATCGCCCGCCGCCTGTGCACCTGGCTGGAGGCCCAAGCCCCCCGTACTCCGGCATGAGCCCGGGCAGCCTCCGCAGCCCGCAGTCGCAAAACGTCCAGTTGGCCATATGGCTCCACACTCTGTGCGAGAACTGGAAGCTACCGGTCACTGGCAGGTACCTGCCGATTGAACTGGACGACCTACACTTTCAAGCAGCGGATCGTCGCGCCCCCTCCAACCCCGGCGCGGTGTTCTCCCTGCGCTATCGCCCCTGGGGCAAGCCGCTGCTGGATCATCAGCTCACATCCAAGGCCCGCGATGTTCAGAACCCTTGAAGAACAAGTGCTCAAACAGGCCGCTCCGGCGGCCTTGAAGCTTGAATTCGCGCAACATGATTTCGAACGCCTGCGCAGCTTCTGCGTCCTGATCTACACCGCCAGCATCCTGATCTGGCTGATCTTCGACCTGATCGTCAGCTTTCCCGGGCAGCAGGGCTTCACCGCCTATTCGATGGTCTTTCTGAGCATTCTGTCCTTCACCACCATCATCCTCGGCTTCACCCGCCAGGACCGGCACTTCCAGTGGATCAACCTGCTGTTCGTGCTGACCATCACCATCGGCGTACGCCTGGTGATCGAGGGGCTGCCCATCGACCAGCGCCCGGTCTGGCTGATTCTCGGGGCGTCGAGCATGCTCTACGGCGCCTCGGTGATGCCTCTGCGACGCTGGTCGTTCGTCAGCGCCATCTTCATCACCTGGCTGGTGCTCAATCCGTTCTGGCGCACCAGCACCACCCTGCAGGAACTCAAGGGGCTGCTGGTGCTGGTTTACGCGCTGTTTCTCAGCGCATTGACCCTCTACAGCTTCATCACCCTGCGCCGGGCCCGGCTGCACAACTACATCATGTCCAAGTTGCTGCTGGACCAGGCCTACCTCGACACCCTCACCGAGATCCCCAACCGCCGCTCGTTCATGGCCCGCGCCGGCCAGCGCCTGCAGGCTCTGCCCCGGGAGCACGACCATTACCTGGCGATGGTCGACATCGACAACTTCAAGAAGGTCAACGATGTGCACGGGCATGACATCGGCGACGAAGTGCTCAAGCGCATCGCCGCCGATATCAAGGGAGTGATGAGGGATTTCGACTATGCCCGCCTGGGCGGCGAGGAGTTCGCCATCTACCTGGCCGACGTGCCCCGCGCGGATGTGGAGGCGCTGGCCACGCGACTGTGCCAGGTGGTGCGCGACCAGCCGACCCGGCACCCGGTGACCATCAGCATGGGCCTGGCCCGGGTCGAGCCTGGCGAAACCCTGAACCAGGCCCTGATCAAGGCCGACCAGGCGCTGTACGAATCCAAGCACGGCGGCAAGGATCGCTATACCTTCCATCCAGCCGCCAGGCCCGCACCACCCACGTAGGAGCTGGCTTGCCAGCGAAGAGGCCCCAGTGTCAGTCCACGCTCCTGCGCGACAGCAGCACCTGGGTTACCCGGCGCTCCTCCACTGCCCTGACCTGCAGGCTCCAGCCCGCCCACTCCACCCGATCGCCCTTGACCGGCAGGCGGTCCAGCAGGCTCATCACCAGACCGGCCAGGGTCTGGTAGTCCTCGGTGGGTTCAGCGCCGAAGCCGGTCCGCTGGCGTACCTGAGGCAGGTTCAGCGCACCATTGACCAGGAACCCGCCCTCTTCTTCGATCACATCCGGGCCTTCGATCTCGCTGGCATCCGGCAGCTCGCCGGCAATGGATTCGAGAATGTCGGTCATGGTCAGGATGCCCATGAAGTCACCGAATTCGTTGATCACAAAGGCAATGTGAGTGGACGCCTGGCGCATCTGTTCCAGGGCGTTGAGGATCGAAAAGCTGTCCAGCAGGTTGATGGTCTTGCGCGCCAGATGCTCAAGGTTCGGCTCACTGCCCGCCAGGTACTCCTTGAGCAGTTCCTTCTTGTGCACGAAGCCCAAAGGCTCATCCACCGCACCATCGCGAATCAGCGGCAGGCGCGAGTACGAAGAATGCATCAGCTTGGTACGAATACTCTCCGGGCTGTCCGTAAGGTCGATGCAGTCGACCTCGGCACGCACCGTCATCAGGCTGCGGATCGGCCGCTCCGCCAGTTGCAGCACACCACTGATCATCACCCGCTCACGGCGGTCGAACAGCTCGCTGCTGGGGGCCTCATCAGTTTCCAGCAAGTCGGCAATTTCCTCGCCCACTTCTTCCGCCGCCAGCCTGCGCCCACCCAGCAGGCGCATCACCGCATAGGCCGTGCGCTCGCGCATCGGCCGCAGGCCCTGCATGGATTTCTTGCGCCGGGCCCGGGCGATCTGGTTGAACACCTCGATCAGGATCGAGAAGCCGATGGCCGCATACAGGTAACCCTTGGGAATATGGAAACCCAAGCCTTCGGCGGTCAGGCTGAAGCCGATCATCATCAAGAAGCCCAGGCACAGCATGATCACCGTCGGGTGCGCGTTGACAAAGCGGGTCAGCGGCTTGCTGGCGACGATCATCACGCCGATGGACACCACCACCGCGATCATCATCACCGACAGGTGCTCGACCATGCCCACCGCGGTGATCACCGCGTCCAGGGAGAACACCGCATCGAGCACCACGATCTGCGCCACGATCGGCCAGAACAAGGCGTAAGTGGTACTGCCGGCGCGCTGGCTGACATGGCCCTCCAGGCGTTCATGCAACTCCATGGTGGCCTTGAACAGCAGGAACACACCACCGAACAGCATGATCAGGTCACGCCCCGAGAAGCTGTGCTCGAAGACCTCGAACAGCGGCTGGGTCAGGGTCACCATCCACGAGATGCTGGCCAGCAGGCCGAGGCGCATCAACAACGCCAGGGACAGGCCGATGATCCGCGCACGGTCGCGCTGCTCGGGCGGCAGCTTGTCCGCGAGAATGGCGATAAACACCAGGTTGTCGATGCCCAGCACCAGCTCCAGGACGATCAGGGTCAAAAGGCCAAGCCAGGCCGTGGGGTCTGCGATCCATTCCATAACGACGACTCAAGTGCTCCGGAAAATTCAAACGGCCAGGCGCGACGCAGCGCCAAGGTGCAGGGGCTGCAAAACCTCGGGTACGGGCGAATAAAGGCAGGAAGTGGCAAGTGCCAGGCAAGTGCAACCGGGAGAATGGCTGCCTGAGCGTCTGGGGCTCAGGGCCGCCGGATGGCGCGAGAAGTCATGGGGCAAAGCGAGGAAAGAGCGCCGACTGGGGGGCTCCGAGAGCGTGTTCATGCAAGTCCTGAAGGAAAAAACGGACTTGGAGATTACAGGGAGGGCGAGCCGATTCCCCAGCGGGAAATCATTACAAGATTTTATCCGGCCCGCCCCCCCACAGCTTCAGTTCCTACGGGTGGCGTCATCCAGCGCGAGGATGGTATGAGCATTGGTCACCGTGGTCGCCAGGGTGTTGATCACCCCGGAACGCAAGGCCCCCAGGGTCGCCGCGGCCTTGGTGTTCTCACTGGCGATGGCCACCACATCGGGGATGCGCACCAGTTCCTGCACCGTCAGCCCGATCACCCGGCCCTGCATGGCGTTGACCGCCGGCAGGCCATGAATGTCGATGAAGTCGTAGCCCATCATGTCGCCCACGGTGCCGGAGAGGCGCGCCTGGGCAATCTCCTGGGGCGAGAACCAGCCCATGCGCACCATGTTGCTGTTCTCGCTCATGTCGCCGATGCCGATCAGGGCAATGTCCGCGCGCCGTGCCCGGTCCAGGGTCGAACGCACGGTGTCGTTGCTGATCAGCGCGCTGCGCAGCTCCGGGTTGGCCACCAGCGCCGGGGCGTACAGGGTTTCACTCTCGGCCCCGAAGCGCAGGGCCAGGCGCCGACAGATATGGTCGGGATTCATGTATTCGCCGGCCCGCAGGGAGCCGCCGATGGCGCAGACGAAGGTGCAGTTGCGGGTCACCGGCAGGAACACGTTGTCGGCCACCGCGCCGACGTTGCGACCCATGCCGACGGCGACGATCATGCCGTCGCTCAAGGTCTTGTTCAGGTAGTTGGCCACCAGGCTGGCCACTGCCGAGCGCTGGGTGTCCGGGTCGCTGTGATCAACGGCGATCAGGGCCCGGTCCAGTTGGAAGCGCTCCACCAAGGCCTGTTCCAGCTCGTTGTTCATGGCCGGATGCTGCAGCACCCGCACTTCGACAATGCCTTCGTCCCGTGCACGCTTGAGCAGCCGGCTGACCTTGGCCCGGGACAGGTCGAAGCGTTTGGCAATGACTTCCTGCGTGACGTTCTCAAGGTAATAGAGCATGGCGACCTCGGTCATCAGGTCGATGTCGCTGGCCCCGCGCAGGGTGCTGTCACTCATGTGGACTGGCTTCCGTTTCGGCATCAAAGGCGCATTCTCTCTAGTGGATACGGGTGGCGTCTACCTCAGCCCTTGTGGCCGTCGCGCTCGATGGCGCTGATGCGCTCGACCTTGGCCCCGGAGCGCGCCGCCTCGAACTCCGACTGCAGGAAGGCACTGACGATGCTCTTGGCCAGCTCCGCCCCCACCACCCGCGCACCGATGGACAGAATCTGCGCATCGTTGCTCTTGCGCGCACGCTCCGCAGAATAGGTGTCGTGGGCCTGGGCCGCGCGGATGCCCTGGACCTTGTTGGCGCTGATGGCCATGCCGATCCCGGTGCCGCACACCAGCACCCCCAACTGATGACGCCCGGCATTGATCGCCGTGGCTACCGCCAAGGCGATGTCCGGATAGAGCACCGGATCCAGGGAATGGGTACCGAAATCCTCTAACGGGTATCCGAGCGCCTCGATGTGCCGCTTGAGCAACTCCTTGAGTTCGAACCCCGCTTCATCGCAGCCGATGGCCACCGAACAGGTTGTATGCATGGCATTGCGCTCCGCTTTCAGGTAAGAGCCAGATTGATCATATGTTCATTTAGTGAATTTTTGCTCAGTCATTTCGCAAGCAATCACCCCCCGATGTCAAGCGTGAATTACCTGACGTCTAAGTCAAAGCCCTACAAACCTGGGTAAAAAGCCTGACTTTCAGTGAAATCAGTTTTAACGCGAAAGATATTGACTGATCAGAATTTCATTTGATACACATATGATCACAGCGCAACAGTACTCTGCGACCTAATAAGAATTCACAGCACGAGGACACGCCGATGGCCCCGCCATTACTGCTCCAGGCTGAACATGTCGCCAAGGCCTATGCCGGGGTCCCCGCCCTGCGCGATGGCCGCCTCGCCCTGCGTGCCGGCAGCGTGCACGCTCTGTGCGGCGGCAACGGCGCCGGCAAGTCCACCTTCCTCAGCATCCTGATGGGCATCACCCGGCGCGACACCGGGAGCATCCTGCTCAATGGCCATGCGGTGCAGTTCGACCGTCCCGGCGAGGCCCTCGCTGCCGGCGTGGCGATGATCACCCAAGAGCTGGAACCGATTCCCGACATGAGCGTGGCCGAGAACATCTGGCTGGGCCGCGAGCCCCGGCGCCTGGGATGTATCGTCGACCGCAAGGCCCTTCACCGCCGCACCCGGGCGCTGCTGGAAAGCCTGGAGTTCGATGTCGACGCCCAAAGCCCGATGCGCGACCTGAGCGTGGCCCAGGTGCAGCTGGTGGAAATCGCCAAGGCCTTCAGCCATGACTGCCAGGTGATGATCATGGACGAACCGACCTCGGCCATCGGCGAACACGAGACCCAGACCCTGTTCCGCGCCATCCGCCGCCTGACCGAGCGTGGCGCCGGGATCATCTACGTCTCGCATCGCCTCAGCGAACTGGCGCAGATCGCCGATGACTACAGCATCTTTCGCGATGGTGCCTTCGTCGAAAGCGGGCGCATGGCGGACATCGACCGCGCCCACCTGGTGCGCGGCATCGTCGGCCAGGAGCTGCAACGCATCGACCACAAGCTCGGCCGCGAATGCACCACCGAGGTCTGCCTTGAGGTCTCGCAACTGAGTCGCCATGGAGAATTCCACGACATCAGCCTGCAGCTGCGCCGGGGCGAGATCCTCGGCATCTACGGCCTGATGGGCTCGGGGCGCAGCGAGTTCCTCAACTGCATCTACGGCCTCACTACCCCCGACGCCGGCAGCGTGACCCTGCAAGGGCGGCCACTAGCGGTGGGCGCTCCGGGAGCGACCATTCGCGCAGGCCTGTCCCTGGTCACCGAAGACCGCAAGGACAGCGGCCTGGTGCTGGGCAGCAGCATCCTCAGCAACATCGCCCTCAGCGCCTACGGGCAGCTATCGCGCTGGTCGCTGATCAACGCCCGCAAGGAGCAGGCCCTGGCCCGCGACATGGTCCGGCGCCTGCAGATCAAGGTCAGCTCCCTGGAGCTGCCGGTGGAATCAATGAGCGGCGGCAACCAGCAGAAGGTGGTGCTCGCCAAGTGCCTGTCCACCGCTCCGGTGTGCCTGCTCTGCGACGAACCGACCCGAGGTATCGACGAAGGCGCCAAGCAGGAGATCTACCAACTGCTGGACCAGTTCGTGCGCAGCGGCGGCGCCGCCATCGTGGTGTCTTCGGAAGCCCCGGAACTACTGCACCTGAGCGATCGCATCGCGATCTTCAAGGGCGGCCGGCTGGTGACCATCAGCAACGACACCGCCCTTTCCCAGGAAGCCCTGTTGAGTCTCGCCTCATGAACGCCAAGACCCTGATCCCCACCCCTACTTCCAGCGCCCTCGGCCCGGCCACCCCCAGCCGCCTGCGCCTGGTCCTCGACCGTTTCGGCCTACCGCTGGTGTTCATCCTGCTGTGCCTGGTGATGGCTTTTGCCAGCGAGTACTTCATGACCTGGCGCAACTGGATGGACATCCTGCGCCAGACCTCGATCAACGGCATTCTCGCGGTGGGCATGACCTACGTGATCCTGACCCGCGGCATCGACCTGTCGGTAGGCTCGGTCCTGGCCTTTGCCGGGCTCTGCAGCGCCCTGGTGGCCACCCAGGGCTACGGCCTGCTGGCGGCGGTCAGCGCCGGGATGTTCGCCGGGGCGATGCTGGGCATGATCAACGGCTTCATGGTGGCCAACCTGTCGATCCCCCCTTTCGTCGCCACCCTGGGCATGCTCAGCGTGGCCCGGGGCATGACCTTCATCCTCAACGATGGCAGCCCGGTCACCGACCTGCCGGAAAACTACCTGGCCCTGGGCATCGGCAAGATAGGCCCGCTGGGCGTGCCGGTGGTGATCTTCGCCGTGGTCGCGCTGATCTTCTGGATGGTCCTGCGCTACACCACCTACGGCCGCTATGTATACGCCGTGGGCGGCAACGAGAAGAGCGCGCGCACCTCCGGTATCGGCGTGCGCAAGGTGATGTTCTCGGTGTACGTGGTTTCCGGGCTGCTGGCGGGGCTGGCCGGCGTGGTGCTCTCGGCCCGTACCACCTCGGCCCTGCCCCAGGCCGGCATGTCCTATGAACTGGACGCCATCGCCGCGGTAGTGATCGGCGGCACCAGCCTCTCCGGTGGCACCGGCAGCATTGTCGGTACTCTGTTCGGCGCCCTGTTGATTGGTGTGATCAACAACGGCCTCAACCTGCTCGGGGTGTCTTCCTATTACCAGCAAGTCGCCAAGGGGCTGATCATCGTCTTCGCGGTGCTCATCGATGTCTGGCGCAAGAAGAAACGCTGATCTCACCTCTCCCGAACGAACGCCTACAACAATAACGGAGTTCCCCATGAAGCTTTCTCCTACCCTGCTCGGCAGTTCCCTGTTCACCCTGGCGGCGGCCTCGCTGCTCACCAGCAGCATGGCCCTGGCCGAGGCCAGGACCTACAAGATCGGCGCCGCGGTATACGGCCTCAAGGGCCAGTTCATGCAGAACTGGGTGCGCGAGCTCAAGCAGCACCCGGCGGTCAAGGACGGCACGGTGCAGATCACCGTGTTCGACGGCAACTACGACGCCCTGACCCAGAACAACCAGATCGAGACCATGGTCACCCAGCACTATGACGCGATTATCTTCGTGCCCATCGACACCAAGGCCGGGGTCGGCGCCGTAGCCCGGGCCCAGGAGAACGACATCCCGGTGATCGCCTCCAACACCAAGGTGGCCAGTGCCAGTGTGCCCTATGTCGGCAACGACGATGTCGAGGGCGGCCGGCTGCAGGCCCTGGCCATGGTCGACAAGCTTAAGGGTCAGGGCAATGTGGTGATCATTCAGGGGCCGATCGGCCAGTCGGCGCAGATCGATCGCGAAAAAGGCGAGATGGAAGTGCTCAAGCAGCACCCGCAGATCAAGGTTATCGAAATGAAGACCGCCAACTGGTCCCGGGCCGAAGCCCTGTCCCTGACCGAGGACTGGCTCAACGCCCACCCCAACGGCGGCATCTCCGGGATCATCGCGCAGAACGACGACATGGCCTTGGGCGCGCTGCAGGCGGTGAAGTCCCGGGGGCTGTCGCCGGCCCAAGTGCCGGTGACCTCCATCGACGGCATGCCGGACGCCATCCAGGCGGCCAAGAAGGGCGATATCACCACCTTCCTGCAGGACGCCCAGGCGCAGTCCCAGGGGGCTCTGGACGTGGCCCTGCGCACCCTCGCCGGCAAGGACTACAAACCACAATCGGTGATCTGGCAGCGCTACGCCAAGGACCTGCAATGGGGTGACGGCAGCGCCAAGCTGTACATCCTGCCCTGGGTACCGGTGACCGCCGACAATGCCGATGCGCTGTACCAGCAGGTTGCCGGCAGCAAATGACTCGAGTGCGAGGCATCGTGGGGCACACCCCATGAGCACAACCTTTCTTTCCAAGGAGACATGACATGTCCGGATTCTGGGATCAGGCCTTCGATCTGAACGGCCGCTGCGCGGTGATCACCGGTGGTGCCGCCGGCATCGGCCTGGCCTGCGCCAGCCTGCTGGCGGAACGCGGGGCCAGGGTTGCCCTGCTCGACCGCGATCCACAAGTGGTCGAGGTCGCCGCCGGCCTGGGCAACGGGCACCTGGGGCTGGCCCTGGACCTGCGCCAGCTGGATCAGTTGCAAGATGCGGTGGACCTGGTGGCAACGCACTTCGGACGCCTGGACTTCCTGGTCAACAGCGCCGGGGTGGCCCTGCTGGACAAGGCCCTGGAGGTACGGGAAAGCGCCTGGGACACCACCCTGGACATCAACCTCAAGGCCAGCTTCTTTGCCGCCCAGGCCTGTGCCCGGCACATGTTCGAACAGGGCCACGGGCGCATCGTCAACCTCGCCTCCCAGGCCGCGGTGATCGGCCTCGACCGGCACGTGGCCTATTGCGCGAGCAAGGCGGCGGTGGTGGGCATGACCAAGGTCCTGGCCATGGAATGGGCGCCCCATGGCATCAACGTCAACGCCGTGTCCCCCACCATCGTCGAAACCGCCCTGGGCAAAAAAGCCTGGGCCGGCGAGCTGGGGGAGCAGGCCAAATTGCAGATTCCCGTGGGCCGCTTCGCCCAGCCCGAGGAAATTGCCGGGCTGGTGCTCTACCTGCTCAGCGACGCGGCGAAGATGATCACCGGTGAAAACGTGATGATCGACGGCGGCTACAGCATTCAGTAACCCACGGATACTCCACAGATCGCAGCGAGGTTCCCGCCCATGTCCAGCCTGCTCGAAAATGCCACTGCGCAAGCGCTGTCCCCGGTAATCCCGGCCACCATGCAGGCCGTGGTCTGCTACGGGCCCGAAGACTACCGCCTCGAAGAAGTACCGGTGCCGATACCCAGCCCCGAAGAGATCCTCACGAAGGTCGAGCTGTGCGGAATCTGCATGGGCGATATCAAGACCTACCGCGGCGCGCCCTCGTTCTGGGGCGACGCCGAGCAACCGCGCTACGTCAAGCCGCCGATGATTCCCGGGCACGAGTTCGTCTGTCGGGTGGTGGCCCTGGGGCCGGGGGCGGAAAAACGCGGGGTCAAGGTTGGCGACCGGGTGATCTCCGAGCAGATCGTGCCTTGTTGGGGCTGCCGCTTCTGCAACCACGGCCAGTATTGGATGTGCCAGAAACACGACCTGTACGGCTTCCAGAACAACGTCCAGGGCGCCATGGCCCAGTACATGATCTTTACTCGCGAAGGCATCGTGCACAAAGTGCCGGACAGCATCCCGCCGGACGAAGCCATCCTCATCGAACCCCTGGCCTGCTCGCTGCACGCCGCCGAGCGCGCCGACGTGGGCTTCGACGACATCGTGGTGGTGGCCGGGGCCGGCACCCTGGGCCTGGGCATCATCGGCGCGGTGCGCCTGCGCAACCCCAAGCGCCTGATTGTCCTCGACATGAAGCCCGAGCGCGCCGAACTGGCCCTGCGCATGGGCGCCGACGAGGTCTGGAACCCTGCCGAAGAAGACGTGCTGGCCAAGATTCGCACCCTCACCGAGGGCTATGGCTGCGACATCTACATCGAGGCCACCGGGCATCACAAGGCGGTCAACCAGGGCCTGGCGATGCTGCGCAAGCTCGGGCGCTTCGTCGAGTTCAGCGTGTTCAACGATGAGGCCACGGTGGATTGGTCGATCATCGGCGACCGCAAGGAGCTGGACGTGCTCGGCTCGCACCTGGGGCCCTACATGTACCCCCGGGCCATCGATTTCATCGGCCAGCGCAGGATCGACATGCGCGACGTGGTCACCCACACCTTCGCCCTGGCGGACTTCAAGGAAGCTTTCGCGGTGATGGAAAGGGGCGAGCGCTCGCTGAAGGTCGTCCTCAAACCTTGACCGGCCCCTGCACAGATGTGCCGCGACCTGGCATCGACCCAGAACAAGAACACAGGAAACCCGTCATGAACCGAGTGATCAACGACCCGGACCAGGTGGTCGAGGACATGCTGCAAGGCATCCTTGCCGCCCACCCGCAACTGCTGCAATACGAAACCAACCCCCGGGTCATCGCCAAGCGCATGCCCTCGGCGCCAGGCCAGGTGGGCATCGTCACCGGCGGCGGCTCCGGCCACGAACCAGCCTTCCTCGGCTATGTCGGCCCCGGGCTGGTGGATGCCGTGGCGGTGGGCGAGATCTTCTCCTCCCCCACTGCAAAGAGTTTCTTCGACGCCTTTCGTGCCGCCGACCAGGGCGCGGGGGTCGCGTGCCTGTATGGCAACTACGCCGGCGACAACATGAACGTCAAGCTGGCGATGAAAATGGCTGCCAGCAAAGACCTTCAGGTACGTACCGTGGTGGCCAACGATGACGTCGCTTCCGCACCGCTGGCAGACATCCACAAGCGCCGGGGCGTGGCCGGGGAGATCTTCATGTGGAAAGTCGGCGGCGCCGCAGCGGCCACGGGGTACGACCTCGACGGAGTGATCCGGGTGGCACAGAAGGCCGTCGACCAGTGTCGCTCCATCGGGGCCGGCCTCACGCCCTGCACCATCCCGGCGGTGGGCAAGGCCAACTTCCAGATCGCCGACGGACAGATGGAACTGGGCATCGGCCACCATGGCGAACCGGGCATCGAAGTAATCCCCATCGAGCCCGCGGCGGCCATGGCCGAGCGCATGCTGGCGCCCATCCTCGCCGACCGGGATTTTCACGCCGATGAAGCGCTGGTGGTGCTGGTATCCGGCCTTGGCGCGACACCGGTAATGGAGCTGTACATCTTCTACGCCGAGGTCGAGCGCCTGCTGCGCGCCCGAGGCTTGAGCATCCACCGCTGCTATGTCGGCAACTACTTCACCTCGCTGGAGATGATGGGGGTGACCCTGACGCTGTTGGGCCTGGACGCCGAATTGCGCCACCTGATCGATCAGCCTTGCCGTTCCATCGGCCTGACCCAGACGGAGTGAGACATGAACCAGCACTTTTTCAGCGCCGATGGCGGCGCCATCGTCAGTGACCTGGTGGCGGTGATCGTCGCCAACCGCGAGTACCTCAGCGAAGTGGACGGTGCCATTGGCGACGGCGACCACGGCATCAATATGGCCAAGGGCTTCGCCCATTGCGGGCGCGCCCTCGAAGGTCGCGAACTGAGCCTGGCCGAAGCCCTGGACGAGCTGACCCTGAGCCTGATGGAAGGCATCGGCGGCTCCATGGGGCCGCTATACGGCAGCCTGTTCATCGGCATGGCCAACGAAGTGCGCGGCGCCGAGCAGATCGATGCCGCAACCTTCGCCCGCCTGCTGCGCGGCGGCCTGACCTCCTTGCAGGACATCACCGAAGCCGGGGTGGGCGACAAATGCCTGATGGACACCCTGATTCCAGCGGTAGAGGCCTTCGAGGCGGCCCAGGGTGCCGGCGCCTCCTTCCAGGAGGCCCTGGATCGAATGAAGAGTGCGGCCTCCCGGGGCCGGGATTCGACCCGCGACCTGGTAGCGCGCATCGGTCGCGCCAGCCGCCTGGGCGAGCGCTCCTTGGGGGCACTGGATGCAGGGGCGGTGTCCTGCTGCCTGATCCTGACCCGCCTCGCCGACTCCATCGGCCAGCGGCTCTGAAGCAGGCCACTGGCGCTACAACTGCTCGGAAATCTCGATCAGGTTCAGGTCCGGGTCCCGCAGGTACACCGAACGGATCGGGCCGGTGGCGCCGGTGCGCGGCACCGGCCCTTCTATGATCGGCCAGTTGGCCTGTTGCAGATGGGCAATCACCTGTTCCAGGGGCACGCTGGCGATGAAGCACAAATCCAGCGCCCCCGGCACCGGCAGGTGGGCCTTGGGTTCGAACTCCTGGCCGCGCACATGCAGGTTGATCTTCTGGTTGCCGTACTTGAAGGCCTTGCGCCCGCCGGCAAAGGTTTCCAGTTGCATGCCCAGCACGCGGACGTAGAAATCCTCGGCGGCAATCGGGTCGATGGTGGTCAGTACCAGGTGGTCAAGGTGGTCGATCATCGAAGACGCAGCTCCTGAAGCGAAAGGAATGGCCCGGGGATTATGCGACCCGGGCCGTCGCTTGAACATGCCCCATCAGGCTTTGCCGCGGTACTCGCGCCGTACCTGCTCGATGTAGCGCACCACCGCCGGTGCCTGCTCGAAACGCCGGTGGATCAGCGACAGCCAGGACGTCGCCGAGCTGCCGCCAATCGGCCGGTACAGCACATGGGGCAGGCTGATGTGGCCCACCACCGACTCCGGCACCACTGCCACGCCCTGCCCCAGGGACACCAGGGCCAGTACCGCCACCAGGCCGCCGGGCTGGGGGCCCAGCTTGGGGGCGTAGGCACCCTGGGCCGCCACCTGCAAGGTGCCGCTGATCTGCTCCGGAAGAATGAAGGTTTCATTGAGCAGGTGTTCGGAGGCGATCTGCGGCAGGCGGCACAGCCAGGATTCATCGGACAGCGCCAGGACAAAGCCCTCGGCGTCCAGGCGAATGGCCTCGACCCCTTCCGGCAATGTCATGGGCGAGCGAATGTAGCCCACGTCCAGGCGACCATCGGCAATCCGCGCCGGCAGCGTCGCCATCGGGCACTCCCGCACGTTGAGGCTGACGTCCGGGCAGTCGCGGCCAAAGCCCTGCACCTGTTTCTGCAACAGCCCGCAATACACCGCCGAGGCCACATAGCCCAGTTCGATATGGCCGATCTCGCCGCGCCCGGCACGCTGGGCATTGCGCTGGGCAAACTCGAACTGGCGCACCGTGGCCTCGGCTTCCAGCAGCAGGGTGGCGCCGGCCTCGGTCAGGCTGACCTCGCGTTGCTGGCGCAGGAACAGCCGGGTGCCAAGGGTGTTCTCCATGTCCTGGATCTGCCGGCTCAGGGTGGGCGGGGCAATCCCCAATTGCTCGGCGGCGCGGGTGAAATTGCGCTGCCGGGCCACCGCCAGGAAGTAGCGAAAGTGACGAATTTCCATGATGGGCATTAGCTCAAAGGTAATGAACTGGTCGCCAGCAGCTAACAAAGACCGCGAAAGGCCGGGATAAGCTGAGCGAACCTTCACAGTAGAGAGCCTCTGCCATGCGCGTCAAACCCCTGTTTCTGGTAATGATCACCTGCTGCGTGCTGCAGACCGCGGCAGCCGAGGACAGCCAACCCGTCATTGCCCACAAGGCAATCCTTACCCTGGACAACGCCCAGCGCCTGCTCAGGGCCGCCCAGCAAACCGCCCAGGCCAAGGGCTGGCCCTGCGCCGTGGCAATCGTCGACGACGGCGGCTGGCCGATACTCGGCGCGCGCATGGACGGCGCCCCAGTGGTGGCCGGAGTCGAGCTGGCCCAGGGCAAGGCACGCACCTCGGCATTGTTCAAGCGGCCCTCCGGGGATCTGGAAAACGCCGTCAATGGCGGCCGCCCCGCCGCCCTCAGCGCCGGCCTGGTGATGATGAAAGGCGCCCAGCCGATCATCGTCGACGGCCAGGTGATCGGCGCCATCGGGGTCAGTGCCGACACCCCGGCCCACGACGATGAAATCGCCCTGGCCGCCCTCGCCACCCTCAGTCGGCAGGCCACGCAATGAACCGCTCCGTCAACCCGCGCCTGACCCTGCTCACCGCCTCCGGGGTCTGTTCGCTGATCGTTCTGGACACCAACATCGTCGCCGTGGCGCTGCCGAGCATCGCCCGTGACCTGGGGGCCAACTTCGCCGATATCGAGTGGGTGGTCAGCGCCTACATGCTGGCCTTCGCCGCCCTGCTGCTGCCCGCCGGCAGCCTGGCCGACCGCTTCGGCCGCAAGCGCACCCTGCTCTGCGGCCTGGGCCTGTTCATCCTCGCCTCCCTGGGCTGCGGTGCGGCGCCCAACGCCCTGCTGCTGGACATCGCCCGGGCGCTCAAGGGGGTGGGCGCGGCGCTGCTGCTGACCTCGGCCTTGGCCTCCATCGGCCATACCTTCCACGACGAAGTGGAACGGGCCAAGGCCTGGGCCTTCTGGGGTGCCTGCATGGGCATGGCCATGACTGCCGCGCCCACGGTCGGCGGGCTGATCACCGAGTACTTCGGCTGGCGCTGGATCTTCTACTTCAACCTGCCGGTGGGTGCGCTGCTGCTGTGGAGTGTGCTGCGCAACGTGCCGGAATCCCGGGATACCCAGGCGGCGCGCCTCGACCCCTGGGGCAGCCTGGCCTTCAGCGCCAGCCTGCTGTGCCTGATCTGGGGCCTGATCGAGGCCAACCGCATCGGCTGGAGCCACCCGGCCACCACCACCCGCCTGCTGGCAGGCGTGGCGCTGCTGGGGCTGTTCGTGCTGATCGAGCGGCTGCAAAGCCGGCCCATGGTGGACCTGCAACTGTTCCGCCACCCGCGCTTCATCGGCGCCCTGCTGGGCATGTTCGCCTACGCCGGCTGTGCCCAGGTGATGATGACGCTGCTGCCCTTCTACCTGCAGAACGGCCTGGGCTTCTCGGCCATCGCCTCGGGCCTGGGCATGCTGCCCTTCGCCCTGACCATGCTCATCTGCCCGCGGATCGGCGCACGCCTGGCCGGGCGCTATGCGCCGGCCACGCTGATGGCCGCAGGGCTGACCCTGGTGGGCTGCGGCAACCTGCTCAGCGCCTGGGCGGTACACGCCGGGGGCTACCTGAACTTCGCCCTGGCAATCGCCGTGACCGGCGCCGGGGCCGGCTTGCTCAATGGCGACACGCAGAAAAACATCATGGCCTGCGTGCCGCGGGAACGCACCGGCATGGCCTCGGGCATGAGCACCACCATGCGCTTCAGCGCCATCATGCTGGCCATCGGGGTGTTCGGTGCGCTGCTGGCCAGCCATACCCAGCAGCTCTTGCAGGGCAGCCTGCACGCCGTGCCCGGGCACTGGCTGGAGCAGGCACCGGAGATTGCCTCACGGGTGGTGGCCGGGGACATGCAGGGCGCGATGGCCGGCTTGCCGCCCGATGCCCGGGCCCTAGTCGAGCCCCTGGCCCGGCAGGCCTTTGTCGGTGGTTTCGGCCTGGTGCTGACGGTGGCCGGGATGCTCGCCCTGCTCGGCGCCCTGGTGGTGGGCCGGCTGATGCGCAAGCCACTGCCCCAGGCGTCGGGGCTGACGCTGAAGCTGCAATAGCCCAGGCACTGCACAAACCGCTGCCGCGCCTGCGGCAACGGTCCTGGCCCGCCCGCTTGCAATTTCACAACACTCGTTCAATTGCTGGGGCAATCCGCCACGGTTAAGGTGCGCCCTTCGCAACGCCCCATTGAATGGATAACGAGGTGAGCGTGAAGCCTTCAAGCGTGATCGTGGTGGGCGCCGGGATTGTCGGCGCCGCCATTGCCTACCACCTGGCCCGCCAGGGCGCGCAGGTGACCGTGCTGGAACAGGACAGCCCGGGCTCGGGCGTCACCCGCCATTCCTTTGCCTGGATCAACCCCCACGGCGAGTTCCCGGCAGCCGCCCGCGCCCTGCGGGCCCAGGCGCTGGCAGACTACCGCCGCCTGCAGCACGAACTGCCGGCCTTGCAGATCCGCTGGTCCGGTGCGCTGACCTACGGCGCGGCCGACCAGCAAGCGCCAGATACCGACGAGCCAACCGCCGAGGCCTCGACCCGGTGGCTGGACCGGGCCGGGGTTGCCCAACTGGAACCCCACCTGCAAGTGCTGCCGGAGCGTGCCCGCTATGCATCCGGCGAAGGCAGCCTGGACCCAGTGGCCGCCACCCGCACCCTGCTCGATGCGGCCTGCACCCACGGCGCCCGGGTGTTCGACCAGACCCAGGTACTTGGCTTGCGGGTCGAAGGCCAGCGGGTACTCGGGGTAAACACCGCCGCCGGGCTCCACCGTGCCGACCAGGTGCTGCTCGCCAGCGGCTGCGCCACCCCGGCCCTGCTCGCGCCCCTGGGGATTCAGTTGCCGGTGCAGGCCTCGCCGTCGATCCTGATCCGCATCAATGCGCCACCGGGCCTGGTCAAGACCCTGGTCTCCAACAGCCAGCTGGAAATCCGCGAAGCGGCGGACGGCAGCCTGCTGCTGGCCGAGGACTATATCGATGCCCAGGGTCCACTGGGGCCCGAGGCCATCGCGCAACAGGCCCTGGCCAGCATCCGCCAGCTGTTCCGTGGCGCCCAGGCCATCACCTTGCGCAGCGTGGAAGTCGGCCTGCGGCCGATGCCCGGGGACCAACTGCCGATCATCGGCCCCAGCACCCGCTACCAGGGCCTGTACCTGGCGGTGATGCACGCCGGCGTGACCCTGGCCCCCACGGTGGCGCGCCTGATCAGCCAGGAACTGCTGCACGGGCAAACCTGCGCCGAACTGGCCGCCTGCCGACCGGCACGCTTCGCCTGAACACCAGCCCCTGTCGCCACACCGCGGCAGGGCCTGCAAGATTTCACGGAATCATCCGCCCTCGCCTGTTGTCCTCTTTTGATTGCACGACTTCTTAAGCGGACCGCAGGAGCTCTTCATGGCGAACATCACCATCGCCCAGCAACTGGCAACCACCCTTGAACAGGCCGGGGTCAAGCGTATCTGGGGGCTGACCGGCGACAGCCTCAACGGCCTCACCGACGCTCTGCACAGCATGCAGACCATCGAGTGGATGCATGTGCGCCACGAAGAGGTGGCCGCCTTTGCCGCCGGCGCCGAAGCCGCCGCCACCGGGCAACTGGCGGTGTGCGCCGGCAGTTGCGGGCCGGGCAACCTGCACCTGATCAATGGCCTGTTCGACTGTCACCGCAACCATGTGCCGGTACTGG
The DNA here is from genome assembly GCF_900116505.1 of Pseudomonas sp. NFPP25. Classification (NCBI taxonomy): domain Bacteria; kingdom Pseudomonadati; phylum Pseudomonadota; class Gammaproteobacteria; order Pseudomonadales; family Pseudomonadaceae; genus Pseudomonas; species Pseudomonas sp. NFPP25. The sequence continues at coordinate 120,033 of NZ_FPBG01000001.1, read as the reverse complement.
CCATCGCCGCACAGATCCCCTCCTCGGAGATCGGCCTCGACTATTTTCAGGAAACCCACCCTCAGGAGCTGTTCAAGGAGTGCAGCCACTTCGTCGAACTGGTGAGCAACCCGGCGCAGATGCCCGAGGTGCTGCACCGGGCCATGCGCAGCGCGATCCTCAACCGCGGCGTGGCGGTGGTGGTGATCCCCGGCGACGTGGCCCTGCAACAGGTGCCCGCCGCCAGCAAGCCATGGCCGGCCCTGCACGCACCGCGCACCCTGCCCGCCCCCCACGACCTGGACAAACTGGTGGAACTGCTGAGCCAGAGCAAGGCCGTGACCCTGCTCTGCGGCAGTGGCTGCGCCGGCGCCCACGATCAGGTGGTGGCCCTGGCCGACGCCCTCGGCGCACCGGTGGTGCATGCCTTGCGCGGCAAAGAGCATGTGGAATGGGACAACCCCTTCGACGTCGGCATGACCGGCCTGATCGGCTTCAGCTCCGGCTACCACGCCATGCTCAACTGCGACACCCTGGTGATGCTCGGCACCGACTTTCCCTATCGCCAGTTCTACCCCAGCGACGCCTGCGTCATACAGATCGACCGCAACCCCCAGGCCCTGGGCCGGCGAGTGCCGCTGGACCTGGGGATCGCCGCCGACGTCGGCGAAACCCTCGCCGCACTGCTGCCGCGCCTGCCCTATAAGGGCGACCGCCGCTTTCTCGAAGAATCCCTCAAGCACTACGCCAAGGCGCGCCAGGGCCTGGACGACCTGGCCCAGCCCTCGCCCGCTGGCCGGCCGATCCACCCGCAGTACCTGACCCGGCTGCTCAGCGAACTGGCAGACCAAGACGCCATCTTCACTGCCGACGTCGGCACCCCCACGGTGTGGGCCGCGCGCTACCTGAAAATGAACGGCCAGCGGCGCCTGCTGGGCTCTTTCAACCACGGCTCCATGGCCAACGCCATGCCCCAGGCCATGGGCGCCCAGGCCGCCTTCCCCCAGCGCCAGGTGATCTCGCTGTCCGGCGATGGCGGCTTCAGCATGCTGATGGGCGACTTCATCTCCCTGGCCCAGCTCAAGCTGCCGGTGAAGATCGTGGTCTACGACAACGCCTCCCTGGGTTTTGTCGCCATGGAAATGAAGTCCGCCGGCTACCTGGACACCGGCACCGACCTGCACAACCCGGACTTTGCCGCCATGGCCAACGCCATGGGCATTCTCGGCCTGCGGGTGGAAAACTCCGAAGAACTGGAAGGCGCCCTGCGCACCGCCCTGGCCCATGACGGCCCGGTGCTGGTGGACGTGGTCACCGCCACCCAGGAACTGGCCATGCCGCCGGCCATCAAGCTGGAACAGGCCAAGGGCTTCAGCCTGTACATGCTCAAGGCGGTGATGAGCGGGCGTGGCGACGAGGTGATCGAACTGGCCAGGACCAATTGGCTCAAGGACAGTTGGTTCAAGATCACCTAGAAAGGCTCTACCCCCGGGCATGCCATCGCAGCCTCTAATGCACCCACATTAGAGGCCTGTGTCCATGAAAAGGGTGGCAGTGGCATCCATCGAGGGTGGCGTTGGGAAAACCACCTCCCCGTCTCGCTTCTCATCCATCAAGACGTTTCGACTGCACGCCAACGGATTGGCCGTAAGCACAAGCGGGACAAGAAAACCGTCGCGTTCCTTCAGTGATCCGATCATTTTTGAGCGGCTCGCCTCTTTCAAGATCGGCAGCGGATGAAGGCATGCCCAAACGTCAGCCCCCCCTCAGCGGCCGACTGATCAGGCGCAAAAAACCTACGCAATATTTTCCTTTAGACCAAATGCCTTTGCTTTTTTGAATGCTAATTCGGAAACGGAAGGTGCATCGCTTTTCCGGCAGGCTAGAGTCTAAATCCGACAAGCACATTGATGTGCCTCTTGCACGGATGCACAGAGACTGGCGGCCTTCCCCTCCTCACAGACAGCCCGCCTCGAAACAGGGAGTGTTATGAACAAGCCGATCAAGAATATCGTCATCGTGGGCGGCGGCACCGCGGGCTGGATGGCCGCTTCGTACCTCGTCCGGGCGCTCCAACAGCAGGTAAATATCACGCTCATCGAGTCTGCGGCGATCCCCCGGATCGGCGTGGGCGAGGCGACCATCCCGAGTTTGCAGAAGGTGTTCTTCGACTTCCTCGGGATACCGGAGCGGGAGTGGATGCCCCAAGTGAACGGCGCCTTCAAGGCCGCGATCAAGTTCGTGAACTGGAGAAAATCTCCCGACCCATCGCGCGAAGATTACTTCTACCATTTGTTCGGCAGCGTGCCGAACTGCGACGGCGTGCCGCTTACCCACTACTGGCTGCGCAAGCGCGAACAGGGCTTCCAGCAACCGATGGCGTACGCGTGCTACCCGCAGCCCGGGGCCCTCGACGGCAAGCTGGCACCCTGCCTGGCCGACGGCACCCGCCAGATGTCCCACGCGTGGCACTTCGACGCGCACCTGGTGGCCGACTTCTTGAAGCGCTGGGCCGTCGAGCGCGGGGTGAATCGCGTGGTCGACGAGGTCGTGGAGGTTCAACTGAACGACCGCGGCTACATCTCCACCCTGTTAACCAAGGAAGGGCGGACGCTGGAGGCGGACCTGTTCATCGACTGCTCCGGCATGCGGGGGCTCCTGATCAATCAGGCCCTGAAGGAACCCTTCATCGACATGTCCGACTACCTGCTGTGCGACAGCGCGGTCGCCAGCGCCGTGCCCAACGACGACGCGCGCGAGGGGGTCGAGCCTTACACCTCCGCGATTGCCATGAACTCGGGATGGACCTGGAAGATTCCGATGCTGGGCCGGTTCGGCAGCGGCTACGTCTTCTCGAGCAAGTTCACCTCGCGCGACCAGGCCACCGCCGACTTCCTCAAACTCTGGGGTCTCTCGGACAATCAGCAGCTCAACCAGATCAAGTTCCGGGTCGGGCGCAACAAGCGGGCGTGGGTCAACAACTGCGTCTCGATCGGGCTGTCGTCGTGCTTTCTGGAGCCCCTGGAATCGACGGGAATCTACTTCATCTACGCGGCGCTTTACCAACTCGTGAAGCACTTCCCCGACACCTCGTTCGACCCGCGGTTGCGCGACGCATTCAACGCCGAGATCGTCTACATGTTCGACGACTGCCGGGACTTCGTCCAGGCGCACTATTTCACTACGTCGCGCGAAGACACGCCGTTCTGGCTCGCGAACCGGCACGAACTGCGGCTCTCGGACGCCATCCAGGAGAAGGTTGAGCGCTACAAGGCCGGGCTGCCGCTGACCACCACCTCGTTCGACGATTCCACGTACTACGAGACCTTCGACTACGAATTCAAGAACTTCTGGTTGAACGGCAACTACTACTGCATCTTTGCCGGCCTGGGCATGCTGCCCGACCGGTCGCTGCCGCTCCTGCAGCACCGACCGGAGTCGATCCAGAAGGCCGAAGCGATGTTCGCCAGCATCCGGCGCGAAGCCGAGCGCCTGCGCACGAGCCTGCCGACGAACTACGACTACCTGCGGTCACTGCGTGACGGCGCGCAGCTGTCGCGCAACCAGCACGGGCCGACGCTCGCGGCTCAGGAACGCCAGTAGTGGAACGCACCTTGAACCGGGTATCCGCATTCGCGGCCACGCACGCTGCCGTGGCGGCCTGCGATCCACTGCAGGCGCGCGCGCTGGTTCTGCAGCTGCCGGCCCTGAACCGTGACAAAGACGTGCCCGGCATCGTCGGCCTGCTGCGCGAATTCCTCCCGGTGCGCGGCGTGCCCTCCAGCTGGGGCTTCGTCGAAGCCGCCGCCGCGATGCGGGACATCGGTTTCTTCCTGGGGTCGCTCAAGCGGCACGGACATGAGCCCGTGGACCTGGTGCCCGGGCTTGAACGGGTGCTGCTCGACCTGGCACGGGTGACCGACTTGCCGCCGCGCGAGACACTCCTGCATGTGACGGTCTGGAACCCGGCGGCGGCCGATGCGCAGCGGAGCTACACCGGGCTGCCCGACGAAGCGCACCTGCTCGAGAGCGTGCGCATCTCGATGGCGGCCCTCGAGGCGGCCATCGCGTTGACCGTCGAGCTGTCCGATGTATCCCTGCGCTCGCCCGCATTCGCGCAAGGGTGCGATGAGCTGGAAGCCTACCTGCAGAAAATGGTCGAATCGATCGTCTACGCGTACCGCTTCATCTCGCCCCAGGTCTTCTACGATGAGCTGCGCCCCTTCTACGAACCGATTCGAGTCGGGGGCCAGAGCTACCTCGGCCCCGGCGCCGTAGAAATGCCCCTCTTCGTGCTGGAGCACGTCCTGTGGGGCTCGCAATCGGACGACCCAGCTTATCGAGAATTCAAAGAGACGTACCTGCCCTACGTGCTTCCCGCGTACAGGGCGGTCTACGCTCGGTTCGCCACAGAGCCGGCGCTCATCGACCGCGCGCTCGACGAGGCGCGAGCGGTGGGTACGCAGGGCGAGCACGTCCGGGCTGGGCTGACAGCCCTCGAGCGGGTCTTCAAGGTCCTGCTGCGCTTCCGGGCGCCTCACCTCAAATTGGCGGAGCGGGCATACGAAGCCGGGCGCAGCGGCCCCACAACCGGCAGCGGGGGCTACGCGCCCAGCATGCTCGGCGACCTACTCACGCTCACCTGTGCCGCGCGGTCCCGCATCCGCGCCGCGCTCGATGAATCCTGATGCGCGCGACCCAGTGTTATTTCACAAGGAGAGTTTGCCCCCATGACTCAGAAGAGCCCCGCGAACGGACACGATAGCAACCACTTCGACGTAATCATCCTCGGTTCGGGCATGTCCGGTACCCAGATGGGGGCCATCCTGGCCAAACAACAGTTTCGCGTGCTGATCATCGAGCAGTCGTCGCACCCGCGGTTCACGATCGGCGAATCGTCGATCCCCGAAACGTCTCTCATGAACCGCATCATCGCTGATCGCTACGACATTCCGGAGCTCGGCCACATCACCTCGTTCTACTCGACGCAGCGTTACGTTTCGTCGAGCACGGGCATCAAGCGCAACTTCGGCTTCGTGTTCCACAAACCTGGCCAGGAGCACGACCCGAAGGAGTTCACCCAGTGCGTCATTCCCGAGCTGCCGTGGGGGCCGGAGAGCCATTATTACCGGCAGGACGTCGACGCCTATCTGTTGCAAGCGGCCATCAAATATGGCTGCACGGTCCGCCAGAAGACGAGCGTGACCGAATATCACGCGGACAAGGACGGCGTCGCGGTGACCACCGCCGAGGGCGAGCGGTTCACCGGCCGGTACATGATCGACTGCGGAGGACCCGGCGCGCCGCTGGCGACCAAGTTCGGGCTCCGCGAAGAGCCGTGTCGCTTCAAGACGCACTCGCGCAGCCTCTACACGCACATGCTCGGGGTCAAGCCGTTCGACGACATCTTCAAGGTCAAGGGGCAGCGCTGGCGCTGGCACGAAGGAACCTTGCACCACATGTTCACCGGCGGCTGGCTCTGGGTGATTCCGTTCAACAACCACCCGCGCTCGACCAATAACCTGGTGAGCGTCGGCCTGCAGCTCGACCCGCGTGTCTACCCGAAAACCGACATTCCTGCGCAGCAGGAATTCGACGAGTTCCTCGCGCGGTTCCCGAGCATCGGCGCTCAGTTCCGGGACGCCGTGCCAGTGCGCGACTGGGTCAAGACCGATCGCCTGCAGTTCTCGTCGAACGCCTGCGTCGGCGACCGCTACTGCCTGATGCTGCACGCGAACGGGTTCATCGACCCGCTCTTCTCCCGGGGGCTCGAAAACACCGCGGTGACCATCCACGCGCTCGCGGCGCGCCTCATCAAGGCGCTACGCGACGACGACTTCTCCCCCGAGCGCTTCGAGTACATCGAGCGCCTGCAGCAAAAGCTTTTGGACCACAACGACGACTTCGTCAGCTGCTGCTACACGGCGTTCTCGGACTTCCGCCTATGGGACGCGTTCCACCGGCTGTGGGCGGTCGGCACTATCCTCGGGCAGTTCCGGCTGGTGCAAGCCCACGCGAGGTTTCGCGCGTCGCGCGACGAGGGCGACCTCGATCACCTCGACAACGACCCGCCGTACCTCGGGTACCTGTGCGCGGACATGGAGCAGTACTACCAGTTGTTCAACGACGCCAAAGCCGAGGTCGAGGCTGTGAGCGCCGGGCACAAGTCGGCTGAGGAGGCCGCGTTGCGGATTCACGCCCTCATCGACGAACGAGACTTCGCCAAGCCGATGTTCGGCTTCGGGTACTGCATCACCGGGGACAAGCCGCAGCTCAACAACTCGAAGTACAGCCTGATACCGGCGATGAAGCTGATGTACTGGACGCAAACCCGCGCGCCGGCAGAGGTGAAGAAGTACTTCGACTACAACCCGATGTTCGCGCTGCTCAAGGCGTACATCACCACCCGCATCGGCTTGGCTCTGAAGAAGTAGTCGGCCAAGGACGGCACACACGCGATGAACAACATTCAATTGGATCAAGCGAGCGTCAAGAAGCATCCCCCGGGGGCGTACGACGCGACCACACGCGTGGCCGCGAGCTGGTACGTCGCGATGCGCTCGAACGACCTCAGGGACAAGCCGAAGGAGTTGACGCTTTTTGGCCGTCCGTACGTGGCGTGGCGCGCAGCGACGGGGCAGGCCGTGGTGATGGACCGCCACTGCTCGCACCTGGGCGCGAACCTGGCTGACGGGCGGATCAAAGACGGGTGCATCCAGTGCCCGTTTCACCACTGGCGCTACGACGAGCAAGGCAAGTGCGTTCACATCCCCGGCCACAGCGAGGTGGTGCGCCAGCTGGAGCCGGTGCCACGCGCGGCGCGCCAGCCGACGTTGGTCACCACCGAGCGATACGGCTACGTGTGGGTCTGGTACGGCTCCCCGCAGCCGCTGCACCCGCTGCCCGAAATCACCGCAGCCGACGTCGACAACGGCGACTTCATGCACCTGCACTTCGCGTTCGAGACGACGACGGCGGTCTTGCGGATCGTCGAGAACTTCTACGACGCACAGCACGCAACCCCCGTGCACGCGCTCCCGATCTCGGCCTTCGAGCTCAAGCTCTTCGACGACTGGAGCCGGTGGCCGGAGGTTGAGTCGCTGGCCCGGGCGGGCGCGTGGTTCGGTGCCGGGATCGACTTCCAGGTGAACCGCTACTTCGGCCCCCTCGGCATGCTGTCGCGCGCGCTCGGCCTGAACATGTCGCAGATGAACCTGCACTTCGATGGCTACCCCGGCGGGTGCGTCATGACCGTTGCCCTGGACGCAGACGTCAAATACAAACTGCTCCAGTGTGTGACACCGGTGAGCGACGGCAAGAACATCATGCACATGCTCATCTCGATCAAGAAGGTGGGCGGCGTCCTGCGCCGTGCGACCGACTTCGTGCTGTTCGGGCTGCAGACCAGACAGGCAGCGGGGTACGACGTCAAAATCTGGAACGGGATGAAGCCCGACGGCGGCGGCGCGTACAGCAAGTACGACAAGCTCGTGCTCAAGTACCGTGCGTTCTACCGCGGCTGGGTCGACCGTGTCGCGAGTGAGCAGTAATGCGTGAGGCCGAGCCGGTAGCGGTCGCGTCGCGCTGCCCGGCGCTTGCGAACCTTTCGAGCTGCGTCACGGAGATCACGGCGTACGGCGCGGCGGGCCCGCTTGGGCTCGCGGCCACCCGCTTGGTGTCGGTGTCGCTCTTTGCGAGGTATTGATGACCATCTGGCTGTTGCAACTCGTGCTGGTGATCGCGCTCTGCAACCTCTGCGGCCGCCTTGCCGAACGGCTCGGCCAGTGCGCGGTGGTCGGCGAGATCGCGGCCGGCCTGCTGTTGGGGCCTTCGCTGTTCGGCGTGATCGCACCGAGTTTCTACGACCTGTTGTTCGGCCCACGTACGCTGTCAGCCATGGCGCAAGTCGGCGAAGTCGGCCTGATACTGCTGATGTTTCAGATCGGTCTGCATATGGAGTTGAGCGAGACGCTGCGCGGCAAGCGCTGGCGCATACCTGTCGCGATCGCGGCGGGCGGGCTCATAGCGCCGGCCGCGATCGGCATGATCGTCGCCATCGTCTCGAAAGATACGCTCGCCAGCGACGTGCCGGCGCTGCCCTACATACTCTTTTGCGGTGTCGCACTTGCGGTATCAGCGGTGCCGGTGATGGCGCGCATCATCGACGACCTGGCGCTCGGCGCCATGGTCGGCGCACGGCACGCAATGTCTGCCGCGATGCTGACGGATGCGCTCGGCTGGATGCTGCTGGCAACGATTGCCTCGCTATCGAGCGGGCCTGGCTGGGCATTTGCGCACATGCTCGTCAGCCTGCTCGTGTACCTGGTGCTATGCGCGCTCCTGGTGCGCTTCGTGGTGCGACCGGTGCTTGCGCGGCTCGCCTCGACTGCGCATGCGACGCGCGACCGCTTGGCCGTGTTGCTCTGCTTTGTAATAGCCTCGGCACTCGCGACGTCGCTGATCGGATTCCATAGTGCATTTGGCGCACTTGCGGCGGCGCTGTTCGTGCGGCGCGTGCCCGGCGTCGCGAAGGAGTGGCGCGATAACGTCGAAGGTTTCGTCAAGCTTGTACTGATGCCGGTGTTCTTCGCGTGTGCGGGGCTGCATGCGTCGGTCGGCACGATAGACGACGCGGCATCATGGATGTGGTGCGGGGTATTCCTCGTGGGCGGATTCATCGGCAAGTTCGGCGGCAGCTATCTGGGCGCGCGTGGCACTGGGCTGGCGCCACACGATGCGATGCTGGCGAGCTCGTTGATGAATACGCGCGGGTTGATGGAGCTAATCGTCCTGTCAATCGGCCTGCAGATGCAGATTCTTCCGCCAAAGGTCTACACGATCCTCGTGGTGTTCGCGCTGGTGACGACGGCGCTGACCGCACCGCTGGTTCGATTCACGCTGCGCATGCAAACACGCGCAATGAGCCAACAGGCCGCCTGAGCCAGCTTGAGGGGAGAGCTCACCATGAATGCTGCCACCGAAACCAAAGTTCACGATTTGCTCGATGCCGAGGGCCGCGATGTCCGCGATGCCCGTGAACTGCGCAACGTGCTGGGGCAGTTTGCTACCGGTGTGACCGTGATCACCACCCGCACCGCAGACGGCCGCAACGTCGGTGTGACGGCCAACTCGTTCTCCTCACTGTCGCTGTCACCGGCGCTGGTGCTCTGGAGCCTGGCACGCACGGCACCGAGCCTGAAGGTCTTTTGCTCGGCGAGCCACTTCGCCATCAACGTACTGGGCGCGCACCAGCTCCACCTGTCGGAGCAGTTCGCACGGGCAGCAGCCGACAAGTTCGCCGGTGTAGCTCATTCCTATGGCAAGGCGGGAGCCCCGGTGCTGGACGATGTGGTGGCAGTGCTGGTGTGCCGCAACGTCACCCAGTACGAGGGCGGTGACCACCTGATCTTCATTGGCGAGATCGAACAATACCGCTACAGCGGTGCAGAACCGCTGGTCTTCCATGCAGGCCAGTACCGGGGGCTAGGGAGCAATAGAGCAGAAAGCGTCCTCGAGCACGAATAGCCCGGCTCATGTGATCTTTTGCCGGGAAGGATCACTGATCCAGGTGCCCCTTGATGTGGCAGCAGCTCAACCTCAGTGGCTCGCTGCGCAGCGCCCCAGCGAACAACCAGCCCGACCAGCCAAGCGCCCGCGACAGCTATTTGTAGTTTCCCTCCTCCTCCTCCTCCTCCTCTGAAGTCGATCCGACACCCACGCCAGGAAATGAATAATCACTATTGGGTTTGTGCCCAATGAGAAAGCCCTTGTAGTACGTTTTTTTCGAATGCCTTAGGCCCTTGAAGCCTGGCCATCCCAGCGCGAGGCTTGCCCAGGCGCTGCTGATTGAGGCTCACAAAATGCATTTGATAATCATTTGCAATCAAGGATAGAATCCCGCCCCCTCGTCTGATCCCGCCTTGAATGATCGCCGCCGTGTCTTATCTCAGCGATAAACTCGAGCTCTACCTTTCCCACCGTACCGCGCTGGTCGACTATTCGGCGCCCATTGTCGGTTGTCGGGCTCAAGCCGAAGAAGTGGTCCAGGAGGCCTGGCTGCGCTTCTGCGGCCAGGCCGATAGCGCCGCCCAGCCGAGCAACCCGGTGGGCTACCTGTACCGCATCGTGCGCAACCTGTCCTTTGACCTGCTGCGGCGCTCGACCCTGGAAAATCGTCATCCCGATGGCGCCGATCTGCTGAACGAGCTGCCCTCGAGTACGCCATCACCGGAGCATCAGGCGCTGCACAGCGACCAGTTGCGCCTGCTGCAAGATGCGCTGGCACTGCTGCCGGAGCGCACGCGCCGGGCCTTCCACATGCACCGCCTGCAACACCTGACCTTCCAGGAAATTGCCGCTGAGCTGAAGATCTCCTCCAGCTTGGCGCACCAGCTGGTGCGTGACGCACTGACCCACTGTGCGGAGCACCTGGCCGATGACTGATACCCCCTTGCCTCAACCTGTATCCGGTTCACTGAAGGACGACCCCGTGTGGCAGGCGGCGATGGATTGGCTGCTGCAATGCCACTCGGCGCCGGATGACGCCTTGCTGCAACAGGCCCATGCGCGCTGGCTGGCCGCTGACGAGCGCCATGCTGTCGCCTGGCGCAAGGCCGAGAAAGTCTGGTTGCTCAGTGGCGGCCTGGCGCCGCTGGAACCACCCGTGCCCCAGCCTTTGCCCACCCCGCTCCGGGCTCGGCGCAACAGGCCGCGGCGGGCACTGAAGGCGCTTGCACTGGCAGCCTGCCTGCTGTTGCTGGCCGGGCCGACACCACCGACCGCCCATACCAGCCCAGCCGGCGAGCACCGACAAGTGCTCTTGAGTGACGGCAGCCGTATTGAACTGGGCAGCGACAGCGCTATTCGAGTGGACTTCGAACCCGGTACGCGGGCGGTCACCCTGCTCAGGGGGCAGGCGTTCTTCGAGGTCAGCCACGATGCCTCGCGCCCGTTCACGGTGCAGGCTGCGGACGTCAAGGTCAGGGTCATAGGGACCGCGTTCGACGTGGACCTCAGCCGCACCGCCGTGGTGGTAGCCGTACAGAGCGGCGCTGTCCAGGTTCGCGATGGGCGCGGCGAACTCGCGGTGCCGGCCCTGGGCCCGGGCGATAGCCTTCGCCTTGGCCTGGACCAGGGCCCGCCGCAGCGCGGTCGGCTATTGCCTGGCCAGGTTGCCCCCTGGCGCCAGTGGCAGTTGCTGGTCAATGACCGGCCACTCTCCGAGGTGGTTGAAGCGCTGCAGGACTATTACCCCGGTGTACTGCTATTGACGGACCCTGCTCTGGGCGAGCGGCGCATCACCGCTTCGCTGAACCTGCGCTCGCCAGTCAGCGCACTGCAACTGGCGATCGCTCCGTTGGGTGGGCATCTGCGGCAATGGGGCCCCTACCTCACGCTGATCCGCAAAGAGCCGCAAGTGCCGGCAAAACAATAAATTTCAAAATTTTCTGGAAGTTCTCGATCGCCGTTCGTTTATTGCCCCGCTGAGTTAATCATAATTATTCTCATTAGCATGTGCGTATTGTTCGCACTGAACGGGGAGTTCACCAGAGCATGTCCATTTTCCCCCAACAGGGACTTCAGGGTTGCCGACGCAGTGCGCGGCTGTTGTGGCTGTCAGTGGGGCTGGCGGTGTCCCTGCCGGCCTTGGCCAGTGACCATCGGACACGGCATAGCATCGACATCGCACGCCAGCCGTTAAGCACGGCGCTGATGGCGCTGGCACAGCAGACCGGCCTGCAGATCAGCGTCGAGAGCCAACTGCTGCTCAACCTGAACGCTCCGGCGGTGCAGGGCGAACTGAGCGCCGAGCAGGCGCTGGCGAAGCTGCTCAAAGGCAGCCAGCTGGAGTGGATCTACATCGGTGACGACGCGCTGATGGTGCAACGGGCGACTCGCCCGCGTACCGACCCGGTCCGCCTGGGCAATACCAAGGTGCCTGGCGAGTTGTCGCTGCCCCAGGGTGAAACCCGAGTGGACCGCGCGACGATCGAAGCAATGCCGGCGGGCAATGGCGACATCACCAGCCTGTTGCGCAGCCATCCCAACGTGCAGTTCGACGACGCTCAGCTGAGCAGCAAGACCCCTGGCGAAATCGGCCCGGCCAACATCAGCATCAACGGGGCGCAGTTCTACCAGAATGCCTTCCTGGTCGATGGCATCAACATGAACAATGACATCGATCCGGCCGAATACCGGGTGCAATTGCTGGACGCGGTACCGGGGCGCAGCCAGGGCCTGGCACTGGACACCGACCTGCTGGAGAACATCACGGTCCTGGACAGCAACGTGCCAGCGGCCTATGGCGGCTTCAACGGTGGCGTCATCGATGCACAGACCCGTGCACCGACCCAGGCGCTGCACGGCAAATTCTCGGTGCAGACCACCCGCTCCGCCTGGACCCAATATCACGTCGACGAAAGCGAAGAACAACGCATGGAAAACTCGGGCTCTCCCGACGAGCAGCCCAAGTTCGACAAGGTCACCGTTCGTGGCACGCTGCAGGGCCACCTGACCGACAATTTCGGCCTGCTTGGCAGCTTCAGCCAGAAGCGCTCGACCATCCCCCTGGGTTTCTACTCCTACAACAATGTCGAGGAGATGGGCTTTCACGAGGAGAAGCAGCAACGGCGCATCGACAACTACTTCCTCAAGTCGGTATGGAAAGCCAGCGATCAACTCACTGTTGAGACCAGCGTGACCCATGCCCCCGAGGAGAGTCACTACTTCCGTGCCAACGTGGCCAACTCGGGTTATGACAACAAGGCCGGCGGCACCCAAGTGAACCTGCGCACCGTCTGGGATGGCGACCTGGCGCGCGTCGAACAGAACCTGGCGTGGAGCGGCCAGGAACAGAGCCGCCAATCCGACTCCGCCGATTACTGGACCTGGCGCAAGTCGGCCACCAAGGATTGGGGCATCGGCAACAAGGCCACCTCCAATACCCTTGAAGGCGGTTGGGGTGATATCGAGCAGCAGCAACGTACCTGGCAGTACAAGCTCAATGCCGACTGGCGCAGCGTCGACTGGCTGGGCATGACTCACCGCCCGCAGACCGGCCTGGAGTTCTCCCGCCAGTACGTGCGCTACGAGCGCCTGACCGACAGCAGCACCTATGTCACACCCGCGGCCACCACCACCTGCACCAACAGCTCCGGGGTTACCGACAGCGTCGCCTGCAACATCGGCCAGACCCTGAACGGCTGGGCGGGCCAGTACATGAAAAGCCGTACCCGCTATGCCACTGGCGAATTCGACTTCACCACCACCTCCTGGGGCAGCTGGCTGCAGGACGAGATCACCCTCGGCCAACTGACCTTGCGCCCCGGCGTACGCGTGGACAGCGACGACTACATGGACAAGACCACCTGGGCGCCGCGCTTCTCCCTGGAATATGACCTGTTCGGTGACCGCACCACCTTGCTCAATGCCGGCGTCAACCGTTACTACGGGCGCAGCGTCAGCAGCTGGCAGCTGCAGGACGGGCGCAACCGCCTGCGCTTCAACGAAACCCGCGACAGCCTGGACAAACCCTGGGTGGTCAAATCCAACGCGGCCAACCAGGTGCGCTTCAATCAGCTGGACATCCCCTACGACGACGAGCTGATGCTGGGCGTGGTGCAGCAATGGGCCGGGGTCGAATATGCCCTCAAGTATGTCAATCGCAAGGGGCGCGACCAGGTGGTTCAGGTGTCCGGCAAGACCTTGGGCGAGCCCTCCACGGACCCGACGCTGGCGAGCAACTACACCACCTACACCAACGACGGCAAGAGCGAGACCGACACCTACACCCTGACGGTGACACCGTTGCAGCGCTGGACACTGCTGGGCACCCAGACCGGCGGGCAACTGGCGCTCAACTGGACCGACAGCAAGGCCTCCGCACCGACCTACGTCGCGGCCGAGAACCTGTACTACCAGAACAGCGTCATCCAGTACCAGGGCAGCTTCATCAATTATGACGACCGCCCGGCCAGCAACTTCAACCGGCCCTGGACGGCCCGCCTGACGACCATCACCGAGATCCCCCAGGCCAATCTGCAGTGGAGCAACTTCTGGCGCTACCGCGCCGGCTACAAGCGCATTGGCGACACGGGGCGCAATGTGGACTACATGGGCACCTCGGTGGATGTCTGGGAGGAACAGAAATTCCAGGCGGCGCTGACCTGGGACACGCGCCTGGGCTGGCGTATTCCCACCGCCAGGGACCAGAACGTGTTCATCAATGTCGACGTTTTCAACGTGCTCGACAAGAAGTCGGTCAATGCCAACCAGACGGTCAACAGCAACTCGGTCTCGACCTATGAGGTGGGCCGCCAGTACTGGCTCGAAGTCGGATACGCGTTCTGAAATGCGCCGGTCCCTGAAGAGCCTGCAGATCATGCTCGGCATGGTGCTGGTGATTGGCCCGCAGCACGTGCTGGCCTGCGCCACGAGCGAACCGTCTTGCCTGCGCGAGTTGTACAGCCACCCCCCCGCGCAGTGGCCGGCGCCGCAGGTGGATGCCGGCGTGGCCTGGCAAGAGCTGGGCCCCTTGCCCGAGCGGGCGCCGTCCCCGGCGTACAACCCCTACACGCAGCAGAAGGCCGATCTGGGCCGCCGGCTGTTCTTCGACCCGCGCCTGTCGCGTTCGGGGCAGATTGCCTGCGCCTCCTGCCATGAACCGGACCTGGGGTTCGCCGATGGGCGTCGGGTTTCGTTCGGGCATGACCGTGCCGCGGGCCGGCGCAATGCACCGAGCCTGGTGGCCAGCGGCCTGGCCAAGAGCCTGTTCTGGGACGGGCGCGCCGACAGCCTGGAGATGCAGGCCCTGATGCCGGTCGTCGACCCCAAGGAGATGGCCTTCAGTGTCGCGCAACTGGTGGCCCGGCTGCGTGACACCACGGACTACCCGGCACAGTTCGCCCAGGTATTTCCCGGACAGGCGCTGGGTGCCGAGCAAGTGGCGGCGGCATTGGCGACTTATCAGCGTGGCCTGCTGCGGGTTGCCCAACGCACCCCCTTCGAGCGTTTTCTACGGGGGCAGGCGAAGGCGCTCAGCGACCAGCAATTGCAGGGGCTGCACCTGTTTCGCACCAAGGCACGCTGCATGAACTGCCACTTCGGCCCGGGGATGCAGGACGACCGCTTCCACAATGCAGGCCTGACCTTCTATGGGCGCCTGCGCGAAGACCTCGGGCGCTATGAAGTCACCGGGCTGGCGCAGGATGTCGGGCGCATGCGCACACCTTCACTGCGGCTGGTGAGCCATACCGGCCCCTGGTTTCACAACGGGCTGGCCAGCAGCCTCGATCAGGTGCTGTTGTTCTACAACGCAGGCATGCCCAGGCCCGTACCCAAGGAGGGGCAGCTGCAAGACCCGCTGTTTCCCGTGACGTCGGCGCAATTGAAGGTATTGGAGCTGGACCGGACCGAACTGAAGGCACTGAAGGCTTTCCTGGAGGCCCTATGAGAGGTTGGCCGCGGCGGCTGCACATCGGTGTGGCCACACAGGGCCAGCGCCAGGGACTTGATCACCTCCTGCCCGCTGCGGATACCGCTGTCGAGCCAGACTTCGAGGCGCTGGGCAACAGGCGCCTGGCGGCAGCGGGCCGGCGGCTGGCGATCTAAAGAGTTCGTAAAGACTGCCCGCCCGCCCCTCCCGGCACCTGGCAAATGCGCTTCAATAGCCTGCAAGCCAAGCCTGAAGCTCCCGGAGAAGCCCATGAGCAAAGTCGCCCGCTATCTGCAGGTCGAAGACATCCTCCTGGCGGTCAATGTCACGAACAAGCAGCGCCTGTTCGAGCAGGTCGGCCAGCACCTGCAAGAGACCCGGCAACTGCCGGCGGAGTGGGTGGCCGCCAGCCTGTGGCGCCGGGAGCTGGCCGCCAGTACCGCCATCGGTGAAGGGGTGGCGGTGCCCCACGCGCGGCTCGCCGAGCTCGATCGCATTCATGCGCTGTACCTGCGGCCGCAGACCGCCATGGCCTTTGCCGCCCCGGACCAGCAGCCGGTCAGCGATATCCTGGTGCTGCTGGTGCCCGCTCCCGCCGATCAGCAGCACCTGGACCTGCTGGCCGACACCGCACGGCTGTTTACCAACCCGCGGTTTCGCCAGGCCCTGCTGCGCTGTACTGCACCGACGCAGGTCAAACAGCTGTTCGATCACTGGTAGCTTGACCCAGACACCTGCTCCAGCACGCAATACCCATTTGCCGCTCCCCCCGCGGCAAATGGGATAGCCCAAGCCCCACCGATCACCTTCCGGCACAAGATTTCATCTATTGGCGGTTAGCCGACTCATCCATTAACGTTCATTACACCTCGCGCAGCCCAGCGCTTGAGGGGGTGCCTGCCCTGCCGTCGCGCCGCTCTCCATATTCCTGTTGAACTCACTCACTGATTGCTCAATTAGAGAGAATATGAACAAGCCACAGCTGCTGCCTGTAGCCACTGGCGGCCGGCGTCCTCACAGGGACGAAGGTACCGGTCGAAAATCCTCTGGGCACCTGTCTCTTCTGTTGCTTGCCCGCTCGTCCCTGAACCTGATCTGCATCGCAGCCCTCGCCAGCTGCGCCGTGGGGCCGGATTTCAGCCGCCCGGAACTGAGCCGGGACGCCGGCTACAGCGCCACGCCCCTGCCGCCCGGCACCGTCACGGCGGGGGTCGCCGCCGGTGGCGCGGCGCAGCGACTGGTGAACGGCATGGACATTCCCGGGCAGTGGTGGACGCTGTTCCGCTCGCCGCAACTCGATGCCCTGGTGCAGGAAGCGCTGCAGGCCAACCCGGATATCGACGCCGCCCAGGCCGCGCTGCGCCAGGCCAATGAACTGCTGTACGCCGAACAGGCGTCGCTGTTTCCCTCCCTCAGCGCCTCGGCCTCGAAAACCCGCGAGAAGGTGTCCGCCGCCAGCGCCCTGGGCTCCAGCGGCGGTGCGGCAGCGGCCGGGGGCTCTGCGGCGCAGATCTTCACGGTCAACTCGGCGTCCCTGAGTGTGTCCTACGCCCCCGACGTGTTTGGCGGCACCCGCCGGCAGATCGAGGCCAGCGGTGCCCAGGCCGACTACCAGCGCTACCAGCTGGAGGCGACCTACCTGACCCTCACCGCCAACCTGGTGAACACCGCCATCAGCCTGGCCTCGATCCGTGACCAGATCGCCGCCACCGAAACCGTGATTCGCCTGCAGAGCGACCAGCTCGACCTGCTGCAGGCCCAGCGTCGACTGGGTGCCATCGGCGACAGCGATCTGCTGACCCAGCAAGCGACCCTGGCCCAGACCCGCGCCACCCTGCCGCCCTTGCAGAAACAGCTGGCCCAGACCCGCAACCAGTTGCAGGCCTACCTGGGTCGCTTCCCCAGCCAGGACCGTGGCGAACACTTCCAGCTGGCCTCCCTGCACCTGCCCGAGGAACTGCCCCTGAGCCTGCCTTCGGCCATCGTCGAGCAGCGGCCCGACGTGCGTTCCGCCGAGGCCCAGTTGCATCAGGCCAGCGCCGATATCGGCGTGGCCATCGCCAACCAGTTGCCGCAGTTCAGCATTACCGGTTCCCTGGGCTCCACGGCGCTGGCGGGCACCAAACTGTTTTCCTCCGGCACCGGGGTCTGGAGCCTGGCCGGCTCCATCGCCCAGCCGCTGTTCGACGCCGGCGCCCTGGAGCATCGCAAGCGCGCCGCGGTGGCCGCCTATGAGCAGGCCGCAGCGCGCTATCGCGGCACGGTGATCACCGCCTTCCAGGACGTAGCCAATGCCCTGCGTGCCCTGCAGGCCGACGCCGAGGCCCTGCAACAGCAAGTGCTGGCCGAGACCGCCGCGCGCCAGAGCCTGGACCTGGCCCAGGCCCAGTACCGCCTGGGCGCGGTGGGCTACCTGAACCTGCTGACCGCGCAGCAGACCTACCAGAACGCGATTGTCAGCCGGGTGCGGGCCCAGGCCGCCCGCTACAGCGACACCACGGCGCTGTTCCAGGCCCTGGGGGGCGGCTGGTGGCAGCGCCAGGATGTCGATCCCGACAGCCTCGGCAGCCCCGATCGTTTCGGCTGGCCGTCGCTCAAGGAGATGTACCCGCCGCCCGCCGCCCAGCACCGCGAACAGGCTCAAGCCAGCCAGTCGGGCCGGCTCCAGGGGCCGGCAGCCGCCGCGCCGTCCACTCGACCTGCAACCTTGCCTTAAGTGAGATCCGCCATGGCCGATGTCCACTCCAGCCCCTCCCCTGCGCACCCCGGCGCGGCCCCCCAGGCGCCGCGCAAGCGCCGGCTGCTGCGGCCGATGCTGATCATGCTCGGCGTGGTGCTGCTGATCGTCGCGGTGATCGGCGGGGTCAAGTTCGCGCAGATCTCCAAGCTGATCGCCCAGGCCAAGGTGCCCCTGCCGCCCGCGGTGGTTACCGCCCTCAAGGCCCAGTACGAAGAGTGGCAGCCCAGCGTCTCCGCGGTGGGCTCGATGAAGACCGTGCGCGGGGTGGACGTGACCACCGAGGTCGGCGGCATCGTGCGCAGCATCGGCTTCAAGCCCGGCCAGGAAGTGGCCGCCGGCGACCTGCTGGTGCAGTTGAATGCCGACTCCGACATCGCCCAGTTGCACTCCCTGGAAGCCACCGCGGCCCTGGCCGGTACGGTGCTCAAGCGCGACCGGGCGCAACTGAAGGTGAGCGCGGTGTCCCAGGCCCTGGTCGAGGCCGACGAAGCCGACCTCAAGGCCAAGCTGGCCGCTGCCGAACAGCAGCGCGCGCTGGTGGCGAAGAAGAGCATCCGCGCGCCCTTTGCCGGGCGCATCGGCATCACCGCGGTCAACCCCGGGCAATACCTCAACCCGGGGGACAAGATCGCCAACCTGCAGACCTTCGACCCGATCTACATCGACTTCAACGTGCCCCAGGCCCAGGTGCAGCAGGTGGCCCTGGGCCAGAGCGTCACGGTCAGCGCCGACGGCCTGCCCAAACAGACGTTCACCGGCCGGGTCAGCTCCATCGACACCCAGTTCGACCCCAACACCCGCAACGTCACGGTGGAAGCCACCATCGACAACCCCAAGCGCAGCCTGGTGCCCGGCATGTTCGCCCGGGCCGTGGTGGCCTCCGGCGGCACCCAGCGTTACCTGACCCTGCCCCAGACCGCGGTCACCTATAACCCCTACGGCACCACGGTGTTCATCGCCAGCCAGAAGAACAACGACCAGGGCGACGCAGTGCTCACCGCGCAGCAGACCTTCATCGAAACCGGCCCCAACCGTGGCGACCAGGTGGCGGTGCTGTCAGGGGTCAAGGAAGGCGACCTGGTGATCACCAGCGGCCAGATGAAACTCAAGAACGGCTCGCCGGTGAAAGTCGACAACAGCCACGCGCCGCGCAACGATCCTTCGCCGACGCCGCAAGAGCACTAGGGCCCGCCATGAACTTCACCGATACCTTTATCAAGCGTCCGGTCTGGGCCGTGGTGGTCTCGCTGTTCATCCTGATCCTGGGCCTGCGCTCGATCTTCGAGCTGCCGGTGAACCAGTGGCCGCGCACGGAAAACACCGTGGTCACCATCAGCACCTATTACTACGGGGCCGACGCCGCCACCGTGGCCGGTTTCATTACCCAGCCCCTGGAGGCCGCCATCGCCCAGGCCCAGGGCATCGACTATCTGTCGTCCACCAGCATCACCGGGCTCTCCACCATTACCGCGACCCTGCGCCTGAACTACGACTCCAGCAAGGCGCTGACCGAGATCAACACCCAGGTCAACTCGGTGAAGAACCAGTTGCCGGCCCAGTCCCAGGAACCGGTGCTGACGGTAGCGGTGGGCCAGACCACCGACGCCATGTACCTGGGGTTCTACAGCGACACCCTGGCCACCAACAACATCACCGACTACCTGGTGCGGGTGGTCAAGCCCAAGCTCGATTCCCTGGAAGGCGTGCAGACCGCAGAGATCCTCGGCGGCCGCCAGTTCGCCCTGCGGGCCTGGCTCGACCCGGACAAGCTGGCGGCCCACAACGTCACCGCCCAGGACGTGGCCACGGCCCTGGGCAACAACAACTACCTGTCCGCCGTGGGCTCCACCAAGGGGCAGATGATCACCGTGGACCTCACCGCCGGCACCGACCTGCACACGGTGGACGAATTCAAGCGCCTGGTGGTCAAGCACAACGGCGACGCCCTGGTGTACCTGGAGGACCTGGGCAACGTCACCCTGGGGGCGGAAAACTACGACAGCAGCGTGGCTTTCTCCGGCAAGCGCTCGGTGTTCATCGGCATCAAGGCAGCGCCCACCGCCAACATCCTCAACGTCGCCGACAACGTGCGCAAAGCCTTCCCCGAACTGCAATCGCAACTGCCGGCCGGGGTGCGCGGCGAGATCGTCTACGACTCCACGGCCTTCATCAACACCTCGATCTTCGAGGTGGTGAAGACCCTGGTGGAAGCCATGATCATCGTCTCGGTGGTGATCTACCTGTTCCTCGGCTCGTTCCGTGCGGTGATCGTGCCTCTGGTGGCGATCCCGCTGTCGCTGGTGGGCACCTTCTTCGTCATGTACCTGCTGGGTTATTCCATCAACCTGCTGACCCTGCTGGCCCTGGTGCTGGCCATCGGTCTTGTGGTGGACGACGCCATCATCGTGGTGGAAAACGTCGACCGGCATATCAAGGAGGAAGGCCGCGGCGTACTGGAGGCGGCGCTGCTGGCGGCCCGCGAGCTGGGCGGCCCGATCATCGCCATGACCGTGGTGCTGATCGCCGCCTACGTGCCCATCGGCCTGCGCAGCGGCCTGACCGGGGCGCTGTTCAAGGAGTTCTGCTTTTCCCTGGCCGGCGCAGTGACGGTGTCGGCGGTGATCGCCCTGACCCTGTCGCCAATGATGACCTCGCGGCTGTTCAAGAGCGGCCAGGAGGAAGGCCGGTTCGCCAAGCGCCTGGACCGCTACTTCGACTGGCTGCGGGGGCGCTACCACCGGGTGCTGGCGGCCGGGCTGGATAGCTGGCCGGTGCTGGTGACCTTCGGCTTCCTGCTGTTCGTGCTGGTGGCCGCCAGTGGCCTGACCGCCAAGAGCGAGCTGTCGCCCACCGAGGACCAGGGCCTGGTGTTCATGCAGATCAAGGGCGCGCCCACCGCCTCGCCGCAGCAGATGGAGTGGATTGCCGACCAGGCGTTCCAGATCGCCAACAAGGAGCCCGAGTACCTGCAGATGTTCCAGCTCACCGGCCTGCCCTCGCTGAACCAGGGCCTGGGCGGGGTGCTGCTCAAGTCCTGGGAGGATCGTGACCGCTCCCAGGCGCAGTTGATCCTCGACCTGCAACAGAAGTGGAACCAGGTGCCCGGCGCCACCATCGCCGCCTTCCCCCTGCCCTCGCTGCCCGGCGCCCAGGGCCTGCCGGTGCAGTTCGTGATCAGCACCACCGAGTCGGTGGCCAACCTCAACGAGGTGGCCCAGGCGGTACTGGCCGAGGCCACCAAGCAGCAGCTGTTCTGGTTTTCCGACCTGGACCTCAAGCTCGACAAGCCCCAGGCCAAGCTGGTGGTGGACCGGGAAAAGATCGCCGCCCTGGGCATGACCCAGGCCGACGTCGGCGCCGCGCTCTCGGCGGCCCTGGGGGGCAACTATGTGAACTACTTTTCCACCGCCGGGCGCTCCTACAAGGTGATCCCCCAGGTGCTGCAGGTGGACCGGCTGAACCCCGAACAGATCCTCGACTACTACATCCGTACCCCGTCGGGGGCGATGATTGCAGCGCGCACCGTGGCCCATATCGAAACCTCCACCGAGCCTGAGTCGGTCAACCACTTCCAGCAGCTCAACTCGGCGACCCTGTCCGGGGTCAGCGGCGTGTCCCAGGGCGAGTTGCTGGCCCGGCTCAAGGGCATTCTGGAACAGGTGGCGCCGTCCGGTTACTCCAGCGACTACGCCGGCGAATCACGGCAGTTCATCCAGGAATCGGGGGGGTTCGTCGGCCTGCTGCTGTTCTCGATCCTGATCGTCTACCTGGCCCTGGCGTTCCAGTTCGAGAGCTACCGCGACCCGGTGGTGATCCTGTTCTCGGTGCCGCCGGCGCTGTTCGGCGCCCTGGCCTTCATCACCATGGGGTTCGCCTCGATCAACGTCTACACCCAGGTCGGGCTGGTGACGCTGCTGGGGCTGATCACCAAGCACGGGATCCTCATCGTGCAGTTCGCCAACCAATTGCAGCGCGCCGGACACAATAAGCGCGAAGCCATCGAAGAAGCCGCCGCGGTGCGCCTGCGGCCGATCCTGATGACCACCGCGGCCATGGTCCTGGGGGTGGTGCCGCTGGTCTGGGCTTCCGGCGCCGGCGCGGCGGGCCGCCACGACATGGGCCTGGTGATCTTTGCCGGGCTGTCCATCGGCACCCTGCTGACCCTGTTCATGGTGCCGGCCATGTACCTGTTCATTGGCAGTACGCACTCTGCCGCAAGCATCGAGAACCGGGGGGCGCAGGCGGATGCCGGAGCTTCCGACAGCGCCTGAACCCCTGCTCGATCGAAACCGCCGGGTATCAGGCCGGCACGCCCAGGATGATGTGGGACGCCTTGATCACCGCCGTGGCGCTGACGCCCGGGGCCAGGCCCAGTTCGGTCACCGCATCGCGGGTGACGATGGAATACACCTGGCTGCCGCCGCTGAGCTCCAGCACCACTTCGGCGTTGACCGCACCATCGGTGACGCTGATCACCTTGCCCTGCAGGCAGTTGCGAGCGGACAGGCGGATGCCCTCGGCATCGGTCATGAGCATCACCCAGGGTGCCTTGACCAGGGCCAGGGCCTCGGTGCCCGGGGCGATGCCCAGGCTACGCAGGCTTTGCAGGGTCACCACCGCCACAAGTTGCTCGCCGCCCTCCAGGGACAGCACCACCTCGGCGTTGACCGAACCCTCTTCCACCTGGCTGACCCGGCCTTTGAACACGTTGCGTGCACTGACTTTCATGTTGCATTCCTTTTATTGACTGCGGGGTTAGGATCGCCCGGCATGATCCGGGCGCACGTTGTGGAGAAACAACCATAGCGCCCGCCACTCAAAGCCGGATATTTCTCGCAGGCCCCGGGTCAATCCTGCTCTTGCAGGTGTTCGATAAAGGTCGTGCCGCTATAGCGCTCGCGAAACAGCCCCGCCTCCACCAGCATCGGTATCACCTGTTCCAGGAAAATGTGCATCGAACGGATCGAGCCCCCCGGCGCGGCGATAAAGCCGTCCATGGCGCCGGCCTCGGCCCATTCCACGATCTGTGCAAATGCATCTTCGGCGGTGCCTATCACTTGCCAGTGGGCCGCGGAAATCACTTCCGGGCGCAGCAGCAGTTCGTCCAGGCGCAGGGTTTCGCGCTCGATCAACCGCCGCAGCAGGTTGGTGTGGGTGCGGCTGCCGGGGTTGTGCACCGGGGCCGGCAGGTCGGCGGCGCTCACCGGGCGGTCCAGGGGCCAGTCGCTTAAATCGAGGCCGATCATCTGCTGGATCGAGGCGAACTTGCGCGCGTTGTCCGGGCGCCCGTGGGTTTGCATGAACAGCTCGCGGGCCTGTTCCCGGGTCGGCGCCAGGTACAGGCTCAGGCCCGGCAGCAGGCGGATGTCCTCGGGGCGGCGGCCGTGGCGCCGGGCCCGTTGCGAGAGGTCGCGACGCAGTTCCAGGGCCGCATCCTTGTCCGGGGTCGGGGCGAACACCAGGTCGGCCACCGAGGCGGCAAAGTCGCGACCGGTGTCCGAGGCGCCGGCCTGGACCAGGGGAATCCGTGCCTTGCCGAACGCCGGCAGGTTGAGCGGGCCGCGCACCCGGAAGTACTCGCCGGCATGGTCCACCGGGTGCACCTGGCTGCGGTCGGCGTAACGGCCGTTCTCCCGGTCCAGTAGCAGCGCCTGGTTGGGGTAGCTGGCCCACAGGTCGTGCACCAGGCGGGTGAACTCCGCCGCCCGGGCATAGCGCTCATCCGCGCCGGGCATGGCCTCCAGGCCGAAGTTCTCGTGGCCCTGCAAGGCGGTGACGATGTTCCAGCCGGCGCGGCCATTGCTCACCCAATGCAGCGACTGCAACTGGCGCGCCACCACATAGGGCGGGAAGAAGGTGGTGGAAACGGTGGACACCAGGCCGATGCGGGACGTCTCCCGGGCGATGCACGCCAGCAGCACCGTGGGATCGAGGCTGGCGAAACCCGAGCCGCTTTCCAGGCCGTCCATGTTCAGGCAACTGACGTCGGGGCGGAACACGAAATCCAGGTGCGCGGCCTCGGAACGCTTGGCGATGTCCACGGCGAAGTCGGCGCTGTAGATGCCTTCGATATTGCTGTCGGGCTGGCGCCAGGCATCGCCACTGAGCCAGGTGGGGGCCAGGGACATGCCGATATGCAGGCGTTTGCGGTTACTCATCTGTTGCCAATCTCCTGTGTACGAATGAACGCCGGCAGCGCCTCGAGGGGCGGCCGGCGACGGATTCCCGGGGCCTCAGAACGCCCCTTTGACGCCGATGCCCAGGGTCCGTGGCTGGGTCATGCTGGCCTCGATGCCGCCGATGCCGCGGTTCTGCTGCATGTAGGTGGGCGAGCGGTCGTCGAAGACGTTCTTGACGTAGCCATAGAGCTGCACCTGGTCGTTGAAGCGGTAGCTCATGCGCGCATCGGTCAGGGTGTAGGGCTTGATCGAATAGGC
Organism: Pseudomonas sp. NFPP25; assembly: GCF_900116505.1. Lineage (NCBI taxonomy): Bacteria > Pseudomonadati > Pseudomonadota > Gammaproteobacteria > Pseudomonadales > Pseudomonadaceae > Pseudomonas > Pseudomonas sp. NFPP25. Next base: position 95,444 of record NZ_FPBG01000001.1, on the reverse strand, counting down.
CGAGGTGTTGGCGGTATCCGAGTAGTAGCCGTCCAGGTAGCGCACCTGGGCATTGAGGTTCAGGCGCTCGGTGATGTCCCAGCTGGGGCCGACGCTCAGGGTGTAGCCCGGCGAGCGGGCAAACTCGTTGTGGGCGTAGTCGGCGTTGCTGGAAATCTTGTCGATGCGGGTGCGCAAGGTACCGGCGCTGGCCTTGAGCCGCAGGTTGTCCAGCAGGCGATAGTCCAGATCCAGCTCCAGGCCATAGGCGTGGGCCTTCTCGGCGTTGATGGTGTAGGACTGTGCCACCCCCGGGGAAATCACCACCGGGATGTTGTACTGGGCGTCCTTGAAATCCATGTAGAACAGGTTGGTGTTGATCAGCAGGCGGTCGTCGAGAAAGCTCGCGCGGCTGAACAGCTCATAGTTCCAGATCGACTCTTCCTTGAAATAGGCCCATTGCCGGGTCGTCAGGTTCAGCGACACACCGCCCGGGTTGTAGCCCCGGCTGACCAGGCCACCGACGGTCCAGTGCGGGGTGGCGGCGTAGGCCAGGGAAACCTTGGGCAGCACGGTGGAGAAGGTCTTGTCGTAGTTCAGCGCGCCGGGAGCCAGCACCGAGTTGCCCGTGCGCTCGATGTGGTCCTGCTGGTAGCGCAGGCCGGTGCTCAGGGTCCACAGGTCGGTGAGCCGGTAGTTGAGCTCGCCGAAGATCCCCAGGTTGGTCTTGGTGTCGTCGAAGGCCGAACGGCCCCGCAGGTTGAGGGTTTCGTCGGTGCGGGTGCGGGCGTAGTAGATCCCGCCCATGCCACTGAGCAGGTCCTCTTTCTCACCGAAGGTCAGGCGCGACTCGTTGGAGGCGTTCTTCTGGTGGATGTCGGCATCGCCCTCGCCCGCCGCCCCAGTCACCCGGTGCACCGACGACAGCGAATACTGCGCCTGGTTGAACAGCTTGAGGCCATTACCCAGCTCATAGGAGACGTCGAGGATGCTGGTGTTGGTGTCCTGTTCCCAGGACGGCATGGTGGTGGAGCTGTGCTCCAGCTTGTGGAACGGCGCCGAGGCGGCTTCCTGGGTCGGGCGGTTGCTGTCGTTGTGGGCGAAGGTGAACTGACTTTCCAGCCCTGGAATGTCGGTGGGCAACCACAGCAGCTTGGCCCGGGCATTGAGGTTGCGAAAATCCTGGTCGGTCTTGCCGCCCTGGAACTTCGGGTTGTCGTAGTCGATGAAGGTGTCGCGGGCCGAATAGTCCACTGCCAGGCGCCCGGCAAAGTCCTGGGCCAGGGGCCCGGACACCGCCACCGAACTGCGCCGCGAGTGGTAGCTGCCGATCTCCGCCTGGTAGGCCGCCTCGGGGGTGAAGGTCGGGTTCTTGGTGTTGACGATGATCGCACCGGCAATCGCATTGGCGCCCTGGGAGGTGGTCTGCGGGCCGCGGAACACCTCGATGCTGTCCAGGTCCCAGACCGAGGTCGCGCCGAAGAACATCTCGTTGTAGTTCAGGTAGTGGCCGTCCAGGTTGATGGTGGCCCGCGGCACCGTACCGCCCCAGAACACGTTCTGCCCGTTGTTCGGGCCCTGGGTGTCCTGGCCGCGGATGATCGGCGCGCCCACCGAGTCGGTGTAGATCACGTTGGGGCTGCCGTTGATGACCTCCGACACCGACGCATCGCCGGTCTTGTTCTGGTCGATATCGCGGTCGGTGATGATCGACACCGAGGAGGCGGTGTCCTTCAGCTCGCGGTCGAGTTTCTCACCGGTGACCACCAGCGATTCCAGGGCCAGGCTGCCTTTCCCTGGCTTGTCCGGCTGCCTGCTGTCCTCGGCCATCAGCGGCGGGCTCGCCAGCAGGGTGGACAAGGTGAGAACGCCAATACCGTGACTGAATGTGCGGTGCGTAAGGGCCATCAAAACTTCCTTCCAAATGAGAATGATCCTCTTTCACGATTAGGCTATCACGCTGCCATGATATTCCTCAATACGGAATACGTTCTGCAAATTGGAATGATCTACACTTTTGGCCCGGGCGCATTCCCCCGTCCCAGGCAGGCGGTGGAACCGGTATCATGGCCGCCGCTAGCGCCAGCGCCGCGCAGGCCGTAGCCTGCGTACCCCACGCGGCCAGACATTGGTGAGGAGACCCAGCCGTTGAACAGTTCGCAGCCCCCGTTGGACGAGACCCTGGATGCACCGCCGGAAAAACGTTCCGGGGTGATCCAGTCGGTGTCGATCGCCGCGCGTTTTCTCAACACCCTGGCCAATGCCGAGGGCGAGCTGGCCCTGGGGGAAGTGGCCCGGCGCACCGGCACGGGTGGCTCCACCGCCCACCGCTACCTGCAAAGCCTGGTCAAGGAAGGGCTGGCCAAGCAGGATCCGCTCAGTGGCCTGTACGACCTGGGCCCGGCAGCCCTGAGCATCGGCATTGGCGCGCTCAAGCGCATCGATGCGGTGGACATCGCCGCCCAGCGCATGAAAGCCCTGGCCCAGCGGCATGCCGCCAGCGGGGGCGTGGCGATCTGGACCGACCGCGGGCCGACCCTGGTGCGCTGGTACCGCAGCGCCTATTTCTCCATCAACCCCCTGGCCCTGGGGGACATCCTGCCCATCGACAACACCGCCTGCGGCCTGGTGTTCCAGGCCTTTCTGCCCAAGGCCGTGATCGACGCGGCGCGCAAGCAGCAGCCGGCGCATTTTCGCGGCACCCCGCCCAGTGCCGCGGTGCTCGACGAGGTACGACGCCGGCATTGGGCCGAACTCACCAGCCACCTGCTGTCCAACGTCACCGGGCAGGCCGCGCCGGTATTCGACGCCCAGCAGGAGATCGTCTGCGTGATGACCACAGTCACTGACCTGGGACAATTGCAGGCCCCGCAAGACCGCGATGCGCTGTTCCATGAAGCGGCCCAGGTCAATCAGGCCACCGGTGGCCAGCGCGTGCCCCAGGAAGCGTTGCCGGCGCGCCCCTGAGCCGTGGCTTCAGGCCGGGTCGATCCGGCCCTTGGGCACCATCAACGGCGTGCCGCTGACCGGGTCGCGGATGATCACCGAGGCCAGGCCGAACACCTGCTCCACCAGGGCCTCGGTGAAGATCGCCGCCGGCGCGCCCTGGGCGACGATGGCGCCGTCGCGCAGGGCGATCAGGTGGCTGGCATAGCGGCAGGCCTGGTTCAAGTCATGCAGCACCGCGACGATGGTCCGGCCCTGGCGGTTGAGCTCGGCCAAAAGCTCCAGCAGCTCGATCTGATGGACGATATCCAGGTAGGTGGTGGGCTCGTCCAGCAGCAGGATCGGCGTTTCCTGGGCCAGCACCATGGCGATCCACACCCGCTGGCGCTGGCCGCCGGACAACTCGTCCAGCAAGCGTTCGGCCAGCGCCTCGACCCGGGTCGCGGCCATCGCCCCGCGCACCGCCTGCTCATCCTCCTTTGACCACTGGCGCAGCAACGACTGGTGCGGATAGCGCCCGCGCGCCACCAGTTCGGCAACGCTGATGCCATCCGGCGCCATGGCGCTTTGCGGCAGCAGGCCCAGGCGCCGGGCCACTTCCCGGGCCGGCAGTTGGCGGATGTCCTTGCCATCGAGCACCACCCGCCCTTCAGCCGGTGCCAGTAGCCGGGACAACGCCGCCAGCAAGGTGGATTTGCCACAGGCGTTGGGCCCGACAATGACCGTGAACGAGCCGTCGGGAATGCTCAGGGACAGGCCCTGGGAAATGATTCGCGCGTCGTGGCGCAAGGTCACGGCATCGGCGTGCAAACGGTGAGTCATGGCGGGGTTTTCCTTGGGAGACAAGCGCTTGCAGTATTGCAATTGCGGAATGGATTCTACAATATGGAACGCATTGCATGAGAAGCATTATCATATGGTTCTGCTGTTCAGGCCCCTGCGCCCCACCCTTTACCGTCCGATGGATCGATGATGAACCCACGCCTTTGCGCCCGGCTGCTCAGTGCAGCGGTCCTGGCCCTGAGTTGCCAGCTGGCCCTCGGGGCAAGCACCACCCCCACCCGTATCGTCTCCACCAGCCCCAGCGTCACCGGGATCCTGCTGGCCATGGATGCGCCGCTGGTGGCCAGCGCCGCCACCACCCCCAGCCGCCTCACCGATGAGCGCGGGTTCTTTTCCCAGTGGGCAGAAGTGGCCAGGCAGCGCGGCGTAGCGGTGCTGTACCGCAACCTGCAATTCGATATCGAAGCGGTGATCGCCGCTGACCCGGACCTGCTGGTGGTGTCCGCCACCGGCGCCGACAGCGTGGTCGCCCACCGCAGCGAGCTGCAGGCCCAGGGCCTGGAGACCCTGGTGGTGGACTACTCGAACCAGAGCTGGCAAGACATCGCCACCGCCCTGGGCCAGCGCACCGGCCTGGAGCAACAGGCCCGGGCGGCGATCCAGCGCTTCGACCAATACACCGCGCAAACCGCCGCCCGCATCACCCCGCCCCCGGGGCCGGTGAGCGTGGTGGGCTACAACATTGCCGGCAGCTATTCCATCGGCCGCCTGAACAGCCCCCAGGCCCGGCTGCTCGGCGCTCTTGGCTTCAAGGTCGCGGAGCTGCCCGAGGCGCTGGCGGGCAAGGTCACCCGAGCGTCGGACTTCCAGTTCATCTCCCGGGAAAACCTGCCGGCGGCGATCACCGGTGACAGCGTGTTCCTGCTCAGCGCCACCGACGGCGACGTGCAGGCGTTCCTCGCCGACCCGGTGCTGGCCAACCTGCCAGCGGTGATCAACCGGCGGGTGTATGCCCTGGGCCCGAGTTCGTTTCGCATCGACTATTACTCGGGACGGCAGATGATCGATGCCGTCGCCGCGCACTTTCGCTAAGCCATGAACCTCGTTGCCCAGCCCCTGGCCCGACCGCTGTCGCGCCCTCACCACCGCACCTGGGGCCTGCTGGCCGGGCTGCTGCTGTTGCTGGTGCTGGCCCTGCTGAGCCTGGCCATCGGCTCCCGGGCGATCCCCCTGAGCGTGACCTGGCAGGCGTTGCAGGCACCCGACCTGCACAACGACCAGCACCTGATCCTGCGTGAACTGCGCCTGCCCCGGACCCTGATCGCCCTGCTGGCCGGCCTCGCCCTGGGGGTGGCCGGCGCGGTGATGCAGGCGGTGACTCGCAACCCGCTGGCCGAACCGGGCCTGTTGGGCATCAATGCCGGCGCCGCCGTGGCGGTGATCGGCGGCGTGGCGCTGCTGCACTTGACCAGCCTGGCCGAGTACCTGTGGCTGGCGTTCGGCGGCGCCGGGCTGGCGGGAGTGGTGGTGTTCCTGCTGGGGCAGGCCCATGAGACCGGGACCAACCCGGTGCGCCTGGTGCTGGCCGGCGCCGGGCTGTCGGTGATGCTGACTTCACTGACCGGGATCATCGTGCTCAACAGCCCGCCCGAGGTCTTCGATCACTTTCGCCACTGGGCCGCGGGCTCGCTGTCCGGCAGCGGCTTCGCCCTGCTGCAGGTTCCGGCCCTGGCCATCGCGCTGGGCCTGGCCCTGGCCCTGGGGATCGCCGCCCAGCTCAACGCCCTGGCCCTGGGCCAGGACCTGGGGCGCGCCCTGGGAGTGAACCTGCGCCTGACCTGGCTACTGGCCTGCCTGGCGGTGATGCTGCTGGCCGGTGCCGCCACCGCCGTGGCCGGGCCGATCGGTTTTGTCGGGCTGGTGGCGCCCCATCTGGCGCGGATGCTGGTGGGCACCGACTACCGCTGGATCCTGCCCTACTCGGCGCTGCTGGCCGCCGGCCTGCTGCTGGGGGCGGACGTGCTCGGCCGGGTGGTGGCAGCGCCGGAAGAAATCGCCGCCGGCATCATCACCCTGCTGCTGGGTGGGCCGTGCTTCATCGTACTGGTCAGGCGCTTTCGCCTGAGCCGCCTGTGAAGGGGCTCAAGGCCCTGCGCCTGGGCTCGCTCTCGCTGCGCTGGCAACCGCGCACGGCCCTGGTCTGCGCCGTGCTGCTGGTGGCGATGCTGCTGCTCTGGGCGCTGCTGCTGGGTACCGGCAGCCTGTCACTGGGCCCGGAACAGGTGCTGGCCAACCTGCTGGGCCAGGGCCAGGACCCCACCGCCCAGCGGGTGCTGCAACGCGTGCGCCTGCCCCGGGCCCTGACCGCGACCCTGGTGGGCGCGGCACTGGGCATGGCCGGGGCGATCTTCCAGTCGATCTCGCGCAATGCCCTGGGCTCGCCGGACGTGATCGGCTTCACCACCGGCGCCGCCAGTGGCGCCATCGTGCAGATCATGCTGTTCGATGCCGGCCCCCTGGCCACGTCCCTGGCAGCAGTGGCGGCCGGCCTGGGCACCGCCCTGCTGGTGTTGCTGCTGGCGCGAAACGGCCACAGCAGCGGGGGTTATCGCCTGGTGCTGGTGGGCATCGGCGTGGGCGCCAGCCTGTCCGGCCTGAACAGCATCCTGCTGGTCAGCGGCAACCTCGACCAGGCGATGTTCGCCCAACTGTGGCTGGCCGGCTCGCTGAACACCCGCACCTGGTCCCATGTACTGCCGGCAGCCCTGGGCCTGCTGCTGATCGCCCCGATCGCCCTGTACCACGCCCGGCGCATCAACCTGCTGGAAATGGGCGACGCCACCGCCAGCCAACTGGGGGTCGCGGTGGAGCACACCCGATTGATCATGGTCCTGGCCGCCGTCGGCCTCACTGCCATCGCCACCGCTGCTGCCGGGCCCATCGCCTTTATCGCCCTGGCCGGCCCGCAACTGGCCCGGCGCCTGACCCGCAGCGCCGAAGTGCCGCTGGGGTCGGGCGCGCTGATGGGCGCGGTATTGCTCCTGGCCGCAGACCTGCTGAGCCAGCGCCTGGCGTTCCACGCCAACCTGCCCATCGGCCTGATGACCGGCCTGCTGGGAGGTTTCTACCTGTTGTGGTTGCTGGGCCGTAGCCGGCGGGTTTGAGGGGTCCACAATTGGGGCCGGAACACTACTGCGCCACCTTGCGAAACCTCAAGTGGCGCGCCACGCTGCTGGTCAGCACCGCGCCTTGCTCGGCAAAGCTGAGCACCCCCAGTTCCCCGGCGCTGAAACGCTCAGCGGTCAGGGGCTGCATCGGGTAGGTGTACAGGCCGATGCGTACATAGAGCTTGCCTTGCCGGGCATGGACCTTGAGCTGTCCGGGGCTGGTTTCTAGGGTATAGAGGCCGACGTAGGGGCGGATATCATCGGGCTTCCAGGGCGGGGCCAGGGCATAGGTCGAGGCCGGGTTGTTGAGCGCGATCCGCCCTCCCGAGGTCGCCGCGAGGTAGATCGGGGTGCCGTCGTTGTCCGCCACCAGCACCTCATCGCTCTGCCGGATCAGCGGCAGGACGTCGGGGAAGGTTTCCAGGCTCCAACCCTTGCCGCTGCGCCGCAGCTGCAACTGATGGCCGCCATCGTCCAGGTAGGTGCCGGCCACCAGCGTTTTCAGCGATGCCTTGGGCAGCGCCCGGATGCTCGGGGGTGGCGGCGGAATGTCCGCTTCCCCGGACGGCGCCGGCGAGCCCAGCAGGGTATCGAGCAACTGGCGGCCGCGCTCCGAGGCACGGCCGTCATCGCTGTTGCACAGCACCACCGTGGCCACATCGAGCTTGGGGTACCAGGCCACGTCGGTGTTGAAACCGGCCCAGCCGCCGCTGTGGGACAGCTCTTGCAGCCCGCGGTAGCTGCGGTTGGCAAGGCCCATGCCGTAATAGCCGGGATCACCGTCGTTCAGGGGCTCGGTCAGGCGCATGTTCTCCACCAGCGCCTTGCCCCCGACCCGCCCGGTGGACAGGTTGCGCAACCACCGCATCAGGTCCGCCACATTGCTGTGCACCTGGCCGTCGCCGGTCTGCTCCCAGCGCGCATCCACCGCCACCTGGGCCTTGCCCTGCCCGCCCGGTTCATAGCCCCGGGCCAGGTTCGGCAACAGCACCGGGTACTGATCGACGATGCTTGAGTGATCCATGCCCAGGGGCAAAAAGATGTTCGCCCGGGAGTAGTGTTTCAGCGACAGGCCGCTGGCTCGCTCGACGATGCTCGACAGCAGGACGTAGCCGCTGTTGCTGTAGCTGAATTCGCTGCCGGGCGGGAACATCAGGCTGTTCTGGCGCACCAGCAGGTCCAGGGCCTGTTGCTGGGTAAAGCGCTGGCTCAGGGGAATCCCCGCCAGTTCGGCCAGCAGCATGTAGTCCTGCAGCCCTGAGGTGTGGTGCAACAGGTGACGGATCCTGATGCCCTGGGCATAGGCCGGCAGCTCCGGCAGAAAGCGCCGCACCGGGTCCTCCAGGCTCAGGCGCCCCTGGGCTTGCAGTTGGAGGATGGCAAAGCCGGTGAACTGCTTGGACACCGACGCCAGGTTGAACAGGGTATCGGCCTGGATCGCCGCTCCGGTGGCCAGGTCGGCGGCGCCATAGCCTGCGCTCCAGATCACTTTGCCGCCGCGCATCACCCCGGCGGCGCAGCCGGGCTGGTCGGCCGAAATATCCTCGAACACCTTGGAAAATGACGCTGGTCCATCGGCACGAACCAGAGAGGCCGCCCCCAGGGTCGAGATCAGCACGGCGGTCAACAGTCTACGCATGGGGTTCTCCAGTCACGTCGGTCCTTGGCGCTCCGGCGGAGCAGGCGCCAGTATCCCCAGCAGCGGTGTTGGAATCTGTCGTGGGTCGGTGATTTTCTGTGAACAAAGGTGCAGGGATGTAATGAACGCCCGGGCCGGGAGGATTGCCCTGGAAAATCCCGTTATCATCGGCCGCCATCTCACTTCACCGGCGCCCATGGGCCCGGGCAAACCCTCACTGGCAGGATTCGCCATGCACCTTCTCTACCCCAGCGACCCCTTCGACCCGAAGCGCCCGGACGAGCAGTACCTCGACGAATACCAGGCGATTCTGGCCGCCGGCCTGAGCGCTTCGCTATTTTCCTTCGAGGATTTCGAGAGCGGCAATTTCCGGGCGCGGCCAGCCCTCGAAGGAGGCACCCCGGTGCTGTACCGCGGCTGGATGCTGACGCCCGAAGGCTACCGCGAACTGGTGGAGCATCTGCAACGCCTGGGCGCCGTTGCCTTCACCAGCGTTGCCGACTACCGGGACTGCCATCACTTGCCCCAGTGGTATCCGCGGCTGGCCCGCTTCACTTGCGAAACCCGGGTGCTGGCGGCCGACGCCAACTTCACCCAGGCCCTGGCGGACCTCCACTGGCCGGGGTATTTCATCAAGGACTACGTCAAATCGCTGAACACCGGCAGCGGTAGCCTGGTGCACTCCCCCGCGGATATCGCGCCACTGATCGAACGCATGCGCCAGTATCGCGGCCAGATCGAAGGTGGTGTCTGCGTCAGGCGTCGCGAGGACTACCTGGATGACACCGAGCGCCGCTACTTCGTCCTCAACGGCCAGGCTTACGGTGCTAGCGGTGAAGTACCGGCGCTGGTGCACGAATGCGCGGCACTGATCGACAGTCGGTTCTTCTCGGTGGATGTGGTGTTGCGGGCCGACGGCGTACTGCGCCTCGTGGAGGTGGGCGACGGCCAGGTGTCGGACCGCAAGGAATGGCCAGCCCGGCGCTTTGCCGCGATGCTCGCCGGCGCCCTGTAGAAAGCCGCTTAGCGCAGCAAGCGGCGCAGCCCCGCTTCGAAAGCGCCCTCCAGCGCCTGCGCGCCCTCCCCGGCCAGGGCCAGCGCCAGGGCGTGGCCGTGGCTGTAGTCCACCAGCAGGTCGAACAGCGCCGGGTCTGCATCGAAGGCCCGTACTTCCTCGCGCAAGCGCTGGCTGAAGGTGGCCAGGGAGCCGCCGAACAGCTGCGGGTCACCGAGGACGCACAGGGTCAGCGCCGGATGGCGGCGGACCCGGGCCATGTACTCCCCCAGCAGCGCCTGGATTCTTGCCTCGGGTGGCCACTGCGCTGCCGGCTCGGCCAGCGGCTCGGCGTGCACCCGCTCCACCAGCAGGCGCATCAGGTTGCGCTGGTCGCCCACGTGGTAGGCCACCGACATCGGGGTAATCCCCAGCTGCCGCGCCAGGGCCCGGCCACCGAACCCCTGGGGCCCCAGCTCCTCCAGCAGCTCCAGGCCCACGTCGAGGACCTGGTCCAGGCTCAGTTCACGCCCTGCGGCAGGGCGGCCGCTGCGCTTGGGCCGGTCAGTCATGGACGGCGCCCCGCTCCACCCGGTAGCGGGTGCTCACCAGCCCATCCGGATACCACCGGGAATCGACGCAGCGCAGGTGCAGGTCCCGGGGCAGTGCGCCGAACAGGGGGCGGCCCGTGCCCAGCAGCACCGGCACCCGGGTCAGGGTCATTTCATCGATCAGCCCGGCCTGGAGAAAGGCTTGAATCAGGGTGCCGCCATCGATGTAGGCGGTTCTCCAGCCCTCGGCCCGCAACTGCGCCACCAGCGCCACCGGTTGCAGCGCGCTGATGCGTACTTTGCCCTCCAGGCGCTGCGGCACGTCCTGCGTACTGAGGGTGCGGCTGAGCACCACCACCGGCTTGTCGAAAGGCCAGGGGGTGAAACCCAGCACGCTGTCGTAGGTAGCACGGCCCATGACAATTCCGTCCACCGACGCCATGAAGGCGCCGTAGCCATAGTCCTCACCGGACTCGCCACTGGGCAGCCAGTCGATGGCACCGTCGTTGCGGGCGATGAAACCATCGACCGAGGTGGCGATGAATACCTTGCCGAATGCCATGGGCGTTGCCTCCTGGGGGCCTAAACATACAGCGTATGATAAGCCGCTGCCGGGGCCACCTGGCAACCCTTGCCGACACCCTGGCGGTCAATCGCCCCCGGCATAGGCCGCCAGCCCCTGCACCAGCGCGGCGAAGGTCACCGCGCAGCGCGGGCTGTTGCGCAGGTCTTCATGCATCGCCACCCAGGCTTCCAGGCTCGGTGCGAACTGCTCCGCCAGGACCCGCACCAGGCGTGGATCAGCTTCGGCCAGGCGTACCTGGCAGGCACCAATGCCAAACCCCGCGCGCAATGCCGCCAACTGCGCCAGGTCACTGTCACTGCGCCAGGCGAAGGCGCCCCGGGCCAGCATCGGGTACTGCTGTTGCAGGCGGCGGATAAACGCGGTTTCACGGTCGAAGCCAATCAGGGCGTGCCCGGCCAACTGCTCCAGCGAGAGCGGCGTGCCCTGCTGCTGCAGATAGTCCCGGTGGGCATGCAGGCCCAGTTCGATGTCGGCGACCCGGCGCACCAGCAGCGCTTCCTGGGTCGGGCGGAACATCCGCACGGCAATATCGGCCTGGCGTTGCAGCAGGTCGTCGGCACGGTTGGACAGCACCAGCTCCACCACCAACTGCGGATGCTGCTGGCGCAAGGTGGCGAGAATCGGCGGCAACACCTCCACCCCGATGATTTCGCTGGCCGAGATCCGCACACTGCCCTGCACCCCGGCGCCATGGCTGCTGGCCACCCGGCGCAAGGCCGCCTCCCCCGCCGCCAGCTGCAGCAGGTAGGGCTTGAGCTCCAGCGCCGCTTCGGTGGCGGCGAATCCGTCGAAGGAACGGGTGAACAGCTTCAGGCCCAGGGCCGCTTCCAACTGGTCGATATGCCGGCCCACCGTGGGCTGGGTCAAACCCATGGCACGGCCGGCGGCAGACAGGGAGCCACTGTCCAGCACTGCGAGAAAGGTGCGGTACCAGTCCCAGTGGGGGGGAGTATCCGTGGGGCTATGCATTTTTTTATAGAAACCATCGAAGTCTGGGCAATTTCCATTTAGCCGAGGAACTCGCACTCTGCAAGCTCTGTTCATCCACGAGGAACCCCGTCATGCCCCAAGTAGCCTTGTTCGGCGCCGTCGGCGCCATTGGCCAGAGCATTGCCCGGACCCTGCGCAGCCAGGGCCAGCCCTACCGCGTGGTGGGCCGCAGCCAGAGCAGCCTGCTAAAGGCCTATGGCGCCGACCCGTTGGCCGCGCCGGTCACCTGGGACCCCGACCAGCCCGCCTCGGTCGAGGCCGCAGCAGCCGGCATCGACACCTTGATCTATCTGGTAGGGGTGGACTATTGGCGCTTCGAACTGCACCCGCAACTGATGCGCCAGACCCTGGACGGCGCCATCGCCGCCGGGGTGCGCCGGATCCTGCTGATCGGCACCGTCTATCCCTACGGCATGGCTCGCAGCAACCCGGTGGCGGAGCAGCATCCGCGCCAGCCCAACAGCTTCAAGGGCCGCATGCGCAAGTCCCAGGAAGACCTGCTATGGAAGGCCCATGCCGACGGCAAGATCCAGGCCACGGTGCTGCGCCTGCCGGACTTCTACGGGCCCGGGGTCGATAAAAGCCTGCTGCACGGCGCGTTCCAGGCCGCGGTCCAGGGCGGCACGGCGAACCTGGTAGGCCCCCTGGACCGGCCCCATGAGTTTGTCTTCGTTCCCGACGTGGGGCCGGTGGTCTGCCGCTTGATCCAGCAGCCCGAGGCCTTCGGCAAGACCTGGCACCTGGGCGGCGCCGGGGTCACCAGCCAGCGCGAGCTGCTGGAGCTGATCCGGCAGCACGGCGGTGCCCGCTTCAAGCAGCGGGTGATCGGCAAGCCCCTGCTGCGCCTGCTGGGGCTGTTCGACCCGCTGCTGCGCGAGATGGTGGAGATGCATTACCTGATCAGCTCGCCGCTGATCCTCGACGACTCGGCCCTGCAAGCTCTGATCGGGCCGATCGTCAAGACGTCCTATGCCCAAGGGGTGCGCCAGACGCTCGCGGCGAGCGCCAGTGCCCCTCAGAACGTGAAGCGGTAACCGAGGTTGGCGGCCCAGGGCCGGTCGATGTTCGAGCCTTCGCTGGTCTCGACCTCGGCATACACCTGATGCTGGCGGCTCAGCTCACCGGTCACGCCAACCCCGGCATACCAGCCACCGCCGTTGCCATCGGGACGGCTGGCGATGCCGTTGGTGCGGACCTTGTTCTGCGCCGACAGATCCTCGACCCAGCCAGCCTTGAGGTAGGGCTGCAAGCGTGTGCCATCTTGCAGCTGCAGGTTACGCCCGGCCCGGGCACCGGTGCGGATCTGGGTCGACAGCCCATCGCCGGGCTGCACCTGCAGGCCGTTGTCCAGGCGGTAGTTGTCGGAGCGGGCATAGAGCATGGAAACCTGCGCCTGGGGCTCGACGAACCAGCGGTTGCCCAGATCGATCTGCTTGCCGGCTTCCACCGACAGGCCCGCGCCCTTGCTGCGTGAATGCCCGGAGACCTTGGCGCCGTCGGTGCCCCATACATCCAGGCGGGTGGACCAGCGGTTCAGGGTCAGCAAGGTGTCGGTGTACCAGCCCGAGTCATCCAGGTAGGTGGCATAGCCGCCCAGGTGGTAGCTGTCGAGCTTGCCGCTGCCCTCGCCCTTGAAGTTGCGATCGGTCTGGCTGTAGCCGGCCAGCGCGCCAAGCACCAGGGTGCCACCGGCGGTGTCGAGCCGGGTGTCCATGCCCAGTTGCGTGCCCTGTACCTGTTGGGAAAACGTCCGGCCAACGCCGTTGTCCAGGGATTGCTGCTGGCCGAAACCACGGATCCACAGACCCTGGCGATCGGCCCCCTGGCGCAGGTCGCCGAGGCGCTGTACCAGGGTCGCCCGCTCGGCATCCCAGGTGGCCCGCAAGGTGGCAATGGCGCTGCTGTTGACCGCCGCGCTGGCGCCGGTGGAAAGGTTGTCCGGCCCCGGCGCCGGCTGGGTACGGCCGACGTTCACCAGGTTCCAGTTGCCCTGGGCATCGGCCGCAAGACCGTAGCGATAGGTCCCGGCATCCACTACCCCACCGCGGTTGGCCAGGCTGAACGAACCCGGGCCGCCGGCGCTTTGCACCAGGGTCAGGCTCTGGCCCTCGGCCCCCGGTTCGCTGCCGGAGTTGCGCACCAGAATGTCGTTGTTGCCGGTGACCTGGCCGCCGACGATCAACCGGTCACCCTGCTGCAGGCCCAGGTCGGTGTTCATGATGTAGTGGCCGTCGCCCTCGAGGTCGCCACTGACCTGCAACTGCTTGAAGGCCCCCGCCAGGCCGGGATCGGCGAACTCCACCACGCCGTTGTTGGCCAGGCGGGTGAGCTGGGAGTCGCCGCGCAGGGTCCAGACACTGCTGTCGTCCAGGCTCAGTTGGGTATCACGGATGCCGCCCTTGATCGCCCCGTCCAGGCTGGAGTGGTCGGCCAGGGACAGTTGCAGGCTGCCGCCGTCCACCAGCACATCACCGAACAGGTTCGAGCGCACGGCGTCCAGTTGCACCGCACCGGCCAGCACCCCGCTGGCGCGGTCGGTGATCCACAGCGCGGTGCCCTGCTCGCCACCGCTGCGGCCCACCAGGCTACTGTCGGTAAAGCGCGTGGTCAGGCCTCCGCCGTTGACCAGGATGCCGGCGCCGTCTTCAGTCTGGATATGGCTGGACGTGACCTCCACATCGTTCACCACCCCGGCGCCAGTGGCGAAACTGACGATGCCATGGGCGTTGCTGCCGTTGGTGACCACGGTCGAGCCCTGGAAGCGGGTCGTGGCGTTGTTGCTGATGGCCAGGCCGTGAGCCTGCTCGCCGGCGGTCTGCACGTCGCTGTCCTGCAGCTCCACGCTGGCACCGCGGCCCGAGGCGAACAGGCCATAGCCCAGGTCGCCGTGGGTGACGATGCTGCTGTTGCTCAGGCTGATGCTCGCCCCCGCCATGCGGGCCAGCGCCCCCACGGAGCCCCGGCCACTGGTTTCGATCAGCACGCGGCTGACGTTGAACACCGCACCGGGGCTGTTTGTGGTGTCCGGCGAGGCGTACAGGGCATGGGAGTTGTCGCCAAGGGTGCTGATGGAACCACCGTCCATGGTGAACACGCCGCCACGGTTGTCGATGGCCACCGCACTCTGGCCACGGGTTTGCAGAATGCTGTCCTTGACGTCCACCCGGGTGTTGCTGCCCGGCATCCAGATCGCCACGCCATAGTCGCCCAGGGCGGTGACCTGCACGCTGTCCAGATCGGCCGCGGCCTGGTCGGCGTTGACGTTGATACCGTTGCCATTCTGCGAGGTGATCCGGCTGTGGCTGACCACCGCCGTGCCACCCGGTTTCTGGTACAGGCTGCTCAGGGTGATGCCGTCGCCCTTGGCATTGATGCTGCCGTTGCGAAAGGTCAGGGCGGCGCTGGTCACACCGATGCCACGGCCATTCTCGGCGGTGATGTCGACGCCGTCGGCGCTGAGGGAGGAGCCGACCCCTTCCACGGCCACCGCGCCAATGAAGCCGCTGGACTGGATGCTGACGCGCTGCAGCTCGATGGCCGCACCATCGGCGGCGCGGACCGCATTGACCGAGCCGGTCGAAGTGGCGGTCAGGGTCAGGTCCGAGGCCAGGATGCTGGAGCCCATGCCGGAGGCGGACAAGACATCGGCCTGGTTGCCCGAGGTGGTGATGGAGCCACCGGCCACCTGCACCTGGCCACCAGCGCTGGCCACCACGCCGCGGCTCTGGTTGCCGCTGGTGGTGATCTGCACATCGTTCAGGGTCAACTGGCTGCCGGCGCCGGTGGCCTGGGCCCCAGTGGCGAAATCCGAGCCGCCGGTGCTGATGGTCACGCCGCTCAGTTCGGCCTTGCCGCCGGCGTCCACCTGCACGCCCACCACCGCGCTGTTGGGGCTGTCCGCCGTGGCCCGGATATCGTAGCCCTGGCCCTGCAACTGGTTCTGAGCGCCGCTGACCCGCACCGCCGGCCCACGGCCGGTGTAATCGACAGACGCCTCATCCAGGGTCAGGGATTCACCTTCGGGCGAGGACAAATCGATTTTTTCATAATCAGCAGCGGTTGCAGACTGAGTAACAAGCGTCATCAACGACAGCGCGGAGCTAACGGCGAGGCTTATCGTTTTCTTAACCAGAACCATAACTTTCAAACCTTTGCGTTAGAGCACAAGAGGGTCGAAAGCCTGAAGTCAATAGGTGAACTAAAAAATGAGAATCTTCTTAAAGCCCCTGGCATTAAGAATATTCTGAAGAGGGATATAGATAGTTCTCCTTACTATGGGCCGATGCATACACAAGCCCACTTCCCAGCGTTTACCAGCCACTTCTCCGGGGCCTATATCCCGGTGGTCCTGCTGCGCCTTTTCATGTACAGCCTGCTGTCCTGCATCCTGATCATTGCCGGTTTCGTGGTCCACTGGTCACTTAATGAAACCCTCTCCAACTACCGCCGGCAAATGAACGCAGCGGCATTTAACGCACAACAATTCTTCAATCAACGGGAAAGCCTGTTGAAGGCCATTTCTTCTTCGGCCGTGCGCACTAGCGATGAGCGCCTTAGTTCAACGGCGCGCAACTTTCTGGCAAGTAACGAGCAACTGCGGGTACTGCCCTTCGGCAGTACTCCCTCCCGGCGCTGGGCCCTGGTGCTGACTGCCCGCGACCTGGTGGAAGTGGACAGTACCCACAGCCAGCTGCTGTACCTGGTGCCGGAACAGGGCCTGGTCAGCACTCTCTACGAGCCAGCGGCCACCGGCACCGGCCAGCCCCCCAGCAAGGCCGTGGACGCACCCTGGCTGCGCCAGCTCGACCAGCGTGCGGTACAGGACCTGCTGGCCCGACACCCCGAGGCCCGGACCCTGTGGTACTGGGCCGGCATCGATGGCAACAAGCAGGTGTACCTGTTGCGCCCGGTGGACGAGCATCACGCCAGCGAGGGCTGGCTGGGCCTGGAGCTCACCGAGATCGACCTGGCCCTGGACCCCCTGGGCCTGCACCAGGGCAAATACCTGCTGTATGACGCCGACGGCGCACTGGTGCTGCACAGCGCCAACTGGCAAGTGCCCGGCAGCCTGTCGCGCCTGCAGGCCGACGAGGACTCCTTCGGCCTGCACCGCCTGGGCGGGCTGCCCGACTACATCGTGCTCAATAAATCCGTGGGCAACGCCGGCTGGCGCCTGGTGTACTACGCACCGGTCAGCCAACTGCTGCGCGACAGCCGTGGCCCGCTGTACACCACCCTGCTGGTGACCCTGCTTCTGTTCGCGGTGATCTTTCTCGGCGCGCGCTACATCCGCCTGCGCCTGGTGGAACCCGCAGTGCGCCACTACAGCGCCCTGGCAGACAGCGTGTCCCTCAACCGGCGCTTCATCGAGGTGGCGCCGGTGGGCCTGTGCCTGATGCGGCGCGACAACGGCCGGCTGATCCTGTGCAATGAATCCGGGCGCCGCTGGCTGGCCTCGGTGCCCGGCCTGCGCGAGCGCATCCTCGACGAGCCGCCTGCCCGGGTGCATGCCATCGAACATGCCCTGGACGACGGCACCTTCATTCAGCTGACCTGTGCCCCCACCGGCTACAACGGCGTGGCGGCGGTGCTGTGCTGCATCAGCGACGTGACCGACTTCAAGGTGGCCGAACAGTCGCTGCTGCAGGCCAAGCTGCTGTCGGACCAGGCCAACCACGAGAAGACCCTGTTCCTCAGCACCCTGAGCCACGAGATCCGCACGCCCATGTACGGCATCCTCGGCTCTCTGGAAATGCTCCGCACCACCGCCCTCAGCGCCCAGCAGGGCGACTACCTGGAAGCCACCCAGCAAGCATCCTCGGCGCTGATGCGAACCATCAACGACACCCTCGACATGTCACTGATCGAGTCCGGCCGCCTGAGCCTCACCAGCGCCCCCTTCTCCCCGGTGCGGCTGGTGGAAGAAGTGGCCTTCAGTTACTCGGCCCGGGCCCGCAGCAAGGGCCTGCGCCTGTACGTGACCCTGGACCCGAATGTCGCCGAGCGAGTGGTGGGCGACGGCGAACGCATTCGCCAGATCCTCAACAACCTGGTGAGCAACGCCATCAAGTTCACCGAGTCCGGCCATGTGGTGCTGCGCCTGCATGCCGAGGCGGGCCCGAGCCAGGCGCCCCGCCTGCGCTTTCAGGTGGTGGACAGCGGCCCGGGGATCGCCCCGGAGTTCCAGGCCAACCTGTTCGAACCCTATTACCGGGTGCCCAGCTGGCTGGGCCAGAAGGCGCCGGGCACCGGCCTGGGCCTGGCCATCTGCCAACGGCTGGCGACGATGATGCAGGGTCAGTTGAGCGCCATCAGCGAACCGGGCCTGGGCTCCAGCTTCAGCTTCAGCCTGGCCCTGGAACCCTGCACCGCCGCCCCGGCGCCGGACCTGCCGCGCCTGGGGGTGACCCCGGTGTATGTGCGCGGGGATATCCAGGAAGTGAATCTCAACCTCTGCCACTGGTTGCGCCGCTGGGGCGCCCTGGCCATTCCCTATGTGGCCGAACGCGACCCGCCGACCCGCAAGGCGGTGCTGGTGGAAGCCTTTCTCGGCCCCTCGCGGCCAGTGGCCTGGAGCGGCCCGCGGGTGCTCATGCACGCCCCCGGCATGGGCCCGCCGCAGCGCCAGGCCGGCGACAGCTGGGTGGCCCGCACCTTCAGCCTCGACAGCCTGCGCAACGCCGTGGCCCAGGCCCAGTCCGGCATCGTTGCCGAACGGTGCTTCGCCTCCCCCGAAGCCCTGGCCCCGAGCCTGGACCTCAAGCTGCTGGCGGTGGACGACAGCCCCCTGTCGCTGCAGGTGATCTTTCAGCAGGGCCGCTACCTGGGCAACCGGATGGTGGCCTGCGCCAGCGCCGTCGATGCCTTGAAACGCACCGACCTGCTGTCCTTCGACGGCGTGCTGACCGACTTGCAGATGGAACACATGGACGGTCTGTCGTTTGCCCGCACCCTGCGCGAGCGGGGGTATTGCGGCCCCATCATCGGTATCACCGGTGAGCTCTCCCCGGCGCTGCGCAGCCACTGCGAGTCGGCCGGAATCCGTCATTTGCTGATCAAGCCGGTACCCCTGGACGCCTTGAGCGAGGTACTGCAATCCATCAAGAGGAAAGTCATTTGAGCATGCTCAAGCCCCTGCGAGTCCTGGTGCTGGACGACCATCCGATCCACTGCCTGCAGGCCCGGCACCTGTTGCAGGCGGCCGGGTTCGGCCGGGTGGACAGCGCCCTCGATGCGCGCCAGGCCCTGGCCATGCTGCACCGGCAGGTCTACGACCTGGTGCTGGTGGACCTGCACATGCCGGAAATGGATGGAGTGCAGTTCATCCATGCCCTGACCGGTGTCGACCAGGTGCCGATCCTGGCCATCGTCTCGTCCTGCTCGCGGCGGTTGATGAACAGCGTCAGCCTGATGGCCAAGGAGAAGGGCCTGGCGGTACTCGGCACCTTCCCCAAGCCCCTGGAAGCGATCCACGTCGAGCAGATCAGCGCCATCATCGGCAATAGCCAGGACCCGGTGCTGGCAGCCCGGCCCGAGCAAGAGGCGGTGTTCGACCGCCAGGTCCTGGAGCGGGCCATCGAACGCCGCGAGCTCAAGGCCCGGTTCCAGCCCCGGCGCTCGCTGAGCACTGGCCGGATCGTCGGCGCCGAGGCCCTGGTGCGCTGGAACAGTCCGTCCTTCGGGCTGCTGATGCCGGACTCGTTCCTTGCCTCCATCAGCCGCTGCCAGCTGGACCATGCGCTGTTGCTGCTGATGCTCGACGACGCCCTCCAGGCGCAGCAGCACTGGCA
This sequence comes from Pseudomonas sp. NFPP25, assembly GCF_900116505.1. NCBI lineage: Bacteria > Pseudomonadati > Pseudomonadota > Gammaproteobacteria > Pseudomonadales > Pseudomonadaceae > Pseudomonas > Pseudomonas sp. NFPP25. Next base: position 76,019 of record NZ_FPBG01000001.1, on the reverse strand, counting down.
ACGCCTGGGCCACCGCCTCAGCGTATCGGTGAACCTGCCCACCGGACTGCTGGACGACCCCGGCCTGCCCGACCAGTTGCAGCAGATCACCCTCGCCTCGGGGCTGGCCACCAGCGATATCTGCTTCGAGCTGCTGGAAACCGAGCGGCCACTGTCCCCCGGGCAGTATCATATGGGCGCCAGCCGCCTGCGCCTCAAAGGCTTCGGCCTGGCACAGGACGACTTCGGCATGGGCTACAGTTCCATGTACAGCCTGATCTCCACGCCCTTTACCGAGATGAAGATCGACCGCCACTTCGTGCATGGCGCCGCAGCCGACGATGCCCGCGCCGCAGCCCTGGTGGCGGCGGTGCAACTGGGCCGGCAACTGGGCCTGGAAGTGGTGGCCGAGGGCGTGGAATCGGCCCGTGACCTGGAATTTCTGCGCCAGATTGGCTGCGACAGTGCCCAGGGGTATCTTATTTCCGCCGCATTGGAGCTGGACGCCTTCACACAACTGCTGGGATGCACTGTTACTCCACCCTTTTCGTCACCTACCCGGCCCGCCTCCTCTCTCCCATGCCAGACATCCCGCTACGCCGCATCGCGAAAAACTTCCGACGATTGAATCTCGTGCTGTTCCTCATTCTGCCGTTGCTGCTGGTCATGGGCGGCGCGCTGTTCTGGGGCGGCCAGCGGATCATCCGCCAGGAACAGGAACGGATTGCCGTGGACTTCCAACTGCTGACCCGCTACATGAGCGAGCAGCAAGCCCTGCTCCAGCGGCTGGCCGGCGAGAAGCGCCTGCAATACAAGGACGCGGACCAGGATCCGGCGCAGCTCTTCCACCTCATGGAGCAACAGGAGGCGGTGGGCGCGACCCTGTTCCAGGGCAACCCCTCCTCGGTGGAAACCCCCTTCACCCTGGTCTGCCAGGACCTGGCCCAATGCCCCCACCAGAGCGCCGCAGCAGCCGGCCTTGGGCGCTACCTGGCCGATCTCTACTCCAGCTTCTGGGTGCGCTCGAGCTTTCCCGCTTCGGCCCTGCTGGTGGTGGACGCCGGTGCCGGCAGCAGCTTTACCGTGCCCACCATCGGCAGCCGCTGGCCGCGGCTGACCACCCCCCTGGTCCTGGCAGGCCTGCATGCGGTGCGCGCCAGCGCTACCAGCAGCGACAGCGACACGATCCGCTGGATCCGTCTCAAGGACTTTCCCCAGCACATGATCGCCTTCACCGCGCTGCACAACCTTGCCCCCGGCAGCGGCCTGCAGAGTTCCGGCACCTATGCTGCCTGCCTCACCTACAGGGACCGCATCAACGTCTTCACCACGCCGCAGCGGCGGCACTTCTACGACAAGTTCTGGCTGCAGGGCCGGCTCGACGGCCTGCTGCTGGGGGATGAACCGGCGCCCCTGGCGCTGCACGAGGGGGCCAACGTGCGCAGCGACGGCCTGCTGTTCCGGATCAACGACGCCAGTGGCCACTGGAGCGGTTACTACCTGTTGAGCTACCGCGCCCTGTTCCTCGGCCACTCCTGGTCCCTGGCGGCGATCTTCCTGCTGCTGATGCTCAGCCCCCTGGCCGCCAGGGTCTATGCGCGCTGGTACCAGCGCCGGGTCATAGCGCCGGCGCAACAGGCTCACGCCGAGCTGGTGGAAAACCATCAGTTCAGCCGCACCCTGCTGGAGACCACGCCAGTGGCCCTGTGCGTGCTCAGCCGCGAAGACCGGCGGATCGTCTTCGCCAACAACCTGGCCCTCAAATGGTTCACCACCCAGGTCGGCCAGAGCCTGGACGCCAGCGGTCTGGACCCGGCATTGCTGGAGCGCATCGCCCGGGCCCGGGAGCCGGGGGAGATCGAGAACTACCAGAGCTTCGACGGACGCTCGTTCTACATCGCCTTCGCCCCCACCCGCTACCGCAACCAGGATGTGCTGATCTGCGCCTTTGCCGACCTCAGTGCGCGGGCCCAGATGGAGCAGCAACTGACCCAGGCGAAACAGGCGGCCGACAAGGCCAACGGCGCCAAGTCGGTGTTCCTCGCCACCATGAGCCACGAGATCCGCACGCCGCTGTACGGGGTGCTCGGCTCCCTGGAACTGATGGGCCTGACCGACCTGGACCGCGAACAGCGCCAGTTGCTCGAACGCATCCAGGTGTCGTCCGGGCTGCTACTGCAGATCATCAGCGACATCCTCGACATCACCCGCATCGAATCCGGCCAGCTGTCCCTGGGGGATCAGCTGTTCGATCCCAGGGCCCTGGTCCAGCGCTGCACCGCAAGCTTTGTCGACAGTGCCCGGAACAAGGGCCTGCTGCTGTTTTCCTGGGTCGATCCAGAACTGCCTCCAGCCCTGCTCGGCGATCCGGGGCGGATCAGCCAGATCCTCACCAACCTGATCAGCAACGCGGTCAAGTTCACCCACTCGGGCCAGGTGATAGTGCGCGCCCGGGCCGAGCCCGGCAGCCAGGGACGGGTGCTGCTGTCGCTGCAGGTGGCGGACACCGGTATCGGTATCGGCAAGGAAGAACAGCAGCAGTTGTTCATCCCCTTCTATCAGATCGACGCCCACTCCCACACAGTGCACGGCGCGGGGCTGGGCCTGTCGATCTGCGCCAAGCTGGCGGCGCTGATGGGCAGCCAGATCCACCTCACCAGCGAGCTGGGCCTGGGCAGCAGTTTCTCCATGCAGCTGGAACTGCCGGTGGCCAGCGACCCCGACGCCGAGCGCCAGCCCGACCTGGGCGGCGCGCGAATCTACGTACAAAGCCCGCACCACGAACTCACCGACAACCTCTGCCAGTGGCTGCAGAAGTGGCACGCCCAGGCCACCCCCGTGGACGCTACGGCCCCACCTCCCCAGGGCCAGGGCGTTCTCCTGCGGCTGTTCGATGACCGCCCCGAAGCGTCCGAGGCCCTGCCCCCCGGGCTGCTGCGCATCGACCTGGGCGGCCAGCAACGCACCCCCGGTGCGGGCCTGGCCGAGGCCGGCGACTACTATGCCATCGGCCGCTTGCTGGAACGCACCCTGGGCGGCGCGCCCGACGCTCCTGCCGAACCGGAACTGCCGGCCCGGGACATCGCCACTCTGGCCCCCCTGGGCCTGAACGTGCTGGTGGCCGAGGACAACCCGATCAACCAGGCGACCCTGAGCCATCAGCTGCAGCAACTGGGCTGCCGCAATACCCTGGCCGCCGATGGCGCGGAAGCCCTGGACCTGTGGCGCATCGGCGACTACGACCTGTTGCTGACCGACGTCAACATGCCGCGCATGAACGGCTACGAACTCACTTGCATCCTGCGCGCCGCCGGGGACGACCGGCCGATCATCGGCATCACCGCCAATGCCATGTGCGACGAAGAGGCCCGCTGCCAGGCCTGCGGGATGGACGCCTGGCTGGTCAAGCCAGTGCCGTTGCAGACCCTGCGGGCCAGCCTGGCACGGCTCACCAGCCTCGCCCCGGAGCCGCTCGCCGATCCGGCAGCCGCGCCTGGCAACGCGCCAGTTGATGGCCTGCCGCCGAACCTGCGGGAACTGTTTGCCCGCACCATGGGCCAGGACGTGGAACACCTGCGCCAGGCCCTGGACGAGGAGGATTACGAGCGCATCTTCCAGTTGCTGCACCGGGTGCGCGGGTCGCTGGCGGTGGCTGGCCAGGAAGCGCTGATCCTGCAGGTCCACGACTTGGGGCAGAGCTTGCGCCAGAGCGGTTTGACGGCTACCACGCGCACGCATAGCCTGATGCTGCTGCACGCCTTGCAAGACATCAGCCAGCTCGAATGAACGCTCCTAGTACCCGCATTTCTGCGCATTCCCTTTTGACAATGGATCGTGTCCACCATGAAAAAAATACGCGTTGCCCTGGCCGACGATCATCCCCTGGTGCTCGCTGCCGTCAGCGACCTGTTGAAAAAGACCCGCCAGTACGAGGTGGTGGCGGCTGTCACCACCCCCAGTGCCCTGGTCCAGCAACTTTCGGATGACCCGCGGATCGACGTGGTCATCACCGACTACTTCATGGAGGGCGACCCGACCTTCGGCGATGGCATACGCCTGGTGACCTACCTGATCCGGCACTTCCCCAGGGTCCAGGTGCTGGTGCTGACCATGATGTCCAACCCGATGATCGTGGCCGCGCTGTATGACATCGGCGTGCGCTCGGTACTGCCCAAGCGCCATGACATGAGCGAGCTGCTCAGCGCCCTGGAGAACGTCCGCCAGGGGCGCATCCACCACCCGCCGAGCCTGGTGCAGAACGAGCTCAACAGCAGCCCGCTGCGCTCCATGGCCGACGGCCTGAGCAGCCTTACGCCCAAGGAATACGAAGTGCTGCGGCATTTCGTGCGCGGCGAATCAATGATGCAGATCGCCGCCAACCTCAAGCGCAGCGTGAAGACCGTCAGTGCGCAGAAGATCTCGGCGATCCGCAAGCTCAACCTGGACAGCGACCAGGCCCTGGTCGCCTTCTGCCTGGAGTCCGGCGAATTTCAGTAGGCCCTGGGGCCGGGGCAGCGCCGCGGCCAGGCGCTGCTGCTTCTGCATCCATGGCCTGCTCAACACTGCTGTTGCCTGCCTCGCTGGAACGCGAGCGCACGACCGCGCCGAAAGTACCTGCAGGGCAATCATTGAATAGCCCGGCACAAAAAATCGGAAATCTGATGCCGCCCTACCTGGGTAGCGGCTGGGGAATCGCCAGGCGGCTGGTGGCCTTGACCTCGCGCAGCGCCAGGCTGGACTGGATCGAGGCAATGCCCGGCTGGCGCCTGAGCACGTGCTCGACAAAGTCGCTGTAGCTGTCCAGGTCACGGGCCAGCACCTGCAGCAGGTAGTCGGCGTCGCCGGTGATCTTGTGGCAGGCCTGGACCTCGGGCAGGCGCATGATCACCGTCTCGAAATCGTCCGGGGTCTGGTCGGAGTGGGTGGCGAACCGCACATGGACGAAGGCCAGGATGTCCAGCCCCAGCAGGCGCCGGTCGAGGTTGGCCTGGTAGTCCCTGATCACCCCCTCCTCCTCCAGGCGCTTGCGCCGCCGCCAGCAGGGGGTAAGGCTCAGGGACAGGCGCTCGCTGAGCTCGGCGTTGGAAATGCTCGCGTCCTGCTGCAACAGCGCAAGAATCGCCAGGTCGGTGTCGTCGAGGTTAACGCTGCGAGTCGTTTTTTTCACAATCAGCCACCAACGGGGAAAATATTACCCAAAACTCTAATTGCACCAGAACAAAAAGCAAAGAATTCGCAGCCATGCCGGAACAAACTATTTGCACCGGACAATAACAATGGATGCGTTCAGCATGCTTACCGTCTTCAGCGAATCCCACCGCCTGCACCATGGCACCGAATTGAAGGATGGCGTGCTCAAGCCCTCCTTCGAGCAACCCAGCCGCGCCGACACGGTGCGAGACCGGGTGCGCCACGTGGGGCTTGGCGAGATCATCGGCCCGCGGCGCTTCGACCGCGCCTGCTACGTGGCCGCCCACAGCGAACGTTACGTCAGCTTCCTGGAAAACGCCTGGAGCGAATGGACCGCCACCGGCCGCAGCCACGACGCCCTGCCCCTGGTGTGGCCGGTGCGCGACCTGGCCAACCAGCAGGTGCCCGAATTCATCGACGGCAAGCTGGGTTTCTTCGCCATGGACGCCGGCTCGCCGATCACCGCCACCACCTGGGATGCGGTGCGCACCAGCGCCGATATCGCCCTCACTGCCCTGGCCCTGATCGATGAAGGCCAGGACAGCGCCTTCGCCCTGTGCCGCCCGCCGGGGCATCACGCCGCACGGGAATACATGGGCGGCTACTGCTACCTGAACAACGCCGCCATCGCCGCGCAGCACGCCATCACCCGGGGCGCCAGGCGGGTGGCGGTGCTGGACGTGGACTTCCACCACGGCAACGGCACCCAGAACATTTTCTATGACCGTGGCGACGTGCTCTTCGTCTCGCTGCACGGCGACCCGGCCGTGTCCTACCCCTACTTCTCGGGCCATGCCAGCGAGCGCGGCAGCGGGGCCGGCGAAGGCTGCAACCTGAACCTGCCCCTGCCGAAGAACACCACCTGGCAGCACTACCGCCAAGCGCTGGAGCTGGCCTGCAAACAGTTGCGGGCCTTCGCTCCCGAACTGCTGGTGGTGTCCCTGGGCGTGGACACGTTCAAGGACGACCCCATCAGCCACTTCCTGCTGGAAAGCGAAGACTTTCTCGGCATGGGCCAGATCATCGCCACGGTGGGCACGCCCACCCTGTTCGTGATGGAAGGCGGCTACATGGTGGATGAGATCGGCATCAATGCGGTCAATGTGCTGCACGGCCATGCCAACCGCTAGCGCGCGCCAGGCGCGCGCTCCCGCAGTGTTCAACGTTCCGACCGAGAGGGAAATCACCATGACCTTGTTTATCGATGTGGATCAGGCAGCGGCGCTGTACAAGCGCCTGGGTGTCGCCAGGGCGATCCGTGAAATGGCCGGTTATATCCAGGCCGACTACCTGCGCTGGCAAGCCTTCGAAAAGTCCCCGCGCACCGCCAACCACTCGCCCACCGGAGTCATCGAACTGATGCCCGCCGACGATGGCCAGCAGTACGCCTTCAAGTACGTCAACGGCCACCCTGGCAATCCGGCCCGGCAGTTGCTCACGGTCATGGCCTTCGGCGTGCTGGCCGAGGTGGACAGCGGCTACCCGGTGCTGCTCAGCGAACTGACCCTGACCACCGCGGTACGCACCGCCGCCACCTCGGCCCTGGTGGCCCGTGCCCTGGCGCGCCCGGACAGCCGAACCATGGCGCTGATCGGCAATGGCGCCCAGAGCGAGTTCCAGGCCATCGCCTTCCACGACATGCTCGGCATCGACGAGCTGCGGATCTTCGACATCGACCCGGCCGCCTCCCGCAAGCTCAAGCACAACCTGCAAGCCTGGCCGAGCCTGAAGGTGCGCATCGCCGAGTCGGTGGCCGATGCGGTCAAGGGCGCCGACATCGTCACCACGGTGACCGCGGACAAGGCCTACGCCACCATCCTCACCCCGGAGCTGATCGAGCCCGGCATGCACCTCAATGCGGTGGGCGGCGACTGCCCGGGCAAGACCGAACTACACGCAGAGATCCTGCGCAATGCCCGGGTGATCGTCGAGTTCGAGCCGCAAACGCGCATCGAGGGTGATATCCAGCAGTTGCCGGCGGACTTTGCGGTGACCGAATACTTCCGCATCGCCCAGGGCCTGGAACCGGGCCGCGAGCATGCCCGGCAGGTCACGGTGTTCGACTCGGTGGGCTTTGCCCTGGAGGACTTCTCGTCCCTGCGCTACCTGCACGACCAGGCGCGCGAACACGGCATTGGCGAGCGGATCCACCTGGTGCCGACCCCGGCCAACATCAAGGACCTGTACCAACTGATCGGCCAGGGCCCCGACGCCGCCACAGGCGCCCCGCGCCGGCTGGCCAGCGGCTGAGGCAATACCCCCATGGCCGCTGCACGGGAAAACGCCCCGTGCCCCTGTGCAGCGGCCCAACCCGAACCGGTTGCGCCACCCCGACCTACAACCACAGCGCGCAGCCCCAGCCACCCTGCACTGCCAAAACTCGACAACTATAAAATCAAGAGGTTTTGTGATGACTCCAGATACCCTCGGGGCCCCTGCGCGCCCCGTGCTGCAACGCACCCTGCATAACCGTCATATCCAGCTCATGGCCATGGGCGGCGCCATCGGCACCGGGCTGTTCATGGGCTCGGGCAAGATCATCGCCATGTCCGGTACCTCGATCATCCTGATCTACATGATCATCGGCCTGTTCGTGTACCTGGTGATGCGCGCCATGGGCGAGCTGCTGCTGTCGAACCTGCAATTCAAGAGCTTCGCCGACTTTGCCGGCGCCTACCTGGGGCCGCGCGCGGCGTTTTTTCTCGGCTGGTCCTACTGGCTGAGCTGGAGCGTGGCGGTGGTGGGCGACGCCGTGGTGGTGGGCGGTTTCTTCCAGTACTGGTTCCCCGGGGTGCCGGCCTGGATGCCCGCGGTCAGCATGATGCTGACGCTGTTCGCCCTCAACGTGCTCACGGTGCGGCTGTTCGGCGAAGTGGAGTTCTGGTTCGCCATCATCAAGATCATCGCCGTGGTCACCCTGATCGGCGTCAGCCTGGTGCTGATCGCCAGTTCGTTCGTCTCGCCCTCGGGCGTGACCGCCTCGCTGGGCCACCTGCTGGACCGGCAAGCGGCCTTTCCCCACGGCCTGCTGGGCTTCTTCGCCGGGTTCCAGATGGCGATCTTCTCCTTCGCCGGCACCGAGCTGATCGGCACCGCCGCCGCGGAAACCCGCGACCCTCACAGCACCCTGCCCAAGGCCATCAACGCCATACCGCTGCGGATCATCCTGTTCTACGTGCTGGCCCTGGCCTGCATCATCGCCGTGACCTCCTGGCAACAGGTGTCGCCGAACAAGAGCCCGTTCGTCGAGCTGTTCCTGATTGCCGGCTTCCCGGCGGCGGCGGGCATCGTCAACTTCGTGGTGCTGACCTCCGCCGCTTCCTCGGCCAACAGCGGCGTGTTCTCGGCCAGCCGCATGCTCTTCGGCCTCGCCGACCAGGGCAATGCGCCGCGCCTGTTCAAGCGCCTGTCGGGCCAGAGCGTGCCGGTCATCAGCCTGAGCTTCACCACCCTGCTGATGCTGCTGGGGGTGTTGCTGCTGTACGTGGTTCCCGAGGTGATGACCGCCTTCACCCTGGTGTCCACGGTGTCGGCGATCCTGGTGATCTTCACCTGGTCGACCATCCTCGCGTCCTACATCGCCTACCGCAAAAAGCACCCGCAACTGCACGCCCGTTCGCGCTACAAGATGCCCGGCGGCGTGCCCATGGCCTGGTTTGCCCTGGCCTTCCTGCTGTTTGTCCTGTGCCTGCTGGCCCTGCGCCCGGACACCCGCCTGGCGCTGTGCGTGATGCCGGCGTGGTTTGTCTGGCTGGGCATTGCCTATCGCCTGACGGCGGGGCGCAAGGGGCGGGTTCATGGCCGGGCGGTATACCCGCGATGATGCAGGAACGCGCCAGGGAGGGCGCGGTTGCCAGCGGGCCAGCGTGCAAAAGCATCGACACAGCCCATGAGGTCTTGCTCTACTCCCGCGCCATCAACGTCGCCAGGGAGTGCCCACATGCAAGTCGCAGGACCCGCCTTTGAAGAAGTGTTCAGGAGAAATTTCAAGCGCGTGCTCACGTACTGGGGACCGATCGGCACCCTCATCGGACTGGGCGCAGCCGGCCAGGGCCTGCTGAGCCTGTACCTGTACACCCGTGCAATAGGCCGCACCGACCTGTTCATGGCCGCCATCGATGCCAAATCGGCGCTGGCGGTGTGGCTGGTCATCGTGCTGGTACTGATGGTGCTCTACCTGATACTGCTGGCCACCACCACCTTGCTCTTCGGACTGGCGTGCAGCTTGTTCCACTCCACGCCCGAACACCTGAAGAACGTCGTGGTATGGCTGACCCTGCCGGTCCTGGCGGGCTTTGGCGGCTTCATTCTGATCAGCTACTACCTCAGCGAATGGCTTGATCCGGGCCTGGCCATACTGCTGGTGGTGACACTGGTGCTGCTCGCCTGCTGGGGGGTGCTCTCGCGCCCGGCCTTCAAGGAGGTGCTCGACAGCAACGTGAACAAACCAGGCAAGGCGACACGGGCCTCAAGGATCGGCTTTACCTACCTCATCACCTTCTGCCTGACCAGCACGGTGATATCGGGAGTCTTTCCCAGCCTGTTGCTGCTCAATGCCTATAGCAACGAGGTGCTGAGTGAAGCTCCCCATTTCCCGGCAATCCTGAACCTGCTGGTGCTGGCCTTTACCCTGCTACCCGTCGTGATTTTCTACTGCCTCAACGCGGACCTCTACAAACGCATCGCCTACTCGGTAGCCTGCGCACTGTTGATGGCCTGCACCTTCCTGCTGATGCTGCCCGGGGCCATGAGCCAGATCACCTACAAGGCCGCAGGCGGCCTGGAGGTTCGCCAGGGAGCCGTGGAACGCTACTCGGTGCAGCAGGAGTTTGAGCTACAGGACCTCGACCCGCTGATGTGGAAAACCCGACTCAGCCCTCAGGGCCGCCTGGAGATCCAGGGATTCCAGCAGTTCTTGTTCGGTGATGCACTGCTGATCTGCCCCCAGGACCTGATCGACGTCAGCCTCAACCAGATCCGCAACTACACCCGCTACTGCATCAAGGTGCGCGACAGCAAAGTGACCCACAAGCCGCCAAAGCCATTGCTCGCTCATAAACCCTTCTACGTTGGCATGTGCCAGGAACCGGGGTACTGGAGAGTGGCCCGCAGACTGGACTGGGGGCCCCTGGGCGCTACGCCGGCACTCTGAACGCCGGCGTGGCCGGAACCCCTTACACCCTGACGGCCTGCAACACCGAGGCGTAGTTGGCCACCGCCATGCCGCCCATGTTGAACAGCAAGCCGAACTCCGGTGAGCGCGCGGCGAGGCCAATGGACTCGCCGGTCAACTGGCGAAAGCCCAGGGCATGCATCGACACACCGGTGGCGCCCACCGGATGTCCCTTGGCCTTGAGCCCGCCGGAGAGGTTCACCGGCAGGCGTCCGTCGGCATTCACCCAGCCTTCGTCCAGGGCTCGATGGCCTTCACCCTTGGGCGCCAGGCCCATGGCTTCGTAGATCAGCAGTTCGGCGATGGTGAAGCAGTCGTGGACTTCGGCGAACGCCAGGTCGTCCAGGCCCAGGCCGGCTTCGTGCAAGGCGCCCTGGATCGCCAGTTGCGGGCCTTCGAAGGCCAGCACGTCGCGGCGCGCCATGGGCAGGAAGTCGTTCACCTGGCTCAGGGCGCGGATCGCCACTTCACGGCGGAACTCCCGGGCCCGGCGCGGCGACGCAAGGAGGATCGCCGCCGCGCCATCGCTGATCAGCGAACAGTCGGTCAGACGCAGGGGCTCGGCGATCAGCGGGTTGCCGGGCGAGACGCTGTTGCAGTGGGCAAAATCCATGGCCCGATGCATCTGCGCCAGGGGGTTGGCCATGGCGTTGGCGTGGTTCTTCACGGCAATCGCCGCCATGGCAGCCAGGGGGCTCTGGTAGCGCTCGGTGTAGCGCTGGGCCACTTGGCCGAACAGTTGGGCAAAGCTCAGGCCGGCCTCTTGCGGGTCGTTCTGGTAGCCGGCCCCGGCCAGGGCCCGGGTGACCTCGGCGGTGCTGTTGCCGGTCATCTTTTCCGCCCCCACCACCAACACCAGTTCGGCGGCGCCGCTGCGGATCGCGTTGATCCCGGCCTGGATCGCCGCCGAGCCGGAAGCACAGGCGTTTTCGCAGCGGGTGGCCGGCTTGAAGCGCAACTGCGGGTCGGCCTGGAGCATCAGGGACGCGGGAAAACCATCAGGCACCAGCCCGGAGTTGAACTGGCCGAGAAACAGCGCATCGATCGCCCCGGCGTCAATGGCGGCGTCCACCAACACGTCGCGGGTGACCTGGACAATCAGGTCTTCCAGGCTGCCATCGAGGCGGCCAAAGCGGGTGTGGGCCGCCGCGACGATGCAAACGGATTCATGGTTCATGGGGGTTCTCCTGTACTGAAGGCGGGTGGTCCCGGCCAGCGGCCTGCGTGCGCAAGGGCCCTCGGCCGGGGTGACTGCCCATCAGTGTAGGTAGTGTTGCGCCAGGTGCTCAGATCAGCGCGGCCTGGGCATCCAGGCGCAGCAGTTGCAAGGGTTCCAGAGTGGAGCCCTGCAAAGATTCCCCGGCATACAGCGCCTCGTTGGCCATGGCCATTTCAGCGCTGCGGCCGGCAACCATTTCGTAGGTCTTGCGCGGCAGGACCTCGCTCCAGCCGTTTTCAAAGGTGTTGTAGGCCAGGGTCAGCGCGGCGGTGAAATAGTGCTGGTCGGCCACTGGAATCCGGACCTCCTGGCCCGCCTCATCCAGGGCGATGAAGTGATTGGGCAAGTGCTCCACCCCCAGGCGCTTGAGCACTATCCAGGAGAAGGCCGACGGCACGAAGACGTTGAGTTTTTCTGCGGCGATGGCCGAGTAGCCACGCTCCTGCAGCAGTTGGACGATGTCGTCTTCACTGGCCTCGGGGTGGCCGGCCATCAATTCCAGGGTATCGAGCACACCCTGATGGGCACTGGCATGATCCAGGCAGCAACTGCAGTCCGGCGAATGTGAATCGTCATGCATGATCGGTCGATGATCCCTATCGGTCTTGGTGAGGGGGCGCAGGATAAACCCTGCGCCCGCCTCGCCACCAGCAAACAGCGGTTACTTGATGACGATGGGGTTCACCGGCGCTCCGCTGCCGCCGACGATCTTCAGCGGCGCGGCGGTGTAGAGGAAGGTCCACTGGCCATCGGCGGCGCAATCCTCGGCCAGTTCTTCAAGCAGCACGATCTCGGTGAAGGCGATCCCCAGGTTGCGCATCAGCGCGCAATGCAGGGGAATCTGCACCCCGGACACCGGGTCGGTGATCACCTCGTTGGCGATGGTGTCGGTGACCAGATTGGGGATCTCCATCTGGTTGAACCAGTCCACCAGTTCCCGGCTGTAGGTCAGCCCGGGTTCCACCAGGTCCTTGAAGAACTCGGTCTTGCCGTACTCGTAGAAGGCGCCCATGGAACCGGTGCGGATGATGAGGATGTCGCGCTTCTCGATGGCCACGCCCTGGGCCTGGGCAGCGGCCAGCAGGTCCAGGTGGTTGAAGGTCTCGCCGCGCCCCAGGTACTTCTTGCCGCGGTGCCGGGCCATGTCGATCAGCACCGCACGGCCCACCACGCCGCGCTCGGCAATCGGCAACACACTGGCCTTGGCCATGCCGCCGACAGTGCTGCTGGCGTCGTAGCCGTTCCACAGCTGGTTGTCGTACCAGGCATGGCCCAGGGCGTCGTACTGGGTCGAGCCCTGGAGCTGCATGAAGATCACGTCGTCGCAGTACTCGGCGCCACCGGTCATGGAGGGCTGCTTGCCGGCCTGATAGTGGCTGCGGTCCAGGGTATTGAAACGCATCGAAGGGTTGCGTGCCGGCCACATCGGGTCGCCGCCGGGATGGCCGATCTGCACTTGCAGGGTGAAGGTCTTGCCCTGGCGCACGGCGGCCACGCCCCGCAGTATCTCGGCCTGTTGCAGGTAGTTGAGGGCACCGACTTCGTCGTCCGGGCCCCACTTGCCCCAGTTCTTGGGCAGGCCTTCAAGCAGTTGCCGGGTATTGGGGTGGTTCTTGTTGTTCTCGATCCCACACATGTCGAATGCACTCCATTGATTGGGTTGAAACGGGCGAAAATGCTCGCGTGGCCTTGCCTGGCGATCAACCGTCAAGCCCCGGCGCCCCCTGGAACCTTGTGGCCCTGCGGGCCGTTCGCAGCCTGCGGCAGCGGCTACACGAAGCGCGGATCGCACGCGCCGGGGCTCTGGCCTCGAGGGTTTTACAGATCATCAGACGCAACGTCCACCATCCACTTCCAGACAGGTGCCGGTGATGAAGGCCGCCTCGTCAGAGGCCAGGTAGAGGCAGGCGTTGGCCACATCCTGGGGGGTGGAGAAGCGTCCCAGGGGAATGGTGGCCATGAATTTCTGGCGGTTTTCCGGGGTGTCCGGCACCCCCATGAACTCACTGAGCAGGGCCGTGGCGCCCACCACCGGGTTGACGCAGTTGACGCGGATGTTGTCCGGCCCCAGCTCGGCGGCCATGGTCTTGCTCATCACCACCACCGCGCCCTTGCTGCCGTTGTACCAGACCAGCCCCGGACGCGGCCGGATCGCCGCCGTGGAGGCGATGTTGATGAACACCCCGCCGCCCTGGCCACGAAAATGCGGCACGAAGTGCTTGGCGCTGAGGAAGATGCTTTTGACGTTGACCGCGAACACCCGGTCGAACTCGGCCTCGTCCACTTCCAGCATCGGCCGGTTGCGGTGGGTGGTGCCGGCGTTGTTGACCACGATGTCCAGGCCGCCGTATTGCTCCAGGGTGTTGCGCAGCAGCGCGGCAACGCTGGCGTCCTGGGCCACGTTGACCTCGATGAAGTGGGCCTGGCCGCCGGCATCGCGGATTTCCTGCGCCACCCGCTGGCCGCCCGTGGCGTTCATGTCGGCGATTACAACCCGGGCGCCCTGCTGGGCGAAGGTCTTGGCGATGCCTTCACCAAAGCCGGAACCGGCGCCGGTGACGATGGCAGTTTTATGGGCTAGACGCATGCTAGTGACTCCTGTTTTTGTTGTTATTGGCCGCCGTAGTGGCGGCCCTCAGTCGTGACGAATGGCGATGGTCTTCAAGGCGGTAAAACCCAGCAGGGCCTCGAAGCCTTTCTCGCGCCCGTAGCCGCTGGCCTTGACTCCGCCAAAGGGCAGTTCGACGCCGCCACCGGCGCCGTAGTTGTTGATGAACACCTGGCCACAGCGCAGCTTGTGGGCCATGCGCAACTGACGCGCACCGTCCCGGGTCCAGACCCCGGCCACCAGTCCGAAGGCGCTGTCGTTGGCCAGGCCAATGGCCTCGGCCTCGTCCTCGAAGGGCATCACCGCCAGCACCGGGCCGAACACTTCCTCCCGGGCCAGGCGACTGTCTGGCGGCACATCGCGAAACAGCACCGCTTCGTGGAAGTAGCCGCCGCTGCCGGCCTCGGCCACCACCTGCCCACGCGCCGCCACCCGGATGCCGGCGGCCTCGGCCTCGCGGACGAACTCCCGGACCTGGCGCAGCTGTTTCTGGTTGATCAGCGGGCCCATGTCCAGATCCAGCTCCGAGGGCCCGGCGCGCAGTTGGCCAAAGCACTGGGCCAGGCGTTCCAGCAGCGGTTCATACAGGCTGCGCTGCACCAGCAGGCGGCTGCCGGCGGAACAGGTCTGGCCGCAGTTTTGCACGATGGCGTTGATCAGCACGGGCAGCGCCCGCTCCACATCGGCATCGGCGAAGACGATCTGCGGCGACTTGCCGCCCAGCTCCAGGGTTACCGGGCAATGCCGTTCGGCCGCCGCCTTGGCCACCAGGGCGCCGGTGCCGGTGGAACCGGTGAACGAGATATGCGCGACGCCAGGATGGGCGCACAACGCGGCACCGGCTTCGTGGCCATAGCCGCTGACCACATTCAGGCTGCCCGCCGGGAAGCCGACCTGGGCCGCCAGCTCCGCCAGCCGCAGCAGCGACAGGCTGGCGTCCTCGGCAGGCTTGACCACGCAGGCGTTGCCCGCCGCCAGGGCAGCGCCGACGCTGCGGCCGAAGATCTGCATCGGGTAGTTCCAGGGAATGATGTGCCCGGTAACGCCATGGGGCTCGCGCACCGTGAGCACGGTATAGCCGGCCTGATAGGGCAAGGTCTCGCCGTGGAGTTTGTCGGCGGCCCCAGCGTAGTACTCGAAATAGCGCGCCAGGGCGGTGGCGTCGGCGCGGGCCACCTTGAGTGCCTTGCCGGTGTCCCGGGCTTCGATCTGCGCCAGCTCTTCATGGTGCTCCAGCACCGCCTGGCCCAGGCGCGCCAGCAGACGCCCGCGCTCCAGGGCCGAGAGGCTGCCCCAGGGGCCGTCGAAATTGTCCCCCAGGGCCCGTTGCGCGGCCTGCACCGCCAGGTCGATGTCCTCGGCGGTGCCCCGGGCGATCCGCGCATAGCTGATGCCGGTGCTGGGGTCCTGCACCGGAATGTCTTCGGCCCAGGACGAGGCTTGCCATTGGTTGTCGATGTAGTGTTCGAGGGTCATCTGTTCAGCTCCTGTTTCCAGCCAGACACTCGGCAATCGCCCGCCCCACTTCCACGGTGCTGGCGGTGCCGCCCATTTCCCGGGTGCGCGGCCCTTCGGCGAGCACCGTCTCGATGCTTTCGACAATCGCCGCCGCGGCCCGCTGGTAAAGTTCATCGCCCTGCCCCAGGTGTTCGATCATCAGGGCCGCCGACCAGATCTGGCCGATCGGATTGGCCACGCCGAGACCGGCGATATCCGGCGCCGAACCATGCACCGGCTCGAACAGCGAGGGGTACAGGCGCTCCGGGTTGAGGTTGGCCGAGGGCGCAATGCCGATGGTGCCGGTGCAGGCCGGGCCCAGGTCGGAGAGGATGTCGCCGAACAGGTTGGAGGCCACCACCACGTCGAACCAGTCCGGGTGCTGGACGAAGTGCGCGCAGAGAATGTCGATGTGGAACTTGCGGGTCGCGACCTGAGGGTAGGCCTGGGCCAGCGCCTCCACCCGTTCGTCCCAGAACGGCATGGTGATGGCGATGCCGTTGGACTTGGTGGCCGCCACCAGGTTGCGCCGGGGCCGGCGGCTGGCGAGTTCGAAGGCGTAGTTCACCACCCGGTCCACACCATGGCGGGAAAACACCGACTCCTGCAGGGCAATCTCCCGCGGGGTGCCCTCCCACATGCGCCCGCCGACGCTGGAATACTCGCCCTCGGTGTTTTCCCGCACCACGATGAAATCGATGTCCCCCGGCGCCCGGCCGGCCAGCGGGCACGGCACCCCGGGCATCAGCCGCACCGGGCGGATGTTCACGTACTGGTCGAACTGGCGGCGGATCTTCAGCAGCGAATCCCAGACCGCAATATGGTCGGGCACGATGTCCGGCGCGCCCACGGCGCCGAAGAAGATCGCCTCGTGGCCACCGATCTGCTGCGCCCAGTCGTCGGGCATCATGCTGCCATGGGCCTGGTAGTGCTCGCTGCACCAGTTGAAATGATCGAATTGCAAGGCGATGCCGAAGCGCCGGCTGACGGCTTCCAGCACACGCAGGCCTTCGGGGACCACTTCGCGGCCGATGCCGTCACCGGCGATCACCGCAATGCGATGGGGAGGTTTTACAGCGGGATTGATCCTGGACAAGCCGTCTCTCCTGGTCTGACGTGTTGTTGTTATGGAGGCAGGTCAAGCGCACGGGCGAGCCCATTCTGGCCACAGCGCGGGGCCAGTGGGAATTGCTCATTATGGAAACCGCCTTCGCAAAATTCGAAGGCACGCGGGAAGAGTCCTGCTATGACCGGCGGCTAGCCCGCGGCTGCCGCGGCCTGCCCGCAACCGGCCAGGTAGTCGAACAGCTCGCGACTGGCCAGGGACGGCTGTTCCTGGCGCCGGCAGAGGTACATCTGGCGGTCGGCCCAGGGGTCGTCGATTTCGATAAAACGCAAGGCCATCTCCTTGCGAAAGATCTGCACCGCTCCCTGGGGCAGCACCCCCACGCCCTGCCCTGCGGCGATCAGCCGGCACACGGCCTCGAAGCTGCGCACCTGCACCCGCAGGCGCAAGGGCATGCTCACCGCCGCGGCCGCCTCGCTGATCAGGGGAGTGATCGCGGCGTTGTCCTCCAGGCCGACGAAGTCATAGCCCAACAGGTCCTGAAAGCGCGCGTGGCTCATCTTGAACGGGTGGTCCTGGGGCACGATCAGGCACAACCGGTCGCGGCAATAAGGGATGAAATGCAGGTCCTGGCCCCGTGGCCGGGTGGTGACGATGCCCACATCGGCCACGCCGTCACACACCGCCAGGAGGATCTCGCGGCTGCGCTCCTCGCGGATGTCCACGCGAATGCCCGGGTGCAGGTCGCTCCACTGGGTCAATTGCCGGGGCAGTTCCTGGCTCATGGCCGAACTGTTGGCGTACAGGCTGACCCGGCCGGTGGCGCCCTTGGCGAAGTCGGCCAGGTCGGCGTGCATCACATCCACCGCCCGCAACAGCGAGCGGGCGTGCTCGGCCAGGGCCTGCCCCGCCGCCGTCGGCAATACCCCGGTGGAGGTGCGGGTCAGCAGCGCCACCTTGAAATGCTGCTCCAGCAGCGACAGGCGCCGGCTGGCGGCGGACAGCGACAGGTGCGACTGCTCGGCGGCCCGGGACAGGTTGCCCAGGGTCAGGGCCTTGAGAAACAGCTCGATGGAGGTCAGGTCCGGGGCCATGGCAGGGTCCTTGTGCGCGGTCCGTGAAAACTACCCAGTCGGGCGCGCCCTGTCCAACCTTGTGGCGGCTGCTCGCAGCCCCGGTCAGCGCCCGGAAAAACGCAGCCGCGACAGCTGGCGCAGATCCCCTTCCAGGTAGTAGGCGTTGCTCCAGCTGTCGTCCACCGCCAGGGGCTGAACCTGCTTGAGGGCCAATTGCCTGGCGAAGTAGCGGAAGCGGTAGTGTTCGTAGAACCGCAGCAGCTCCAGGCCGTAGCGGTCCGCCAGGTCGATATCGCCGCGGATGATCAGGAAGTTCTCGTCATTGCTCTGGCTCGCGCCGACGCTGAGGTTGTGACTGCCGCTGATGATCACCGGCGCCTCGCTGGTGAAGTCGGTGACGATGGCCTTGGTGTGCACCAGCAGGTTGCCCTTCTGGCCTTTGAGCCCCTCCTTGAGCCAGCCCTCCAGGCCATTGTTGAGCAAGGCGGTGGCGGCGAACTCGGCCGTGCGGTCGGCGTGAAAACCGGTGATGCGGCTGGCGGTGTTCTGCAGGCCGTAGCGCAACACATCGTCGTGGGGCTGGCCGAGCAAGGCATCGAGAATGCTGTCGGGCAAGGCGAAGGCGGTGACGAACAGCAGGTCGCGGCGGGCGCCGTTGATGATATCGACGAACTCCGCGAGGTCGCCCTGGCCGCTGCGCGGGGAAAACCCGGCGAACAGCGGTGCCTGCGGCTGCATGGGGTTGTTCCGGGTCAGCCAGGTGCGCGTAGCGCCGACATCCGCCGGCGTCGCCCAGACCTGCTCGAACACCTCCAGGTAGCGCGTGGCGATGTCCACGTGGTCGAGGCTGTGCAACACGTTGGCCTGACGGTAGACACCATTGGCGGTGAAGTTGGTGCTGCCGCACAGCACCGATTGTGGCTGGCGCTGGCCGGCGGCGTCGAGGCGGCCGAGGACGATGAACTTGTCGTGGAAGATCGCGTGGGTCACCCGCCCGCGCTTATTGGCCTCGGGCAGGTGCTGCAGGCTGGCCTGGTTCATCGTGGTGTCGGCATCGCCGGGGGCGGCGTGGTACAGCACCCGCACCTGTACGCCGCGGTCGAAAGCCGCGTTGACGGCATCGATGATCGCCTGCAACTGGTACTCGTAGATGGCGATGTCCAGGCTCCAGCTGGCGTCCGTGGCGCGCTGAATGAACCCCAGCAGCGCCTCCAGCAGGCCGTTTTCCAGCCACTGGCGGGGCGCGTCCGGCCACTTTTCGATGGGCAGGTTCTTGTTGGCGCTGAGCAACGCATCGAGCTCGGGAAACTTGCGCGAGAACGCCTGGCTGGCAGCCACCGCACGGTTGAAGATCACCCGCTGGCCGGGAGGCTGGCCGTTGTCGGCGGTGATGCTCAACTGCAGGGACTCGCCCAGTTGCGGCGCGTCCGGGTTGCCATAGGCCAGGTGCACCCGGTAGTTGAGGGTGGCGCCGGGGTTGACCGCGTAGTCGGCCCAGCGGAATTTCTGCAGGGGCGCCTGATCGCTGGGGGTGGCGTTGTATTGGGGGAAGGTATGGGCCTTGCCGGGGAAGGTCAGGCTGTTGAACAGAAACAGCCAGGGCTTGCTGCCGGTCTGTTTTTCGATGGCAAAACCCAACAGGCCCTGGCGCCGCGACGCATCCAGGTCCATGGCCAGCAGCACCCCGTTGGTTCCGGCATAGGCCTTGACCCGGAAATCGTCCTTGTCGTTACGCACCAGTACCCGCATGAAGTCACTCCTGTGAAAGACAGCGCAAAGCGTAGCCGCTTCCCGCCCCGGCATGCCAAGGCAAATCCCTGTAGGAGCCGGCTTGCCGGCGAAGAGGCCCTTGAAGACTTGCACCGCCAGGCCGGACGCTTTCGCTGGCAAGCCAGCTCCTACGGGGGATGTGCGGTGTGTCGGGGAGGTAGTCAGTCGATATGCTGGTAAACAGCGTTGAGGAGAGTCGCCAGTTCGCGGGCGCGGCCCAGGCGGATCGGGCCTCGTTCGATGTCGAGCAGCAAGGTCGGGCAGTTCAGGGGCCTGGGCGGTGGCAGGTTCTTCAGCCGGCCATCGGTGATCAGCAGCACGCGCTGCTGCTCCGCCGGCAGGCGCCGTTGGCGTTGTTCCAGCCACTGGGCCGCTTCGTTCAGGGCTTGGGGCAAGGGCGTGCCGCCGCCGGCACCCAGGCCGTCGAGCCAGTGCCGCAGGTCCCTGGAGGCCTTCAGGCCCTGGACCTGCCAGCTCGGCGCACGGCCGCTGGCAGTGAGCAGGGCCAGGCGTGCACGCTGTCGGTAGGCGTCGTCGAACAGTTGCGCCAGCAGGCCCTTGGCATCGCTCAGGGCGCTGTGCCGGCGGGTCGAGGCCGACGCGTCGACTATCACCAGCCACAGCTCATGGGGCGAGCGGCTGCGCAAGCGAAACAGCAGGTCTGCACGCAACCGTGGACGGCCTTTGAGCAAGGTGCCGGGCCAGTTGACCGAACCGGCGCTGGCCTCGCGGCTTTTGCCTTGCCGGCCGTGATCCAGGTGCCCCGCCCGGGGCTTGGCATCCGCCCCCCGGTCAGTGCGGGGGCGGATGCCTAGGGCTTTTTTGGCCAGCTGGGCACTTCACGACGGGCGCCGGTGGGCAGGGCCTGGGCCGGCATTTCGCCCCATTGGCCCTGGCCTTCGCTGGGGTTGGCGTTGGATGGCGCCGGTGCCTGGGGGCTTTGCCCGGACTGTGGCGCGCTGGGCGGTGTCTCCCGCCGCCGGTGGCGCAAGGCGAACTCGGCCACGGCGTCGATATCCTCCTCGGCAATCGCCGGGGCGCCACGCCAGGCGGCATGGGCGCGGGCCGCGCGCAGCCAGACCAGGTCGGCGCGCAGGCCGTCCACGGCAGCAGCAAAGCAGCGCTCGGTAATCAGCGCCAGGGCCTGGTCGTCCAGCGGGATGCTGGCCAGGGCGGCCCGCGCCTGTTGGCAGCGCTCGCGCAATGCCGTCTGGGGTTCGGCCCACTGGGCGCAGAAGCCCTGGGGATCGCTGTCGAAATCCAGGCGGCGGCGAATGATCTGCCCGCGCTCCTGGGGCGCGGGCTGGCCGCTGAGGGCGACGTTGAGGCCAAAACGGTCCAGCAGTTGCGGACGCAGTTCGCCCTCCTCCGGGTTCATGGTGCCGATCAGCACGAACTTCGCCGAATGGCGGTGGGAAATACCGTCGCGCTCGATCAGGTTGGTGCCGCTGGCGGCCACGTCCAGCAACAGGTCCACCAAGTGGTCAGGCAGCAGGTTGACTTCATCGACGTAGAGCACGCCGCCGTCGGCCTTGGCCAGCACCCCCGGAGAAAATTGCGCCCGGCCCTGGCCCAGGGCGGCGTCCAGGTCCAGGGTGCCCACCAGACGCTCTTCGGTGGCGCCCAGGGGCAAGGTGACGAACTGCCCGCTGGCCAACAGGTCCGCCAGGCCCCGGGCCAGGGTCGACTTGGCCATGCCCCGTGGGCCTTCGATCAGCACGCCGCCGATCTTCGGGTCGATGGCGGTCAGGCACAGGGCCAGTTTCAGTGCTTCGGCGCCGACCACGGCGGACAGCGGGAAATGTGGGGTGTCGCTCATGTCAGGGTCTCGCTTGGGTCGGGGGGTGTCCCGCAGGACGCTTTCGCGAGCAAGCTCGCTCCTACAACGGCAATGCCAGCCCTGTAGGAGCGAGCTTGCTGGCGATCGAGTGCGCAGCACTCGCCGCCTCAGGAATCTTCTTCTATATCCAGCAGCAGGTTTTCCAGGGCTTCACGATAATCGCCGGGCTCTTGCCACAGGCCACGCTGCTGAGCTTCCAGCAGGCGCTCGGTCATGTCCCGCAGGGCGTGGGGATTATGCTGGCGGACGAACTCGCGGGTCGAGCCATCGAGCAGATAGGCATCGGCCAGCAAGGCGTACTGGTGATCGTCGATCAGTTCGGTGGTGGCGTCGAAGGCGAACAGGTTGTCCAGGGTCGCGGCCATTTCGAAGGCGCCCTTGTAGCCATGGCGCTTGACCCCTTCGATCCACTTCGGGTTGGCCGCCCGGGAACGGATCACCCGGTTCAGTTCTTCCTTGAGGGTACGGATCTTCGGCAGGTCCGGCTGGCTGTGATCGCCGTGGTAGCTGGCGGCCTTGGCGCCGCTGAGGCTTTCCACCGCCGCCAGCATGCCGCCCTGGAACTGGTAGTAGTCGTTGGAGTCCAGCAGGTCGTGCTCGCGGTTGTCCTGGTTCTGCAGCACCGCCTGCACCCGGCTCAGGCGGGTGGCGAACTGCTCGCGGGCGGCAGTGCCTTCGTCGCTGCCACCATAGGCGTAGCCACCCCAGTTCAGGTAGACCTCTGCCAGGTCCTCGCGGCTCTGCCACAGGCGGCCGTCGATGGCGCCCTGGACCCCGGCGCCATAGGCCCCCGGCTTAGCGCCGAAGATCCGCCAGCCGGCCTGGCGCGAGGCGGCGTCGGCATCCAGCCCAGAAGCCTCCAGGGCCGCGCGCTCGGCACGCACCCTGGCCGCCAGCGGGTTCAAGTCCTCGGGTTCATCGAGAGCCGCTACCGCCTGCACCGCCGCATCGAACAGGCGGATCAGGTTGGCGAAGGCATCGCGGAAGAACCCGGAAACACGCAGGGTCACATCGACCCGCGGCCGGTCCAGCAGGCTCAGGGGCAGGATCTCGAAGTCATCGACCCGCTGGCTGCCGGTGGCCCACACCGGGCGTACCCCCATCAGGGCCATGGCCTGGGCGATGTCGTCGCCACCGGTGCGCATGGTGGCGGTGCCCCAGACCGACAGGCCCAATTGCAGCAGGTGGTCGCCGTGATCCTGCAAGTGGCGTTCGAGAATCAGGTTGGCCGACTGGAAACCGATGCGCCAGGCGGTGGTGGTGGGCAGGTTGCGCACATCCACCGAGTAGAAGTTGCGCCCGGTGGGCAGCACGTCCAGGCGCCCGCGGCTTGGCGCGCCACTGGGGCCGGCAGGCACGAAACGCCCGTTCAGGGCGTCCAGCAGGCCGCGCATTTCCGCCGGGCCACAGGCGTCCAAACGCGGTGCGACCACCTCGCGCAGGCCGTCGATGATGCTCTGCACCGGCTCCCAGCCGGGTTCGTCCAGCTGTGGGACGGGCCCTTGCAGCGCCGCTTCGATCAACCCGGCGGCGTAGAGCTCCAGGCGCTCGCGAACGTCACCGGCGGTGCGCCACAGCGCCTTGCTCAACTGTTGCAGCACGGGCGGGCGGCGCCCGGTCCAGGGCTCGGACAGGGCACAGTCCAGGGGGTCGAAACCCAGGCCGAAAGCCTTGGCCAGGGCCCGCAGCAGGCTGGCATGGGCGCCCTTGCCGTCGCCCCGGGGAATGCGTAGCAGGGCCAACAGGGTGTCGATGCGCAAGCGCCCCTCGGGGGACTCGCCGAACAGGTGCAGGCCATCGCGGATCTGCGACTCCTTGAGGTCGCACAGGTAGGTGTCCAGGCGCGGCAGCCAGAGCGCGGCGTCGGCGTCGCTGTCGAGCTGTTCGCCCAATTGCAGCTCGCGGTCGATATGGGTCTCGCGCACCAGCTTGAGAATGTCCCGCTGCAGCTCCCGGGCCCGGCGCGGGTCCAGCAACTGGGCTTCGTAGTATTCGTCCGCCAGCAGTTCCAGGTTGCGCAGCGGGCCATAAGTCTCGGCGCGGGTCAGGGGCGGCATCAGGTGATCGATGATCACCGCCTGGGTGCGGCGCTTGGCCTGGGCGCCCTCCCCCGGGTCGTTGACGATGAACGGGTAGATGTTCGGCAACGGCCCCAGCAGCGCATCCGGCCAGCATTGCTCGGAAAGCCCCACGCCCTTGCCCGGCAGCCATTCCAGGTTGCCGTGCTTGCCGACATGGATCAGCGCGTGGGCGCCGTAGGCCTGGCGCAGCCAGAAGTAGAACGCCAGGTAGCCATGGGGCGGCACCAGGTCCGGGTCGTGGTAGACCGCGCTGGGGTCCACCTGGTAACCCCGGGCCGGCTGGATACCGACGAAGGTCAGGCCAAAGCGCAGGCCGGCGATCATCATCCGCCCGTTGCGGCACATCGGGTCCTGCTGCGGCGTGCCCCAGCGCGCCAGCACCGCTTGGCGGTTGGCTTCGGGCAGGGCCTGGAACAGCGTCAGGTAGTCGGCCATGGCCAGGCTTTGCTGGCAGGGGCGCTGGTCGAGGCTGTCCAGGTCGTTGCTCACCCCACCCAGCAACTGCTGGATCAACTCGGTGCCGCTGGCGGGCAGTTCGGCCGGCAGCGGATAGCCTTCGGCGTGCAGTGCCTTGAGGATGTTCAGCGCCGCCGCCGGGGTGTCCAGGCCTACACCGTTGCCAATGCGCCCGTCCCGGGTCGGGTAGTTGGCCAGTACCAGGGCCACGCGTTTGTGGCCGTTGTCCAGGCGCCCCAGTTCGACCCAGCGCCGGGCCAGTTCGGCGACGAAATCCATGCGTTCGGGCTGGCCGCGATAGCAGACCACGTCCGACTGGCTGCGCTCGCTGCGCCAGGCCAGGTCCTTGAAGCTGATGGGCCGGCTGATGATGCGCCCGTCCAGTTCCGGCAAGGCGATGTGCATGGCCAGGTCCCGCGGCCCCAGGCCCTGCTCGCTGTCACGCCAGCCCGGTTCGTTGTCCTGGGCGCAGATCGCCTGGATCACCGGGATATTGCGGCGGAACGGCCGCAGGTGCGGGGCTTCGGGGCTGGACTGGGCGAAGCCTGTGGTGTTGAGGATCACCCCGGCCGCGGTTTCATCCAGCCAGTCTTCCACCTGGCTCAGGCAGCCCGGTTCCTTGAGGCTGGCCACCGCTATCGGCAAGGGGTTGAGGCCCGCCGCCAGCAAGCGCTGGCAGAACAGGTCGATAAAGCCGGTGTTGGCCGCCTGCAGGTGGGAGCGGTAGAACAGCAGCGCCGCCACGGCTTGCCCCGGCTGCCAGTCGGCCTGCCAGTCACTGAGGGCAGCCTGGCTTTTGTGCGGGTGGTAGATCGCCGTGCGTGGCAGGGCCTGCGGCTCGCTCCAGGGGTAGTTGCGCCCCAGCAGGCCGCTGGCCAGGCAGCGATAGAAGTTCAAGGCGTTATCGCGGCCGCCCTGGCGCAGGTATTGCCACAGGCGGTCGCGTTCGCCGGCAGCCACCGTGCTCAAGTCGCTGAGTTCCGGGTCCAGGCGGTCGTCCCCCGGCACCAGGATCAACTGCACCCCGCGCCTGGACAGCTCCACCAACTGCTCGACGCCGTAGCGCCAGTAGGCGATGCCACCGTGCAGGGAAATCAGGATGACCTTGGCGTGGCGCAGCACCTGGTCCACATACAGGTCCACCGAGGCGTGGTTCTGCACCTGCATCGGATTGGCCAGGCGAAAGCTCGGGTAGTCCTCGGGCAATTGCTCGGCGGCGTCCGCCAGCAGCGCCAGGCTGGAATCGCCGCTGCACAGGATCACCAGCTCGGCGGGGGTTTGTCCCAGGTCGGCAATGTTGTCATCCGACACGAAACCGCCGGGCTGGGTCCTGAGCAGGTGCATGGCTTAGACGCTGAGTGCGGCGCGCAGTTGCGCTTCGAGCTGGGCGGCGTCCAGTTCCTGGCCGATCAGCACCAGGCGCGTGGTACGGGCCTCGTCGGCGCCCCACTTGCGGTCGAAGTGCTTGTCGAAGCGCGTGCCCACGCCCTGGATCAGCAGGCGCATCGGCTTGTTGGGGATCGCGGCGAAACCCTTGACCCGCAGGATGCCGTGCTTGACCACCAGTTGGGTCAGGGCGTCCAGCAGCAGGCTTTCGTCGGCCTGGGGCAGCTCGATGGAGATGGAATCGAAGGCGTCGTGATCGTGGTCGTCGTGATCGTCATCGCCGTCATGGTGATGGTCGTGGTGGCTGTGGCGGCCGTCGATGTGTTCCTCGGAACCGGCACCCAGGCCCAGCAGCACGTCCAGGGGCAGGCGACCGCTGCTGGCTTCGATGACCTTGACCGCCGGCGGCAGCTCCTCGGCCACTTCCAGGCGCACCTTGGCCAGGTCTTCGGGGCTGATCAGGTCGGTCTTGTTGAGGATCACCAGGTCGGCGCTGGACAGCTGGTCGGCGAACAGCTCATGCAGGGGCGATTCGTGGTCCAGGTTGGGGTCGAGCTTGCGCTGGGCGTCCACTTGATCGGGGAAGGCAGCGAAGGTGCCGGCGGCCACGGCCGGGCTGTCGACCACGGTGATCACCGCATCGACGGTGCAGGCACTGCGGATTTCCGGCCACTGGAAGGCCTGGACCAGAGGTTTGGGCAGCGCCAGGCCGGAGGTCTCGATGAGGATGTGGTCCAGGTCGCCGCGGCGCGCCACCAGTTCGCGCATCACCGGGAAGAACTCCTCCTGCACGGTGCAGCACAGGCAACCGTTGGCCAGCTCGTAGACTCGGCCGCTGGCCTCTTCCTCGGTGCAGCCGATGGCGCATTGCTTGAGGATTTCGCCGTCGATGCCCAGCTCGCCGAATTCGTTGACGATCACCGCAATGCGCCGGCCCTGGGCGTTGTCCAGCATGTGCCGCAACAGGGTGGTTTTGCCCGAGCCGAGGAAGCCGGTGACGATGGTGACGGGAAGTTTGGCCAGTGTTTTCATCGGATGCCCTTTGGCAAAAGGAGGCGGGCAAACGGGACGAGAACCGCAACGCCGGGCGCGCGGAGATTTCGCCACCGGATCACCCCGCCCGGTTGTAGTGAGAATCTTGGATCGAGGCAGGTCTCCTGGCTGAGGGCTTGCCAGTCGTCGGACCGGCGATTGCTGCGCCTTCCCACCGGCGTCGTCGACACCCATGCAGTGGCCTTGCAGCAATCGAACCCTTCACAGTTGCGGGGGCAGCCGCGGCATCGACCGCGTTCCCTTCTTAGCTTCGACCCATGGCCGAAGAACCTCGAAAGCGCAAGGCTACGCAGAGCCAGGGGGACGGTCAATCGACAATGCGCCCGTAGCAGCCGGCTTGCCGGCGAAAGAGCCATTGAACCTTGCACGAGCGCGGCGCACACCTGCGCAGCGGTCACGGCAATTGACGCCCCTGCCCCGCCCATGATCTCCTACACACCTTGTTACGGGTGCCCTTTACAGGGTGAAACGGGAAACCGGTGAATCACGTGCTTAACTAAAAAGCCGTGGCCAGTCCGGTGCTGCCCCCGCAACGGTAAGCGAGCGAAGTGTCAGATCCACTGTGCCAAGGCATGGGAAGGCGACACTTGCCGGCACGGCATGACACAGCCCTGCCCCTCGCAAGCCCGGAGACCGGCCCGCAACACTTACATAACAACCCGCGGTGGGCGGGCGCTGTTGCAAACCCTGCGTGGCCATCACGCGGGGTTTTCCTGCGCCTCTACCCCGCTGACACTCCAGAGGGAAGCGCCATGTCGATCATCAGCAGCACCAGCCACTCCGCCAGCACGACCTCCACCCTGAGCCAGCGCCTGGTGGCCGCCATCGGCGCCTCGATCCTCGGCGCGTGCCTGGTGTACTTCGCCGGCTTCTCCCACATCGAGGCGGTGCACAACGCGGCTCACGACACCCGCCACAGCGCCGCCTTCCCTTGCCATTGAGACCTGCCGACATGATCAAGCGTATCGCGCAAACCGCAGGTTTCACCGGCCTCTTGGCCGCCCTGCTGCTGACCCTGCTGCAAAGCTTCTGGGTCGCCCCGTTGATCCTGCAGGCGGAAACCTATGAAAAGGCCCCCGCGGCCGAAGTCCATGAGCACGCCGAAGGCGCCATGGCCGTCCACAGCCACGATGCCGAAGCCTGGGAGCCGGAAGACGGCTGGCAGCGCGTGCTGTCCACCACCGGAGGCAACCTGGTGGTGGCCGTGGGCTTCGCCCTGATGCTGGCCGGCCTCTACACCCTGCGCGCGCCGAACCGCACGTCCCAGGGCCTGCTCTGGGGCCTGGCCGGCTATGCCACCTTCTGCCTGGCGCCGACCCTGGGCCTGCCGCCGGAACTGCCGGGCACCGCCGCAGCCGACCTGGCACAGCGGCAGATCTGGTGGGTCGGCACCGCCGCCTCCACCGCTCTGGGCATTGCCCTGATCGTGTTCGCCCGCAACTGGCTGCTGAAGATCCTGGGCGCGGCCATCATCGCCGTACCCCACGTGATCGGCGCGCCGCAGCCGGAAGTGCATTCGATGCTGGCCCCGGAAGAACTGGAAGCGCAATTCAAGATCGCCTCGCAGCTGACCAATGCGGCCTTCTGGCTGGCCCTCGGGCTGATCAGCGCCTGGTTGTTCCGACGCAAGAGCGCGGGCCAGTACTCGGCATGATCGAAGTGAGCGCAGCGCCGACCCTGGTGGTCGGCCTGGGCTGCCAGAAAGGCTGCCCGGTGACCACGCTGCGCGCCTTGCTCGACCAGGTCCTGGCGGCGCACCAGTGGCAGGCCCGACAGGTCCTGGCCCTGGCCAGCATCGACCTCAAGCGCAACGAACCCGGCCTGCTGCAACTGGCGGAGCAACTGGAACTGCCGCTGACCTGTTTCAGCAGCGGCCAGCTCGCCCCCTTTGCCCTGCGCCTGAGCCACCGCTCGCAAATCGCCTTCGAACGTACCGGCTGCTACGGCGTGGCCGAAAGTGCCGCCCTGGCCCTGGCCGAACAGCTGTCACCCGGCCCGGCCACACTGCTTGTTCCCCGGCAAAAATACGCCCAGGCCACCCTGGCATTGGTCGCCGCCCGGTAGAATCCCCGATAATTCCCGCCTTCGATCATGAGCAATCTTCATCTGAAGCACGGCTCCCGACCTTTTTTCACAGGACACAGCCATGACTGTCTATTTCATCGGCGCCGGCCCCGGCGACCCGGAACTGATCACCGTCAAGGGCCAGCGCCTGATCCATCGTTGCCCGGTGATCATCTACGCCGGCTCCCTGGTCCCCCAGGCAGTGCTCGACGGGCACCGCGCGGAGCGGGTGATCAATAGCGCCGAACTGCACCTGGAGCAGATCATCGAGGCCATCAAGCAGGCCCATGCCCGGGGCCAGGACGTGGCCCGGGTGCATTCCGGCGACCCGAGCCTGTATGGCGCCATCGGCGAGCAGATCCGCTGCCTGCGGGAGCTGGGCATCCCCTTCGAGATCATCCCCGGGGTCACCGCCACCGCCGCCTGCGCTGCCCTGCTGGGGGCCGAACTGACCCTGCCGGACGTCTCCCAAAGCGTGATTCTTACCCGCTACGCGGACAAGACCGCGATGCCTGCCGGCGAGGATTTCGCCAGCCTGGCGGCCCACGGCGCCACCATGGCCATCCACCTGGGGGTCAATCACCTGTCGAAGATCGTTGCCGAGTTGCTGCCCCACTACGGCGCAGATTGCCCGATTGCAGTGGTGCACCGCGCCACCTGGCCGGATCAGGACTGGGCCCTGGGAACCCTGGCGGACATCGTCGATCAGGTGGCGGCCAAGGGTTTTCGGCGCACGGCACTGATCCTGGTGGGCCGGGTGCTGGCCACGGATGCATTCAGCGAATCGTCGCTGTACCGCGCCGGGCACGCACACCTCTACCGCCCTTGACTCCCTTTGCGGGAGCTGGCTTGCCAGCGAAGGCGATCTGGGAATTGGTGCAAGGCTCTAGGGCCCTTTCGCCGGCAAGCCGGCTCCTACGGAGGCTTTTGGGGGGAGCTGGCTTGGGGGCATAAAAAAACGGCGCTCACGGGGCGCCGTTTTTTCAAGTCGCAGCGAACGCCTTAGTAGTAGGCGTTTTCTTTCTGCGTGTGGTCGGTGACGTCACGTACGCCCTTGAGCTCCGGAATGCGCTCGAGCAGGGTGCGCTCGATGCCTTCCTTCAAGGTCACGTCGGCCTGGCCGCAGCCCTGGCAACCGCCGCCGAACTGCAACACGGCAATGCCGTCCTCGACCACGTCGATCAGGCTGACCTGGCCGCCGTGGCTGGCCAGCCCCGGGTTGATCTCGGTTTGCAGGTAGTAGTTGATGCGCTCGTTGACCGGGCTGTCGGCATTGACCATCGGCACCTTGGCGTTGGGCGCCTTGATGGTCAGCTGGCCGCCCATGCGGTCGGTGGCGTAGTCGACCACCGCATCATCGAGGAAACCTTCGCTGAAGGCGTCGATGTAGGCGGTGAAGCTTTTCAGGCCCAGGGCCTTGTCTTCGGGTTTCTCTTCGCCCGGCTTGCAATAGGCGATGCAGGTCTCGGCGTACTGAGTCCCTGGCTGGGTGATGAAGATGCGGATGCCAATCCCCGGGGTGTTCTGCTTGGATAGCAGATCAGCCAGATAATCGTGGGCGGCGTCGGTAATGGTTATGGCGCTCATGGTGGTTCCTCGCAGACGTGGGCGCAGTTTACGCCAATCCAAGCCGCTGACAAAGTCCTAGTATTTTTGTCGGGATAGACTTTGGTATAGAGCGTCCCCGGGCCGCGCCAAGGCGCAGTCCGGGGGCGATGACAGCTCTATGTCAGAGGTTTTCGTAACGGTTCATGTCCAGGACCCCGGCTTCCACCGGATCGGTTTCCTGCAGGTAGCGGGTCTGGTCATGGAAGTACTGCCAGAACTGCGGATGGCTGCGGCGGATGCCCCAGCGCTCGACGATCTTCTCGAAGCTGGCGGCGTCCCGGGCCGCCTGCATGGCGTCGACGAACTCCGGCACTTGCCCGGCCGGTACGTTGAACATGAAGTTCGGATAGCTGCTGAGAATCCCCGGGAATATGGTCAGGGTGTCCAGCCCCGGCTGGTAGCGCAGCGACTCGCCGAGCATGAAGGCCACGTTACTGTGGGCGCGGTTGCGCAGCATGCTGTAGAACTCGCGCTTGCCGCTGGCGGTCTGGACACGCAGCAGGGTCGCTTCCGGCAACTGTTCGATGACCTTGAGGCCCGCCGCCGGGCGCGATGCCAGGCGGCTCAGGGCCTGCTCGGCATCCTGCAGCGCCGGGTCGATGTTCGGGCGTGAGCAGTAGGCGCTGTCACAGCGGTTGATCGGATCCGGCTTGGCGTTGAGGTCGCCATAGCGGGCCAGCAACTGGTTGGCGAAGTCCTTTTTCGGGTCCTTGAGGTCGAGCTTCAGCGCGCTGCGCTTGTCGTCGTCGATGGACTCGTAATCCAGCCACATCTTGAACTTGCCGCTGTTCTGGTACCAATCGTCGAGGAAATCCTCGCGGGTGCCGGCGGGCATCAGGCGCAGGAAGTTCTGCTCCGCGCCATTGCGGATCAGGTCGAAGTACAACCGGGTCTGGGCCTGGTGGGAGACGTTGCCGAACACGTCGAAGTTCACCGCCAATTGATAGTAGGTGCGCTCCAGCAGCGGGTAGTCGAACAGCCACATCGTCTGTGGCACTTCGCCGATCAGGCCCTTGGTCACCGAGGCGCTGTCGAAGTGGCGGAAGATGCTCAGCAGCGCGTTGTCGTTGCCGGCCCACAGGGTCGACCAGCTGGGCGCCGGCGAATCGGCATAGGAATCGCGGCGCAGGGCCTCGTACTCGTTGCGCTTGTCGCGATAGGCCAGCCACAGGCTGAGCACGCTGCCGACGTCGTCGTTCTGCCCGGGCATGGCCAGCAACGGCGTGGCCTGGCCGCGATAGGCCGGGTCGGTGATGTACAGGTCATGTTCGGGGGCCTGGAACAGCGCCCAGAAGTTGTCGCGGATCACGTCGGTGGCGATCTGCCCGCGGCACACCGGGCCACGGATAAAGGTGCGCACGAAGTATTCGGCGTTATCCAGCATGAACTGGTAGCGGGCCTTGGCCGGAATCGCCTCGAAGGTCTCGAACGGGTTGGCCCGGCGCGCCGGCCCGTAGCCCGGCAGGGCCGTGACCTGCCAGTCGCCGCTGTAGAACAGGGTCTTGACCCGGGCCATCTTCGCCGCGCTCAGCGGGTAGGTGATATGGGTCTTGTGCACGATCACCCCTTGCACCGGCCACAGGCGGTAGTACACCTGGGTGCCCGGGTCGTCGTTGGGGCGACGGGTGTTGATCAGGTCGATGGGCTGGCCACTGGGGGTACGGGAACGCACCCACTGGAAGAAATGCCCCGGCTCGCCGCCTTCAAAATAGAGATGGGCGAGGAACAAGTGTTCGTAGAGCCAGCGCGCCACCAGGCTCTCCCGGGCGCCAGGGGCGTTGAGCAGGTTTTCCCACTGAGCCACTTGCAGGCTTTCCCGGGCACTGGGGGCCAGGCCTTGCTCGTCGATGGGCGCGCCCGAGGCCAGCCAGCGTTGCAGGGTCAGGTATTGCTGATCGGTCAGGCCGGTGACCGCCAGGGGCATGCCTTCCTTGGGGTGAGCCCCGGCATAGGCGTCGAACTCCGCCGGCTGCGGGCACATGTTCTCGCGGCTCAGGCCCAGGGCGATCTCGCTGGGCAACTTGGCGTTGGGTTGCAGCGGGGTGCGATGGCCCAGTTCCAGCATGCGCGCCATCAGCGCCGCCTGGCTGCCCTGGGCGTCAAGCACCGAATAGAAGCCCTTCTGCTGCCAGGCACGCTGGCCAGTGGCGTCATAGAACAGCCGCGTAGGCGCTTGGGCCTTGCTGCGCTCGCCGTCGTACACCGGAATCTTCGAAGCACCGCGGCTGGCCCCCTCGCCACTGCCCAGGTTGAGCTGACAGGCGGAGTCGTAACAGGCATGACAGGCCACGCATTTCTCGGTAAAGATCGGCTGGATGTCGCGGGTATAGGAAATCACCGGCGCCGGACCTTGTGCCAGGCACACTGAACTCAGAAGCAGCAGCGCGCTGCTGACGATAAAACGAAACGGCATGTCCCTGGTCCCGAAAGAAAAAAACGCCGCGATTCTACCGGTCTCACTCCTCGACCAACATGAGCGATATTCATGCAAAAACCACGCATGCCGCAAAACCATGCAGGTTT
This sequence comes from Pseudomonas sp. NFPP25, assembly GCF_900116505.1. Classification (NCBI taxonomy): domain Bacteria; kingdom Pseudomonadati; phylum Pseudomonadota; class Gammaproteobacteria; order Pseudomonadales; family Pseudomonadaceae; genus Pseudomonas; species Pseudomonas sp. NFPP25. The sequence goes on along the minus strand of NZ_FPBG01000001.1, from coordinate 43,430 downwards.
GCTATGATCGCCGCCCTTCGTAATGGCCTTACCAGGTAGTTCTCATGTCCGATCGCAGTGCTCGCCTCCACGCCCTCCAGCAAGCCCTCAAAGAGCGCATTCTGATTCTCGATGGCGGCATGGGCACCATGATCCAGAGCTACAAGCTCGAAGAACATGACTACCGTGGCAAGCGCTTCGCCGACTGGCCCAGCGACGTCAAGGGCAACAACGACCTGTTGGTGCTGACCCGCCCGGACGTGATCGGCGCCATTGAAAAAGCCTACCTGGATGCCGGTGCCGACATCCTCGAGACCAACACCTTCAACGCCACCCAAGTGTCCCAGGCCGACTACGGCATGGAAGAACTGGTCTACGAATTGAACGTAGAAGGCGCCCGCCTGGCGCGCAAGGTGGCGGACGCGAAAACCCTCGAGACCCCGGACAAGCCACGTTTCGTCGCTGGCGTCCTGGGCCCGACCAGCCGCACCTGCTCGCTGTCGCCGGACGTCAACAACCCCGGCTACCGCAACGTCACCTTCGATGAACTGGTGGAAAACTACACCGAGGCCACCAAGGGCCTGATCGAAGGCGGTGCCGACCTGATCCTGATCGAGACCATCTTCGACACCTTGAACGCCAAGGCCGCGATCTTCGCCGTGCAGGGCGTGTTCGAGGAGTTGGGCTTCGAACTGCCGATCATGATTTCCGGGACCATCACCGATGCTTCCGGGCGCACCCTCTCCGGCCAGACCACCGAAGCCTTCTGGAACTCCGTGGCCCATGCCAAGCCAATCTCGGTGGGCCTGAACTGCGCCCTGGGCGCCAGCGAGCTGCGCCCCTATCTGGAAGAGCTGTCGAACAAGGCCAGCACCCACGTCTCGGCGCACCCCAACGCCGGCCTGCCGAACGAGTTCGGCGAGTACGACGAGTTGCCGGAACAAACCGCCAAGATCATCGAAGAGTTCGCCCAGAGCGGCTTCCTCAACATCGTCGGCGGCTGCTGCGGCACCACCCCGGGGCATATCGGCGCCATCGCCAAGGCCGTGGCCGGTTATGCCCCGCGACAGATCCCGGACATCCCCAAGGCCTGCCGCCTGTCGGGCCTGGAGCCCTTCACCATCGATCGCAACTCGCTGTTCGTGAACGTCGGCGAGCGCACCAACATCACCGGCTCGGCCAAGTTCGCCCGGCTGATCCGCGAGGACAACTACACCGAGGCCCTGGAAGTCGCCCTGCAGCAGGTGGAAGCCGGCGCCCAGGTGATCGACATCAACATGGACGAAGGGATGCTGGATTCGAAGAAGGCCATGGTGACCTTCCTCAATCTGATCGCCGGCGAGCCGGACATCTCCCGCGTGCCGATCATGATCGACTCTTCCAAGTGGGAAGTGATCGAGGCCGGCCTCAAGTGCATCCAGGGCAAGGGCATCGTCAACTCCATCAGCATGAAGGAAGGCGTCGAGCAGTTCATTCACCACGCCAGGTTGTGCAAGCGCTACGGCGCCGCCGTGGTGGTGATGGCCTTCGACGAGGTCGGCCAGGCCGATACCGAGGCGCGCAAGAAGGAAATCTGCAAGCGCTCCTACGACATCCTGGTCAATGAAGTGGGCTTCCCACCGGAAGACATCATCTTCGACCCGAACATCTTCGCCGTGGCCACCGGCATCGAGGAACACAACAACTACGCCGTTGATTTCATCAACGCCTGCGCCTATATCCGCGACGAGCTGCCCTATGCCCTGAGCTCCGGCGGTGTGTCCAACGTGTCGTTCTCGTTCCGCGGCAACAACCCGGTGCGTGAAGCGATCCACTCGGTGTTCCTGCTGTACGCGATCCGCAACGGCCTGACCATGGGCATCGTCAACGCCGGCCAGCTGGAGATCTACGACCAGATCCCGCAACAGCTGCGCGACGCCGTGGAAGATGTGGTGCTCAACCGCACGCCCAACGGCACCGACGCGCTGCTGGCCATCGCCGACCAGTTCAAGGGCGACGGTAGCGTCAAGGAAGCGGAAACCGAGGAATGGCGCGGCTGGGAAGTCAACAAGCGCCTGGAACACGCGCTGGTCAAGGGCATCACCACCCATATCGTCGAAGACACCGAAGAGTCGCGCCAGAGCTTCAGCCGCCCGATCGAGGTGATCGAAGGCCCGCTGATGTCCGGCATGAACGTGGTCGGCGACCTGTTCGGCGCCGGCAAGATGTTCCTGCCCCAGGTGGTGAAGTCCGCCCGGGTGATGAAACAGGCGGTGGCCCACCTGATTCCCTTCATCGAGCTGGAAAAAGGCGACAAGCCGGAGGCCAAGGGCAAGATCCTCATGGCCACGGTCAAGGGCGACGTGCACGACATCGGCAAGAACATCGTCGGCGTGGTCCTGGGCTGCAACGGCTACGACATCGTCGACCTCGGGGTGATGGTGCCGGCGGAGAAGATCCTCCAGGTGGCCAAGGAGCACAAGTGCGACATCATCGGCCTGTCCGGGCTGATCACCCCGTCCCTGGACGAGATGGTCCACGTCGCCCGCGAGATGCAGCGCCAGGATTTCCACCTGCCACTGATGATCGGTGGCGCCACCACCTCCAAGGCCCACACCGCGGTGAAGATCGAGCCCAAGTACAGCAATGACGCGGTGGTCTACGTCACCGACGCCTCCCGCGCGGTGGGCGTGGCCACCCAATTGCTGTCCAAGGAGCTCAAGGCCGGCTTCGTGCAGAAGACCCGCGAGGAATACGTGGAAGTGCGCGAGCGCACCGCCAACCGCAGCGCCCGCACCGAGCGCCTGAGCTACCCGGCGGCCATCGCCAAGAAGCCGCAGTTCGACTGGAGCAGCTACCAGCCGGTCAAACCGACCTTCACCGGCGCCCGGGTGCTGGACAACATCGACCTCAAGGTGCTGGCCGAATACATCGACTGGACGCCGTTCTTCATCTCCTGGGACTTGGCCGGCAAGTACCCGCGCATCCTTGAAGACGAAGTGGTGGGCGAAGCTGCCACCGCGCTGTACAAAGACGCCCGGGAGATGCTCGACAAGCTGATCAACGAAAAGCTGATCAGCGCCCGCGCCGTGTTCGGCTTCTGGCCGGCCAACCAGGTGCAGGACGACGACCTGGAAGTCTACGGCGATGACGGCCAGCCCCTGGCGCGCCTGCACCACCTGCGCCAGCAGATCATCAAGACCGATGGCAAGCCGAACTTCTCCCTGGCCGACTTCGTGGCGCCGAAGGACAGCGGCGTCACCGACTATGTCGGCGGCTTCATCACCACCGCCGGGATCGGCGCCGAGGAAGTGGCCAAGGCCTACCAGGATGCCGGCGACGACTACAACTCGATCATGGTCAAGGCCCTGGCCGACCGTCTGGCCGAAGCCTGCGCCGAGTGGCTGCACCAGCAGGTGCGTAAAGACTACTGGGGCTATGCCAAGGATGAGCAGTTGGACAATGAGGCGCTGATCAAGGAGCAGTACAGCGGCATCCGCCCTGCCCCGGGCTATCCGGCCTGCCCGGATCACACCGAGAAGAGCACCCTGTTCGCCCTGCTCGACCCCGAGGCCAGCGAAGGCCGCGCCGGCCGCAGCGGCGTGTTCCTCACCGAACACTTCGCCATGTTCCCGGCGGCGGCAGTCAGCGGCTGGTACTTCGCCCACCCGCAGGCGCAGTACTTCGCCGTGGGCAAGGTCGACAAGGACCAGGTGCAGAGCTACACCGAGCGCAAAGGCCAGGACCTGGCCGTAAGCGAACGCTGGCTGGCACCAAACCTGGGTTACGACAACTGACCCAGACGCGGTAGGAGCCGGCTTGCCGGCGAAGGCGGTCCCCGGGGCCTCTTCGCTGGCAAGCCCATTCCTGCAACCGCCCGCCACCCCGGGCGGCATTGTCTATGCTCTGTTGACACCCAACCGTGTCGAGGGATTTATGGACGATCCAAGCAAGGACAATCAGCCTCCGACCTTCCTGCAGATGCTGCAAAGCGTGCTGGCCGCCGCCTTCGGCGTACAGAGCGGGAAGAACCGCGCCCGCGACTTCAGCCACGGCAAGCCCAGCCACTTCATCGTGCTGGGCATTCTGTTCACCACCCTGTTTGTTCTGGTGCTGCTGGGCATCGCCAACCTGGCGATGCACCTGGCGGGGGTCTGAAGCGGCGTCAGCGCAGCAACAGCTGCAAACCGAAGGGATAGCGGTAGCTGTCCGGCTTGCCTTGGACGGACAGCCCGCGAAAATCGACCCTGGTGCCCACCTGATCCCCCAGGCGCAACAACTGCCGGGCCTGGGCCGGGGTCAATGCCTGGAACAGCGACAGCTGCCAATCCGGCCCGCCCAGGCGCCGGGCGTCCAGCCCCAGGGCATCATCGTGCAACGCCACCAGGGCCCAGCCCCCCAGGGTGAAGTGCCCCGCCTCCAGCACCGACAACTTGCCGTCGATCAGGGCCTGCAAGGCCTCGGGCGAACTGTTGACTCCACTGAACAGCAGATCCGTTCCCGGCTTGCGGCCCAGTTCCCGGGCCGCTTGCATGGCCCCCAGGGCCATTTCGTCATTGGCCGACCAGACCAGTTGGGTTTTCGGGTAGCGCTTGAGCAACTGTTGCGCCTGGCGGTAGGCGCGCTCCCGGTTCCATTCGCCATAGACCAACTGACGCAAATGCACCTGCGGATGTTCGGCCAGGGCCCGGCGCAAGCCGCGCTCGCGCAACTGCGCCGCAGGCGTGACCTTGAGCCCGGAAAATGCAAGCAGTTCGATGCCGTGCCCTGCCGGGACCGGCCCAAGCTTGTGCAGCAGCTCCTTGAGCATGCGGTAGCCGGCTTCCTCATCGTCGCCCACCATGCTGCCGATCCAGTCCGAATAGTTCTGCCGGCTCTGCCCGATCAGTTCCCGCTGGTCCAGGGTCAAAGGGCTGTTGACGATAAACAGCTTGATCCCGGAACCCTGGGACAGACGCAGGATCTGCGGAGCCACGTACTGTTCGTTCACCAGCATCAGGTAATCGGGTTTGTCGCGGCCCTGGAACAGCTCCCGGGCCTGCTGCAGAGTGTTCTGCGGATCGCGCTCGGCATAGAGGATGCGCAGGTCAAGCCCCAGGTCCCGGGCCGCGGCCTGCATGAACTGCGAATAACTGACCCAGAAGGTCTCCGTGGAATTGCCGGGATTGAGAAACACCACCGATGTGGCATGAGCGACCGCCCAGAACGGCAGACTCAGGCACAACAGCCACTTGCACAGACGCTTGAACATTACGAGAAGAGCCCCAGAATTTCGCCCAGGCAGTATAACTGGCAAAGTGCTGGCCAACGGCGGCAAATTGTCATGATTGTCCGACAATTCAGGCTCTTTTTTATCGCTCGACTACTGGTGACTGACCCAGAACACGGCCGTACCCACGACCAGTATGATCAGAAAGAGAATGGCCCAAGCATCAACGCTACTGTCACTTTTCCTTACTTTGGTTGGATGGCTCATAGCATCGCCTCTAGTAGATTTTGTCGGTGACTGCTCAAAGACACGTCCACAGTTAAGACCAGGATTGCCCCTACCACAAATGGGGTTACTCTCACGCCCCTACCGTTAGTCGTTTTGGTTCTGTGCATATACTCAAACATCACTTTTGCGCATAACCGCAAACTGGTATCGTTCGGCGGCTCCGTTGGGAGTGCGCGGCCGTGCGCGCAGATTTGCTTACATGGGTGGCGTGAAGCGTGAACGAAGGCAAGACGAGGTGAGACCGGCGAAAACCGCGCTGGACGCCAGTCCGAGCAGCGTACCGAAGCCGTTCACCGCAGTATTTGCCAAGTGCGCTTGAGCGCCGCCTGTAGCCTGAGAACTGGACCTATATGTACGTATACGACGAGTACGATCAGCGGATCATCGAGGACCGCGTCAAGCAGTTCCGTGATCAGACCCGACGCTATCTGGCAGGCGAGCTGAGCGAAGAAGAATTCCGCCCCCTGCGCCTGCAGAATGGCCTTTATATCCAACGTTTTGCCCCGATGCTGCGGGTCGCCGTGCCTTACGGCCAACTGACCTCGCGCCAAGCGCGGATGATGGCCAAGATTGCCCGCGACTACGACAAGGGCTACGCGCACATCAGTACCCGGCAGAACGTGCAGTTCAACTGGCCGGCCCTGGAAGACATCCCGGACATCCTCGCCGAACTGGCCACCGTGCAGATGCACGCGATCCAGACCAGCGGCAACTGCCTGCGCAACGTCACCACCGACCAGTTCGCCGGTGTCGCCGCCGACGAGCTGATCGACCCGCGCCCCTGGTGCGAGATCGTCCGCCAGTGGACCACCTTCCACCCGGAATTTGCCTACCTGCCGCGCAAGTTCAAGATCGCCATCAACGGCTCGACCTCTGACCGCGCGGCCATCGAAGTCCATGACATCGGCCTTGAGCCTGTGTACAACGCCGCCGGTGAGCTGGGTTTCCGCGTGCTGGTGGGTGGCGGCCTGGGCCGTACCCCGGTGGTCGGTGCCTTCATCAACGAGTTCCTGCCCTGGCAGGACCTGCTGAGCTACCTCGACGCCATCCTGCGGGTCTACAACCGCTACGGCCGGCGTGACAACAAGTACAAGGCGCGGATCAAGATCCTGGTCAAGGCCCTGACCCCTGAAGTGTTCGCCGAGAAGGTCGAGGCCGAGATGGCCCACCTGCGTGGTGGCCAGACCACCCTGACCGATGCCGAAGTGCATCGCGTGGCCAAGCACTTCGTCGACCCGGACTACAAGACCCTGAGCAACCAGGACGCCGAACTGGCCGCCCTGGACCAGCAGCACCCGGGCTTTGCCCGCTGGCGCACGCGCAACACCCTGGCCCACAAGAAGCCGGGCTACGTGGCCGTGACCCTGTCGCTCAAGCCCACCGGTGTAGCGCCGGGAGACGTTACCGACAAGCAGTTCGACGCCATCGCCGACCTGGCCGACCGTTACAGTTTCGGCCAGCTGCGCACCTCCCACGAGCAGAACATCATTCTCGCCGACGTCGAGCAGAGCCAACTGTTCACCCTGTGGGGCGAGTTGCGGGAGAACGGCTTCGCCACGCCGAACATCGGCCTTTTGACCGACATCATCTGCTGCCCGGGCGGCGACTTCTGCTCCCTGGCCAACGCCAAGTCGATCCCGATCGCCGAATCCATCCAGCGCCGTTTCGACGACCTGGACTACCTGTTCGACATCGGTGAACTGGACCTGAACATCTCCGGTTGCATGAACGCCTGCGGCCACCACCACGTGGGCCACATCGGCATCCTCGGGGTGGACAAGAAAGGCGAGGAGTTCTACCAGGTGTCCCTGGGTGGCAGCGCCAGCCGCGACGCCAGCCTGGGTAAGATCCTCGGCCCGTCCTTCGCCCAGGACGACATGCCCGACGTGATCTCGAAGCTGATCGACGTGTACGTGGAACAACGTACCGAAGACGAACGCTTCATCGACACCTATCAACGTATTGGCATCGACCTCTTCAAGGAGCGCGTCTATGCAGCGAATCATTAAGAACAACGAGGTCATCGACGAAACCTGGCACCTGCTGCCCAAGGACGCGACCCTCGACGGCATTTCCAACTGCGACGACCTGATCGTGCCACTGGCCCTGTGGCGCGAGCATGCTCACGCCCTCAAGGCCCGCGATGGCGGCCTGGGTGTATGGCTGGATGCGGACGAAGAAGCCGAGGAAATCGGTGACGACGTCGAGCAGTTCCAGGTGATTGCCCTGAACTTCCCGGCCTTCACCGATGGCCGCAACTACTCCAACGCTCGCCTGTTGCGTGACCGCTACGGCTACAAGGGCGAGTTGCGAGCGATTGGCGACGTGTTGCGCGACCAGCTGTTCTACCTGCACCGCTGCGGCTTCGATGCCTATGCACTGCGGGCCGACAAGGACCCCTACGAAGCCTTGGAAAGCCTCAAGGACTTCTCGGTGACCTACCAGGCCGCCACCGACGAACCGCTGCCGCTGTTCCGTCGCCGCTAAGCCCTGGCGCCAACAAAAAGCCCTGAACCGGGAAACCGGTTCAGGGCTTTTTTGTGCCGCCTACCACTTCCACCGTAGGAGCCGGCTTGCCGGCGAAGAGGCCCTCGGGCCTTGTGCAAAGCTTGCGACCGCCTTCGCTGGCAAGCCAGCTCCTACAAAAAGCCAGCGCCTACAAGGCCGGGGGGTTACCAGAAACGCTGCTGGGTCAGGCGGCTCCACCAGGTCAGCAGCACGCGGTCGATGGAGCCGCTGGCCGCCAGCCCTACCCGCTCTTGCAGGCTCTTGCGCTCGGCATAGTGCAAGTGGAAGACCTCGGCACTCTTGGCCTTGTCCGCCAGGTATTCATCACTGGTCTGCAACTCGTCCACCAGCAGTTTTTCCTGCGCCGCCACGCCCAGCCAGACTTCACCAGTGGCCACTTCATCAATGGCCAGTTGCGGGCGATAGCGGGAAACGAAGTTCTTGAACAGTTGATGGGTGACGTCCAGGTCTTCCTGGAATTTCTCCCGGCCCTTCTCGGTATTTTCGCCAAACACCGTCAAGGTGCGCTTGTACTCACCGGCTGTCAGCACTTCGAAATCGATGTCGTGCTTCTTCAGCAGGCGGTTGACGTTGGGCAACTGGGCCACCACGCCAATGGAACCGAGGATGGCGAACGGCGCGCTGATAATCTTTTCACCGATGCAGGCCATCATGTAGCCGCCGCTGGCCGCTACCTTGTCGATGCACACCGTCAGCGGCACGCCAGCCTGGCGGATACGCGCCAGCTGCGACGACGCCAGCCCGTAGCTGTGGACCATGCCGCCACCGCTCTCCAGGCGCAGCACCACTTCATCCTTGGGCGTTGCCAGGCTCAGCAGGGCAGTGATTTCATGGCGCAGCCCTTCGGTGGCCGAAGCCTTGATGTCGCCATTGAAGTCCAGCACGAAGACCCGCGGCTTGGCCTCGGCCGGCTGTTTCTTGTGCTTCTTCTGGCTCTTTTCGCTCTTGCTCTTGGCCTTGCGCAGGGCCTTGAGCTGATCCTTGTCCAGCAGACTCTGCTCCAGGCGCTCGCGCAGTTCCTTGTAGAAATCATTCAGCTTGCTGACCTGCAACTGCCCCACACCCTTGCGCCGCCCTTTGCTGCGCAGCGCAGCGGCGGTGATCAGCACCACCAGGATGGCGACCACCAGGGTCACGGTCTTGGCCAGGAAACTGGCATATTCGGCGATAAACTCCACAGGGACTCCTCAAACATGGACCGCTGCCAACGAGCGGCGTAATGGGCTAAAGCATACCGGCGCGACTGGTCGGCCACCAGTCGGGAAACCTTGTGTAACCAAGCTCCAACAATCATTTCAAACAAGCGTATGTTTTTTCATTGACAGCTCACCGGCATCCTCATAACCTCGCAAAACTTTCAACGTACCGGGATGACGCGGACGTGGGCAGCATCTACTTGATTCGACATGGCCAGGCCTCCTTCGGTGCAGACGACTACGACGTGCTGTCGGCCACTGGCGTGCGCCAGGCGGCGGTGCTCGGCGAACACCTGGCAGCGCTGGGCATCGGCTTCGATCGCTGCCTGTCCGGCGATCTGCGGCGCCAGCAGCACACCGCCCAGGCCGCTCTGGAACAGATGAGCGCCGCTGGCTTTGACAGCCCGACCCTGGAAATAGATTCCGCCTTCAACGAATTCGATGCCGACGCCATCATCCGCGCCCTGCTGCCCGACCTGCTGCCCCAGGAACCCGAAGCCCTGAACATCCTGCGCAACGCCGCGCAGAACCGCGGTGAGTTCCAGCGCATCTTCGCCCTGATCATCCAGCGCTGGCTGGCCGGCACCTACGACCCGCCGGGCCTGGAAAGCTGGCTGGGTTTTGTCGAACGGGTCCAGGGCGGCCTGCAACGGATTCTCGAAGCAGCCAACAACCAGCAGAAGATCGCCGTGTTCACCTCCGGCGGCACCATAACCGCCCTGCTCCACCTGATTACCCGGATGCCCGCCCAGCAGGCTTTCGAACTCAATTGGCAAATCGTCAACACCTCGCTCAACCAGCTGAAGTTCCGCGGTCGCGAGGTGTCCCTGGCTTCCTTCAACGGTCATGCCCATCTGCAACTGTTGAAGGCCCCGGAGCTCATCACCTTCCGTTGAGCCCGGCTTACTGTGACCCTTGCTGTAACCACCCCATAAAAGGATCGAACCATGACCTCCGTAGCTGACGCCGTACAAGCCATGCAAGCCAAGTTCAACCCAGCTGCCGCTGCCGGCCTGGACCTGGTTTTCGGTTTCCGCATCGATGACTCCAAGCACTTCTCGCTGGTCGTCAAGGACAGCACCTGCGAACTCAAGGAAGGCGAGAACCCGGACGCCCAGGTCACCCTGGTGATGGACGGCGAGACCCTGGACGGCATCGTCAGCGGCGAGACCGACGGCATGCAAGCCTTCATGGGCGGCAAGCTGCGCGCCGAAGGCGACATGATGCTGGCCATGAAACTGAGCGAGCTGTTCCCAGCCTAAGACCGCGCAAGGTCCGGCTGTACCCGAATCCCGCCCCTGTGGCGGGATTCGTCGTTTCTGGCTGCCGCAACCGCTCTGGCCCGTGCCTTTGCCCTGAATCAATACCGCTGGGCGGCTGGCATTTCAGGCGAGACGCTTGATTGATCTCGGTCAGTTCCCACCCCGCAACGCCCCTCTACTCTTGCGCCTTCCATCGCGGCCAGGGACGGCTCAGCCGGAGCCACCTGCCATACCGCCATCACTCACGGAAGAGTCTGCATTATGCGATCACTGAAGATCATCCTGCTGTCTACCGCCTTCAACGGCCTGACCCAACGCGCCTGGCTCGACCTGCGCCAGGCCGGGCATCGCCCCAGCGTGGTGCTGTTCACCGGTGAAGAAGAGGTCTGCCGGCAGATCGAAGAAGCCCAGGCTGATCTGGTGATCTGCCCGTTCCTCAAGGACCGTGTTCCGCAGCAGCTGTGGAGCCACCCCAAGCGTCCAGTGGTGATCATTCACCCGGGGATTGTCGGCGACCGTGGCGCCAGCGCCCTGGACTGGGCCATCAGCAAGGAACTCAAGCGCTGGGGCGTCACCGCGTTGCAGGCGGTGGAAGAAATGGACGCCGGGCCGATCTGGTCGACCCACGAATTCAACCTGCCCGCCGGGCTGCGCAAGTCCGAGCTGTACAACGGCCTGGTGAGCGACGCGGCGATTCACTGTATCCGCGACGTGGTGGAGAAATTCCGCAACGGCTACACCCCCCAGCCCCTGGACTACGACAAACCCTCGGTCCTCGGGCGCCTGCAACCGAACATGAAGCAATCCGACCGCACCTTCAGCTGGCACGACAGCGCCCAGTTCATCAAGCGCAGCATCGATGCCGCCGACGGTCAGCCCGGCGTCCTGGCCAGCCTCGCCGGCGGCCAGTACTACGTGTACGACGCCCACCTGGATTCACGCACCGGCATGCCCGGGCAACTGCTGGCGGTGCACGACGAAGCAGTACTGGTGGCCTGCGGCGATCACAGCTTGTGGATCGGCTCCCTGCGCCAGAAGCCCCAGCCTAGCGAAGAAACCTTCAAGCGCCCCGCCCGCCACGTGCTCGGCGAGCGCCTGGCCGATGTCCCGGTGCTGGACTGGTCGGTGGCCAACAGCCCGTTCAGCACCGAGGCCTACCAACCTATCCGCTACCGCGAAACGGGCAAGGTCGGCGAACTGACCTTCGAGTTCTACAACGGCGCCATGAGCACCGAACAGTGCCAACGCCTGGTCAGCGCCCTGCGTTGGGCCAAGGCCCGGGACACCCAGGTGCTGCTGGTGCGTGGCGGCCGCGGTGCCTTCAGCAACGGCGTGCACCTCAACGTGATCCAGGCCGCCGAAGTACCGGGCCTGGAAGCCTGGGCCAATATCCAGGCCATCGACGACGTCTGCCTGGAACTGCTCACCGCCCGCCAACTGGTGGTCAGCGGCCTGACCGGCAATGCCGGCGCCGGCGGCCTGATGCTGGCCCTGGCCGCGGACGTGGTCCTGGCCCGCGCCGACACCGTGTACAACCCCCACTACAAGAGCATGGGCCTGTACGGCTCCGAGTACTGGACCTACAGCCTGCCCCGCGCCGTCGGCCAGCCCATGGCCAAGCAACTGACCGAAGCCTGCCTGCCCATCAGCGCGCTCCAGGCCCTGCAGATGGGCATGGTCCAGGAAATCGGCCCACGCTGCCCGGACGAATTCGGCCTGTGGCTGCTGCAGCGGGCCAACGGCGTGCTCAACGACCCGCGCTACCAGCACCTGCGCCAGCGCAAGCTGGATGCCGACCCACAGTTGATACAGCACTGCCGCAACGCCGAGCTGGAAGAGATGCACATGGACATGGTGCAGAACCGCAAGGGCTTCGCCGAGAAGTGCAGCAACTTCGTCTACAAGCGCAAGACCTGCTGCACCCCGGAGCGGCTGATCGAAGCCTGGGCCAAACCCCAGGACATCGCCCTGGTGGGCTGACCCAAAGCCTCCCCCCCTGAACCGTCGCCCGGTTCGCCGGGTGACAACTTCAGCGCTGTGGCTGCAACAGCAACGCCACCAGCGCCGTCCAGCCGGTCTGGTGGCTAGCCCCCAGGCCGCGCCCGGTTTCGCCATGGAAGTATTCATGGAATAGCACCAGCTCGCGGTCCTCGGCATCCACCTGCAACTGCGGGTAACCGCTCATGGACGGCCTGCGCCCGTCCTCGTCCAGCAGAAACAGTCGCGTCAGGCGCTGGCTCAAGCCGTCGGCCACTTCCTCCAGGGACGCCAGATACCCGGAGCCCCGCGGGTACTCCACCGAGAAGTTGACGTCGTAATAGCGGTGAAACTCGCGCAGCGATTCGATCAGCATGTAGTTGATCGGCATCCACAGCGGCCCGCGCCAGTTGGAATTGCCGCCATACAGCCGTGAATCGGACTCCGCCGGCTCATAACGGGCGCAGAGCTGCTTGCCGTCCACCTGCATGGCGAATGGCTGCTCGAAGGCCTTGGACAGGGAACGAATGCCGTAGGCAGACAAGAACTCGCTTTCGTCGAGCATGCGCTTGAGCAGGTCCTTGGTGCGTTCGCCGCGCAACAGCGCCAGGAGCATGCGGTTGCCCTTGCCAGGCTCGTACCAGCGCGAGACCAGGCTCGCCAGGTCCGGACGATGATGCAAAAAACCCAGTAGGCGCTGGGCCAGCCCCGGCAGGTTTTCGTGCTCATGCTGCTCCAGCACCTGCACCGCGAACAGCGGCATCAAGCCGACGATGGAGCGCAGGCGCAGGGGTTCGTTCTGCCCATCAGGGCGGTGCAGCACGTCGTAGAAGAACTGGTCCTGTTCGTCCCACAGCCCCTCGGCGCTTTCATCCACGCGGTTGATGGCCCCGGCGATATAGAGGAAGTGCTCGAAGAACTTCACCGCAATGTCCACGTACACCCCATTGCGCTTGGCCAGCTCCAGGGCGATGCGCATCAGGTCCAGGGCGTAGGCCGCGACCCAGGCCGTGCCATCGGCCTGATCCAGGGCGAAACCTTCGGGCAAGGCGGCGGAGCGGTCGAACAAGGCGATATTGTCCAGGCCGAGGAAGCCGCCCTGGAACAGGTTGCGGCCTTCTGCGTCCTTGCGGTTGACCCACCAGGAAAAATTCAGCAGCAGCTTGTGGAATATGCGTTCGAGAAAATCCAGGTCACCGACGCCAGTCAGGGACTTTTCCTGCTGGTAGACCCGCCAGCAGGCCCAGGCGTGCACCGGTGGGTTGGCATCGTCGAAACGCCACTCGTAGGCCGGCAACTGACCGTTGGGGTGCATGAAGCGGTCTTTCACCAGCAGCAATAACTGCTGCTTGGCAAAGCCGGGATCGATCAGGGCAAAGGCCACTGCCTGGAACCCCAGATCCCAGGAGGCATACCAGGGGTACTCCCAGGTATCGGGCATGGAAACGATGTCGCAGTTGGACAGATGGCGCCAATGGGTATTGCGCAGGTGCTCGCGCTCCGTCGGCGGTGCCGGCTGCCCGGGATCACCATCGAGCCACTGGTTGACGTCGAAGTAATACAGCTGCTTGGACCACAGCAGCCCGGCCAGGGCCTGACGCTGCACGTTGCGCGCATCAGCGCTTTCTATGCCCTGCTGCAGCGCCGCGTAGAACTCATCGGCCTCGCGCCGACGCTGCTCGAACAGGTGGCGAGCACTGACCTGCTCACTGCCCGCCGGGGCGAACCGCAGGAACAGACTCTTGCGCTCGCCGCCCGCCAGTTCCAGGACAAAGTGCGCCGCGGCCCGTGTGCCGCCATCGAAGGCCACCGCACTGGCTTGCCCACCCACCAGATAGTCGTTGATGCCGTCCTTGAACGGCCCCGGCGCCGCCAGCCCGTCCAGCTTGGGGAAGTTGCTGTCGTTATTGCAGAACAACCATTGGCAAGGCTCTGCGCCCCAGGCGGTGATCTGCCGCTCGGGCAGTTGCCCGTGCCGCGCCAGCACCCTGTCGCCCTCCAGGCGCAGGCTCGGTCGCGGCGCGTCGCCACCCCAGCTCCAGGTGTTGCGCGCCCAGACCTGGGGCAGCACCCGCAGCCGCGCCGGCTGGTGGAAACGGTTGTGCACGGTGATGAGCATGAAAATGTCATCGGCCGTGTGCTTGGCATATTCCACCGTCACATCGAAGTAGCGGTTGTCCTCGAAGACCCCGGTGTCGAGGATCTCGTACTCGGCATCAGACAGACCACGCCGGGCGTTTTCCGCCACCAGATCGGCATAGGGAAAGGCCGCCTGGGGGTACTTGTAGAGCATGCGCATATAGGCATGGCTGGGCACGCCGTCGAGGTAGAAATACAGCTCCTTGACGTCTTCGCCATGATTGCCTTCGGCGTTGTTCAGGCCGAACAGGCGCTCCTTGAGAATGCTGTCGTGTTCATTCCACAGCGCCAGCCCCAGGCACCAGTGCTGGGCCTTGTCGGAGAACCCGGCCAGCCCGTCCTCGCCCCAGCGGTAGGCGCGGCTGCGGGCATGTTCGTGGGGGAAGTAGCTCCAGGCGTCGCCATCGGCGCTGTAGTCCTCGCGCACCGTGCCCCACTGTCGTTCACTCAGGTACGGCCCCCACTGGCGCCAGTGCTCGCCCTCACTGCCTTGCAGGCGCCGGCCCTCAACCGTATCGAGAATGCTGGTGGTGGATTTTGCCGGCATCGGGGAGTGTCCTTGACCATGGAGGTGACTTGCAGTGTAGGAGTAGCCCGTCTCGCTGCCCCGTGACAAATGTTTCACGGTACGAAGGCCCGAGGTGCCTAAAAACCCACGAGGCATCCGGGCCAGAGCCATTACGGCTAAATTTTTCGCCCCTGGCTCGTTATAATCGGCAACCCTTTTATGGCAATGCGGATTCAATGATGTTCAGTTGCAAAGCGTTTTTCCCGGGCGCACTGCTCGCGGCAGCCTTCTCGACCCAGGCTGAAGGCCTTGACCTGAGCTACCCGCAGCCCCCGTTACCGGCCACCCCCATCCAGACCCCGGCGCCCCAGAGCGACATGCCCACCTTCAAACTGCAATTCAAGCCAGGCATCAGCTACGAGCACCATTGCAGCGGCCAATGCACCTACGAAACCAATATCGACCAGTTGCACGACCGCGAAACCCGCCACAGTTCAATCATCGACTTCGACTGAGCCCGGCCATTAAACCTGCGGCGCGCTTGATCCACACTCGCGCTCCTGAGTCCTACAGCAAACTCAGGAAGTCCTGCCCTGCCGGCGAAGTGGCCCGCAGCCTTGTGCAAGCCTTGCGACCGCCTTCGCTGGCAAGCCAGCTCCTACACAAGCGTCCGGCATCGCGCAAAATTCCGTAGGGACGGGGGTGGAGGCCGCTCGGTTATCCAGCTACGACCCCTCAACACCAAAAACGACACCCCCTGACCCCAGGCGGTTGACGCGCCGCCCTCATCTCTATTTATTACTATTTATCCGCATTAATACGATAAATAGCCGCCCATGCTGAAACGCCCCGTTCGCCGCAAACGCCAGAAGCTTTCCGACGTGATTGTCGAGTCGGTGAAGCGTTCCATCGTCACCGATGCCCTGCGCCCCGGGGATCGCTTGCCCACCGAGAAGGAGCTGATGGAAAGCTTCCAATGCTCCAAGGGCTCGGCCCGGGAAGCGCTCAAGGCGCTGGAGGTGGAGGGGCTGGTCAACACTCGCACCGGGCCAAACGGCGGCGCTTACCTGAACCAGGCCGGCACCGAGCCGGCCAGCCGCGCGCTGCGCAACTACCTGCACTTTCAGCACATGGACGGCGAGCAGGTCTATCAACTGCGCAAGGTGATCGAGGTGGAGCTGGCGGTGTCGGTGATCGGGCGCCTGAGCGAGGCAGATTTCAAGGCCCTGCAGGACAACATCGACTTCTGCAGCCAACCCGAGGACAGCGAGGCCGGCCAGCGCGAGCAGCGCATCGCCGAGCTGGAGTTCCACAACCTGCTGGGGCGGGCCTGCCCCAACCCGCTGCTGAGTTTCATGGCGCAGTTTCTCAACGATTTGCTGCGCGACCTGGTGGTGCTGAAGAAGGCCTACAAGCCCAAGCGCAAGCAGTTCGACGCCGCCAACCTGGATTACCACAAACGCTTGCTGCTGGCCTTGCGCGCCGAAGATGAACGCGCGGTACGCCAGTTGATGCACGAACACATGTGCGACGCCGAGCACCACATGACCGCCCTGGAAGGCGAAGTCACCCAGCACTTCCTGCTGGAGTTCGACCACCACCGATAGCGCCCGCCGTCCACCGCTTTGCCAATAACAAGCCTGAACACAGGCTGCTACGTCGATTCGCCATTGCCACTCCTGCCAATAACTAAACCAGGGAGTTACCCCATGCAGCGTCGTACGTTGTTGAAAGCCGGTCTGGCCGTTAGCGGTGCCCTCAGCCTCGGGCTGGGGGTGCGCAACGCCTTTGCCGCCGAACCCTTTACCTTCTACGGACTGAAGTCGATGTCCGGCGCCTTTGCCAGCTACGGCAAGTTCGCCGACATGGGCTCGCGCCTGGCGGTGGAGCAGTACCCGACCCTGCTGGGGCGACCGCTGCACTACAAGGTGATCGACACCGAGGGCAACGCCGGCAAGGCGGTGCGCCGGGTCCAGGAGGCGATTGCCCAGGACGGCGCGCGGTTCTTCCAGGGCTGCACCCTGTCGTCTTCGGCGCTGGCGGTGGCCAAGGAGGTGGGCAAGGTCGGCGGGGTGTTCATGACCCCGGTGGGCGCCGATGAGGTCACTGGCAAGGACTGCAATGCCTCGACCTTTCGCTGGTCGGTGCCAACCTACGGCGCCATCCGCGAAACCATGGTGCCGCTGATCAAGTTGCTGCCCGAGGCCAAGCGCTGGTACACCATCACCCCGCAATACGTGTTCGGCGAAGCCTTGCTGGAAGGGGCGAAGCAGGTGTGTGCCGAACATGGCATCGAGCACATCGGCAACAGCTACCACTCCTTGCAGGAGCAGGAGTTCTCCGGCTACCTGACCAACGCCATCGCCGCCCGCCCTGATGTGCTGGTGCTGTTGAACTTCGGTAGCCAGTCATCCAACGCCCTGCGCCAGGCGGTGAACTTCGGCATCAAGGAACGCATGAAGGTGCTGCTGGTGTGGTCCGCCGGGCTCGACCAGTTCCAGGAGCTGGGCAGCGACGTCTTGGAAGGCGTCTACCTCGGCGCGCAGTACTGGCATCAGGTGGACACCCCGCTCAATCGCGAACTGGTGAAGCTGACCCAGGCCAAATACGGCATCAACCCCACCTACCCGCTGGCCGCCGACTACATCGGCAGCAAGATCATCCTCGACACCATTGCCGCCACCGGCAGCTTTGACGGCGCTACCGTGGCCAAGGCCATGCAGGGCCTGACCTACCAGGGCCCCACCGGCGAGGAGAGCATCCGCGCCGGCGACCATCAGGTGATCAAGGATTACTACCTGCTGGTGGGCAAGGCCGCCGCCACGATGCGCGACAAGGACGACCTGGCCGAAGTGCTCAGCGCCGGTCGCTCGTTCCCGGATGTCAGCGCCACCGGCTGCGCCCTGGCCTGACGCTCGACACTTCTATCGCTGGCTACAGGCAGCGGGCTCCGTCCAAGGGCTCCCTGCCGAGGGTTCCTGCATGCTTAATTTGTACCTGTTCCAGATCCTCAACGGCCTCGGGCTGGGGATGATCTACTTCCTGATCGCGGTGGGCCTGACGATCATTTTCGGCCTGCTGAACTTCGTCAACTTCGCCCATGGCGCGTTCTTCGTGCTCGGCGCCTACATCTGCTACACCGCCGTCAGCCTGACCGGCAACTTCTGGCTGGCCCTGGTGCTAGCGCCCCTGGTGGTGGCGGCCCTGGCCTGGATCATCGAGCGCCTGTTGATCCAGCGCATCTACCACTTGCCGCACATGTTCCAGATCCTGGTGACCCTGGGCATCGCGCTGATCATCCAGGAAGCCAGCGTGATGATCTGGGGCCCGGTGGGCAAGGCCGTGGCGGTGCCGGAACTGCTGCGCGGAGTGCTGGTGATCGGCGACTTCGTCTACCCCTACTACCGCCTGTTCCTGATCCTGTTCTCGGCCCTGGTGGGGCTGGGCCTGTGGCTGCTGCTGGAGCGCACGCGCTTCGGTGCCCTGGTGCGGGCTGGCAGTGAAAGCACCGAGACCGTGTCGCTGCTGGGCACCAATATCTTTCGCCTGTTTTCCATGACCTTCGCCCTCGGCGTGGCCCTGGCCGGGATCGCCGGGGTGCTGTTCGCGCCCTTGCGCGGCGCCCAGCCCTTTGTCGGCCCGGAGATTCTCGGGGTGGCCTTCGTGGTGGTGGTGATCGGTGGCATGGGCTCGTTCGGCGGCGCCCTGGTGGGCGGCCTGCTGGTGGGGGTGGTGCAAAGCCTGATGACCAGCCTCTGGCCCCAGGGCGCCAGCCTGATGATCTACGGCGCCATGGCGGCAGTCATTCTGGTGCGTCCTTACGGCCTGTTCGGGAGAGCATGATCATGAGCGAGAAAAATCCCCTGCCCTTTGCCAAGACTCAATCGCGCAGCCTGCTGTGGCTGGTGATCGCGGTGCTGATCGGCCTGCCCCTGGTGCTGCCGTCGGCGACCCTGGCCAGCGAGATCCTGATCTTCGCCCTAGCCGCACTGGCCTGTAACCTGCTGCTGGGCTACACCGGGCTGCTGTCGTTCGGCCAGGGCATCTTCTTCGGCGCCGGTGCCTACTGCGCCGCCCTGTTGATGATCCATCTGCAGCTGGGGCTGTTCAGTGCCCTGCTCGGCGCGGCGCTGGTGGGAGCCTTGCTGGCACTGCTGGTGGGCGCCCTGGCGATCCGCCGCACCGGCATCTACTTCGTCATGCTGACCCTGGCCTTCAGCCAGATGGCCTACTTCATCGCCTACACCCTCAGCGACTGGACCGGCGGCGACAACGGCCTGCTCAGCGTGCCGCGCCCGGAGATCCGCATCGGTGACACGGTGCTGCTGTCCCTGGCCGACGCCCGCTATTTCTACGGCTTTGTCGCGGTGCTGTTCCTGCTGATCTTCATCGGTGCCCGGCGGGTGATCGCCTCGCCGTTCGGCAGCACCCTGATGGCCATCCGCGAGAACGAAACCCGCGCCGCCGCCATCGGCTACGACACCCGGCATTTCAAGATCCTGGTGTTCATGCTCTCCGGCGCGGTCACCGGGATTGCCGGGGCGCTGTACGCCATGCTCCTGCACTTCGTGCCGCTGTCGAACATCGACCTGGCGATGTCGGAAAACATCCTGATCATGACCATCGTCGGCGGCACCGGCTCGCTGTTCGGCTCCCTGCTCGGCGCCGGCGCCATCGTACTGCTGGGCGAGTTCCTCTCCGAGCTGTGGCCACGCTGGCTGATTCTGCTGGGGGTGATCCTGATCCTGGTGGTGGTGTTCATGCGCGGCGGTTTGTGGGGCGGTTTGTCGAGCCTGGTGGAACGCCTCAAAGGCTCACGCAAGACGGCCTTGCTGGCCGAGGAGAAACGCTCATGAGCAAGCCTGCGCAGTACCTGCTGGAAACCCAGAACCTGGAGCTGGCCTACGGTGCCTTCCACGCGGTCAACGGGGTCAACCTCAAGGTCGAGGCCGGCACCATCCACACCATCATCGGCCCCAACGGCGCCGGCAAGACCAGCCTGTTCCACTGCCTGACCGGCGAACGCCAGGCCACCGCTGGAGCCATCCGTTTCAACGGCAAGAACATCATCAAGAAACCCGCCCACGGCCGGGTCGGCCTGGGCATGGCGCGTTCCTTCCAGCTCACCAGCCTGTTCCAGAACCTCAGCGTGCGGGAGAACCTGCGCCTGGCCGCCCAGGGCCGAGACGGCCTGGGAGCGCTGAACTTCTGGCGCCACGTGGACAGCCGCCGCGAGCACCTGGAGGTGGCCGACCAGGTGCTGGAGCGCCTGCAACTCACGGCCCGGGCCCAGACCCTGGCCGGCGAGCTGTCCCACGGCCAGCAACGGGTGCTGGAAGTGGGCATGTCGATCTGTTCGAAGCCGCAATTGCTGATGCTCGACGAGCCCACCTCGGGCATGGGCATCGACGACATTCCGATCATGACCCAACTGATCAGCGACCTGGGCCGCGACCACACGGTGCTGCTGATCGAACACAACATGAGCATCGTCATGTCCATCAGCCAACGCATCACCGTGATGAGCCACGGCCAGATCCTGGTCGAGGGCACGCCGGATGTGGTGCGCGCCGATGAGCGTGTGCGTGTCGCCTACCTGGGAGAAGCCGCCTGATGCTGACCGTCGAGAACATCCATTCCTACTACGACAAGAGCCACGTGCTCGAAGGCGTCTCGCTCAAGGTGGAGGCCGGTGAACTGGTGACCCTGCTGGGGCGCAACGGCGCGGGCAAGACCACCACCTTACGCAGCATTCTGGGGATCATCTGCCCGCGCCAGGGCCAGATCCACTTCAACGGCCAGCAACTGGTGGGCCAGAAGATCTTCGAGATCGCCCGCCAGGGCCTGGCCCTGGTGCCGGAACACCGGGGCATCTTTCGCCTGCTCAGCGTCGAGGAAAACCTGCGTATCGCCCAACGCAAGACCAGCCGCTGGCAGCTGGACGACATCTACCGAATGTTTCCGCGGCTCAAGGAACGCCGCAAGAACGCCGGCCACGCCCTGTCCGGTGGCGAACAGCAGATGCTGGCCATCGCCCGTGCCCTGCTCAATGACCCCAAGCTGCTGATCCTCGACGAACCCACTGAGGGCCTGGCGCCGGTGATCGTCGACGAGCTGGTGAAGATCCTGCGCACCCTCAAGGAAGGCGGCCTTCCGGTGCTGCTGGTGGAACAGAACCTGATGGTCTGCGACAAGCTCGCCGACCGTCACTACGTGCTCGAACAGGGCCGCGTGGTCTACCAGGGCAGCGCCGCCGAGTTTCGCGCCGACCCGACCATCAAGAACCGCTACCTGGCCCTGAGCGCCTGACGGGAGAAATGCCATGAACAGTCGACTGGACCCACTGCAGTCCTTGCACAGCAATGCCCCGCTGATCAACCGCGAGCGCCTCTGGCAGTCCTTGATGGACCTGGCCCGACTGGGCGCCACCGCCAAGGGTGGCGTGTGCCGCCTGGCCCTCACCGACCTCGACCGGCAGGCCCGGGACCTGTTCGTGCGCTGGTGCGAAGAGGCCGGCTGCAGCGTCAGCGTGGACGGCATCGGCAATATCTTCGCCCGCCGCGCCGGGCGTGACCCGACCCGCGCCCCGGTAATGACCGGCAGCCATATCGACACCCAGCCCACCGGCGGCAAGTTCGACGGTTGCTACGGGGTGATGGCCGGGCTGGAGGTGATCCGCACCCTGAACGACCTGGGCCTGGAAACCCAGGCGCCGATCGAAGTGGTGGTCTGGACCAACGAGGAAGGCTCGCGCTTCCCGCCGTGCATGATGGGTTCGGGGGTGTTCGCCGGAAAGTTCGACCTCGCCGACACCCTGGCCAAGCAGGATGAACAGGGCCTGTCGGTGGGCGCCGAGTTGCAGCGCATCGGCTATGCCGGTCCGCGTGCGGTATTCGGCCATCCGGTGGGCGCCTATTTCGAAGCGCATATCGAGCAAGGGCCGGTGCTGGAAGACCGCCAGACCACCATTGGCGTGGTCATGGGCTGCCTGGGCCAGAAGTGGTTCGACCTGACCCTGAGCGGGGTCGAGGCCCACGCCGGGCCGACGCCGATGCACCTGCGCAAGGACGCTCTGGTGGGCGCGGCGCAAGTGGTCAGCGCGGTCAATCGCATCGCCCATGCCCATCAGCCCCATGCCTGCGGCACCGTGGGCTGCCTGAGCCTGCACCCGGGCTCGCGCAACGTGATCCCCGGGCAGGTGCAGATGACCCTCGACCTGCGCCACCTGCACGCCGATCGGTTGCAAGCCATGGTCGATGAAGTGCGCCAAGTGATCGAAGACAGCTGTCGCCAGCACGGCCTGAGCTTCGAGCTGACCGCCACCGCCGACTTCCCGCCGCTGGACTTCGACCCCGCCTGCGTGGCCGCCGTGCGCCAGGGCGCCGAGCACCTGGGGCTGAGCCACATGGACATCGTCAGCGGCGCCGGGCACGACGCGATCTTCATCGCCGAGCTGGGCCCGGCAGGGATGATCTTCGTGCCCTGCGAGGGCGGCATCAGCCACAACGAAATTGAAAACGCCGCGCCCCAGGACCTGGCCGACGGCTGCGCGGTCCTGCTGCGGGCCATGGTCAATGCCGCTCAAGGAGCTCAATCGCTATGAAGCAAGCCACTGACATCGCCGCCTTGAGCGGCGTCGAACTGCTGCGCCATTACCGTGACAAGCGCCTGTCACCGGTGGAGGTCACCGAAGACGCCCTGGCGCGTATCGAGCGCTTCAATCCGCTGGTCAACGCCTATTGCCATATCGACCACCAAGGGGCCCTGGACGCGGCACGGGCCTCCGAACAGCGCTGGCTCAAGGGCCAGCCCTGCGGCGCCCTGGACGGCTTGCCGGCGTCGATCAAGGACCTGACCCTGACCCGCGGCATGCCCACCCGCAAGGGCTCGAAAACCACTGCGGCCACCGGCCCCTGGGAGGTCGATGCACCCTTCTCCGGCTTCATGCGCGCGGCCGGCGCGGTGCTGCTGGGCAAGACCACCACTCCGGAATTCGGCTGGAAAGGCGTGACCGACAACCCTTTGTACGGCATCACTCGCAACCCCTGGGACACTCGCCTGACGGCCGGCGGCTCTTCCGGCGGCGCAGCGGCGGCGGCCTCGCTGAACCTCGGCGTGTTGCACCAGGGCAGCGATGCCGGCGGCTCGATCCGCATTCCCTGCGCCTTCACCGGCACCTTCGGCATCAAGCCGACCTTCGGCTACGTGCCGCAGTGGCCGGCCAGCGCGATGAACATCCTCTCGCACCTGGGCCCGATGACCCGCAGCGTCGATGACGCCGTGCTGATGCTGCAGACCGTGGCCCGCCCGGATGCCCGTGACGGCCTGCTCGGCGCACCGCGCAGCACGCCCTGGTTACCGGAAAATGCCAGCCTCAAGGGCCTGCGCATCGCCTACAGCCCGGACTTCGGCTACGTCAAGGTCGACCCGCAAGTGGCGCGAGTGGTGGCCCGGGCGGTGGAGCGCCTGGCGCAACTGGGGGCACAGATCGAGCAGGTCGATCCCGGTTTCAGTGATCCCCTGGAGATGTTCAATACCCTGTGGTTCTCCGGAGCGGCGCGCCTGACCGCAGCCCTCAGCCCCGCCCAGCGCGCCTTGCTGGACCCGGGCCTGCTGCGCATCGCCGAACAGGGCGAAGGCATCAGCCTCAGCGACTACAGCGCCGCCCTGGAGGCGCGCGCCGCCCTGGTGGCCCACATGGCCGCCTTCCATGAGCGCTACCACCTGCTGCTCTCGCCGATGCTGCCCCTGACCGCCTTCGCCGCCGGACATAACGTCCCACCGGACTCGGGCCTGGGGGAGTGGATGGAGTGGACGCCCTTCAGCTACCCCTTCAACCTGACCCAGCAACCGGCGGCGTCACTGCCCTGCGGCTTTGCCGACGACGGCCTGCCCGTGGGCCTGCACGTAGTCGGCGCACGCTTTGCCGATGAGCAAGTGCTGCGCTTGTGCCGGGCCTATGAACAAGCGTTCCCCAGCCCCCACCCCCAAGCCCCCGTCCTGCGACACTGACCCGCACAAAATCCCGTAGGAGCCGGCTTGCCGGCGAAGAGGCCCGCGAGTCTTGTGCAACCCCTGAGGCCGCCTTCGCGGGCAAGCCCGCTCCTACAGAACGTCGCGATTGGGTGGGGCCGTATTCAATCGGGCCGAGGGATACGCCGCTGCAGTGCTCACAAAAACGCAACACCAGGCTGCGTCCTTTGTGATGGTTGGGCTAGGGTGGAAGCGATACAGTCGGGCCATCAGCAACCCGACTGACGCCCGACACAAGGATGCGTTCGATGACTGATTTGCACAATCTATCCACCACCCAGCTGCTGGCGCAATTCGCCAGCCGCACCCTCTCGCCACTGGACTACTACGAGCATCTGCTGGCCCATATCGGGCGCTGGGAGCCGCATATCCGTGCGCTCTACGCCTTCGATCCGGAGCAGGTGCGCCTGCAGGCCCGGGCCGCCACCGAGCGCTGGAACAAGGGCGCCCCCAACGGCCCGCTGGACGGGATTCCAGTGACGATCAAGGAACTGATCGCCACCCAAGGCACGCCGATTCCGCTGGGCAGCGCGGCCACCACACTGAAGCCGGCGTTGCAGGATGCTCCACCCGCCGCGCGGATGCGTGAAGCCGGGGCGATCATCCTGGCCAAGACCACGGTGCCGGATTTCGGCATGTTGTCTTCGGGGCTGTCGAGCTTCCACGGCATTACCCGCAACCCCTGGAACACCGCCTGCAATACCGGCGGCTCCAGTTCCGGTGCCGCGGCCGCAGCGGCCGCCGGTTATGGACCGCTGCACATCGGCACCGACATCGGCGGCTCGGTGCGCCTGCCGGCCGCCTGGTGCGGGCTGGTGGGGTTCAAGCCGACCCTGGGGCGGATTCCTATCGACCCGTATTACACCGGACGCTGCGCCGGGCCCATGACCCGCAGCGTCGAGGATACCGTGCTGCTGATGCGCCACCTGGCCAGACCCGATGCCCGGGACGCCACCAGCCTGCCGCCCTTGACCACGGACTGGAGCGACGAGCCGGTGTCGGTCAACGGCTTGAAAATCGGCCTGATGCTGGAACCCGGCGCGGGGCTGCAACCGGAAGGTTTTGTCTGCGCAGCGGTGGAACAGGCTGCGCGGCTGTTCGAGAGCCACGGCGCCCAGGTCCGCACCCTGGCGCCGATCATGGACCGCGCGCAATTGGACGGCCTCGACCGCTTCTGGCGCGCCCGACAATGGGCGGAACTCTCGGCCCTGGGTGCCGAGCAGTTCGCCAAGGTGCTGCCCTATATCCGCGACTGGGCGGCGCCGGGGGCCGACTTGTCCGGGGTCGAGGCGGTGCTGGGCTTCAACCAGACCTTCGAGATGCGTCGCCGCGCCGCCCAGGTGTTCAGCGAGTTCGACCTGGTGTTGTCACCCACCAACCAGATCAACCATTTTCCCGCCCAGTGGCCGTCACCGAGCAATGATCCGCAGCAGCCGTTCGAGCACATCGTCTTCACCCTGCCCTGGAACATGGGCGAACAACCGGCGCTGTCGATCAACTGCGGTTTCGCCGCCGATGGCATGCCCATCGGCCTGCAGATGATCGCCCCGCGCTTTGCCGATCAATGGCTGCTGCAAGTGGCCAAGGCCTATGAGAGCTGGCGCGGAGCAATCCACAGCTGGCCAAATCCGCCGTCCCACTGACACACCGAAACTGCCACCTTCACCCCAGCCCCGGGCCTTGCCGCCCGGGGCCTGGGCAACCTATGAATAAAAATTCGAGGGGCCAGTATGCACAGCCAAGCGTCCAATCCATCCGCCACACCCGAGCCCGAAACGCACAATGCAGCGGGAGGCAAGCGCAGTGTGTTTGCGGTGATCCTCGGCAACGCCGTGGAGTTCTTCGATTTCGGGGTCTACGCCACCTTTGCGGTGATGATCGGCCACACCTTCTTTCCCTCCGACAGCGCCTTTGTCAGCCTGATGCTGTCGGTCACCGCCTTCGGTGTGGGGTTTATCGTGCGGCCCCTGGGGGCCGTGCTGATCGGTGCCTACGCCGACCGCGTCGGGCGCAAGCCGGCGATGCTCCTGACCCTGGTGATGATGGCCGTGGGCACCGGCAGCATCGCCATCCTGCCCAGCTATGAAAGCATCGGCATCGCCGCACCGATCCTGCTGGTGCTCACTCGGCTGATCCAGGGCCTGGCCTGGGGCGGAGAAGCCGGCCCCGCCACCACCTACATCCTCGAAGCCGCGCCGGCCCACAAACGCGGCACCTACGCCTGCTGGCAGGTGGTGGCCCAGGGCGTGGCCGCCATGGCCGCCGGCACCGTGGGCTACACCCTGACCCAGGTGCTGTCCCCCGAGGACCTCAACAGCTGGGGTTGGCGCGTGCCCTTCGTGTTCGGCCTCTTGGTGCTGCCAATCGGCATCTACATCCGCCGCAACCTGGCGGAAACCTTCCACGGCCAGGGTGAGACAGCCAGCACCGGTAGCCTGGTGCGCCAGGTGTTCGGCGAGCATCGCCGGGCGCTGGTGCTGGGGCTGCTGATTCTGTCGGGCAGCACCATCACCCAGTACTTCATCAACTACATGACCACCTTCGCCCTCACCGAACTGAAACTGCCCACCAGCATCTCCATGCTCTCGACCCTGGTGGCCGGCGCAGCCATGGCGGTGTGTGCGATTGCCGGCGGCATGCTCTGCGACCGCTTCGGCCGCCGCACCATCCTCATGGCGCCGCGGGTGGTGCTGTTGCTGGTGCTGTTCCCGGCGTTGCAGTTGATGACCGAGCACCCCAGCCCGACGACCTTCCTGCTGACCCTGGCGGTGCTCTCCGGGCTGCACGGCATGAGCGGCGCGGCGCTGATCGTGCTGCTGGTGGAGAGCTTCCCCAAGGCGGTGCGCTCCACCGGTTTCTCCATCGTCTATGCCTTTGGCGTGGCGGCTTTCGGCGGTACGGCGCAGATCATCATCACCTGGCTGATCGGCACCACCGGCAACCCGATGTCGCCAGTGGGCTACCTGCTGGTGGCCAACCTGGTGTGCCTGACCGCCGCCTGGTTCGCCAAGGAAACCCGCCCGCAAGCACCCGGGCGCAGCAACCCCGGCCAACGGCTCGCAGAAGCCCGCGCCCGCTGAGCATTCGCCTCACTGCCCAAAACTCTTTTCCGGCACCGCGTCTTCCTCTACCCTGCCGGCCGCGCATGACCGCGGTCGGGCGGAGGTTCGACGCCTTTGATTTGTGGGGAAGCGACATGAAACAGCTCGTACTTTGCCTCCTGGCCATGAGCGCCAGCAGCCCCCTGCTGGCCCAGGACAACCCGCGCCCAAGCCAGCAGGCCCAGGCCCCGGGCTTTATCGAAGGCAGCAGCCTGGACCTCAACCTGCGCCATTACTACTCCAACCAGCACACCCAACGCGACACCTACCTGACGATCAAGAAACCGGACGGCAACCAGCGCACCCGGGTGCGGGAAACCTGGGTACAGACCGGCATGCTCAAGTACAGCTCCGGCTATACCCAAGGGCTGATCGGCATTGGGGTGGACGCCGGCCTGTTCAGCGCAGTGAACCTGGAGCGCGGCCACGGCCGGGTGGCCAACGGCGGCGACCGAGTGCTGGTGGACAGTGACGGCGATGCCCTGCCCACCTGGAGCCGCCTGGGCATCGGCGATGTCCGCCTGCGCCTGTCCAACACCGAACTCAAGGCCGGGCGCCTGATGACCGACAACCCGGTGCTGCGCTACAAGGACAACCGCGCCCTGCCCTCCAGCTTCCAGGGCGTGGGCCTGTACAGCCATGAAACCGACTGGTTGTCGCTGCAGGCCGGCAGCTTCGACCGGGCCATCCCGCGCACCGGCACCGGCAGCGAACGCCTGACCACCACCTTCGGCAACCGCGCCTACAGCGGCGAGCGCATCAGCTACCTGGGGGCGACGGTAAAGCCCGGCCTGGGCCTGGAAGGCAGCCTTTATGCCTCGCGCTTCGAGAACATGTGGGACCAGTACTACCTGGGCCTGACCCACCGCGCCGGGGACAAAAGCCGGCTGGCGCTGAAGACCGCGTTCAACTACTACCACACCCGGGACCAGGGCCAGCAGCGCCTGGGCTACATCGATAACGACGCCTTCAGTCTGGCGCTGACCGGCAGCCATCAGGCCCACAGCCTGACCCTGGCCTGGCAGCAAGTGTTCGGCAACGAGTACTTCGACTACATCTGGGAGTCCACCGGCAACTACATGGCCAACTCCCTGTACTCGGACTACAACGGCCCCAATGAAAAGTCCTGGCAGTTGCGCTATGACCTGGATTTTGCCGCCTACGGCGTGCCGGGGCTGAGCGCCAGCCTGTGGCACGCCAAGGGCTGGGGCATCGACGGCACGCACTACGACGGCGATCGCGATGGCCGCAACCGCGGCTACAACGTGCGCGGCCTGGACGGCGCCAAGCACAACGAAAACGGCCTGATGCTGGCCTATGTGGTGCAGTCCGGACGGCTCAAGGATGCGGTGCTGCGCACCATCGTCTACAACCACCGCGCCAGCGGCGGGCAGATCGACGGCAGCTATGACGAGTTCCGCCTGGTGGGGAATTTTCCGTTCAACCTGTTCTGACCACCGCCCCTCCTCCGTAGGAGCCGGCTTGCCGGCGAAGAGGTCCGTAAGCCGTGCAGCGCTCTTGGAAACGCTTTCGCGGGCAAGCCCGCTCCTACGCCAGGCTATGGCGTTGCATCGCCCGGACAAGCATTTCCTGGCACCTGAGGGTCGCCACCGACAAGGGCCGGTTGCGCACCACGCACAGGTCCACCCGGATCCGCTCCAGGTATTGGTCGTCGATCGGCACGGCCACCAGCCCATCCCCCAGATCCCGGGCCTCGGCATCCACCTGGGGCAGGATCAGCACTGCCGCACGTTGGCGGGCCAGGCTTTTCTGCACCTCCAGGGAGCTGGTGGTGAATACCGGAAGGATGTTCACTCCGCGCTTTTTCGCCGCGCCCTCCAGGGCCTGGCGCACGCCGTAGGCCGAGTCGGGAATCGCCAGGGGCTGGCCCTCCAGATCCTGCAGGCGAATGCTCGGGCACTGGGCAAACGGGTGCTCGGCGCTGACCAGTACCCGGTGCCACAGTTGGCAGTGGGCGGTCACCTCCACTTCGGCCCGTTCCGGCAGGTAGAACGCCAGGCCCAGGTCGGCCTCGCCGCTGCACAGGGCATCCAGAGTGGCGCCGGCACTGGCGATGACGATGTTGAAGGTGACTTTCGGATGGGCCCGGTTGAACGCCGCCAGCACCGGCGCCAGCACGCTGGAAACGATACTTTCCGACACATGGATGCTGACGTTACCCGCTACCTGGCTCTGCCGGCTGGCGATCACATCGCGCACCTGGTCGAAGCCGCGCAAGGTGGAAGTGACCTGCTCGGCCAGGCATTCACCCTCCACGGTCAGGCGAATGCCCCGGGGCCCGCGCTCGATCAGCGCGGTGCCGAAGAAGTGCTCCAGTTGCTCGATCTGCCGGCTGACTGCGGTGGGGGTCACGTACAGGCGCTCCGCCGCCTGACGCAGGGAGGCGCACCGGGCCACCTCGTGGAAGTAACGCAACGCTCGTAATTGCATGGCCGCAGGCCCCATCGTTGAACTGAGCCATGAGGCAGGCAATTACTGCGCCAGCCGCAGCGCCCCGGAACCGTTCAACACGCGGTTTTCACACAAAAGATTGATCTGAACGATGCCCCTGCCTACCCTGCCAGGGCGCCGATGCCTCATTCGGCAAGAACCCTCCCCGCCCCCCTTGCCGTCTGCTTCCAAGGATTTCCATGAGCACTCTGCCCCGCACCGCACCACTTGCCGCAACCCTCACCGCCCTGGCGCTGCTTGGCGCCTGCTCCAGCGTGACCCGGGAGATCAACCCGGAGCCCACCATCACTTCCGCCGGCATCCTGGCCTTTCGCGATATCTGCCTGAAGTCCGCGCCGTCCTTCGCCGGCGCCGAGACCGCCGCGCGCAACCATGGCATCAGTGACCTGACCGATGCCGGCTTCGCCAAGATGGGCATGAACGAGGACCAAAGCCTGGGCGTGCAGATACAGGCCAACAAGGAATGCGCGATCACCACCCCGACCCAGAACGACAGCTCGCTGACCCAGCAATTTCTCAGCGTGGCCGGCAAGTTCTCCAGCACCCCGGTGGCCCAGAGCGTACCGAGCAAGATCACCCTCAACGGGCAGACCTTCATCCTCATGCACGACCGTCGTGGCGGTGAAGCCTATGTGATGCTCAAGACGCAGTGACCGCGCTGCATCCTAGCTCTGGCTGAGCTGTCGCTGCGGCGGCCGGCTCAACGTCAAGACCCGGACCAGGGCGGCTGCATTCATCGGTTTGTGAAACAGAAAGCCCTGGGCCGCATCGACACCCAGGCGCTGCAGGTGCGCACGTTGCTTTTCGGTCTCGATGCCTTCGGCCACCAGCTCCAGGTTCAGCGCACCGGCCATCCCCACGATGGCCTCGATGATCCGGGTTTCCTTGGCCCCCGTAGCGTTGGCGACAAATCCGGAGTCCAGCTTGAGCTGGCCAAAGGGAATGTCCGCCAGGCGCATGATCGAGGAATGCCCGGTGCCAAAATCATCCAGGGACAGACGCACGCCACTGTGCACCAGCACACTGATGTTCTCGATGCTCTGCATGCTCAGGACCAGAGCCTGGCGCTCGGTGATCTCCAGGGTCACCTGGCGTGTGGGCACCTGCGCCTCGTCGATCTGTTGCAACACCCGCAAGGCGAATTGCGGATCGCCCAGCTGGCTGGCCTCAATGTTGTAGGAGAACATCAGGGCATCGCCGCTGGCGTGGCCCTGCAACTGCCGCTGCAGCGCCAGGCCCTGCTGCAACAGGCAATCGAACAACTGGCGATGGCCCTGCGGGCTGTCGAACAGATCGAGAAAGAACTGCGGCCCCAGCACCCCCTTGTGAGGATGCTGCCAACGGGCCAGGACTTCGACGCCGGTGATGCGCCGGGTCTTGATACAGACCTGGGGCTGGAAAAAAGCCACGATCTGCCGCTGTTCCAGGGCCTGGGAAACATCCAGTTCGGCCACCCAGTCGTTGTTGGCGCAACCAGCTCCCGCCGCCCCTGAAGCATCGTCACGTGCATGGCCTTTCACCGTACGCTTGATGGCCAGCGCCTTGAGCAGCAAGGCGCTGATCTGCAGCGTGTCCAGCTCGCTGTAACTGCCGACGCAGTACTTGCCGGAACGCATGCGAAAGTTCGCCAGCCCCCAACGGATCGGCGCTTGCAGTGCCTCGCATTCCATCATCGAGAAAAACCCGTAGTGCTCGCAGAGCCTGCGCAGGTAGGGGATGGCGTTCAGGGAGTGCAGCGAGTCGCAGATCACCAGGTCCAGTTCATCCAGGGCGGGCGGGAACTGAGCCCCGTCGCAGTCATCGCTGATCACTTGTACCCGAGCAAAACCGCAAGACGCGAGAATTCTTGAAAAATGTCGAACCCGAAAAGCGTTCGAACACAACAACAGTACGCTCAGCGTCGACATCACCGCGGCTCCGGATAAAAAACCATGCTAGCCAAATTGAACTCAACTGAGTTCAAGACACTTCGCCAATGGAAGCGGGAAATTTCTGAGACTTGGCACTTTCTCAAGAAATTCCGGAGCCAGAGCTGGTCGACCGAGGTCGGCCCCTCCTGGGCAGCGCCCCGTTTACCCGGAGTGCATGGCGACTATGGAGCACTGGCAATGGCCGCAATCTCCCTGCGCAACCATTGCAGGCCCGGCGCCTGTTGCTGCTGGCGATGCCAGATCAGGCTGACCTGCACCGGCGCCGCCAGCAGCGGCAGGCTGGCGATGCGGATCGGCAGCAAGGCGCAGAAATGCTCCGCCAGGTAGCGTGGCACGGTGCCCAGCAGGTCGGACTGGGCAACGATCAGCGGAATGCTCAGGTAGTTGGGCACGAACACCTGCACCTGGCGCTGGACCTTGGCCGAGCCGAGAACGATTTCCAGGGGCGAGCCGCGCCCACCCCGATCGGGAATCGCCACGTGCTGGCAAGCCTGGTAGGCCTCCAGGCTCAGTTCCGGGGCAAAGGCCGGATGGTCGCGACGGCCGATCACCACCAGTTGCTCCTCAAGCAGCGGCTGGTAGCACAGGTCCGGGCTGTCGAAATACAGGTAGTCCACCGCCAGGTCGAGCATCCCGGCACCGAGCCAGGCGGCGATGGCGTCGGCGCTGTCGCTGCGCACCGCCAGCCGGACCCCGGGCGCTACCTGCTGCAGGCGCCGGGACAGGGCCGGCAGCAGGCGCGCCTGGGCGTAATCGTTCATCGACAAGGTGAACAGTTGCTGGGCCGCCGCCGGCTCGAACGCCGCAGCAGGATCGAGGCCCTGCTGCAACAGGTGCAGGGCCTGGCGCACGGCCACATGCAGGCTCAGGGCCCGGGAGGTGGGTTGCATGCCGCGGGCGGTGCGAATGAACAGCGGCTCGTCCAGGTGCCGACGCAGGCGCGCCAGGGCATTGCTCACCGCCGGTTGGCTGAGGTTCAGGCGTACCGCGGCCCGGGACAGGTTCTGCTCCTGCATCAAGGCGTCGAACACCCGCAACAGGTTGAGGTCCAGGCGCTGCACATTGAGCTTCATGAATAATGCCCATCGAAATTATCCAGGGGCTGGATAATTCGCGGCGCCAGCCCCGGCTGTCAATAACGGCAGCCGGAGCAAGGGGTCAGTCAGCAACCCCTGGACCAGCATTGCTCTCGGGCAGGAAAAGGCGCGCCGCCAGCCAGCAGGTCAGGCAGGCAGCCACGAATAGCACCAGCATCTCCACCTGGTAGTCGGCGAACTGTGCCTTCTTCACGCCATGGACCACCAGGGCGATGAAGATCAGCGCCCATAGGCTGGCCACGCTTGCGCCCACCAGGGCCAGCACCGCACAGGCGCGCGGGCTGTGGTAGACCTTCATCAGCGTCACCCCCAGGGCGAAGACCAGGAACGGCAGCAGAAACGCCACCTGGGCCACCAGCGGTGCAAGCACCGGCATCAGCAGCAACTCGCCCCCCCGCACCTCCCCCAGCAATCGCGGGTTGCTGGCCAGGTGGGCCAGCAGCGTGACGAACTTGAAGGCGCCGAACACCAGCCCCAACACCAGCGGGCAGAAGAAAAACGCCATGAACACCCGGCGTCGCGGGTAAGCCGCCGCACTCATGGCGCACAGCCCTGGCTCTTGGAGTAGCCCAGCAATTTGCAGCCAAACTCCACCCGGGACTTGTAATCCAGAATATCCACGCCGCCATCCATTCCTTTTCGATCACCGATCATTATCTCGGGCATGATCGACGTATCGGTCACCAGCCCGGAAAGCCAGGTGAATGCACTCCGGTCGCCCATGTACTGCTCATGAATCGGCTGCAGGATAGTCTGTTCGCCTTTCAATTGCTTGATGTCCCAGGCGACCGGATCGCTGGTGGCCTTGTTGTAGAGGTTCTTGAAGTTCTCGAAGCCACCGGTGATCAGCGCATCCCCGGCTGCCTTGCGCCAGTCATAGACCGGCGCCATCAGCCGGCCGACACCAAAGGTTATGTACGAGAGGTTATCGTCGGCTCCCAGGCCGGTCCAACCGGCCCTGGACACCTCTTCCGCCCCACCGAACCACTTGGCACCAATCCCCATGTTCTGCTCGTAGACATGGCTGGCACCAAAGAAATTGGCCCGGTTGTCGATGGTGTTCAAGTAGGTCACCAGGCGCCCGGCAGCCCCTTCGGTGTTGTAGAGATAGTCGAAGGTGTTCTTCGAGGAACGGGTCACATCCTTGTTCATGATGTTCCAGGCATCCTTCATGGCCACGTACTTGATCGAGGCATTGACCGCCGCGCGGCAACTGTCGCTGGTCGGCGCCTTGTCGCAGAGGCTGCGCATTTCCGAGTCCAGCCACTCGCTGAGTTTCTCGGCCTTGGCCACCGCAGCCTTCTTCTGCTCATCGGTAGAGCAGGTACGTCCCGACAGGCAGTTGCCCACCTCGTCGAAGGCCTGGTGCGTCAGGTAGTTGTACTGAGTGCCATTGGCCGCCACCGCCGAGGCGATGCTCATGTCACCACCGGACGCCGACGCGCCGAGTACGCCGACAATCTGCGACAGCGCCATCAGGTTGGCCTGGGCCTGGATGTACTCCGGCGAGCCGGGGATCAGGTTGTCCGGCAGCAGCTTGTCCCCCAGCACCCCCACCAGCAACTCGTTGGCACCACCGGCAATGGCGCCGGTGCGAAAATCACCGCCCATGGCTTCAGACAGCAGGCCGCCGAGCCCGGCATGCAGGGCGATTTTCGCCAGGCCGCCTTCGGTCAGGCCCAGGTCGCCGATCTTGCCGGCACCATAGGCCCCGCCAATGCTCGCCGCGGTGCCGGCAGCGGCGCTGGCCAGGTTGTCCTTGAAGCTGCCGCCATAGACTGCGGTCTTGATCAGGGCATCGGCCGTGACCTTGACCGCCACGGTCTGCAGGCTCTTGGCATCCAGGCCCATGGCGCTCGGGTTGTAGTTCAACCCCTGGGCCACTCCGGCGGTGGCTGCGGCCACGGTGTAGCCCTTGATGCTCTCCTTGGAGGTCACGTCCTTGAGGACCTTGCCCAGGTTGCCGCGGTTGTCGATGGTGCTGACCGTGGCCTTGGTGGCCACACTGACCGACACTGCCTGGAGCATGGTGTTCATCCCGGCCATCATCGGCCCCATCACCGCCGACAAGGCGATGGCGATGATCAACTGCGCTGCCGGGCCCAGGCCCGAGTTGTTGTACTTGAAGGACTCGTGGATCTCCTTGACCTGGCGCCAGTCGACGTCGCCCCGGGCCTCGGCCTGTTTCAGCCAGGCCAGTTGCGGGTCGGCCTGGACCATGGCGTCGATGGCCTGGCTGACGCTTTTCTGGTCGATGTGCTTGATGTCGATCTTCAAGCCTTCCACGGCCTTGATGGTCAGGCTGCCGCCGGCCACCAGGCTGCTCTGGCGCAGGGTTTCATCGGTGTTGCCGCGGCCTTTGGAGGAATTCCAGAAGGCATTGTTGTTGCTCTTGGTGTGGCTTTCGTCGTGCAGGTCCTTGACCCCCTCGAAGGTGATCGCGCCGCCACTGTCCAGGGTCAGGTCCTTGGCGCTTTCCAGCTTGGCCACCTGGTATTTCTGGTCGCCGCCGCTCTTGAGGGTCAGGTCGCCGCCAGTCGTGATCTCGCTGCCGATGTTGGTGACCTGGGTCACCTCGTCACGGCGGGTCTTCTTGCGGCCCCAACTGCCCTTCTTCTTCATGTCGTACAGCGAGTAGTCGCTGTCCTGGGCCGCCAGCAACTCCAGGTTGTCACCGGCCACCAGGTAGGCTTCGTTGCCGGCGCTGATACGGCTGGAGATCAGGCTCAGGTCCTTGCCGGCACTGAGGACCACATCGGCGCCGGCGGTCAGCGAAGTGCCGACCTGGCTGACATGGTCTTCCTGGCGGGTGACCTTCTTGGTCTTGGAGTAGCTGTGCTGCTCATCCGCCGCCGAGGCCAGGGTCAGGTCACCCGCCGCATCCATGGCGATGTTGCGCTTGGCCTCGATCTGGCTGGCGACTGCCGTCAGGTCGCGTCCGGCGCTGACCGCCAGATCCCTTCCGACGCTGACGCTTGAACCGTGCTGGGTGATGCTTTCGTTGAGGTAGCGGTCGCGGGTGAGCTTGTCGTGCTCCTGGGCCGATACCAGGTTGACGTCGCGCGCAGCGATCAGGGTCGTGTCGCCGCCACTGCTCAGCACCCCGCCGATGTTATTGATATCGCGACCGGCACCGACATTCAGGTCGTTGCGGGCCTCGATCCGCCCGGCGTTGTCGGCGTAGTCCAGGCGCTGGGTAGTGGAGCCAGGGTTGCTCTGGAAGGTGGTGATGCTGCGCTCGTTGATCACGTCCCCGGCCAGGGCGCGGACCGTCACGTCACGCCCGGCGATAATACCGCCGGACTGGTTGACCACGTTGTCCCCGGCCAGCAGGTTCAGGCGATTGCCCGCCTCGATCAGGCCACCGTTGATCAGGTCAGTCCCCGCCGTGGCACTGAGGTTCTCACTGGCGCGCAAGGTCCCGGAGTTGACCAGGTCCTTGCCGGCGATCAGGGTCACGTCGCGGCCCTGGACCAGCGCGCCATTGGGCGCCAGGCGGTTGTTGGCGTTGGCCAGGTACAGCACTGGCACCAGCACCTTCTCGCCGTTCACCTCCTGCTCTTCGAGCCAGACGATGTCGTGGGTCAGGGCCGCCACCTGCTGGGAGGTCAGGGTCACGCCCACTGCCAGGTTGAGCGAATCCTTGCTGGCGATGGCGTTGTTCATCAGGTACTTGAACATGCCCTCATCGCTATTCTGGCCATCGAGGAAACGCTGGCCGGTACGGGCCGTGACCGCTTGCTGGATCAGGCGCTGCTCGTAAAAACCATCACCCAGGCGCTTGGCGCTCTGGTCCGGGTCGTAGCCCAGTTTCGACAGCAGATAGTCCGAACCCATGAACTGCTTGAGGTCGGTGAGCAGCGGGTTGGTCTCGATCAGGTACTTGTGCGGATTGCTGCGCACACTGCTGTCCGGCAGGCCCTGGACGCGGTTGACGCTCTGGTTGCCAGCACTGCCCGTGGGCAGCAGCACGCCCCCCGGCGAATCCCCGGCCACGGCGTTCACCTGCACCGTCGCTGCGCGGCCATCGATGCCCGTGGCCTGGTGATCAACCAGGTTCAGGTCGCGAGCGCCCAGGGCCACTTGCGGCAGCGGCCGGTTGCTCAGTTCCCGGGGCTGGACCGGCTCCGGACCGGCCTGGCGAGTGCTCAGTTCCAGGCTGGCGCCGCCTATGCTCCAGCTCTGCGCCGGGGCCGAGGGCTGCGCTGCGCCGCCCTGGCCGCTCAGGCGGAACAGGCCGTTCTGCCCGGATGGCAGGCTGAAGTTGGGCAGACTCAGGGGGTTGACCTGCTGCTGCGCCAGATCCGGCGGTAGCTGGGAGTGGAGCACTACCATCAGCGGCTTGCTGGAGGCGCCCACCGCCGTGTCGCGGGTGCTACCGCCCACGGCGATGGCATTCTTGACCACGCTGATATTGCTGATGTCGTTGGCTGCCGTGAGCCGGGCCTTGCCACCGGCCTGGATGATGGCCGGCGCCGCCGAAGAGCTCAGGGTCGAGGTCTCTACCGGCCGGTCGATGCCATAGAAGATCCCCGGGTTGAACTTGGCCACCAGGGCGGCGAAGTCCTCCTGGTTGAAGGCACTGCCCTGCGGGTGCGCCCGGTCATAGGCCTGCACGTCACGGGCCAGCTGGAAGAACAGCCCGCGATTGATCTTGACCCCGGCGCCGACTTCATAGCCGGAAGAACCGGACGCCACCAGGGAGGCCTGGTTGGTGATGGTGCCGCTGGTGATGCTCAGGTCATTGCCTGCCGACACGGTGCTGTAGCGGTTGAGGAAGCTGGTGCTGTTGACCGTCAGGTTGCCCCCCGCGTTCAGGGTCGACTGCGGCGAGTCGCTGGTCACCACGCCTTCCACCGTCCGGTAGATAAACACCGGCCCCCGGACCCAACTGGCGCCACCGCCGCAGTGCTGGACGCAGCGGATGGTCATGCGGCCATCGGTGATCTGCTGGCTGGCTTCGTATTTTTCCCGGTCGTTGACCAGATCCAGTGCAGCGATATTGATATCGCCGCCGCTCTGGATGTTGCCGGAGATGTTTCTCAGGTTTTGGGCCGAGGTGCCTGCCGCCATGCCGGCCACGGTCAGGCCGCCAAGGCTGTAGAACTCGCCATAGCTGTTGGTCAGGGTGTTGACGTTGAGGCTGGCGTTCTGGCCGCTGAATACGAAACCGTGGTCGTTGACCAGGGTCGGGGTGGTCAGGCTCAGGCCCTGGGCGCCGCCCAGGGTGCCGGTGTTGAGCACGCCGCCGGCATTCAGCGAGAGTCCGGCGTTGGAGGTCAGGCGCCCGGCGTTGTTCAGTTGCCCGGCGACCGTGACCTGGGTACCGCCGCCACCGGCGATGCTGCCCGCGGCGCCAAGGTTGAGCTGGGCCGCGCCAAAGCCAAGGGTGCCCAGGCTGGATACCCGGCCATTACCGGAATAGGTGCCGCCGATCTGCAGGTCCAGGCTGCCATCGCTGGCCAGCAGCCCGTCGTTGTTCCAGTTGCCGCCCCGGGCCTGCAAGTGCTGGCTGGCCAGCAACTGGCCAGCGGCGGTCTGGCTGAAGTGGTTGACGTCGAGGTTCAGGCGCCCGGCCTGGATCACGCTACTGTTGGTCCAGCTGTCGGCGGTCAGCGTCAGCCCGCCCCGGGTGACCAGGCTGCCGCCGGCATTGATCACGTTGCCGGTGGCGATATCGAAGTTGCCTTCGCCCAGGTGCAGCAGGCTGCCACCCTGATTGAGGAAACCCGACGCCGCCAGGGTCAGGTCGGTGTTGGCGGATTCCAGCAGGCCGTTGCGG
The DNA here is from genome assembly GCF_900116505.1 of Pseudomonas sp. NFPP25. NCBI lineage: Bacteria > Pseudomonadati > Pseudomonadota > Gammaproteobacteria > Pseudomonadales > Pseudomonadaceae > Pseudomonas > Pseudomonas sp. NFPP25. The sequence goes on along the minus strand of NZ_FPBG01000001.1, from coordinate 4,948 downwards.
TTGTCGAACAGCCCGCCGATCTGCAGGTCGGTCTTGCCGCCAGGGGCCAGGGCCCGCAGTTTGCCGCCCTGGTTGTCCAGGCTGGCGCCGCGCAGCGCCAGGCTCTCGCGGCTTTCAATCAGGCCGCCCTGGTTGACCAGGGAACCGTTGAAATCCAGGTCGATGTGCTGGCCGTTGATCTGCCCGGTGCTGTTGTCGAGCTGATTGCCGCTGGCCTTGACCCGCCCGCTGGCATACAGCCCGCCGTGGCTGTTATCCACCCCGGCGCTGCCGGCATTGAGCAGCAAGTCGCCACCCTTGGCCGCCATGCGTCCGGCGCCGTTGTCGAAACCGGCCAGGGCTTGCAGATCCAGGCGCTGGGCCTCGGCCTGGCCGCCATGGTTGTTCAGCACCTCCGATATCCGGGCCTGGAACAGCCCCTTGAGGCTGGACAGTACACCCGCGCGGTTATCCAGGCTGGCGCCTTGAATGTCCAGGTCTCCATCCTCGGCAATCAGCTTGCCGCCCTGGTTATCGATGCCCCCGGTCGCTGCCAGGGTCTGGGCCTTGGCGCTCTGGATCGCGCCCTTGGCATTGTTCAGGCTGCCGGCGCTCAGGCTCAGGCCGGCGTCGCGGCTGTAGATCAGGCCGTCATTCTGGTTGCGCACCTCGCCACTGACGTTGACCTGCAGCGCACCGTTGGCGGCCAGGGTGCCGCGGTTACTGTTGTCCAGGCTGTTGCTGAACAGAGTCATCAGGTTCTGGCTGACCAACTGCCCGTCCTGGTTGTCGATGCGGCTGGAACGCTTGAGCAGCAACGGGCCGCTGGCGGCCAGCTTGCCCTGGGTGTTGACCAGGGCACCCAGAAGATCGAGGGTCACCGCGCCTTCACCGCGCAGGTTGCCACCCTGGTTGTTCAGGCTATTGCCGGTGAAGTTCAGGCCGCCCACGGCGCTGAGTCGGCCGCCCTGGTTGTCCAGGTCGCCGGCGCCGATGTCGAGGCTGGCGCTGCTTTCAATCAGCCCGCCCCGGGCGTTGTTCAAACCTCCACTGCCAAGGATCAGTTGCTGCTCGCCCTTGCTGGTGACGATGCCCTTGTCGCTGTTGTCCAGGCTCGCGGCCTTGAGGGTCAGCTGACCCTGGCTGGCCAGCCCGCCTTGCGCACTGTTGAGCAAGGCGCCGCTGAGGTCGATATTCAGATCCCCCAGCAGGCTCGACAAGGTACCTTGCTGGCGGTTGTCCAGGCTGCCGCCGCTGACCTTGAGCCCCTGCCAGCCGGATATCAGGCCCTGCTGGTTGCCCAGGTTCACGGCCTCGACCCCAAGCTGCTGGTGGCTGATCAGCTTGCCGCCACTGTTGTCCAGGCTGCGCCCGGCCAGGTTGAAGCCCTGGGTGCTGGAGATTTCCCCGGCCTGGTTCTGCAGGTCCCGCAGCCCGGCAATGCTCAACACGCCCTGGGTGTTGATCAGGCCCTGGCGGTTGTCCAGGTCCGAGCCTTGGGGCCCCAGGTCGATGCCCACACGGGTGCCGCCGAGCAGGCGCCCACCCTGGTTGTCCAGGCCGTTGGCGCTGATCTGCAGCGGCCCGGCGGCCTGGATCAGGCCCTGGTTGCGCAACGGGCCAGTGACCCGCAGGTCCAGTTCGCTGTCGCTGAGCAGCGAGCCGCTGTGGTCCAGGCTAGCGGCATCGATCTGCAACGCGGCGGCGGCGATCTTGCCCTTGAGCGCGGTCAGCGCGCCCTCGATGCGCAAGGTCAGGGCCTGGTTGCTGAGCAACTGCCCGGCGCTGTTGTCCAGGCTGCGGGCGGCCAGTTCGAAAGCCTGCTGGCTGGAGATTTCCCCCTGACGGTTGTCCACCGCGCCGAGGTTGCTCAGCAGTAGCACACCGGGGGCATTGATCAGGCCGCCCTGGTTGTTCAGGGTGCCGTGGTTCAGGTCCAGGCTCAGGCGGCTCTTGCTGAACAGCTTGCCGCCCTGCTGCTGCAACCCGGTGACCGAGGCCGTCAGGGCCTTGGCGCTGCCGATGCTGCCCTGCTCGTTGTTGACCTGGGCAGCGTTCAGGCTCAGTTCATCACCGCTGTTGAGGTTGCCGCCCTGGCTGTTGTCCAGCGCTCCGGTAGTGAGTGACAGCCGGCCCTTGGCGCTGATGATGCCCTGCTGCTGGTTGTCCAGCCGGGCACTGGCCAGGGTCAGGCCCGCGTCGCTCAACAACTTGCCGCCCTGGTTGCTCAGGGCCTGCCCGGCGCTGACCTGCAAGGCACCACCACTGGACAGGCTGCCCCGGTCGTTGTTCAGGTTGCGGGCCTGGATCGCCAGGCGGCCTTCGCTGCTGATCCGGCCTTTGCGGTTGTCGAGGTCTTCACCCAGTTCCAGGTCCAGGCGCTGGCCCCCCACCAGTTGCCCGCCCCGGTTGTCCAGGCCGATGCCGCTGAGGCTCAGGTCCTGGTCCGCGGAAATCAGGCCCAGGTTCTGGTTGAGCACCCGGGCCACCTTCAGGGTCAGGTCACCACTGGCCAGCAGGCGGCCCTGGTCACTGTTGTCCAGGCGCTCGCCGCTCAGGTCGATCTGCCGGCTCGACACTTCACCGCCGCGGTTATCCAGTCGCCCGACCTGCAGGTCCAGGGCGCGGGTGGCGCCCACCAGCCCCTCCTGGCGGTTGTCCAGGCTGGCGGCCTTGAGGGTCATCTGCCCTTCGGCCAGCAGTATTGCGCCCTGGTTGTCGGCGTGCCCGCTGACCTGCAGTTGGCTGTCGCCACGGCTGTGCAACTGGCCGTCGCGGTTGTCCAGACTGGCGCTGCGGCTGTCGATGGCTGCAGCCGAGATCAGCCCCTTGACGTTGGCCAGGGCCTGCTCGATGCGCAGGGTCAGGGCCTGATTGCTCAGGAGCTTGCCGGCACCGTTGTCCAGTTCCCGGGCGTTGAGGCTGAAGGCCTTGGCCCCGGAGATTTCACCGCTGCGGTTGTCCACCCGGTCGAGGTTGCGCAACAACAACTGCCCCGGGGTGTGCAGGTTGCCGCCCTGGTTGTCCAGCAGGCCATGGTTCAGGTCCAAGGTCAGGTCGGCGTTGCTGAACAGCTCGCCGCCCTGCTGCTGCAGACCAGTGATGCTGGCATTGAGGGCCTGGTCGCTGCCGATCCGGCCCTGGTTGTTGGTCAGTTGGGCAGTGGTCAGGGTCAACTGCCCGGCACTGGTCAGGCTGCCGCCCTGGCTGTTGTCGAAAGCGCCGGTGCCCAGGCGTGCATCGGCCTTGGCGCTGATCACGCCCTTGTCGCTGTTGTTCAGGCTGATGCTGTCCAGGGTCAGCCCCTGCTCGGCGACGATCGAGCCGCCCTGGTTGAGCAGCGCCCCGCGGCTGTCGATGCTCAGGGCCCGGGCACCGGTCAGGCGTCCGCCGCGGTTGTCCAGGCTGCCAACCTTGAGGGTCAGCAGGTCTTCGCCGCTGATCAGGCCGCGCTGGTTGTCCAGGGCTGCGCTCAGGGTCAGCAGCAACGGCTTCTGGCTCACCAGCTGGCCGCCGCTGTTGTCCAGGCTGTCGCCACTCAGGGTCAGCCCTTGCTTGCTGAACAACAGCCCCTGGTTCTGGTTGATGACCCGGGCCACCTGGAGCAGCAGGCGCTGGTCCGCCAGGACCTTGCCGCCATCACTGTTGTTCAGCCCCTGGCCGTTGACCTGCACTTCCCCCTGGCCCGACAGTGCACCACCACGGTTATCCACCTCGACGACGTCCAGGGTCAGGGCCTTGAGGGAGGCCACCAGGCCCTGGTCCCGGTTATCCAGGGACTGGCCCTGCAGATGCAGAGTGCCTTCGGCCACCAGCTCGCCGCCATGCTGGGCAAGGCTGTCCACCTGGGCATGGAGTTCGCCTTTGCTGGCGATGCGGCCAGCGTGGTTGAGCACCTCGCCGCTGTTCAGCGTCAGGGTTGAAGTGGCGCTGAGCAGGCCACCGCTGTTGTCCAGGCGGTTGCCTTCGACGGTGACGGCGGTCCGGCTTTCCAGGCGGCCCTTGTCGCGGTTATCCACGTCACGACTGTGCAGGCCCAGGGCCTGATCGGCACGTATCACCCCACCGCGGTTGTCCGCACTCTCACCGCGCACCACCAGGGTGTCGCTGCCGGAAATCCTGCCCTTGCGGTTGTCCAGTTGCCCGGCCTGTACTTCCATGGCCTGGTTAGCCTGAATCAAGCCCCTGTCCTGGTTGTCGAGACGCCCGGCGACCTGGACCTCCAGGCGCTTCTCGCTGCGCAGGTTACCGGCCTTGCTGTTGTCCAGGGATGCGGCCTGCACCTTCAGCAAGCGCTCCGCCCCCAGGGCACCGCCACGGTTGTCGATGGCCCCGCTGGCGTTGATATCCAGGGTTTCACCGGCCATCACCAACCCGGCGACGTTGTCCAGCGCCGCCAGTTGCAGGCGAACCCGGCTCAGGCTGCTGAGCTCGCCATGGCGATTGCCCAGGTGGCCGATCTCGGCCTTGAGTTGGCCGTCGCTGGTGATCAGGGCGTTGTGGTTCAGCACCTGGGTGGCCTGCAGCACCAGGCTGTCGCTGCTCAGGACTCGGCCCTGGTTCTGGTTGTCCAGAGTACCGGCGCTGACCTTCACCTGATGCTGGCCACTGAGGGTCCCGCCCCGGTTGTCCAGGATCTGGGCCATGTTCAGGGTCAGGTCGCGACTGGCGACAATGCTCTTGCCGCGGTTGTCGAGATCCCGGGCGTTGAGGCTGATGTCGCCGTTGGCGTTGCGAGAGTTATCGGCATTGACCCCGGCTTCGATGATGCCCTTGTTGCTCAGTTGGCCACCGCTGTCGAGGGTGATGCGGTCCCGGGCGGCGAGGGTTTTCTGGCTGCTCAGGTCGCCCCGGGTTTGCACCTTGAGATCGGTGCCGGCGTAGACCGCGCCCTGGGCCTCCAGGCTGCCGGCCTTGATCGCCACCGCGCCCTTCTCGGCAGTGGCGTCCGCCATGCGCAACTGGCCGT
>NZ_FPBG01000013.1:4567-20781 GCF_900116505.1 Pseudomonas sp. NFPP25 | reverse complement strand
GAATTTCTTGACGACCATAGAGCGTTGGAACCACCTGATCCCATCCCGAACTCAGAAGTGAAACGATGCATCGCCGATGGTAGTGTGGGGTTTCCCCATGTGAGAGTAGGTCATCGTCAAGATCAAATTCCAAAACCCCTGTCTGTTCACGCAGACAGGGGTTTTGTTTTTGTGCGCTATAAAGCCTGGGCTGTGTGGCAGAAGCAGATTGCAGGGTGGATTCAGGGCTTCATCAGCATCGAGTAAGCAGTCATCAAGACCACATTTGTTTGCCTCTTACGCCCTGTTCTTACGCATCTTGCTGCTTCTACGGGCGATTAACTTACGCCACCAGATATAGATGCCGGTCAGTGCCAGCACGGCAATCAGAACGCCCAATAGAGCAATGATCACCTGCCCCGTGGTACCGATGATCCTGCCTCCATGTATGGGCAGTTGCAGTCGGTAGAAGCGCTCTCCGAGGGTGCCTTGCCCCGCTATCTCCTGCCCCAGCAAGCGCCCATCCGTACCGTGGAAGAACAGCCAGGACTTACCATGGGCCTGGCTGTCATGCGGACCAAAACCTGCTCCATAGAAGTTGTATTCAAAGCTGTAATACAACTCACCAATCGTCTCCTTCAAGCCCAGCCGCTGCCCCTCTTCCAGAGCCCGTTCATAGGCCTGTTGATAAGTCAGCCGGGTTATCCCCAGCTCTGCCGCCGGTACTCGTCCCCGAGCTTCATAGACGCTGGGTTCGATGGACGAGAGCAATGACACCACGGGTTTGAACACCTGGCTCGGCAGGTTCATGGCCACGCTACTGATGGCGATCGGCAGCAGGAGCAGCCATAACCACAAGCCTGCGGCGCGATGCAGGTCGAAGTTGAGCCGATAGGCATGGCCGCCCTTGATCTTCCAGGCCGTGGCCCACTTGCGCCAGAACGGCCGTCCACGAGGCAGGGTCAGCAGCAAGGCAACAAAACAGTCGATGACCCAGGCAATGGCCACCAGCCCCATCAACCATAGCCCCCAATTGCCGGGCAGGCTCAGGTTGTAGTGGAACTCCAGCAGAAAAGGCACCAGGTTCTGCCGCTGGAAGCAGCAGGCGCCCCAAAAGCGCTGCCCCTGCTGATGGGCCGTAACCGGGTCCAAGTAAAATACTTGATTGCGCTCGGTATACGGTTGGCCGGTGGCCGGGTCGGTGCGTGGCACCGCTGCCAGCAGCGCGGCATGCCCGGCTTCTTGTGGATATTCCATGTACCAGACCTGCAGCCTCGGGTGCTCGGCCTGAACGCTATCCACCAGTGCGCCGGGGGCCAGCACCGGCCCCTTGCCTGGCGTGTGATAGAACTCGGGGTTGAGCCACTCATCCAGCTCGTGATGAAAGGCCAGGACACTCCCGGTCAGCCCGGCCAGCAGCAGGAAAACTGCGGTGGCCAGGCCCATGTAGCGGTGCAATAGAACCAGAATGGCGCGCATGACATTTTTCCGTAGAGACGACAAAGCCAGCGGCTGCTGACAGGCGCTGGCTTTGTTGGCGTCAACCTAGATCAGAACTGGTAGCTCACCGTGGCGGCGACATTGCGCTCTTCGCCCAAGTAGCAGTAGCTCAAGCTTGCACAGGAGGCGACGTAGGACTCATTGGTCAGGTTGTTGGCATTGAGCCGTACATCCACTCCCTTGAGGCCCAGCTTGCCCAGGTCATAGCCGATGGAGGCATCGAAGAGCGTGTAGGCCGGTACCTTCATGGTGTTCTCGGCATCGGCCCAGCTGTAGCCCACATAGCGCACACCGCCGCCCAGGCGCAGGCCATCCAGCGTCGCGCTGTCGAACTTGTAGTCGGCCCACAGCGACGCCATCTGCCGCGGTGCCTGAGTAGGCGAGTTGCCCTTGTTCTCGATGAGGTTGGTGGCGCTGCTCAGGGTGCTGGTCATCGACTTCGAATACTGGATGTCGGTGAAGGTATAGCTGCCCAGCAGTTTCAGGTTGTCGGTCAGCTGCATGTGGGCTTCCAGCTCCAGCCCCTGGGAGCGAACAGCACCCACCGCACGATAGAAGTTTTCCTGGGGCAGCTTCGACGCCAGGTTCTCCTGGTCGATGCGGAACAACGAGGCAGTGAACAAGTTGTCCGTACCTGGTGGCTGATATTTCAGCCCGACTTCCCATTGGGTGCCGTCGGTGGGTGGCAGCGGATTGCCTGCGCTGTCTGCGTAGGAGTTGGGGTTGAATGACTCGGAATAGCTGACGTAAGGCGCCAGACCGTTATCGAACAGATAGAGCGCGCCTGCACGCCCAGTGAGCTTGGTGCGTTTGTCGCTGATTTCGGTGCCCAGTGGGCGCTGGGCTTCAGCCAGGCGGTTTTCATCCGAGGTCTCCACCCAGTCCTGGCGCAGCCCCAGGGAGAAGCGCCATTTGTCCAGCTCGATCAGGTCCTGCAAGTACACGCCGGTCTGTTCCAGGCGCCGCAAATAGCTGGTGTGGCTGTAGTAGTTGATCGTCGAGTTGCCATAGACCGGGTTGAATGCATTGATCGGCTGTAGCGTTCCCTGGTCCCAGTCGACCACGGTCTTGCGCCGTTGATAGTCGGCTCCCAGCAGTAAGGTGTGCTTGACGTCGCCGGTGAGGAATTCGGCCTGCAGCATGTTATCGACGATGAAGGAGTGGAGCTTCTCATCTCCACCCGAGTAATAGCGGTTCAGGTCATTGCTGGTGGCATTGGTCCAGCCATAGGCATAGACCTGGTCGAGCTTCACCTTGGAGTCCAGGTAGCGGAAGTTCTGGCGGGCGGTGAAGGTGTCGTTGAAACGATGCTCGAACTGATAGCCGAAGGACTGTTGATCGCGCTTGTAGCCATCCACGCCCGGCTCGCCCTCGAAGAAATGCTCGGAAATGCGCTGGCCATTGCGCTGGTTCAGGGTGCCGTTGGCCGGCATGCCGCCGTGGTAGCCGCCATCGGGGTCATTCTGCAAATAGGCCTGGAGCGTCAGGGAGGTGTCTTCACTGAAGTCGATACTCAGGGTCGGTGACAGGGCGAAGCGTTTTTCCTTCGCGTGGTCGAACTGAGTGTCGGACTTGTCCGTCAGGCCGATCAACCGATAGGCAACGCGCTTGTCGTCATCGAGCGGGCCGCTGAAGTCGAACCCCAGGCCCTGTTTGCCCTGGGTGCCCACGGTTGCCTGAATCTGGTGATAGGGCTCGTAGAGAGGCTTTTTGCTGGTCAGGGCCACCAGGCCGCCAGGGGAACTGCGGCCATAAAGCACCGATGAGGGGCCCTTGAGAATATCCACCCGTTCGAGGAAGTAGGGGTCGACCTGCATGCTGCTGTAGGTGCCGCTGTCACCCATGGACTTGAGGCCATCGAGGTAGATGTTGTCCACCGAACCATCGTTGAAGCCGCGCATCGCTACATAGTCGTAGCGATGGGTGGCGCCATAGGGATTGGTCAGCACGCCGGGGGTGTAGCGCATGGTCTGGGCGACGGTTTGCGCGCCCTGGTCGTCGATCTGTTCACGGGTGACCACCGAGACGCTTTGCGAGGTCTCCAGCAACGCTGTACTGGTCTTGGTGGCGATCTGACTGTGCGTCGCGTTGTAGCCCTCCATGCTGCCCAATGCGTTGCCCAGGGCGAAGCCCTTGACCTCAGTGGCGGGCAGGGTCAGGGCGCTGCCTTGGGGCAGGGGCCGCAGTACGTAGTTGCCGCCGTCCTGGCTGACCGCCTCCAGTCCCGAACCCCGCAGCAGCTGGTTCAGGCCCTGGGGAATGGAGTAGTCGCCCTGGAGCCCGGGGGACTGCCTGCCCTGGGTCAGGGCCGGGGTGGTGGACAGGGTGATCCCGGCCTGCCGGGCGAACTGGTTGAGGGCATCGCCGAGGTTGCCCGGGGCCACGCTGTAGCTGTGACGCGGGGCATCAACAGCGCTAGCGGCGGCCAGCACCTGGGGCGCCACTGTGCCGAGGCCGATGCTGGAGCACAGCAGGGCGGCGCGGATGGCTTGGCGCAAGGGGCGGGCGCAGGGAGAGCTTGGGCGGGTGTCGCGCAGAGTCATGGTAGGTTCCGTTGAAGTCGCAGGAAGCAGATTGAAGTGCTTACTGACTAAGCCGGACGTCCTGGCAAAACCCGCCAAAAAAAATCACCCCAGTGAATTTCAAGCCACGGGCCCCAAGGTCACCCACCAACGGGTGCGGTAGCGCAACTGCACTGGCAGGGTCTGGGGCAGGATGGCCAGCAACTTGTCGGTGTCTTCCAGGCGGAACACACCTGAAAGGCGCAGATTGCCAACCGCTGCCGAGCAGCCCAGATAGCCATGGCGATAGCGGCCGACCTCCTGGAGGAAGTCGTCCAGGCGCATGTTGCGCGTAACGATCAGGCCATCGGCCCAGGCGCCGACGTCCATCGCCAGGGGGGCCGCAGGTTCGGCCAGGCCATGGCTGATCTGATAGCTCTGACCTGCTTCCACCCGGGCGCTACGGCCGTCGGCGGTGTGCGGCGCATGAATGGCCACGCTGCCGTGGGTCACGCTCAGGCGCGTGCAGCGTTCCTCCACGCGCACCACGAAGCGGGCGTCGAAGCCTTCCAGCAGGGCGTGGCGGCTCTCCACCAGCAGCGGGCGGGCAGGGCCGTGATCGGCTCCACAGGACACCATGATCTCGCCCCGGCGCAGTTTGATCAGGCGCTGCTCGACATTGAAGTTGAGGTCCGCCGCGCTGTCGGTATTGAGTTCCAGGCGGGTGCCATCGGGCAACTGGAAGCCCCGCTGCTCGCCGACGGCGGTGGCAAAGTCTGCGTTCCATTGTTGCCAGCCCAGCAGATCCTTGCCGACCCAGGCACTGGAGCCCAGGAGCAGGGCGCCACTGAGCAGTTTCAGGGCCTGGCGCCGGCCCAGGCGCTGACTGCTGTGTTCCAGGGTATGCAAGGCCACCTGAGCCCCCGGCACCGAACGCAGGTTGGCCGTGAGTTCCTGCTGCAACGATTGCACCCGCTGCCAGGCCAGTTCGTGCTCCTGGTGCGCCGCCCGCCACAGATCGCACTGTTGCTGCAGCTTGGGGTTGGCACCGTTGTTGCGCAGGCGCAGCAACCAGTTGATTGCTTGCTTGACCACCAGGTGATCGGGATTGGGCTTGAGCGGCAGGCTGGCGGGAAAGTTATCCACAGGCTTCAGCTCTCGTAGCGCAGCAGGTAGCAATGGTAGAGCGCCTGGGCGACATAACGCTCGACGGTACGCAGGGATAGGCCCATCTGCTGAGCAATCTGCTTGTGGGTAAGTTCCTCGCACTGAGCCAGGAGAAAAGCCTGACGTACTTTCGGCTTCAGCCCTTCAAGCATCCGCGCAATGCTTTCCAGCAGCTCCAGAATCAACGCCCGAGCTTCAGCGCCGGGTGTTTCGGCTTCGGGCAAGTGGGCGATGGTTTCCAGATAGGCACGTTCGATTTCCTCGCGGCGCCAGTGATCGATTACCAGCCCCCGAGCGATGGTGCGTAAAAAAGCCCGGGGGGCCTTGAGTTCCAGACGTTCAGTTTTCTGCAGCAGGCGTACGAAGGTGTCCTGAGCCAGGTCGGCAGCATCCGCGGCATTGCCCAGGCGCTGGCGCAGCCAACTGTTGAGCCAGCCATGGTGATGGCTGTAGAGCGTCTGTACGGCGAACTCGGGTGATGACATGGACGCGGACTGCCTGAGTGTCACTAATGATAATTAGTCGCATTGTCATTGAGGCTTTATCGATTTGGCAATAAGCAGCGCACTGTCGATCATCTGAAAATGTGCTGCGGATGCTCTGGAACACCGTTCGGCGGGATTAGGCAAATTCAGGCGAGTAATTCAGAAAAATCTCTAAGGGTTCGCAGATTCTTGCCGAAAGACTGATAAGACATGCGTGCACCAAAGTAGAGCGGTCAGAGAACATCGCCTGCGCTGTTACATGGAATGTTGCATTACGGACGCATCCCCACTTTCGGCATAAGAAGTCCCATGAAATGAATCTCAAGTTCAGCCATAAAATCCTTTTGGCCGCCTCCGGCGTAGTGGTTCTGGCTTTTGCGTTGTTCACCTTGTACAACGACTACCTGCAGCGAAACACCATCCGACAGAACCTCGAATCCTCTATCCAGCAGGCCGGTGAGCTCACCTCCAGCAGTGTGCAGAACTGGATGAGCGGGCGGATCCTGGTGCTCGAGAACCTCGCGCAGAACGTTGCTCACCAAGGTCAGAACGCAGATTTCCCAGGGCTGGTGGACCAACCGGCCTTTACCTCGAACTTCCAGTTCACCTACGTCGGCCAGGCCAACGGTACCTTCACCCAGCGCCCTGACGCGAAGATGCCCGACGGCTACGACCCGCGTCAGCGCCCCTGGTACAAGCAGGCCGTCGCCGCCGACAAGACCATGCTGACCCCGCCCTACATGGCGGCTGTCGGTGGCCTGGTGGTGACCATCGCCATGCCGGTGAAAAAGCAGGGTGAACTGCTGGGCGTGGTTGGTGGCGACCTGAGCCTGGAAACCCTGGTGAAGATCATCAACTCGGTGGATTTCGGTGGCCTGGGCCACGCCTTCCTAGTCAGTGCCGACGGTCAAGTGATCGTCAGCCCGGACAAGGACCAGGTGATGAAGAACCTCAAGGACATCTACCCCGGCGCCAACGTACGGATCGAAAACGGCAACCAGGAAGTGGTCCTGAACAAACAGGAACGCATCCTCTCCTTCACCCCGGTGACCGGCTTGCCGAATGCCGAGTGGTACATCGGTCTGTCCATCGACAAGGACAAGGCCTACGCACCGCTGAGCCAATTCCGTACTTCCGCCTTGATCGCGATGTTTATCGCCGTGGCGGTGATCGCCGTACTGCTGACCCTGCTGATCCAGGTGTTGATGCGCCCACTGATCACCATGGGCCGTGCGATGCAGGACATCGCCCAGGGCGAGGGCGACCTGACCCGGCGCCTGGTGGTGGAGAGCAAGGACGAATTCGGCGAACTGGGCAGCTCGTTCAACCAGTTCGTCGAGCGGATCCATGCCTCGATTTCCGAAGTGTCCTCGGCCACCCGCCAGGTACACGACCTGTCCCAGCGCGTGATGGCTTCGTCCAACGCTTCGATCATCGGTTCCGACGAGCAGAGCGCCCGCACCAACAGCGTGGCCGCCGCGATCAACGAACTGGGGGCCGCAACCCAGGAAATCGCCCGTAACGCCGCCGATGCCTCGCAGCACGCCAGTGGCGCCAGCGAACAGGCCGATGACGGTCGCCAAGTGGTGGAACAGACCATCCAGGCCATGACCGAGCTGTCGCAGAAGATCAGCCTGTCCTGCACCCAGATCGAGACCCTGAACGCCAGCACCGACAACATCGGGCACATTCTCGATGTGATCAAGGGCATCTCCCAGCAGACCAACTTGCTGGCCCTCAACGCGGCCATCGAAGCGGCCCGTGCCGGCGAAGCCGGTCGTGGCTTCGCCGTGGTGGCCGACGAGGTGCGCAACCTGGCTCATCGTACCCAGGAGTCGGCGGAAGAGATCCACAAGATGATCACCTCCTTGCAGGTCGGCTCCCGTGAAGCGGTGTCGACCATGAACGCCAGCCAGGCGTCCAGCGAAGAGAGCGTCGAAGTGGCCAACCAGGCCGGTGCGCGGCTGGTCAGCGTGACTCAGCGGATCGGCGAGATCGATGGCATGAACCAGTCGGTGGCGGCGGCGACCGAAGAGCAGACGGCCGTGGTGGAGACCCTCAATGTCGACATCAACCAGATCAACCTGCTGAACCAGCAGGGCGTGGCCAACCTCAACGAAACCCTGAAGGATTGCGATGCCCTGTCGCAGCAGGCCAGCCGCCTGAAGCAGCTGGTGGACAGCTTCAAGATCTGAGGTTTCGCGTCACTTTCAAGCCCGCTCCCGCCTCACGGCAGGGCGGGCTTTTTCATGGGTACCGATCAGGCCGGGTGGTCGCCCAGCAGCCCCAGGTGAGTATTGATCACCTGCAACAGGCGCTGGCGCTGGGACTTGATGAAGAAGTGATTGCCGGCCACTTCGATCAGCTCGAACTCGCGGCCGGTGAACTCGCGCCAGTTGAGCATGAGGTTGGCCGTGGCCAGCGGGTCCTCGCTGCCGTAGAAGGCCGTCAACGGCACATCCAGGCAACCGCTGGAGGTGTCGTACCAGGTTTCGAAAAGCTTCAGGCCGTTGCGCAGCAGGCGTTCGTAGGATTGCAGGTCGTTCTGCCCGCGGGGCATCTCCAGGGGGCTGGCGCCGAGGGTCAGGATCGCCTCGCGAAACGCGGCGATGGGCAGGGAGTGGAGCAAGGGCCGGCGCGGCAGGCTATCCGGGCTGCGACAGCCGGAGACGAACAGGTGGCGGGTCTGCTGGGGAAAGCGTTCCTGGGCATGCTTGCTGGTCTCGTAGGCCAGCAGCGCGCCCAGGCCGTGGCCGAACAGCGCATGGGGCTCGCCGAGCCAGGGGTCGAGGGCGGCGAAGGTGTTTTCCAGCAGGCTGGGCCAGTTGTCGCAGGGTGCTTCGTCACGGCGCGGACCGTGCCCCGGAAGGTTGAGCACCACCAGCTCGATATGATCGGCCAGGCCGCTGGACCAGACCCGCATTTGCTCGGCTGCCGCCCCGGCCTGGGGAAAGCAGATCAGGCGGATCCGGGTGGCTTGCCCGGGTTTGATCACCAGCGTCCATTGTCGGGTGTCGGTGTACACAGCTTTTCCTTAAGCAAGTGGGCCGGCACTGCGCCGGCCAGAGGCAGCCTGAAGAGGGCGTCGCAGTCTGCGGATGGTTTCTAACATAGTGCCTGTCGTCCGTGAAGGCACGTGTGTGCCGGGCCGGGCGGGCGGTTGCTGTCGGTCGCCGGAACGCGGCTTGCGGCTATGCTCTGAATGTTTCGCGCCGGCTCTTTTCCGGCGGCTGGTGATTGTAAGGTGCCATTGTTTTTTGCCGGGCCAGCCTTCACCATCAGCCGATTTACGACAGCTCCCATGGACGCATTGCATTGGCGGCACGTTTAGCTCTTTCTCGGACCCTGCGCTGGTTCTGCGCGGCATTGCTGCTGGCCGGCGCACTGCTGGGCAGCCTGCACGCCGACTGGGATTTCTCCCTGATCAGCCGCCGTGCCACGGCGCTCTACGGTCCGCTGGGCGAAGGGCAGCCGCGCATCGATGCCTGGCAGCACCTGCTGGCCACGCAAAAGCAGGTGCCCGAGCGCGAACAGTTGAAGGTGGTCAACCTGTTCTTCAACAAGAACATGCGCTACGTGGAAGACATCGACCTGTGGCACCAGGTGGATTATTGGGAAACGCCGATCGAGGCATTGTGGAAAGGCGCCGGCGATTGCGAGGACTACGCGATCGCCAAGTATTTCAGCCTGCGCCACCTCGGGGTTTCCAGTGACAAACTGCGCATCACCTACGTCAAGGCCCTGCGCCAGAACCGTGCGCACATGGTCTTGACCTACTATTCCAGCCCGGAGGCCATGCCTCTGGTGCTCGACAGCCTGGAAGACTCGATCCGCCCGGCCAGCGAGCGTACCGACCTGTTGCCGGTGTACTCCTTCAATGCCGAGGGTCTGTGGCTACCGGGGGCCAAAGGCAACAAGCGGGTGGGCGACACCAAGCGCCTGTCCCGTTGGCAGGACGTATTGAAAAAAATGCAGGCCGAAGGTTTTCCGGTCGAGACGACTAACTAGGAGCACGAGCTCAGATGTCTTTGTTCAAACAACTGTTGATCGCAATCTGTGTGTTCCTGGTGGTCGCCTTCAGCGGCAGCTTCATGGTCAGCCTGGAAAGCTCGCGCACCCAGTATGTCAATCAGCTGCGCTCCCATGCCCAGGATGCCGCCACTGCCCTGGCGCTGTCGCTGACGCCGAACATCGACGACCCGGCGATGGTCGAGCTGATGGTCAGCTCGATCTTCGACAGTGGCTACTACGCCAGTATCCGGGTGGTGGACCTGGCCACCGACAAGACCCTTGTCGAGCGCAGCGGCATCCCGGAAGTCGGCAACGTGCCCCAGTGGTTTGTCAGCCTGATCGGCCTGGAACCGGCGGGTGGCGATGCCATCGTCAGCCGCGGCTGGGAACAGGCGGCTCGGGTCGAGGTGCTAAGCCACCCGATGTTCGCCGTGGCCAAGCTCTGGCAAAGTGCCCTGGGCAGCCTGGGCTGGCTGTTGATCTGCGGTGCGGTGAGCGCGGTGCTCGGCGCCCTGCTGCTGCGGCGCCAGCTCAAGCCGTTGGACTACATGGTCCAGCAGTCCCACGCCATTGCCCGTCGTGAATTCCTCAGCCTGCCGCAATTGCCCCGGACTCCGGAGCTGCGGCGGGTGGTGCAGGCCATGAACCAGATGGTCGAGAAGCTCAAGGCGCTGTTCCAGGAGCAGGCCGAGCGCAGCGAGAAACTGCGCACCGAGTCCTATCAGGACAGCCTGACCGGGCTGGCCAACCGGCGTTATTTCGAAATGCAGCTGCACGCCCGCGTAAGCAACCCCGAGCAGGCCAGTTCCGGCTACCTGTTGCTGTTGCGGGTCAAGGACCTGGCCGGGCTGAACCAGCGCCTGGGCGGCCAGCGTACCGACCAGTTGCTCAAGGCGGTGGGTGAACAACTGCTGCGCGAGTGCGACAAGTACCCGGAAACCCACAACCTGGTCACCCGGGTCCGTGGTGGCGAGTTCGCGGTGCTGGCGCCGGGGCTGGTGCGTGAGGAAGCCATCCAGCTGGCCCAGAGCCTGGACAGTGCCCTGGGCAACCTGCACGCCACCGGCGCCACCGATGTTGCCTCAGTGGCCTCCATCGGCCTGGCGGCGTTTGCTCACGGTGATTCGCCGCAAGCGGTGCTGAGCCTCGGCGACCAGGCCCTGGCCCAGGCCGAAGCCCAGGGTGACACCAGCTGGGCCTGCCTCGATCAAGGCGCCAGTGCCCAGGTCGGGGATGACCACCATGCCTGGCACCGGCTGTTGGACCGGGCGCTGTCGGAGCAGCACTTCCAGCTGTACTTCCAGCCGGTGGTGGCCGCTCGGGACACCCACCTGGTGCTGCACTACAAAGTGCTGTCGCGGCTGCTGGATGAACAGGGCCAGACCATTCCGGCCGGGCGTTTCCTGCCGTGGCTGGAGCGTTTCGGCTGGACCTCGCGCCTGGATCTGCTGATGCTCGAACAGGTGCTGAGACAGATGGCGAGCCACGAAGACTGCCTGGCGCTGAACCTGTCGGCGGCGACCCTGGCGGACCCGCACGCCCTGAATCGGGTGTTCGAGATCCTGCGCCAGCATTCCGACCTGGGCCCGCGCCTGACCCTGGAGATCGGTGAAGAGCAATTACCCGAGCAGGCCATGCTGGAACAGCTGACCCGGCGCCTGCGCGAGCTGGGTTTCTCCCTCAGCCTGCAACGCTTCGGTGGGCGCTTCAGCATGATCGGCAACCTGGCGCGCCTGGGGCTGGCGTACCTGAAGATCGATGGCAGCTACATCCGCGACATCGATCAGGAAAGCGACAAGCGCCTGTTTATCGAAGCCATCCAGCGCGCGGCCCACAGCATCGACCTGCCGCTGATTGCCGAACGGGTCGAGACCGAGGGCGAGCTGCAGGTGATTCGCGAGATGGGCTTGTACGGGGTGCAGGGCCAGCTGTTCGGCGAGCCGGCTCCCTGGGGTTGAAACCGCTTTCGCCGGCGGTCCTGCTTACAGGCCTTTAAACCGCTTCCGCCGGCAAGCCGGCTCCTACAGTAGGAGTCGGCTGGCGAAAAGGGTTCAGATCAATCCGGTTTCATCGTCATTGATCAACCGGCTCAAACCGCCCAGCGCCTCGCGGGCCTGGGTGCGATCCATCAGCTTGGCCTGGGCCGCGGCCGGCAGGTCGGTGATGCGGATCACGCCCTTGAGGGTCAGGAGCTGGATCAGGTCGTCCAGCACCCGGATCATTTCCAGGTCGCTTTGCTTGAGTTGCTTGAGACTGACTTCCACCGCCTCGTTGGCGTACCAGGTCTGGATCTCGTGGTGGTCGGCGGGCAGCGTCTCGGTGGCCTCGGCGTAAGCGGCGGCTTCCACGCGAATCAGCTGGCCCTGTGCATCGCGTTGCACGTAGAACATGGCGAATCCCTCAGGCATGTGTTTCCGGCGTCAGGCAGGCAGCAGCATAGGCCAACGCAGCATTCAGAGCGCGAGTATGCGGTGCGCCGCGGCGCTCGTCACGCCGCGGGCTGCCTGCCGGGGCCCGGCGACCACCCCGGGGGGTGGCCGCTAGGGGCCGGTCAGCTGTTGTTGTGATCGATCTTGATGGTCGGGTCGCTGCCGGCGATCAACGAATTGATGTTGGCGTTGGACCAGTTGTTGCCTTCCAGCTTGATCGTCACGTCGGCGTTGGCCAGGCCCCCGGCGGCGTTGAGCTTGCCCTCGGAGCTGACCTGCAGGGTCGAGACCCCGTCCACGGTGGTGATCTTGAGGAAGTTGTCGATGGTGCTGGCGCTCTCGCCCTGCAGCAAGTCACGCAGGTCGATGCGGTCGCCTTCGCTGGCCTTGAAGTCCTTGATCACGTCGTTGCCGGTGTCGCCGGCCTTCCAGACGAAGGTGTCGGCACCCGAACCGCCGATCAGGATATCGTTGCCCTGGCCACCGATCAGGGTGTCGTTGCCGGTTCCCCCCAGCAGGATGTCATTGCCCTTGCCGCCGTCCAGCAGGTCGTTGCCGCCCTGGCCGAAGAGAATGTCATTGCCGGCACCGCCCAGCAGAGTGTCGTTGCCGTCGTGGCTGCCAGACACATCGAACTCGGTGTAGTGCTCGGTGATGTACTGGTGCACGTTGCTGGTGGTGACCTTGCTCACGTCGACCCCGGTCTGCTTGGCCACATAGGCCTGCATGGCCTGGTAGCCCTCGCCTGCGACGCCGTTGAAGCTCACCAGGTCGCCGAACAGGATGTCGTTGCCGTCGCCGCCGCTGACCTTGTCGGCCCCCGGCATGGTCGCTTCGGTGTGGCCGATGATCGAGTTGGCCAGGTCGTTCGGGTCGATGTTGGTCTGCGGCTTGCCGTCGCTGTCGTAAGGCTTGAGGTCGTTGAGGCTGACACCACTGTTGATGCCGATGGCTTCGACGTTCGACAGGCCGCTGAGCAGGGCAAAGCCGCTGTTGGAGTTGGTGGTGGTGTAGTAGTCGGTGCTGCTGCCGGAGCCGGCCAGGTTCGACAGCTCGTAGGTACCGTCGCCCTGGGCGTGCAGGGTGCCCAGGGTCTTGCTGCTCCAGCCCCAGCCATTGTTGGTCTGCAGGATTGTCGTGCCGTCGCTGGCGACGCTCAGGTAGTGAGAGTTGTCGAGGTACTTGCCGAAGGTATCCCCCAGCTTGTAGTTGCTGGTGGTCACCACATCGTCGAGACGCACGTTGCCGTACAGCGTCGGGTTGGTCTGCTCGCCGCTCTGGTAGTAGGTCGGCTTACCGTCGGTGATGAAGTAGGTCAGGTTGGTGGCGTTGCTGTTGCCGGTGGCCTGGCTGCTCTGGAAGAAGTTGGCCGTGGCCTTGAACACGTCTTCGTAGTTGGTACCGCCGCCGGACGTCATCGAATCCAGCACCGCCTTGAGCTGGGCCAGGGCATTCGGGTCGTTGAGGTTCACCGACACCGACTTGTTGACCTGGGTATCGAAGTCGGCGAGGAAGATGTTCACCGTCCCCGAGCTGCTGCCGCCGATGCTGTTCTTCAGGGTATTGAACACCGAGGTCAGGGAGTTCTTGGCCGCGGTGATCGAGGCGCTGCTCATGCTGCCCGAGCTGTCCACCATGAAGGCGATGTTGTAGTTGGTGCCCGGGACCACGGTCAGGCCGCCGATGTCGGCAACCACGATGTCGTTGCCATCGGTGCCGGTAACGGTGTCGTCGCCGGAGGTGGCGACCACCGAGTTGTAGACCGCCGGGTAGACCTTGACCGGGATCTGCGCCGAAGTGCTGGCAGAGCCGCCCAGGGACTCGGTGGAGGTCGAGGTCACGTTCAGGTTGAAGGTGCCGTTGTAGTACGGCGGTGGCGTGACCGTCAGGTTGCCCAGGTTCCAGCCGGTGACGTTGGCTTCACCGGAAGTCGCGGTGGCGGTGAAGGTGTGCCCGGCGCCATCGCTGAGCACCGAGCCTGCCGGAATGCCGCTGATCTTCACGCTGAGGGTTTCCGAGCCGTCGGTATCGGTCAGGCCGGTGGTGATCTTCGACAGATGCACGCTGCCGCCTTCGCCGCCCTCGTTGAGCTTGTAGCCGTCGTAGTAGCCTTCACCGTTGGTGCCGTGCAGGTCGGACACCGAGACTCCGGCGTTGGTCAGGTCGGTGACGCCGGTGTAGAGCGGCACGCCGGCGTTGCTCAGGTCCGCCGCAGCCCCGCCGTTGACCGAGAGATTGACGTCGTAGGAGCCCGGGCCGCTCTGGTTGTGGTGGTAGATATCGATGGTGTAGTAGCCGCTGGTGGTCGGAGTGAAAGTACCGTTGAGGTTACCGCCCGCGCCCCAGGTGGTGCTGGCCACGTTCTTGCCGCCGATGGTCACCAGCAGGCTGTCGTCGCCGGTGCCGGAGAAGGTATAGGCCTTGCCTGCTTCCAG
The DNA here is from genome assembly GCF_900116505.1 of Pseudomonas sp. NFPP25. Taxonomy (NCBI): domain Bacteria; kingdom Pseudomonadati; phylum Pseudomonadota; class Gammaproteobacteria; order Pseudomonadales; family Pseudomonadaceae; genus Pseudomonas; species Pseudomonas sp. NFPP25. The sequence continues at coordinate 6,274 of NZ_FPBG01000013.1, read as the reverse complement.
GTAGATCAGGCCTGAGGTCTTCGACGCAGTGCCCGGCGTGATGTTGCCGTCGGACTGGACGTTGGTCGCCAGGCTGCTGCTGTTGGGTGTGCCGGCAGCGTCGATCACCGATTTCAGAGTGCTGGCGGAAGCGCCGCTGCCGTCGGTGCCCAGGCCGCTGAGGTTGGTCCAGACTTCCTTGAGCAGGCCCACCGAATTCACGCTGTTGCCGGCCACGCTCAGGGTTGGCGCATCGGCTACCGGGGTGATGTCGACGGTCACCGTGCCGGTGTTGCCCAGGGCCTGGCCGTCGGTTGGCTGGAACTTGATCTGGGCGTAATCGGCCTGCTGGTTGCCCACGCCGTTGCCGCCGTAGCCATTGGTTCCGGATTCGTTGGCGTCCGGTGTGAAGCGCAGTTTTCCGGCATCGATATCGGCCTTGCTGAAGGTCTGGTTGTTGGCCACATCCTTCCAGGTCGAACCGTCCAGGTATTGCAGTTTGCCGTCGCTGGGCAGTTGGGTGATCTTCACGCCGAGGCTGGACGCCGGGCTGTCGACGTCGCTGACGCCGAAGTTCGACCAGGTCAGTGCCAGCGGGGTGTCTTCGTTGCCGGTCACGGCGCCGCCAGTGGCGGTTGGGGCGTCGTTCACCGCCACCACGTTGACCGTGGTAGTGGCGACGTTGGAGTAGTTGCCGCCGTCGGTCACGGTCACGGTGATGGTCCGTGGCGTGGTGCTCGGGTCTTCACTGTTGTTGGTGAAGGTGATGTTCTTGATCTGCTGCATGTAGTCGGCCAGCGTCGCGCTGCCCGACAGGGTCAGGGTGATCGAACCGTCCTTGCTGTTGGCATTGATGGTGATGCCGTTGACGCTGTTGCCCAGGTTCAGCGAGTCCCCCGGCTGGCGGTTGGTCAGCACGATGGTGGCGCCGGTGAGCAGGGTGCTGTCCGGGTCGGTGATGCTCAGGTCGGTGTCGGCGATCGACACGCCAGGGCCTGTGGTGCCTTCGGTGAAGGTGACCTTGTAGTCGGCCCCGGTAGCACCGCTGGAGTTGTTGGCATCCAGGTCGATGACCGGCGGAGCGTCGTTATCGATGATCGAGGTAGTGACGCTGTTGTTGCTGCCCACCACCAGGTTCTCGAAGTTGCCGCCAGTGGCCGAGTCGATCTTGACCGTGAAGTTCTCGGTGCCTTCGGTGATCTTGTCGTCAATGGTGGCGACGTTGAAGGTGGCGCTGCTGGCGCCGGCCGGGATCTTCACGGTGTACACGCCGCTGAAGTCCGAACCGTCGGTGGCGGTGCCGCTGTAGCTGATCTTCAGGGTGACTTCGGTCTGCGCCGGGTGAGTCAGGCTCACGGTGTAGCTGGCGGTCTGGCCTTCGGTGACCGAGGCGCTGCCGCTGATACCCACCGAAGTGGTGTCCAGTGTATCGGTGACGTTGGTCACCGCTGGCGTGGTGTCCGTGACCAGCTTCTCGAAGTTGCCGCCAGTGGCGTTGGTGATGGTGGCGTTGACCTTGCCTGCGTCGATGTAGACGTCGTCTGCCGGCGCCGGAACGGTGACCGTCCCGGTGGTTTTTCCGGCCTCGATATGGATCACCGAACCGTTGGACAGGGTCACGGTCACCGGAGTGCCGGAGGCGTTGGTCAGGGTGGCGGTGTAGGTGATCTGGCCGCCTTCAGCGACGGTGCCAGTGGCAGTCAGGCTGACGCTGGTGGTGTCGACGGT
>NZ_FPBG01000013.1:0-3749 GCF_900116505.1 Pseudomonas sp. NFPP25 | reverse complement strand
CCGCCCTCGGCCTTGGTGATGGTGGCCTCGACCTTGCCGGCGTCCTTGTACACGTCATCGGCTGGAGCCGCGACGGTGGTGGTGCCGGTAGTGGCACCGGCGGCGATGGTGATTACCGCGCCGTTGCTCAGGGTCACGGTCACCGGAGTGCCGGCGGCGTTGGTCAGGGTGGCGGTGTAGATGATCTGGCCGCCTTCAGCGACGGTGCCAGTGGCGCTGAGGCTGACGGTGGTGGTGTCGATGGTATCGGTCACGGTAGTGCTGACCGGAGTCTTATCGGCGACCAGGTTCTCGTAGTTGCCACCGCTGACATTGGTGATGGAGTTGGTTAGTGGAGTGTGGCCGACCAGTACATCGTTAGGCGCCGTGATGCTTACCGAACCGGTAGTTTCACCGACCGGGATGGTGATCTTCTCGCCATTGGCCAGGGTAACCACCACTGGCGAACCGGTCACTGGAGCGGTGACGGTGGCGGTGTAAGTGACATTGCCGCCTTCGGCCGCCGAAGGCGTGGCCTTCAGCGATACGGTGGAGTTGTCGATGGTGTCGGTCACATCGGTGACGGCTGGCGCTGGATTGGTCTCCAGGTGCTCGAAATTGCCACCCTCCGCCTTGGTAATGGTGGCTTCGACCTTGCCCGCATCTTTGTAGACGTCATCGGCCGGAGCGGCGACGGTCGCTGTGCCCGAGGTAGCACCAGCAGCGATAGTGATCACTGCACCGTTGCTCAGGGTCACGGTCACTGGCGTGCCAGCGGCATTGGTCAGGGTTGCGGTGTAAACGATGGAGCCGCCTTCAGCCACGGACTCGGTCGCGCTCAGGCTCAGAGTGGTGGTGTCCGGGGTATCGGTAACCGAAGTCTCGGCTGGCTTGTCGCTAACTTCCAGCTTCTCGTAGTTACCGCCGTCCGCCTTGGTAATGGTGGTGCTCAGGGAGCTGCCGCCCGCCAACGCATCGTTTGGAGCGGTGAAATTCACGCTACCGGAGGATTCGCCCACTGGGATGGTAATGGTCTGTCCGTTAGACAGAGTCACCACCACAGGCGAGCCGGTTACCGGAGCAGTGACCGAAGCGGTGTAAACAACAATGCCACCCTCAGCCACGCTCGGCGTGGCAGTCAGGGAAACGGTGCTGGTGTCGATGGTGTCAGTGACATCAGTCACAGCTGGAGTCGGGTTGGTCTCCAGGTGCTCGAAATTGCCACCTTCAGCCTTGGTAATCGTTGCCTCGACTTTGCCGGCGTCTTTGTAGACGTCGTCAGCCGGAGCGGCGACGGTGGCAGTACCGGAAGTAGCGCCAGCGGCGATGGTGATCACCGCGCCGTTAGAGAGCGTGACAGTAACAGGTGTACCCGCAGCATTGGTCAGGGTCGCGGTGTAGACAATCGAACCACCTTCAGCCACAGACTCAGTAGCCGAGAGGCTCAGGGTGGTCGTGTCTGGTGTGTCAGTTACCGAGGTTTCAGCCGGCTTGTCGCTGACCTCCAGCTTCTCGTAGTTACCACCGTCGGCCTTGGTGATGGTGGTGCTCAGGGAACTACCGCCAGCGAGGGCATCGTTTGGTGCGGTGAAATTCACGCTGCCGGAAGACTCACCCACCGGAATGGTGATGGTCTGTCCGTTAGACAGAGTGACGACCACTGGTGAGCCAGTCACTGGTGCTGTCACCGAAGCGGTGTAAACAACAATGCCACCCTCAGCCACGCTCGGCGTGGCAGTCAGGGAAACGGTGCTGGTGTCGATGGTGTCAGTAACGTCGGTGACTGCTGGAGCTGGATTGGTTTCCAGGTGCTCGAAGTTGCCGCCTTCGGCCTTGGTAATAGTCGCTTCGACCTTGCCGGCGTCTTTGTAGACGTCATCAGCTGGCGCGGCGACAGTTGCCGTGCCCGAAGTGGCACCGGCAGCAATCGTGATTACGGCACCGTTACTCAAGGTCACGGTGACCGGAGTACCGGCAGCGTTGGTCAGGGTTGCGGTGTAGACGATGGAACCGCCCTCGGCCACGGACTCAGTAGCCGAGAGGCTCAGGGTTGTAGTGTCCGGGGTATCGGTAACTGAAGTCTCGGCTGGCTTGTCGCTAACTTCCAGCTTCTCGTAGTTGCCACCGTCGGCTTTGGTGATGGTGGTGCTCAGGGAGCTACCGCCAGCGAGGGCATCGTTTGGCGCGGTGAAGTTTACGCTGGCAGAAGACTCACCCACCGGGATGGTGATGGTCTGACCGTTGGACAGAGTGACGACCATTGGAGAACCGGTCACTGGTGCAGTCACGGAGGCGGTATACACCACGGTTCCACCTTCAGCCACGCTCGGCGTGGCAGTCAGGGAAACGGTGCTGGTGTCGATGGTGTCAGTGACATCGGTTACCGCCGGGGCTGGATTGGTCTCCAGGTTTTCGAAGTTGCCGCCTTCGGCCTTGGTAATGGTGGCTTCGACTTTGCCTGCATCTTTGTAGACGTCATCCGCCGGGGCCGCGACGGTGGCAGTACCGGAAGTGGCGCCAGCGGCGATGGTGATCACCGCGCCGTTAGAGAGCGTGACAGTAACAGGCGTACCCGCAGCATTGGTCAGGGTCGCGGTGTAGACAATCGAACCACCTTCGGCCACGGACTCGGTAGCGCTCAGGCTCAGGGTAGTGGTGTCCGGGGTATCGGTCACGCTGGTTTCAGCCGGCTTGTCGCTGATTTCCAGCTTCTCGTAGTTACCACCGTCGGCTTTGGTAATGGTGGTGCTGAGCGAACTGCCGCCCGCCAACGCATCGTTGGGAGCGGTGAAGTTCACGCTGGCGGACGACTCACCCACTGGAATGGTGATGGTCTGACCGTTGGACAGAGTCACCACGACCGGGGAACCGGTCACGGGAGCGGTGACCGACGCGGTGTAAACCACAGTGCCGCCTTCGGCGACGTTAGGGGTAGCCGTCAGCGAAACAGTGCTGGTGTCGATGGTATCGGTGACATCAGTCACCGCTGGCGCTGGATTGGTCTCCAGGTTCTCGAAGTTGCCGCCTTCGGCCTTGGTGATCGTGGCTTCAACCTTGCCGGCGTCTTTATAGACGTCATCGGCAGGGGCGGCGACGGTGGCAGTACCGGAAGTGGCACCGGCAGCGATGGTGATTACGGCACCGTTACTCAAGGTCACGGTGACCGGAGTACCGGCAGCGTTGGTCAGGGTTGCGGTGTAGATGATCGAACCACCTTCAGCCACAGACTCAGTAGCCGAGAGGCTCAGGGTTGTAGTGTCTGGTGTGTCAGTTACCGAGGTTTCTGCCGGCTTGTCGCTGACTTCCAGTTTCTCGTAGTTACCACCGTCGGCTTTGGTAATGGTGGTGCTTAGGGAACTGCCGCCAGCGAGGGCATCATTCGGCGCGGTGAAGTTCACCGAGCCCTGGCTTTCGCCAACCGGAATAGTGATGGTCTGTCCGTTGGACAGGGTCACCACGACTGGGGAGCCGGTCACTGGCGCAGTCACGGAGGCGGTGTACACCACAGTGCCGCCTTCGGCGACGCTTGGTGTTGCAGTCAGACTGACCGTCGAAGTGTCGATGGTGTCAGTCACGTCGGTGACTGCTGGAGCTGGATTGGTCTCCAGATTCTCGAAGTTACCGCCTTCGGCCTTGGTAATGGTGGCTTCAACCTTGCCGGCGTCTTTGTAGACATCATCCGCCGGGGCCGCGACGGTGGCAGTACCGGAAGTGGCGCCAGCGGCGATGGTGATCACCGCGCCGTTAGAGAGCGTGACAGTAACAGGCGT
>NZ_FPBG01000014.1:0-16820 GCF_900116505.1 Pseudomonas sp. NFPP25 | reverse complement strand
GTCAGCCCAGGTCGATCCAGGTAACCCCGGGCCACGCCCAGGCCGCCCAGGTACAGCTCGCCGGCCACGCCAACCGGCAACAGGTTGAGGTTGGCATCGGCCACATAAGCGCTGCGATTGCCGACGATATTGCCGATGGGCGCGTAGGCCGCGTCGCACGGATCGCCCGCCTTGGCCTTCCAGATCAATGGCGTAACCACGGTTTCAGTCGGGCCGTAGCCGTTGAAGATGTACTTGGGCCGCAGCACTCGCCAGGCCAAGTCGTAACTGGCCTGCGGCACTGCATCGCCACCAAAGCAGTAGACCCGCACCGCCGGCGGGTTGCCGTCGCGCTCGGCGTGTACCGCCAGTTGTTGCAGGTACACCGGCGGGAACACACCGACGGTGACGCCGTAGCGGTGCATCTGTTCGTAGGTGAATTCCGGCGACCACAAACTATCGTCGCGGATCAGCACGCTGGCCCCGTAGATCAGCGGGTGCATCCAGCCTTCGTGGGAGCCGTCGAAGGCGAAGGACATGAAGTGCAACTCGCAATCCGCCGGGCTCATTTCATAGCGCTCGCCGGTGGCCAGGCTGTGCATGGCCAGCGGGCCGTGGGACACCGCCACGCCCTTGGGCAAGCCGGTGGAACCGGAGGTGTAGATCACATAGGCGAGGTTTTCCTCGGCCAGATCCACCTGCGGGGTGGTGGCGGGGTAGGCGGCAAAATCTGCGGCGCGTTCGACGGTGAGGGTCGGCAGGCCCTCGGGGATCGGCAAGCGATCCAGCAGGTGGCTCTGGGTCAGCAGCAGCCACGCGCCGCTGTCTTGCATCATGTAGCGCAGGCGGTCCTGGGGGTACTCGATATCCAGCGGCACATAAACCCCACCAGCCTTGAGCACGGCCAGGAAGGCCACCATGATTTCCGCGCAACGCGGCATGGCGATGGCCACCCGCACTTCCGGGCCAACGCCCAGTTCGATCAACTTGTGCGCCAGCTGGTTGGCCTGAATATCCAGCTCGCGATAGCTCAGGCGCTGCTCGGCGAAAAACACCGCCGGGGCGTCCGGCGCCTTGGCCGCCTGATCGGCGAACAGCTGGTGAACAAAACGCTCGGTCGGGTAGACCACATCGGTGTGATCCCAGTCCTCGCGGATTCGACGCTGCTCGTCCTGAGTCAGCATGGGCAACTCGCCCAGGCCCGTCTGCGGATGCTCCATCAGGTTCAGCAGCAGGCTCTGCAAGTGCCCGCCCAACTGTTGCATCGACGCCGCGGTGAACGACTCGCGGGCATAGATGAACTCGAACGACAGGCTCTCACCCAGATTGACCGCCACCGTCAGCGGGTAGTTGGTCTGCTCGTGGTTGCCCACTTCACCGAAACTCATCTGCGCCGGTGCGCCTTTTTCCAGGGCCTCGGACACCGGGTAGTTCTCGAACACCAGGATGTTGTCGAACAGCGCATCCCCGCCCAGCCCGGCCCAGCGCTGCACTTCGTACAGCGGCGTGTACTCATAGTCGCGCAGCGCCAGGTTGCGGTTCTGCACTGCCTGCAACCACTGGCTCACGGTCATGTCCGGGCGTGGCGTGGCCACCACCGGCAAGGTGTTGATGAACAAGCCCACCTGCTGCTCTATGCCCTTGAGCTCCGCGGGGCGCCCCGCCACCGTGGCGCCGAACACCACGCTGTCCTGCCCGGTGCAACGTTGCAGCAACAGCAGCCACGCCGCCTGCACCAGGGTATTGACCGTGACCTTCTGCTGCCGGGCAAATTCGCCAAGCCGTGCCGTCTGTGCCAGGTCCAGCTCGCGATGATGCTTGCCGTGGCCGGTGCCGGCCGCAATGTCCGCGACCCGGGATAGCGCCTGGGTCAGGCGGGTCGGTTCATCCAGCGTCTGCAGTTGTTCTTTCCAGAAGCTTTCACAGGCCTGGGCATCCTGGCGTTGCAGCCAGGCGATGTAGTCCCGGTAGCGGCCCGGAGCGTGGCTGGGTAACTGACCGGCATAACGTTGCAGCACTTCGCCGAGCAACTGCGAGTTGCTCCAGCCGTCCATCAGGATGTGATGGTTGGTGTAGATCAGGTGGTAGCGCTGCTCGTCGATACGCACCAGGGTCAGGCGCAACAACGGCACGGCATCCAGCTCGAAGCCACGCTGGCGCTCGGCGGTGGCCAGGGTATCCAGGGCTTCCTGCTGCTGCGGCTGGCCGCGCCAGTCATGTTCGGTGCAGTCCAGGGCAATGTGCTTGTGCACCACTTGTAGCGGCGTCGACACCTCGCCCTGCCAGATAAAGCCGGTGCGCAGGATGTCATGCCGATCGATGGCCGCCTGCCAGGCCTGCTGGAAGCGCAGCGGATCAAGGCCGTCCACGTCTACCCGCAGTTGGTTGATGTAATCGCCCGCGGCCTGCTCGTAGAGGGTATGAAACAGCATGCCCTGCTGCATCGGCGACAGGGGGTAGAGGTCCTCGACCGAGGCCATCGCCACCGGCAGGCGATCCAGTTGCTGCTGGTTCAGGCCCGCCAGTGGGAAGTCCGACGGGGTCGCGCCCGCCAGCTCTGGTGTGCAGCAATGCGCCACCAGCGCCTTGAGCTCCTCGGCATAGTCGTCGGCCAGCCGCTGCACGGTGGCGGTATCGAACATCTGCTGGCTGAAGGTCCAGTTCAGGCTCAACTCGCCGCCATAGACCTGGCCATCCAGGCTCAGCCAGTTGCTCAGCGGGGCCAGTGGGCTCTGGTCGTCGCCCTTGGCTTCACCGCTGGGTTTGAACAGGGAATCCTGCTCGTCGAAACTGCCGTCGAACTGGCCCAGGTAGTTGAAGGTGATACGCGGCACGGCCAAGGCTGCCAGGGCCTGCTGCGCCTGAGCATCCCCCAGGTAACGCAGGGCGCCAAAGCCGATGCCCTTGTTCGGCACCGCCCGCAGTTGTTCCTTGATGAACTTGATCGAGTCGGCCAGGGATGCCTGGGGCGTGAGCTTCACCGGGAACATGCTGGTGAACCAGCCCACGGTGCGGGTCAGGTCGATGCTGTCGAACAGGTCTTCGCGGCCGTGGCCTTCCAGTTGCACCAGGGCACTGGCTTCGCCGGTCCAGCGGGTGATGACCCGGGCCAGGGCGGTGAGCAGCAAATCATTGATCTGGGTGCGGTAGGCCGCCGGGGCATCCTGCAGCAGGCGCTGGGTATGGGCCTTGTCCAGGCGTGAACTCAGGCTGCTGGCGTGCTGGTTCTGCAACTCGGTCACCGGGCGGTCCAGCGGCAGGTTCGACTCGACGCACTGCAACTGGGCCTGCCAGTACTTGAGTTCTTCCTGCAGCGCCGCACCTTGGGCATAGGCCTGCATCTGCTCGGCCCAGGCCTGGGTCGAGCTGGTCTTGGCCGGCAACGCCAGGGTCTGGCCGGCGCTGAGTTGAGTGTGGGCCCGTTGCAGATCCTCCAGCAGGATCCGCCAGGACACCCCGTCCACCACCAGGTGGTGAATCACCAGCAACAGGCGCTGGCTGCCGTCCTCCAGGCTGAACAGCACGGCCCGCAGCAGCGGCCCGTCCTGCAGGTTCAGGCTGCGCTGCGCCTCGATCGCCGACTGTTCCATGGCCTGGGCGCCATCCACTGCGACCTGCCAGAGCAGCTCCGGCCGCTGGCCTGCATCGGCAAAACGCGCCGACCAGCCATCCGCCTCCTGGCTGAACTGCAAGCGCAAGGCGTCATGCTGCACCCACAGGGCCTGCAAGGCGTTCTCTACCACCTCGGCGCGCAGCGGCTGGGCCGGCTTGAGCAGCACTGACTGGTTCCAGTGATGGCGTTCGCTCATGGGCAGCTCGAAGAACCACTGCTGCACCGGCAGCAGCGCAGTTGCGCCACGCACCGGGCCCTGGTCGATCTGCACCCCGCCCTCGCCCTGCTCGGCCACTGCCGCCAGCCCCTGTACCGTCTGGTACTGGAACAGATCCCGCGGGGTGAAGCGGATACCGGCCTGCCGCGCGCGGCTGACTACCTGGATCGAGATGATCGAATCACCGCCCAGTTCGAAGAAGTTGTCGGTGGCACCGACCTGCTCAAGCTTCAGCACATCGGCCCAGATCGCCGCGATCTGCTGCTCCAGTTCGCTCTGCGGCGCCACATAGACCTGCTGCATCTGCTGGGCGTCGACCTTGGGCAGGGCCTTGCGATCGAGCTTGCCGTTGGGGGTCAGCGGCAACGCTTCGAGGAACAGCAGGTAGGCCGGCACCATGTAGTCCGGCACGTGTTCCTTGAGTGCCGTCTTGAGGCTTTCGCGCAGGGCGGCCTGGGCCTCGACGGTCGGGGTGGCCTCGCTCGGCACGATATAGGCCACCAGTTGCTGGCCGTTCTCGCCGTCATGGGCCAGGACGAAGGCTTCACGCACCGCCGCCTGCTGCACCAGCCGCGCCTCGATTTCCCCCAGCTCGATACGGAAACCGCGGATCTTCACCTGATGGTCGATGCGGCCGATGTACTCGATCACCCCATCGGCGCGATAACGGGTCAGGTCGCCGGTGCGGTACAACCGGCCACCGTCGCTGGAGAACGGGTTGGGTACGAACTTTTCGGCGGTCAGCCCTGGGCGCGCCAGGTAGCCTCGGGTCACCCCGGCGCCGGCCAGATACAGCTCGCCAGCACTGCCCACCGGCACCGGTTGCAGGTCCGGGCTGAGGATGTAGCTCTGGGTGTTGCTGATGGCCCGGCCGATATTGGCCTGCCCTCCCGCCTCGCGCCGGGTGTAGGTCGAGTAGGTGGTGTCTTCCGAAGGGCCGTACAGGTCGTAGACATGCACCAGCCCGGGCTGCTGGTAGAGGCTATCCACCAGCGCCTGTTTCAGCGGCTCACCCGCCAGGTTGATGATTCGCACGCTGGGCGGAATCTGCCCGCTGCGTTGTAGCGCGGCAATCGCCGAGGGCACGGTATTGATCAAGCGCACCCGGTCGCGATCCGCCAGCTCCGGAAGCTCCAGGGCATTGCGGGCCAGGACGATGGAACCGCCGCTGGACAGGGTGACAAACAGCTCCCACACCGACAGGTCGAAGCAGATCGAGGTGGAAGCCAGCACTCCTTGCAGGTCTTCAGTGCTGTACACCCGGTTCGACCAGTCGATCAGCGCCAGCACGTTGCGATGGGCAATCGCCACGCCCTTGGGCAGGCCGGTGGAGCCGGAGGTATAGATCACATAGGCCAGATTGTCCGCAGTAGCTCGCTGCGGCGGATTTTCCGGCGAATACGCGTCCAGCCAACCCGGCTGGGCATCCAGTTGCAGGGTCTGCAAGGATTCCACGGACGGCAGCAGCGACAGCAAGGCGCTTTCGGTCAACAGGATCTGCGCCTGACTGTCGCGCAGCATGTGGGCCAGACGATCCTGGGGATAATCAGGGTCCAGGGGCACATAGGCGCCACCGGCCTTGAGCACCGCCAGCAATGCCACGACCATTTCCGGGGTGCGCTGCAAGGCCACGCCCACCCGCACTTCAGGCCCCACGCCCAGTTCGATCAGCTTGTGCGCCAGACGGTTGGCCCGGGCATTGAGTTCCCGGTAGCTCAGGCGCTGGCCGGCAAATAGCAGGGCTTGGGCGTCGGGAGTTTTCTGTACCTGGGCTTGCACCCACTGGTGTACAGAGTGCTCGCCGAAAAACTCACCGGTGGCCGGGGTCCACTCGTGCAGCAACTGGTGCTGCTCGGCAGCGCCCAGCAGCGGCAGGTCCCCCAGGCGCTGGCGTGGCTGCTGGACAATGCCCTGCAGCAACTGCACCCAGGACTGGGCCAGACGCTCTATGGTGGAGGCTTCGAACAGGTCGGTGGCGTAGGTCAGGGAGGCCCAGAGGCCATCCTCGGATTCGAAGGTATCCAGGGTCAGGTCGAACTGCGCGGCGCGCCCCTGCCAACTCAGGGTCTCGATGCTGAGGTCGTCCAGGCGCTGGCTCTGCCCGCCCTTCTTGACCGCGGTCTGGTGGTTGAACATTGCCTGGAACAGCGGGCTGTGGCTCAGGCTGCGCTCGGGGCGCAAGGCTTCCACCAACTGCTCGAAAGGCAAGTCCTGGTGGGACTGGGCCATCAGCGCGGTCTGCTTGACCTGCTGCAGGAAATCATTGAAGCCCAGTTGCCCGTCGACCTCGGCCTTGAACACCTGGGTATTGACGAAGAAGCCGATCAGGCGCTCGGTTTCCACCCGGTTGCGGTTGGCGGTCGGCACCCCGACGCGGATGTCCGCCTGGCCGCTGTAGCGGTGCAGCAGTACCTGGAACGAGGCCAGCAACAGCATGAACAGGGTCGCCCCTTCACGCTGGGCCAATTGCTTGAGGCCCAGGCGCAGCTCTTCCGGCAACGGGATATCCAGCAACGCCCCCCGATAGCTCTGGATCGCCGGGCGCGAGTGGTCCAGCGGCAGCATCAGCAAGGGCTGCTCCCCGGCCAGTTGCTCCAGCCAGTAGCCCAATTGCCGCTCACGCTCGCCGGCGTCCATCCACTGGCGCTGCCAGTTGGCATAGTCGGCGTATTGAATCGGCAGCTCCGGCAGGCTGACCGTGCGCCCCTGGCGGTAACCGGCATAGAGCTGGATCAGCTCGTCGACCATCACCCCCATCGACCAGCCATCGGAAACGATGTGGTGCTGGGTCAGGACCAGCACATGCTCGTCTGCCGCCACCCGCAGCAATTTGGCCCGCAACAGCGGGCCATTGCGCAGATCGAAGGGCGGCTGGCTCTTGCTGTCGGTCAGGGCATGGACCTGGGCCTCATAGGACAGGCCGCCGGCGTGCAGTTCGATGACCTCGATGTCCAGCGGCGCCGGTGGGTGCACCACCTGCACCGCCGTGCCATCTTCTTCGGAAAAGGTAGTGCGCAGGGTTTCATGCCGGGCAATCAGGGTATCGAATGCATGGCGCAGCGCGTCGAGGTCCAGTTCTCCGGTCAAGCGCAGCGCCGTGGTGATGTGGTACGCGGTGCTGTCGGGCTCCAGTTGCCAAAGGAACCATTGGCTTTCCTGGGTATAGGAGAGGACCGGCGCCTCGTCGGCGCCGCGGCTGCAGATAGGAGCGATACCAAAGAGGTTGATGCCCTTTTCTTTAAGCAAAATCGCCAGGGCTCTTCTTTCCTTGGAAGAAAGCGTGCCTACCGAGTCGATTAAAGCTTGCATGTACTACCTCGCCTAAGAAATTATTTTTTCAAGATCATCGGGAGATAAACGTTTGAGGGCCTCCAAAGATTTAGCCAATTCATCCTGCAGTGAAGAAGTTGTCTGCCGCAGGGCCTGAACCTTCTCGACAAAGGCCGCGAGGCTCTCCGCGCCGAACAGCGACTTGATGGGCATATCCACGCCAAACTGCTGCTTGACCCGAGTCACCACCTGAGCCACCAACAGGGAGTGGCCGCCCAGCTCGAAGAAGTTGTCGCTCATGCCCACCCGATCCAGCTTCAGCACATCGGCCCAGATCGCCGCGATCTGCTGCTCCAGCTCGCTCTGCGGCGCCACGTAGACTTGCTGCATCTGCTGGGCGTCGACCTTGGGCAGGGCCTTGCGATCGAGCTTGCCATTCGGGGTCAGGGGCAGCGCCTCCAGGAACAGCAGGTAGGCCGGCACCATGTAGTCCGGCACGTGTTCCTTGAGTGCCGTCTTGAGGCTGTCGCGCAGGGCGGCCTGGGCCTCGACGGTCGGGGTGGCCTCGCTCGGCACGATATAGGCCACCAGTTGCTGGCCGTTCTCGCCGTCATGGGCCAGGACGAAGGCTTCACGCACCGCCGCCTGCTGCACCAGCCGCGCTTCGATTTCCCCCAGCTCGATACGGAAACCGCGGATCTTCACCTGATGGTCGATGCGGCCGATGTACTCGATCACCCCATCGGCGCGGTAACGGGTCAGGTCGCCGGTGCGGTACAACCGGCCACCGTCGCTGGAGAACGGGTTGGGTACGAACTTTTCGGCGGTCAGCCCTGGGCGCGCCAGGTATCCGCGAGTCACCCCGGCACCGGCCAGGTACAGCTCGCCGGCACTGCCCACCGGCACCGGTTGCAGGTCCGGACTGAGGATGTAGCTCTGGGTGTTGCTGATGGCCCGGCCGATATTGGCCTGCTCTCCCGCCTCGCGCCGGGTGTAGGTCGAGTAGGTGGTGTCTTCCGAAGGGCCATACAGGTCGTAGACATGCACCAACCCCGGCTGTTGGTAGAGGCTGTCCACCAGGGCCTGTTTCAGCGGCTCACCCGCCAGGTTGATGATCCGCACGCTGGGCGGAATCTGCCCGCTGCGGTGCAGCGCGGCAATCGCCGAAGGCACGGTATTGATCAAGCGCACCCGGTCGCGGTCCGCCAGCTCCGGCAGTTCCAGGGCGTTGCGGGCCAGGACGATGGAACCGCCGCTGGACAGGGTGACAAACAGCTCCCACACCGACAGGTCGAAGCAGATCGAAGTCGAGGCCAGCACCCCTTGCAGGTCTGCAGTGCTGTACACCCGGTTCGACCAGTCGATCAGCGCCAGCACGTTGCGATGGGCAATCGCCACGCCCTTGGGCAGGCCGGTGGAACCGGAGGTGTAGATCACATAGGCCAGGTTGTCCGGGGTCGCGCGTGGCGCCGGGTCGTCTGTCGGGTAGCCATCCAGCCAGCCTGGCCGGGCATCCAGTTGCAGGGTCTGCAGGGATTCCACGGACGGCAGCAGCGATAGCAAGGCGCTTTCGGTCAACAGGATCTGCGCCTGACTGTCGCGCAGCATGTGGGCCAGACGGTCCTGGGGATAATCCGGGTCCAAGGGCACATAGGCGCCACCGGCCTTGAGCACCGCCAGCAGCGCCACGACCATTTCCGGGGTGCGCTGCAAGGCCACGCCCACCCGCACTTCAGGCCCCACGCCCAGCTCGATCAGCTTGTGCGCCAGGCGGTTGGCCCGGGCATTGAGTTCCCGGTAGCTCAGGCACTGGCCGGCAAATAGCAGGGCTTGGGCGTCGGGAGTTTTCTGTACCTGGGCTTGCACCCACTGGTGTACAGAGTGCTCGCCGACAAACTCCCCGGTGGCCGGGGTCCACTCGTGCAGCAACTGGTGCTGCTCGGCAGCGCCCAGCAGCGGCAGGTCCCCCAGGCGCTGGCGTGGCTGCTGGACGATGCCCTGCAGCAACTGCACCCAGGACTGGGCCAGACGCTCGATGGTGGAAGCCTCGAACAGGTCGGTGGCGTAGGTCAGGGAGGCCCAGAGGCCATCCTCGGATTCGAAGGTATCCAGGCTCAGATCGAACTGGGTCGTGCTGTCCTCGCCACTGAGCATCTGCACCTGCAACCCTGGAACCTCCAGGGCTGCAGCGTCCTGGCGGGCGGCCGCCTGGTGGTTGAACATCACCTGGAACAGCGGGCTGTAGCTCAGGCTGCGCTCCGGCTTGAGGGCTTCCACCAGTTGTTCGAAGGGCAGGTCCTGATGCTCCTGAGCCTGCAGCGCGGCTCTTTTGACCTGACTTAGAAAGTCGCTGAAGCTCAGTTGCCCGTCGACTTCAGCCTTGAGCACCTGGGTATTGACGAAGAAGCCGATCAGGCGCTCGGTCTCCACCCGGTTGCGGTTGGCGGTGGGCACCCCGACGCGGATGTCCGCCTGACCGCTGTAGCGGTGCAGCAGGACCTGGAACGAGGCCAGCAACAGCATGAACAGCGTGACCCCTTCGCGCTGGGCCAGCTGTTTCAGGCCCCCCGGCAAGGCGCCATCCAGGCTGATGCCATGGCGCGCGCCCTTGTGGCTTTGCTGCAACGGCCGCGGATGGTCCAGGGGCAAATCCAGAACCTGGGCGCCGCCTTCCAGTTGCTGCAACCAGTAATCCAGTTGCCGCTCGCGCTCACCGGCTTCCATCCACTGGCGTTGCCAGGCCGCGTAGTCCGCGTACTGCACCGCCAGCGCCGGCAACTCGGCCTCCTGCCCCTGGCTATGGGCGCCATAGAGCCGGATCAGTTCCTCCACCATCAACTGCATCGACCAGCCATCGGAAACGATGTGGTGCTGGACCAGCACCAGCACATGCTCGTCCTCCGCCAGGCGCACCAGGGTGGCCCGCAGCAACGGCCCCTGGCGCAGGTCGAACGGCTGACGTACCTGGGTGTCGATAACCTGCTTGATCAAGTCATCGGTGTTGCCGGCCTCCACCAGCAGGGACAAGTCTTGCTGGCTGATGGGCAAGCGGGCCTGGGCCGCGATCACCTGGGTCAGGCCCCGGGCGCTCTCGACAAAGTGCGTGCGCAAGCTTTCATGGCGGGTGATCAAGGCATCGAAACTGCTTTGCAGGGCCCGGCTATCCAGCGAGCCGCGCAGGCGCAGGGCCATGGGGATGTGATAGGCGCTGCTGTCGGGGTCCAGCTGCCAGAGGAACCACTGGCGTTCCTGGGCATAGGACACCGCCAGCGGCTGCTGCCGGTCCACCAGGGGAATCGGCTGGAGTGGCTGGGCAGTTTCCGGGCCCAGCAGGCGGACGAAATCTTCCAGCGACTCGCCTTCGAACAACAGCTTGAGGGGGGCCTCGATGCCCAGCTCCTGGCGGATGCGCGACATCACCTGGGTAGCCAGCAGCGAATGGCCGCCGAGCTCGAAGAAGTTATCGGTCAAGCCGACCTTTTCCAGTTTCAGCACCTGGGCCCAGATCCCGGCCACTTGCTGTTCGCGCTCGCTGCGCGGGGCCACGTGGGCCTGCTGCAACAGGCTGCCGTCGATGGCCGGCAAGGCAGCGCGATTGAGCTTGCCATTGGCGGTCAGGGGCAGCGCCTGGAGGAACAGCACATGGGCCGGAACCATGTAGCCCGGCAGGTGCTCGCGCAGCCCGGCCTTGATGGCGTCGCGCAGGGGCAGTTGCTCGGCAAGCGGGTCCTGGCCGTTCCAGTCCAGGCCGGCGGGCACCACGTAGGCCACCAGTTGCGGGCCGTCGGGACCTTCCGGGGCCAGCACCACCGCCTCGCGCACCGCAGGCAACTCCAGCAGCCGCGCTTCGATCTCCCCCAACTCGATGCGAAAACCGCGGATCTTCACCTGGTGGTCGATACGGCCGATGTAGCCGATCGAACCGTCGGCCTGATAACGCGCCAGATCGCCGGTGCGGTAGAGACGCCCACCAGCCTCGCCAAACGGGTCCGGGACAAACCGCGCCGCACTCAAGTCGCCGCGGTTCAGGTAGCCCCAGGCCAGCCCGGCACGCCCGACATAGAGTTCACCGATGCAGCCCTTGGGCACCGGTTGCAGGTTGCTGTCCAGCAAATACCAGGACATGTCGGGGATCAGCTCGCCAATCGGGCTGGCCCCCGCCAGGCTCAGGTCCGCCACGGACAAGGGACGGTAGGTCACGTGCACCGTGGTTTCGGTGATGCCGTACATGTTCACCAACTGCGGGCGCTGATCGCCGAAACGCTGGAACCAGGGTTGCAGGGTATTGACCTCCAGGGCCTCGCCACCGAACACGATGTAGCGCAACCGATGCGCAGGCTCGGCGCTGCAGGCCACGTGCATCAACTGGCGGAACGCCGACGGCGTCTGGTTGAGCACCGTCACGCCCTCGCTGCAGAGCAGCGGGTAGAAGTCCTGGGCCGAGCGCGCCACCTCCTGGGGGACGATCAGCAGCCGCCCGCCATACAGCAGGGCACCGAAGATCTCCCACACCGAGAAGTCGAACGCATAGGAGTGGAACAGGCTCCAGACATCCTCGGCGCCGAACTGGAACCACTGCTCGGTGGCCGCGAACAGGCGCAGGACGTTGTGGTGTGGCTGCAAGGTGCCCTTGGGCTTGCCGGTGGAACCGGAGGTGTAGATCACGTAGGCCAGGTCTTCGGGCGTCACCCCGACCTCGGGGTTGTCGACCCGGTAGCCGTCCAGGGGCTGCTCCAGCAACCAGGTCCTGCCGGCAAACGCCGGCAAGCCCTGCAGCAGATGCTCCTGGGTCAGCAGCAACGCGATGGCGCTGTCCTGCATCATGTGCTGCAGGCGGTCCTGGGGATAGGCCGGGTCCAGCGGCACATAGGCACCGCCGGCCTTGAGGATCGCCAGCAGGCCGATGACCATCTCCAGGCTGCGCTCCACCGCCAGCCCCACCAGTACATTGGGGCCCACGCCCTGCTCGATGAGCTTGTGCGCCAGACGGTTGGCCCGTTCGTTGAGCTGCTGGTAGTCCAGGCTCTGCCCGGCGAAGGTCAGGGCAATGGCCTGGGGCGCCCTGGCGGCCTGGGCCTCGATGAGCTGATGGACGCAGGCCCGGGAAGGGAATGCCTGCTGCAGCCGGTTCCACTGGTCGAGGATCTGCGCCCGCTCATCAGCCTCGAGCAAGGGCAACAGGCCGATGCGCTGCTGTGGCTGGCTGGCCACGCTTTGCAGCAACTGGCGCCAATGGGCGGCCAGGCGCTCGATGGTGGCGGCGTCGAACACATCGGTGGCATAGACCAGGGACGCGGCGATCCGGCCCTGGGTTTCCACGGTGTCCAGGGTCAGGTCGAACTGCGCCGACTGCCCCTGGGCGTCCAGGGCCTCGATGTTCAGGCCCGGCAGGTTCAGGGGCCCGGCTGCGCCCGCCGCTTCCACCTGGTGGTTGAACATCACTTGGAACAGCGGGTTGTGGCTCAGGCTGCGCTCCGGCTGCAAGGCCTCCACCAGTTGCTCGAAAGGCAGGTCCTGGTGCGCCTGCGCCGCCAGGGCGGTCTGGCGTACCTGCTGCAGCAACTGGCTGAAGGACATCTGCCCGTCGATCTCGGCCTTGAGCACCTGGGTGTTGACGAAGAAGCCGATCAGGCGCTCGGTCTCGACCCGGTTGCGGTTGGCAATGGGCACACCGACGCGGATATCGGCCTGGCCGCTGTAGCGGTGCAGCAGGGTCTGGAAAGAGGCCAGCAACAGCATGAACAGGGTCACCCCTTCCCGCTGGGCCAGGCTGCCCAGGGCTTCACTCAAGGGCTGCTCCAGGGTCAGCTCCAGGCGCCCGCCCCGATGGCTCTGCACCACGGGGCGCGGGCGATCCAGAGGCAGTTCGAGCAAGGGTTGCTCGCCGCCCAGTTGCGCTGTCCAGTAGGCCAGTTGCCGGTCCTTTTCACCGGCCTCCATCCAGTGGCGCTGCCAGAGGGCGTAATCGGCATACTGGATCGGCAGCGCCGGCAACGACGCCGTCTGCCCTTGGCAGAAACCGATGTAGAACGCGATCAGTTCATCCACCATGACCTGCATCGACCAGCCATCGGAGACGATGTGGTGCTGGGTCAGGACCAGCACATGGTCATCCTCGGCCACCTGCAACAGGCCGACCCTGAGCAACGGCCCGGCCAGCAGATCGAACAGCTGCCGGGTCTGGGCCTGGACGAAGTCCTGCACGGCCGCATTGATCTGTTGCTGGCTCGCCTGGGCCGGCAGTGCCTGGCGCACCAGTTCCAGGCGCGCCTCGGGGGCGACCACCTGCAGCGCCGTGTCGGCCTCCTCGACGAAATGCGTGCGCAGGCTTTCATGCCGGGCGATCAGGCTGTCGAAGCTGCGCTGCAAGGCCTCGACATTCAGTTTTCCGCGCAGGCGCAGGGCCTTGGGAATGTGATAGGCCGTGCTCTCGGGCGCCAGTTGCCAGAGGAACCACTGGCGTTGCTGGGCATAGGACAGCGGCAGGCGCTCCTGGCTCAGGCGCACCTCGGGAATCGGCAGGTTGGCCGGGGAGATGCCCTGTTCGAGCATCTTCTGCAGGTAGACCTTGCGCTTCTCCAGGGGCAGCAGGATGAAGCCTTTGACAATTTTCAGCGCGGTGGTGTTGTCCATTACACAGCCTCCATTTCGTCGAGCAACAGTTCCAGCGCACTCAGGTCGGCGCCTTGCACCTGGCCGGGCGTCTGTTGCAACTGGCTGACGAACAGCCCCAGGGTGGGAAATTCAAACGCCATCTGCACACTGACCTGGCGCCCAAGCTTGAGCTGGACTCGAGAGACCATCGCGGTTACCAACAAGGAATGCCCACCTAGTTCAAAGAAGTTATCGTTCATGCCCACTTGCTCGACCTCCAGCACCTGGGCCCAGATCGCCGCGACCTGCTGTTCCAGTTCGCTCTGTGGGGCGATGTAGGCCTGCTGCAACAGGCTGGCGTCGGCCTTGGGCAGGGCCTTGCGGTCCAGCTTGCCGTTGGGGCTCAGCGGCAGGGCCTCAAGGAACAGCAGGTGCGCCGGCAGCATGTAGTCCGGCAGCACCTCCTTGAGGGCCGCTTTGAGTTGCTCGCGCACCTGTGCCTGCTGTTCCGGGCTCTCTACCGCCACGCCCGCGGCCGCCACTACGTAGGCCACCAGCTGTGGACCACCGGCCGCCTCCTGGGCCAGCACCACGGCTGCGCGCACCAGTGGCAGCTCCAGCAGCCGCGCTTCGATCTCGCCCATTTCGATGCGGAAACCGCGGATCTTCACCTGGTGGTCAATGCGCCCGGCGTACTCGATCACGCCCTCGGCGTCATAGCGGGCCAGATCGCCGGAGCGGTACAGGCGACCGCCATCGCTGCTGAACGGATCGGGAATGAAACGCTCGGCAGTCAGGCCTGGGCGGTCGTGGTAACCCCGGGCCAGCAGCTCGCCCCCGATCATCAGCTCGCCGGTGGCGCCGCTGAGGGTCAGGTTGCCGCTGTTGTCCAGCAAGTAGATGGAGCGGCCCGGCAAGCCCTTGCCCAGCGGCATCTGGCTCGGCAAGGCTTGCCCGTCCTGCAGGTAACGGCTGCAGTCATGGGCGGTAACGCTCACCGTGGCCTCGGTCGGGCCGTAGGTGTTGAGCAGGCAAGCGTGTTTCAGGCCAGCCTTTTTCCACGCCGCCACGCCTTCTGCCGGCATGGCTTCGCCCCCCAGGTTGAGCTGGCGCAGGCGGCCGAAGTCGCGGGGTTCGCGGCTGGCGAAGTCCTTGCCCAGCATGAACCAGTAGGCGGTGCTCAGATCGACGATGCTGATGCCCTGCTCGATCAGCTCGCGGTAGAAGGTTTCGCTGTCCCACAGCGCCTTGCCGCGAATCACCACCGAGGCGCCACAGATCAGCGCCGGGTACAGCTGTTCGACAAAGGCGTCGAAGTTGAAGGTGGAGAACTGCAGGCCACGGTCTGCCGCGCTCATGTTGAAGTAGTCCCGGGAAACCTGGGCGTGCTGGGTCAAGGCGCGGTGGCTGATATCCACACCCTTGGGCCGGCCGGTGGAACCGGAGGTGTACATCACATAGGCCAGGTTGTCGGCCTGGGCCCGCGGCGCTGGATTGTTCAGGGAGTAGCCGTCCAGGCCCTGCTGATCCAGGCACAGGTGGGGTACCTCCACCCCGTCGCGCAGGCGTTCCAGCAGCGGCGACTGGGTCAGCAGCAGCTGGATGCCGCTGTCCTGCATCATGTAGTGCAGGCGCTCCTGGGGGTATTCGGGGTCCAGCGGCACATAGGCGCCACCGGCCTTGAGCACCGCCAGCAGGCCGACAATCATGTCCAGCCCGCGCTCCACGGCAATGCCCACCCGCACATCCGGGCCCACGCCCTGCTCGATCAACGCATGGGCCAACTGGTTGGCCCGCTGGTTGAACTGGCCATAGCTCAGTTGCTGGCCGGCGCACAGCAGCGCCACGGCATCCGCAGTGCGTGCGGCCTGGGCCTCGATCAACTGCTGGACGCAGAGCGGCGACAGGTCTCGCGCCGGAGTACGGCTGCGTTGCTCCTCGATCAAGCGGCGCTCGGTAGCGCCAGTCAACGCCAACTCGCCGATGCTCGACTGCGGCTGCTCCACCAGCGCCAATAACATCTGCTCCAGGTAGCCCGCCAGTTGCCGGATGTTCGCCTCGGCGAAATGCTCCAGGGCATAGCTGTAGTCGAACGCCAGGGTCTGCCCCAGGTACACCGACAGGGTCAGCGGGTAGTTGGTCTGCTCATGGTTGGCCGCCATGCCGAAGCTCAACTGCGCCGGTGCACCTTGGGCCAGGGCCTCGGACACCGGGTAGTTCTCGAACACCAGGATATTGTCGAACAGCGCCTCGCCCCCCAGGCCCGCCCAGCGCTGCACGTCGTACAGCGGCGTGTGTTCGAAATCGCGCAGGGCCAGGTTGCGTTCCTGCACCAGTTGCAGCCAGTCACTGACCGGCATGTCCGGGCGCGGCGCAGCCACGACCGGCAGCGTGTTGATGAACAGGCCGATCTGTTGCTCCACGCCCTTGAGCTCCGCCGGGCGCCCGGACACGGTGGCACCGAACACCACGCTGTCCTGCCCGGTGTAGCGTTGCAGCAGCAACAGCCACGCGGCTTGCACCAGGGTGTTGACCGTGACCTTCTGCTGGCGGGCGAACTCGCTCAAGCGTTGCGTCTGTTGCAGGTCCAGGTGCTGTTGATGGGCGGCGTAGCCTTTGCCGGCCAGGGCCTGGCCACCGCGGCTGATGGCCTGGGCCAGACGGGTTGGCTCATCCAGGACCGCCAGTTGCTGCTTCCAGAAGGTCTCGCTGAGCTGGGCGTCCTGGCGTTGCAGCCAGGCGATGTAGTCGCGGTAGCGCCCGGGCGCATGGCTCGCGAACTGCCCCGCATAGCGTTGCAGCACTTCCCCTAGCAGCCGTGAGTTGCTCCAGCCGTCCATCAGGATGTGGTGGTTGGTGTAGATCAGGTGGTAACGCTGCTCGCCAGTGCGCACCAGGGTCAGGCGCAGCAGGGGCGCGGCCAGCAGGTCGAAACCACGCAGGCGCTCTTCTTCGGCCAAGCCATCCAGGGCGGCCGGCACGGCCTCGTTCGCCCGCCAGTCATGCTCGACAAAGTCCAGGCGGATACGCTTGTGCACCACCTGGATCGGCGCCGGCAGCTCGCCCTGCCAGAGGAAGCCGCTGCGCAGGATGTCATGGCTGTCGATGGCCGCCTGCCAGGCCTGGCGGAAGCGCTCGGGTACGAGC
>NZ_FPBG01000015.1:0-16205 GCF_900116505.1 Pseudomonas sp. NFPP25 | reverse complement strand
CTGCCAGAAGGCGTTGAAATGGTAATGCCAGGTGACAACATCCAGATGACTGTCACTCTGATCAAAACCATCGCGATGGAAGATGGTCTGCGTTTCGCTATCCGTGAAGGCGGTCGTACCGTCGGCGCTGGCGTCGTAGCCAAAGTCATCGAATAAGTTCTTGATATATCTCCATCGGGCCGACATAATGGTCGGCCTGATTTTGTTTTTAGGTCAGTAGCTCAATTGGCAGAGCGACGGTCTCCAAAACCGTAGGTTGGGGGTTCGATTCCCTCCTGACCTGCCAGATTCACTCAATGTGTCTGGCTTTCTTTTCACAGGATCTTCATAGATGACTCCTAAGGCTGAAGCTCAAGGCTCTCGCTTCGATCTGCTCAAGTGGCTGGTTGTTGTTGCCTTGGTGATTGTTGGTGTTGTTGGCAATCAGTACTACTCTGCTTCGCCGATCCTGTACCGTGTCTTGGCGCTACTTGTCATTGCTGCAGTTGCTGCCTTCGTTGGCTTGCAGACTGCCAAGGGTAAGTCGTTCTTTGTCCTGGTTAAGGAAGCGCGCACTGAGATTCGTAAAGTCGTATGGCCAACTCGCCAAGAGACCACGCAGACCACGTTGATTGTTGTGGCTGTGGTTCTGGTCATGGCGTTGCTGTTGTGGGGGCTAGATTCCCTGCTCGGCTGGCTTGTTTCCTTGATTGTTGGCTAAGGGTGTCCCGTGGCTAAGCGTTGGTACGTTGTGCATGCTTACTCGGGTTACGAGAAGCATGTAATGCGTTCGTTGATCGAGCGTGTGAAGCTGGCTGGCATGGAAGATGGCTTCGGCGAGATTCTGGTCCCCACTGAAGAAGTGGTTGAGATGCGCAATGGCCAGAAGCGCAAAAGCGAGCGTAAATTCTTTCCAGGCTATGTGCTGGTACAGATGGATATGAACGAGGGTACTTGGCATTTGGTCAAGGACACTCCTCGTGTCATGGGCTTTATTGGTGGTACTGCCGATAAGCCGGCTCCTATCACTGACAAAGAAGCGGAAGCGATTCTGCGTCGCGTTGCTGATGGTAGCGACAAGCCCAAGCCTAAGACACTGTTTGAACCGGGTGAGGTGGTCCGTGTTACTGACGGCCCATTCGCTGACTTTAACGGTACGGTCGAAGAAGTTAACTACGAAAAGAGCCGCATTCAGGTGGCAGTGCTCATTTTCGGTCGCTCTACTCCGGTAGAGCTAGAGTTCAGTCAGGTCGAGAAGGCATAACTGAACGAGAATCCCATACCCCGCAGCCTTAGGCTGTGGGGTTTTGTCGTCACTGGGATAAACGCGCAAGTAACCGGGGAGCCTATCTAGGCGTCTGAACCCGTAATTGGAGTGCCTCATGGCTAAGAAGATTACTGCTTACATCAAGCTGCAAGTTAAGGCCGCTCAGGCCAACCCAAGTCCACCCGTTGGTCCAGCTCTGGGTCAGCACGGCGTGAACATCATGGAGTTCTGCAAAGCTTTCAACGCCCGTACTCAGGGTCTTGAGCCAGGCCTGCCGACTCCTGTGATCATCACTGTTTACAGTGACCGCAGCTTCACTTTCGAAACTAAGAGCACCCCCGCTTCGGTTCTGCTGAAGAAAGCTGCTGGCCTGACCAGCGGTTCCGCTCGTCCAAACACCGTTAAGGTTGGCACTGTTACCCGTGCTCAGCTGGAAGAAATCGCGAAAACCAAAAACGCGGATCTGACTGCAGCTGATATGGATGCAGCCGTGCGTACTATCGCCGGTTCTGCTCGTAGCATGGGCCTTAACGTGGAGGGTGTGTAATGGCTAAGCTGACCAAGCGCCAAAAGGCTATCGCCGGCAAGATTGAAGCAGGCAAGGCCTACAACTTCGTAGAAGCCGCCGCTCTCCTGACCGAGCTGTCGACCGTTAAGTTCAGCGAGTCCGTAGACGTTGCTGTGAACCTGGGCGTAGACCCACGTAAATCTGACCAGGTTGTTCGTAGCGCTACTGTGCTGCCACACGGCACTGGCAAGACTGTACGTGTAGCTGTGTTCACTCAGGGCCCAGCAGCTGAAGCTGCTCTGGCTGCCGGTGCAGACCGCGTAGGTATGGACGATCTGGCTGCCGAAATGAAAGGCGGCGACCTGAACTATGACGTGGTTATTGCTTCCCCGGATGCAATGCGCGTTGTGGGTCAGCTGGGTCAGGTTCTGGGTCCTCGCGGCCTGATGCCTAACCCGAAAGTCGGTACCGTTACTCCAGACGTAGCTTCGGCAGTTAAGAACGCCAAGGCTGGTCAGGTTCGCTATCGCACCGACAAAAACGGCATCATCCACACTTCCGTTGGCAAGGTCGGCTTCGACGCCGTCAAGCTGAAGGAAAACGTTGAAGCCCTGATCGCTGACCTGAAGCGTATCAAGCCAGCTTCTTCGAAAGGCATCTACGTCAAGCGCGTTACCCTGAGCACCACTATGGGCCCAGGTCTGGTCATCGACCAGGGTTCGCTGGACGTATAAGACACAAGCGCGTGCAAGTAATTGCGCGCGCTGAAAAATTGGGGTCCCTGCCTGGCGGGGGCTATCCAAGACCGTAGGCGACGCAAGTCTTAAACCTCAAGCCTACGCAGATGGTGCTCCCGGTTCCTTACCGAATCAGACACCAAAACGACATCCAGCTCCGGTTGGATGAAACGGTAACAAGCAGGAGTTAAACCCGTGGCAATTAAACTCGAAGACAAGAAGGCCATCGTCGCTGAAGTCAACGAGGCTGCCAAAGCCGCTCTGTCCGCTGTCGTGGCTGATGCCCGTGGTGTGACAGTAGGCGCTATGACCGGACTCCGTAAAGAGGCCCGCGAAGCTGGTGTTTATGTACGTGTCGTACGTAACACCCTGCTCAAGCGCGCTGTTGAAGGCACTCAATATGACGTGCTCAACGACGCGTTCGTCGGCCCTACCCTGATTGCATTCTCCAAGGAACATCCGGGCGCTGCCGCTCGTATTTTCAAAGAGTTCGCAAAGGGTCAGGAAAAGTTCGAGATCAAGGCAGCTGCGTTCGAGGGCAAGTACCTCGCAGCAAACGAGATCGACGTGTTGGCTTCGCTGCCAACTCGCGACGAAGCTATTGCGAAGCTGATGAGCGTGATTCAAGGCGCTACCAGCAAGCTGGCTCGTACTCTGGCGGCTATTCGCGACCAGAAAGAAGCTGCTGCTGCCTAAGGCACTGCAAGCCCTTTCAAAATCATATGTTTAATTTGATGGCTGCGTAGGCTGTCACCCCAATACAGGAATTTATAGTCATGTCTCTGACTAACGAGCAAATCATCGAAGCAATCGGCCAGAAAACCGTTCTGGAAGTTGTTGAGCTGATCAAAGCAATGGAAGAAACCTTCGGCGTTACCGCTGCTGTTGCCGCTGCTGGCCCAGCTGCTGCTGCCGCTGTTGTTGAAGAGCAAACTGAATTCAACGTCATGCTGACCGAAGCTGGCGAGAAGAAAGTTAACGTGATCAAGGCTGTACGTGAACTGACCGGTCTGGGCCTGAAAGAAGCCAAGGCTGTAGTTGACGGCGCTCCTGCCATGGTTCTGGAAGCTGTTGCTAAAGAAGCAGCTGACAAAGCCAAAGCAGCTCTGGAAGAAGCAGGCGCTAAAGTCGAGCTCAAGTAAGCATCGACTTTGTGTCTCCAGCCCAAGCGTTAAGCGAACGGCTGATGGCTGGTGGCTTTTGCCACCGGCCTTTTTCCGTTATTGGCGACCGACTGGGTCGGTGCCAGTAACGTGCTGTAGCCCACCCTGTGCGGTGGCGCAAACCAAAGGGTTTGCACGATTTTCTGGCTGCTCCCGTCGGGAGGAGCCGAATAAGCAGGTGACCAAGCTGGGGAACGCTGATGGCTTACTCATATACTGAGAAAAAACGTATCCGCAAGGACTTTAGCAAGTTGCCGGACGTCATGGATGTGCCGTACCTCCTGGCCATCCAGCTGGATTCGTATCGTGAATTCTTGCAAGCGGGAGCGACTAAAGATCAGTTCCGCGACGTGGGCCTGCATGCGGCCTTCAAATCCGTTTTCCCGATCATCAGCTACTCCGGCAATGCTGCGTTGGAGTATGTCGGTTATCGCCTGGGCGAACCGGCGTTTGATGTTAAAGAATGCGTGTTGCGTGGTGTAACTTACGCCGTACCTTTGCGGGTAAAAGTCCGTCTGATCATTTTCGACAAAGAATCGTCGAACAAAGCGATCAAGGACATCAAAGAGCAAGAAGTCTACATGGGTGAAATTCCCCTGATGACTGAGAACGGTACCTTCGTAATCAACGGTACCGAGCGTGTAATCGTTTCCCAGCTGCACCGTTCCCCTGGCGTATTCTTCGACCACGACCGTGGCAAGACGCACAGCTCCGGTAAGCTGCTGTATTCCGCGCGGATCATTCCTTACCGCGGTTCGTGGCTGGACTTCGAGTTCGACCCGAAAGACTGCGTGTTCGTCCGTATCGACCGTCGTCGCAAGCTGCCGGCATCGGTTCTGCTGCGCGCGCTGGGCTATACCACTGAAGAAGTGCTGGACGCTTTCTACACCACCAACGTATTCCACGTGAAAGGCGAGAGCCTGAGCCTGGAGCTGGTGCCTCAGCGCCTGCGTGGTGAGATTGCCGTTCTGGACATCCAGGATGACAAGGGCAAGGTTATTGTCGAGCAGGGTCGTCGTATCACCGCTCGTCACATCAACCAGCTGGAAAAAGCCGGTATCAAAGAGCTGGATGTACCTCTGGACTACGTCCTGGGTCGTACCACCGCCAAGGCTATCGTGCACCCGGCTACCGGTGAAATCCTGGCAGAGTGCAACACCGAGCTGAACACCGAGATCCTGGCGAAAATCGCCAAGGCTCAGGTCGTTCGCATCGAGACTCTGTACACCAACGACATCGACTGCGGTCCGTTCGTCTCTGACACTCTGAAGATCGACTCCACCAGCAACCAATTGGAAGCCCTGGTCGAGATCTATCGCATGATGCGTCCTGGCGAGCCACCGACCAAAGATGCTGCCGAGACTCTGTTCAACAACCTGTTCTTCAGCCCTGAGCGGTATGATCTGTCCGCCGTTGGCCGGATGAAGTTCAACCGTCGTATCGGTCGTACCGAGATCGAAGGCTCCGGCGTTCTGTGCAAAGAAGACATCGTTGCCGTACTGAAGACTCTAGTCGACATCCGTAACGGTAAAGGCATCGTCGACGACATCGACCACCTGGGTAACCGTCGTGTTCGCTGTGTTGGCGAAATGGCCGAGAACCAGTTCCGCGTTGGCCTGGTGCGTGTAGAGCGTGCGGTCAAAGAGCGCCTGTCGATGGCTGAAAGCGAAGGCCTGATGCCGCAAGACCTGATCAATGCCAAGCCAGTGGCTGCGGCAGTGAAAGAGTTCTTCGGTTCCAGCCAGCTGTCCCAGTTCATGGACCAGAACAACCCGCTGTCCGAGATCACCCACAAGCGTCGTGTTTCTGCACTTGGCCCAGGTGGTCTGACCCGTGAGCGTGCAGGCTTCGAAGTCCGTGACGTACACCCGACCCACTACGGTCGTGTATGCCCGATTGAAACGCCGGAAGGCCCAAACATCGGTCTGATCAACTCCCTGGCGGCCTATGCGCGCACCAACCAGTACGGCTTCCTCGAGAGCCCGTACCGTGTGGTGAAAGATGCTCTGGTAACCGACGAGATCGTGTTCCTGTCCGCTATCGAAGAGGCCGATCACGTGATCGCCCAGGCTTCGGCGACGATGAACGACAAAGGTCAGTTGGTCGATGAGCTGGTAGCTGTTCGTCACTTGAACGAATTCACTGTCAAGGCGCCGGAAGACGTCACCTTGATGGACGTTTCGCCGAAGCAGGTAGTTTCGGTTGCAGCGTCGCTGATTCCGTTCCTCGAGCACGACGACGCCAACCGTGCATTGATGGGTTCCAACATGCAGCGTCAGGCTGTACCGACCCTGCGTGCTGACAAGCCGCTGGTAGGTACCGGCATGGAGCGCAACGTTGCCCGTGACTCCGGTGTTTGCGTCGTGGCTCGTCGTGGCGGTGTGATCGACTCGGTCGATGCCAGCCGTATCGTGGTTCGTGTTGCTGATGACGAAGTTGAAACCGGTGAAGCCGGTGTCGACATCTACAACCTGACCAAGTACACCCGCTCCAACCAGAACACCTGCATCAACCAGCGTCCGCTGGTGAGCAAGGGTGATCGGGTTCAGCGCAGCGACATCATGGCCGATGGTCCGTCCACCGACATGGGTGAGCTGGCACTGGGTCAGAACATGCGTATCGCGTTCATGGCGTGGAACGGCTTCAACTTCGAAGACTCCATCTGCCTGTCCGAGCGTGTGGTTCAGGAAGATCGTTTCACCACGATCCACATCCAGGAACTGACCTGTGTGGCTCGTGACACCAAGCTTGGCCCAGAGGAAATCACTGCAGACATCCCGAACGTGGGTGAGGCTGCACTGAACAAGCTGGACGAAGCCGGTATCGTTTATGTAGGTGCTGAAGTTGGCGCAGGCGACATCCTGGTGGGCAAGGTCACTCCGAAAGGCGAGACCCAGCTGACTCCGGAAGAGAAACTGCTGCGTGCGATCTTCGGTGAAAAAGCCAGCGACGTTAAAGACACTTCCCTGCGTGTGCCTACTGGTACCAAGGGCACTGTTATCGACGTACAGGTCTTCACTCGCGACGGCGTTGAGCGTGATGCTCGTGCACTGTCGATCGAGAAGAGCCAGCTGGACGAGATCCGCAAGGACCTGAACGAAGAGTTCCGTATCGTTGAAGGTGCGACCTTCGAACGTCTGCGCTCCGCTCTGGTTGGCCATAAAGCCGAAGGCGGCGCCGGCCTGAAGAAAGGCCAGGAAATCACCGATGAAGTTCTCGACGGTCTTGAGCATGGCCAGTGGTTCAAACTGCGCATGGCTGAAGATGCTCTGAACGAGCAGCTCGAGAAGGCCCAGGCCTACATCGTTGATCGTCGCCGTCTGCTGGACGACAAGTTCGAAGACAAGAAGCGCAAGCTGCAGCAAGGCGATGACCTGGCTCCAGGCGTGCTGAAAATCGTCAAGGTCTACCTGGCAATCCGTCGTCGCATCCAGCCGGGCGACAAGATGGCCGGTCGTCACGGTAACAAGGGTGTGGTCTCCGTGATCATGCCGGTTGAAGACATGCCGCACGATGCCAATGGCACCCCGGTCGACGTAGTCCTCAACCCGCTGGGCGTACCTTCGCGTATGAACGTTGGTCAGATCCTCGAAACTCACCTGGGCCTCGCGGCCAAAGGTCTGGGCGAGAAGATCAATCGCATGGTCGAAGAGCAGCGCAAGGTCGCAGAACTGCGTACCTTCCTGGACGAGATCTACAACCAGATCGGCGGTCGCAACGAAGACCTGGACAGCTTCTCCGATCAGGAGATCCTGGATCTGGCGAACAACCTGCGCGGCGGTGTTCCGATGGCCACTCCGGTGTTCGACGGTGCCAAGGAAAGCGAAATCAAGGCCATGCTGAAACTGGCAGACCTGCCAGAAAGCGGCCAGATGCAACTGACCGACGGCCGTACCGGCAACAAGTTCGAGCGTCCAGTTACCGTTGGCTACATGTACATGCTGAAACTGAACCACTTGGTAGACGACAAGATGCACGCTCGTTCTACCGGTTCGTACAGCCTGGTTACCCAGCAGCCGCTGGGTGGTAAGGCGCAGTTCGGTGGTCAGCGTTTCGGGGAGATGGAGGTCTGGGCACTGGAAGCATACGGTGCTGCATACACTCTGCAAGAAATGCTCACAGTGAAGTCGGACGATGTGAACGGTCGTACCAAGATGTACAAAAACATCGTGGACGGCGATCACCGTATGGAGCCGGGCATGCCCGAGTCCTTCAACGTGTTGATCAAAGAAATTCGTTCCCTCGGCATCGATATCGATCTGGAAACCGAATAACACGTGACGCGAATCGAGAGCGGGGCAGGATTGCCCGCTCTCTGCTCCGCCAGGAGGAAAGGCCTTGAAAGACCTACTGAATTTGCTGAAAAACCAGGGTCAAGTCGAAGAGTTCGACGCCATCCGTATCGGATTGGCCTCGCCTGAGATGATCCGTTCGTGGTCGTTCGGTGAAGTTAAAAAGCCGGAAACCATCAACTACCGTACGTTCAAGCCTGAGCGTGACGGCCTGTTCTGCGCCAAGATCTTTGGCCCGGTAAAGGATTACGAGTGCCTGTGCGGTAAGTACAAGCGCTTGAAGCATCGCGGCGTGATCTGCGAGAAGTGCGGCGTTGAAGTTGCGCTGGCCAAGGTTCGTCGTGAGCGCATGGCGCACATCGAACTGGCTTCGCCGGTTGCCCACATCTGGTTCCTGAAATCGCTGCCGTCCCGTATCGGCTTGCTGATGGACATGACTCTGCGTGATATCGAGCGCGTTCTCTACTTCGAGAGCTATGTCGTTATCGATCCAGGCATGACCACCCTTGAAAAAGGTCAGCTGCTGAACGATGAGCAGTACTTCGAAGCGCTGGAAGAGTTCGGCGATGACTTCGACGCCCGCATGGGTGCCGAGGCTGTCCGCGAGCTGCTGCACGCTATCGACCTGGAGCACGAGATTGGCCGTCTGCGTGAAGAGATTCCGCAAACCAACTCGGAAACCAAGATCAAGAAGCTGTCCAAGCGTCTGAAGTTGATGGAAGCCTTCCAGGGTTCCGGCAACCTGCCAGAGTGGATGGTGCTGACCGTTCTGCCGGTTCTGCCGCCAGATCTGCGTCCACTGGTCCCGCTGGATGGCGGTCGTTTCGCGACTTCCGACCTCAACGATCTGTATCGTCGAGTGATCAACCGTAACAACCGTTTGAAGCGCCTGCTGGATCTGTCCGCTCCGGACATCATCGTGCGCAACGAAAAGCGTATGTTGCAGGAAGCTGTCGATGCACTGCTCGACAACGGTCGTCGTGGCCGCGCTATCACCGGTTCCAACAAGCGTCCTCTGAAATCCCTGGCTGACATGATCAAGGGTAAGCAAGGTCGTTTCCGTCAGAACTTGCTCGGTAAGCGTGTTGACTACTCCGGTCGTTCGGTAATTACCGTAGGTCCGACCCTGCGTCTGCACCAGTGCGGTCTGCCGAAGAAGATGGCTCTCGAGCTGTTCAAACCGTTCATCTTCGGCAAGTTGGAAATGCGTGGCCTGGCCACCACCATCAAAGCCGCCAAGAAGATGGTCGAGCGCGAACTGCCAGAGGTTTGGGACGTTCTCGCTGAAGTGATCCGTGAACACCCGGTTCTCCTCAACCGTGCACCGACCCTTCACCGTCTGGGTATCCAGGCGTTTGAACCGGTACTGATCGAAGGTAAGGCTATCCAGCTGCACCCTCTGGTCTGTGCTGCGTACAACGCCGACTTCGACGGCGACCAAATGGCCGTGCACGTACCGCTGACACTGGAAGCCCAGTTGGAAGCGCGTGCGTTGATGATGTCGACCAACAACATTCTGTCGCCAGCCAACGGTGAGCCAATCATCGTTCCGTCGCAGGACGTTGTATTGGGTCTGTACTACATGACCCGTGAAGCGATCAACGCCAAGGGCGAAGGTCGTGTGTTCGCGGACCTGCAGGAAGTCGACCGCGTATTCCGCGCCGGCGAAGCGGCTCTGCACGCCAAGATCAAGGTTCGCATCAGCGAAACCGTCAATGATCGTGATGGCGGCAGCGTGAGCGCCACCCGTATCGTCGACACCACTGTCGGCCGTGCTCTGCTGTTCCAGGTTGTGCCGAAGGGCCTGTCGTTCGACGTCGTCAACCTGCCGATGAAGAAGAAGGCGATCTCCAAGCTGATCAACCAGTGCTACCGCGTGGTTGGTCTGAAAGAGACCGTGATCTTCGCTGACCAGTTGATGTACACCGGTTTCGCTTACTCGACCATTTCCGGCGTTTCCATCGGTGTTAACGACTTCGTTATCCCGGATGAAAAAGCTCGCATCATCGGTGCTGCCACCGACGAAGTGAAAGAAATCGAGAGCCAGTACGCCTCCGGCCTGGTAACCCAGGGCGAGAAGTACAACAAAGTGATCGACCTTTGGTCGAAGGCC
The DNA here is from genome assembly GCF_900116505.1 of Pseudomonas sp. NFPP25. Classification (NCBI taxonomy): domain Bacteria; kingdom Pseudomonadati; phylum Pseudomonadota; class Gammaproteobacteria; order Pseudomonadales; family Pseudomonadaceae; genus Pseudomonas; species Pseudomonas sp. NFPP25. The sequence continues at coordinate 6,146 of NZ_FPBG01000015.1, read as the reverse complement.
AACGACGAAGTATCCAAGGCGATGATGGCCAACCTCTCGAAAGAGAAGGTCATCGACCGCAATGGCGACGAAGTCGAGCAAGAATCGTTCAACTCGATGTACATGATGGCTGACTCGGGTGCGCGGGGTTCCGCAGCACAGATCCGTCAGCTGGCCGGTATGCGTGGTCTGATGGCCAAGCCGGACGGCTCCATCATCGAAACGCCGATTACTGCGAACTTCCGTGAAGGTCTGAGCGTACTCCAGTACTTCATCTCGACTCACGGTGCTCGTAAAGGTCTGGCGGATACCGCGTTGAAAACTGCGAACTCCGGTTACCTGACTCGTCGTCTGGTGGACGTTGCGCAGGATCTGGTTGTAACCGAGATCGATTGCGGCACCGAACACGGCCTGCTGATGACTCCGCACATTGAAGGCGGCGACGTTGTAGAGCCACTGGGTGAGCGCGTATTGGGTCGTGTTATCGCCCGTGACGTATTCAAGCCGGGTACCGAGGACGTCATCGTTCCTGCCGGCACCCTGGTAGACGAAAAGTGGGTTGAATTCATCGAGCTCAACAGCATCGACGAAGTGATCGTGCGTTCGCCGATCAGTTGCGAAACCCGCTATGGCATTTGCGCCAAGTGCTACGGCCGTGACCTGGCTCGTGGTCACCAGGTGAACATTGGTGAGGCGGTCGGCGTTATCGCTGCCCAATCCATCGGTGAGCCGGGTACCCAGCTGACCATGCGTACGTTCCACATTGGTGGTGCGGCAAGCCGTACTTCCGCAGCCGACAGCGTTCAGGTGAAGAATGGCGGTACCGTCCGTCTGCACAACCTGAAGCACGTTGAGCGTGTGGATGGCCACCTGGTTGCTGTGTCCCGTTCCGGTGAGCTGGCAATCGCTGATGACTTCGGTCGTGAGCGCGAGCGTTACAAGCTGCCGTACGGTGCTGTGATTTCGGTTAAAGAAGGTGACAAGGTCGACGCTGGCGCTATCGTGGCCAAGTGGGATCCGCACACTCACCCGATCGTTACCGAAATGAAAGGTACCGTGACCTACGTGGGCATGGAAGAAGGCATCACGATCAAGCGTCAGACTGACGAATTGACCGGTATGACCAACATTGAAGTGCTTGACGTCAAAGACCGTCCAGCTGCCGGCAAGGACATCCGTCCTGCTGTGAAGATGGTGGGTATGGATGGCAAGGATCTGCTGCTGCCAGGTACCGACGTACCGGCACAGTACTTCCTGCCGGCTAACGCCCTGGTCGGCGTTGCCGACGGTGCGCAGATTGCGATCGGTGATGTTATCGCTCGTATTCCGCAAGAAACTTCGAAGACCCGTGACATCACCGGTGGTCTGCCGCGTGTTGCCGACCTGTTCGAAGCTCGTCGTCCGAAGGAAGCGTCGATTCTGGCTGAAGTCAGCGGCACCATCGCGTTCGGTAAAGAGACCAAGGGCAAGCGCCGTCTGGTCATTACTCCGAACGACGGTAGCGATCCGTATGAAGAGCTGATTCCGAAGTGGCGTCACCTGAACGTCTTCGAAGGCGAACAAGTGAACCGCGGCGAAGTTATCTCCGACGGTCCGAGCGATCCACACGATATCCTGCGTCTGCTGGGTGTCAGTGCGCTGGCCAAGTACATCGTCAACGAGATCCAAGACGTTTACCGTCTGCAAGGCGTGAAGATCAACGACAAGCACATCGAGACCATTCTGCGTCAGATGCTGCGTAAGGTTGAAATCGCCGAGTCCGGCGACTCCAGCTTCATCAAGGGCGACCAGATGGAACTGACTCACGTACTGGTAGAAAACGAGCGTCTGAGCACCGAAGACAAGTTCGTCGCCAAGTTCACCCGCGTACTGCTGGGTATCACCAAGGCGTCCTTGTCCACCGAATCGTTCATCTCGGCAGCCTCTTTCCAAGAGACCACCCGTGTACTGACCGAAGCGGCGGTAACTGGCAAGCGCGACTACCTGCGTGGCCTGAAAGAAAACGTGGTCGTGGGTCGTCTGATCCCGGCCGGTACTGGCCTGGCGTACCACAGCGAGCGTAAGCGTCGTCGTGATGCAGACAAGCCGCTGCGCGTAAGCGCAAGCGAAGTCGAAGCAGCACTGACTGAAGCGCTGAACTCCAGCGGTAATTGAGGTCTGCAGTAGATTGAGACGGGCCCCGGCTTTTTCGATTGAGAATCAAGACACTTTTTGTCGAGGTTCGCTGATCGGGGAGGCCGGGGCCTTGCCTTGACTGGGGGCAAGATCCTCTTTAGACTCTTGTACCCCTAAATTTGGTGGAGCTCCTGCTCTGCCATTTTGTTTATGTCGAAAGACAACAGTGGAGCTAGTAGATGGCAACTATCAACCAGCTGGTACGTCAGCCGCGTAAGCGTATCGTCGAGAAATCCGACGTGCCTGCGCTGCAGAACTGCCCGCAACGTCGTGGCGTGTGCACTCGCGTGTATACCACTACGCCGAAAAAACCTAACTCGGCACTGCGTAAAGTGTGCCGTGTGCGTCTGACCAACGGTTTCGAGGTTTCCTCGTACATCGGCGGTGAAGGCCACAACCTGCAAGAGCACAGCGTCGTACTGATTCGCGGCGGCCGTGTAAAAGACTTGCCAGGTGTTCGTTACCACACCGTTCGCGGCTCCCTGGATACCTCCGGCGTTAAAGGTCGTAACCAAGGTCGTTCGAAGTACGGTACCAAGCGTCCGAAGTAATCGGTCGTTTTGCAGTTTTTAATTATATTGAGTCGATAAGAGTAAGGTCGGGCACGCGTCCATTGGATCAACTGTCCCGAGCTAACCTGAAGACCGTTTGAGGGCTTATCAATGCCAAGACGTCGCGTAGCAGCCAAACGTGAGATTCTGGACGATCCGAAATACGGAAGCCAGATCCTCGCCAAGTTCATGAACCACGTAATGGAAAGCGGCAAGAAAGCCGTTGCCGAGCGTATCGTTTATGGCGCGCTGGAAAAAGTTAAAGAGCGCAAGAACAGCGATCCCCTGGAAATCTTCGAGAAAGCTCTCGACGCCATCGCTCCGCTGGTCGAAGTGAAGTCGCGCCGTGTAGGCGGTGCTACTTACCAGGTTCCGGTCGAAGTTCGTCCGTCCCGTCGTAACGCTCTGGCAATGCGCTGGTTGGTAGACTTCGCCCGCAAGCGCGGCGAGAAGTCTATGGCTCTGCGTTTGGCTGGCGAACTGCTGGACGCTGCCGAAGGCAAAGGTGCTGCAGTTAAGAAGCGTGAAGACGTTCACCGTATGGCTGAAGCCAACAAGGCTTTCTCGCACTACCGCTTCTAATATCGGCATCATTCATTTTGCGAGGGCTTTATGGCTCGTACTACAGCAATCAACCGCTACCGTAACATCGGTATCTGTGCCCACGTTGACGCGGGCAAGACTACCACTACCGAGCGGATCCTGTTCTACACAGGTCTCAGCCACAAGATGGGTGAGGTGCATGACGGCGCTGCGACCACCGACTGGATGGTGCAGGAGCAGGAGCGCGGTATCACCATTACCTCCGCTGCTGTAACTACCTTCTGGAAAGGTTCGCGCGGCCAATACGATAACTATCGTGTAAACGTTATCGATACCCCTGGCCACGTTGACTTCACCATTGAAGTAGAGCGCTCCCTGCGTGTACTCGACGGCGCGGTCGTTGTGTTCTGCGGTACTTCCGGTGTTGAGCCTCAGTCTGAAACCGTATGGCGTCAAGCCAACAAGTACGGTGTTCCACGTGTTGTTTACGTGAACAAGATGGACCGTGCCGGTGCCAACTTCCTGCGCGTTGTTGGCCAGATCAAGAACCGCCTGGGTCATACCCCGGTTCCGGTCCAGCTGGCTATCGGTGCTGAAGATAACTTCGAAGGTCAGGTTGATCTGATCAAGATGAAGGCTATCTACTGGAACGACGACGACAAGGGTACTACCTATCGCGAGGAAGAAATTCCTGCCGATATGCTGGACCTGGCTAACGAGTGGCGCTCCAACATGGTTGAAGCTGCTGCTGAAGCCAACGAAGAGCTGATGAACAAGTACCTTGAAGAAGGTGACCTGACTGTCGAAGAGATCAAGGCCGGTCTGCGTGCGCGCACCCTGGCTAGCGAGATCGTTCCGGCCGTCTGCGGTTCGTCGTTCAAGAACAAGGGCGTTCCCCTGGTTCTCGATGCCGTTATCGACTTCCTGCCTGCTCCTACCGAGATCCCGGCGATCAAGGGTATCCATCCGGATCTCATCGAGAAGCCGAAGGATGAGCTGGTAGAGGCTGACTACGACGAGCGTCATGCTGACGATGCTGAACCGTTCTCGGCTCTGGCATTCAAGATTGCTACCGACCCGTTCGTTGGTACTCTGACTTTCGTGCGCGTTTACTCGGGCTTCCTGAGCTCGGGCGACTCCGTGATCAACTCGGTCAAGGGCAAGAAAGAGCGCGTTGGTCGTATGGTGCAGATGCACGCCAACCAGCGTGAAGAGATCAAAGAAGTACGTGCAGGCGACATCGCTGCTCTGATCGGCATGAAGGACGTCACCACTGGTGACACTCTGTGCGATCTCGACAAGCAGATCATTCTTGAACGTATGGACTTCCCTGAGCCTGTAATTTCGGTAGCGGTAGAGCCGAAAACCAAGCAGGACCAGGAAAAGATGGGTATTGCACTGGGCAAGCTGGCTCAGGAAGACCCGTCGTTCCGCGTCAAGACCGACGAAGAGACTGGCCAGACCATCATCTCCGGTATGGGTGAGTTGCACCTGGACATCCTCGTTGACCGCATGAAGCGCGAGTTCAACGTCGAAGCCAACATCGGCAAGCCGCAGGTTTCGTACCGCGAGAAGATCAGCAAGAGCAACGTTGAGATCGAAGGCAAGTTCGTTCGTCAGTCCGGCGGTCGCGGTCAGTTCGGTCACTGCTGGATCCGTTTCTCGGAGCCAGACGTCGATGCGAACGGCAACATCACCGAAGGTCTGGTCTTCACCAACGAAGTTGTTGGTGGTGTGGTTCCTAAGGAATACATCCCGGCTATCCAGAAGGGTATCGAAGAGCAGATGAAGAACGGCGTCGTTGCCGGTTATCCGCTGATCGGCCTGAAGGCTACCGTGTTTGATGGTTCCTACCACGACGTCGACTCCAACGAGATGGCGTTCAAGGTGGCAGCCTCCATGGCGACCAAGCAGCTGGCCCAGAAGGGTGGCGGCGTTGTGCTCGAGCCGATCATGAAGGTTGAAGTTGTAACCCCAGAGGACTACATGGGTGACGTGATGGGTGACCTGAACCGTCGTCGTGGTCTGATTCAGGGTATGGATGACTCGGTGTCCGGCAAGGTTATCCGTGCTGAAGTGCCACTGGGTGAAATGTTCGGTTATGCAACTGACGTTCGTTCCATGTCTCAGGGTCGCGCGAGCTACTCCATGGAATTCTCCAAATACGCCGAAGCTCCGTCGAACATCGTCGAAGCTCTCGTTAAAAAACAAGGCTGATTCAGTCTCCCCTTTAGGCTAGGAGTTAATTGTCGTGGCTAAAGAAAAATTTGAACGTAACAAACCGCACGTCAACGTTGGCACTATCGGTCACGTTGACCACGGTAAAACCACTCTGACCGCTGCTCTGACTCGCGTTTGCTCCGAAGTTTTCGGTTCGGCTCGTGTTGACTTCGACAAGATCGACAGCGCCCCAGAAGAAAAAGCTCGTGGTATCACCATCAATACTGCGCACGTAGAGTATGACTCGAACATTCGTCACTACGCGCACGTTGACTGCCCAGGTCACGCCGACTACGTCAAAAACATGATCACTGGTGCTGCCCAGATGGACGGCGCGATCCTGGTTTGCTCGGCTGCCGATGGTCCGATGCCACAAACTCGTGAGCACATCCTGCTGTCCCGTCAGGTAGGCGTTCCGTACATCGTTGTCTTCCTGAACAAGGCTGACATGGTTGACGACGCTGAGCTGCTGGAACTGGTTGAGATGGAAGTGCGCGATCTGCTGAGCACTTACGACTTCCCAGGTGACGACACTCCGATCATCATCGGTTCGGCTCTGATGGCTCTGAACGGCCAAGACGACAACGAAATGGGTACCACCGCTGTTAAGCGTCTGGTAGAAACTCTGGATACCTACATCCCAGAGCCAGAGCGTGCAATCGACAAGCCGTTCCTGAT
>NZ_FPBG01000017.1:0-2470 GCF_900116505.1 Pseudomonas sp. NFPP25 | reverse complement strand
ATACCACGAGCTTTTTCTTCTGGGGCGCTGTCGATCTTGTCGAAGTCAACACGAGCCGAACCGAAAACTTCGGAGCAAACGCGAGTCAGAGCAGCAGTCAGAGTGGTTTTACCGTGGTCAACGTGACCGATAGTACCCACGTTAACGTGCGGCTTATTACGTTCGAACTTTTCCTTAGCCATCGAAATCACCCCTAGGAGAAGAATTGAGCAAGTCACCCAAGCCATTAAAACAAAGGCAGATATTTTCATATCTGCCTTGTTATATGGAGCTCTTGAGCGGATTTGAACCGCTGACCTCACCCTTACCAAGGGTGTGCTCTACCAACTGAGCTACAAGAGCGTAACACTTTGCAAAACCTGCAAACTTGGAGCGGGTAGCGGGAATCGAACCCGCATCATCAGCTTGGAAGGCTGAGGTTCTACCACTAAACTATACCCGCGGAGCCTGCAGCTCTCGCTAAATCTGGTGGAGGGGGAAGGATTCGAACCTTCGAAGTCGTAGACGTCAGATTTACAGTCTGATCCCTTTGGCCGCTCGGGAACCCCTCCTAAGCGAGGCGACATTCTATATCATGCCACCCTTCTGTCAAGCATTTTCTCAATAAAATCTTGAGGTTAGCTGCGTTGACCTCGCTTCGCGACGCCGACTTCGTTAAGTCTTCGCTGCGGAGCGGGCGCCATTCTATGCAACCTATTCGACAGTTGCAACCCCCTCGCAAGGCATTATTTTATGTTTTAACTCATTGAATTCTTTAGCAAGGTTCTGCAGTTGCAGATCATCCAGCAAATGCTTGCTCTCGGGAGCCACACGAAGCCAAAAACCAGAAGAACCAGGAACACTCAAGGACTGCAGCCTGACATCAGCCCCCAGCCCTACCAGCCGCTGCTCCAACATCTGAGCCGTATCTCGACGAGCAAAGCCCCCCAGATAAAGACAGCTTGCATCAATCTCCCCTGACTTACCCTTATCCCGCCGCTCGACCGAATCAGAAGACTCACTCAACAAACGGATATCCTGCTGAGTACCTCGATAGAGTGAGAGAGGCGTGACCTCTTTCGCACGAAGCGGTGCTTCCTGCTGATGCCAGATGTAATAAAAGCCATTGAGGACCAATAACAACAGAAACAACCAGCGCATAAAAACCTCAAGACAGAGGACAAGGCTTAAACAACTCGAAAAGATGGATCACGTACAAGCTGATCTTGCGGAACCGATGCAACACTCAAAGCCCCACCCCACACAAGGAATCAGCCCCTACCTCCTAGCCGTAGATCGCGCAAGCGCACATTGATGGCCGAACTCATGAGCCATCACGCAACCTTAGACTGAGCTCCCCGCCGCTATACGTTTTCTCCTCCCCCTCAACGCTCAATCGCAAAGCTCCTTGGCGATCAATACCCAACACAACACCATCGATCTTATTTACGCCCGCGATCAGAGACACAGCACGCCCCTGCCAGAGGTGACCTTGCTCCCACTCACCCTGGATCGCGGAGAAGCCATTCAGCCGATGACGCTCCAGATAAGACACAAGAACCTCATTCAATCGAGCAACAAGCTGATTGCGATCAATAACCTTGCCAGACTCCAACCTCACCGAAGTCCACTTCTGATCGATCTCTTCAGCGCTTTGCATATTCACATTGATCCCAATGCCCAGGACCACATGACACACATCCGCAGGATCACCCACCAACTCCAAAAGTATCCCCGCGACCTTCTTCTGACCAACCAAAACATCATTTGGCCACTTCAAACCCGCACCAGGAATTCCATACTCACGAAGGGTATGCATGACCGCCAACCCAACGACCAGGCTAAGCCCTTCCAATTGCCGGAGACCTCCGTCCATACGCAAGACGAGGCTGTAATAGATATTTTCGGCAAAAGGGCTTACCCACTTACGACCACGACGGCCTCGCCCCACCGTCTGGCGCTCAGCTAGCACAAGAAAAGGAGCCACACTCCCTTCTTCAATGGATCGCAGCGCCTGTGCATTCGTGGAGTCGATAGAGTCGAGAATTCGGATATCCCAGGAGCCACTGGAAATAGAGGAGCGGCCTATCTCAGCACTGCTCAGCAATGTGATTGGAGTGGCCAGCTGGTAACCGCGGCCTCGCACCTTATGAATGACAAGCCCCAACTCCGCCTCAAGAAGCTGTAACTGCTTCCATATAGCACTACGGCTAACACCCAGCGCCTGACCGAGCGCCTGACCCGAGTGAAATCGCCCATCTTTCAGAAGCTCTAACAACGTCGACATGCAGTTTCCGCCTCACCATGAGGCAGGCATGATAGCCATGCCCAGCGCTATTGCATAGAAACCCCCACCTGACGAGCAAGTCGATCGAGACAGCAAAAAATCAAACCCATTTTTCGCGCGCAAAAACAAAACCCCAACTGCATGCGCAGTTGGGGTTTCGGAATTTAATCTTGACGATGACCTACTCTCACATGGGGAAACCCC
>NZ_FPBG01000018.1:0-1635 GCF_900116505.1 Pseudomonas sp. NFPP25 | reverse complement strand
TTTGTGTGTTTGCAAACTTTCGGTTTGTATCGTCTTCACACACCGCAACTCGCTTCTTAAGCAAATTGCTTGGGTGTTATATGGTCAAGCCTCACGGGCAATTAGTATTGGTTAGCTCAACGCCTCACAGCGCTTACACACCCAACCTATCAACGTCGTAGTCTTCGACGGCCCTTTAGGGAACTCAAGGTTCCAGTGAGATCTCATCTTGAGGCAAGTTTCCCGCTTAGATGCTTTCAGCGGTTATCTTTTCCGAACATAGCTACCCGGCAATGCCACTGGCGTGACAACCGGAACACCAGAGGTTCGTCCACTCCGGTCCTCTCGTACTAGGAGCAGCCCCTCTCAAATCTCAAACGTCCACGGCAGATAGGGACCGAACTGTCTCACGACGTTCTAAACCCAGCTCGCGTACCACTTTAAATGGCGAACAGCCATACCCTTGGGACCGGCTTCAGCCCCAGGATGTGATGAGCCGACATCGAGGTGCCAAACACCGCCGTCGATATGAACTCTTGGGCGGTATCAGCCTGTTATCCCCGGAGTACCTTTTATCCGTTGAGCGATGGCCCTTCCATACAGAACCACCGGATCACTAAGACCTACTTTCGTACCTGCTCGACGTGTCTGTCTCGCAGTCAAGCGCGCTTTTGCCTTTATACTCTACGACCGATTTCCGACCGGTCTGAGCGCACCTTCGTACTCCTCCGTTACTCTTTAGGAGGAGACCGCCCCAGTCAAACTACCCACCATACACTGTCCTCGATCCGGATAACGGACCTGAGTTAGAACCTCAAAGTTGCCAGGGTGGTATTTCAAGGATGGCTCCACGCAAACTGGCGTTCACGCTTCAAAGCCTCCCACCTATCCTACACAAGCAAATTCAAAGTCCAGTGCAAAGCTATAGTAAAGGTTCACGGGGTCTTTCCGTCTAGCCGCGGATACACTGCATCTTCACAGCGATTTCAATTTCACTGAGTCTCGGGTGGAGACAGCGCCGCCATCGTTACGCCATTCGTGCAGGTCGGAACTTACCCGACAAGGAATTTCGCTACCTTAGGACCGTTATAGTTACGGCCGCCGTTTACCGGGGCTTCGATCAAGAGCTTCGCGTTAGCTAACCCCATCAATTAACCTTCCGGCACCGGGCAGGCGTCACACCCTATACGTCCACTTTCGTGTTTGCAGAGTGCTGTGTTTTTAATAAACAGTCGCAGCGGCCTGGTATCTTCGACCGGCATGAGCTTACGGAGCAAGTCCTTCACCCTCACCGGCGCACCTTCTCCCGAAGTTACGGTGCCATTTTGCCTAGTTCCTTCACCCGAGTTCTCTCAAGCGCCTTGGTATTCTCTACCCAACCACCTGTGTCGGTTTGGGGTACGGTTCCTAGTTATCTGAAGCTTAGAAGCTTTTCTTGGAAGCATGGCATCAACCACTTCGTCACCTAAAAGGTAACTCGTCATCAGCTCTCGGCCTTAGAACCCCGGATTTACCTAAGATTCCAGCCTACCACCTTAAACTTGGACAACCAACGCCAAGCTGGCCTAGCCTTCTCCGTCCCTCCATCGCAATAACTAGAAGTACAGGAATATTAACCTGTTTTCCATCGACTACGCTTTTCAGCCTCGCCTTAGG
>NZ_FPBG01000019.1:0-1452 GCF_900116505.1 Pseudomonas sp. NFPP25 | reverse complement strand
GGTGCTCGGGCTGGCTGCAATGCTCGATCAGCGCCTTGAGTTCCCGGGCGTAGTCATCCGCCAGGTGCTCGATGGTGGCGGTATCGAACATCGCCTGGCTGAAGGTCCAGCCCAGCTTCAATTGGCCGCCATAGACCTGGCCATTGATGCTCAGCCAGTTGCCCAGCGGAGCCTGGGCGCCTTGATCGGCACCCTTGGCTTCGGCGCTGGGGGCAAACCAGGCATCCGGCTCATCGAAGCTGCCATCGAACTGGCCCAGGTAGTTGAAGGTGATGCGTGGCACCGCCAATGCCGCGAGGGTCTGTTGCGCCGCTTCGTCCCCCAGGTAGCGCAGGGCACCAAAGCCGATGCCCTTGTTGGGCACGGCCCGCAGCTGTTCCTTGATGAGCTTGATCGAGTCGGCCAGGGCCGGCTGCGGCGTCAGCTTCACCGGGAACACGCTGGTGAACCAGCCCACGGTGCGGCTCAGGTCGATGCTGTCGAACAGCTCTTCGCGGCCGTGGCCTTCCAGTTGCACCAGGGCGCTGCTGTCGCCGGTCCAGCGGGTAATGACCCGGGCCAGGGCGGTGAGCAGCAGATCGTTGATCTGGGTGCGATAGGCCGCCGGCGCATCCTGCAACAGGCGCTGGGTATAGCTTGGGTCCAGCTCGGTGCTGACACTCCTGGCATCCTTGATCACCACCTGATCCGTTGCCCGGTCGCAGGGCAGGCCCGACTCCACGTCCTGCAACTGCGCCTGCCAGTAACCCAGCTCTTGCTGCAGCGCCGCGCTGCGGGCATAGGCTTGCAACTGGCCGGCCCAGGCCTGGGAAGAGCTGGTCTTGGCCGGCAGCTTGATGGTTTGCCCGGCGGCCTGCTGTACCAGGGCCTGATGCAGGTCCTCCAGCAGCACCCGCCAGGACACCCCGTCCACCACCAGGTGATGGATGGCCAGCAGCAGGCGCTGGGTGCCATCACGCAACGTGAAGAGCACGGCACGCAACAAAGGCCCCTGTTGCAGATCGAGGCTGCGTTGCGCGGTATCGCACAGGGCTTGCAACGAATCTTCAGTGGCGTCGTCCGCCAGCCACAGCAGCGCATCGGCCTGCGTCGCCGCCAACGGTGCCGCAGTCACCTGCCCCAGCGAGGCATAAGTCGCGACCCAGGCTGCGCCTTCTTCGACAAACTTCAGGCGCAGGCCGTCGTGGTGTTCGAGCAAGGCTTGCAAGCCCTGCTGCAGTGCCTCGGCACTCAGAGGCTTCAGCGGCTTGAGCAGCACCGACTGGTTCCAGTGGTGCCGTTCCGGCACCGGGGTGTCGAAGAACCACTGCTGGATCGGCAGCAGCGCCATCTGGCCACGCACCGGGCCCTGGTCGACCTGCAAACCGCCCTCGCCCTGCTCCGCCACCGTGGCCAGCCCCTGCACCGTCTGGTGCTGGAACAGGTCCTTGGGGGTGAAGCGGATACCGGCCT
>NZ_FPBG01000021.1:0-1105 GCF_900116505.1 Pseudomonas sp. NFPP25 | reverse complement strand
TCGATCCTCTCGGTCGAAAGCGGTTGAAAAGAGGTGTTGACAGCAGCGTGTAACGCTGTAGAATTCGCCTCCCGCTAACGAGAGATCGGAAGCGCAAGTGGTTGAAGTTAAAAAGGAAACTTTGAAAACTTCTTAAAAAAATCACTTGACAGCAAATGAGGCTGCTGTAGAATGCGCGCCTCGGTTGAGACGAAAGATCTTAACCAACCGCTCTTTAACAACTGAATCAAGCAATTCGTGTGGGTGCTTGTGGAGTCAGACTGATAGTCAAAAAGATTATCAGCATCACAAGTTACTCCGCGAGAAATCAAAGATGTAACCAACGATTGCTGAGCCAAGTTTAGGGTTTTCTCAAAACCCAAAGATGTTTGAACTGAAGAGTTTGATCATGGCTCAGATTGAACGCTGGCGGCAGGCCTAACACATGCAAGTCGAGCGGCAGCACGGGTACTTGTACCTGGTGGCGAGCGGCGGACGGGTGAGTAATGCCTAGGAATCTGCCTAGTAGTGGGGGATAACGTCCGGAAACGGGCGCTAATACCGCATACGTCCTACGGGAGAAAGTGGGGGATCTTCGGACCTCACGCTATTAGATGAGCCTAGGTCGGATTAGCTAGTTGGTGAGGTAATGGCTCACCAAGGCGACGATCCGTAACTGGTCTGAGAGGATGATCAGTCACACTGGAACTGAGACACGGTCCAGACTCCTACGGGAGGCAGCAGTGGGGAATATTGGACAATGGGCGAAAGCCTGATCCAGCCATGCCGCGTGTGTGAAGAAGGTCTTCGGATTGTAAAGCACTTTAAGTTGGGAGGAAGGGCAGTTACCTAATACGTGATTGTTTTGACGTTACCGACAGAATAAGCACCGGCTAACTCTGTGCCAGCAGCCGCGGTAATACAGAGGGTGCAAGCGTTAATCGGAATTACTGGGCGTAAAGCGCGCGTAGGTGGTTTGTTAAGTTGGATGTGAAAGCCCCGGGCTCAACCTGGGAACTGCATCCAAAACTGGCAAGCTAGAGTATGGTAGAGGGTGGTGGAATTTCCTGTGTAGCGGTGAAATGCGTAGATATAGGAAGGAACACCAGTGGCGAAGGCGACCACC